>CAVQCI010000002.1:0-46258 GCA_963710985.1 uncultured Actinomycetes bacterium | reverse complement strand
TCAGCAACACCGCGCATCGCCGAAGGACGGTGGTCGAAACGACCTTGGTCGGCCCGCGACGCGTGTACCGTTCGGTGCGGCCCCCAGGAAGAACGGCAGCGGGATGTCGTCTCGACACGACGAGAGATCATGGGTTCAGGTGGCGGCCCGCAACAACGCGGAATGGTGCGACATCCTGTGTCGCACCCATGGCGTTCGGGGGAGGTTCGACCCCGACGCCTGGGTCACTCCGCACCGCACCCCCCCGTACTACCCCGACGCCGTCACGCTCGACCCAGCCGCGACCGGCGAGCACATCCTCGCGCGGATCGACACGGTCGCACCCGGCTGCTCCATCAAGGACAGCTTCGCGACCTTGAACCTTGGCCCCTTCGGGTTCGAGATCGTGCACGAGGCCGAATGGACGTATCGCGAACCGGGATCGACGCCTGACACGAGCGACGCTCCCGTGAGTTGGACGGCGCTCGAGAGGCGAGCTGAGCTCACCGACTGGGAAGCCGCATGGGATGTGGATGGAGCCCACCCCGGGGCTGTTCCGCCCAGCGTTGCTGCGCGACCCATCGGCCACGATCCTGGGTGGATACGTGGAAGGTTCGATCGTCGCGGGGGCGATCGTGAATCGAACGGGAGACGTCGTGGGCGTATCGAATCTCTTCTCGAGGACTGGCGAACTCGACGTCGCCTGGGTCGCGTGCCTCAGCTTCCTCGATACGGCCTTCCCAGGCTCGGCCGTCGTCGGGTACGAGGCTGGCGATGAGCTTGTCGCGGCTCGCCGTCATGGCTTCGAGTCCGTGGGAGGACTTCGCATCTGGCTGAAGAAGTGAGGGATGGTGCCTCCAGCGTCCGCCGATCGACGCACGGTCGGGTGCCATGGAGTGTCGTGGAGCCGACTATCGGTCCGCCCGGAGAGGCTCAATCGCTCAGCCCGTTGCGGCGACGAAGCTCGCTCGGAGCAAACACGCTCAGGATCGTCAGGGCTGTCCGTGACTCGCGTAACGGGTCGACCGAGCCAGTACCTGGGATCAGCGTGCGTGCGCTGCAGGAGGTCTCTCCGAGTTGGAGATTGCCAGCGGGCGGGGATAACCTCCGTCGACCGCAGCATGGGGGCCCTGCGCCGGCCCGAGGGGGACAGGGAGGATCCGAACGATGTCGGACGAGAGCGACTGGAACGCCAGGATCATCGAGGAGTTCCGAGCCAATGAAGGCAAGCTCGGTGGCATGTTCGAGGGGGCCGACGTCCTGCTCCTGCACCACATCGGGGCGAAGACCGGTGTCGAGCGGGTCAACCCTCTCGGCTACCAACGCGTCGGAAACGCCTACGCGGTCTTCGGGTCGAACTCGGGCAAGACGTCCCATCCGGCGTGGCTCCATAACCTCCGGGTCCACCCTGGACGACCGCCGAGATCGGGACCGAGACGATCGGGGTCGTCGCCCGGGTCGCGGAGGGCGCCGAGCGCGCGGAGATCTGGGAGCGGCAGAAGGCGAACATCCCGCAGTTCGCCGAGTACGAAGGGACGGCCAACCGTGACATCCCCGTCGTGATCTTGGAGCCGGTCGAGGGATCCTGACCCGTCCTCGGGCGCTCATCTCGCTCCTTGTCTCTCGGCCCGCCGATCGGATCTGCGACTCAGGCCCTTCTCGCCGAGCGACGGGATCAACGGAGTCGACTGCGTGCGGTCCACTCGCTCGGCATGGTGGGTCCGGTTCGGTCGCTGGCCGCTAGCGCAGGTGGATCACGTTCGCGGTGATGAGCGCGGCATCCTCGGAGACCAGGAACGCGATCACACGCGCGACCTCGCTCGGTGTCGCGATGTGGAAGAGCACGTCGCTGTCGCGGACGAGCGACTCGACCTCCGGGGTCACCCATCCTGTGTCGGTCACCGGTGGGTGCACCATGTTGGCGGTGACGCCGAGTTCGGCGAGCTCCAAGGCCGCCGACATCGTGTAGCTCTCTTGTGCGGCCTTCGCGGCACCATAGGACACCTCCTCGGGGAACCCCAGCGGTCCCCCGGAGGTCAGGCCAACGATCCGGCCCCACGAGGCACCCCGCGCGATGTGTCGTCGGGCGAACTCCATGATCAGCAGCCCGGCCGCGCGCGCATCGACCCCGAACACGCGGTCGATCGTTTCGGCAGATGCCCCGTCGACCGACCGACCGAGCCTGTCGTCCTCCGTCGGTCGGAAGGAGTCGGCGATCCATCCGCTCGCGTTGTTGATGAGGATGTCGACCGGGCCGAAAGCCCCCTCCGCAGCGTCGAAGATGCGTGCAGGTGCATCAGCATCGGCGAGGTCCGCCTCCATCGCGAAGGCCCTTCCTCCCACAGCCTCGATCTTCTCCACGATGGCGTCGGGGTGTGCGCTCCTGGCTTCCGCGTAGGCGGACGGCAGCGCGCGTCCAGGGTCCGGCCCTCCGGCGAGTCGGAGGTAAGAGAGCACGACCGCAGCGCCGCCCGCGGCGAGAGCCTCGGCGCTCGCTGCGCCGATGCCGTGGTTGGCGCCCGTCACGACCGCGACGTGGCCTTGCAGGTGCAGCTCAGGCATCGTGGGCAGGACGCTAGCGCGTCCTCACGACCTCAGCGACCCCATCGCCAAGGAGCCGTCTAGATACGGAGCAACTTCATCGAAGCCCGGAGCCCAGCCGAGCGCCACCGCTGAGCCGGAGGTTCCCCATGACACGGGTGGGCGGCACCGCAGCTCGGTCCGCCGCCACCGCGGGTCCGTTCTTGACGCGCGTTTCGGCAACCAGGCGGATCGCGACGACACGCGGTTCTGCAACTCGGCGGGTCGCCCGCGGCTGCTGCGACACATCGGTCAGCGTGCTCGCGGCTCTTGCGGACACAAGGTCACCCAAACGGCGTTTCAAGGTGACACGGGCCCGTCACCTGCGTGGTTCGACGTGACACACGGCTGTTCGGGTCGCGTGTCAGATGGCCATGCAGGCGAGGCGTCATAGGAGACGGCGATGCTGGAGGCAGGACCGATCCACCGCGGCGTCAGTGGCGGTCGGTTGACATCCGCTCGACGATCTCGGTCGGAACGGGCTCCGGGGGGACCGCCGATGTTCCATCGATGAGATCGCTCAGCAGGCGGATCGCGCGGCGCGCGGCGACTTCCGGGAAGAGCTTGAGCTGGGTGATCTGAGGCTCTTCGGGGAGCGGTTCCGTGTCACCGCACGCGGTGATCATCACGTCGTTGGGCACGCGCAGTCCGAGACCCGCCGCGACCTCGGCGACACGGCAGCCTGTCTCCCACACGGTGGCATGTACGGCGTCGGGTGCATCCCCCGTCGACAGGAAGTCCCGGATCGTCGACCTCTGCTGAGCGGGGGAACTCGCGGGAACCGTCACGATCCGCGGACGCACCGAGCGTTGCTCGCACCATCGTCGGTAGCCGACGACGCAGTCATCGGTGAAAGCATCGTCGAGTGCGACCGCCACCAATCCGGGCCGCGCTGCTCCGCGGGCCGTCAGGTGATCGAGGACCGAGCACGTGCCGGCGACGTGGTCGTTGTCGACACACGGGTCCGGGATCGGCTCGTCCGGGTCGCGGCCGACGAGGACCATCGGGATGTGCCTGCGTCGAACCTCCGGAAGGAGGGGGTCACCCCGCACGGGAGAGAACACGATGAGGCCGTCCATCGGGATCCTCTCCCACATGCCCGGGCTCCGTGTCGGCGGCCCGATGATGAGCCCCACTTCCAGCTCGAGGGCCTCACCGGTCAAGGCGACGATGGCCTGTCGCAGGTAGTCCTTGTCGGCGAGGGCGGCCGTCACGTCAGTCGTGTGGCTGATCGCGACGGCTATCAGACCCGTACGGCCACCCACGAGGTTCCGGGCCGATGGGTTCGGTTGATACCCCAGCCGGAGGGCCGCGGCATGGACGCGTTCACGAGTCGCGGCGGCAACGCGACCCCGACCGGTGAGCGCATCCGACGCGGTCGTGGTGGAGACGTGCGCTTCGCCGGCCACGTCCCGGAGGCTCGCCCGTTTGGTCCGCATGCGGCGACGATGCTATCGCGGCCGAACGCCCGACTTGACCGATGGAGTCTGCCGGCACTAGCGTCTTGGCCAAGCCGGAACGTTCCGGCAGGCGACCTGCTCGCTGCCGAGGGGGCTCGATGCGACCAGGACGGACAAGTCCACGTTCGTACGTGCGAGCCTGCGCTCGTCATCCGGCAGATCGTCGCCTCGGCTCCCACCGCGGATCCGGCGCGGGTCCGAACGTGCGGTGGTGGCAGGCGGCCTCGGATCCGTAGGGGGGGATGGACACCATGCCAGGACTCGGCTCACCACTCGTGAGGGAGTTGCGGCGGATCGCAGCGGCCCACGGCGCCGTGACGGGACCACCGGCCGACGACACAGAGGGATCGCTCGCTGCGTACGACGCGGAACGTGGGCCGACCGAGAGCGACGCAGGATCGCTGTCGCGTCGTGACTTCTTGAAGACGAGCGCCCTCCTCGGTGCGGGAGCGGCCGCCGCCTCGGTGCTCGGATGGCCTCGCGCGGTTCCTGCGTCCGCCGCGGAGGCCAACGTCGTGATCGTCGGCGCCGGGCTCGCGGGGCTCTCGTGCGCTTACCGGCTGATGCGCCACGGGATCTCCTCGACGGTGTACGAGTCGAGGGACCGCCTCGGCGGACGCTGCTGGACGATCCGCGTCTTCGACAAGGACCAGACGGCGGAGCACGGTGGGCAATTCATCGACAGTCGCCACCGCCAGATCCGGAGCCTCGCCAAGGAGCTGCACGTGCCGCTCGTCGACACCGAAGCGCAGTCGTTCCCGGCCGGCTCCAGTGACTACTTCTGGTTCGACGGCGCGTTCCACACACGTGAGGAGATCTTCGCAGACTTCCCGCTCGTGCTGGATCGGCTCAAGAAGGACTACAAGCGTGTCGGGCGCTACTTCTACAACCAGGCCAAAGCCGAGGCGATCGCGTTCGACCAGGTCACGGTGAACGAGTGGCTCGACGCGAACGTCCCCGGCGGGATCGGCTCGCTGCTCGCGCAGGCGATCGAGCGATCCAATACCGGGTTCTACGGCCTCGACGGCGATCAACTCTCGGCGATCAACCTGTTCGAGGCGTACCTGGTCCCGTACCCGGGTGCCGACGAGCGGTTCCGCGTTGCCGGTGGCAACGACACGATCCCGCATCGGCTCGCGGATGAGCTGCCGTCACGCACCATCCGGTACGAGCAGCCGTTGGAAGCGGCCTGGACCAGGTCCGACGGCAGGATCGGGCTGCGGTTCACGGGGGAGAGGGCGGACGTGATCGCCGACGTCGCGGTGTTGACGCTGCCGTTCACGGTCCTGCGGGATGTCGACACCTCGGGCCTCGAGGTCTCAGCGCGCCGCCGCCGGGCGATCGACACGCTGGCGATGGGCACGAACGCGAAGCTACAGTTCCAGATGAACCGTTCGCTCGCCGACCTCGATTGGACGGGGGGGTTCCGGAGCGACGACCCCGAGTTCGGAACCTGGGACAGCACGTACGGCCAGTCCGAGCCGCACCCGGAGACGCCCGTCATTACGATCTACACGGGTGGCCGTGCCGGAGCAGGCTACCCGACCGATGTCCCGCACGCGACGGCACCCCCGGCGATCATCGATGCTGCGTTGGACGCTCTAGCCCGCGGCGTCACCGGCATCCACGACGCGTACAACGGGATCGCCTACCTCGACTCATGGGTGGACGATCCTTGGGTCCACGGCTCCTACGCCGCCTTCGCGCCCGGGCAGTACACGGACTTCTGGGGGTTCCTTGAGACGCGCGAAGGGAACGCCTTGTTCGCCGGCGAGCACACGTCCACGCACAGCCAGGGCTACCTGAACGGTGGTGTCGAAAGCGGCGAGCGGGCCGCTCGGCAGGTGATGAATACCCTGGGTTGATCTACTTGAGGAAGGGGGTGGGGTCGGCGTCCGAGCACGTCCTCGGTGGCGTGATCCCCGGTGAAGGGGATCCGTAGCGCAGAGCGCGAGGAAGAGGGAGGGTGCGTCATGGGTGTACCGAAAGGCCTGATGAGATGGCGGGGTGGATCCGCGATCGCGGTAGCGGCGCTGGCGTTGATCGTGGCGTCCGTCGCCATTGCAGGAACGGCCGACACCTCGCCGACCCCGTTCGGCATCCCGAACGAGAAGATCCCGAACCCGGCGGCGAGCATCACGGCCGTCCGCGGCGATCGGCAGTGGTATTGGACCGAACAGAGTCGATCCGAGGTGCTCGCCCGACACGGCGCCGTCGCCACCAGCCAACCCTTGGCTGCTCAGGCGGGCCTGCAGATCCTCAAAGACGGAGGCAACGCCGCCGATGCTGCGGTCGCAGCGGCGGCGATGCTGGGTCTCGTGGAGCCCGAGAGCGCTGGAATCGGCGGCGACATGGAGGCCATCTACTACTCGGCGAAGGACCACCGGCTGTACGGACTGAACGCGGCCGGCTGGGCGCCGGCATCAGCCACGCCGGAGTTCTACCACCAGAAGGGGATGGACTCCGTGCCGGACTACGGCGTGTTCAGTGCGACGGTGCCCGGGGCCGTGGACGGCTGGAGCCGCTTCGTCGATCGCTTCGGGCGCATGTCCTTGTCCCAGGTGCTCCAGCCCTCTATCGAAGCCGCCAGCCAGGGATTCGGTCTTACCGAGCGGATCCGCGGCGACTGGGAGAGCTACGACCACTTCTACGTCGACATGCTGCGTCAGGATCCCGAGTCGAGCAAGGTGTTCCTGCGGAACGGCGAGGTGCCGCCCCTGTATAGCATCTTCCGGAACCCGGACCTCGCCCGGGCCTACAGGCTGCTGGCGAAGGACGGCCCGAGCGCCTTCTACCGCGGCCCGATCGGGCGCGCCATCGTGCGTCGCATGAATGCGGGGGGCGCAGACTGGAAGATGTCCGACCTGCACTCGTTCAAGTCGGAATGGGTCGACCCGATCACGACCAACTACAAGGGCTACGACGTCTACGAGATGCCGCCTCAGACGCAGGGCTTCGCCACGTTGGAGATGCTCAACATCCTCCAGGAGTGCGCGTCGCCAGTGGGGTATGACCTGCGTGCGCTCGGTCCTCGCTCGGCGGAGTTCTGGAGCATCCTCGTGCAGGCGAAGCGGCTCGCCTACGCCGACCTGCTTCGCTACAACGGCGACCCGCGGTTCGTCCAGATCCCCCTTGACCGCCTGATCTCGAAGCACTACGCGGCCTCGCTGTGCAGCCAGATCACTCCCGGTCGCGCGCCTGCGCCCCTGGCCACGAGCGGCGATGCCTCGGCCTCCATCACCGCGCAAGAGCGCGGCGACACCGTCTACCTGACGACGGCCGACCGTTGGGGAAACATGGCATCGTTCATCTACAGCATCTACGACTACTTCGGGTCGTCGATATCCGTGCCGGGTTTCGGATTCCCGATGAACGACCGCGGATCGTTCTTCAACCTCGACCCGTCCTCGCCGGATGTGATCGCGCCGCATAAACGACCGTTCCTGACGATCATCCCGGCGTTCATCATGAAGGACGGTGAGCCGCTGCTCTCCTTCGGCAGCATGGGGGGAGACGAGCAGGCGCAGGCCCAGGCGACAGAGATCGTGAACATGATCGACCTGGGCATGAACATCCAGGCCGCGGGCGATGCTGCGCGCTTCCACCACAGCCAGAGCGCCGACAGGGTCGACCTGGAATCGAAGCTGTACGACCTGGTCGGCGCCCAGCTTCAGGCGATGGGGTTCAGCGTCGTACGAGTTCCCGGCGACGACGACTTGTTCGGCGGCTTCCAGGCGATCCTCTTCCAGCGTTCGCGCCGGCTGGAGGCACCGGCGGAATGGACCACAGCGGGGGATCCACCCGTGAACGGGGTCTACCACGCCGCGTCGGACTTCCGGAAGGACGGTGAAGCGGTCGGCTGGTGACCGGATGCCAGGGCCCGGTGGTGGGTCGCGACGGCGACCCACCACCATGGGCTCGATGGCTGATCCTGCGTTCGGTCCCCGAGGCCGATCGTCGAAGACGGTCGACGGGTTCGACGCTCGTCGGTCCCCGGAGCGCGCAACGCCGCGGTGGTACGGGCGGAGCGGTCAGCGGCCCCACACGGACGTGAGGGCTAGACTCGCCGCCATCCGAAGGCGTCAGGAGGAGCGATGTGGCCTGAGGGGATGCACGCGGCGGCGGCGCTCACCTTCGACTTCGACGCAGAGGAAGTCTGGATCGGCGAGGACCCCGAGAACGCGAACAAGCCGGGGGTGCTCTCGCAGGGTACCTACGGCGCGAAGGTCGCCGTCCCGCTCATCCTCGAGTTGCTCGAGCGCCACGGCGTCACCGCCACCTTCTTCGTCCCGGCGCGTGTCGCGGAGCGTCACCCGGAGCGGGTGCGACAGATCGTGGAAGCCGGCCACGAGCTCGCGCACCATGGCTACACGCACACATCCCCCACGAAGCTGACGCCTGAAGCGGAGGAGGCGGAGCTCACGAAGGGGCTGTCGATCCTGCGGTCGTTCGACGTCGAGGTGGTGGGTTACCGCTCGCCGTCGTGGGACTTCAGCGCGGCGACCGAGGGGCTGCTACAGAAGCACGGCTTCCTCTACTCGTCGAACTTCATGGACGACCTGAAGCCCTACCGGCGCGAGGGCACATCGCTCGTGGAGGTGCCGATCCAGTGGACGCTCGACGATGCTGCCCATTTCTGGTTCGACGGCGCGACCTGGGTGAAGAAGATCTCCACCGCGAGCGAGGTGCGCGAGATCTGGGAAGGGGAGTTCCGCGGGATCGTGAGGCTCGGCGGGTCGTTCGTGCTGACCTGTCACCCGCAGGTGATCGGCCGCCCGTACCGCCTAGAGATGCTCGATGGGTTCGTCGGTTGGATGCGTGAGCAGCCAGGCGTCTGGTGGGCGACGTGTCGTGAGCTCGCGGAGCGCGTGCCGTGAGGGCGATCGTCACGGGTGCGGCGCGCGGTCTCGGCGAGGCGGTCGCCGCACGGCTGGTCGCCGACGGTCACGACGTGGTGCTCGTCGACGTGTCGCCGGAGGTGCGGGCCACGGCCGATCGGCTGGCGGGCGCGAGCGCCCACGCGTGGTCGGTCTCGTCGGGGACGTCTCGAGCCGAAGCCGACGTGGAGCGCGTCATGTCGCTCGCGCTCGAGCAGATGCCTGGCCTCGACGCCCTCGTGAACAACGCCGGCGTCGGTGGCGGGGACAGCACCGTGGCCGATACATCGCTCGAAGACTTCCGCCACGTGATCGACGTGAACCTCATCGGGACGTTCCTGATGGCACGCGCGGCCGGTCGCGTCCTGCTGCGCCAGGGCACCGGCGGCGCGATCGTGAACCTCGGCTCGATCCTCGGCCAACGCGGCGAGGCGGGCGGTGCCGCCTACAGCGCGTCGAAGGCGGGCGTCGCGCTCCTCACCCAGGTGCTCGCGCTCGAGCTCGCGCCCTACGGGATCAGGGTCAACACGGTGGCTCCGGGGAACATGGCGAGCGAGATGCATTGGGACTACGTCCGCTCGATCGCCTCGGCCGAGCGGATCGGGTTCGAGGAAGCGAAGGACAAGGTCCGCGCGACGGTGCCGCTCGGCCGCCACGGCACCGGGGAGGACATCGCGGGCGCCGTGGCCTGGCTGTGCTCGGAGGACGCGTCCTACGTGACGGGCCAGACGATCGGGGTGAACGGCGGAGTGGTCTTGACGTGAGCGACGGGTTCGATGGGCGACGTGCCCTCATCAGCGGGGGCGCTGGTCGGGATCGGGCTCGCAACGGCTCGTCTGCTCGCTGAGCGCGGCGCGACCGTCGCGCTCTTGGACCGTGACCTCGACCAGGCGAGCGCGGCTGCGGAGGCGTTCGAAGGTGCCGTCGTCGTCGCCGATGTGCGCGATGGGGACGCGGTAGCAGGCGCCGTCGCCTCCGCCGCTGACGTGCTCGGGGGTCCGATCGACGTCTGTGTGAACGCCGCAGGCGTGTACCGGATCGCGTCCCTGCTCGAACTCGGCGTCGAGGAGTGGGACGACGTGCTCGCGGTCAACCTCCGCGGCTCGTGGCTCGTCGCGCGCGAGGTCGTCCGCGGGCTCATCGCCGAAGGCGAGCGCACGGGTGCGATCGTGAACATCTCCTCGAGCGCCGGACTGGTCGCCGACGCATCTGAGCCCAGCGCGCACTACAACGCGAGCAAGGCCGGTGTGATCGCGCTGACCCGTCAGATGGCGGTCGAATGGGCCCCGTACGGGATCCGCGTCAATGCCGTGTGCCCGGGCGTGATCGATACGTCGATGCTGCGGCTGATGGACGACCCGGAGGCCGGGCAGGCCTACCTCGATACGCAGGTGCCCCTGCGGCGCCTGGGCCGCCCCGAGGAGGTCGCCGCGTTGATCGTGTTCCTCGCCTCGGACGAGGCGAGCTACCTGACCGGGGTCGCCGTTCCGGTCGACGGTGGCGTGACCGCGATCTGAAGGAGCGAGACATGACCGTGAACAGCCCGACCTCCCTGGAGCCGAACCCGCCGTTCCCTCACGTGCGCGTCGAGGGAGGACCCCGCGAGCGTGGCCGTGCCTACGGCGAGCAGGCGCGCGAGCGCGTCCGTCGTTCCGTCGAGGCCTACGAGAGGTGTTCGGCCACTACGCGGGCTGGGGCTGGGCCGCAGGTGACGCGAGCAGGCGCTCGCGCTACCGCGAGCCCGATCGCGCGGTTCGGCCCACGAGTACCTGGAGGAGATCCGGGGGATCGCCGAGGGCGCGGGCCTCGACGTCGAGCGACGTGCTCGCGATCAACGTGCGCACCGAGGTGATGTTCGCGGCGAAGGCGCGTGCCGCGGCGAGACCGCCGGGCTCGGCACGCGCCTGGGCGAGTGCAGCGCGTTCGCCGTGCTCCCGGAACGCAAGCGCCGACGGCCACACGCTGATCGGGCAGAACTGGGACTGGCTGCTGCACTCGTTCGACACCTGCGTCGTGCTCGAGGCGCAGCAGGACGACGGCCCCGACTTCGTGACCGTCGTCGAGGCGCGGCCTGCTGGCGAAGACCGGGATGAACTCCAGCGGCATCGGGCTCGTCGACCAACGCGCTCGTCTCCGACGCCGACCGTGGCGCCCCCGGCATCCCGTACCACCTGCTGCTTCGCGGCATCCTCGACGCGGAGACGATCTCCGACGCGCTACGCGTGCTCCAGCGGGCTTCCGTTCCTCCTCGGCCAACTACCTGGTCGCGCATCGCGACGGCATCGCCGCCGACGTCGAGGCGGCGCCCGGGGGACTTCGCGCACCTGTTCCTGGCCTTCCCCGAGCGCGGCGTGCTGCTGCACACGAACCACTTCTGCTCGCCGAGGCTTCGACGGCAGGGACGTCTCCCTCTGGGTGATGCCCGACAGCCCGTTCCGGCTCGAACGGTTCACAACGCGGCGTCGCTGCCGCGCTGCCGCGCTCGCGTCGAGACGTTCCAGGGCTGCTCTCGCCGACCACGTGAACTACCCCTCCGGGCGTGTGCTGCCACCCGGACGCGCGCTGGACCCGCACGACCAGGGCGCGACCGTCGCCTCGGTGCTGATGGACCTCGACGCCGCAGCGGATGTGGGTCGCCGACGGGCATCCGTGCACGAACCCCTACCGCGAGCTCGACTACGCGGGGTTCCTGGCGAAGCCCTCGCCGGTGGCGGCGGGCAGGCCGGCGTGACGATCCACGCGGGGTTCGGGCTGATCAGTTGCCAGCGGGCGCCCGGGGGAGGCGCGCACCGATACCGAGCTGTACGCGGACGCGATCGATCTGGCCGTCGAGGCCGAGGCGCTCGGCTTCGCGTCGGTCTGGACGAGCGAGCACCATTTCGTCGATGACGGGTACCTGCCCTCGCTGCTGCCGCTGTGCGCAGCGATCGCGGCGCGGACCGAACGCGTCGAGGTCGGCACCGCGCTGCTGCTCGGGGCCTTGTACGATCCGCTGCGCCTGGCCGAGGACGCCGCCGTCACCGACCTGATCGCGAACGGTCGGCTCGTGCTCGGCCTCGGGCTGGGCTGGCGCGGTGAGGAGTTCGACGCGCTCGGGATCTCGCTACGTGATCGCGTGCGTCGCCTCCAGGAGGCTGTCGCTACGTGTAAGGCCGCGTGGTCGGGTGGACCCGTGGCCGGGCGCGACGGCGCGGACGTCTACCCCACGCCGCTGCCCTCCAGGCGGGGTGGGCCGCCCGTGTGGATCGGCGGCCTGTCCGAGCCGGCGGCGAGGCGCGCCGGTCGGATCGCCGACGGGTTCATGGCCACGGAGGTCACGCCGGCGTCGTTCGCCGAGCAGGTGCGGTGGGTCCGCGAAGCGGCCGCGGACGCGGGCCGCGACCCCGGCGGCGCTGAGCTTCGCTGTGCACCTGCCGACCTACGTGCACGAGGGCGACGAGGAGGCGGGGTGGCGTGAGGTGCTGCCCGCCCATCGCTACGTCGCGTGGAAGTACGAGGACATGGACATGGCGCGTTCGCGCCCTCCCGGATCGCCGTCTCCTCCACCGGCCAGCGCGGAGGAGGAGGCCACGCTTCGCGACCAGATCGTGTTCGGCGATCCCGCCCAGGTCGCCCGGACGATCCGAGCGTTCGCCGAGGCCGCGGGTGGGGACCTGCACTTCATCGCGCGCCTCTACTGGCCGGGTCTCGCGCCGGCGCGGCAGCGAGAACTGCTACGCCGCTTCGGCGAACTGGTGCTTCCGCTCCTGGGCTGAAGCATCGGTCGACCCGAGGAGTCGTCCGCCTGCTACGAGCCCGACGTGGCCCGACTTGACGCGCGGGCGCGACTGTGGCGCGATACGCCAAACGTCCGGGTCGGAGCACCACGAGAAGGGGAGGCGCGATGAGCGACGAGCCGATGTCGGGGTCCACGGGACCTTCGGGTAGCACCGGATCGTCGGGAGGCTCCAGCGGCGGCAGGATGTCGCGCCGCTCCTTCCTGCAGGGCGTCGGCGGCGCTGGGATCGGCGGCCTGGTGGTCGGCGGGGCTGCCGGTTACCTCATCGGCAACTCCGGCTCCACCGAGACCGGGGGTGGCGGCGGCGGGAGCGGTACGTCCACCGAAGCGATCACCATCGGGTGCGGGAGCCCGGTCACCGGCCCGTTCGCGGGCGACGGTCAGCAGATGGTGCGCGGCGTCCAGCTCGCTGCCCAGGAGATCAACGACGCGGGCGGCCTCATGGGCCGCGAGCTCAAGGTCCAGGTCCTGGACACCAAGGCCCAGGAGCCGGACGTGATGAAGTCCGTGCTCCAGAAGTTCGTGTCGCAGAACGTCGCGATGATGCTCGTCGGGTTCACGACCTACACGAGCGTCGAATACCCGATCGCGGCAGAGGCGAAGATCCCGATGTTCCACGTCAACACGTGGCAGGGCAACGTCGACTACGTCGCGAAGAACGGGATCAAGAACATCTACCAGGGCGACCCCTCGCAGCTCTCCTACGGCCCCGGCCTGTCGTGCTGATCAACGACCTGATCGCGAGCAAGGCGTGGACGCCTTCGTCGAAGACGATCGCGGTCGTCACCTCGCAACGACCCGTACAGCCTGAACATCTCCAAGAGCTTCCAGGCGGGCATGAACCAGCAGGGCTGGCAGACGACGCTGTTCGAGCAGTTCACGGTGCCGCAGGCCGACTACAGCGCGGTGCTCACGAAGATCCGCGGCAACCCCCCGGGCATCATCTTCTTCTCGGATTACGCGCCGGGCGACGAGGCCTCGTTCATCAAGCAGTTCCAGCAGTCGCCGACCAAGTCGCTCGTCTACGAGCAGTACGCGCCGTCGATCCCGCGAGTACCTCGACCTCGCGGGCTCGGCCGCCGACGGCGTGTTGTGGTCCACGGTCGTCGGCATCGTCCAAGGCGACCCGCTGGCCGATACGTTCGTCGCAGCGTTCAAGGCGAAGTTCGGCCGCGAGGCAGGCTTCTCGAACGCGGGCGACCACTACGACATGATGAAGATGTGGGCGCAGGCGGCGGCGATGGCCGGCGATCCCTACGACTTCGACAGGGTCAACGCCGATCCTCGCGGGGACGATCTACCGCGGTGTGTGCGGCGCGTACTCGTTCTCCTACGGGAAGCCGGGCGAACTGACGTGCATCCCCTACCCGGACGACACGTCTGACCCTTCCATCGGGATGCCGCACCTGACGTTCCAGATCCAGAACGGCCAGCAGACCCTGATCGCGCCCGACCCGTACTCGACCGGGAAGTTCCAGCTTCCTTCGTGGCTGTAGACGAGGCGGTCCGCCCGGTCCTCGAGGGGGTCGAGGTCTGCAAGCACTACGGGGGCCTGCGCGCCGTCGTGGACGTGTCGTTCGCGGTTCGAGCCCGGAGAGGTCCTCGGCATCGTCGGGCCGAACGGCGCCGGCAAGACCACGCTGTTCGACGTCATCACCGGGCACACCGGTGCGACGAGCGGCGACGTGCGCTTGGCGACCGCTCGATCGTCGAGGACAAGATGCACGCTCGATGCGTCGCCGGGCTCGCGCGCACGTTCCAGCAGCCGGTCGTCGCCCTGTCGCTCACCGTGCTCGAGAACCTCTACCTGGCGGCGTCGTTCCGCCGCGGTCGCGAGGGCGGCCGCTCCGGACGGATCTCGTCGCGGCGGAGCGGCTGCCTGACGTTCGTCGGGCTGGAGGGCAAGGCCGCGGACGAAGCCGGGCCGCTCGGTATGTTCGACAAGAAGCGGCTGATGATCGCCACGGCGCTCGCGACGAACCCGCGCGTGCTGCTGCTGGACGAGCCGTTCGGCGGCCTGAACCCGCAGCGAGATCGACCGCGTGATCGCGCTGCTCGGCCGCGTCCGCGACGAGCGGGATGGCGATCGTCGTGCATCGAGCACGTGATGCGTGCGCTCACGTCGGCTCGCCGACCGCGTGCTGGTGATGCACCACGGCGCGAAGTTCTTCGTGGGCACGCCTGCCGAGATGCTCGCGACGAGCGGGTCATCGAGGTCTACCTGGGCGCGACGCACCGGAGGACGGGCGAGGGATGAGCGATCGCGGCGCGATCCTCGACGTCGCGACCTGAGCGCCGGCTACGGCGACACCGTGGTCGTGCGCGGACTGTCGCTCAGCGTGCCGAGGCCGGCCGGACTGCGGTCGTGATCTGGCCCGAACGGCCACGGCAAGACCACCTTGCTGCGGGCGGTGAGCGGGCTGATCAAGCCGATGGCCGGGGAGATCGTGCTCGACGGCGAGCGGATCGACGGCTGTCCGCCGACGCGATCGCGCGGCGCGGGCATGGTGCACATCCCGCAGGGCGACGGGTTGTTCGCCGACATGACGCGTCGAGGAGAACCTGCTGATGGGCGCGTTCCCGAAGGCATCGTGGCAGCGACCGGCACGCGACGCTCGGCCGCGTCTACGAGCTGTTCCCGATCGTGCACGACAAGCGGGAGCAGAACGCGCGCACGCTCTCGGGCGGCGAGCGGCGGCTGGTGGGCCTCGGCCGCGGCCTGATGCGAGCCGGCACGGTTCATGCTGATCGACGAGCCGTCGCTCGGCCTCGCGCCGGTCGCGATCGACACCGTCTACGGGCGCGATCAAGGCGATCGTCGAGGCCGATCGAACGGTCCTGCTGGTCGAGGAGAACTTCACCCACATCGGCGACGTCGCCGACGAGGTGCACGTGCTGGAGACGGGCGCATCGTCCGCAGCGGGTCGCTGCAGGAGCTCTCGAACGACCGCACGGTCGTCGAGACGTACCTGGGGTCGCTGTGAGGATGGCGCACATGAGCGGGTCGGACATGGTCGCGGTGCTCGTCACGACCATCGTGTACGGCTCGATCTACGGGCTGGTCGCGATCGGCATGACGCTGATCTACGGCACGCTGCGGATCCTCGACATGTCGCAGGGCTCGATGGTCATGATCGGCAGCTACGTGGCGGTGGGCGTCCTAGGTGGCCACGGTGGAACCCGCTCGCCGCGCTGGTGCTGGCCTTCATCGTCACGTTCGTCCTCGGCACCTTCACCGAGCTGGTCTCGGTGCAGCCGCTGATCGAGCCGTCGCGGCGAGGTCGACTTCGAGATGGTCACGTTCATCACGACGTTCGCGGTGGCGATCCTCTTCGACGAACGTCGCACTGCAGCACTTCGGCCCGTTCCAGAAGAACGTGCCGCCGATCGTGCAGCGGCAATCGATGTCGTACCACGGCGTCTCGATCTGGACTACCACTCGATGCTGACCATGGCCCGGCGTCTCGGTGCTGCTGATGGGCGGGCTCGGCCTGTTCCTGGCGCGCACGCGCTGGGGCTTCGCGGTCCGCGCCGTCGCCCAGGACCTGGACGCGGCCCGCTCGCTGGGCGTGCCCGTCAACAAGCTCTACCCGCTCACGATGGGCCTCGCCTCGGCGCTGGCCGGCGTCGGCGGCGTGTTCCTCGGCGCGCTCTACTTCGCTTCGCCGACGGCCGGCGACCTGCCGCTGCTGACAGCGCTGATCGTGGTGATCTTGGGCGGCCTCGGCAGTCTCACGGGCACGCTCTACGCCGCCTACCTGGTCGGGCTGATGCAGGCGTTCTGCGAGGTCCAGATCGGCACGACCTGGACGCTGCCGATCCTGTACGGCGTGATCCTGCTGGTCCTGATCTTCCGGCCGTACGGCCTGAACGGCAACGCGTCGGAGGCGCGGCTGTGATCGCGGCGTCCGAACGCGTCGGCCGCCGCCTCGCTGTCCGGGGCGTCGTGCGGCGATCGTTGCTGATCGCCGCGCTCGTGCGTCCCGCTGTTCTACTCGAACGATTACTACATGACCATGATGTCACCGCCGGGATCGTGCTGGTCCTGAACATCAGCTGGAACTTCGTGCTCGGGATGGCGGGCGTCTGGAACTTCGGCCAGCTGGCGATCTACGCGCTGGGCGGCTACGGCGCCGGGCTCCTGATGCTGCACACACCTGGTGCCGAGGCCGTGTCGCGTACTCCTCGGCGGTGGGCGTTCTCGGCCGCGATCTCGGTCCTGCTCGCGTTCCCGACGCTGCGGCTGTACGGCATCTACACGTCGCTGCTCACGTTCTCGTTCGCCTGGTGGTGCAGTTCGTCATCGTGAACGACGGGCCCGGACTGACCGGCGGCACCTTCGGCCTCGATACCGTCGAGGGATTGTTCCCGGGTCTTGGCCCGCAAGCGCAGACCAGGGCGTACTACTGGACCGTGCTCGCTGGTGATCGTCGTCGCCACGTATGCCGTCGCGCGTATCCGCGCCTCGCGCCTGGGGATCGCGCTGCGACCGTGCGCGACGCACCCGCGTACGCCGCGGCGCGCGGCGTGAACCCGCTGAAGTATCGGATCTTCGCATTCGCGATCAGCGGGTTCATCGCGGGGCTCGCCGGAGCCTTGTACGTGAGCTTCAACCAGAGCATCACGCCCTCGGTGATGGGGCTGACCCCGATGTCGATCGACGTCACGATGCTCGTGATCGGCGGACTCGGCACCATCGCCGGGCCGGCGATCGGCACCGGGATGCTCACGGTGATCCAGACGTCGCTCGTTGACTACCCGGGGATCCAGCTCACGATCCTCGGCGCCGATCCTCCTGGTGATCGTCGTGTTCGTGCCCGGCGGGATCGTCGGCCTCATCGCTCGGGTCAAGACCCGCCTGGCGCGGTGGGTGGCCGAGGAGGAGGCACCCGACCGGTTGCCACCTGAGGAGCCACGTACCCACGCGGTGACCTTCGACATGCCCGATGAGCAGCCACCCGAATCGACCTACCCGAACGTCTAGCGCCGATCCGACTTGACCGGCGGATACCGAGCGGCCGATCTCAACCGGCGCCTCCGCGCCCGTAGCCGCCGCCGCCGCTCGTCTCCACACGGACCGTCCAGCCCCGCTGCAGCGTCATCGTCGCCTTCTGCGGGACCGTCACCTCGTTCCCTTCAGGATCGATGAGCACGATCCGTGCCGGCTTGCCGTCTCGGCCTCCGTTCGCGCCCCGCGGGCGGAACCTCGAGATCGTCTGCTCGGCGTAGAAGGTCGCGCGCTGCGGACGGTCGAGGATCTCGTATTCGCGCCGCAGGCCCATACCACCGCGATGCGTTCCCCGTCCGCCTGAGCCCTCGATCAGCTCGGTGCGGCGGATCCGCACGGCGTAGTTGACCTCCGCGACCTCGACGGGCATCAGGCCGACGTTCGACATGTACGTGTCGACGCCGTCGATGCCGTCCGCGTCAGCGTGCGCGCCCGTTCCCCCGCCGACGACATCGGACAACACCGAGGTGTGCCCGGTGATGCGCGAAACGCTCTCGATGTTCAGGCCGAAGAACGCAACGCTCGAGGAGCCGACCGACTTCTCTGGCCACAGCTGCGCCGCCGCTCGCACGATCGTGTCGGCGAGGCGCTGGCACGTGTTGTGGCGGACGCTCACGGCCGCGGGTGGGTTCGGGTTCAAGACGTTCCCCTTGGGGCAGATCACGTCGACCGGGCGCAGGATCCCCTCGTTGGAGGGCAGGTGCGGGTCGAGCAACGCACGGACCGCGTACACGAGCCCGGCGCGCGTGCTGGCCCACGGCACGTTCAGCGCCCCCGCGACCTGGGGTGCCGAGCCGGAGAGGTCGATCGTGAGCGTGTCGGCGCGCTTGAGAAGGCGGACGTGGATCCGCGTCGGTGGGCCGCCGCGGCCGTCGTCGTCCATGAACCCTTCGGCCTCCCCTTCGCCGTCGGGCAACTCCTCGAGCGAGGCGCGGACCGCTCGTTCGACGACCTCCATCGCCTGCGCGAAGGCCGTCTTCACCTTGCCGGCGCCGAAGCGGTCGACCGCCTCCTCGAGGCGTCGTCGACCGAGCAGGCATGCTGCGCGCTGGGCCCTCAGGTCCGAGATCGTCGAGCGTGGGTCCCGGATGTTCTCGGTGAGGATCGACAACACGTCGGCGTTCTCCTGGCCGGCGACGTAGAGGCGCACGGGCGCGAGCACGAGGCCCTCCGCGTAGACCTGCTCCAGCGCTGGGCCTTCGGTACCCGGGTTCACCCCACCGACGTCGAGATGGTGTGCCGTCGTGCCGGTCCATGCGTAGAGAGCACCGTCGACGAACGCCGGCGCGATGATGTTGATGTCGGGCGTGTGCATGGCACCGAGGAACGGATGGTTCGCCATGAAGATGTCCCCGTCGGCGATCTGGTCGCCCCATGTCTGGAGGATGGACTTCACCACGAGCGACATCGCGCCGAGCTGTGCGGGGATGTAGTCGGCCTGGGCCACCAGGTCGCCGTTCGCAGCGAAGATCGCGCAGGAGAAGTCCTCCATGTCGCGGATGATCGGGCTATAGCTCGAGCGTTTCAGGACGCCGCCCATCTCCTCGGCCGCGGAGAGCAGCGCAGCGTGGACGAGCTCGAACGTGATCGGGTCGAGGCGGCGCGGGACCCTCAACGGGTCCCCCTCGGCAACTCGCGGATCCAGATGTCGCCCCCCGCGGTGACGGTCGCCGTCTGCCGGGGCAGCAGCACCGTCGTCGAGTCCATCTGCTCGACGATCGCGGGGCCGGTGAGGCGGTTACCCCAGAGGAGTCGGTCACGTCGCCACACGGCCACGCGCTGCGGACGCGGCTCGGAAGGGAGCGTGATGCGCCGCTCCCCGATGAGCGCGTCCTTGACCGGGTTCCCGGTCCCTCGCGGGATCGGCGGCGGCTCGGGTGTCGGGAGCTCACCGAACGCGGCGAGCCGGACCGCGACCAGCTCCACCTGCTGATCGGGGCTCGCATGCCCGTACACGGAGTGGTGAAGGGCGTCGAAGTCTCGGCGGAGCGCTCGCAGTCCGGTCCTCGAGACGTGGGGCACCGGTACCGTCAGTTCGTAGCCTTGGCCGGCGTAGCGGCAGTCGGCGCCCGCGGCGAGCGACGTCCGGGACCGGGGCACCCCGTCCTCTCGCAGCTGCTCGGTCAGGCGCGCCCCGCTCTGCCGGTACCAGGCGAGGACCTCGTCGAACCGTGAGGGGTCCAGTGGCCACAGGAGCGTGCGGGAATCATCGATCCGCAGGTCGGCGGCGACCAGTCCCGCCGCGCTGAAGAGTCCGGGGTGGGTCGGCAACAGGACTCCGGCCAGCCCCAACTCACGCAGGAGCATCCCCGCGTGCAGCGGCCCTGCCCCGCCGAACGCGACCATCGTGTACTCGCGGGGGTCGATCCCGCGCTCGACCGAGACTCGGCGAAGCGCACGCGTCATGTGAGCGAGGGTGACGGCGAGGATCCCCTTCGCGGTCGCCTCGACCGGAAGGCCGATCCGCTGGCCGACGGCTGCGACCGCCGCCCGCGCCGCTTCGGTATCGAGCGTCATCCGCCCGGCGAGCGGCGTGTCGGGCCCGAGGGTACCGGCCACCACATGCGCATCCGTCACGGTCGCGTCCGTGCCTCCGCGTCCGTAGCAGGCGGGCCCAGGATCGGCGCCCGCGCTCTGGGGGCCGACCCGCAGCCGACCGGCCCGGTCGACGTACGCGATCGACCCACCGCCCGCCCCGACCGTTTCGATGTGGACCGATGGGCTGAGGACGGGGTGCCCGTCGATCTGCTGAGTCGGCACGACCGGGGGGGCGCTCCCGCTCACGAGACACACGTCGAGCGACGTTCCCCCCATATCGAGCGATACGAGCTTGTCGATGCCGTGCCGCCGACCGAGAGCGACGAGTCCGGTGACACCGCCAGCCGGCCCGGACAGCAGGAGACGATGGGACTCGCGTTCGGCGCGCTCGGCCGGCACACAGCCCCCGTTCGACTGCATCACGATGAACGGCGCGGTGACGCCGAGCTCGGCCGTGCGTCGACGAGCCTCGATCAGGTACCGCCCCACGACCGGCCGCAGGCCGGCGTTCAGCGCGGTGGTCGCGGTCCGTGGGTACTCGCGGAACTCACGGGCAACCTCGGCGGAAAGCGTGACCGGGACATCCGGCAGCCGCTTACGGAGAGCGTCGCCGAGAAGCCGCTCATGCCGGTCGTCGAGGTAACTGAAGAGCAGCGCGACTGCGACCGCCTCCGGCTGGGCCGCGGCAACCTCCTCCACCACGCGGGAAACCTCGGCCCTGGTCAAGCGGGTAACGACCGACCCGTCACCACCCAAACGCTCGCGGACCTCCAGCCGGTCCTCGCGCCGCACGAGCTCGGAAGGCTTGGCGGGCGTGAGACTGTAGATGTCCGGCCGGCTACCGCCGCGGTAGGCGAGGATGTCACGGAACCCCTCGGTGGCGACCAAGACCACCCGCCCCATGCGGCCGGTGAGGATCGCATTCGTGGCGATGGTCGTGCCGTGGGAGAGCAGTCGCACGTCCGCGGGTACGAATGCGTCGACGGTGAGCTCGGTGAATGCCGCAGCGAGACCGATCGACGGGTCCTCAGGCGTCGAAGGGACCTTCGCGACCCGCAGACTCCCCTCACTGCCGATCGCCACCGCATCCGTGAACGTCCCACCGACGTCCACCGCAACGACCCAAGACTCGCTCAGCTAGGACCCCCCAGACACAGACGGTGGAGGATTCATACCCCGAACAGCCACCGAGGCGGAAGTCTTCCTGGTCGGAGCATCCGGGGTTCGGCCCTCAGCAACATGGAGAGAGAACCGATGAGGGATGTCCTCCGTGCTCCCCCCCACCGTCGTGAGACACACCTGTCCAGGTCGAAGCACAACCCCGACTCGCCGCTCTCGTTGGCCGACCTGTGCGAGCGTGGGGAGGTCGTCGGGTTGACCGATGTGAAGCAGCCGGTGGAGGCTGGATCCATTCACACGCCCACGTACGAAGGAGGGGATCGTGCCGAACCCGGTGACCCATTTCGAGATCCACGGCCGCGACGGCAAGAAGACGCAAGACTTCTACGCGAGCCTCTTCGGCTGGAGCATCGACGCGAACAACCCGATGAACTACGGGATGGTCCCGGCCCAGGGGGACCGTGGGATCGGCGGCGGTATCGCGCAAGCGCAGGTCGAGCCGCTGGTGACCGTGTACGTCGAGGTCGAGGATCTCGCCGCCACCCTCGCGAAGGCAGAATCGCTCGGTGGGAAGACGATCCTGCCGCCGTCCGACGTCCCCGGCGGTCCGACGCTCGCGCAGTTCGCCGACCCGGACGGCAACGTGATCGGCCTCACCCAAGCCGGCACCATGTAGGCGAGGGACCTGCTCTCTGGCCATCGGTACGCCCTTGGTGGGCCGAAGAACGGCACTCGTCGCCTGCGGGCTCGTGCAGCCTCACATCCGGGATCTCAGCACGTCGAACTCGCAGCCTGGCGAGGACGGGTCGAAGCCGTGCTCGACCAGCCAGCGGACCGCCCGCAGGCTTCGCAACGACCACCACGCGCGGATCACGTCGAGGTCGACGTCGGTGCCGTAGCCGGCGACGAGGTCGGCAAGGTGCTCCTCGTGTCCGAGCGTCAAGGTGGCGAGGTCCCACAGCGCATCGCCCTGGGCCGCCCCGGACCAGTCGATCACGCCGGTGATCTCGTCACCGTCGACGAACACGTGGGTGATCTGCAGGTCGCCGTGCGTGAACACCGGTGTCCACGGCCGGAGCGCAGCCTCGGCAACCTGGCGGTTGCGTGTGACCACGTCGGCGGGAAGGACACCGTTCGTGACGAGCCACTCGCATTCGCCGTCGAGCTCCGATGCCAACTCGTCGAGGCTCCGACCGGGCCATGGCGGCAGCGGCGCGTCGTGCAGCATCCGTGCGGCGGCACCCGCCGCGGCCCACGCCGCCGACGACGCGGTCGACGGCTCGCCGAGGCGGCCGAGTGCCGTCCCTGGGAGGGCGGCGAGCGCGAGCACGGGCGGCTTCCGCCACAGGACCTCCGGAGTCGGGATCGGCGCCATGGCCATCGCCTCGACCTCGACGTCGGTGCGCGTCTGATCAGCGTCGATCTTCAGGAACACGTCACCGACGCGCAGGGTCGCGCGCTCGTGATGGGCGACGACGACCTCGACCTCCTCCATGTCGGCCATTATCGCGGGATGACCCCGACGGCCCCGTGAAGTCCCTGCCGTTGCTGATCGTCACGTGGCATGCGAGGCCTTCGAGCACGGCATGCCGATTCATCGGTCGTGCGGTTGCTCGCGGAGATCGACGCCGCCAACGCGACCTGACACGAGCGGACGCTTCGCGCGTACGAATAAGGGCATGCCTTCGGCGGCCCGAGAAAGTGGCGGAAGCCGCATTGGCGATGCGGGCGATGCGATAGCAACCCCTTGCCACCGGGCTCGGCGTGCGTGAGAGCCATCCGAGAACGGGACAAGGAGCGCCTCAGCGCACAGACGTCCCGACCACGCCAGGTCTAGCGAACGACGAACTGGAAGTGCATGCCCGCTGCGAAGTGCCCCGGGAAGTTGCACATGGCGGTGTAGGTCCCGGGCGCAAGGGTCGCGGTCATCGTCCTGGTCTGGCCAGGGTGGATGTCCCCGATCTCAGGACCCAATGGACCTCCTATGTGCTTCGCCTCGCTCACCGTGGCAGGCTCGTCGCCCACCGTCCCGGTGGGGTCGCCGGACACGATGACGAACTCGTGGTGGCTCGGCCCTTGATTGGTGACCGTGAAGGTGATGGTCCCGGCAGGCAGCTCCGTGGGGGTCGTCGCGCGGAGGTACATGTCGCCCTCGTTCACGCTCATGGTGGCGACGGGCGCAGACGTGGCGACGGTGAACTGGAAGTGCATGCCCGCTGCGTAGTGGCCCGGGTAGTTGCACATCGCGGTGTAGGTCCCTGGAGTGAGGGTCGCGGTCATCGTCCTGGTCTGGCCAGGGTGGATGTCCCCGATCTCGGGACCCTTCGGACCTCCGATGTGCTTCGCCTCGCTCACCGTGGCAGGCTCGTCGCCCACCGTCCCGGTGGGGTCGCCGGACACGATGACGAACTCGTGGTGGCTCGGCCCTTGATTGGTGACCGTGAAGGCGATGGTCCCGGCAGGGAGTTCCGTGGGGGTCGTCGCGCCGAGGTACATGTCGCCCTCGTTCACGAACATCGTGGCGACGCGCGCAGAGGTGGCGACAGGCGCAGAGGTGGCGGCAGGCGCAGACGTGGCGACGGGCGCAGACGTCGCCGTGACCGTGGGACTTGGCGCGAGCCCCGTCGCGGCGACCCCACCGTTGTTGCCCGACGCGGCCGCAAGTCCACCCACCAACGTGCCCAGCAGGAACACGAGGCCGAACGCCAAGACCTTCCCCATCGGCGACTCCCTTCAGGCCTCGGGGATCGATGAACCCGCAGCGTATCGTGCCGTGCTGTCGAGCGTCGGTCGCGCCGCCGGGCAGCCGGGTATCGAGACCCTCTATGCCTGGCGTGAGGATCGGCGTGCCACACGCTCGGCGACCGGCCGGGACGGGCGCTTCCCGCCCTGGCCGGTCGCGGGCGACTCAGTGACCGGAGCTGGTGATCTGGAAGCACGCGACGTCATATTGGGAGACGGCGTGCGCATTGCCGCTGTTGAGCGAACCCGTGCCGTCGCTGCCCGCGTAGTTCGCCGCGGCGTTCGCGAATCCCGATGTCGTGAACCCGTGCGGCATCACCATGCCGGGGTCCTCACACGACTGCGCGGGCTGGCCGGTCCCGCTCGGGTTCGCGGCCGCGAGCGCGCTGCCTGCCGGGGCGGCGAGCAGTGCCGCGACCACGGCACATCCGAAGATCACCTTGCGCATGTCGACCTCCCATCGAGCCGCCCGATGCGGCTCCCGGAGGGGTTCCGGGCGGCGCGCTGCTGAAGCCCACGGGTCGGGGGGTTCGCCACACATCTCCACACCCCAGGATCGCCGCTCCGACCCGATGGTTCCGAGCCTCAGCGGCGCCGAACCACGAAGATGATGTGGGCGCCTCCGTCGAATGCATCGGCTTCCCGACAGATCTCCAGCTCCTAGGACAGGAGCTGCTCCCACAGCTCCGGGTTCCGCGACCAGACCTCCATGACCTGATCGTTCTGCAGCGACAGGATGCGTGGACGTGTCGAACAGATGGGCCAAGCACCTCGCTCGCCCGTACACGTGCAGATGAACGGTCGACAGACGGGCACCTTCGGGACGATCCAGCGGCCCGACGGCGAAGAGCAGATCACGTCCAACGGGACGTCGCTCTCCACCCGTGCTGGCGACCCCAGCCCGGCCAGGCGAACGGTCACGGGATCGGTGGGACACGGTTCGCCGTCACGTCGTAGTCAGCCGAGGCGCCTGTCTCCGACCGGAAGGAGGAAGGATGAGATCGATCCGTTCCATGCTGATCGCTGCATCCGCAGCGCTCTTCGTCGTTTCGCTCGGGGCCAGTGCCGCCGTCGCGGCCGGGCCGAACACAGGTTTCGGATTCAACGCTTCGGAGGTCTCCGGGTTCCCCACGGGCCAGGTCTTCTTGACGGGCGGCGGAAGCTTCAACCCCTCGACCGGATCCGCCCATTCGGCGGGTGGCTTCCGATGCGATTCGGACGTGAGTCAGGGCCCGCTCGCCGGCTGCCTTGCCGGAGAGGGCGTCCGTTGGGACACGGCGAGCCTCCTGGCGGGGACGTCGTTCAAGTGCACGGGCTCGTTGGGTGAGGCCCTCAAGCCCGCCAGCACCGACGAGCAGACCGTCGTGCTCCAGGCCGACTTCTACCGGGCCGGGGACGGCAACGACGAGTCGTTCACCGCGAACATCATCGTCTCAGCCCATGACATCGCTCCCGACATCTCGGGGCTCCAGAACGTCTGGGTGCAGGGCGTGGGCTGCGCGACCGCGGTGGTGCACTTCAGTTCCTGAGGGAACCGACGACCCGAACTGCGCGCATCTGATGCGAGACGATCCCTGCGGCCCCCGCAGGGATCGCTCGTCTATCGGGTCACCAACATCGTCTGGCGGCTGCGTCCGGACGCTTCACCGTTCCGATGAAGATCCACTCCTGCACGGCCGCGACGGTAAGAAGACATCCCCCGCTCCTCGCTCGCTGTTCGAGTCTTGGGAGGTGGGGAGTCGAGGCTGACACAGGGTGAGCCCGATTGGCGAGTCAAGAGCGCGGGCGATGAGGATGACGCGCAGTCAGTCGCAACGGCGCCGATCGTCTGCGACACACGGTTCGGCGACGATGCTTGTCAGACTACGCACGGCGGGGTTCCATCGGTGCTTCGAGGCGACGCACGGTCCGTCGCCACCGCGGGTCGGGGATAGGGCCGACGCGGACGTCAGCCGAAGCGCGGTCTGAGCGGGTCGAGCAGGTCGGCTCCTTCACCTAGACTCGGCTGATGGCGACCAAGGACGTGCGAGCGATCGTCTTCGACATGGACGGCACGCTGCTCGACTCGCTCCCGGTCGTCCTCGAGTGTTACCGACGCGCGATCCTCGACGTCGGTGGCCCCGAGCTCAGCCCGGAGGAGATCCTCGCCTCGTTCGCGATCGGTCCGGCGGCGCACATGCTCGAGACCTTGATCGGCAAGCCTGTCGGGGCCGAAGCGGTTGCGACGTACGAGTCTCATCTCGCTCGGAGATCGCGGGCGTCACGGTCTACGCGGGGGTGGGGGAGACCCTCGACGCGCTGGCTACGTCCATGCCGCTCGGTGTCTTCACGGCCGCGGACACGTCGGCGGCCGAGCTCTTGCTCGCCGCTACGGGCCTGCGGGTCTCGATCGGTCCAGTCCTCGGCGCCGATCGGGTCGCGCGTCCGAAGCCGGCACCGGACGGGTTGCTCGCGGTGTGCGAGCTGCTCGGGTTCCCTCCGGCCGACGTCGCGTACGTGGGTGACGGTCCGGCCGACGTAGAGCTCGCCCGCGCCTGCGGCGCGCTCGCTGTCGCCGCGGGATGGGGCCATCAGTACCGGGAGGACCGCGAGGCCGACCTCACCCTGGGCTCACCGGGCGAGCTCCTCGGATTGGTCGGTTCTTCCCCCAGCGGCTTGGAGCGAGCGCAGTGACCGATGCGTCGGCGTCAGACCTGTTCCGTGAGGAGTGCGACCGGATCTGGCGAGGGCTGCACGAGCACCCGTTCATCACGGAGCTCGCCGAGGGGACGCTCGCGCTCGACCGGTTCCGTTTCTTCCTCGAGCAGGACAACTTCTACCTGGAGGAGTACGCGCGCTGCCTCGCGATGGGTGCCGCGAAGTCGCGCACCGAACGCGAACTCCGCTATTTCACGACCGACCTGAACCAGGTCCTGGATGCCGAGCTACCGAACAACCGCGCGCTGCTCGCGCAGGTGAGGGAGGCCGGCGCCGAGGATCGTGGGGGAGCCCTCACCATGGCACCGGCCAACGTCGCGTACACGAGCTACATGCAGTCGCTGGCCCTTCGCGGCGGGCCGCTCGAGATCATGGCGTCGCTCCTGCCCTGCGCTTGGTCCTACGTCGAGATCGCGACGGCGCTCCGGGAGCGGACGGACCTGACGCACCCGATCTACGGGGGCTGGGTCGGCTACTTCTCCCTGCCCGCGAACGTCGAGATGGTCGGGGAGATGCGCCGCGACTTCGACGCCCTGGTCACCGAGGAAGCCACCACCGAGGCCCGCAGGGACGAGATCGGCCGGATCTTCATGACGAGCTCCCGGCTCGAGCGGGACTTCTGGGAGATGGCCTACACGCTCGAACAGTGGCCCGACCTGGCCGAACGCTAGCCCGAAGCACCCTTGGATTGACCGCTACGCCCGACCGGCGTATGGTCGCGTCTTCGCGATGTGATGCCTGAGATATCAGATACCAGACACGGGGGTCCTCTTGGGACGTCGTGCGCCGGTCGGGGCTGAAGAGAAGGAAGCCCCCAACCCGAACAACCGGGACATCGGTATCGCCTTCGCGGGGGTCGGCAAGACCTTCGGAGAGGTGACGGCGCTCGACGGCGTCACGTTCGAGATCGAGCGTCACTCGCGGATCGGGATCGTCGGGCCGAGCGGCGGAGGGAAGTCGACGCTGCTCCAGTTGACCGCCGGCCTGCTCGAGCCCAGCGCCGGGGTGGTCAACGTCGAAGGCGAGACCACCGAGAAGGGGCGGCTCGGTCGCTGCGCGATGATGCCGCAGCGCGACCTGCTGCTCCCATGGCGGACCGCGCTCGACAACGCGGTGATCGCGCTCGAGAACCACGGGATGTCGCGCGATGCGGCGCGAGACAAGACGCGGCCGTTCTTCGAGCACTTCGGGCTCGCGCAGTTCGAGGACGTGCGTCCCGGGCAGCTGTCCGGCGGGATGCGTCAGCGCGTGAGCTTCCTGCGGACCCTGATGGCGGAGAAGGACGTCTTGCTCCTCGACGAGCCGTTCGGGGCGCTCGACTCGATCACGCGGGGGCAGATGCAGGAATGGCTACTGGGTGCGCTCGGCGACGTGCCTCGCACCGTCCTGCTCGTCACGCATGACGTCGAGGAGGCGCTCGTGCTCAGCCGGACCGTCGTGGTGATGTCGGCGCGGCCCGGTCGCGTGGTGACGGTGATCGACGCCGACCTGAAGACCGAGGGTCTGTCGCGTCGTGAGATCGTCACGAGCCCCGAGTTCGTGCAGCTCAAGGAAGCGGCGCTGGAGGCGATCGAATGAGCGTGCAAGCGCCCGACCAGCCCTCGGCCGACGCCGTCTTGGCCCCGGAGCTCGCGGGGGTGAAGAAGCGTTCGGCGTGGACGCGGTTCTGGAAGGCCTACGGCCTCGCGGTCCTGTTCTCCCTCGTGATGCTCGCGATCTGGGAGTTCTGGATCTGGTTCTTCCACGTCCCGAAGTACCTGCTCGCCTCGCCCTCGGGCATCGTGATCGCGCTCAAGCAGGACTGGTCGGCGTACCTGCTCCCCAACATGTGGCCGACGCTCGCCGAGGTGGCGATCGGGTTCGCGATCGCCGTCGTCGCCGGCGTCGGGCTCGCGATCGTGCTGCACCTGTTCACGCCGCTGCGACGCGCGGTCTACCCGATCCTGATCGGGTCGCAGACGATCCCGATCGTCGTGCTCGCGCCGATCCTCGTGATCCTCCTCGGCTACGGGCTGCTGCCGAAGGTCATGATCGTCGCGCTCATCTGCTTCTTCCCGATCGTGGTGAACGGCCTGGACGGCCTCCGGCTCGTCGACGATGACTTCATCCACATGATGCGGACGCTCGACGCGACGCGGTGGGCGATCTTCCGCAAGGTCGAGTTCCCCGGCGCGCTGCCCTCGATCTTCTCGGGGATGCGGGTCGCGGCCACGTTCGCGGCGATCGGCGCGGTGTTCGGTGAGTGGTCCGGCGCGAGCAGGGGCCTGGGCTACCTGATCCAGGCCTCGACGCCGAACCTGCAGACCGCACGGATCTTCGCGTGCATCTTGCTCCTCACGCTGATCGCGATGGCCCTGTTCGCACTGGTGTCGCTGCTGGAGCGGCTCGTGTGTCCCTGGGCATCGAAGGGGGGGTCCATGTAAGGAGCCACGACCAGGCAGGCCACACAGGGAGGGGACGGCCGGCTGGAACGTCCAGCGAGCCGGAGGAAGAAAGGACAAGACGCAGATGGACCGGAGCCGCAGAAAGGTCGTCACCTCGTTGGCGATGCTGTCCGTCGTCGCGCTCGTCGCCGCGGCCTGCAGCAGCAACAGCTCCACCAGCACCACGTCGGCCGCGCAAGGGTCGGGCTCGTCGAGCTCGACGGCCCCCGCGGCCGCGACGCTGAACGTCGAGCTCGACTGGGTGCCGAACCCTGACCACGTCGGTCTGTACTACGCGCAGGACAAGGGGTACTTCACCGACTCGAACCTCACGATCAACTTCCGGCAGCCCTCCAACGCGGCGGACCCGATCAAGCTCGTCGCGCTCAACAAGGTCGACCTCGCGATCACGTACGAGCCCGAGATGTTCTACGGCCAGCAGAGCGGGCTGCCTGCGGTCGCGGTCGCGACGGTGGTCCCGGTCCCGCTCAACTCGATGATCGTGGCCCCCGGGGAGACCGTGACGTCGCTGGATCAGATGAAGGGCAAGAGCGTGGGTGTCACCGGGATCCCCAGCGACGACGCGTTCTACGAGACGTTCCTGAAGACCGCGGGTCTCAGCAGCGGTGACGTGACCAAGGTCAACGTCGGCTTCAACCTCGTCCCGTCGATCCTGTCGAACAAGGTCGACGCGATCATCGGCGGGTACCGCAACGTCGAAGCGATCCAGATCCAGCAGGAATCGGGCACGAAGCCGACCGTCTTCCCGGCCGACGAGCTCGGGGTCCCCAGCTACGCCGAACTGGTGGTGGCGGCCAACGCCGATCGCCTCGCATCCGACGCCGCCTACGCCGACGCCGTGAAGCGCTTCGTCGCGGACCTCGTGAAGGGGACCGACGACGCGATCGCGGATCCCTCGGGCACCACCGCGATCATGAAGCAAGAGACGGAGTACAAGCCCGCGTTCCTCGACGAGAGCGTGCCCTACACGCTCTCCCTGCTGAACCCGGCTGCTGGCACGAAGACCGGCTGCATCGACGTCGCGAACTGGCAGAGCTACGGGGAATGGATGAAGGGCGAAGGGCTGATCACGAGCACGCCGGACGCGAGCACGATCGCGACCGATCAGTACATGCCCTACAGCTGCTCGTGACGCCGTCCAGGACACCGCAGAGGGAGCCGACATGGACGTAGGGGCCGGACCGACGTTCACCGCCGAGCGCGTGTTGCGCGCGCTCGACCTGGACCGAGCCGTGGACCTCGTCCAGGAGGTGTGCCGGATCCCCAGCGTGCTGGGGGAGAAGGCCCGTTGGCGGCGTTCCTGGCCTCGACGATGCGCGGATCGGGGTTCGAGGGCGTGGAGCTGCAACCGGTGCTGGAGGACCGTCCCAACGCCGTCGGGCACGTCTCGTTCGGAGACGGCCCGACGGTGGTCCTCACCGGACACATGGACACCAAGCCCGTGTCCCACGGGTGGAGCGTGACCGAGCCGTTCTCCGGCGCGTTGATCGACGGGGCGGTCTACGGCCACGGCGTGATGGACATGAAGGCCGCCCTCGCGTGCCAGATCGTGGCGATCGAGGCGCTGCGGGCGTCGGGGATCGAGCTTCAACGGGACGCTCGCGATGGCGGCGGTCGCCGACCACATGGGCGACCAGCTCGGGTCGATCGCCTACTTCGACGCCTACCCGGCCGACCTCTGCGTGCTCGGCGAACTGACCGACAACCAGGTCTGCCTCGGGCATCGCGGCCGCTACTACTTCGACGTCACGACCCTCGGGCGTTCGGCGCACACGTGTCACAAGCCGCGGGCGATCAACGCGAACGTCCTGGCGGCCCAGGCGGTGCTCGCGCTCGACGCCTCGAGGTACGAGCCCCAGCTCGAGCCGTGGGTCGATCGAGCTGTTCGGCGCGGAGACCTACATCGTGCCCGGCCGGATCTACGGAGGGCTCGCGCCCGGGGGCCCATCGATGATCCCGGACGAATGCGTGATCCGCGTCGACTGCCGCCCGCAACCCGGCGTCAGCATCGAGGAGGTCCGCGCCGAGATCGACCGGTGCCTCGCCGAAGCGGCCGCGGCCGACGCCGCGGTTCCGCTCGGAGGTCGTGCTCGCCGACGTGAAGTCCGGCTACCTCGCGGCCCCCGAGGACGAGGTCGTGCAGCTGATGCGTGCGGCGGTCCGCGAGGTCCGTGGCGAGGAGCCGCCGCTCGTGGTGGAGAACTGGCTCGGTGACACCGCGAGCTTCGGCGAGAAGGTCCCGACGGTGATCTTCGGGCCCGGCGGCCCACCGGTGTACTGCCCCGACGAGCACCTCACGGTCGAGGAGATCCACGAGGCGACGAAGGTCTACGCGGTGTTCGCCGCGCTCGCGCTGACGGAAGGGGCATGAGCATCGGTGGACGCGCCGGCGGGTTTCGCCAACGTCCTGGACCGATGTCTGGCGCTGCGTGAGGGCGAGCAGGTCGTCCTGCTCACCGACGCCGGGACCGATCCAGAGGTCGTCGCGCGGTTCGTGGAGCAGATCGAGCACCGTCGCGGCGTACCGGTCGTTTCCTCGATGCCGGTCCCGCCGCTGCCGGGCTCCGAGCCGCCGAGCACGGTGGCGGCCGCGATGCGCGAGGCCGGAGCGGTGATCGAGCTCACGAGCCTGTTCATCGGGTCCAGCGCCGCACGGCGCGCCGCGAGCGCCGCCGGCGTGCGCTACCTCGCGATGCCCGGGGTCCGTCTGGAGACCTTCCGCGACGACGGCCCGCTGGCGGTCGACTTCGACGCGATACGCGACGACGCCGAGCGGGTCGGAGCGGCGTGGGGGACCGCATCGGCCTTCCGGCTCACGACGCCGGGCGGCACGGACCTGCGAGGCTCCGTCGAGGGTCGCCCGGGGCGTGTGCTGCACGGCCTCGCACGCTCGGACGGCGACTACATGGCTCCTCCCGATATCGAGGCCGGCACCGCGCCGGTGGAGACCTCGAGCAGCGGGGTCGTCGTGATCGACGCCGACCTGCTGTTCATGGGACAAGGTCCGCTGCCCGTCACCGGTGGTCCTGCACATCGCGCGCGGGCGCGCTCGTCTCGGCGGAGGGCGAGGAAGCCGGGCGGCTGCAGGAGATGCTCGCGCGGTGCGCGGACGAGCGGATGGGCAACCTCGCCGAGGTCTCGATGGCGTTCAACCCGTCGGGGCGCGTGTGCGGGGTCGCGATGGAGACCGAGTCGGCGCGTGGGACGGCACACATCGCGCTCGGGAACTCGATCGCCTACGGCGGCACCGTCGATGCGGTCGCACATCTGGACTGCGTGATGCGCGACGCGACGCTCGAGCTCGACGGGCGCCCGGTGATGGTCGCGGGAGACCTGGTGTGAGCCCGGCGCGCGTCCTGCTCGCCAAGCCCGGGCTCGACGGGCACGACCGCGGCATCAAGGTGATCGCGATGGCCTTACGCGACGCCGGCGCCGAGGTCATCTACCTCGGTCTTCGTCGCACGGTGCCCGAGATCTGGCAGGCAGCCGTCGAGGAGGACGTCGACGTGGTCGGGATCTCGGTGCTCTCGGGCGCGCACCTGCCGCTCGCCCGGGAGCTCCTCGCGGCGCGCGAGGAGCAGGGGCTCCAGATCCCGGTCGTGCTCGGCGGGACGATCCCGGCTGCAGACGTCCCCGCGCTGCTCGGGATGGGCGTCGGCGCCGTCTACCCGGTCGGCGCGAGCATGCAGGAGGTCGTCGCGGGCGTGCTCGCGATCGCCGCGAAGGAGCAGGTGGGCCGATGAGCGGCCGCGACGTCGCGTGTGCTCACGACCGAGGCCGGGATCCCCGTGCGCGAGGTCTACACCGCCGAGGACGTGGCCGCCGGGCTCGAGGAGCGCCTCGGGCTCCCGGGCGAACCGCCGTTCACGCGCGGTCCCTACCCGACGATGTACCGCGGTCAGCTCTGGACGATGCGCCAGTTCGCGGGGTTCGGCTCGCCCGAGGAGACGAACGCGCGGTTCCGCTTCCTGCTCGAGCGGGGCCAGACGGCGCTCTCGGTGGCGTTCGACCTGCCGACGCAGCTCGGCTATGACTCCGGTCATCCGCTCGCGCTCGCCGAGGTCGGCGGGTCGGCGTCGCGATCGACACGGCGGAGGACATGGTCGATCTGTTCGAGGGCTTGCCGCTCGACGGTGTGTCGGTGAACTTCACGATCAACGCGACCGCCCCGATCATCTTGGCGATGTACGTGGTCGCGGCCGAACGCCAGGGCGTCGCTCCAGCACAGCTCGCGGGGACGCTGCAGAACGACATCCTCAAGGAGTTCCTGGCGCGCAAGACCTTCGTCTTCCCACCGGGGCCGTCGATCCGGCTGTCCTGCGACGTGATCGAGTACGCCTCGGGCGCCCTGCCCCGGTTCAACCCGATCTCGATCACCGGTTACCACGCGCGCGAGGCAGGGTGCGACGCGGTGCAGGAGCTCGCGCTCACGCTCGCCTCGGCGGTCGCCTACGCGGAGGCGCTGGTGGGGCGCGGGCTGGACTTCGACGCGTTCGCGCCGCGGCTGTCGTTCCACTTCGCGACGACGATGGACCTGTTCGAGGAGGTCGCGAAGCTCCGGGCGGCTCGCCGGATGTGGTACCGGATCGCGACCGAACGCTTCGGCGCGCGCGATCCCAACTCCGGGCGGTTGCGCTTCTTCTCGGGCAACTCCGGTACGACCCTCACCGCGCAGCAGCCGTTGAACAACGTGATCCGCTCGACGATCCAGTGCCTCGGCGCGGTGCTCGGCGGGGCGCAGTCGATCCACGTGATGGGCTACGACGAGGCCTTCGAGATCCCGTCGGAGGAGGCGGTCACGCTGTCGTTACGGACCCAGCAGATCGTCGCGCTCGAATCTGGGGTGCCCAGGACCGTCGATCCGCTCGCGGGCTCCTATTACGTGGAGGCGCTCACCGACGAGCTCGAGGCGCGCGCCGGCGCCGTGCTCGGCGAGCTCGACGCGCTCGGGGGGCGGCCGCCGCGATCGAGAGCGGGATCCCCCAGCGGTGGATCGCGGAGTCCGCCTACCGGATCGAGCGCGAGGTCGCCGAGGGGGTGCGCCCGCGCGTCGGCGTGAACGTCCACGCCGACGGTGGGGACACGATCGAGCCGCCCGAGCTGTTCGCTCTCGACCCCGGCGTCCTCGAGCGGCAGGTCGCGCGGACGGCAGCGCGGGTAGCGCGCCCGCGACGCGGATGCATGTGCCCGCGCCGCCGCCGTCGTCGAGGCGGCCGCCCGTGAGGGCGGCAACGTGATGCCCTCGCTGATCGAGGCCGTCCGCGTCGGCGCTACCTTGGGCGAGCTGTCCGACGTCTTCCGCGACGTGTTCGGGGAGTTCCGGGAGCCGCACCCGTGGTGAGCCGTCCGCTCGAGGGGCTCCGCGTGCTGGACCTCACCCGCTTCGTCGCGGGGTCCTACGCCACTGCGCTGCTCGCCGCGTTCGGTGCGGAGGTGCTGAAGCTCGAGGTCCCGCCGGGCGGTGACCCCTACCGCGTGCAGGGGACCGAGCGGCTCGGGGACCAGTCCGTGCTGTTCCTCTCGCTCAACTCCGGGAAGCGAAGCGTCGCGCTTGACTTCCGCTCCCCGCTCGCGGCCGAGGCGCTCGAACGCCTGCTCTCCTCGTCGCGCTTCGTCGTCGAGAACGCGCGGCCCGGGAGCTTGGCCCGTCACGGTCTGGACTGGGAGCAGGTCCATGCGCGGCACCCGTCGATCGTCTACGGGTCGATCTCGGGCTACGGCGACGTCGGGCCCGACGCCGCACGCGGCGGCTTCGATCTGATCTTGCAGGCCGAGAGCGGCGTGATGAGCGTGACCGGCAGCCAGGCCTCGGGCCCGGTCAAGGTGGGCGCGCCGGTCCTGGACGTCGGGGCCGGGCTCAGCTGCGCGTTCGGCCTGCTCGCCGCTCACGTCGAACGCGAACGCACGGGCGTCGGCGCTCACGTGTCCTCCTCGCTGCTCGAGTTCGCGCTCTCGAGCCTCGGGACGCTCGCGGCGAGCACGTTCGTCTCCGGGGAGGTCCCGGGACTGCTCGGGACGCACTCACCGACCTTCGCCCCCTACGGCGGGTTCCGCACCGCGGACGGCTGGATCGTGCTCGCCGGTGCGGGTTCGGAGGACCTGTGGGTCCGTTGCTGCACCGTGCTCGGGGCCGGCGGGCTGCTCGAGGACCCACGCTTCGCCGACAACGCCGCTCGCGTGCGCCATCGTGACGAGCTGACCGAGGCGCTCGAGTCGATCCTTCGGACCCGCCCGAGCGCGCACTGGCTGGGGCTGCTCGGGGCCGAAGGCGTCCCGGCCGCCGAGGTCCAAGATGTCGCGCAGGTCTTCTCGAGCGAGCAGACCCGCGCGCTCGGCGCCGTGCAGGAGCTGCACCATCCGAGCGCCGGGGACTATCGGGTCGTCGGCGCGCCCGTCCGGTTCGACCTGTCTCCGTTCGCGTTCTCCGCACCGGCGCCCGCGCTCGGCGCCGACACCAGGGCCGTGCTCCTGGGCGCCGGGTTCTCCGACGCCGAGGTCGACGCGCTCGTCGCCGAAGGGGTGGCGATCGCCGCATGAGCCCGAGCCTGGGAGCCGTGGCGGACGGCGTCGTGCGACGCACGATCGAGCTCGCGGAGGTGCCGGGACCGACCGGAGCCGAAGCGGCGCGCGCGGGGCTCGTCCGGTCGTGGTGGGCGATCGACGGGCTCGCCGAGGTCCACGTCGATGCCACTGGCAACGTGTGGGGGCGCGCCCGAGCGGGAGCGGGCCCGGCCGTCGTGTTGTGCGCGCACCTCGACACGGTGTTCGGGCCCGAGGTCCCGCACGGCGTCAAGGTCGACGGTGCCACCCTCACCGGCCCGAGCGTGGGCGATGACTCCGTCGGTGTCGCCGCCCTCTCGGCCGCCGCCTCGCTGCTCGGGCAGAGCGGGGCTCCTGTCTGGCTGCTCGCGACGGTGGGCGAGGAGGGGCTCGGGAACCTCCGCGGTGCCACGGCGGCGCTCGAGGCGCCGCCCGCGCCCGTCGGGGCCTTCGTCGCGGTCGAGGGGAACTACCTCGGGCGTGTGTCGGCGGTGGGCGTCGGTTCGGTCCGCCGTCGCATCCGCGTGCTCGGTCCCGGCGGCCACGCCTGGGAGGCCGCAGACGCGCCCAGCGCGATCCATCGCGCCGGGGATCTGATCGCGGCGATCGGGGCGCTCCCGCGCGTCGCGGGGACCTCCGTGAACGTCGGGCGTATCGGCGGAGGCGAGGGGATCAACATGCGCGCGCGCGAGGCCTGGTTCGAGCTCGATCTGCGCGCCGAGGACCCCGACGTGCTCACGGCGCTCGTCGCCTCGATCGAGGGCATCCTCTCGCTGGTGCAGGAGCCCCTGCGCGTCGAGCAGGAGGTGCTCGGCGATCGCCCGGCGGGTCGGATCGACGCCGAACATCCGCTGGTGCGCGCCGCCGAAGAGGCGCTTCGTGAAGCCGGGATCGACGTCATCAGGCCGGCGACGAGCACCGACGCGAACGCGGCGCACCGGCGCGGGATCCCCGCGGTCGCGCTCGGGGTCACCACCGGCTCAGCGGAGCACACCCCGCAGGAATGGATCGATGCCGGCCCGATCGATGCCGGCGTCCGCGCGCTCGCACGCACCGTCACCCGCTACCAGGAGCTCACGGCATGAGCGCCCTTCGATCGGGCGTCGTGTTACAGGGCGCGTACCCGCCCGTGGAGTTCGCGGGGATGGTCCAGCGGATCGACGCGCTCGGCTTCTCGCACCTGTGGCTCACGGATTCGTCGCTGCACGCGCGGAACTCCTACGCCTACCTGACGCTCGCCGCGACCCGCTCCCCGCGGTTGCTGCTCGGCACCGCCGTGACCAACCCGCTGACGCGGCACCCGGCCGTGACCGCCGTCGCGGCCGCGACCCTCGACGAGCTCTCCGCCGGGCGGATCGATCCTGGGGATCGGTGCGGGCGACCGACCCTTGCTCGCCCTGGGGCTGCGACCCGCGCATCTGTCCTCGCTCCGCGCCGCGGTCGGATCGATCCGCGCGCTGTGGTCGGGCGCCGAGGTGTCGGTGCAGGACCCCGCGTTCACCCTGCACGACGCGCATCTGCGGTTCGAGACCCGCCCCGACATCCCGATCTTCCTCTCCGCGAGCGGCCCGAAGACGCTCGAGCTCGCCGGGGAGGTGGCCGACGGCGTGATCCTGCTGGTCGGGTTGTTCCCGGAGGCGCTCGGATGGGCGCTCGAGCACGTCGATCGCGGCGCCGCGAAGGCCGGTCGGCCCCGGCCCCACGTCGCGGTGTTCGCCTACGGGGCGATCGGCGAGGACGAAGAGGCCGCGATGTCTGCCGCTCGTTCGATCGCCGCCTGGTTCCCGCAGACCGCGCCGGGGATCTGCGAGCTGTGGGGACTGCCGGGCGCGCTCATCGAGGAGGTCCGGGCTCGCTACGCAGGTGGGGAGTTCCAGGAGGCCGAGGAGGCTGCCCGGCTGCTCCCGGACGAGTTCGTGCGCTCGGTCGCGCTGGCGGGTGACGCTGCGCAGGCGCGTACGCGGATCGGCGCGGCGGTCGAGGCGGGCGCGGACTCGATCCACGTGTTCCCGCTCGGCGCGAACCGGATGGGGACGATCGAAGCGTTCGCCGGATGCTTCGCGGATGTCACCGGAGGGGTGGAGGCATGAACGGATGGCGGGTGACGGCGCTGCATCACGTGGCGGTCGCGCACGGCGACGATCCGACCTGCGAGGACTTCTTCACCGACCTGCTGGGTCCTCCCGCGCACACCGAAGATGCTCCGGGGTTCGTGGAGCGGATGTTCCCGGCGGGCGCCGCATCCGTGCAGACGCTCGAGGCCAGCGGCGAGGGCGTGGTCCAACGGTTCCTCGATCGGCGCGGCCCCGGTCTGCACCACATCGCGTTCCGGGTCGACGCGCTCGACCGGGCGCTCGCCGACCTGCACGCACGCGGGGTGCGCCTGATCGATCGGGAGTCCCGACCGGGGGGGATGGGGACGAGGATCGCGTTCCTGCATCCTTCGGCGACCGGCGGGGTGCTCGTCGAGCTCGTCGAGGTGGACCACGGAGCGGAGGCGACCGATGGATGAGACGGGGCTGAGCACGGGCGCCGCCGAGACAGGGGGCGTCTTCAGCGCCCGGCACGACCGGCGCAAGGTGACCGACTGGGTCTACGAGGAGATCCGTCAGGCGATCATCGACCTCCGCCTGCGGCCGGGGGAGCCGCTGCGCGAAGCGGCGATCGCCGAGCAGCTGGGCGTGAGCAAGACGCCGATCCGCGAGGCGCTCACCCGGCTCGAGCGGGAGGGGCTCGTCGAGACGACCTCCTTCAAGGGCGCGGTCGTGAGCGAGTACTCGCCCCGCGACCTCGAGGAGATCTACGAGCTGCGGGCGCTGCTCGAAGGGGCCGCGGTCCGCGTGGCCGCCGACGAGGCGAGCGAGGAGGCCCGCGAGCAGCTCCGCGAGGTCGTGGCGCGGAGCCGCGAGGTCCGTGACGCGGGAGACCTCGCCGAGCTGGCCGGTCTCCTCGGTCGGTTCGACCTGATCGTCTACGAGCAGGTGACGAACCAACGGATCCGCGCGCTGATCGACAACCTGCGTGCCCACCTCGCGCGGATCGGCAACCTCACCGAGGCGATCCCCGGACGGGTCGAAGCCTCGGTGGAGGAGCACGCCGCGATCGTCGAGGCCATCGTTCGTCGCGACCCCGACGACGCGGAGCGGCTGATGCGCGTGCACATCGCGAGCGTGCTCGCCGACCAGCTCGCCGGGGCGACCGCAGCCGAGGACGGGGCGGCGCGATGACGCCGGTCCGGGTCTCGGCCCTGCTGCACGATGCGGGCGCGCAGGCCTGGACGGCGGCCCTCACCCATCCGATGGTCCTCGCGATCGCCGACGGGACCCTTCCGCACGCGACCTTCCATCGCTACTTCACGCAGAACGTCTTGTACCTCGAGGCCTACGCGCGGGCGATCGGGCTGATCGTCGCCAAGGCACCCGACCGCGACGCGATCGACACGCTCACGCGGTTCCAGGCCCAGATCGTGGAGACGGAGATCCCGGCGAACCTCGCGTTCCTCGATCGGCTCGGCGGTGATGCGGACACCGCAGCCGGTCGCGGGACGATGTCGCCGACCACCTACGCCTACACGCGGCACCTGCTCTCGGTGTGCGCGCTCGGAGACTCCGCCGAGGGGCTCACCGCCGTGCTGCCGTGTCAATGGAGCTACGGAGAGCTCGCCCGACCGCTGAAAGCCCACCTGCCCGCGGACCCGATCTACGCGGACCTGATCTCGATGTTCGGTAACGACGACTACGACGGGCTCGTCGGGCAGACGACCGCGCTGCTCGATCGTCTCGTCGACGTGGAGGACGAGCGGCGGATCGCGTCGCTCGCCGAGATCTTCGAGCGGTCGACCCGCTACGAAGCCGAGTTCTGGGATATGGCCTACGGGAGCCCTCGCGAGAACGGTTCCCCCGAGGAAGGAGGAACGCCCTAGATGCGTGCCGTTCGGATCCACGAAGACCTCACGCTCCGCGTGGACGAGATCGAGGACCTGATGCCGGGGCCCGGCGAGGTCCTCGTGCGGATCGATGCGGCCGGCGTGTGCGGGACGGACCTGCACATCCTCGATGGGATGATCAAGCCCGATCGCTACCCGATGACGCTCGGCCACGAGGCTGCCGGGGTCGTCGAGGCGGCCGGTGAGGCCGTGTCGCTGGCTCCGGGCACCAGGGTCGCGATCTACAACAAGATCTTCTGCGGGCGTTGCGAGCAGTGCCTGAAGGGCCGCACGAACATCTGCGACAACGAGCCCGAGCAGCTCGGGTTCAACCGCGACGGCGGCGACGCGCAGTACGCGTTGGTCCCCGAGCAGAACGCCGTGATGGTTCCCGACGGGGTCGACCTCGCGACCGCCTCTGTCCTCACCTGCGCCGGCATGACGGCGATGCACGCGACGAAGCTCTCGGACCTGCGGCTGGGCGACACCGCGGTGGTCGACGGGATCGGCGGCGTCGGGATCATCGTCGTGCAGGCCGCGGCGCACGCGGGCGCGCGCGTGATCGCGGTCGCCGACTCCGAGGAGAAGATCGCGCTCGCGAAGGAGCACGGCGCCTCCGACGGCGTGCTCGTCGACACGCCGGAGAGCTACGACACCGTGCCCGACCGGGTACGCGGTCTGACGGCCGGACGAGGCACCGACGTCTTCTTCGAGCTCGTCGGGACGACGCGGACGATGAACGCGGGGATCCGCTCGCTCGCCAAGGGGGGGCGGTTCGTCTCGACCGGCTACACGGACCAGTCGATCGAGATCCACCCGATCGAGTTCATCCTGCCCGAGACCTCGCTCGTCTCCACGGTGGCCGCGACGCGTCTGGACCTGCAGGACGCGCTCGCGTTGGCCGCAGTCGGCGCGCTGTCGGTGCCGGTAGCGGCCCGCTACCCGATCGACGGGATCCACGACGCGCTCGCCGCGCTGCGTCAGCGCACGGTCCTGGGCCGCCAGGTGCTCGACCTCACCTAGACAAGGAGGAGACCGATGGCATCGACCACCGAACCCCAGCTCGAGTTCCTGGACAAGCCGCTCCGTCTGTACATCGACGGAGCGTTCCTGGAGACCGATGCGGGTCTCGCCTCGGTGAACCCCGCGACCGGCAAGACCCTCGCCGAGGCGCCGCTCGCAAGCGGGCGCGAGGTCGACGCGGCCGTCGAGGCGGCGGCACGGGCGTTCGACACGTGGCGGTTCACGCCGCCGACCCAGCGGGCACGCCTGATGTGGACCCTCGCCGACCTCCTCGAAGCGCACAAGGACGAGTTCGCGACGATCGAGGTGCTCGACAACGGCAAGCCGATGTGGGAGGCGCAGGCCGTCGACATCGCGCTCACGATCGAGCTGCTCCGCTACTACGGCGGCTGGACGACCAAGATCGAGGGCAAGGTGCTGCCGAACTCGATCCCGGGGATGTTCACGGTCGCCAAGCGTGAGCCCGTGGGGGTGGTCGCCGCGATCACGCCGTGGAACTTCCCTCTGCTCGAGGTCGGCTACAAGCTCGGTCCGGCGCTCGCGACCGGGTGCACGATCGTTGTCAAGCCCTCGGAGCTCGCGCCGCTCTCGACGCTTCGGCTGATGGAGCTCGTGGATGAGGCCGGGTTCCCGCCCGGCGTCGTCAACGTCGTGATCGGGGGGCCCGACGTCGGCGCCGCCCTCGTGCGGCACCCCGGTGTGCAGAAGGTGGCTTTCACCGGGCAGACCGCGACCGGCAAGGAGATCATGCGCACCGCGGTCGACGGGCTGAAGCGCGTCACCCTCGAGCTCGGCGGCAAGAGCCCGAACATCGTGTTCGCCGACGCCGACCTGGACGCGGCATCGAGCGGCGCGTTCGGCGGCATCTTCTTCAACCAGGGGCAGGCCTGCGTCGCCGGGTCGCGCTTGTTCGTCGAGGCCCCCGTAGCCGAGGAGCTCGTCGCGCGCGTGAGCGACCAGGCGGGGAAGATCCGCCTCGGCTCGGGCCTGGACCCCGAGACTCAGATGGGACCGCTCGATCTCGGCGAACCACCGCGCCCGGGTGAAGGGCTACGTGGAGTCGGCCCGCGAGCAAGGCGCGAAGGTCACCGTCGGGGGCGAGGAGGCGACGGTCGAGGGGCTCGAGGGCGGGTTCTTCCTCGAGCCGACGGTGCTCGCCGACGTGCGCAACGACATGAAGGCCGCGCAGGAGGAGTCTTCGGGCCGGTCCTCGCGGTGATCCCGTTCGCCGACGAGGACGAGTTGGTCGCGCTCGCCAACGGGGTCGACTACGGTCTGGCCTCCGGGATCTGGACCTCCGACGTGAGCAAGGCGCTGCGGGTCGCGGACAGGCTCGAGGCCGGAACCGTCTGGATCGAACACGTACGGGATGTTCGACGTTGCCGTACCGTTCGGCGGTCGCAAGCACTCTGGGTTCGGCAAGGAGCTCGGCGAGGAGGCGCTGGAGCCGTACCTGCATTCGAAGTCGGTCTGGGTCGACCTGACCTCGGCGGTGCCCCAGTCGGGGCAAGGGACTCTCGCGGTAACGGAAGGGGGACGCGATGAGCGAGCGGATCATCATCAAGAACGGCACCGTCGTCACGATGAACGACGACGATGACGTGATCTTCGGCGGCACCGTGGTGATCGAGGGTGACCGGATCACCGAGGTCGGCAAGGACGTCAACGCCGACGAGGCTGGCGCGACCGTGATCGACGCGACGGACAAGGCGATCCTTCCCGGTCTCGTCGACCTGCACTACCACACCGCCCTCGGCAAAGGCTGGAGCGACCACCTCCCGCTGTGGGAGTACCTGGACACCTGCTGGTACCCGATCATCCGCGCCCTCAACCCGGAGGAGGCGTACTGGGCCGCGCTCGCGAGCTACAGCGAGTCGATCAAGTGCGGCGTCACCACCGTGAACGACATGTACCGGCGTCTGGATGGGCTCGCGAAGGCTGCCGAGGAGATCGGGATCCGGGCGGTGCTGTCGAACGATGTCGCCGACGACGAGCACGACCTCGACACGCTCGAAGACAACAAGCTCGCCTACGAGCAGTCCCACGGCGCCGCGAACGGCCGGATCGAGGTGTACGTCGGGATCGAGTGGCTGCCGCTCGCGTCCGAGGGCCTGTTGAAGGAAACACGGATGCTCGCGGACGACCTCAGCACGGGCATCCACATCCACCTGAACGAGTCGCTGACAGAGGTCGAGAACTCCAAGCAGCGCTTCGGTCGGCGCCCGACCGAGGTTGCCTACGACTGCGGGATCTTGTTCGACCGCTGCATCGCGGCACACTGCGTGTGGCTGTCGGACACCGAGATCGCGCTGATGCGTGAGACCGGGACGCAGATCTCACACAACCCGTCGTCCAACGCGAAGCTCGGCAACGGCATCGCGCGCGTGCCGGAGATGCTCGCTGCCGGACTGAACGTCGGGATCGGCCACGACGCAGCGGAGTGCAACAACAGCCGCGACCTGTTCGAGGTGATGAAGTTCGCCTCGCTGATGCATCGCGCGAGCCGGGTGGACCCGAGCCTGCAGCAGGCCCCCGACGTCGTGCGGATGGCCACGCGCAACGGCTCGGCGGCGCTCCGTCACGAAACGGGAGAGCTCACGGCGGGCAAGAAGGCCGACGTGATCACCGTGATACTCGGCAACCAGATGTTCACGCCGTTGTTCCCGGAGTCGAAGGCCCACCTGTACTCGCACCTGGTCTTCGCGGCCAACGGCAGCGCCGTCAGCAACACCATCATCGACGGCGAGATCGTCTATCGCGACCGAGAGTTCACGACGATCGATCAGCAGCAGGTCCTGCACGAGGCGAACCTGGCGTTCCAGCACGTGCTCGACCGCATGGTCGTTCCTTCCTGAGCGCGGCGCCGGCAGACATGCTGCTGATCGACAACGCGATCGTCGTCACGATGAACGACGATCACGACGTGCACTTCGACGGCGCGGTCGCGGTCGAGGGCGACCGCATCGCGGCTGTCGGTACCTCCGCCGAGGTGCGCGCACGCGTGCCGGAGGGCTCGCGGGTGATCGACGCAGAGGGCGGCGCCGTCATGCCGGGCATGGTCGATCTGCACTACCACACGGCTCTCGGGCGGGGCTGGACCGACCACCTGCCGCTCGCACGGAGTCTGTCCGAGTTCTGGTACCCGGTGGTCCGAGCGGTCGATCCGGACGCCGTGTACTGGGCTGCTCTGGCGAGCTACGTCGAGTCGATCCGGTGCGGCGTCACCACCGTGAACGACATGTACCGGCACATCGACGCACTCGCGAAGGCAGCCGAGGAGACCGGCATGCGTGCCGTGCTCTCCAACGTGGTCGCCGACGCCGAGCACGGCCTGGACACGCTGGAGGCCAACGCGGCGGGGTTCCGTTCCTCCAACGGAACCGCCGGCGGCCGGGTCCAGGTGAAGGTCGGCATCGAGTGGCTCCCGCTGTCCTCGATCGAGCTGCTCCGGGACGCGAGCGCCTTGGCGGCCGACCTGGGGACCGGGGTCCATATCCACCTGAACGAGTCCGTCGGCGAGGTGCAGATCTCGCTCGAGAAGTTCGGACGACGCCCTACCGAGGTCGCCTACGAGTGCGGACTGCTGGGCCCCGAGACGGTGGCCGCCCATTGCGTGTGGCTCTCGGACACCGAGATCGGGCTCATGCGCGACACCGGCACGCAGATCTCGCACAACCCCACGTCGAACGCGAAGCTCGGTGTCGGGGTGGCGCGCGTGCTCGACTACCGGCGGGCCGGCATCAACGTCGGGCTCGGCCACGACTCGACCGAAGGCGTGAACACCGGCGACCTGTTCCAGGTGATGAAGTTCGCGTCGCTGATGCAACGCGCCGTGCGCATGGACGCCGACCTGCTGCACGCCGCGGACCTGCTCGGCATGGCCACCCGCAACGGCTCGGCGGCGCTGGGCCACGAGGCGGGCATCCTGGCCGAGGGGAAGAAGGCCGACCTGATCCTGATCGACCTGGACGACCCGGGGTTCACGCCGCTCATCCGCGGCAACCGCAACCAGCTGTACTCGCACCTGGCGTTCGCGGCGTGGGGCCGGGCCGTACGCACCGTGGTGATCGACGGCGTGCCGGTGATGGAGGATCGGCGGATCCTGACCGTCGACGAGGAGGAGGTCATGGCGAAGGCGAACGAGGTCTTCGTCCGGGTCCTGGACCAGGCCGGTATCGGGGGCGTCCAGACGGTCGTGCCGGACGGATCTGGCTGAGGAGCGAGGAGACCGCCCCGTGATCATCGACGCCCACAGCCACATCTTGTCGCTCGCCGAGGATCCGGAGTTCACGATCGAGTACGGGCGTGAGGGATTCGCTCTGCATCTACCGGAGCATGGGGCTCCTGCCCTCGCATCGGATGCCGACCGAGCAGGAGTGGGATGCCAGTGGCTTCACGCGCAAGGGCTGGCCCGTGATCGGGCCGGCCGAATCGCTCCGCGACCATCAGGGGTTCGACAAGGTCGTCGTGCTCGCGATCTCGCCGCAGTGGCTCGACGGCAGGCTGATCGGCACCGTCGACACCGAGGGGCTCCTCGGGGTGGACGGACCGCCGCACCCCGACCGCTGCAACGACTACATCGCCGCGGTGGTGCGCCACGACCCGGAGCGTCTGATCGGGTTCGGCTCGGTGAACCCCCTCTACCGGGGGCCGCAGGCCGCGGTCGAGGAATTGGAGCGGGCCGTGGTGGAGCTCGGCCTGACGGGCGTGAAGCTCTACCCGATGTACCAGCACTGGGCCGCGAACGACCACGACGTCGCGTTCCCGATCTACGAGAAGGCGCAGGAGCTGGGGATCCCGTGATGATCCACCAAGCGGGATCGACGAGGATCGATGCGAAGCTGGAGCTCGGCCGCCCCGCGATCCTCGACGACATCGGGCGCGTCTTCCGTGATCTTCCGCGTGATCGTCGCCCACTGCGGGTGGCCCTGGGTCGACGAGGCGCTGTTCCTCCTGACGAAGCATCCGAACTTCTACGCGGAGCTCTCGTACCTGATCGCGAGCATCAGCCGTCGCGACCTGTTCCTGCTGCTGTCGCGGTGCGAGCCGATGTTCGTACCGCTCGAGAAGCTGTTCTTCGGCACCGACTACCCCGGGTTCCTCTACGACCCGGCCAAGCTGAGGGAGAAGCTGCTCAGCGTGAACGAAGAGGCGGCGGCGGTCGCCCTGCCACCGATCCCCCAAGCCAAGCTGGATGGGATCATGGGCGACCACTTCGCACGGCTGCTCGGGCTCCTCGAGGTCTAAGCCCTCATCTCGTCGACCCCTGATCGAGTTGGCCGCGTCCCGACCGGGCGCCTCTGTCCGATTCCCGGCTTGTCTTCCGAAGCTCCGGGCGAGCCGGTTCGGCAACTCCGCGATGGACGGCTACTCGATCTGCGCGGTCGGATACAACGCCCGGTGCTGTCTTCCGCGGCTCCGGACTGCACGCGGGTCGACGAGAGGCGCACGCTGTGTGAGCGTTGGGATCGGCTGGATGCGTGAAGACGAGCCGGTCGGCCGCGGCGCGGCCCAGGCTAGGTGACGACGATATACTCGGGCGAAGTGA
>CAVQCI010000001.1:0-1474297 GCA_963710985.1 uncultured Actinomycetes bacterium | reverse complement strand
AGGCGATGAGATTGCCTGAGAGACGACGCACGGTTCGGCAACTCTGTGGGTCACTCACGCGGCCCTGGCCGCAACACACGGTAAGCGTGATGGAGCGTCGACCGTGTTCAAGTTGCTCAGGTGGACCAGGGTCTCACCGGAGGCTGTTCGGTATTGCTCCTCTGAGGACGGACGTCGCACGAGGAGCAGATGTCGTCTGAGCGGCATGGAAAGGTCGCCGGCTACTCGGGTGAGCCGTGTGTTGTGCACCGGTACCCGTCTGCATGTTCGAGCGTCCGCGACGCATGTTCCCGAGCCGCACGTCAGGCCTAGCCGGATCCGCGCTCACGTCGATGCACCGCCGTGCACACCCGCCCTCCGCAACGCCCCTACCAGCAGAAACGGAAGCATCACCGGCGCGGCCGATTCAGAGGGTACGGGGAGGATGCCAGTCCAAAGGAGCATCGATCATGGAAGCGACAGGTGACAAGAACGGCAAGCGCGTGGAACGAGGCAGGGGGCGACCTCCCCATACGGAGCTCACTCGCGCTCAGGAGTTCGCGATCGACGCGCTCGCCGGCGGAGCCACGATCCGTGATGCGGCTAGGGCGGCCGGCGTCAGCCGGCGCTCGGTCAGCCGGTGGATGGCTCAGCCACTCTTCGCCCGGGCGTATGACGAGCGCGTCAGGCAGCTGCGCATCGAGCTTCAGAACAAGATGCTCGCGGAGCGTGACGCGGCGTGGGAACGGATGCTGTTGCGGATGCGAGGCGACGACGAGCGGATCTCCCTTCGTGCCGATACGTGGTTCTTGGACAGGCTCCTCTCCAAGACCATTCAGCTGGCGCCCGCGGACGGGTTGGTGAGCCCGGTGCCGCTCCCGGAGATCGCAGCGGCGTTCCTCGCTGAGGAAGACGATGACGAGGAAGGGGGCGTGCAGTGATTGGCCCTCGAACGCCTCTTGAGCGGCTCGAGAGGAGTGCGCTGGTCCTCGACGAGTTGACCGCGCATGGCTACGGGTTGGGCATGCCCGGCGATTGGCCACGGACCCGTCGTCGGTTCCAGAAGGTGGAGGCGCGGATTGCAGATATCGAGAGAGCGAGTCGCCGGGACACCCGACCCGGTGAGTCAGATCACATGTCCGTCATCGTCGACGTATGCAGGACGATCCTCGCGCCCGTCCGCATCTCGCAGCTCGCGACGGTCTTGCAGACGATCGCCGAGCGCGACGGCGTTGATCTGGGACCGTGGGCCCAGCTGGACCCCGACTGGCGGGCCTCTGAACATCGTCGGAGGCGTGATCGAGGTGCTTGTCGCTTAGCGATCCGGAACGCCGTCAGGGCCTATGCCTCGCGACCGGTCGCGAAGCACCTCGACGAGGGCATCCAGGCGTTGAGCTCCCTGGTGGATCTGGAGTTCCCCGTCACCTCTGACCTTCGATCGTCCTCGAGGGTCGCCCGGCTCGAGCAATTCCGTGAGGCGACCGCGAAGGCGATGCCACGGATCGCTCGGGTCTCCTGTACGTCAAGTCTTCGATCGTTGCCGGTCGCTGCTGGGACCCGACGCGCCTCGGCGTCCACGTGGACGACCGGCGGCGCTCGAGGAGATGCCCGCCCTGGGATCACTGGACCCCTGTGGGCGGAGGTCTGGTATGCCTTTCCCGAGCATGAGGACACGCCCGTGTGGTTCGTCGGGAAGCCACCAGAGGAGGTACCTCAGGTGGCTTCGAACGGCGGAAGCCGAAGACGCTCGATCCGCGGCAGCTCTCGAAGAAGAAGCTGCGATGCTCCGCGATCGCGCTGTCGACCATGATCCTGCTCCGCCCGAGCCCGTACCCGATCCTTCGCCACAACGACGGACGCGATGCGTCGACTCCTCTACAGGCCCCGAAGTCGACGCGTCATCACCGGGGATCCCCCCCCCGCCCGCCATCTCCACCGAGCAGCAGCGTCGACCACCGGTGCTCGAGCGCCGGGAACCGGACGCTGAGGGGGAGGCCTTACAGCGCCTGGTCGAGAGGAGAAGGCGCAAGAGAAGGCGGAGCGGCTCCGCCGCGAAACTCGAAACCTGACTTCTGGCGTTGGGCTGCGAGCGTCAGGAGCGGTTCGACTTGCAGCAGCGGAGGAGGGCGAATCGCACGGGCTCACCCTTGCCGAGTACGAGGACGCATCCGGGGCGCCCGCTTGATGATGCACCCCGATACGACCGGACATTAGCGGACACGAAATGACACAAATGATTCCGAACTCGGCTTCCTCGCCTCCTCAACCGGGCCTCGACACTCGATCGCGAGGGATGCGGGTCGCGCGACGACACACGGTTATCCGGTCCGCGTGTCACGACGACGCGAGGAGTCTTGACCGAGAATAGCGTGTGGCGCATCTGCTTCCGGTGGAGCGATGGCGATGCGCACGACGTGGAGATCGTGGACCACCACTAGGAGAAGAGATGGCGAAGCGACTTGCACGGTTCACCCCGGCGAGGTCCTCCTCGGAGGAGTTCCTGGAGCCGATGGGGCTCAGTCAGTACCGGCTCGCGAAGGACATCCACGTGCCCGCCCGGCGGATCAACAGATCGTGCACGGGACCCGGGCCGTCTCGGCGGACACCGCGCTGCGGCTGGCGCGCTACTTCGGGACCGCGGAGCGGTTCTGGCTGAACCTCCAGGCCCAGTTCGACCTCGACACCGAGAAGGACCGCGCCGGCGATCGGATCGAGCGGGAGGTCATGCCTCGGGCCGTCTGATCCCCGCTCCCAGCGTCGTCCTTCGACGCTTCGAGCCGGGCGGCCGCTTATGACACACGGTCACCAAGTGGTGTGTCACGGGACACACGGTCCAGACAGAGGCACGTCAGTTCGAGTCGCGCGGTCCGGGCCTTGTCACGTCCTGGTCAAAGTGGTTAGAATCCTGACCACATGAGTGAGACCGTCCCTTTCACCGAGGCCAAAGCGCATCTCTCGGAACTCGTAGATGGACGCTCCGCGAGCACGAGCGGTTCATCGTGACCCGCAACGGCGTGCCCGCTGCCGTTCTCGTCTCGCCGGAGGACCTCGAGTCGCTCGAGGAGACGGTCGACATCCTCCAGGACAAGGTGCTCCTCGAGTCGATCAGGACCTCGCGTCGCGAAGCCGCCGAAGGCAAGCGACTGCGTCTGAAGGACCACCTCTAGCGTGTACGAGGTCGAGATCACGCCGGAAGGCCTCCGGCATCTCGACCGACTGCCCGCGAAGGTACGAGCTGCGGTCATCGAGACGATCCTGGGCTCGAATCGCGGAGAACCCCCAGCGTGCCGGCAAGCCGCTCCGTGGCGAGCTCGAAGGTCTGTACTCCGCGCGCCGCGGCGAGTTCCGAGGATCTACGAGATCGATGAGGCAGCCAACACCGTGCTGGTGCACCGCGCTCAGCACCGGCGTCGCGTCTACCGGCCTCGCTGACGTGACGGTGAATCAAGGGAAAGACAAGCCCGCGACGCGTCGCAACGCCGTCGACGTACGGGACGTAGCGGTGGTCACGGCGACACACGGTCAGGTCGTCGGACCTCATGCGGCGGGAGCCGATGCTGCCGTCGACCACGTGATCCGTTCGGCCGACCTTCTGCCCGTGCTACGTTTGACCACATGGATCCCGTGGTATCCCCACGGATGCAGGGGGTAGCCCGGGTCTATCGGACAGATCGGATCGAGGTCACGTGGGCGCCGCAACGCTGCATCCATGCTGGAGCTTGCTTCGATAATTCCCCCGACGTGTTCGATCCGCGAACGCGTCCGTGGGTTCGGATCGACGCGGCGAGCCCGAGGAGATGGAGGAGACGGTCGCGCTGTGTCCGAGCGGTGCGCTCGGGTTCCGCTGGCTGAACGGTGAGGAGACGGGGCCGCCGGACTAGTCACGACACGCGGTCCTGGAGGTGCAAGTCGCACGCCTCGACACGCGGTCCGACATCCTCATCACGGGCACCCTCATTCAGGAACTCGGGACTTCGTACTACCCTTCACCGTGTGACGGGCATCCCGCTTCCCGAGTCGGCACGCGCGCTCATCGAGAGTGACGCCGTGGCGCACGTGGTCACACTGGATGCGGACGGCGGTCCTCAGGTGACGGCGGCCTGGGTCGGTCTCGACGGGGACGAGATCGTCATCGCGACCCTGCCAGACCAGCGAAAGCTCCGGAACCTCCGGCGCGATCCGCGCGTCGCGTTGTCGATCCCGTCGACGAACCGCAACGCGTGGGGACTCCTCGAGTACCTCGTCATCTACGGCACCGCCCGCGTGACGGAGGGAGGCGCCGCCGAGATGCTCCAGAGCCTCGCGCACACCTACCTCGGTCCCGACGTCGTGTTCCCCGGGATGCCCGACTCACCTCCGGGCTTCATCACGAGGATCACACCCGAGCGTCTGGGCGGGGTCGGGCCGTGGACCAGTCCGGGATAGGCCGCGACACACTTCCTGCACGACGGCGTCGGCGATCGAACCTCCTCCTCGGTCAGAAGGAAGGCGGGCACGTCGTCACGTGGAGGTATTGCCGGCATTCGGAGGCGGTGAACCCACGCGAGACCCGCGAGCGCGCGATCGAGAGGAGCTCGTCGAACGAGAGCGTGACCACCCGCAGGGTCCCGTCATCGCTCCCGATCAACAGGTGCGTGCCGGAGGGGTCGAAGGCGAGCGACGTGATCGCTGCGGTCGGACCCGAGAACCGCAGCAGTCGCTCGCCGGTGGCGACGTCCCACAACATCGTCGTTCCGGTGGTCGACCCGGTCGCGAGCAGCGAGCCGTTCGGGCCGAACGCGACGGCGGTGCCCTCGCCGATCCCCGGGAGCGTCTGGACGAGCGTACCCGTCGAAAGCTCGCGGATCGCCGCGCCATCGCTGCCTGCGGTCGCGACCGTGCCACCGTCTGGTGACACAGCGACCGCGTTGCCGCGCCCGGTCTCCCATCGATACGTCGCTTGAACGTCACCGCTCGCCACGTCCCAAACGGTCAACACCCCGGATCCGCCCAGAGCCACGAGCGACCTCCCGTCCGACGTCACCGCGATCGACGCCAGCTGGTCGTCCGCGATCGACCCTCTGTAGGAGCGGACGACGTCCCCGTCGCCGACCTCCACGACATCCACCCCGACGCCGTCGTCGGGGCTATCGAGGAAGACCGCGGATGGAGGCGTCTGGCGATCCACGACGCTCCATCCGCGCGAGACGAGACGCGCGCCATCCCATCCGTAGAGCAACGTCGCCCAGGCACCTCGATGTTCGTCGAGGAGCTTGCCGTCGGCCGCGTCGAGGGACACCACCTCGAGCGGCGGGCGCCAGGGCAACACGTCGACCGTGCGGCCGTCCGAGGAGAACGACGCGCTGAACTCGGATCCGAACGCGCGGCCGAGGACCTCCGCGGTGTCCGTCGGGCCGACCGCGAAGACCCGCGCCGTCCCATCACCTGCCCCCACGATGAGACGGGTCCCGTCCGGCCCGAACGCGACGTTCGCGACCAGGCCCGCGTTCCCGGTCAAGCTGAGCTCCAGGTGGCCGGTCGCCGCGTCCCACACTCGGGTCGTCCCATCGGCGCCGCTCGTCACGATCCGCGAGCCATCGCGGGACCAATCCAACCCGATCAGGCCCGGTGGGGTCGCGAGTCGCAGGAGCGGGCGGCCGGTCGTGACATCCCACACCGTGGAGGGATCGCTCGCGGTCGCCAGCCGCATCCCATCCGGGGAGAAGGCGACCGTCGCCGTGAACCCGCTGGGAAGGACGCGCAGGAGCCGCCCCGTGCGACCATCCCACATCGGAGCGCCGGCCGCACCCGGCGCCGCGATCACCGAACCGTCCACGCTCTCGACGGGAGCCTGGGTCAGATCGGTCGGAGACGCGAGCGGGTCACGGACGTCGCGTCCCGTGCTGGCGTCGAGGACGCGCACCCACGCGGCGGCAGACCGCCTCGAACGGCCGAGAGCGTCGGCACCTTCCCCGGTCACGCCGAGGATGAGGCGCTTCCCGTCCTCGGAGAACGTCGCGCCCGCGGACCCGTACGTGGGTCGGAGGAGTTCGAAGACGGGTTGGCCCGTCGCGGTGTTCCAGACGATCGTGCCGTCCGGGGCCGTGGAGACGAGTCGCGTCCCATCCGGAGAGAACGCGACCCATGCGACGTCGTCGCGGTGCCGGTTCAGCGTTCGAGCTTCTCGCCCGTCCGAGCGTCCCAGAGCACGACGGTCTCGACGGCCCGACCGCCAACGGTACCGCCCGTCGCGAGGAGCGCGCCGTCGGGGCTGTATGCGACGTTCGCGCTCGATGGGTCGCGCAGCGTCAGGACCTCTCGGTTGGCCGCGATCGCGTCGTGCAGCGCCTGTGCGACCTCGGCGGGGATGCGTCCGCCGCCCGTGAGCTCCGCGGCACGCAGGGCGAGCAGCAGGCTCAGCTGCGGATCGGCGTCCAGGTTCGCGGCCGAAGCGGACGTCAATTCCCGGACGCTCGCGAGCCGTTCGGCGTCGAGGGCGGCCGATCGTTGGCGCACGGCCAGGAACGTCGACGTCGTGCCGACGAGCGCTGCGACGGTGAGGACGGCCACGAGCCACCGCAGTCGCACGAGGGCTCGCCGCTCCAGCCGTTCGGTGGCCGCACGACGCTCCGTCTCTTCGGTCTCGGCACGTCGCCGGGCCGCCACGCTCGCCGCCAGGAACTCGGTCTCGCCCTCACCGATCGCGAGCGACGTCTGTGCGCGCCAGGCGGAGAAGCGATCGAGCTGCGCTCCCCGGAGGAGCAGGCTCGCCTCGCGTCCGGAGGCTTGCCACTCGCCGGCGGCGCGGGCGAGACGAGCCTCGATCCGCAGGTCCTCGCGTGCGTCGTCGATCCACGCGCGCAGCCGGCTCCAGGCGCCGAGCAGCGCTTCATGAGCGATCTCCACGGTGGGCTCGCGCGTGGACGGCTCGCGGTCGAACGTCAGGATCCGGTGTCGGCCGAACGCGTCGACCACGGCCTGAACGGCCTCCGGGTCGACGTCGAGCCTCGCGAGCTCGCTGCGCGTCACGCGCCGGCGCGTGTCCTCGCGACCCTCGCCGAGGGCGACCAGTCGGAGAAACACCTGCTCTGCCGCCGAGCGGGTGCGTTCGTCCGCGGCGCGGTAGAGCCGCTCCGCGCTGGCTGACAACGCGCCGACGACCCCGCCGATCTCGCGGTACGCGTCCAGGGTGAGGACGTCGTCTCGCCGCCGCTCGAACAGCTCGGTCAGCGCGAACTGCAGCAGCGGGAGCGCGCCGACGTGGTGTGCCACATCCGCGACGAGCTCCGCGGTCAGCCCGGGTTGGAGCGTGACGCCGACCTCGCGTGCGGGGCTCGTGATCGCGGCCTCCAGCTCGTCGGGTGTGAGCGGCGTGACGGCCTCGGTCCCGGCCGCCAAGAGCTGCCCGAAGCGCGGGTACGCGAGCGGGCGATCGTAGAAGTCGGCCCGGAGCGTGGCGAGCACGTGGATGCGGCTCCGTGGGTCGACCGTCGCGACCCGCACGAGCTCGAGGACGTGCGCGCGTTCGGTCTCGTCGGTCGTGAGCGTGAACAGCTCTTCGAACTGGTCGATCACCAGCAGGATCGACGCATCCCCCGGCGCCACGATGTCCGCGGCATCGACGAGGCCGCGCGCGCTTTCCGCGAGGATCGATGTGAGCTGCGGGCACGGACGGTCGGCGATCCGGAGCAGGGCGGCCTCGAGCTCGTCGAGCGGCCGCACCCCCGGGAAGAGGTCGGCCACGAACCATCCGCCGTGGCGGAGCGACGGCGCGACGCCCGCGCGCGCTATCGAGCTCTTCCCGCTGCCGCTCGGTCCGACGAGCGCGAGGAAGCTTCCGTTCTCGAGCCGGCCCGCGACCCGTTCCACGATCCGGCGCCGACCGAAGAAGTCACGGGCATCGGCCTCGGTGAACGATCGGAGCCCCTTGTAGGGGTTCCGCGGCTCGACTCGGACCTCAGGTGCGGCCGGGACGCTCGGGCCGGCGGGTCGCTCGTCGGGGAGGAGACGGAGCGCGATCGCGGTGAGGGCACGGTCGTCGTCATCGGGCGTCGCCCGCGTGCCGATGCCGATCCGGAAGTCCGTGAGGTAGGCGTTCCCGTCGAGATCGAACAACACGTTCGAGGCGCCGACCGCGCCGTGCGTGACGCCCGACCGATGCGCGAAGTCGAGCGCGGCACGCAGCTGCTCGATGAACCGTGTCGCTCGCTCCGGTTCGACGGGTTCGTCACGAGCCTCCAGACCGGCGAGGGTGCCGCCGGGGAGGAACCGCGTCACCACGTACGCCGCGTCCGGCTCGCGCCAGTAGTCGTACACCGGCGCGATGTGGGGGTGCTCGAGGGCCGCGACGGCCTGGGCCTCGGGCTCGAACCGTCGGATGAACGACGGGTCATCCGCGACCCCGTTCCGTACCACCTTGATCGCGACGTCCCGCTCCACGTGTGGCTGGATGCCTCGGAAGACGGACCCGTTCGGACCGTCCCCGATCCGTTCGAGGAGCCGGTACCCACGGAGCGGTTGTCCCCGCAGCTCCAAGCTCGGGTCCTGGTTCAGGATCCGCGCGTGCAACCGAGCGAGGTCCGGTGAGGGATCGACCCCGAGCTCGTCCGCGAGGGCCTCCCGTGCCCGCCCGAACGCGGCGAGCGCCTCGCCCTGCCGACCGGACCGGTACAGCGCGAGCATCAGCTGTGCCCAGAACGTCTCGCGCAGTCGGTGCCGGGCGAGCAGGGACTCGAGCTCGCCGACCGCGCGCGGGTGGTCGCCCGAGTTCAGGAGCGCCTCGATCCGTCCCTCTTCGGCGAGGAGCCTGAGCTCGTCCCACCTCGTGGCCTCGAACACGAGCGATGAGTCGTCGCGGACGTCGGCGAGTGCCGGTCCCCGCCAAAGCTCGAGCGCCTCCTCGAACACGGCGCCGGCGAGGCGCGGGTCCGTCGAACGAGCGGTCGACGCCTGTCTGAGGAGCGCTTCGAAGCGCGAGGCGTCGAGCTCCGCGCGATCGACCCGGAGCCGGTATCCGGGCGGGTGTCCGACGAGGCGGTCGGCTCCCAGCAGCTTCCGCAGATGAGAGATGTAGGTCTGCAGCGTGTTGCGCGCGGTCTCGGGCGGCTCTTCGCCCCAGAGTTCGTCGATCAGCGTCGACGCCGGCACCACTTCGTTCGCCCGGAGCAACAGGTGGGCGAGGACCGCCCGTTGCTTGCGTCCGCCGAGTGCGATCGACCGCTCGCCGTCTTCCACTTCGAGCGGGCCGAGGATCCGGAACTGCATCGCGCGACGGTACACCTCCGCGCGATAGCCGTTGACCTGAAGGGTGACGCCCGGATCGTCCATCGGCGGGAGCGTCGCTCCGCTCGCTTGAAAGACGCTGGAACGCCCGTTCCAGCCGTACCCATGCGGCCCGCACTCGGACTCCGAGGACCCGCTGTCACGGTCGCTCCATCGGCTCTTCGACCGGAAGGCCCGAACGGAAAGGAGCAGGCCATGGCTGTGGACACGAAACGGGAGACCACGATCGTGGAGCCGGTCGCGACGACGCCCGGCAGGACGAAGGCGGGCGTCCCGACCTGGACGTGGATCGCGACGACGCTCGCGATCGTGGCCGTTGCGGCCTCGGCGTTCGCGATGTGGCAAGGGAGGTCGGAACCGGCCCCGGAGACCACGGTGTCGGTGTACCTGGATCCGATGACCTCGGTGCGAGAGGGCGGAGCGTACGCGGAGCCGCCCGCTCCCACCTCCTTCCCCGACGCGATGACCCCCGTGCGCGAGGGCGGCGCGTACGTCTCGACCGCCCCGGCCACCGATTCCAGTTCGGCGACCGACCCGATGACGGCGCTCCGCGAGGGCGGAACGTACGCGCAGTCGGGACCCGACCGCTGAGATCCAGCTTCGCACGCGATGAGGCCGGCGTGTCTGACCTGAGGGAGGTCTCGAGATGGTGAAGCAGCAGACAGAGCCTGATGTCGATCCGTTGGCGGAGCAGGAACGACGCCTCCGTCGCGGGGAACGCGACCGGAAGGTCGGCGCGTACGCGTTGGTCGCGGCGCTCGCCATCGGCACGATCGTGTTCGTCGTGGACTCCGGGAACGACGACCGGGTCGCCACACCCGCCGCGATCGCCACTGACAGCCGCACCGTCGCCCCCGCGCCGGTACTGGGGTTCGCGACGTACGACCTCGACACCGGGTCGCTCACCGCCACGGGCATCGTGGCGTCCTCCTCGGCCGTCGACGTGTCTCGCGACGGGACGAAGATGGCCTACATCGACAGCCACAACGGATCCGACGTGGTCCACGTCGCGAACGTCGACGGCTCGGACGTGCAGGCGTTCGATCGGACGGGGAGGGCCGGCGAGGCGAAGGCGCCTCGGTGGTCGCCGGACGGAACGAAGATCGTCTACCAGGGCAAGCCGGCGAACACCGACGAGATCGGGAACCTCTACGTCCTCGACGTGACGACCGGAGCCGTCGAGCGGATCACCGATCTCGCGCCCATCCCCGTCGGGGTCTGGTGGATGGCACCGGTCTTCTCCGCCGACGGTCAGAGCGTGTACTTCAACAAGGCGCGCGGGGAGAGCACCGGTGTGCTCGACACGGGTGTCCGGTGGGACCTCTGGTCGGTCCCCGCGTCGGGAGGAGAACCGACGCTCGTCCACAAGAACGGGTTCATGGTCGACGTCTCGCCGACCGGGCACGCGATCGCCTATCTCGAGGCTCTGAACGTCCACGGCGCATTCACCACGGGCGACCTGTACGTGGCCCGCCTGGACGGGAGCGCGGCGCGCAAGGTCGCAGACGGTCCGGCCGAGAACCCGAGGTTCTCACCCGACGGATCCCAGCTCGCCTATGGGGCGATGGCCGGATCTCCATCATGGACGTCGCGACCGGTAAGACCCACCACGACTGGGACGTGAACGGGTGGCCCGAGTGGGTGGACGAGGACACCTTGATGCTCGAGGTCGGCGTCGACTGAGGGGTCGAGCTGCGGATGCGACGCGCCTTCTTCGACCTCCGGATCCGCCCGACGACCGGCACGGGTGTGACGCGTCTGACGCGCCTCGTCAGGGACGATGCCGACGCGATCGAGCCCTCGTGGGAGCGGACCTGACCTTCCGTGTCCGGGGCTGGGGCCTCGCCGGCCCTCGAGGTACGTGCCAGGTCCGGGGGGCGATCAGTTCGTCCGCGGCCGCCGGCCCCCACGACCTGACGGGGTAGGAGAACGGCTCGGTCGGAAGGTGGAGGGCCGGGGCGAGTATCTCCCACGCGCCTTCCACGGCGTCTTCGCGGAGGAACAGGGTCGGGTCTCCCTCCATCGCTCCCAGGAGGAGCGTCTCGTACGCATCCGCGAGGTGATTCCCCGCGAGGTCCCCGTACGTGAAGTCCATCGTCATCGGACCGAGCGCGAAGGCCGGACCGGGCCTCTTCGCGTTCAGGGCGAGGGCGATGCCCTCGTCGGGTTGGATCCGGATCGTGAGGTGGTCTCGGGGAGGCAGTTCCATCTCGCTCGCCTTGAACACGTTGAACGGGACGTTCCGGAACGCGAGCGTGATCTCGGTCGCCTTGGTGCGAAGGCCCTTGCCCGTCCGCAGGAAGAACGGGACGTCGGCCCACCGCCAGTTGTCGATCTCGAGCCGCAACGCGGCGTACGTCTCGACCCGTGATCGTTCTGACACGCCCTCCTCGTCCCGGTAGCCGCGGTATTGGCCTCGGACGACGTGCGCGGGGTCGCAGAGCTTCATCGAACGCAGGACCTTGACCGTCTCGTCGCGGAGCCGGTCGGGCTCGAAGGAGACCGGCGGCTCCATCGCCAGGAACGTGAGGACCTGGAAGAGGTGCGTGGACACCATGTCTCGGATCGCACCGGTGCGCTCGTAGAACGACCCCCGTCCCTCCACGCCGATGGACTCGGCGGCCGTGATCTGCACGTGGTCGATGTAGCGCCGGTTCCACACGGGCTCGAACAGGCCGTTGGCGAATCGGAGGGCGAGGATGTTCTGGACGGTCTCCTTGCCGAGGTAGTGGTCGATCCGGAACACCTGCGACTCATCGAAGACCTGATGGATCGTCTCGTTGAGCTCGCCCGCGCTCACGAGATCGTGGCCGAACGGCTTCTCGAACACGATCCGGGACCCCGCCGCGAGGCCCGTCTCGCCGATCCGCCGGACGATGTCGGGATACGCGTCCGGCGGGGTGGCGCAGTAGAAGAGGCGGCTGGTCCCCGTGCCGAGCCGGGAGTCCAGCCGCTGTATCGCGTGCGGGAGATGGTCCATCGCGCCAGGGTCGAGGAACCCCCCAGTGACGTAGTGGAGCCGCCCCCCGAAGTCCCGCCAGGCCTCGCCCTCGGGCGGATGGGCGCCGTGCCGCTTCACGACCTCGTAGGCCGACTCGCGGAACTCCTCGTTCGAGTACGGGGTTCGCGCGTACCCGACGATGGCGAACCTCTCAGGGAGCCGGCCCTCGAGGTAGAGGTGGTAGAGGGCCGGTAGCAGCTTGCGTTGAGCGAGGTCTCCGGATGCGCCGAAGATCACGACCGTGAGGGGAGGAACCCTGGTCGAGGGGGTCGGGTGGCGGGGATCAGCCCACATCGCGGACCCTGACGCGCTCGAACCCCTCCGGCTCGTCGTCGTCCGGGATCGTGATCGTGATCTCGTCCGTGATCGGCGCCCGCGCCGGCAGGAACATGAGCGCGACCGCCGCGCCCAGGAGCGCCACGCCTCCGGTCACGATGGATCCGACCTGGAACGCATGCACGAAGGCATCCCGGGCGCTCGCCGCGATGCGTGCTCCGGCCGTGCCGCCGGTCCTCGCAGCGATCAGCAGCGCCGCCGCGAGCGAGTCGCGCGCGGCGGCCTGCAGGCCGGACGGCAAGGGGGTGCGAGCGAGCGCGTCGCCGACGCGGCCCCCGTAGAGGGACGCCATGATGCTTCCGAGCACGGCGACGCCGAGCGTTCCGCCGACCTCGCGCGTGGTGTCGTTCACGGCCGAGCCGACGCCCGCGTTCTCGCGAGGTAGCGACCCGAGGATCGATTCGGTCGCCGGCGTGATCGCGGTTCCCAGACCCCCGCCCAGCAGGAGCATCTGCACGGCGATGTCGCGGTACGGCGTGGCGACATGGTTCGTCGCCGCCAGGGCGAACCCGAAGGCCATCAGGAGCAACCCACCGGCGACGACGAGCTTCGTTCCGGACCCTCGCACGATCCGGGGTGCCGAGACCGACCCTATCCCCATCGCCAGCGCGAACGGAACGGTCCGCACGCCCGCCTGCAGCGCCGTGTACCCCTGTACCAGTTGGAAGTACTGCGTGACCAGGAAGATGAAGCCGAACAGCGCGAAGAAGCCGAGCGTGATCGCCAGGCTCGCGGCGGTGAAGCGCATGTTGCGGAACAGCCGCACGTCCAGCAGTGGCTGCTCTGTGCGCCGCTCCCACCACACGAACGCCCCCAGCATCGCGACCGCGACCACGATCCCGGTAAACGTGTCGGGACTCGTCCACCCGTGCCGCGGCGCTTCGATCAACGACCACACCAGGGTGGTGATGCCGGCGATCGAGAGCACGAGGCCGAGCAGGTCGAGCCTGGGTGCGCGTGGGTCACGCGAGTCCGGGACCAACAGCCACGCCGCGATGGCGGCGCCGGCGCTCACGGGGACGTTCACGAGGAACACCGACCCCCACGAGAAGTGCTCCAAGAGCCATCCACCGGTGATCGGACCGAGCGCGATGCCGACGCCGGCGATCGCCGTCCAGATGCCGATCGCGGCGGCGCGCTCGCGGGCGTCCGTGAACACGTTGACGACGATCGCGAGGGTGGTCGGGAAGATCAACGCGGCGCCGACACCCATGACCGCCCGAGCGGCGATCAGCTGGCTCGTGTTCGAGGCCAGCGAACCGGCGAACGAGAACGAACCGAAGATCACGAGTCCGCCGATCAACGCGAGCTTGCGGCCGAACCGGTCACCGAGCCCGCCGGCGGAGAGCAGCAGTCCGGCGAACGCCAACGCGTAGGCGTCGACGATCCACTGCAGGCTGCTCGTGCCCGCATGCAGGTCGCGCGCGATCGTGGGAAGCGCCACGTTGACGATCGTGTTGTCGATCACGATCACGAACACGGCCACACACAGGGCTCCGAGGACCCGCCAACGCAGCGGGTTGGGGCCTCCGACGATCTCGTCGTCGGTCTCGAGCGATGCGGTCGTTGCCATCTTGATCCTTCACTCCCTTCCGTCGTTGGCCACCACGGGTCACGCGTGGGGCTCGGCCGACGTCCTGCCGACTACGAGGTCACCGCGAACCAGACCCCTCCGATGCCCTGGCCGTTGGCCTGGCCCGGCTGGGCGTCGCCCGCGTACGTGTAGAGGGGCATCCCGTCGAACGTGATCTGCGAGCCGGCGTCCGGCCGCATCAGCGTTCCGAACCTTCCGCTCACTCCGGGAGGAGATGCAGGGGTCCCGCTCGTCGTCAGCAGCGGCGGCCAGACCTGCGCGCAGCCACCCGTGCACGTGGTCTTGGTGGCGGTGTCGGTCGTGAGGCGGTACAGGGTCAAGCCCTGGCTGTCGACGAGAACAGTGCCGATCCCGGGGATGGCCCGGGCCGCGATCCCGACGGCGTCTGCGTTCGGTGCAGCCGATGGCGTAGAGGGGGGTGCAGAGCTGGTCGCCTGCGAAGCCGTATTGGCGGCCTGCCCGTACCCGGTGGTCCCACCGCATGCGGACAGCAGGACCGCCGACGCGACTGCGGACACGACGACGAACGATGCCCGTGTGTGAGGGATCTTCATGATCGTTCTCTCCTGTCTCGCTTGTAGACGTTGGTCGACCGGTCTGCAGGTCTACGGCCGAGCGCGGCGTCCGGCTCACATCTCCGAGGCTGGCCCGGGACGGGTGGTTCGGCCGATCGGCTCGCGAGGCTCGCGAGGCGAGGGGATAATGCCCGCAGGAGCCCATGGGAGGGGCCGTGGATCGCGCGCTCTTCGGCCGACAGACCGAGCTTGCCCGCATCTCGATGCTGCTCGATGTCGTGCCCTCGGGACCGGCGGCGCTGGTCCTGGGCGGCGAGGCGGGCATCGGCAAGAGCACCCTGTGGCTCGAGTCCCTCTCTCAGGCGCGTGCCCGGTCGTACCGCGTGCTCTCGTCGCGGCCGACCGAGTCCGAGGCGAAGCTCTCCTTCGCAGCGCTCGGCGACCTCTTGGACGGGGTCTTCGACGAAGCGGTCGAGCCGCTCCCGCCGCCGCAGCGATCGGCGCTCGAGGTCGCGCTCCTCCGAGCGGAGGCCACCGAGGCGCCGCCCGACCAGCGGGCCCTCTCCTCAGCGTTCCACGGGGCGCTCGTCGCCCTGGCAGGCGCCGGTCCGTCGCTGTTGGCGATCGACGATGCACAGTGGCTGGACGCACCCTCGACTCGCGTGTTGGAGTTCGCACTCCGGCGGCTGAAGGACGTGCCGCTCGGGATCGTCGTCACCGCGCGACTTCAAGAGCTCGACCCTCTTCCCCTCGGGCTTGGGCAAGCGCTCCCGGACGACCGGGTCGAGCGGCTCGTGGTCGGCCCGATCTCGCTCCAGGAGACGCGCGACCTGTTGAACTCGGAGCTGTCGACACGGTTCCCGCGCTCCGTCCTGGTGCAGATCCACGAAACCTCCGGAGGGAACCCGTTCCTCGCGGCGGAGCTCGGACGGGCTCTCCTCCGACGGGAGACCGCTCGGGAGGTGGGGGGGACGTTGCCCGTGCCGTCGACCCTCGTCGACCTCGTGGCGGATCGCTTGTCCAAGCTGTCCGACCCGGTCAGATACGTGCTCCTCGTCACCGCGGCCGCGTCCCGGCCCACGGCCTCGCAGGTCGCGTCGGCGATCGGGGGCGCGGACGCCGAGGACGACATCGAGGCTGCGTTCAAGGCCGGCGTGATCGAAGAGAGCGCCGGGCGTCTGCGGTCGACTCACCCGTTGCTCGCGACCGTTCAGTACTCGGAGTCCACGAGCCGCGATCGGCGGGACGTCCATCGCCGTCTCGCCGCTGTCGTGCCCGACCAGGAGGAACGGGCGCGTCACCTCGCGCTCGCCACCGACGGCCCGGACGAGAGCGTGGCCGCCGAGCTCGAGGAGGCAGCCCGCCGAGCGAGCAGGCGGGGCGCTCCCGAGGCAGCGGCCCAACTGATGGGGCTCGCCCGCGAGCTGACGCCGATCCGCAACGCCGAGGCCCGGATCCATCGGACGGTGCACGCGGGCCAGTACGCGTTCGAGGTTGCGGATCTCGGGCGGGCTGCCGCGAGCCTCGGGGAGGCCGTCGAAGCGACTCCCGCGGGGCCGCTTCGGGCTGAGGCGCTCTTGTTCCTCGCGAGGGTCCGCTACCACAGCCACGACGCCCACGCGGCTCTGGCGCTCGCCGAACAAGCGCTCGAGGAGGTGGGGGAGGACGATGCGCTGAAGCCGCAGATCGAACTCGAGCTCGCCGCGGCGGCGGAGACCGTCGGGGATCGCGCCCGCGCGAGGGATCACGCCCTCCGAGCGGCGGACCTGGCCGAAGGCCAGGGTGACGAGACGACGCTCGCGGAATGCCTCGCGTTGGTCGCCTTCCACGACTTCCTCGCGGGCGAGGGACGTCCGCGGGAGATGATGGACCGCGCGATCGCGCTCGAGCGGGCCGGAGCTGCCGTCCGTCCGCTCCGGAGCCCCACGTTCCGCGGGGCCTGCATGTCCCTGTGGATGGACGAGCTGGACGCTGCCCGGTCGACGTTCGTCGATCTGGAGCGGCGTTGCCGAGACGCGAGTGACGAAGGGTCCCTCGCGGTGATCCTGTTCCTGCTCGCTGAGCTTGAGTGCCGCGCCGGCAACTGGGTCGAGGCGGGTCAGCGCGCCGAGGAGAGCCTCGCCATCACTTCGTGGACGGGCCAGCAGCCGTACCGGGCTCTCGCCCTCAGCGCGAAGGCGTTGGTCGAGGCGCACCGGGGTCTGGAGGAGTCGGCGAGGGCGGATGCCGCGGGGGGGCTCGAACTCGGACGACGGTCGGGGTTGGTGCAGGCGAGCCAGCTCAACCTCTCGGTGCTGGGGTTCCTCGAGCTGTCGTTGGGGAACCCGAAGGAAGCGCACGGCCTGCTGTGGCCCCTCACCGAAGGCGTGATCGAGGCGGGGCTCGGGGAGCCCGGCGTGCTGCGGTTCCTGCCGGATGAGATCGAGGCGCTCGTCGCCCTCGGTGAGGCCGACGCGGCGCGTGAGCTCCTCGACGGTTGGCTCGCTCGAGCGACGACGCTCGGACGGTCCTGGGCGGTCGCGAGGGCCGAGCGCGGCTTCGGGCTGCTCGCGGCATCCGTGGGGGACCTCCCCGAGGCGCTCGCCGCGTTCGACCGAGCCCTGGAGGCTCACCGGTCGTTCGACGAGCCGTTCGAGCTGGGGCGGACGCTCCTCGCCCAAGGTCAGGCGCTCCGCCGGACGAAGAAATGGGGACTCGCCCGGGGAACGCTCGGCCAGGCACTGGCGATCTTCGAGCAGTGCGGCGCGCCCCTGTGGGCGGACAAGGCGCGGAGCGAGATGGCCAGGATCGGAGGGCGATCTCCCGGTCCCGTCGGCCTGACACCGACCGAACGGAAGGTCGCCGACCTGGTCGCGAGCGGACTCACGAACCGGGAGGCAGCGCAGGCGCTGTTCCTGAGCGTGAGCACCGTCGAGGCGAACCTCCGGCGGATCTACCGCAAGGTCGGGGTCAGGTCACGGACGGAGCTATCGCGCAGGCTCTCGGAGCACTAGGTCGGTCTGGCGCGGGGGCTCCGCACCCCGATCGGTCAGGGGCTGGGTCCGATCCCGTTCGACCAGGCGCACTAAACGTGCAGGTTCCATCGATTGCGGATGACCCCCTTCCACCTAGCGTCGAAGCAGACCAAACGGGCATCGGCAGACGGGAGGGAGACGCCATGATCCCGGTGATCTGGATCGAACTGGTTGGGCTCGCGAGGCAGGACGAAGAGCGCGTCGGGCGACCCCGGGTCGCGAGCCCGCGCGACGATCGAAGGTGGGGGAGGAGATGACGCCGTCGGTGACCTTGCCAGGGGGTCCCGCGGCTCCCTCTCGCGCAAGGGCGGGCGGAGGCGACGAGGGCCTCGTGGCCGCGTTCCTGAGGAAGGAGCCGGCAGCCGCCGAGGTCCTCTACGATCGGTACGCGTCGCGGATCTACGGGCTGGGCCTCGTCCTGCTGCGCAACGCGACCGACGCCGAGGACCTCGTGCAGGACACCTTCCTCAAGGTGTGGCGGACAGGCGCGGTGTTCGATCCGTCGCGGGCTTCGCTCGACGTCTGGATCCTCTTGATCGCGCGCGGGCTCGCGATCGACCTGCTCCGCAGGCGAACCCTCGAGACCAAGAAGCTGGCCGCCGAACGGGTCGCCTCGGAGGTGTCGGACGAGCCGGGCCCGGAGGCGTACGCGGAACAGCGCGACCTGATGGATCGCGCGCGGGCGGCGATGACCACGCTGCCACCGAAGCAGCGTTCGGCGGTGGAACTCTCGTACCTGGGCGAGCGTTCGTCCACCGAGGTGGCCGAGCTCGAAGGGATCCCACGAGGAACGGCGAAGAGTCGCGTCCGAGTCGGGATCGCGACGCTCCGCCATGCCCTCGCCGAGGGAGGCGCCGGCCGATCGACGACCGGTATCCGCGACGAGCGTGTCGATCCCGTCCGCGGCTGAGGTGAGCCGTGACCGGATCCGCATCGGACGTGACTCGAGGGGGCATCGGATGGATCGCAGCAAGGTTCGGTTCGTGGTTGCCGTCGGGCTGCTGCTCGTGGTCGTCGGCGCGGCCACGGCGCGGGCGACCGACGGTCAACCTGTGCTCATCGGGCAGTCGAACGAAGGGACCAGCACGACCGAGGTCGACGACACCACGCAAGGTGACGTCGCCCTACGCGGCGCCTCGGATGGAGGGGCGGCGGTCGAGGGGAAGGATGTGACCGGAACCGGCGTCGTGGGCATCACGTCGACGGGCATCGGCGTGCTCGCGATCAGCGGTCCCGACACCGGCACGGCGCTCCAAGCCGACGGAGCGGTCACGGTGAACGGGGCCGTCACGTTGCATGGGTCGACCCTGATCGACGGGGCGACCGACGTGAAGGGTGCGACGACGCTCAGGGGAGCCACGACCCTTCGGGGCACCGTGATCATGAAGCGGAGCGGCGTCGTGACGGTCCCGGCGGGCGATGTCGCGCGTACGGTCTCGAACGTTCAGATGTCCAGCACCAGCATGGCCTTCGCCGTTGCCCAGCAGCGAAGGCGGGGCGTGTTCGTCGTCGCGGCGGTCCCGTCCGCGTCCGGGTTCACGGTCTTCCTGAACGAGCCCGCCACCAAGGACCTGAGGGTCGCCTGGGTGGTCATCGGCTAGCGGGGATCGTCGCTCGGGCCCATGCGTTCGGTCCGGATCGGCTCCTGTACAGCGTGATGCAGGATGGCTTGATGACGGCCCGTGATGAGGTAAGCCTTCAGCTGGCGACGGGGGTCACCTCTGCCGGTGAGGATCGTTCCTTTGCCCTTGCTGACGACCCGAAGAAGAGCGCGACCACGACCCCGTCGAAGGCGAAGAGCCCTTGCGCCAACAGGCTCCAAGAAGGCAGACAGTGTCGAAGCGAGTAGTGCCCGAACCGGAGCGGGAACGTGCAGATCGTCGTGGCGGCTCGATGGATGACCACCAACGAGATCAGCCCCGCAAGTGCGGTGATGATGCCCATCCACCGAGGCACCGAAGACGGCAGGCGCTCGCGGAAGCGGGGCCGAGGACCCCTCCGATCACCAGGCCGACGCTCGCTCCTATCGGCAGCGAGGTCGGGAACAGGTCGAGATCCGGGGCCATGAGGAAGGCGGCGAACACGCCGACGACCGCACCGAGCAAGGCGAGAGCGACTGCCCTCGCTCCGATCAGGAACAGGAGGAGTCCTCCCGCGCCGCACAGGACGAGCCAATACCTGGCGAGGCTGAGTTCGTACGTGTGGATCGGCGAGCACGTTCTCGATGAGATACCGACGCTACCTCTCGGGTCAACGGCGGGTCGTCCTTCGTCAGACGATCGCATCGCCCCGTCCGAGCGCACACGAGAGCAGCACCCCCCGTCCCTTGGGGGAGAAGCTAAGGCTGACGCTCCTTCCGGGTACGAGGGCAAGGTGCCAGCGCGGCACACGGTCAACCGCTCCGTTGGTCAGCCGACCGCAGCACGCTTGAGCCACGACGATCAAGATCGGCTAGGCGGACCGGCGTGCGACTCGATACAGACGCCAGCGATCAGGGACGCCTTCAGCTCGTGCTCGCCGGCGTCCTTAGAACATGAGCCTCGAGCCGGCGGTGAGGGCTCGGTCCGCGAGGCCGCTAGATGCTTCCCGCCGTCCTCGGGACCTTCGTCTCTTCCGAACCCACGCCCTCGCCCAATGATGAAGACATCCTCGGAGTCCACGTGTCGATCCGAGGTCGCTCAGGAGGGCAGCGTGGGACGGCGACACGACCTCGACTGGCTCCGTGTCTTTGCGGTCTTCCTCCTCCTTCCCTTCCACTCGGCCCGCGTGTTCGACCCGTTCGAGGACTTCTACGTCCACTCAGCCTCGACGAGCGAGCCGCTGTTCTGGTCTGTCATCGCGTTCGTCGCCTTGTGGCAGATGGAGCTGCTGTTCGTGCTCGCCGGCGCGGCGTCGTGGTATGCGTTCGGGCGACGGTCAGCGCACGAGTACCGCGCCGAGCGCGTGCGGCGGCTGCTCGTGCCGCTCCTGTTCGGGCTGGTCCTGATCGTGCCGGTGCAGTCCTACCTCGCGGTCGTGTGGCGGGCCGGGAGCGCGTCGGTCCCGGCATTCCTGGGCGACTACTGGACGATGCAGCGCGAGTTCGGCGGCTACGACGGTGGATGGACGTTCGGCCACATGTGGTTCATCTTCTACCTGTTCCTCTACTCCTTGATCGCCGCGCCCTTGTTCGCGCGGTGGCACGCGCGGCCGGGACCGCGGCGCTGGGTCCGCTGGTACCTGGTCCTCTTCCCGCTCGTGCTCTTCCTCGGGAACGCGATCCCATCGCCCGAGGACGGGCCGCAGAACCTCTTCTACTCGTTCGCGCTGTTCGTCGGGGGGTTCCTGCTGGTGTCGGAACCCCGCCTCGAAGCGGCGGTCGATCACGCGTGGCGGTGGCTCTTGCCCCTCGCCGGCGCGATGGTCGCCGCCCAGCTGTGGCTCTGGATCTCTGGGACGGGCGACCGGTGGGACACGGGCGGGATCGCGTCCGATGCCCTCGACGTCTGGGTCGCCACCGTGACATGGATCAGCGTGCTGGCGCTGCTCGGGGTGGGGAAGCGGTTCCTGTCGTTCGACAACGCGTTCCTGCGGTGGGCGAACGAGGGCGCCTACCCGATCTACCTGCTGCATCAGAGCGTCATCATCACGGTCGCATACGCGGTGCTGACCGCGTATGCGTGGCCGGTCGATCCCCGGCTTCGTGCTCGTGTTCGCTGGTTCGTTATGCGCGACCGTGGCGCTGTATGAGTTCGTGGTGAAACGCACCACCGTGACGCGGTTCCTGTTCGGCATGAAGCCGCTCCCTGCGCGTGAGCCACGGGAACGCGGTACACGCGAGCCAGCGCTCAGACCAGGGTGACCCGGACCTACGGGTCGCCGCCGAGCCGCAGCATCCACTCGTCCGGCGTCAGCCGAACGAGGTCGAGCTCATGCTCCAGCTGCCGAGCGAGCGTCGACTTCCCCGAACCGGGAAGGCCGCAGACCATGTGCGGCGTCGGGCGCGGTTCAGCCGCGAGCGCAGGGGACGTCATGGAGCCTGCCTGTCACGCATCCGTCGCGATTCTTAGCCTGCAGATCCCTCCACCTGCCGTGCGGTACGGGCCGTATCCATAAGGATGGCTTGACCCTCACCGCACCTAGACCTGGGGCATGAGGTGCCTTTAGACCTCGCGGCTCGGATCCACGAGACGCGGCTGCCCCGCCCGAGCAGCACTCCTGTTCGGCCACGCACCTCACAGTTGTCAAGACCCCTCACGTGCGGCGGAGACACACATCGTCGAAAGCCGGCCCAGCCCGATGTGGCGTCACGGCGTCTCGGTCTCCAGATGACGCCGGAACCCCTCGACCGCATGCTCCACCACCCGGTCGTGGCCCCAGCGCATCAGCGGGTAGGCGATGCGGGCCGCGGCCCGCATCGGCCGCTGCATCATCTCGACCCTCCACCTCACGACCACCTCGGTGCCGTCCCCCGTGGGAGACAACGCGAGCGTCGCATCGCCGACGAGGTCTCCTGTCACCGACGCTTTGACCCATCTCGCGGGGACGCACTCGAGGAGCTCGGTTCGGACGTGCATCCGATACGGCAGTGGTGGCGTTACCACCCCCGAGAGCACAGCCCCGCTCCGTAAGCGATCGCCGCTGATGCGGAACTCGCTCAGCCATCCCCACCATGACTCGAAGCGATCGAACCGCTCGATCGACGCCCACAGGTCTTCCGGCGACACCGGGAACAGGAACGCGCCTCGGTACTCCATCACCGAGAACGGCACGGCCCGTCGATCCGTGGGCACGAGACTAGCCAGGGATCGCTGAGATCGAGGACCGGATCGGAGAAAACCTCCTCGACCGGCAGCCCGACGCCCGGTGTACACGCGTCGACAGCGGCGAGCGAGAGTCTCCGGGCAGGGGCATCGATACGATGATGACGTCGAACCGCCGACCGTGCAGGGCGTCTCAGTTCGCGGACCTGAACTCTTCCACACCGGCGTAGAAGGAGCACTCCCCTCAACTGACTCGCGGAGCCGACCAGCGTTCGATCTCCTCATGGCAGCGCGACGACAGCCTCCCGAGACATTGGGAGGGAAACGGGAGGCCGTTGAGGAGGCGCGGGGGGGCTCACCCGGACTCCTCTCGACGAACGCTATGGGAACCCTGGCCTCCGGGAGAAAGCGTGCAAAGCTCGATGGACCATTTCTCTGGCCACGGACGGAACCCGGCGCATAGGTCATGCGTCCTTGTCTGTGGGATAGCGAGAAGGAGGAAAGGGCGATGAGCCACTGGATGGCGAGGCGAACCAGAGCGCTCCTGGCCGGCAGCATCACCGCGATCGTCGTGCTGGCGGTGGTGCCCGCGTCCATCGCCGCGCTCCACGCCGCGGCCGCGGGATCATGTGTTCGTGACCAGCTCGCGGTCAAGGCGAACGGCGGGGAGGGGGCCGCCGGCACGATCTACAACGCATGGGTCTTCACGAACGTGTCGAAGACGAAGTGCACGCTCTCCGGATATCCGTCCCTCCACCTCTACGGCAAGCGGGGCCGGCCGATCCCGACGACCGTCCAGCGAGACCTCTCTCCCGGGCCCACCACTGTGAGCTTGGCGCCCGGCGGGTCGGCGACGTTCCGCACGAGCTACAGCGACGTCCCTTCGTCACGCCGCCGTTGCCCGGTGTCGTCCGTCATGCAGATCACGCCGCCCGATGTCGAGGATTCCCTGTTCATCCCGGCGGTCCTGACCCCGTGCCGCGGACTCGTTCACGTGTCAGCTGTCCGGGCGGGGATCCATCACGCGTGAGGCGTCCCGCGGCGTCGATCTCGAGGAGGGCCGTCGCGCCACGGTATGGACGACGGACCTTGGGACAGAGGGCCTGCGGTGGTCAGCGGGTCCGACCGCCGCAGTTTGCGGCCACCCGTACGCTTTCAGAACCGGTGCCAGGACCTTCGTCACGCCCATGATTCGACCGGGTGTACCGAGAGCAGGTAGTCCAACTCCCTGGCGGCCCTGGCGCTCGCTTCCGAGTACATGCGTTCCAGGGTCTTGTCCGTGTCCTCGTGGGTCGCCGACGTCTCCATGTTCCCGCTGTCCGGAGAAACGACCCGTCTCGCGAGTGGCGCACCGAACCCCACGCGCGTCGTTACCACAGCAACTCGCCTCATCGGATCCTTCCTTCCCGCCCGGACGCCAGACCTGCCCTTGGGGCCAGGAGCCGGGCACCCGCTCAACACTGTGGGCCCGGCAGCGCTTACTTCAACGGGCGAGGGTCCCGACGCGGGCAGGGTCTTTGCCGTTCTCGTCCTAGGTTGAGCACCGGGATCAAGGGATGGTGCGGAAGGATGACTGGGGCGATGCGAGCGTGCAGATCCGGCCAAGATGTCGAACGTGCGCCCGCCTCAAAGGCTCGCGCTTGACGAACCGGCCGCCGTTCTCTAACTTCCGCGGTCGCCGGCGGGGTTCCCCCTCTCCGGCATCGTCGTTCGCACGTCGGCCTCCGGCACAGTCTGGATGCCTTCGTGCTTCCACTACTCGCCGGGCGGTCGCCGAACCGCCACGCACCTGAGCGACGGTGAACCGGGCACCCTGCCGATCGTCCGCGAGCATGTCCTGGAACGCGGCCAGGGGGCGACCCTAGCCACAGCCCTCGGCGATCATGCTGGTCCAAGACCCTTTCGTGAGCTGCTCGGCCCACCGAGACGACAGATGCGGTGGGGCCTGCTGCTCACCGAGCTCGGGTTACTGATCGGCGCGCACGTCCTCGCGGGTGTCGGACTCGATCCACAACGGGCGGAAGCGAGCGACGCCGCAGACGCTACGAAGGTACGTACGCTCGCTCAAGCGAAGGGTGACGCTTCGTGGTCCACACGCACGGTGCCTGAGGGGAGTCGAGTGGTGAAACCCGGGTGGACCTCGTGGGTTCCCGCGTGCCACCTGCCCGCTTCGAGGGCTTCGTCACGGGTGCAGTACCAGCGCCGGCTACCCTTGCCGCAGCCGGAGCACATCCAGTGCCAGAAGCCAGCCCTGCCCTCAACGGCAGCCACCTGCGTCATAGATCGATAGCACCACCCGGTGGGCTGAGGGAGTCCGCAAGCTGGTCGGCGAGTGCCCGCGCCTCGGCTCTCGACGTGATGCAAACTCCTCGTTCTAAGAGTCGAAGGTGGAACTCGTGCACGACGTCGCGGCCGTCTCCGAGCAGCGCCGCCTCGCTGACGTTGAGGGCGCGAGCCAGCCTTCGCAAGGTACGAATGGAAGGATCGACGTGGTCGTTCTCGTATCGCGACAGACGCGACTTCGGGATCCCGGAGACTTCCCCGAGTTCGAGCTGGCTGAGCCCTGCCGCGAAGCGAGCCTCGCGCAGACGTCTACCCAGTCCATCCCGCCGGGGTTCCTCAGGCCGTTTCACTCCGCCAGCCACCTCTTGAGGAGTGAACTCTCGAGCAGGTCCTCACGAACGAACGGATCGGCGGCTATCAGCTCGCGGGCGTCCTCCTCTGCCTCGGCATCGAACGTGATCGAGTTCCTCCGGACCGGTCGCCGAACGGGCCGCCACGGTATCCGGGGAGATCGAGACCGCGCCAATACGCCGCGTGCTGCGGAGCGACAGCGGCGATCGCGCTCGGATCTGGGCGCATCGTGTAGATGTGTAGGAATCGCATCGGGTTCTCCTGGCGAAGCGCTACATGGACATCGAGTACGCGTCCTTGCGATAGAGCATCAGGCCCAGCATCGCGATGACCGTGGCCGCGCAGTACCCCCCGCACAGAGGGCTCTTCGTGATCCCGAACCACACGAGCAACAGGAATGGCACGACGGGCAAGATCATCGCCGCGGCCATCTCAGAGGAGTTCCTACGCCCCATACCGCGAAACAGCATCCACGCGAGCATCGGCAGGCTCATGCCCGCCGCCATCACGAGCAGGCTGAGGCTCGGGTAGGCAGCGATCGTGTCGTTCCAGGTGGAGAACCCCGACGCGCGGACGAGGATGTAGCCGGCCGCGAACATCCCGACGAGCATCACGCCCAGCATCTCGAGGAAGTGCCGCCAGAAGTGCTCGCGATGCTCACCTGCGTGCGTCACGTGCGCACCTGCATGACCGAGCTTCATCGTTACCTCCTGCTCTGCAGCGCGTGCTGCCGCCGCTGGACGAGCTTCGCGATGCCGTACGCGCAGAACGCGCAGCACACCACCACGGCTGTGATCCCAAGCACGAGTGCCATGCCGGACCCCCTTCCGCGGGCAGCGCTCGTAAAGGTCGGACGATCGAGGGGAAAGCGCGGCGAGGGGAGTGCCGTTCGACCCTAGGGCGCTGGGATCGACAGCATCGCTGAACGCATACGAGCGGGGTGGGTTGGCGGACTGGCGGAAGTGAATGGGGCTGGTCTCGGCCTTCTTCGCCTCAACTGGCGGATCCTCGACCGTGTCGTGGCTGCTCTCGTGTCGTGGCTAAGCATCAGGGGTCGAAGTGGAAAGCGAGCATCGCGACAGATCGACTCCAACCTGCGCATACTCGAGGCAGGACGCGAACCCCGTCAGTGACGGGAGAAGAGATCGCAGGGGTCGCCTCCGCTGAACCCGTCCCACCGTCCTACACAGGCTTACGGGCCCGACACTTTGGAGCGCTTTCCAGCTCCCGATCCGGCTCATCGCTCGCCTCGGACGCTTCGGGACATCGAAGCTCGAAGGAGCACATCATGCAGAACATGCGTATCGCCAGCTACAAGATCACCCAAGGTACCTTCTCCGACGTCGTCGATGCCGCCAAGGAACCCATGCTGAAGGCCTTCAGGGATCAGCCCGGGTTCCTCCGCTACGGGCTCGCCGATACCGGCAACAAGACCTGCCTCTCGATCAGCCTCTGGGAGACCCACGCCCAGGCCGAGGGAGCGTCGCTCGTGGCCTCAACATGGGTGCGCGAGCACATCGGCGACCGGGTCGAGTTGCTCTCCACCCAGGTGGGCGACCTCGCCTTCTTCGAGGGCGCACTCACGACGGTCTGACCGCGTACCGCCGTTGCGCGGCTGCGGCCACGCCAGGTCTAGTGAAGAAGGAGCCCACAGCGTTGGGCTCCCTTCTTCCTTCTCCCCTCTTCGATCAGGCTCGAATGTCTTAGGCCGACGACGCGCAGCGCTTCATCCCGTCCTCGGCGATGGACCCGTCGACGCTGTCTGAGGATGGCCTCCCGCAACGACACACGGTCAACAACGGGTGTGTTTCGCTCGTCGCTCCGAACGCCGGGAGCAGGGACCTATCGAGATGTCGGCGCGACGTCATGCGGATGACCCGAGTGCGGATCAAGCAAGCCACGCACGGAGGGCGCATACGTGCGTCGCCCGCCCGCGGCCTCGTCGTTGATTCAGCGAGGTCGAAAGACGCGCCGCCGGTGATAGGCCCTGTGCGCGACCGCAACCTCAGATGCGGCGAGAGATACTCCGCCGGTGGACATCGACTTCTCGACGGCAGCGCCGGTACGTGGCGACTTCGACGTGCGTTGGATCCACGGCTCGCCGAGCCGGCGTCACCGCACCGACCCGCCGCTGCAGGTCCACGCCTACGACGATCACACCTACGTGTTGCGACAGAGCAAGGACGTGACGTTCGAAGCGCCATTCCTCTTCCTGCTCTTCGGAAACGATCGCGCTCTGCTGCTCGACACTGGCGCGACGAAGGACGCCACGGTCCGCGACGCCGTTGATCCGCTCGTCGGTGAGTGGCTCGACCGTCATCCGCGTCGGAACCATCAACTCGTCGTCGCGCACACGCACAGCCATAGCGACCACGTGGCCGGCGACGAGACCTTCGCGGGACGGCCGAACGCCACGGTCGTGGCCCACGACGTCGACTCCGTGCGAGCGTTCTTCGGGTTCACGGGGTGGCCCGGCGAGGTCGTCCCGTTCGACCTGGGGGGCAGGGTGCTGGAGGTGACGGGGATCCCTGGACACCACCCGGCGTCGGTCGCCATCTACGACCCCTGGACCGGGTTGCTTCTCACCGGAGACACGGTCTACCCGGGGCGTCTCTACGTCGCTGATCCCCCTGCCTTCGTCGAGAGCCTGCGGCGCCTGGTGGCCTTCGCTGAGGAACGCGACGTGACGGCGGTCGTGGGCTGTCACGTCGAGATGACGCGAACGCCGGGTCGCGACTACTTCCCCGGATGCCGGTACCAACCCGACGAGGCACCGCTGCCGATGACGACGGAGCAGCTGCGGGCGGTCAGGGACGCGGCCGAGGTCGCCGGACATCGCGGCGTGTACCGGCACGACGACTTCGTCGTCTACAAGGGCATGGGCCCGATGACGCAGTTTCGTCTGCTGTCCCGTTCGCTGGGCTCGTCCCTGCTCGCGGCTCTCCGCCCTCGCCGGTGACCCAGAGACGAGCCTCCGACCCTGGCGTCGCCTCCTTCATACCTCACGCTCGATGTCAACTTCGATCGGCGACGAGAAGTGAGGCTCGGTTCGACACGTCCCTCGGCTGCGTGATAGACGAACGCGATGGACGTCGCCTTCGATTGCGTCGCAGATGACGGAACGATCCTCGCCGGGACCCTTTCCTCGGTGCCGGGTGACCGCCCGGCGCCGTGCGTCGTTGCGCTCCACGCAGCCTCCGCTGGCACCCGGGACCACTGGCTCTACCGTCACCTGCACGACACCCTCCTGCCGGCGGGGATCGGCGTCGTCCTGTTCGACCGCCGAGGGTCCGGAGCGTCAGGAGGTGCCGCTGCCTCTTCTCTCGCGAGGCTCACCGACGACGCGCTTGCGGTCGCCCACCACGTGGCCGCGCGCCCGGAGGTCGACCCGGATCGCGTCGGCGTGTGGGGCATCAGCCAGGGCGGCTGGCTCGGCCCGATGGCTGCCGTCGCGGGCCCCGCCGTCGCGTTCGTCGTGGCGGTGTCGGCGCCGGGCGTCTCTCCCTCTGTGCAGATGCACTTCGCGATGGAGAACGTGCTGCGTGAAGCGGGCTTCGCAGACGTCGACATCGCAGCCGCGCATCGCGTACGAGCCGAGATCGAGGATCGCTATCTGGCGGGCGACCTTCCCGGAGCCCGCTCTGCGCGGATCGCCGCCGACGCCGAGCCATGGGCGCCTCACGCGTACCTGCCTGAACTCGAAGACCTGACCGACGAGCCGTTCGGTATCGACCTCGAGCCTCGCGACGTGTGGCGGCACGTGCGCGTGCCCACGCTCGCGATCTACGGCGAGTGGGACCGGTGGGTGCCGGTCGAGCCGAGCATCGAGATGTGGAACACCTCGTTCGCCGACCGGACCGAGCTCCTGACGGTCGAACGCGTGCCGAACGTCGGGCACATGATGACCGCTCCGAACGACCCGCACGACCTGGACGAAGTTGGCCCGATCTCTCCCGTGTACTCGGACGCGCTCCGACGGTGGTTCGCGGGCGTCGTCGGCTGAGTCTGCGTTCGCAGAACGGTCATATCCGCGGGTCACCGTCAACCGCGCTGCACGTCGCCGGAATCACTCACCGGACCGACCTCGGTCGGGCACGAGATATGTCTCGGTCTTCACGTGCCTGAGCGATCCCCTTATGCAGGGACGTGATCTGCTGTACGTCAAACCCGACGGACGGATGACTCGCGGGTGGTGGCCGGCGCCTACCATGCGGGAAACGGCGATCCGTCGGGATCGCACGAAGGCGAGCGAAGGACGCGCGCGCGGTACGGGTCGCACCCGTCACAAACCCGCGCCGCGTCCGCTCGCGTCATGCACCCTCCCGCGCTGTCGCGACGGGCTGACCCTGGGGCCAGGCCTAGCCGCCTTCTCGGCGTCTCCGGATCGATCGTTACGAACTGGTGAGATCACGGCATCGCGCCGATCCTCGCCGACCGCACAGGCGAAGGGCTCTCAGATGGCGCGCCGCGCCGGAGGAGGTTCAAGCCGTGCACGCGCCCGAACACCTTCGCCAAGCGTTCGCCGATTGGGTCCACGCCGGGATGGACCACCACGCGATCCCGGCCGACTTCTTCCTCGACGGCGAGGAACGCCCGATCCCGTGGCTCTTCGGGCAACTGTGGGACTGCACGGACATCATGCCGTCGGACCTCTGCAGCGATCTCCACTTGCCTGCGGGTTCGACCTACGCCCAAGCCGCCCAGCGCGAACGGCCCGTTCTTCTTCCGATGTGAAGTGATCAGCGTGATAAGGGCGCTCCTCGCGAGGAGCGCAACCCCATGAGCGGATCCCCTCGTCAGCCAACTCCGCCATGCGGAGCAAAGGTACGATCGCCACATGAGTTGGGGCTTGTCGCTGAGGGTGCAGAGTGGCTCCGGAAGCCATGACCTCGCGCTCCACTTGGCTCGCGATGAGGGAGCGACAGCGAAGGTTTCGGGTCCCGTCCGCGCCGCGGCCACCCTGTTGCTCTGCGGACCGCTGCTATGGGCCCTCGGGGAGGGCGTCATGCGAGCCGTACACATCCTTGCGCCTGCCACGGTCAGCTCGGTCGCCCCGCCGCTCATCCGAGCCTGGGCCTTCCTCGGGCCGGTCCTCGCTCTCGCCGTGAACCTCTGGTGGAGCGGCCACATCGGACTGAAGCGGGAGGGGGAGCTGGCGGTCTCGAGGGAGTTCTCGCTCACGCTCGATGTGGTCTCGCTTCTCCTCATCGTGTTGACCGTGTTCCTGGTTGTCGCGTTCTACGGTCACTTGCTCGCCGACGCTTGGGCCTGCTCGAACGGCGTGCGTTCCGCCTGCTGAGCTTGGTCGCACCGAACGGTTGCGGACGCTGCTGAGCCACCCGATCGAGCGAGCGCCAAGCCACGCGAGTTGATCGCTTGGCTGCCGAGTGATCCCGTTCGTGAGGAGCAGACGTGGAGGCGAAGATCCGTCTTGACCCCCGCGTCCCGGCCGAACAGGATCGGCGCATGTTGACCGGGAGGGGATCGATCATGTCTAAGCAGCAACCGATGATGACCAACGCTGCCAGACGCGTGGATGGGTCGATCACGGAAGAGAGAGGGTTGGGGTTGCGCATCCGAACGAAGGTCGCGCTTCTCTGTGCGCTGGTCGCGACCCTTACCGTTCCGCTCGTCGTCGCGCAGCCAGCCGGCGCGGTCTCGAGCACGGACTGGCCAGCGTTCCTCGCCGATCCGGCGCACTCATCGACGAACGCTTCGACCGCGATCACCCCGGACACGGTCGGGACCCTCCGAAGCGCGTGGACCTACACCCCCGATGCGCCGACCTTCCCCGGTCAGCCGGGCGGAGGCTTCGACGCGTCCCCCGTCGTGGCGGACGGGTTCGTCTACATCGGCGGCCTGAACGGCATCCTGTATGCGCTCGACGAGTCCACCGGCACCGTCGCGTGGTCGCGGATGCTCGGCTACGTCCCGGCGCTCAGCTGCTACGCGGCCGGTATCACGGCGACCGCGACCGTCGCACCCGATCCGACGACGGGCCTGCCGACCGTCTACGCGGCCGGAGGATCGGGCAAGCTCTACGCCCTGAACGCCGCGAGCGGCAAGGTCCTGTGGGCCAAGAACGTGATGAAGAGCTCCACGACCGAGAACGACTACTACCAGTGGTCCTCGCCGACGGTCGCGAACGGCAAGGTCTACATCGGCTTCGCCTCGATGTGCGACGACCCGCTCGTCCGTGGCGGCGTCCGCGCCTACGACCAGGCCTCCGGCACCCGTCTGGCCACTTGGTACGGCGTCCCGGCCGGGCAGACCGGCGCGACCGTGTGGTCGAGCGTGGCCGCGACGGCGAAGGCCGTCTACGTGACGACCGGCAACGGCCCGCTCGACCAGCCATCGCAGTACTCGGACAACTCGATCGTGAAGCTCGACCCGACCACGCTGAAGCGACTCGCACGTTGGCGGGTGCCCGCGAGCGAGGACATCGCCGACGGCGACTTCGGCGCCTCGCCAACGCTGTTCACGGCCGACGGCACCCCGATGGTGGGGGCGTGTGCCAAGAACGGCATCTTCTACGCGCTTCGTGCCGACACGCTCGCGCTCGTGTGGGAGCGGCAGGTCTCGGTCCCGACGACCGGAGCCATCCCCACCTGCTCGTCTTCGGCCGTGTGGGACGGCTCGCGGCTCTTCGTAGCGGCGTCGCAGACGACGATCGACGGCGCAGATGCCCGCGGCTCGATCCGCGAGCTGAACCCCGCCACCGGGACTCCTGTGTGGGAGACGCCCCTGCCGGGCGCGGTGACCGGGAACCCGACGCTGGATGGGGCGGGCGTGCTCGCGGTCCCGATGTGGGACACGGCACAGGGCACGAACGGCGTGCAGCTGGTCGACGCCGACACCGGCACGCTCCTACGCCTCTTCAAGAAGTGGAAGGTCTTCGCCCAGCCGACCTTCGCGGACAGCTACCTGTTCGTCGCCGGCGCGACCTCGTCGCTGTCCGCCTACTCGACCGGATAGGAACGTGGCGCTCTTGGATGCCTCGATGCGGCAACACAACCGCGCTGCGGCTGGCGCGGTACTTCGGAACATCGGAGCGGTTCTGGCTGAACCTGCAGGTCCAGTTCGACCTCGACGTCGAGTACGACCGCAGCGGGGAGCGGATCGAGCGAGAGGTCATGCCTCGGCGGTCTGACTCTTGGTCCGAGCGTCGGCCCTCGACGCTTGGCCTTCCCAGGTCATCAGCTCTGGGACGCCGCCTCGACGAATGCCCGAACCAGCGTCGTCCGATCGTCCGGTGACTCGGCCTTGACCCCGAAGACGAACCGCGAGTCGGGAGCTCCCCAGGAGACCTCGCCCCTTCCTGGTTCACCCATCGGCCAGGTCGGCGCGGCCCTACCAGTCGAGCCCCTGCACGTCGTCGAGCACCCGGTGCAGATGCGAGCCGTCGGGTCGCATGACCCAGAGCGACGGGCCCTTCCCGCCCGCCACGATGAGCGCGACCTGTTCCCCGGTCGGCGAGTACCTCGGCTGGTACAGGCCGTAGAAGCCCTTGGGCGGTAGCGCGATCACGTGGGCGCCGCTGCCGTCGGTCGACATCCTCCAGATCTCGCCGCACGCGTGGCACGTGCGGCTCCATCCCCGGTACACCGCGCGTCGGCCGTCGGGGGAAAGATCGACGTTGCTGGCGAGCGTCTCCTTGACCAAATGGAGTCTCGACCCGTCCGGCGCGAAGGAGATGATGCCCAGCGGGGCGTGCCGGCGCCAGAGGATCACCCCGTTCGGCCATTCGGTGCTCGCGAAGATCCGCCCACCGTGGGGCATCCATGCCAGCCCGGTCACCAACCCCTGTCCGCTCACGATCGGCCTGAGCGCGGTGCCGTCGGCGTGCACGATCCATACCGTCCCGTTCAGTCGGAACGAGCCGTGTCGCCGGAACTCGTCCGTCGCGCCCATCGCGATGAGGTCACCGACCGGCGACCACGCCAGCGCCTGGATCGCGTCGATCCGGTCCGGCAGCCGAGCGATCACTCGTCGCCTGCCGGTCGCGAGGTCGAGCACGCCCACACTCCGCCTCCCCACGGCGAAGGCCAGGCGGGCGTGACCCGGTGCCCACGCCGGCTGATGCTCGTGGGCCTCCGTCGTCGTGAGCTTCACCGGGCGGTGTCCGAGGCGGAGCGAGTAGAGGTCGCCGTTGCGCACGAAGGCGATCTTGGCGGGACGGGCACCCGCCGCCGTGGGGGCCAGCGCCATCAAGGCGACCAGCCCAACGATAGCGAGGCGGATCAGACGCACGCCCACGGCACCCTCCGGTCTCCACGATAAGCCGCGAAGTCCGTTGGCGGAACCCTTGCCTTTCCGCTCGAGGGGCGGCGTCGGATGCTCGCCGATCCCGGGTCCCAGATCGACGGGGCCGTTACTCGCTCACATGGCCTGAAGGCGGTACGCGACGTCACCGACGTCGAAACTTCGCAGGGGGACTCCGTGCGGGCTCGTCAGTGCGAAGCCGAGCCGCTCGACCAACCGTCGAGACCTCGTGTTGCCTTCGGCGATGCAGGCGTAGATGTCGTTGCCGGGCCACCGCGTTCGGAGGTGGTCGATGAGCCACGCCACGGCCTCGGTCGCGAGCCCTTGACCGCCGTATGCGGGCCCGATCACGTAGGCGATCTCAGCGATGTCGTTCTGCACGGTCGCTTCGATGCGCCCGATCGGACGGCCGTCCTGTACGAAGGTGTAGTCCAACCACACCTCGCCGGAACGAGAGTCTGGAGGTCCGGCGGCGACGAACGCGATACGTTCCCGCATCGCTTCGAGCGTCGACGGTTCGTTGATGACGAAGGCGCGGACCGACGGGTCGGCGATCGCTTCGACGAGGCCGGCCGCGTGCTCCTCGGTGAGGGGATAGACCTCTAGGTTCTCCGTCGTTCCGACCGGCTTCAAGGTGGAGCAGTCTACGGCGAGCGGTACCCGCGGCAGCCAGCCAACGTCCCTTCTGACACTGATACTCGATCTCCGGGCGTGTCTGTAGGGCAGTGCGTCGTCCTCGGCCGAAGCCGGCTGAACACGTCCGTAGCCCTACCGTCACACCATCTCAGGGTCGCGGAAGCGGTGGGGGTCGAACGGCGTCGGGTCGTACGGCGGCTCGGTGCCGAGCACGATCGACTCGACGAGCCTCGCCGTCCCCGCGCCCAGGATCACACCCTCGGACCCGTGGCCGGTCGCCACCACGAGCCCGTCGCGCACCACGCCCACGATCGGCAGGTCGTCAGCCGAGAGCGGTCGGATCCCCCACCCTGAAGCGAGGACGGGAACGTCCGCGAGCGAGGGGACGAGCCGCGCAGCAGCGCGGAGCAGGTCGACCACCACGTCTGCGGAGTCGGGCTCGGGGGTCACCCAGTCTTGGCGTGACGAGCCGATCAGCACCGTCCCGTCGTGGAAGTGCGGCTGCAGCAGTGAGGCGACGGACGCCGGCGGGAGCCCTCCCTCGACGATCCGACGCACGGTGAGGGCCCTGCCGGACCAGCTCCAGCGACCGGGATCTCGCCATCCACCTTCGATGAGATGACGGAGCGGTTCGGCCGGTGGCCCTATGCGGACGAGCCAGCCTCGGGCGCCGAAGACCGGCACACGGATCCCGATCGGGTCCAAGAGGCGGGTCGACCATGGGCCAGCGGCCACGATCGTCACGTCGGCGTGCAACGGACCCTCGTCAGTCAGCACCCCGCGGACGCGTTCGCCGTCGACGTCGAGCGAGCGAGCGCTCAGGTGGTGTCGGATCGTGGCGCCTCGCTCCCGGGCGAGCAGGCCCAGGGCGACCGTGAGCGCGCCGGGATCCACCCGTTGGCCCTCATGGCGGAGCCAGGCCCCCTCCACCGCCGGCGAGAGCGCAGGCTCGAGCTCGCGGCGGTCTGCCTCGTCGAGCTCGTCGACCTCGACGCCATGAGCACGGACGTGCGCGACGACCTCGCGCGCGCTCGCGATCTGATCCGTGGTCTCCGCGACGAGGAGGACGCCCACGGGCTCTCGGTCGAGCGCGACCGGCACCGGAGCGATCTCGGCAACCTCGAGGTAGGTGGCCAGGCTGAGGCGAGCCATCGGGACGAGGGCGGGATGGTCCGGCAGGACCCAGAGACCCTGGTTCCGACCCGAGGCGCCGGATGCCAGCTCCCCGCGCTCGACTAGGGTGACCGAGGCGCCGGCACGAGCCAACCCGTAGGCGCAGGACACGCCGACGATGCCACCCCCGACGACGATGACGTCGGGCATAGGTCCAGCCTCCCTAGTTGCCTGCAGAGCGGCCGCCGGGGTGACAGCGGATGCAGTCGGCCAGCGACGCGAGGCTCTGCCCTTCGTGGTCGGAAAGGACACTGGCCGTCGTGTGGAAGTGGCATCCGTAGCACGTGTAGGTGCTGAAGTTGCTATTCGGATGGCAGGTCGTGCACGTGGACGCTTGCTGGTTGGTGCCGTGGTTGAGGGGGAAGATGGTGTGGTCGAAGGTCGCGTCGGCCCAACTGGTGGTGGTGTGGCACGCTCCGCAGTCCGTTCCGAACGTCCCGTTGTGGTGGTCGTCCTTCGCATGGCAGGAGTAGCAGTCCTGGGGTGTGTTCCGCAGGTCTTGGAGGGACGCCGCGGTGGTGTGACAAAGCTGGCAGGGCACGTTGACGTGCGCGCCCGTCAGCTTGAACGGGAAGTCGTTGTGGTTGAAATTGGCCGTCAGCGCGCCGTTGGGTCCGAGGTGCTCGGAGTGGCAGACGCTGCACGCCGATGCCCCGATCGCCGCCATCAGACCGCCGTGGATGCCGCCTTTGCCCGAGATCTGCGTGCCGACGTCCGCGTGACAGGCGATGCACCGGTCAGCCATGGTCCGGGTGCTCCAGGGTGCAGCGTGGCACGCCCCGCAGCCGCCACCCAGCTGGGCATGACTGGCGACGCCGCCCAGCGTCTGGGACTTGGCCTGGGCGTTCAGCCCCCCCGGGCTGAACAGGGTCTGGCCCTGGAGCAGCATCCACACGAGGATGCCCGCGAGGGTCACGGCGGCGGCGAGGACCCGGGTGCCTGAGAGGAAGCGCGGGCGGTCGGTCACGGTCGGACACCTCTCCCCGTCATCGTCCCAACTCGTAGTACAGGGCTCCGGCCATGTGGACGAACGCGGCTGCGAGCAGCGCCCACGTGAGCGGGACGTGGGCGGAGCGCCACGCGGCAAGCGCTTCCCTCCGAGCAGCGAGTCGACCCGTTCGGCGGTCCTGGGACCGTCGCTGCGTCGTCGCCATCGCCACGTCCCCGTGCTCGTCGGTCCGTGATGCACCGGGACCGGGGGCCGAGGCCATCGCCAGGTCGGCCGACGCCTTCCCCGACATCTCGTATCGCGCGATCAGGCGCTCCAGCGCGTCAGGCTCGCCGGGTTCGATCGCGCGGGCCACGGCGGTGTAGATGTAGCGGCCCACCAGGCCGCTGATCACCACGACCACGGTCAGGAGCATCGTCACCCCTGCCAACCCCCGGAACCGCATGGAGGTATGGAGCAGCACCATGTACGGTCCGACCAAGCCGGTGACCATGTGGAACCGGAGCCAGGCCTCCATGCTCCCCCAGCTGGCGTCGGCGCGTCGCTTCCGGATCGTGTAGAGCGTGGCCGTCATCAGCATGAGGACGAAGCCCAGGATGCCGATCCCGTGACCGACGAGGCTCGAGGCCACCGGGAACCTCCCCGCCTGCCGATACGCGAGCACGTAGACGGCCGTGATGGCGAGGATCGCCGCCAGCGAGTACACGAGCTCCCCGTGTCGCCTACGCAAGATGCACCCTCGATCCCGACCAGTAACCTCGCACGATCTCGGCGAGCCGAGCCGCCGGCTGCAGGAGGCTCTCGAGGATGTCGCCGACGTCGACGCCCTTCTCGATGAGCCGCTGCAGCGGGAACGAGATCTGCTGATCGCCGATCACGACTGCACCGGCGATCTTGCGCTCGCTCAGGGCGAGCCGGAGGTGATCGTCGCCGCTGTGCGACTCGACCATCACCTCCCCGCTTGCCTCCGCCCACGTCTGGCTGTCGCCGCGCGAGAGTCCCTTCAGGTCCGCACCCCTCCCGCTGCCGACGATGCCGATGATCGTGATGTCGTGGCCGGCCAGCCGTGTCACGTTGAGAGGGGTGCCCGTGTCGTAGACGCGCTCGGGGCCCGTCGCCATATTGAGACCTGCGATCCGGCCCTTGTCGACCGCCGTGTTCCACAGGACCTCGAGGGTGCGCCGGCCGGTGGTCGACCCCCGCACCTCGGCGATGTCGCCCGCGGCGAAGATGGCCTCGTCGCTCGAGCGCAGGTGCTCGTCGACGAGGGCCCCACGCTCGCAGTCGAGCCCCGCCTCTTCTGCCAGCTCCTTGTGGGGGCGGACCCCGAGCGCGACCGCCACGAGATCGCAGGCGATCTGCGTGCCGCTGTCGGTCTCGACACCGACGACCCGGCCCTGTCGTCCGAGGATGCCCGCCAGGGAGGTGAAGTCGTGGATCTGCACGCCGCGCGCCCGCAGGCCTTCCTCCACGACCCGCGATTCCGACTCGGAGAGCACGTTGCTCCAATAGCGGCCCTTCCGCATGAAGTAGTGCACCTGCACGCGACGAGTCCTCAATCCCTCCACGATCTCCAGGGCGGTGATGCCCCCGCCGACGACCACCGCGCTCTTGGCGGTGTGGCTCCGGCGGATCAGGTCACGGGCGTCGTCCAGGTCGTCCAGCTTGACGACACCGTCCAGATCGGCGCCCGGCACGTCGGTGGCGATCGCTCGGGAGCCGGTGGCCAGCAGTAGGCGGTCGTAGGGGAGGGCTCTCCCGTCCTCCAGGCGCACTCGTTGCGCCGCGCGGTCGATGTGGACCGCGCGGCCGAGGAGCAACTGGACGTCAATCCGGGAGAAGTCCTGGGGAGAGAAGGGGAAGAGACGTGACTCCGGCACCTCGTTGGCCAGGTAGTACGCGAGGCCGGGGCGCGAGTAGTAGCCGTGCGGCTCGTCGCCGACGATCACGATCTCGGCCTCCTCGTCCCGGCGCCGGATCATCTCAGCGGCCGCGACGGATCCTGGCCCGCTTCCGACGAGGACGTGACGTCGAGCCACGTTAGATGACCGCCCCCTTGGGCTCGGCGGTCTCCGTGAGGCCGATCGGCTCGAAGCGAAGGAGCTTGCGCGGACACCGGTACACGCATTGGCCGCAGGTCAGGCAGCGAGGGTCCTTCACCGGCTCGCCGAGCCAGACGTGGCGCCGCACGTCGATCCCCATCGGACAGCTGAACGAGCAGATGCCGCACTGGACGCAGCGGGCCGGTTCCGGGACGACCCATGCCGTCGCGAGGACCGAGTACTCCGCTCGATCGGCCTTGAACCAACCCGTCTGCCCCATGATCGCCCTCAGCTACTCCACCGCAACGGATCCAGGGGGCGTGGTGAGGCGATCCTCGACGCCTGCGACCCATCCGCCATCTCGTCGGCCCCTTCGTCACCATCTTGTTGCCTAGGAACGGACCGGGCACCGCGTGACGGCCCGCGTTCCGCAGGCCCTTAGGGCCACCACTCGGATGGCGGCCGTCCGCGCGTGGCTCGGCGCGGATCAGTCGCGGGAGCAGATCCAGGGCGAGACAGACCGCACCCCCGCGGTTCAACGCGGACGACGCGCGGAGGGGCCGATCACGCCGCCCCGTTCAGGTTCGTCGGCGACGAGCATCACGAGAGCCGCGAGCAGCAGTACCTGGACCACCCGGATCGCGATGCCCCACGGCTCGAACGAGGGCTCGCGGTCCGGTGCCACGCTGAAGTACATGGCGATGACGCCCACCTGGAGGAGGGCGCCGAGGGCCCAGGGGATCCGCCGGTCGAGCCGGGGGATCAGCAGCAGCACGGCGCCCAGCGCATACGCGATCGCCGCGGGCGTGGCGAACGCCATCTGATCGTGGCGCGCATCCGCGACCGCGCCGGCATCGATGACGCTGATCGCCGAGGTGGCGATCAGCACGTACAGGACGGCGGTGAGGCCGGCGAGCGCGGCCGCCGCGTAGCGGACCCGACGACGGGTCCCCTCGTCGAGGCGGTGCCGGTGCAAGAACGACGGTGTCACATGGCTGATCTGGCTCATGGCGCACCTCCCAACGTTCTCCCAGCGTCAGCGTCGCGAAGTGTGACCGGGGGTCGTAGGGCCGAACGTCGCATCCTGTCTGGGAGGGGATCGCGGTGTGCGCCGTGCCTCACGCGGGAGTGAGCGCACCGGCCGCGCGACGCGCCGGTGGCATCTCTTCGCCGCGGAACGTCAGCTGTACGTGCAGCACGATGTGGGCAACGACCGGGGCAAGCACGTTCCCGGTGAACAGGAACGCGATCGCTTGCAGACCGCACGCCGCGAGCGCCCCGAACAATGCCGGTCTCGCTGCGCGTTGGCGGAACTCGGAGTAACCGAGGTGGTGCACGAGGATCACGAGGAGCGACCCTGCGACCGCCAGAACGCCGCTACCGACCTTGCCCCATCCGCCATCTGTCCACCCGGCCGCGGCCGCAGCCTGCCAGATCGCGAGGACCGGATAGGTCGCCAACAGCAGCGCCTCCGAGGTCCCGTACACGACGTCTTCCCACGCCACGAGCTCCGCTCGCTTGACGACGGTGGGCGCGTCGTGGCGCGGCAGCTTGGCGATCAACGGCGACACGATCGCCGCCACGACGAGCCCCGCCAGCAGGCCCCAGCCGATATTCGACGTCACGAGCTCGCTCAGCGAGGTCCCCGACCAGGCGAGGTAGCCACCACCGAGCGCGAGCACTGTCACCGCGAGGACCGCGACGTACGCCGTGCGCATCACGCGGAGCAGATCCGTGATCACCCACGTCACGAGGAACGCTGCGACGAGGACGACCAAGTACGCGGCCACGCCTTCCTGCCATCCGAACGACGGATCGGGAGCAGGCATCCCCAACACTTCCCCTTCTCACCCTTCCAACCCCGCCATCTGAGCACCGGGCGGGCACGGACAAGGGGGCCGGTTGTCCTCCCGCACGAGGGACAACCAGGAAGCGTCCCGTCGTCGTACGCGGATCGCCCCCGATGCGGTGGGATCAGGGACGCTGAGCCCCCTGTGAGGGGCGCTCGGGTTGTCGCTCGTCTCCCATCAAACGATAGCGATAGGCGATCGCCACCGCCTCGGTTCGGCTGTGCACCCCGAGCTTCGTCAGGATCCTCTGGACGTGGGTTCCCACGGTCTTCGGGCTGATGAACAGTTGTTTGGCGATCCGATCCTGGCTCAAGCCCTCGCCAAGCAGCTGCAGGATCTGCCCCTCCCGGCTCGTCAGCGCCATCTCGGCAGACGGGAGCCTTTCCGGCCTCCTCGAGAGGAGTCCGCGCGCACGGACGAAGAGCTCGTCCAGGTCGAACGGCTTGGTCACGTAGTCATCCGCCCCGATCAGGAGCCCGGCCACCCGATCGGAGGACTCGGTCCGTTCGCCCGACATCAGGATGATGGGCACCCCATCCCCGATCTGCTCGCGGAGCTCGTGGCAGGCCTCGTAGCCGGTCATGTCGTCGAGATCGAGGTCTAGCACTATCAGTAGCGGATCGATCTCGGTGGCAGTGTCAGCGCGTCCTCGCCGCCAGCCAACTCGGTCGTCGAGTAACCCGCCCGCTTGAACCGCCGACCGATGACCCGCCGCGCATCGGCGTCGGCGCTCACGATCAGGATCACCTCTTCGTTCCCCAACGGACCGTCCCTCCCCCAAGGCCCGCTCGCACGATCGGTTATCCACAACCGCGCGGGCAGCGTAACCCACCCCACCCATTCGCGCTACGGCCTTGTCACCCGTCGGGGCCGTTCTCCCTACGGACGGCGTAGGGCGTATGCCCTCATCGAAAGAGGCCCGATCTGCCGAGTTCGCCGCTGTGCCCGTCGGCGCAACGGCGTCAGGCTGCCTCCTGATGGGCGGCGTCTTCGGGGAGGGGAGAGATCGAGATTCCCGCCTATCACGGGTCTGGAGATCCATGGGGATACGACGGAAGGAGAGAACCTTGAAGCGATCACTCTTCATAGTGTTTGCGGCGTTCTTCGCGCTGATGCTCAGCGCCCAGGCTGCCCTCGCCGACAGCCCGCACTTCACCAAGGGCCCGACAACGTCCGTCACCGTTGACGGGAACCAGGTCAACCTGAACCTGTCGTTCATGGCCGCGGGGCTCGGGAACGCCACCACGTATGCGGAATGGAACCTCACAGGCAGCGGGACGATCTTCTCGCGCTGCTACAACCATGGCGGCAACAAGCCGCAGGCGGACAACAAGCAGGAAACGGTCCCGATCAGCGCGGACTTCACGACTGCGGTCAACCACGGCAACACGAAATTCAGCGGCACGGTCGACACGGTGATGTCGACGCTGACGTGCCCCGGGAATCAGGTGGTCAAGATCGAGACCTTCTCGGCCTCCGGGACGCTCTCGCTCGTGGGAGGGACGCTGACCGCCGATCTCACCTGGACCTACCCGTCCTAAAGGACGACATCCGCCTGAGGCTGGAACGCCGACGGCTAGAGAGGCGAGAGGCAAGAGCGGGCGGCCGGGCCGCCCGCTCTTGCTCGCGAGGGACGGTGTAGCCTCTGGGTGGCGGGAGTTCGCACCTACGAGCGCATGGGCCGCTGCCCCTGGGATCCGGCCGATGCGGACCCTCTCGGGTCTGCCTTTCAGCCACCAGGGACAAGACGGGGCTACGGCCCCCGCGGCATGGGAGGGCGAGCGGACTCCCGTCGCCCGCATCCGCTGCGCGTCGTTCCCGGACATGCGCGGAGACGTGGTCGAGCGTTGACACATCCGTCGTGGCCGGGTATCGAAGGCGGCGAGACAGGTCGAGTCTCGGGAGACGGGGGGTGCGATGACGACCGCATGGACGTTCGAACCGACGGCTCGTGGGAAGCCCAAGGGCCTTCGCCGCCGCGTGGAGGAACGGATGGCGGTCCTTGCCCAGACCCCCTTGTTCGCAGGTCTATCGAAGAGCCATCTGAGGACCGTCGCGAGGGTGAGCACGGACACGCACTTCGCCGCCGGACAGGAGCTGGTGAAGGAGGGCCGGGCCGGCTCGGTGTTCTTCGTGATCGTGGACGGGGCGGCGAAGGTCGTCCGCCGCGGCCGGACGGTGAAGCGGCTAGGGGCCGGGGACTTCTTCGGTGAGATGTCTGTCCTGACGAAATCGCCGCGTTCGGCGAGCGTGATCAGCGAGACATCGATCGAGTGCATCACGCTTTCCGCGACGGATCTGCGATCGGTGCTGCTCGCCGAGCCGGCGATCTCCGTGCGGATGCTGACGGCGATGGCTGAGCGTCTCGAGGACGCGGATAGCCAGATGGTCGTCTAAGCCGGAGGAGACACAGTGATCGTCGGGCTCTTCCTGATCGCGCACGGGCTCGTCCATCTGCTCTATGTGACGCCCCGGCCGAAGGACGATCCGAGTTACCCGTTCGTACCGGAAGCCCGCTGGATCGCGAGGGCGGTCGGCATCGCGCCCGCGACGGCGAAGACCGTCGCCGGCGTGATGGCGCTGCTTTCTGCGGTGCTCTTCGCCATCGCCGGCATCGCAGCACTGGCGGACGCGTCGATGTGGCAACCAACGGCGGTCGTGGCGTCGGTGACCTCGCTGGTCTTGATGCTCTTGTTCTTCCATCCGTGGCTGCTGATCGGCGTCGCGATCGACGTCGCGATCATCGCGGATGTCGCGTGGCTCCACGTCCCTGCGTCCCTCTTCTCCGGTTGACGTTGATCGTCGAACGCGACCGCGAGGGCAGTACATCAGAGGTCTGGGACGGGCCACGCATTCAAGCGTGGTGGCGGGCACCTGCTGCCGCAACCTCCATGCGACCGAACATCTCGTTCGCCTGGTCGGCGTTCAGCGCCTCCTCCAGGATGGGGACGTAGATCTCTTCTTCCTCGGTGAAGTGAAGCTTGACCAGCGCATACAAGCCGTACAGCACGCGACGCGCGTCGGTCTCCAGCCCGGCGGACATGTCACCGCTGCCGAGCCGGCGCTCGATATCGCCGAGCTGATCGGTCAGAGCCACGACTTCCACGTGGTCGCGGCTCATCGCCGCGGTCGCCCGGGGCGCATCCATCGCGCGCTCCACCTCCGGGTACAGGACCGCCTCCTCCGCTTTCGCGTGCGGGATCAGGTGCTCGCGCAGGAACCCGGACACGCTGGCCATCCGCCGACGGAGCGCATCAGGGGGGATCGAGCCGACCTCGTCGGCCACGTGCCTGATCGCCTCGATGTGCGGGAGCAGCTCTCGATGCTCATCACGCAACGGTTGCATCGTCGACATGGCATCCCTCCTCGCTCGCACAGCGAACCTAGAGTGCGTGCCCCTCCCCTGGGGAGGGGCGAATGGCCCCCTGTCCACGGCTCGATGTTGACGGCACGTACGGACACGCATCGAGGTTCCTCAACGCTGGCTCGATCGTGCCGATACCTCGATCCATGGCACCGAAGTTCTACGACGTGATGCACGTGAACGGCGATACGTACGAGGTCGAGGCCGATTTCTACGAGCGCCAGGGCGAGGACTGGGTCTTCTACCGGGGCGACAACGAGATCTTCCGCGTGCCTTTCCTCGACGTGATGACCGTTACGAAGACGCCGTCGTGGGTCCGTGAGGACCCGGCCATCCCCGAGGTCTGGCCGTAGGGCCTCCGTTCACCCACGCTCGACACCAGGAGATCGTGCCGTCGGCGCGTGACATCTACCGGGCGTTCATGCGCGGTTGTGGAACTCGACGCGCCAGGTCCACTCGCTACCGTCATCCGCGTTGGACCATTCGAGCAGGATCCCGACCTCGCCGCCCGGGAGGATCACCGGGAGCCCAACATCATCGGGTGCGGGCCAGACGTTCTCGCGCGTGAGTGTCGCTCCGTCGATCCGCACACGGGACATCGGCGTCGAGCGGGAATCGTCGCGAAGACCGTCTGCCCGCGCGATGACGACGTCGTCGGCGGTGACCACGATCTCCATGGTGGACGGCGCCGCGTGGACGAGGACCGTTCGGTGGGTGGCGTCCATCTCGGCGCGAGCGAACTCCAGGCCCTTCGCGCCGCCCTCCGGCGAGCGGATCTCCCAGACATGCGATCCCGCCACAGGTTGACGTTATCGTGCATGAAGGGTTGGTGCGTCGCCCTGAGCCGGCCTCGGCTAAGGTTCGCCGCGGTGAGCTTCGACGTCGATGGTCGCGCGTACGACCGCTTCATGGGGCGGTACTCGTCGCAGCTCGCGCCGGCCTTCGCCGACTTCGCCGGTGTGCGTCCGGACGAGGACGAGGTGGTGCTCGACGTGGGATGCGGGACCGGTGCCCTGACGAGCGAGCTCGTCCGCAGGCTCGGGCCCGGGCGCGTATCGGCCGTCGACCCGTCGGCGCCCTTCGTCGCCACAGCCGCCGACCGTCTTCCGGGCGTGGAGATACGAACGGCGTCGGCCGAGGCGCTGCCCTACCAGGACGACACGTTCGATGTCTCCGTAGCCCAGCTCGTCGTCCACTTCATGCGCGACCCTGTCCTCGGTATCGCCGAGATGGCGCGCGTCACGCGCCCCGACGGCGTCGTGGCAGCGTGCGTTTGGGACTTCGAAGGTGAGCGTTCGCCCATCTCGGTGTTCTGGCGTGCGGCCCGCGACGTGATGGGCGAGGTGGAGGAAGAGGTCGATCTGCCCGGAGCACGCGCCGGCCAGCTCGGGCGTGTCTTCCGCGACGCCGGTGTCAGCGACGTGGTCGAGGGGGAGGTCGCCGCCCCCGTAGAGCATGCGGACTTCGAGGAGTGGTGGGCACCGTTCACCCTCGGCGTCGGTCCCGCCGGCGACTACGTTCGAGGTCTTCCCGACGCAGGTGTCGCGGAGATCCGAGCGCGCTGCCGCGCGTTGCTCGGCGACGGACCCGTCCGGATCGTCTCCGCGGCGTGGGCGGCCCGAGGGTCGGCGGCCAGGGGATAGGCACGAGACTTCCCCGGAGGCCGGTCGCCACGACGACTCTCCCGGCCCGAAGGTGATCGTGCGAGGATCGCCGCGGAGGGCAGCGTGGATCAGCGTGACCAGGTGGTGCGCCCGTCGGCCGATGCGGGGGTCACCAGCCAACGACGTCGTCGGCCGACGGGCGCGCCCCCGCCGCTGCCCAAGCAGATCGGTTCCACGGGCTGGATCTGGCTGATCCTGCTGCTGGGGGTGGTCGTCACCGGGTGTCTGTGGCTCCGCGCCGATCCCGCCCCGCTCGACCGGTTCGACGCGAAGATCACCGACGCCGTGATCTCGATCCGCGCCGGGTGGCTCGACGCGCTCGCGCGCCAGGCATACACGGCCGGTTCTCGCGTCGGTTTCGCGGTGCTCGCCGGGCTGCTGGTGCTCTCGACCGCGTGGTTGCGCCGATGGCGTCACCTCGTGATCTGGGTGATCTCCCTCGGCCTCGTCGGCGGTCTGCTCCAGGGGCTCGAGCTCGTCTCCCTTCGGCCGCGTCCGTTCGGCGTACGGCAGCTCGCGACCTGGGAGAGTTACGCGACGCCGTCGATCCGGGTGGGCGCTGTCGCGATCCTCGCGATCGGCGTGGTGTACATGCTCGTCGTCCCCGGCCGGCCCCGGTTCTGGGCGAAGCTCGCCGCGGTGGGCGCGATCGCGATCGCCGGTGTGCTGGGGATCTACCTCGGGGTCGACCACTTCACCGACGTCGCGTTCGCCGCGATCGTCGGGGTTGCGATCCCGCTGGCCGCGTTCCGCGCCTTCGCGCCGAACGACATCTTCCCGATCGCCTACGGTCCGCACGGCAAGTCGGCGCACCTCGACGTCACCGGGCGCCGAGGGGAGGCGATCCGCACCGCGTTGCAGGAACAGCTCGGGTTCACGGTGCACGACGTCAAGCCGGTCGGGCTCGAGGGCTCCGGCGGCTCGACCCCACTGAAGCTCACCGTGACCGACGAGGACGGCCGCGAGCGGACGATCTTCGCGAAGCTCTACGCGAAGAGCCACGTGCGTGCGGACCGCTGGTACAAGCTCGGCCGCACGATGCTCTACGGGGGGCTCGAGGACGAGACGCCGTTCACGACGGTCCGCCGGTTCGTTGTGTACGAGGACTACACCTTGCGGATGCTCGGCGAGTACGGGTTCCCGACGCCCGCGCCGCTCGGCGTCGTCGAGATCACGCCGGAGCGCGAGTACCTGATCGCGATGGACTTCTTCGACGACGCGGTCGAGATCGGCGAGGCGGAGGTCGACGAGCACGTGATCGACGAGGGGCTCGAGATGATCCGTCGGATGTGGGACGTCGGGCTCGCCCACCGCGACATCAAGCCGGCCAACCTGATGGTGCAGCGCGGGGAGTTGAAGCTGATCGACGTCTTCTTCGTGCAGGTCCGGCCCTCGCCGTGGCGCCAAGCCGTCGACCTCGGGAACATGATGCTGGTGCTGGCGCTGCGATCGGACGCGCGGACCGTGTACGACGCGGCCCTTCGCTACTTCACGCCCGACGAGCTCGCCGAGGCGTTCGCGGCGACACGCGGCGTCGCCAGCCCGACGCAGTTGCGCCAGCAGATGAAGCTGGACGGACGTGACCTGCTCGCAGAGTTGCGAGCGATGGCGCCGGCGCGCCGGCCGATCGCGGTGCAGCGCTGGAGCATCCGCCGGGTCGGGCTGATCGTCGTCTCGCTCGCGGTGTTCCTGCTCGCCGCGTTGACGGGCCTCGCGTTGTTCTTCCCGTCCCGCGGCACGGTGACGGCGCCGATGTGCGGTTCCGGGCGAGCGATGCAGCTCATGGCGCAGGCGGTGCCGAGCGCCACCAGACTCCCGTGCGTGGCGAGCCCGCGGTACGGCTGGGGCGTCGGCAGCGCCGAGACCGTCCGGGGCCAGGCGACCTTCAGCCTCGGGGTCTCCGGTTCGAGCGAGCCCGTGACCGTGACCCTCACCGAGTCCTGCCCGGCGCGCGTGGAGGGGGGCGAGCAGATCCCGATCGACGGCGGCTGCGTGACCTATATCTCCACACTCGTCGATCCCGACGTGCCATCGTTCGCACCGGACGGCGGCTTGTCCTTCACGCCACGCGCCGACCTCGTCGCCGAGGTCGCCGCTGAAGACGACCAGGTGCTGTGCGGCGCGCTCGCCCCTGCCTGCCCATAGCGGACGCGACGAATACTGTGCGGAACGATCGGGGAGGGAACGCTCGATGGGGAGCGCCGGAGAGGACCGACACGAGCGGGTCAACCGCGAGCTGATCGAGCTGCTCAACGAGATCAGGGTGGCGCTTCCCGGCGTGCAGGTCCTCTTCGCGTTCATGCTGATCCTCCCGTTCAGCCAGGGGTTCGCGAAGATCACGCACGTGCAGCGTTGGCTCTATCTCGCGGCCTTCGTGTGCGCGGCCGTCGGGACGGCCCTGCTGATCGCTCCGTCCTCCTACCACCGTCTGCGGTTCCGGCACCGGGACAAGGAACGCATGCTGATCTCGTCGAGCCGGATGGCGATCGCGGGGATGGCGTTCGTGGCCGTCTCGATGACCTGCGTGGTCGGGCTGATCAGCGACGTGGTGTTCGGCACGCTCACAGGCGTGCTCGCCGGGGTCGGCGTCGGCGCCGTGTTCGCCTGGTTCTGGTACGGCCTGCCGTTATCGCGCCGGTTGGCGGACGACGACGAGCCAGGTCGTTAGCATCCGGTCCGTGGCCTACGACGAGCACCTCGCCGAGAGGATCCGTGAGCTGGTTGCGGGGGATACCGGCGTAACGGAGAAGAAGATGTTCGGCGGCCTCGCCTTCTTGATCGGCGGCAACATGGCCATCGCGGCGAGCGGGCAGGGCGGGATCTTGGTGCGGGTCGACCCCGCGACGTCCGACGAAGTGCTCGCCACGACGAAGGCTCAGCTCGCGGTCATGCGCGGCCGGCCGATGCAGGGATGGATCCGGGTGGACGCCGATCGGCTCCGCGACCGACGTCAGCTCGCCAAGTGGGTCGAGCGCGGCACGTCGTACGCGCGGTTGCTCCCCACGAAGCGTTAGCGCGAGGCGAGGACGAAGGCGATGATGTGGGCCGCTATCTGATCAGGCAGTCACTCTTCCAGGTACTGGTCCTCTGGATCGTCTCGGTCGTCACCTTCTACATCTTCGTGAAGCTCCCGGCAGGGGACCCGGCGCGGCGCTTCGCCGGGCGCGGCGCGCCGCCCGAGATCGTCGAACAGGTGCGGCACAACCTGGAGCTCGACCGGCCGGTGTGGATCCAGTACCGGCGGTTCGCGTCGGGGCTGCTCCCCTGGCCTGGGCTCTTCTTGAACGACAACGTGTACTACTCGTGGGTGAACCGCGTCTCGGTGCGGACGAAGATCCTGCAGACGCTTCCCGTCACGGCGGCGCTGACGATCGGGTCGGTCGTGCTCTGGCTCCTGATCGGGATCCCGATCGGCATCTTGTCGGCGGTCCGGCGGCGCAGTTGGGCCGACCGCGCCTCGATGTTGTTCGCACTCTTCGGCGTCTCGATGCCCGAGTTCTGGCTCGGGATGCTGCTGATCTACTTCTTCTTCTACAAGCTCCGATGGGCCCCCCCGACGGGGTTCGATATCGGCGATTCCGTGTGGCAGTCGGTCCTCAAGGGGAAGTTCCTCCTCGCGTGGATCACGCTGGCGGTGACGTCGGCCGCCTACTACGTGCGGATCGTCCGGGGCAACATGCTCGAGGCGCTCTCGGAGGACTACATCCGCACGGCGCGCGCCAAGGGCCTGCCGGAACGGTCCGTCACGTACAAGCACGCGCTGCGGGCTTCGCTCACCCCCGTGGTCACGATGCTCGGGCTCGATATCGCCGGCCTGCTCGGGGGCGTCGTCATCACCGAGAACGTGTTCTCGCTGCCCGGTCTGGGCGTCTACGCGCTGCAGTCGCTGTACAACCAGGACTTTCCGGCGGTGATGGCGGTCACGGTGGTGGCGGCGATGTTCATCGTCGTGGCGAACCTGATCGTCGACGTCATCTACGCCTGGCTCGACCCGAGGGTCCGCTACACGTAGGACCGTTGCCGACCGAGCAGACCTCACAACGCGAACAGGACGGAGCGCCGGGCTCGATGCTCCGTCCCGCTCGCGTTCGATGCTTACCCGAACACCTCCAGGTTGCCGCTGACGATCGTGTAGGCGCTCCCGTTGAACGAGATCGTGTCGTGACCCGGGCCCGGCGTTCCGCCGTCGGTCACGCTCACCGTGATCGGGTACGGATCCACCGTGAGGATCCCTGCCGGGATCACGTAGTCGAACGTCGCAAGGCTCGCGTTCACGACGACGTTCTTGACCGGCACGGAGTAGTGAAGGACCTCGTGCGCCGCACCCTCGATGGCGAAGTCGCCCTCGCGATCGAGGCTGTCGCTCCACGTTCCCGCGACGTCACCGTTCGCGTCGATCGTGCCCGTCACCCGGGTCCACGTCCAGCCGTACTTGGCCCCGCCGTCATCCGGCTTCATCCGGATGTTGAACACGTCGTGCCGGACCCTGCCCGTGAACGTCTCGGTCCAGGAAGGGTCGGGGTCGTAGGACCCCGTTCCCGAGATCTTGACCGTCATCGGGAAGGTCGGCGTGACCGACGTCACCTCCAGGGAGTGAACGTACGGCCCACCTCCCTGGTACATGAAGCCCACGTCGAACGTGTCGTTCGGGGCCCAAGCTCCGGTCCCCGGAACCACTACTGGGTGCTCCCAGTTCGTGTAGCTCAGGCGGCCCTTCGCCGGTGTGGTCTCGATCGCGCGGAACCACACGCTCTGAGAGGGGCCCGAAAGCCCGACGGATCCCGTGGCCTTCTGCGGCGTGACCCCGAAGGCCGGCGCAGCAAGGACCCCCAAGATCGCCAGCGTGCCGAACAAGACGACGATGCGTCTCATAGACCCCACCTCCCAACCGCGGGTTCTCCGCGACCGTCCACCATCAGATCGTGGGGAGATGCGCCGCGTAAGGGCCAACCGTCCCTCGCGCTCCGGTCCCCAGCGGTACGGTCTGCGATGCAGGCCGACTGGGCCACCCGGCGGAACGTTTCGAGCATGCCGGGCTACGCTGGGCGCTCGCGACCTCGCGGGAGGAGGCGTGACGACCAGAGAGAGGGACCTCCGGGCGGGGCGGGACGCCCTCGCGCACGCTGCGTGGGCCGACGCCTACCGTCTGCTGCACGACGCCGACCCCTCGTTGCTGTCGGGGAGCGATCTCGAGGGTCTCGCCGATGCCGCGTGGTGGACGTCGAGGCTCGACGAGTCAATCGCGTTCCGCAACCGCGCGTACGGGGCCTTCGTGCAGGAGGGCGACGACCTCCGGGCGGCGGCGCTCGCCGCGCGCCTGTGTATCGAGTACTCGGTCCGCGGCGACGTGTCGGTCGGCTCGGGCTTCCTCATGAAGGCCCGTCGTCACGCGGAGGGGCATCCCGACGACGTGGGCCAGGGCTTCCTCGCGATGGTCGAGGCGAACGTTGCCCGCTTCGCCGGCGACGTCGAGCGCACGCTGACCCTCGCGCGGCGCGCCACTGAGATCGGCCAGAGCTTCGGGGACCAAGACCTGGTCGCGATGTCGCTGCAGACCGAGGGCTTGGCGCTGATCGGGCTCGGACGCGTGGACGAGGGGCTCGCCCTGCTCGACGAGGCGATGACGGGTGTCCTCGCCGGCGAGGTCACCCCGTACTTCACCGGCGTCATCTACTGCTCGTTGATCGAGGCGTGTCTTGGGCTGAGCGATCTCCGCCGGGCGGGCGAGTGGAGCGACGCCGCCCGTACCTGGTGCGACGCGCTGCCGGCCGACGCGCCCTTCTCGGCGATGTGCCGCGTGAACCGGGCGGAGGTCGCGTGGCTCCGCGGAGCGTGGCACGAGGCCGAGGCGGAGGCGACGCGCGCCTGCGAGGAGATGGAGCGGGTGGATGCGGCCGCGGCCGCCCCCGCCTTCTATCAGGTGGGGGAGGTCCGCCGCAGGCTCGGCGACGTCGCGGGGGCGGAGGCGGCGTACGTGCGAGCGCACGAGCTCGGCCGTGACCCGCAGCCGGGACTCGCGCTGCTCCGCCTCACCCAAGGGAAGGTCGACGCGGCGCGCACGGCGCTGCGTCTGGCGCTCGAGGCGCCGAGCGACGTGCCGCGCCGCGTCACCCTGCTCGCCGCCCAGGTCGAGGCCGCGGTCGCGGCGCGCGACTTCGACGAGGCCGCGCTCGCCGCCGAGGCGCTCGAGCGGATCGCGGGCGAGACACGGACCCCCGCGCACGACGCGACGGCGGCCGACGCGATCGGCGCCCTGCGTCTGGCCGCCGCGGACGGCCCCGCCGCGCTCGGCTCCTTCCGCCGCGCGTGCGCGATCTGGCAGGACCTGAAGCTGCCGTACGAGACCGCGCGGACGCGCGTCCGGCTGGCGCAGGCGCTGCGGCTGGCGGGGGCCGAGGAGGACGCGGGGCTCGAGCTGAAGGCCGCGCTCGCGACGTTCGAGCGCCTCGGCGCCCGGCCCGACGTCGCCGCGACCGCCCGGCTCCTCGGCGGCCCGCCGAAGCTCCCCGCGGGTCTCACGGCTCGTGAGGCGGAGGTGCTGCGCCACGTCGCGGCGGGCAAGACGAACCGCGACATCGCCGTCGAGCTCGTGATCAGCGAGCACACCGTCGCCCGCCACCTGCAGAACATCTTCGCGAAGCTCGGGGTCACGTCGCGTTCGGCGGCGACCGCGTTCGCGTTCGAGCACGGTCTTGCCTGACGGGCCGTGGTGCGTTCTGACCATCTCGCGTCCGATCGGATCTGGTGCCTTCCGGCGATGAGGGGGAAGCCCCCGGCGGCCTACGGTCGGTCCCTGCAACGAGAAGGAAGGGGAGCGCGATGCAGACGCAGACGTTCGACACCGTGGTGATCGGGGGCGGCCAGGCGGGGCTTTCGGCCGCCTACCACCTGCGAAGGGCGGGGCGGTCGTTCGTGGTTCTGGACGCGAACGAGCGGATCGGCGATGCCTGGCGGCACCGCTACGACTCGCTGCGGCTGTTCACGACTGCACGCTACGTGGGCCTGCCCGGCGGCCGGTTCCCCGGCAGCGGCGCAGCGATGCCCACGAAGGACGAGATGGCCGACTACCTCGAGGCCTACGCGAGGCGGTTCGACCTGCCGGTCCGGACCGGGGATGCGGGTGGAGAGCGTCCGGCGCGAGGGCGACCGGTACGTGGTGCGGCCGGGTGGCGCGGTCTTCGAGGCCGACGACGTGATCGTCGCCTCGGGCGCGCACGGCGAACCGCGCGTGCCGTCGAGTCGCGAGCGATCTCGCCCCGACATCGTCCAGCTGCACTCGAGCGAGTACCGGAACCCGTCGCAGCTGCGCGACGGCGGCGTCCTCGTCGTGGGCGCGGGGAACTCCGGCGGCGACATCGCGCTCGAGCTCGCGCGCACCCACCCGACGTGGGTCTCCGGCCCGATCCGCGGGTCGATCCCGTTCGACATCGACACGTGGTTCGCCGCGGAACGTCGCCGTGCGGATCGTGCGGTTCGTCGGGCTCCACGTCCTGACGCTCCGCACGCCGATCGGCCGCAAGGCGGCGGCGAGGTTCGCCGCGCAGGGCGCGCCGCTGTCCGCGTGAAGCCGAAGTGGCTGACGGCGGCGGGCGTCGAGCTCGTATCCAAGACGGTCGGCACGCGGGACGGGTTGCCGATGCTCGAGGACGGCCGCGTGCTCGACGTCGCGAACGTCATCTGGTGCACGGGGTACCGGCACGACCTCTCGTGGCTCGAGCTGCCGATCTTCGGCGACGACGGGACGGTGCTGCACGAGCGCGGCGTCGTGCAGAGCGAACCCGGCGTGTACTTCGTCGGCCTGCCCTTCCAGTACTCCGCGGGTCGGACACGCTCCCGGGCGTGGGGCGCGACGCCGCGTTCGTCGTCAGGCGGTTGGTGGAGCGACGCGAGCCGGGCGCCGATGCTCGCCGCCGCGTGATCGTCACGCGGCCGAGCTCGGCGCCAGCAACCGGGTCCACGTCCCGGCCGCGACGTCGTGGGCCACGACGTCATCGGATGCGTGCCAGTCTGGCTCACCGCTTCGGTCCCGACGAGGGGGAGGCGACCGGACCTGGGGCGCGGCCGACGCCGGGACGAGGCTGGGTGCCTGAGCGATCGGACGCGGTTCACGTGGAGGAGGGCGACGATGAGCGACAGGGGCAACGCGGGCGCGGCGGGCGGCGGCGCGATCTACGCGCTGGGGATCTTCGGCGCCTGGGTGTACTTCTGGCAGCAGGCGGACACGTTCTGGCAGTTCGTGCTCGCGTTCTTCCAAGGCATCGTCTGGCCGGCGTTCATGGTCTACGACGTCTTCCGGGCCCTCCGCTGAAGGCGGGTCATCCCTGGTGCGATCGATCGCGACCCGATCCACCGGACGATCGCCGTTCCCGTTCGGCGAGACCGACGAAGGCGACGCCCCCGAGCAGAGCGACGATGCCCCAACCGATGCCCTGGCTCCCTGCGTAGCGGACGCCCGAGACCGGGAAGCGCGCGAAGACGATCGATGCCAGGCCGTAGACGGCTGCACCCACGCCCGCGCACCAGGCGGTGAAGCGCCAGCCGCGGATCCGCAACGACGCGAGGAGTCCGACGAGGACGAGGGCGAACGCCATGGACGCCATCGTGGTCCAGTGCGACATGCTGACGTGCGGGTCCGAGGCGGGTCCGTTCCGCTGGAGCGAGGCCGCCGCGAGCCCGAACCAGATCAGCGGGACGGCGGCAACGACGACGAACGCGGCGAGCGGCCGGCTCGGTTCGGCCGCGGGGTGGAGGACCTCGCCGCGTGCGGGGTGGAGCAAGAGCAAGACCGCGGCGGCGATCACGAGGGACGCCGCGATGATCAGGTACGGGAGGTCGGCCGAGAGGACGGTCGCGAAGACCACGGCCGCCGCGACCGCGACGGTCTGGAGGAAGACGGAAGGCCGCCCGGCCGGCCGCACCGTCAACGCGAAGAACGCGGCGGCGATCAGGACGCCGTAGGCGACCCCGAAACCGAGGTCGTGGACCCGGTGGATGCCGCCCTCATCGGTGTCGAACCAGCCGATCACGATCCCGATCCCGAACAGGCCGCCCAGCGCCCCGGCGCCGAACAGGAACGCGAACACCCGGAACGCCACCGACCGCCCACCCGGCGATCCCGACCGCGCAACGACAGCATCCGCCTCGCCGCTCATACGGACCCCCCTTCGCCCCATGGGACTGTATGTACGAGACGATGAGGAGGGAAGAGGGCGTCGCCCTCGACACGCTGCGATGACGACCGCACCAAGGCAGCCGCGATGAACGCTCGGCGCCTCGCATCGTGGCTCGACCACGCCTCGGTCGTGGTGCCCGATCTCGCCGACGCGGTCGAGCGCTTGGATCGGCGCCTGGGGCTGCACGCGACCGTGAGCCCCGCGGCGCCCGAGCGCCACAGCCGCGTATATCTGCACCGGAGCTACCTGGAGGTGTCGGCTCGCGACGGGCGGGCCGGCTGGGAGGCGACGATGTTCTTCCTGCGGTTCGACGACGCCGAGGTCCTCCGGGCCCACCTGGACGATGCCGGCATCGAGTACCGGTTCGGCGACTACGTGGGCGTCGACGGGACCTGGGACGACGTCGAGATCCGTGTCGGCGCGGTGGCGATGCCGACGCTGATCCGCCGAACGGCACCGCCGGAGGTCGCCCGCGACTGGCCGCCGGCGCTCAGCGAGTCCCACCGGTGCGGGGCGCGAACGCTCGCCGCGGTGCACGTGGAGGTTCCCTCGCTCGACGAGGCGGTCGAGGCCTACGAGAGGCTACTGGGAGCGGGCGGCGTGTCCGTCGCAGACCGCGAGCGCCCGCCGGGCAGGCGTGCGCACGTTCGGCTCGCGTCGGGCGAGATCTTCCTGCACAAGGGACGTTCGAACAGGATCCTCGGTGTCGTGCTAGGTGTTCCCTCGCTCGCTGCGACCCGCGCCGCGCTCGAAGAACGCCTCAGACGGGCGCACGAGGGTGTCGCGTGGCTGGATCCGGAGGAGACCTCGGGGCTGCAGCTCGGTTTCACCGAGCTCCAGGACGCAGAGACGAGGCGCTCAACCGGCTCGAACTGACCGGTCCTGGCTGCCGCCACCCGTCTGATCAGGCTGGGCTGCATGGGCGGGCCCGTCCGGCTTCGACGCGTCGCCGGAACTCGAGGGGCGTTCCGGCTTGGTCGGATGCGTCGGCTTGGTGGGGTGTTCCGGCTTCGAAGGCTTCTCCGGCTTCGAAGGCTTCTCCGGCTTCGAAGGCTTCTGCGGCTTCGCGGGGTGTTCCGGCTTGGCCGGGTGCTCCGGCTTGGCCGGGTGCTCGGGCTTCGTCGCGTGTTCGGCGCGCGCCCCGTGCCCTTCCTGCGGACGAAGCGCTCGCCCCGTCGCTTGATCGCCTCCAGGCTGGGATCCGGATGTCGAAAGCCCCGTGCTGCTGGGGCTCCCCCCGACGACCTGGGCCGGTGACTCGCGGGGGTCCGCGGTGCGATGCAGGACGTGGTCCAGGGCGAACGGGAGTGCGAACGCGACGGACGCGCCGACGAGGAGGTAGAGGAGGGAGACCGACGCGACGAACGCCGTCGGACGCGACGCGCGACGGCGACGCGGGGCGGGCTGCGGGCGCGGGCGCGGCGGGCGGGAGGGCGATCGCACGATGTCAACGGCGCGCGTAGGGGCGCCGACGCGCTCCATCGGCCGCGGGACGTCGAGCGCGCTACGAGCGGCGGCGCGAGCGGCCGCACGACGCACGGCCGGCCCCAGCTCCGACACGACGTCGTCGGGGTCGATCCGTTCGGCGGCGAGCACGGCCACGACGCCCGGCGGCCACACGAGCACGAGCGGAACGTCCGGGTAGCGTTCGCGTATCTCGAGCGCGACCGGAGCCGAGATCCCCGCGTCGAGGACGATCACGGACGGACACACGCCGGCCAGCACGCGGCGGAGGTCGTTGTCGGTCTCGGCCATCCCGACCAGATGGAACCCCTCGCCCTCCAGCACGAAGCGGAGCGGCACGCCCGACGTCTCGGCCTCGCCGAGCACGATCCGCAACGGCTCGACGGTCGTCATGGTCCCCGACCTTTCAGCGTGCCCACGGCAGCGTCCGCGATCCCCGGCATCGCACCGAGATGTTCCCCCTCGGCGATCCCCCATGCAATCGGCCCCGCGGGCGATGCCGCTCAGCGCTTCGGTCCTACCGCAAGGACCGTAGAGACAGGACCCGCTGCATGGGACGAGGGAGGGGAGCGGCGGTGACCGCCGCTCCCCTCACCGCACCGTCACTTCACGACGAATGTGCCGGTCATCTGCGTCGGGTGCACGTCGCAGCGGAAGAAGTACGTCCCCGCCGGGAGCGCGTCGACCTTGTACGTGACCTTCTTCGGTCCGGTGACCTGCTCGCCGGTGAACAGCGCCTGTCGAGGCCGAGTCGTCCGTGTAGATCGACACGTTGTGCGGCACGCCGGGGTCCTGGTTGTCGAACGCGATCGTGAACGCCTTGCCCGCGGATGCGGCGAGGCAGTTCGTGTCGAACGCCACGTTGTGCGCCACCAGCGTGAGCAACGTCCCCGACGGCTCGCACGCGGCGGCGGCCGACGTCGACGTCGCCGAGCTCGGCGCCGTCGACATGCCGGGCATCCCCGACATCGACCCGGAGCTCGAAGCGCCGCTCGACTCCCCGTTCGTCGTAGCGGCTGCCCCCGCGATCGGCTTGACGCCCGCGGAGAACGGGTCGCCCATCAGCGGGTAGCTGTCCGGGGCATCCGGGGCGTTGGGGTCGATCTGGATCAGGCCCACGGCACCCAGGCCCGTGTACGCGAAGGCATGCGTGACGAACGGGTACAGCCCCGGGTCGGGGATCTTCAGTTCGAACATCGCGCCGCCGCCCGGCGCGATGTTGTAACGTCTGCTCGCCGTACGCGGTGTTCGCCGGGTTCCCCTGTCGGCGTCTCGTTGAACATCGTGCCGATCACGTGGAACGCGTTGGTGAGCGTCGGACCCGGCGTTCACCACCCAGAGGCGGAACGGCTCGTTGGGGCGCACGACCAGCGGCGTCGTCTTGTACTGGTCGGCGACCCCGTTGAACACGACGTAGCTCGGGTCGACCGCGGTCATCCGGTCGTAGTCGCCCTCGTAGACGCCGTCGATCGGCTTCGTGCCGGGGTAGAACTCGCTGGAGACGAGCACGTACTCGCGCTCGGCGGGAAGGTTGTCCGGCTCCACGATGATCGCGCCGTACATCCCGTTCGCGATGTGCTGGAGCACGGGCGGGACGCCGCAGTGGTACATGAAGACGCCCGGGTACATCGCGACCCAGTCGAAGGTCTTCGTCTCGCCCGGGTTGACCGGCTGGTAGTTGCCCGTGAGGGTCGAGCCGTCCGCGGGGAGATCCGCCCACGGCGTCATCGCCGCGTGGAAGTCGATCGAGTGCTGCATCCCGATCGTGCTCGCGTTCGTGAGCGAGAAGTGGATGGTGTCGCCGAGCTGGACGCGGATGACCGGGCCGGGCGCCGTCCCGTCGAACGTCCACACGTGGTACTTGACGCCGGGGGCGATCGTCTGCACCGCCTCTTCGGCCGTGAGCGCGATGTTCACGACCCTGCCGTTCTCGGTGTCGGTGCGGTAGACGGGCGTGCCGTTGCCTCCCGTCCCGGCCGCGTTCGCCGCGCACCCCACGAGGGCGAGCGAGAGGGCCATGGCGATCGCCACGGCGCCCGTTCGGTTGCGCCCGCTCATGTTCGGACCTCCTTCATCGACGGTTCCTCGTCTCGAGATATCCGAACCATAGCACTAAACGTTTAGCGCGTAGACATAGATATCGGGGTAGACTTCGGTCGTGGATCTGACGCTCAGCCGGACGGGGGACTACGCGGTGCGAGCCGCGATCGGCCTGGCAGGCGCATGGCCCGACGACGGCTACGTGACGATCGCGAGGCTCGCCGGGGAGATGGATCCTGCCGGCCCCGTACACGCCGCAGGTCGTCGGCTTGCTCGTGCGGGCGGGGCTCGTCGCATCGCGCCCCGGTCGCGGCGGCGGCTACCGCCTCAGCCGCTCGCCCGAGGAGATCTCGATGCTCGAGGTCGTCGAGGCCGCCGAAGGGCCGCTCGCGAGCATCACCTGCCCGCTCTCGGGAGGACCCTGCCGCTGGGAGGACGCGTGCGCGATCCATCCCACATGGACCGACGTGGCCTCGGCGGTGCGGTCCGCCCTCGCGGGTCGCAGCCTCGCCGACATCGCGCGCGAAGACCGCGAGCTCGGGGTCGCCAGCCGCCGGCGCGCGGCACGCAAGGCCGAGCTCGCCCGCCCGTAGTGCCGGGTGCGGGCCCGTATCCTGCGACGATGGAATACGCGACGTTCGTGCGCCACGTGCGCGCAGACGGCGACCGGCTCGCCGCCCTCGCCGACGGCCACCTGTCCACAGCGATCCCGTCGTGCCCCGGCTGGACCGGGTACGACCTCGTGAGCCACGTCGCCACGGTGTACGAGCACAAGATCGCGTGCACCGAGCTCGGGCACGCGCCCGAGCCCTGGCCGCCCGCGTGGCCGGCCGACCGCGATCCGGTCGTGTGGTTCCGCGACGCCCACGCTCGCCTGCTGGCGATGTTCGACGAGCACGGGCCTGCAGATCCGTCGGCGACGTGGTGGCCGTCGGACCAGACCGTCGGGTTCTGGGCCAGGCGGATGGCGCACGAGACGGCGATCCATCGCGTGGACGCCGAGCTCGCGGCCGACGCCGTGACGCCCGTGGATGCCGCGCTGGCGCTCGACGGTATCGACGAGGTCCTCACGATCATGCTCGCCGGTGACTGGTCGGAGGCGCCGATCGAACCGCCGGCGGGGCAGCGCGTGGCGGTCCAGGCCGGCGACCGCCGCTGGGTCGTCACGTTCGAGCCGACGACGATCGAGGTCGCCGAGGAGCGCGATCCGGTGGGCGCGACCGTCTCCGGCGACCCGTCCGACCTCGTGTGCTGGCTCTGGGGCCGGGCCCCGGAGGAGCGGGTGTCGGGTGCCGGCCCCGACGATGCGATCCAGCTCCTCCGGTCCAGGCTGATGCTCGCCACGCAGTGAACCGACGCGGGTCCGGACGCGGGCCCCGTCTTAGACTCGCGCGGTGGCGACCTGCTCCTCGTGCGGCGCCGAGGTCGATCCCGCGGCGCGATTCTGTCCTTCATGCGGGAACCCGCTCGGGCGGACGTGCCCGTCCTGCGGCGCGTCGGTCGCCGAGGACGCCCGCTTCTGCGCCTCGTGCGGGACGGCGCTCGATGGACCGGCCGAGGCTGGCCGCGGCGAGGAGCGCAAGCTCGTCACGATCCTGTTCGCCGACGTCACCGGCTCGACCACCCTGGGCGAGCAGCTCGATCCCGAGCGCCCTCCGCGACGTGATGGACGCGCTATTTCGCGGCGATGCGCGAGGAGATCGAGGCCGAGGGAGGCACGGTCGAGAAGTTCATCGGCGACGCGGTGATGGTCGCCTTCGGGGTCCCGCTCGCGCACGAGGACGACGCGAGCCGGGCGCTCCGTGCCGGGCTGCGGATGCTCGCGCGCCTGCCCGAGGTGAACCGCGAGCTCGAGACCGCGCACGGCGTCGGGCTGCAGATCCGGATCGGGGTCCATACCGGCGAGGTCCTCGCGACGGTCGGCGCCGCACCGGGCGACGCGATGGTGATCGGCGACGCCGTGAACGCGGCCGCACGGCTGCAGACCGCGGCGGAGCCGGGCGAGCTGCTCGCCTCCGAACGCACGATCCGCTCCGCGCGCTGGTTCGAGGCCGTGGACCGCGGGCCCCTCGAGCTCAAGGGCAAGCGCGAGCGCGTGCGGGCCTTCGCGGTCACGGGGGAGTCGGGCGGGCCGACCCGGGGCCTGCCCGGCCTGCACGCGCCGATGGTCGGCCGCGACGCCGAGCTCGACCTGCTGCGCAGCGTGTTCGAGCGCACCGTCCACGAACGGCGCCCGCACCTCATCGACGATCTACGGCGACGCGGGCGTCGGGAAGTCGCGGCTCACGCGCGAGTTCCTCGCGTGGGCCGAGGCGCGCCAGCCGCGCTCCGTCGATCCTCACCGGCCGGTGTCTGCCCTACGGCGACGGCATCACCTACTGGCCGCTCGCCGAGATCCTGAAGTCGCACGCGGGCATCCTCGACTCCGACCCGGCCGGGCTGGCCGTCGAGAAGGTGCGCAAGGCGGGCGGCGACCTCCTGACGACCGAGGTCTCCGCCGACCCGGCGCGCGCGACGGCGGCGCTCGCGTACACGATCGGCCTGGAGGATCCGGAGGTCTCGTTCGCGAGCCTGGACCCGAAGGACGTCCGCGCCGAGCTCCACGCGGCCTGGCGCTCGTTCTTCACGGCGCTCGCGCTGGACGGTCCGGTGGTGGTCGTCGTGGAGGACATCCACTGGGCCGACCCGGCGCTGCTCGACCTGCTCGAGGAGCTGGCCGACCGGGTGCTGGGCCCGGTCCTGTTCCTGGCGCCGTCGCGGCCGGACCTCACGGCCACGCGGCCGGCCTGGGGAGGAGGCCGGCGCAACACCTCGTCGGTCGCGCTCGACCCGCTCACCTCCGAGGAGGCCGACGAGCTGGTGTCCCTCCTGCTGTCGGTCGACGACCTGCCGCCGTCGGTGCACGACCGGATCCTCGAGCGCGTCGAAGGGCAACCCCTTCTACCTCGAGGAGATCATCCGTCGGCCTGATCGACGCGGGGCTGATCGTGCGCGAGGCCGACCGCTGGCGCGCGACCGAGGGCGTCGAGGAGGTCGAGATCCCCGACACGGTGCAGGCCGTCCTGGCCTCGCGGATCGACCTGCTGGACCCGCAGGACAAGCGGATCCTGCAGGCCGCCGCGGTGGTCGGACGCGTGTTCTGGCCAGGCGCCGTCTCGGCGCTCACGGGCCGGGCGGCGGCCGAGCTCGCCGAACCGCTGCGACGCCTGGAGGACCGTGAGCTCGTCACGTCGCGGCTCGGATCGTCCCTGGCGGGCGAGACCGAGTGCTCTTCAAGCACATCCTCACGCGCGACGTCGCGTACGAGTCGACTGCCGCGCCGGAGCGGCCGGCCTCCCACGCGGTGGTGGCCGGTTGGCTGGAACGCTCGGCGCCCGACCGCCGCGCCGAGTTCGCCGAGCTGCTCGCCTACCACTACGCGACCGCGGCGACCCCCGTCGATGGCGCCGCGCGACCCGACGACGAGCTTCGCGCCGCCGCCCTGCGATGGCTGCTCCGCGCGTCGGAGGACGCGCGCCGGCGGTTCGTGGTGAAGAAGGCCGAGCGTCTGGCCGAGGAGGCGCTCGCGCTCTGCGGTTACGCCCTGGAGCGGGTCGACGCGCTGGAGTCGCTGGGGGAGGTCCTTCGGGCAGGACTACATCGGGCGACCTGGCGTGGGGGTACTTCCGCGAGGCGGCGTTCCTGCGGGCCGAGGTCAAGCCCCCCGACGGGCTCGCGCATCGCGTACCTGGCCGCCCGGGCGTGCGAGTTCCCGCTGCGCTGGCCGGGGTCGATGACGGTCGCGACCCCCGAGCCCGACGTGCGGGCCGTGCTCGAGCTCGGCCTGGCCCGCCTGCCGCCGGGCGACAGCGAGCAGCGGGTCCGGCTCCTGGGTAACCGAGCCGCGTGGCCGTTCGCGTTCCCCGCGGATCGCGCTCGCGGAGGGTCCGGAGTCGTACGTGACGGCGGGGGTCGAGGCGGCGGAGATGGCACTGCGTCTGGGACTGCCGAACCTCGCCTCGGCGTCGTTCGACCACGCGGCCGGCGCATGGAGCGCGATCGGGAACTACCGCGAGGCGCTGCCCCTGTGGGAGCGGCGACGTGAGGTGATGCACCTCGTGACCGACGGCCTGGAGCTCGGCGACTTCTACGCGATGGGGATGTGGTTCCGCTACGAGCTCGGGGAATACGAGGAGGCCATGGCGATCGGCGCGGAAGGGCTATCCCGGGTCGGGTCGCTCGGCGCGAACACGCGCGTCCACCTGCTCTCCTGGCACGTGGTCGCGTCGCACCGGCTGGGGCGGTGGGACGAGGCGCTGGCGTGGTTCGACGAGCTTCGCAACCTGCTCGACGAGCGCCGCGACAACCCACCGTACTTCGCGACGCACGCGTTCGGGGCGAGCGCGCTGATCCACGGCTCGAGGGGCGAGACCGTCGAGTCCGACCGGCTCGTGAGCATCCTCGGATCGCTGACCACCGAGCTGTCGGCGCGTCTGAAGCCCTGGCTGGTCCGAACCTTGGTGCGCCGCGGCGAGGTCGAACGTGCGGCGAGGTTGTCGCGCGCACGCGCCTGGCGGGTCCACGGCGGCGACCTGTCGGAGGCCGAGAGCGAGCTGGTCGGGGCGCTCGGCGACGCGGCCCGCGCATCGGAGCTGGCCGGCGAGATGCGCCGCGACGCCGAGGTGAACGGCACGAAGTCGCTCGGGCCCTTCGCCGATCTGCTCGACGGGCGCATGGCGCTCGCTCGCGGCGAGCAGGACCTCGCCGCCGCGGCGCTCCTGTCGGCGAGCGACGGCTTCGCGGTCCTCGGGTGCCCGTGGGAGCGAGCGCTCGCCGAGGTCGATCTCGCGCGGGCGCTCCGCGCGGCGGGTCGCGACGATGACGCGGAGACGGTCGCCGAGACCGCGTTCGGGACGTTCGAAGCGCTCGGCGCGACGGCGGACCTGGCGACGGCGCGACGCCGGCTCCAGGCCTGAGCCGGCTCAGGGGTGCGGCGGCCAGATCGCGCCGCCGGGCGGGCACACGAGCACCCCGGCGGGCCCGAGCCCGGGCGGGAAGCACTGGAACTCGAAGTGCATCCCGTCGGGCCGCATCCACCAGCCTCCCCAGGTGAACCCCCACCGCTGGAAGACCGCGACGAGTCGCGGGTCCTGGTGCGGCACCGAGCCGACGAGGTTGTCGTGGACGTTGATGTCGATCGCGCCGCCGAACGCGTGGGCCGACAGCGCGTGGCCGATGCTTCCGGGGATGATCCGCGGCGCGAAGCACCCGCCGTAGTCGTTCGTGTGGATCAGCGACGCGAGCCCGCGGCGCTCGACCTCGTGCAACGCCCCCCGCAGCTGGGGGATCAGCGCGAGGTTGCACGTGACGCTTCCGAGGATCGGGACGGACGCCGTGACGATGTGCGTGGCCCGCCACGCCGAGGACATCCGGAGCCACTCTCCCGGCAGCAGGTCGGGGCTCGCGGCGAACTCGCCGAACGCGGCTTTCAGCATCACCGGCGGCAAGACGGCGTCGGCCTGGCGCAGGAAGTGCGCCTCGCCCGGCGGACGGACTCGCATCGGCGTGCCCGGGGGCACGAGGTGGCGGATCCGTTGCTCGGGGACCCCGGAGGGGGCTTGGACCAACACGTACTGCTCCGCGGTGACAGCCAGCGCGGAGGCCGTGCGTCGCGACACGAGCAGCTCGTGGGCGCCGATCACCGCGTCGGGGACCACGCCGGCGACCTTCACCGAGCGGTTCCCGAACGTCAGGGTTCCCCCCGGCCCGAGCCGGCGCAACCGCGCCGAGGTGGCCCCGAGGATCGCCCGACCGGCATCGAGGTCCGCGATCAGGTGCCCGTCCTGTTGCGGGAGGAACGCCGAGAGGTCCCGCGGCGTCGCTCCCGCGAGGTCGAGCGGGATCGCCATCCCCGCGGGCGGGTCGTCGACGACCTCGCCGGACGCAGACACGGAACGCGTGAGCCACACCGTGCCCCCCACGACCGTCACCGCGTGCGTCACCCCGGGTGTGGTCGCCACCCGGCGCCCGAACCCCGGCGGAAGGCCGCCCTGCGTCCAGACCAGCGCCGTCGCCCTCATGGGATCGGGATCGGGCGTGGGCGAGGTCGCGCTCGACACGGTGGAGGTGCGGCCGGGGCGCTCGGGGCCGCCGACGGGCGCCCGGGTCGCAGCCGAGCCGGTGCACGCCGTCATCAGCGCGAGCATCGCGACGGCGATGCAGCCGGTCCGCATCGCCGCGGACGCCCGGCCGACCCCGCCTCTCGAGCTCATCGCCTCATCCTGCACGAGGCGCGGGTGTGCGGACAGAGGGCGCGCTGCCATCATGGCCTCAGGAGCGGCGACGCATGGCGGTTGCGTGAGGAGGTGCGTCGATGGAGTTCGGACGGTTCGTGTTCGGGTCGATCGAGATCGACGGCGTGACCTATGAGCACGACGTCGTGATCGAGCACGGCCACATCCGCAAGCGGAAGAAGGGCCCGTCGAAGTCGCTTCGATCGCGCTATGGACACACCCCGCTCACGGCCGCGGAGGACATCCCCTGGTCGTGTCGCCGGCTGGTCGTCGGCAGCGGGTACGAGGGCGCGCTCCCCGTGCAGGAGGACATCTCCGAGGAGGCCCGGCGCCGAGGCGTGGAGCTGGTCGTCGTGCCGACGGCCGAGGCGATCGACGTCCTCGGCTCGGACGACGGGCACACGAACGCGATCCTGCACGTTACCTGCTGAGGTCCGTGTCCACGGCGGGGCAGGCTCGGTCGCGGGCCGGCGCGAGCCGCACGGCACGCCGCGAGCGGGACCTACGGCCTGGCGCCCGATCCCCTCGGGCCGCACCCTATGCGAGGAGGTGAAGACCCATGACGACGAAGAGCGAGGTCGAGGCGCTCTGCAAGGCGGCGCTGGACGAGGAGACCCACTGGCGCGACGAGGGTCCGGAAGCGCGCAAGGCTGCCTACGATCGGTTCCAGCACCTGGTCCACGCGATCGCGGACCTCACCGGACGCACCTATGAGGACGTCATGAACGACGCGGTCGAGGAGTGGGTGACCGTGCATTTCTGCTCGACCTCGGGGGCGCACGAGCCCTCCGCGGAGTGGGAGGCGGCGGCACACGCCGAGGGCTCGATCGCGCGACCTCCGGCTGGTCGGGCATCCGGTACCATGGAAGGACGGGCCGCCTGGCTCGCAACCTCGGTGTCGCGCCGCGCTCCCGATCGCGTCTCGCATCGTCTGCTGACGAAAGGGAGTGGCTGGCTTGGCCGGAGGCACCAGCAATCCGCTGTACGGCACCCCGACGGTACCCAGGAAGGGCCGCCCGCCGAAGGGCCGCACGTGCGAGCGGGCCGGCTGCAACACGGTCCTGTCCACCTACAACGCGAAGACGACGTGCTGGCTGCACACGAACGGTGAGTACCGCCACGCGTTGGCGCGCAGCTAGTCTCGGAGCCCACGATCGCCGCGTTGCAGCCCCGCACCCCGCAGGAGCTCCTCCGCGAGCTCGAGCCCACGTTGGCCGCCGAGCTCGACCGCCACTTCGCACAGTCGGTCGAGTGGTTCCCGCACGAGTTCGTGCCCTATGAGCTCGGCCGGAACTTCGTCGCCGAGCCGTGGGTCCCGGACGACTCCGGCCTCCCCGACGTGGCCAAGGTGGCGATGGAGCTGAACCTCCTCACGGAGGACAACCTCCCCTACTACACGCTCGCGCTCACCCGGACGTTCGGACACACCGAGGCGTGGGACGTGTGGGTCCGACGCTGGACCGCCGAAGAGGGCCGGCACTCGATCGTGCTCCGCGACTACCTCACGGTGACGCGCGGGGTCGACCCGCGCGCGCTCGAGGTCAAGCGGATGCAGATGGTCCAGCTCGGGTTCTACCCGGACTTCGCCACGCACCTCACGCCGCTCGACGGCCTCGTCTACACGACCCTGCAGGAGCTCGCGACGCGGATCTCGCATCGCAACACCGGCACCGTGTCCTGCGACGAGGGAGCGTTGCGGGTCCTGCAGCGGATCGCCGCCGACGAGAACCTCCACTACCTGTTCTACCGGCGGATGGGCGAGGCCGCGCTGCAGCTGTGGCCCTCCGAGATGATGCTCGCGATCAAACGCCAGGTCCTCGGCTTCTCGATGCCCGGCGCCGACATGCCCGAGTTCCGCGACCGCGCCAAGCAGATGGCCCAGGCGGGCGTCTACAACTTCCGGATCCATCACGACCAGATCCTCGAGCGCGTGCTGATGCACCACTGGCAGATCGATCGCCTGGAGCGGCCTGACCGACGAGGCGAAGGCCGCCCGCGACGACGTGTTCGCGTTCATGGGCAAGATCGACCGCGTGGCCTCACGGCTGGACGAACGGTCGATCCCGGTCGCCGCGGACGTCCTGCCAGCAAGACGGCGTCTGAGGCGCCCGCAGGCGCCGGAACCCCGCCGCTCAGCGGCCGGCGGACCGGCGCCGACCGTTCGTCCTCTTGGCGACGGCCTCCGGGCGCGGGGCGAGCCCCGCATCGTGGAACTCCGCGTGCAGCGCGAGCCGCTTCGCGATCTTCCCCACCTCGAACCGCTGCTCGGGCGTGACGAACGTGACGCCCTCTCCGCCGCGTCCGGCGCGCGCGGTCCTGCCCACACGGTGCACGTACGCCTTCTCGTCGGCCGGCGCGTCGTAGTTGATCACGTGGGTGATGTCCTCGAGGTCCAGGCCACGCGCGGCGACGTCGGTGGCGACCAGCACGTCGTTGGCGCCGGCGGCGAACCTTCCGAGCGCGCGTTCGCGCTGGGACTGCGACATGCCGCCGTGCAGCTCTCCCGCGCGGAACCCCTGCGCACGGAGCTTGCGCGCGAGCCGATCCGCTCCTCGCTGGGTCCGCACGAACACGAGCGCGAGCCCGCGGTCGGCGGCCAGCTCTCGGACCAGCGCCTGCTCCTTCTGCGGATGTGAGACGCCGACGAACCGATGGATCGCGTCGGAGATCGTCAGGTCCTCGTCGCCGAGCTCGTGGCGAGCGGGGTCGTGCGTGAACCGCTGCGCGAGCCGGCCGACCTCTCCATCGAGCGTCGCCGAGAACAGCATCGTGTGCCGCTCGGGACGCAGCATCTGGAGGATCCGCGTGACGTCGGGCAGGAACCCCATGTCGAGCATCCGGTCGGCCTCGTCGAGCACGCAGATCCGCACCCGGTCCAGACGCAGGAGCTTGCGCGCCACGAGGTCGAGGAGCCGGCCCGGCGTGGCGACGAGCACGTCGGCATGCCGCGCTCGTTTGGCCTGTGGGCCGATCCCGACGCCGCCGTAGACGGCCGCCACCTGCAGGTGCTGCACGTCGGCGATCGCCCGGAACTCCTCGGTGACCTGGCTCGCGAGCTCGCGGGTCGGCGCGAGGATCAGCGCCGAGGGCGAACGGCCGCTGGGCGTGAGGCGCTCGACGATCGGGACGGCGAACGCGAGCGTCTTGCCCGACCCGGTCCTGGAGCGCGCCAGGACGTCGCGGCCCGCGAGCGCGTCGGGCAGCACCAGCGACTGGATCTCGAACGCCTCGTCGATCCCGCGCATCCGCAGGGCATCCGCGACACGCGCGGACACGCCCAGCTCGATGAAGCCTCGTGCTGGTGTAACCGCGTCGGGGCGCGGCTGGACCGTGGGGGTATGCATGACGAACCTCTGCTTCCTTCTGTGATCGGTTCCGGAGCGCGCCGAAGGCCAGCTTCCGGGCAGCGACGGGGAACCGTGTGATGCGCGGAGGTTCGCGAGACATCGTCGCGCGCGTCTCGACGTCCGAGACTCGCAACCCCCACAGGGTACACGGCCCCGGCCGAGGCGCGCTCCGACCGCCGCCGTCCCGCCCGATCCGAGACGGAGATCGGGGATAGGCTCGTGCGGGGACGGGGGGTGCGATGGCGTTCCGTGGGTGGAAGGTCGAGGCGCTCGAGTTCTTCGAAGGGCTCGAGGTCGAGAACTCCAAGGCGTACTGGGCGCGGAACAAGGCGACGTACGAGCAGCTCGTGCGCGCGCCGATGGAGGAGCTGCTCGCCGAGCTCGCTCCGGACTGGGGCGACGGGCGATCTTCCGCCCGTATCGGGACGTTCGGTTCAGCAAGGAGAAGTCCCCCTACAAGACCCACATGGGCGCGCGGGTCGGCGAGGCCGGCTACGTGCAGCTGAGCGCCGAGGGCCTCGCGGCCGGCTGCGGGATGTGGGAGATGGCGCCCGACCAGCTGCAGCGCTACCGAGAGGCGGTCGACGCCGAGGCCTCCGGGTCGGCGCTCGCGGACGTGGTGGCGGGGGCACGCGCCGCCGGTCTGGACGTGATGTCGCACGCGGAGCTCAAGACCGCGCCGCGCGGGTACCCGAAGGATCACCCCGCGTGGAGCTGCTCCGCTACAAGGGGCTCGCCACCTGGCGGTCGTGGCCCGCCGGCGCATGGCTCGGCACGCGCTCCGCGAAGGGCCGGATCGTCGGGTTCTTCGGGGACTCGCAGCCGCTGCAGGCGTGGCTGGCCTCACACGTCGGCCCGTCGACCCTCCCCGAGGACCGGCGGTGAGCACGGGCGGCCCGGCGCGAGCCCCGCAACGCCGGCCCGTGGCTACGGGCCCGTGTGTCGAAGCGTCATCACGAAGAAGTCGCGTTCGTCCGCGACCGTGTAGCGGCTCGGCGGCCGGTACTGGTCCGTGAGCAGCGCATGGGCGGTGAACCCGGTCGGGCTGTGTGAGGCCGAGTAGTAGTAGCCGTTCGTCCAGTCCGTGTTGATGTCGAGCTCCATCCCGCGGACGGCGCCGGCGTGGCGGAGCAGGTTCGCGAGCGACGTCGCCGACAGCCCCGGACCGTCGACGTAGACGAGGGCGCCGTCCTTCGTGATGCCGACCCCGGACCGCCACACGAGGACGTCCCCGCCGACCGTCGCCCCCCACGACGCGCTCGGGTCGTTGGCGAGCCGCGGGCTGAGCCGGCCCTGATCGATCAGCAGCCACAGGTTCTGCCGCACCGCCTTCACGTCGGGCGTCATCGACACGTCGCGACCCCAGACCCCGACGTTCACGGTCCCGTCCTTGTAGATCACCATCGACGCCTGGCCGTTCACGAGCGGCGCGGCGGTCCGGCCGTCGAGGTAGAAGCCGCCGCCGGAGTCGGCGAGGAGGAACCCGGAGTTGAAGGTCGCGGCGAGGCTCGGGTACAGCGAGGTCGGGATCTTCGCGCCGTAGGGGAACGACCCGGTCCCCGGCACCTGCGTGCCGGCGATCAGCCGCGCGCGCAGCAGCCGCGTGTCCATCCACATCACGCCGGCGAGCAGGCTCGTGTGCACGCTGTCGGGCCGTAGGTACGTCACCCGGACCGCCGGGAGCCCTCGCACTGAGCGTCCCACGGTCTGCCACCGGCCCTCCTTGGGGAGCGGGTTCGAGGCGATCGGAACGTGATCCGCCGGGGCGGGGAGGTGCGGCGGCAGCGCCGGCGCCTGCTTCGTTTGCTGCGAGGCGGCGGGCGCCGGACGGTCGGCGCCGCCCGCGGCCGGGATCCCGCCCGCGGGCGTGCCGCCCACGGCGGGCTGATGCCACGTGTACCAGAGCCGTTCGGCGGCGATCACGAGCGGGCCACCGTGGTGGGCTTTGATCCACTCCACGGTCCGCGCCGACAGCGGCGCGCTGCCGGGGGCCCGCAGCGCTTGCGCGTAGGACCATCCGAGCGGGATCAGCAGCGCGACGAGCACCAACAGCACCAGGGTGCGGACCCGATGACGCCGGCGATGCCGGCCGCGCGGCGCCCGCGGCGACGGCTCGGCGACGACCTTCGGGTCCTCGAGGGTGTCCATCTAGATCTCCAGACGTCGGAAGACGGGACGGGGAAGGTGGCGGAGCACCGTCATGACCCACCGCAAGGTCGACGGCGCCCACACCGTCGCGGCGCCGGAGCGCAGCCCGCGCAGGGTCGCGGTGGCGACGGCAGCGGGCGTCGTCGAGAGCGGCACCGGTTGCAGCCCGCGGGTCATCTTCGAGCGCACGAACCCGGGCCGCACCACGAGCAGGTGCACGCCGCTGCCGCGCAGGTCGTCGGCGAGCCCCTGGCAGAACGTGTCGAGGCCCGCCTTGGTCGAGCCGTAGACGAAGTTGGACCGTCGGCCGCGCTCGGCCGCGACCGAGGACAGCACGACGATGTCGCCGTGTCCCTGCTCGCGCATCAGCTGGGCGAGCGCGAGCAGGATCGACATGGCGCCCAGGTAGTTCACGCGCGCGGCCGCGAGGGCGACCGGGAGATCCTTCAGCGCGCCGTCCTGGTCGGGCAGCACGCCGAAGGCGACGACCGCGAGGTCGATGTCGCCCACACGCCGCGCGACGTCGGCGAGCACGTCGTCGTGGGTGGAGGTGGCCTCCGCGTCGAACGCCACGGCCTCGGCGACGGCCGCGCCGGAGCTGCGCAGCCGCCCCAGCGCCGCCTCGAGGGTCTCGGGGCGGCGGGCCGCGAGCACGACCCCCCGCGCCCCGTGACGCACGCACGTCTGCGCGATCGCCTGCCCGATATCCGAGCCGCCGCCGAACACGACGACGCTCTGCGGGATCCCGATGCCGTCCTTCACACGACCGCTCCTCGGGTCAGGTGGCGGGACCCGACGGGTGCGTCGATCCCGAGGCGCCGCGCGAGATCGGAGCGCCAGACGTCGTGTGGGTCGAGGCGGTCGCGCATCACGCGCCACCGGTCGAGATCCGGGTACATCGCGGCCAGGAGCGACGGGTCCAGCCGCACGTCCTTCGCGAGATAGATGCGACCTCCCGCCTCCGTCACCTCCCGGTCGAGACCGGCGAGCAGCGCTCGCAACCCGGGCTGGGCCGCCGGCAGGTCGAGCGCCAGCGTCCATCCTTCGATCGGGAAGGAGAGCAGACCCGTGCCCGGGCCGAACCGCTTGAGGACGCCCAGGAGCGACGCGACCCTGCGTGCGACCAGCCGTTCGACCGCGCGTTGCAGCACCGCCTCCGCACCGAACGGCACGACGAACTGGTGCTGGACGAACCCGTGCCGGCCGTACAGCCGGTTCCACGAGCCCACCGCGTCGAGGGGGTAGAAGAACGGACCCAGCGGCCGGATCTCGCCGTGCCGCTCGCGCGGCGCCGCGCGGAACCACGCCTCGTTGAAGGCGCGGGCGGTCGCGGTCGAGACGAGCTTGGGCGTGGCTGGCGGGACCGCGGGGAGCCTTGCGGGGGCGAAGGCGAGCGGATCGCGCGCCGTCCGAGCCGGCAGTTCGGACAGGCGCGCGTGGTCGCCGCGGGTGAGGATGCCGCGACCGAGCGCGCGTCCGTGCGCGAGGCAGTCGATCCACGCGACCGAGTAGCGGTAGGTGTCGTCGCCGGCGTCCATCCGCGCCATCAGGTCGTCGAGGTCGCTCGCGCGTTCCGTGTCGACGCGGACCGACGCGGTCTCGACCTGGAGCAGACGGATCGTGGCCCGCAGCACGATCCCGGTGAGCCCGACGCCGCCGACGGTCGCGGCGAACGCCTCGGTCCCCGGCGTGACGGTCCGCATGGCGCCGTCCGCCGTGAGGAGGTCGAACGCGACCACATGCGCGCCGAACGCGCCGTCGCGGTGATGGTTCTTGCCGTGGACGTCGTTCGCGATCGCCCCGCCGAGCGTGACGAACCGTGTGCCCGGCGTGACCGGGAGGAACCACCCCGCGGGCACGATCTCCCGCAGGATCGCCTCGAGCGACGTCCCCGCGAGCGCCGTGAGCGTGCCCGCGTGGCGATCGAACCGCTCGATCCCGCCGAGCCCGGTCATGTCGAGGACGAGGCCCCCGCCGTTCTGCGCGACGTCGCCGTAGCTCCGCCCGAGCCCGCGGGGGAGCGCCCCGCGCCGGTTCGCGGACCCCACCAGCGACGCGACCTCCGCGACCGAGGACGGCCGTCGCAGATGCGCGGCGCTCGGCGCCGTTCGGCCCCAGCCGGTCAACAGCGTGCGGTCTTGGTTCACCGCAGATAGACCCCGAGCCCGTAGACGACCGCCCACGCCAGGACCGCGAGCTGGATCACGCCGTCGGAGGCGAAGACCTCCTCGGGCTCACCCGCGGCGCCGCGCTCGATCACGAACGCGTAGCGAAGGAGCGCGAGCGCGAACGGGACGATGGACAGTTGGCTCCACGCCACGCCGTGCGAAGCATGCGGGATGTCGGCCGCCCACAGGCAGTACGTGGTCACCGCGATCCCGAGCGCGAGCACCCACACCCCGCGCAGGTACTCCACCGTGTACGGGGCGGAGCGCGGACGGTCGGCGCTGTCGATCCCGACGTCGCGAACGTCGGCCATCCGCCTGCCGGCGACGACGGCCACCGCCGCCGACGTCACGACCGCGATGAACCAGGCCGAGGGCTCGATCCGCACGGCCGCGGCGCCTGCGACGGCGCGCAACACGTAACAGGCCGCGACGAGGAAGAGGTCGACCACCGCGACGCGCTTCAGCCCGAGGCTGTACGCGACCGTCACGACCGCATAGGCGAGCGCGGCGACCAGGAACGGAGACCCCAGCTGCGTCGAGAGCGACAGTGCGCCCGCGCCGAGCACCGCCGCGACGGCCAGCGCGGTCCGTTCGGAGAGCGCGCCCGCCGCGACGGGGCGGAGCCGCTTCGCCGGGTGGCGCCGATCCTGCTCGGCGTCCAGCGCGTCGTTGACCAGATAACCGGCGCTCGCGAGCGCGCAGAACGCCACGAACGCGACGACGGTGCGTTCGAGGGCGTCCGCGCCGAACAAGATCCCCGCGGCGCCCGGCGCGGCGAAGATCAGCAGGTTCTTGACCCACTGGCGAGGCCGGATCGCGTGCAGGAGCGCCGACGCCGTGCCGAGCAGGGACGACGGCGGGGTACGGGCGAGCGTGCCGGCCCGATGGCGTGAGACCACGCCTTGGTCCACGACTCCTCCTCTGAGGGCGAAAGCCCTTTCCTGAAGGGCCCTTCGCCTCGCGTGGTGACGTGGTTCCCGCAGGCAGGTGCGGGGGAGCAGAACTTAGTCGCGTCTTAACCTTCGGCGCTCGGGCACGCCTCGGACGCGCCGCCGCTACGGGCGGGCGGCGCCCACGATGAGCGGGGTCCAGATCGGGCTGAGGGACTCGATGTGGACCTCGCCGCCGGGGCCGGGATGCGTCGCGTGGATGATCAGCCCGCCGCCCAGGTACATCGCCACGTGGCTGATCGGCGAGTAGAAGAAGATCAGGTCGCCCGGCTGGATGTCGCTGAGGGCGACGTGGGGAAGCACCGCGTACTGCTCGGCCGCCGAATGCGGAAGCGAGACGCCGGCGTGCGCCCAGGACCACATCGTGAGACCCGAGCAGTCGAAGCCGATGCTCGGGTCGGCCGCCGCGAACACGTACTGCACGCCGAGGACCGACTTCGCCGCCGCGATCGCGGCGGCCGCGCCCGCCGAGGGCGGCAGGGTGGTCGTCGGGATCGGGGGCGCCTGTTGCTGGGCGGCCTGCTGCGCGGCCTGCTGCGCCTCGGCCTGCGCCTGCGCGCGCGCCTGCGCTCGCTGCGCGGCGAGCGCCTTCAGGTAGTCCTGACGCCGGCGGCTGGTGGTCTGGTAGTAGGTCTGGGCTTGCGCGGCGAGCTGCTGGATCCGCGTGCGCTCGGAGCGCAGCTGCGCGAGGGTCGCCTGCTCCTGGTCCCGGATCGTGGCGTACCGCTCGGCCGCCCACTTCGCCTGCTGACCGGCCGCGTCGGCCTGCGCGGCCAGGTCGGCGGAGGATTGCGAGAGCGCCCCCAGGTACTCGAGCCGGTCGGAGAGCTGCGTCATGGTGCCCGACCCCAGCAGGACGTCGAGCTGGCTCCCCATGTCCGTATACGCGTTGACCGCGCGCGACGTGAGCTCGGCGCGCGCCTTCGAAGCCTTCGCCTGCGCCGCGTCCATCGCCTGCTTGGCCTCGGCGAGCTGGCGCTGGGTGTCCGCGAGCTGCGCGGCGGCCTGGTTGTAGCGCTCGACCGCGAGCGCGAAGTCCTGGTTCAGCTGCTGGGCGTGTGACTTGGCCTGCGCGACGTCGCTGGCGGTGGGAGCGGCGATCGAGGGGCCGGAGGCGTGGACGACGATGCCGGGCACGACCACCGCGACGATGAGGGCGAGTCGGGCGATCCTGCTCCGCGTTCGGGACATCGGTCTCCGCATGAGCTTGTCGGGGAAGTGAGGAAGGCCCGGTCCCCCTCCACCCGAGCCCTCTTGGCGGAGGACCATACGGATCGGGGGGCGGCGGCGTCAATCCCACATCGGGGCATCCCCCGAACGGCCGACAGGGAATGATGGACACCTCGCCGAGGGGTGGAACCTCCCCGAGGACCTGTGCGTCTTCGCTCATGAGATGGTCGACGAGACGATGGCAGACCGGGGCGAGGACACCGAGCGGAGCACGGCCGGCGGGCTCGATCGCCTCTACCGACTCCACGCTCCGGAGGCGCTCCGGCTCGCGTACCTGATCACGGGGGACCGGGCGCTCGCCGAGGACCTGACGCAGGACGCGTTCGTCAAGGTGCTCGGGCGGTTCCGCGACCTTCGTGACCGCGACGCTTTCTGGTGGTACCTGCGCAGGACGATCGTGAACCTGTCCCGTTCCCACCTGCGGAGGCGCCGCGTGGAGCGCGCCTACCTCGAGCGGCAGACGGCACCCGCCGCCGCCGAGCCGACCGACCTCGGCGATCGCGAGCGGATCCGGCTGGCGCTCCTGGAGCTCCGGCCCGAGCAGCGCGCGGCCGTCGTGCTCCGCTACTACGAGGATCTGAGCGAGGCCGACACGGCCGCGATCCTCGGCCGCCCCGTCGGCACCGTGAAGTCGATGGTGTCGCGAGGGATCGAACATCTGCGCGAGGAGCTGAAGGACGATGACTGACCCCGACACGAGGATCCGCGGTCTGCTGGACGAGCTCGCGAACGAGGCGCGCCCGGACCCGAGCCGTGAGGCGACCACGCTGCGCCGGGTCCGCCGCCGCCGGTTCACGAACGCCGCCGTCTCGGTCGTCGTCGTCGCCGCGCTCGCGACCGCCGGCGTGGCGGGCATCCGTCACGTCCAGGTGCGCTCGCTCCCCCAGGACGGCGATTCGAGCCCGCGCGCCGCGGTGTCTTCCACGCCCAGCGGGACCTCGACGACGCCCACGTGCACCGTCGACACGATGCACGCGGTCCTGTCCTCGCAGACGGGCGCGGCCGGCACGATCCGCACCGTCTGGAAGGCGACCAACACGTCGGCCTCCGCGTGCCGCAGCTACGGGTACCCGGGGATGGACCTGCACGCGAGCACGGGATGGCTGCAGATCACCGTGACGCGCGGCGGTTACCCCGACATCGGTCGCGCGCCGCGGTCCGTGACCGTCCGCCCGGGCCACGCGCTGTACTTCGTGTCCTACTGGTCGGACGTCACCACGAACGCCGGCTCGTGCCGTTCGTTCGGCCGGGTGAAGGTGACGATGCCCAACGACGTCTCCTCGCTGGTGGTGCGTTCGTCCGGGTGCGCCGACCCCTCGTCGGTCCGCGTCGGTCCGGTGACCACGACACGGCCCGCCGCCTGAGGTTCAAGCGGGCGAGCCGCGGAACTCCAGCGCGTAGGTCCAGCGCTCGGGGTCGGTCTCGTGCTCGAACCGGAGCAACGTCCCGATCTCCCCGCCGGGCAGGAGCATCGGCAAGCCGACGCAGCCCTCGTCGGGCCAGAGTTCCCTGCGGGTCCCGGCCTCCATGTCGAGCAGGGTGATCGGAAGGTCCCGGTCGGTCTCGAGCGGTCCGATCCACGCGTGGTCGCCGTCGAGGCGGAACCGGACGAACCGCGGCACGGCGTGCAGCAGGATCGCCTGACCCGGCCGCTTCCAGGCGCGTCCGAAGAACCGCCAGCGCTCGCCGTCCTTGGAGGTCTCGACGATCCAGCACTCGTGGCCGAACTCGTTCACGGTGGAGCGCCCCCCTCGGCCCATGGGGGCATCGTGGCACGACTCGTCCGAACCGTTACACGACGGCCCGAGTATCGGGCCCTCCGGCCCTACCGCTGGTGATCGCGCGGGCACACGCTCCGAGAGGAGGAAGGGACATGCGCAGCCGCTGTCTCCTCGTGGTGATCGCCGTGGCCGTTTCGCTCGTGGTCGCGGCGCCTGCGACCGCTCGGCCCTCGGTGCGGTCCACGTGGCGGACGGAGCCCGAGGTGGCGGGGGTCGCGGTGGACCGAGCCGGTCGCGTCTACACGGTGAGCAACGTCTCGCGGCCGAGCCGGACCCGCGTCAAGTTACGGGCGCTCCGGTCGGACGGCTCGCTCCGCTGGGAGCGGATCTGGCGGCTGGCCGACGCCTCCGTCTACGCACGGGCGATCGCCGTGGGACCCGGGGGGATCGTGCTGGTCGCCGGGGCGATCCACCGGATCGACGCCCCGGGGACTGCGACGAGATCTGGGCCTGGGGCTGGGCGTTGCGGGCCTGGGGACCCGACGGGCACGTGCGGTGGCAGCAGACGCAGCCCGGGTGGCGGACCTGCGACGTGTTCGGGACCAGCGGTCGCGCCGTGGCCGCCGCGGGCGACACGGTGGCGATGGTGATCGGGTACGGGAGCGAGTACAGCGCCAACGTCCGGATCGCCGTCGCCGACCTCGAGGGACGGTGGCGCTGGATATCCGTGACCTCGAGTTCCGCCACAGCCAGAACGAGGTCGTCAGGGACGTCGCGGTCGGGCTCGGCGATACTGTGTACCTGGCCGCGAGCGTACGAGTGGGCGCCTTCGACGCCCCCGAACGCGATCAGGACGCGATGCTCGTGAAGCTGGCGCCCGACGGCACCACCGCGTGGCGAAGGACCGTGCCCGAACCGGTCGCCGGCGGCGCCGAGGACCGGGACAACGGGACCGGTGTCGTGGTGAGCCGTGGGGCGGTCTACTTCGCTGCGCGGGTCTCCGCAGGCGAAGGCCAGATCGCACGGATCGCCCGGTACACGACGGCCGGTTCCCTTCGCTGGGAGCGGCACGTGTCCGGCATCTCGACACGCTTCGAGGGGCCGTTCGTGCGCGTCTGGGCGGGCGGTCCGGTGGTCGCGGGCTCCGAACGCAACGCCGGAGGTGGCGGCTCGCACGTGAGCCTCCGCGGGTACGACCCGAGCGGCTCGCAGCACTGGCACCTGCGGCTGGGACCGGCGGTGCAGCGGTACTGGGGCGCGACCGCGTTCGACGCTCGTGGGGGTACCCTCGTCGCGTCCGGACGGCCGAGCCAGGCGTGGCGCTGGAGCCGCGTCTGGGTGCTCGGTTGAGGTGGTCGTTCAGTCCGGCTGGATCCCCGCCTCTCTCGCGGCGGTCTCGATGATCACCTTCGTGATCGCCACCGCATAGTCGAAGTTCACCTTGTCGGACGTGTCGCCCATGTCATGGTAGGCCGCCCGCATCAACCGCGTGTAGTAGTTCAGGTACTCGTTGAACAGCACGACCGGGTACCCGTTCTCCGAGAAGATGATCCCGTCGGTGTTGTACAGGTAGCTGCGATCGTCGTAGCGCGTGCGGAGCAACGGCGTCAGCTCGGGCGCCACGTCGGCCGCGGCATCGAGCCCGACGGACGCGACGTGGAGCGAGGTGTCCTGGTTCCCCGCGCTCAGCTGGAACTGCCGCTCGTTCGTGCCGGCGAACCCGATCATGTCGATCAGCAGCAAGGCGTAGAGATCCTGGTCCTCACCGAGCATCCGGCTGACGAGCGCGCGAGCGCCGAGATCGTCCGCAGGGAACTCCTCGCCGGTGAAGTGCACGAGCCAGATCGTGCGCCGGGGGTCGCGATCCTTCAGGACGTCGGCCGCTCGGAGCAACGCCGCCGTCCCGGTCGCGTTGTCGTCCGCGCCGGGGACCGCCAGGTAGATGCCCTTCATCGCCAGGTCCTCGTCGAAGGCCGTGTCGACGTGGTCGGCGATCAGCAGCGGCGCGAGGTTGGGGTCGGTGCCCGGGAGCTCGGCGACCAGGTTCGTCTGGGGCATCCCGCGCCACACGAAGTCCTGCCGCGTCGTCTGCACCCCGAGGTGTTCATAGCGCTCCTGGAGGTAGCCGAAGACCGCCGCCAGCTGGTTGTCGGCAAGCGCGTTGTTCTTGACCGTGAACCGTTCGGTGCGCCCGCTGATCGGGAAGACAGCCTCGGCCTCACCGTCCATCGCCAAGACGTCGTTGCGGTAGTCCGCGGCGAACGCGGCAGGGTAGGAGCCGATCACGACGTCACCGGGCGTGGGGCCGGGTTCGGGCGAGGGCGCGGTCCAGCTGATCGCAGCGGGCCACGTCACTACCTTGCCCTTCACCGCGAGACGGTAGGTGATCGGCTCGCCGTTCAGCCGCGCCGGCTGGGGCAGCACGAGCGCCAGGCGGTCGGAAAGGTCGGCTTGCGCGTAAGCGGCGAGCTCGCTGTTCGGCAGCCATGCTTCGATCGGCGGGGCGAGCGCCGGATCGGTGCTGCGCCGGACCCAGATGGACTCGCCGAACGCCGGCTCGACGTACCACCCGTAGTCATCCGGCGCGCCGAAGATCGCCGTGTGGTCGCCGGGGATCGTCGGGTCCAAGGTGTACGGCGCGAAGGTGTTGGGGTCGGTGTTCTGGATGTCGGCCGTGCTCAACCACCGCCAAGGGCTCGACGGCGAGACGCGCCAGCGCGCGTACGCCCAGGTGAGCCGTGCGCGAGCGTCGCGCACCGGCCAGGACTCGACGGTCAGCGTCTGCGTCGACGTGATCGTCTTGTTGGCGACGAGGCTCTGATAGATCCCCTTGAGCTGGAGCTCGGCGAGGTTCTTCACGGTGGCGGGCAACCTGGCGACGCCGCCGTCGACCGGTGCGAGCCCGAGCGCGAGCTCGCGCGGGGTGGACCCGAGGTACACGGGCGAACGCTGCAGCGAGTTCGCCTCGAGGTGCAGCCACGGCGCCGGATCGGTTGCCAACGCGGCGAGCGAGGCCGACGGCGTCGGGAGTGGCTTCGCGGCCGATGTGCTCACCGCCGCGAGCCCGGTCACGACGGACACGAACAGCGCCAGTGCCGTGCCACCCGCCAGGCTCGATCTGCGTGTCGATGGGGTGCGCATGTGGGTCCTCCCTCCAGGGGCGGGGCGACCCACGGTCGGCGCGCGCCGGGCCGCTCGTCCGATCACTCACCCGCCATCGTCGTCGATAGGCGCGGGCGGCACAGCGTCCAGAGGTCCCGCCTCTCGCGGTCCTGCCGCATTACGCTCGGTCGGGACGGAGGGGTCCGGATGCGACGCAGGCGGTGGCTCTCGTGGGGACGGCGGCGACGCCGCGACCGGCAGGTGCAGGCCGACACGCCCGAGGCCGCGGAACGCCGCAAGCGGCGTCCGGACCCATGGCGCTCGCGCAACGCCTGGAACCACGGGGACCCACCCGGCCCCGGCGGTCTCCGGTAGCCGATCGTCCAGGCGGTCGATGGCCGACGCCCGGGCGTCGAACGGCGACACGAAAGCTCCATACGCGAAGACGTGTGCAGAGACACGCGCGCGCCGTAGCGTTGCCGGGTCCGTTCCGCCGCCGAGGTGTGAGATCAGCTACTTCCAAGCGATCGTCATCGGGATCCTGCAGGGCATCACCGAGCTGTTCCCGGTGTCCAGCCTCGGTCACAGCGTGCTCGTGCCCGCGCTGTTCGGCTGGGACCAGGTGGTCACCCAGCAATCGGCGAGCGAGTCGGCGTTCCTCGCGTTCCTCGTCGGCCTGCACGTCGCGACCGCGCTCGCGCTGCTCGTGTACTTCCGCAAGGACTGGGCGGCGATCATCCGGGCGTTCTTCCGCACGCTCTCGACCCGGCGCGCCCAAACGCCCGACGAGCGTCTGGCGTGGCTGCTGATCATCGGCACGATCCCGGTCGGGCTCACTGGGCTGCTGCTCGAGCACGTGCTGCGAACGCTGTTCGCCAAGCCGCTCGGGGCGTCGATCTTCCTGACGGTGAACGGCCTGATCCTGTTCGCCGGAGAGCGGCTGCGTCGCCGGTCCGAGGTACGGGTGCTCGCCACCCAGCACGGCGGCGAGGGTCTGGAGCCCGCACGCAAGCTCGAGACGCTCGAGTACCGCGAGGCCGGGGTGATCGGTGTGTTCCAGACCTTCGCGCTGCTCGCGGGGATCAGCCGTTCCGGGATCACGATGGTCGCGGGGCTGCTCCGCGGGCTCGACCACGAGGACGCAGCCCGCTTCTCGTTCCTGCTCGCGACGCCCGTGATCCTCGCGGCCGGCCTGTACAAGCTCCCCGACCTCTTCGGCCCGCTCGGCAACGGGATCCGCGGCCAGGTGCTCGCCGGCAGCGTCGCGGCCGGCATCTCCGCCTACGTCTCGGTCCGATTCCTGATGCGCTGGTTCGAGACGAAGACGCTGACGCCGTTCGCCGTCTACTGCGTGGTGGCGGGCGTGCTCGCGACGTTGTACTTCGGCGTGATCCGCTAGCGCTCGGCGGTGTGAGGCGCCGGATCCGATGCAGGCTCACCCGGGTGCCTCGGACGCGACCCGCGGGCGCGGGCGGCGCGTCCCGCGGTGGGTCCTGGGCGTGACGGCGCTCCTCGCGCTCGTCACCGTCGCGGCGGCCTGGGTCTCGGCGCCGCGGATCTCCGATCCGGCCGCGCTGGTCCGCGAGCGGCTCCGCGCGGCCGGCGGCAGCTTCGTGCCGCTCGGCCTCGTGGCGCCGCAGCTCCGACAGGCCGTGGTGGCGACCGAGGACGAGCGGTTCTGGCGCCATCACGGGATCGACACGATCGGGCTCGTCCGCGCGGCGGCCTACGACGTGAGCCACCTGTCGCTGCGGCAAGGCGCGAGCACGATCACGGAGCAGCTCGCCAAGGATCTCTACCTCGAGGGCAACGACCATTCGGCCTGGCGCAAGCTCCAGGACATAGCGATCGCGCTCCGCCTGGAGGCCGCGCTCTCGAAGGAGCAGATCCTCGACCTCTACCTGAACGAGGTCTACTTCGGCCACGGCGCGGTCGGGATCGCATCCGCGTGCGCCCGGTACTTCGGCGTCACGCCCACGCACCTGACGCTCGGGCAGGCGAGCCTACTGGCGGGTCTGGTCCAGGCCCCGTCCCTCACCGACCCGTTCACCGACCCGTCCGCCGCCCGGAGCCGGCAGGTGGAGGTCCTGAGCTCGATGATGCGGGCGGGCGACATCACCGCCTCCGAATCCCGCCGGGCGCTCGACGCGCCGCTCGCCCTCGCCGGCGGTACGAGCCTGCCTGCGTTCGCGGGTGCCTCCCTGCAGCCGGGGCCACCGTTCTCCGCGCTCCCGCTGGCCGTGGGCGCCCTCCTGGTGATGTCGGGGTGTGTGGGCTACGTCCTGCTCCGCCGGCGCGGGGCGGGGGTGGCGTGGCGTGCGGGAGCGGTGCTCGGCTGCACGACCGGACTCGTCCTGCTAGCGCGGGCGTTCAACGTCGACTGAGCGCCGCGTGAGGGGCGCGGTCGGCGTCAGCGCGCGGCGCCCGATCCTGCCGGCATGACGTGCGTCGGCTCGTAAGGTCGCGTGTGCAGCCGGCGCACCGGCGGCCGTGCCGGCGCGGTCGGCACCTGCCGCTCGGCCGGCGGCACGTTCCACAGGAACCACCCGAGCGCCCAGGACAGGATCGTGAACAGCCCGACGATCACGATCACGACGGGAGCCGCGAACACCAGGTACTCGATCGCGGGATCCTCGGCCGTGAGGGCCTCGTAGAGGGCCCAGCCGGAGAACGCCAGAGCGCCTGCACCGGCCGCGTAGGCCGCGAGGGCGGCGATCTTGCGGAGCAGGCTCATCGCCTCACCCCTTTCTCGACTTCAGGATAGGCCCGGCGAGAGGGCCTCGAGAGGGTCGAATGGCACGGACCCGGCGGTCCGCCGAGGGGCGCGTTCGATGCGAACCGGACCGGCGTGTCGCCCGTAGTACTCCGACGTCTCGATACGCCCGGGCTCAGGGAGGGTCCGGCGGTGGTGGCAGCCGAAGGAGGTCCGTCGTGAGACGACTCGTCATGTTCCTCGTGGTTCCAGCGGTGCTCGCACTGTTCGCCGCACCCGCGGTGGCCGCTCGAACGCGTTCGGACGGTCCGAACGCCTATCAGGTCATGAACCTCGTCTCGGACCAGCCCGGGGTCGCGGCGCACCAAGATCCGAACCTCGTGAACGCGTGGGGTCTCGTGTCCGGGCCGGCGACGCCGTGGTGGGTCGCCGACAACGGGACCGACGTGTCGACCCTCTATGACGGGACGGGGACCGCCGTGCCGCTCGTGGTGAAGGTGGGCGGTGCGCCGACCGGCGCCGTCTTCAACGGGAGCACGGGGTTCGTGGTGCGCCATCAGGGCGACTCGGGCCCGTCCCTGTTCCTGTTCGCGACCGAGAGCGGCACGATCCGCGGGTGGAACCCCGCGGTTCCGAACCTCGGCCCGTCGACGAAGTCGCCCAGGTCGTTCAAGGTGGTGGACCGTTCGGGTGCGGGCGCGATCTACAAGGGACTCGCGATCGCCACGACGGTGGCGGGCCCCCGTATCTACGCCACCGACTTCCACAACGACCGCGTCGACGTCTTCGATGACGGGTTCCATCGCATCGTTCGGTCCAGGGCGTTCAAGGACCCGAGCCTGCCGGACGGGTTCGCGCCGTTCGGGATCCAGGCGATCGGCTCGAGCATCTTCGTCACGTACGCGAAGCAGGACGCCGCGGCCGAGGACGACGTCGCGGGCGCCGGCCTCGGGTTCGTGGACCGGTACAACAAGTGGGGACGGTTCCTGGGTCGCGTCGCGGGCAGGGGCGTGCTCGACGCGCCGTGGGGACTGGCGTGGGCGCCCCAGGGGTTCGGCCGGTTCAGCGGCGACCTGCTGGTCGGCAACTTCGGCGACGGCAGGATCACGGCGTTCGAGGTGGACGCCGACGGGTCCTTCACGCGCGAGAGCCGGCTTCGCATGCCCAACGGGGATACGCTGGCGATCGACGGCCTGTGGGCGCTTCGGTTCGGCAACGGCGGACCCGCAGGACCGACGGACACGCTCTTCTTCACCGCGGGCACGGACGGGGAGAGCCACGGGTTGTTCGGGGCGATCACGACCGCAGGGTGATCGATCGTTGATGAGGCGTGAGCCGAAAGGGGATACGAGGGCATGAGCAGGTCACGGTTGGCGTTGGGTGCGTCGTTGGTGCTCACCCTCCTGGTCCTCACCGCGTGCAGCAGCAGCTCGAGCAGCACGACGAGCAGCGCCGGCTCGGGAGGTTCGAGCGCCGCGGCCGGGGGCACGACGATCACGATCCAGAGTTTCGCGTTCCAGCCGAACGCGCTGACGCTGCCGCCTGGTCAGGTCACCCTGAGCGTGACGAACGACGACTCGACGCTGCACAGCTTCACGCTGGACGACGGGAGCGTCAGCCAGGACATCCAGCCCGGCACGACGCAGCAGGTCGCGATCACGGTGCCTTCGTCCGGCACGATCGGCTTCCACTGCCGGATCCATTCCTCGATGACGGGAACGATCACGGTCTCCGGGTAGGGTCGCCGACCCTGCGGTCGGCGAAGATAGGGGCGTGACCGAGCGCTACGACCTCGTCGTGATCGGCGCCGGCGCCGCCGGTGAGAAGGGCGCCGCGCAGGCCGCCTACTTCGGCAAGCGTGTCGCGGTGATCGAGCGCGATCCTGAGCCGGGCGGCGCGACGGTGCACACCGGCACCCTTCCCTCCAAGACCCTGCGCGAGGCCGCGCTGTTCCTCTCCGGCTACCGGCAGCGCGACCTCTACGGGATCTCGCTCGAGGTGGAGAAGGAGCTGCACGTCGCGACGCTGATCGCGCGCAAGGACGCGGTGCGCCGGGCCGAGACCGCGCGCGTGCGCGCCAACCTGGACCGGCACCGCGTGACGCTGATCCGCGGCGAAGCCCGTTTCGTCGGCCCACGTACGGTCGAGGTCCGCGGTCCCGACGGCGCCACCCGGCGCCTCGAGGGCGAGGCGGTCTTGATCGCGACCGGCTCGCGGCCGCACCGGCCCTCGACGATCCCGTTCGACGACCCCGGCGTCTTCGACTCCGACTCGATCCTGGCGATCGACCGGTTGCCCGGCTCGATGGCCGTCCTCGGCGGGGGTGTGATCGGGTGCGAGTACGCCTCGGTGTTCGCGGCGCTCGGCGCTCGGATCGACCTGATCGAGCCCCGGGCCCCGCTGCTGCCGTTCCTCGACCGCGAGATCGTCGAGCGTCTGCAGGCCGCGATGACGACGCTCGGCGTGAACTTCCGGTTGGGTGCGGCCGTCGAGGACGTGGGCCGAGACGGCGACGCGCTCCGCTGCGTGCTCGCTCGTGGCAGCGAGGTGCGGAGCGACGTCGTGCTCGTGTCGATGGGGCGCCAGGGCAACGTCGACTCGCTCGCGCTCGAGGCGGCGGGGGTGAAGGCCGACGCGCGGGGGCGTGTCCTCGTGGACGCCGAGTACCGGACGTCGGCAGCGGGGGTCTTCGCCGCGGGAGATGTGATCGGGTTCCCCGCGCTCGCGTCGGTGTCGATGGAGCAAGGGCGCGTCGCCGTGTGTCGGGCGTTCGGGTTCTCCTACAAGGAGCAGGTGTCCTCCTTGCTGCCGCTCGGTGTCTACACGATCCCGGAGGTGAGCTCGGTCGGCCTGTCGGAGGAGGCCGCGGCCGAGCGGGGGATCGACGTGGTCGTCGGGCGCGCGGTGTTCGCGGACAACGCGCGAGGCCAGATCGTGGGCGACACGCAAGGCATGACGAAGCTGCTGTTCGAGCGAGGCTCCCGCCGGCTGCTCGGGTGCCACTGCATCGGTGAGCGCGCGTCCGAGCTGGTGCACGTGGGCCACGCGGTGATGACGCTGGGCGGGACGGTGGAGACGCTGATCGAGATGGTTTTCAACTACCCGACGCTCACCGAGACGTACAAGTACGCCGCCTACGACGCCCTGGGCGAGCTCGGGCCCGCGTGAGGGGCAAGACTGCCCTTCGCCGCGTACGGTGATGCCCGTGTCGAGGCGCGCCACGATCGCTCACCGGCGGCGCCGCGCCGCCGTCCGTCGCCGTCGCACCTTCGCCGGGTTCGTGGTCGTCCTCGTAGCGGCGACGGTCTTCGCGCTCACCCGCGGCCGGTCCGAGCAACCCCCGGCGTCGGCCGCCGGTTCCTCGCACGTGCCGACCTCGCCCGCGGCCTCGGCGTCGGCCGCCGGGACCGCGATGCCGCCCGCCTACCTCGCCTGGATGCCGGGCGGGTTCCCGAGCTCGTTCCGCTCGAAGGTCGGCACGCTTCCCGGCGTTCGAGCGGCGGTCGTCGTCGCGGGCGACACGCTGTGGATGACCCGGTCGCTCGACGCCAGCGGCGCGATCGTGACGCGCCCCACGCCGCCGTACGCGGTGCCGATCGACACGTCCGCGGTCGACCCGAAGGACTACGGGCGGTTCCTTCCCGACGGGTTCCGCGACGAGGTGACCGCCGCGCTCGCCGACGGCAAGGCCGTGCTCGGCGCGACGAGCGCCAAGATCCGCGGTCTGGTGACCGGCGGACGGCTCGTGTTCGGGGCGACCAGCGTGACGGTGGGAGCGGTCGTGCCCGACCCGGTCGTCGGCTGGGGCGAGCTGCTGGTCTCGCGCGCGACGGGCGGGGGCCTGGGGATCGTCGACGATCGATACCTCCTGGCGCAGATGCAGGGCGCGCCGAGCGACGCCGCGTTCCTCGCGTTGCTGAAGCCCCTGCTCACGCCCGGCGTGCCGGTGCGCGTCGCGGCGCCCGGCGAGGTCCGGTACGTGCGGGTCGCCTCCGGAAGCGCCCCGCCCGTCGTGCTGAAGGACGTGTTCGGCGAGTTCTCCGCGTACCCGGACCCGTCCGACCCGATCACCCTGCACATCGACCCCGCGTGGATCTCCGAGCATCTCGTCACGAGGACCGTGCCGCTGCTCGGTTCGGAGACGTGCAACCGGACCTTCTTCCCCGCCCTGATCGGCGCGATGGAGCAGCTGCAGCGCGAGGGGCTCGGTTCGCTCGTGCACAGCAACGCCGGCTGCTACAACCCGGAGCTCCTCGCGGCGACCGCGACCGCGCCGCCCTCGTTCCACGCCTACGGCGCGGCGATCGACATCAATGCGCCCGAGAATCCCTTCGGCTCGAAACCTACGCAGGATCACCGGCTGGTCGAGGTGATGCAGCACTGGGGTTTCAACTGGGGCGGCGACTTCCTCGTCCCCGACGGGATGCACTTCGAGTACCTGTCGCCGCCCCCGTCGGGCTAGTCGACCCGGCGTCACCCGACCGTCACGCTCAGGGCGAACGTCCGCTGGTTCGGGGCGCACAGGAGGGCCTCTCCGCAGGTCGTGCGGTGCGCCGTGACGGTCGCGGTCCCCGACGCGACGGCGTGGAACGACGTCACCAGCGTGCCGCAGCCCGCGCCGGGCACGCATGCGGAGGGCGACGCCGGGAGCGCCTGCGTCGACCCGCCGAGCAGGATCGCGTCCTGCGAGCTCGCGACGTCGCGCCAGTACATGCTGTGGAGCTCGACGCGGAGGATCTGGCCCACGCACAGGCGGGCCGCGGTGCCGTTCGCCCGTTCGTCGACCGTCTTCGGAGGTGCGCAGGCATCAGCGGAGGACGAGGCACGCTGCGTGCCGGAGCCCGCGCAGCCCACGGTCGCGATCGCGAGGAGCAGCACGAAGGCCCGGCGCCTCCATCGAGTCCGCATCGCCCTCTGACGCACGGAGCCTGGTCTCCGGTTCCCGCAACGTGCGCCGGATCCCGCGGCCCATGCGAACCGATCGGGGGCTGGGTACGCTTCCGGAATCGACGGGAGGATCGCAGGGTGATCTGCGCAGCTTGTGGAACCGAGAACGAGACAGGTCACAAGTTCTGTATGGAATGCGGGGCGCCCCTCGCCAGGATGTGTCCGGCCTGCGGGACCTCCAACCCCCCCGCCGGCAAGTTCTGCGGCGAGTGCGGCGCCGCGCTCACGTCGAGCGCGCCGGCGTCGGGCGCCGAGGCGCCGCCCCCGACCACCGAACGTCGTCTCGTGTCGGTGCTGTTCCTCGACCTCGTGTCGTTCACGACGCTGTCGGAACGGCGCGACGCCGAGGACATGCGCTCGCTGATGGACCGGTATTTCGAGACGGCGCGGACCGTGATCGAGCGCCACGGCGGCGTGGTGGAGAAGTTCATCGGCGACGCGGTGATGGCGGTGTGGGGGACCCCGGTCACCCACGAGGACGACGCCGAGCGCGCCGTGCGCACGGCGCTCGAGCTCGTCGACGCGGTTGCCGCGCTCGGCGCGTCCACCGGCGCGCCGCTGCAGGCTCGCGGCGGCGTGCTCACGGGCGAGGCGGCCACCGTGCCCGATGCCGAGCACGAGGGCATGGTCACCGGCGACATGGTCAACACCGCATCCCGGCTGCAGTCCGCGGCCGAGCCCGGGACGGTGTTCGTCGGCGAAGCGACCTTCCGTGCCGCGTCGCGGGCGATCGCCTTCGAGGAGGTCGGCCAACTCACCCTGAAGGGCAAGGGGGAGCCTGTCCGCGCATGGCGCGCCATACGGGTGGTGGCGGAGCGCCAGGGCGCGAACCGCCCGGGGATCGAGCCGCCGTTCGTCGGTCGCGCCGAGGAACTGCGCCTGCTGAAGGAGCTACTCCACGCCACCGGTCGCGAGGGCAAGGCCCGCGTGGTCTCGGTGACCGGGATCGGCGGGATCGGGAAGTCCCGCCTCGCGTGGGAGCTCGAGAAGTACGTCGACGGACTCGCCGAGAACGTCTACTGGCACCACGGGCGCTGTCCCGCCTACGGCGACGGCGTCACGTTCTGGGCGCTCGGCGAGATGGTCCGCATGCGCGCCCGGATCGCCGAGACGGACCCGCCGGGAGCGTCGCGGACGAAGCTTGTCGCCTCGATCGCGGAGCACGTGCCCGACGAGGACGACCGGCGCTGGCTCGAGCCACGGCTCGCGTTCCTGCTCGGCCTCGACGAGCGTCCGCCGGGGGGTCGCGAAGAGCTGTTCGCGGCATGGAGGATCTTCTTCGAGCGGATCAGCGAGGCCGGTACCGTCACGATGATCTTCGAAGACCTGCAGTGGGCCGACGCAGGGCTGCTCGAGTTCATCGAGTCGATGCTCGAGTGGTCCAAGAACCGCCCGATCATCGTGGTGACGCTATCGCGACCCGAGCTCGCCGACCGTCGCCCGAACTGGGGCGCGGGCCAGCGCAACTTCCTGTCCCTGCACCTGGAGCCGCTGCCCGACGAGGCGATGAGCGACCTCGTGCGAGGGATGTTGCCCGGTGCGAGCCAGGACGCCGTCGCGAGGATCGTCGAGCGAGCCGAGGGCGTCCCCCTGTACGCGGTGGAGACGATCCGGATGCTCGCGGACCGCGGCGTGGCACGGGCGGGCGAGACCACGTACGAGCTGATCGGCGACCTCGGTGAGCTGGAGGTGCCCGAGACCCTCCATGCCCTGATCGCGTCACGGCTGGACGCGCTCGGGGCGGACGATCGGTCGCTCCTGCAGGATGCCGCCGTCCTCGGCAAGAGCTTCACGATCGACGCGCTCTCGGCGGTGACGGGCGCAGCCACGACGTCGCTGGAACCACGGCTGCTCGACCTCGTCCGGAAGGAGTTCCTCACGTACGAGGCCGACCCGCGCTCTCCCGAACGCGGCCAGTACGGCTTCGTCCAGGGCATCATCCGCGAGGTTGCCTACGGGATGCTCTCGAAGGCAGACCGTCGCAGACGCCACCTCGCGGTGGCGCACCACTTCGAGGCCGCCGAGGACGAGGAGCTCGCCGGCGCCGTCGCCGCGCACTACGTCGAGGCGCTGCGCGCGAGCCCGGAGGGTCCCGACGCGGACGCGCTCGCCGCGCGCGCCCGCGACTGGCTCCGGCAGGCCGCCGAGCGCGCGACCTCGCTCGGCTCCCCCGAGCAGGCGCTGGTGTTCGCGGAGCAGGCGCTCGCGATCACTCCCGGCGGGGTCGAGCGTGCCGAGCTGTTGAAGGAGGCTGCCCGCGCTGCAGGGGACGCGCTCAAGCCCGAGGAGCAGATCTCCTTCCTTGAGGAGGCCGTGGAGGTTCAGCGCGGGATCGGCGACATCAACGCCGAGGTGACGATGGCGGGCCTGCTCGTGGAGGTGTTGTCCCAGCTCGGGCGCGTGGACGACCTGCGGCCCCTGGTCCAGGAGATGCGCGACCGCCTGGGTGAGGGCGGCGACGACCGCGCTCGCGCGGAGGTCGACGAGGCGGTCGCGCACATCCTCTACTACGACGAGGATCTCGAAGGATGCCTCGAACGGCTCGACCGCTGCCTCGCGGGCTTCGAGCGGACCGGCGCGCGCGAGCGGTTCCAGCACGCGCTCTCGGACCGCTCCTACGTGCTCTGGCTCCTCGGCCGGCGCCGCGAATCTCGGATCATCCATCGGGGGATGTTGGCCCTCGCCACCGAAGAGGGCGATCTGCGCTCGATGGCGAGAGCCTCCCAGGCCATCGGCCTCGCCGCCGAAGACGGACGAGAGGGGCTGGAACGGAACCTCGAGTCGGCCGCGACGGCGCGGCGGGGTGGGTACGGCGGGATGGAGATGATCTCGTTGGCCAACGCCGTGGAGGCGGCGATCGAGTTCGGTGAGTGGGCCAGGGCCGACGATATCCTCGCCGACCTCCAGGCTCGGCCCGACCTGCCGCCACAGCTCGCCGATCTGCTCAAGATCGATGAGGCGCTCCTGGCGGCCTACCGTGGCGATGCGCCCGCGGCGAGCGCCGCGATCGCAGGCCTCAGCAAGGCGACCACCGAGAGCGGCGACCCCACGATGCGCGCGTGGCATCATCGCGCTCTCTCGGTCGTACGGTTGATGGGCGGCGACGTTGCCGACGCCTACGAGGAGGGGATGCGCGCGATCGAGGCGGAGCCTGCCGGCCCCAACGCCCCGATCGCGCTGTGGTTCGCGGGTCGCGCGGCGCTGTGGCTCGGCGATGCCGCCAAGGCTCGGGCCGCGCTCGACCGCGCATCTCAGGAGGAGGGCGGGTGGCACGCGACGACGCGGCGCGCGCTCGCGGCCGGTCTCGCAGCGCTCGAAGGGCACAGCCGCGAGGGGGCGGCGGCCTACGAGAGCTTCCTCGCCGAGCGGATCGCCAAGGGCGATCGGTTCACACACGCCCTGGCCACCGTCGACGCCGTCGCCGTGTTGCCGGCGGACCTCGTGCCCGAGGGCGCAGTGGAGGTGGCCCGTGCCTACCTCGAGGAGCTCGGGGCGAAGCCGTTGCTCCTCCGGCTCGTCCGAGCGAACCTGGCCGACGTTTCCGAAGCCTGAGCGGTCGGGCTCATCCGGCCGACGCGAGCCTCGGCGCTCATGCGTTGTACAGCCGCAGCGCCACGAACGCGACGCCGGACACGATCAGGAACCAGCCGAACGCGTGGCGGACCTGCGGTCCCGCGACCCGGTGGGCGAACCGGCCGCTCGCCGCACCCGCCGGGACGGCGCCGAGGGCGAACGCGCCCGCGACCTGCCAGTCGATGTGGCCGAGAGACCAGTGCACGGCGATGTTCGGTATCGCGAGCACGGTGATCACCAGCAGGCTCGTCCCAACGGACTGACGCATCGTCAATCCGAACACGAGCAGGTACATCGGTACCAGGAGGAACCCGCCGCCATTCGCCAGGAGCCCGGAGAAGATCCCGATCAGGACCGAGGCCGCAACGAGCAGGGGACGGTTCTGCCGCCGTGCGGTGCCCCGTCCGCGCATCCCGGCGTCGATCGGCCGCAGCACCCGCTGCCCGACCACGACGAGCACGATCCCGGAGGCGATCAGCAGCAGCGGGCCGCCGACGAATTCCGAAAGGAACGCGCCGACGATCGTCCCGGGCACCGCGCCCAGCAGCGACCACCCGGCGGCCCGCGGGCGTGTCTCCTGCTCGCGGACGTACGGCGCACCGGCGGCGACCGCGACCGGGATCGTCGCGGGCAACGGTGACGCGACGGCCATCAGGGGAGGGACCCCGAGCAGGGACAGCAGCGGCGTGGCGATGGCCGACCCACCGATCCCGAACAGTCCGGTGAGCGACCCGATCAGCGCGCCCGCGAGCACGAAGACGGGCAGGGGCGCCATGGGCCCGAGCATAGCCACAGCTCGCCGCCGACCGGGGTAGATTCCCGCCACCCATCGCGGAGGAGGCAAGCGTGAACGAGACGAAGACGATCGCGTTCTTCCCGGAGCCCGGGGCCTGGGGTCCGACGAACAACTGCGTCGCGATCGCCAACGTGCTCGCCGAGCGAGGACACCGGATCGTGTTCGTGATCGACGAGTCGTTCGATGGCGTGCTCGAGGCCAAGGGCTTCGAGGAACGGCTGATGCGGATGACGCCACCCGAGGAGAGCGCCGACCCCGACGCCGATCCGTGGGGCGAGTTCATCCGCGTGACGGCGCCGGAGTTCCGCAAGCCGACGATCGAGCAGATCGAGACCGTCACGAAGCCGATCTGGGAGGCGCTGGTAGCGGGGGAGCGCTACTCGCACGAGCGCCTGATGGAGATCTGGGACGACGTCCGGCCCGACGTCGTGGTGACCGACAACGTGACCGGCTACCCGGCGATCGAGCTCGCGGACTCTCCGTGGGTGCGGTTCGTGTCGGCGAACCCGCTCGAGATGCGCGACGACCTGCTCCCGCCCCCGCTGTCGGGTCTGGCGGTGAGCGATCGCGAGGGATGGGACGACTTCCGCGCCGAGTACCACCGCCAGCACGAGGGGCTGCTCGCCGAGCACAACGACTTCCGTGCCTCGGTCGGCGTCGCCCCCTGCCCGCCGGACGAGTTCAACACGCACTCCCCGTGGCTGAACCTCTACCTGTTCCCGGAGGCGGCCGACTACGCGCGCGCCGAGCCGCTCGGCCTTACCTGGCATCGCCTGCAATCGACCGTCCGCACCGGTGAGGCGCCCTTCGACGTGGCCGAGCGCGTGCCGGGCACCGGCAAGGTCGTGTACCTGTCGCTCGGCTCGCTCGGGTGCATGGACGTGGCGTTGATGCAGCGGCTGATCGACGCGATGGCCACGACCGAGCACCGCACGATCGTGTCGATGGGGCCGCTCAAGGACCAGATGACGCTCGGTCCGAACATGTACGGCGACGAGTTCTTGCCCCAGCCGTCGATCCTGCCGCAGTGCGACCTGCTGATCACCCACGGCGGCAACAACACGACGTGCGAGGGTTTCCACTTCGGGCTGCCGATGATCGGGCTTCCGCTGTTCTGGGACCAGTACGACAACGCGCAGCGCCTCGACGAAACGGGCTTCGGCGTGCGCCTGCCCACCTACGACTGGACCACGGAGCAACTGGTGGGCGCGGTTGACCGGCTGCTCGGCGACGAGCGCCTCGCGGGCTGGATGCGCGACGTGTCCGCGGCCGTGCGGGCCGAACCCGGTCCGGCGAAGGCCGCCGACCTGATCGAGCGCCTGTGCGCGACGGGGGAGCCCGTGACGCGCTGATGGCCGGGGCGGGTCAGCGGCCCGCGTCGGGCCGAGTGGGCACGGCCTTCAGCCTGAACCCGCTATCGCTCCGAGCGTCGCCGCGAATGCCTCGGCGAACACCGGCACCTCGGCCTGCGTGAAGGCCAGCGGCGGCCGCACCTTCAGCACGTTGCCGTGCGGACCGGTGGTGCCGACCAGGACGCCGCGCTCGCGCAGGCCCTCCGTGATCGCGCCGGCCGCGTCGGCGTCGGGCTCCTTCGTCGTGGGGTCGCGCACGAGCTCGATCCCGTTCGCGAGGCCGACGCCGCGGACGTCGCCGACCCCCGGGAACGTGGCCGCGACCTCGCGCACCGCTGCCCGGAGCGCCTCGCCGGCCGCGTGGGTGCGCGCGAGCACGCGTTCGTCCTCGAGGACGTCGAGCACGGCCGTCGCCGCGGCGACCGAGACCGGGTTGCCGCCGAACGTCGAGAAGAAGACGGTCTCCTCGGCGAACCGCTGCGCGATCTCACGGCGCGTGATCACCGCCGCGACCGGGTGGCCGTTGCCCATCGGCTTGCCGAGCGTGACGAGGTCGGGTTCGATCTCGAAGCGCTCGAACGACCACATCGTCTCGCCGGTACGGCCGTGACCTCCCTGCACCTCGTCGGCGATCCAGAGTCCACCGGCCTCGTGGGTCAGCCGGACCAGCTCCTGCGCGTAGGACGGGGTGAGGTCGTAGAAGCCGTCGCTCGTCACCACGCCGTCGAGGATCGCGGCGGCCGGGACGAGACCGCGCGACCGCAGGCGCGCGATCGCCTCCTCGAACCCGGACGGGTCCTCGTTCGTGCCGCGGTACGTGTCGGGCGGGGTCCACGTCTCGACGTGCGCCGGCGCTCGGCCGCCCGGCCACATCTCCGGTGACAGCGCCGCCGCCGTCTCGGTGATCCCGTGGTAGGCCCAGGCGGTGCAGAGGCCGCCGGCGTTGCCCGTGTACGTGGTCGCCAGACGCCAGGCGAGGTCGTTCGCCTCGGAGCCGGAGTTCACGAACAGCACGGTGTCGAGCCCATCGGGGCAGGTGGCGACGAGGCGCTCCGCCAGCTCGATCGCGCCGGCGTGCAGGTAGCGCATGTTCGTGTTCAGGATCCGTGTCTGCCGCGCGATCGCCTCGGCCACGCGCGGATGCGCGTGGCCCACGCACGGCACGTTGTTGTAGGCGTCGAGGTAGGTCCGGCCCTCGGTGTCGGTCATCCATACGCCGCGGGCGCTCGCCATGTGGATCGGCCGGTCATAGGAGAGCGGTTCCAGGGCCGGGCCCAGCACCTTGTCCCGCCGCTCCGCGAGTCCCGTGGGGGCGGCGTCGTCCCGCCGGGCGCCGAGCGCACGCGCCGTCTCCTCCCATCCGCGCGCGAGGATCTCCTCGATCATGGCGAACGCGACGCGGTTGTAGTCCTCCACGAACGCTGGGTCGTCGAGCTCGAGCGCGCCCCGCCAGGACCGGATCGCGATCGTGACGGCCGACCGCGCGGCCCAGAGCTCTCCGAGCAGGAGGCGTTCGAGCGGCTCGAGCGGCGTCACGCGCTCGTAGCCGTCGATCACGAGACGCGCCGCCCGGAACAGCTCGTCGCCGGATCGCTCGGCCGCCAGCGAGTCCAGGATCGACGCGAGGTCGATCGCGAGCGCCGAGTAGCTCATGTCACCGAAGTCCACGATCCCCGTGATCCGGCCGGCCTCGTCGACGAGGGCGTTGTCGGTCGTGAGGTCGCCGTGCACCGCCTGCGCGCGCAGGCGCGGCCACGCGGGGGCGACCGCCTCCTCGAACCGATCGAGAACCCGCTCGACGGCTCCGCGGTGCTCCCCGTCGGGGATCTCGTGCACCAGCGCCCGCGAACGCAACGCGTGCTGCGGATCCCACAGCATCGTCCGGTCCGCCTTCGGGTGGAAGAAGCCTCGGAGCGCGCGGCCGAGGCGGGCGGTGGTCTCCCCCCACGCGCCGAGCGAGACATCGGACAGCCCGGTGGGATCGACGCTGCCCGACCCGGGCAGCACGTCGTACATCCGGACCCAGTGCGAGCCGTCGGCCGCCTCGAAGAACACCCGGGATCCGGTCGCGTCGGCGGCTGCGGCGCCGGGTGCGGTCCGGGGGAGCGCCACCGGCAGACGCGGATCGACGCCGGCGACGCGCTGCGCGGCGAGCGCCTCCATGTCGAGGGTCTCCGGATCCTCCGCCGGGTTCGAGACCTTCATCACCGCGAGGGGCTCGCCCGACGGACCGCTCAGCAGGAACGTCTGGTCGCGTTCGCTCCCGAGGTCCCGGGCGGCCGACGCCCGGACCGCGAAGGTCCGCTCGGCGATCGCCACGGCGTCTTCCTCGGAGAACCGCGGAGGACGGACCGTGAGGACGACGTCGAAACCTTCGGCCGGGACCACGGTCCGGAAGTCTACGGACGGCTCCCCGAGTCGCGGGTCACCACTCGGTCGGCAGGGGCAGGCCGCTTCGACCCGCCACCGCGCGGACCCCGAGGATCTGGTGCACCTGCGTGCGGCCGGCCTCGAAGTTGAGCGCCGAGCCGGCCGTGTACAGCCGCCAGATCCGTGCGCGTGCAGCGCCGACCTCCGCGACCGCCTCGTCCCAGTTCGCCTCGAGGTTCGCGACCCAGGACCGAAGCGTCAGCGCGTAGTGCTCGCGCAGGCTCTCGAGGTGACGCACCTCCAACCCCGCCGACTGCATCCTCGAGACCACCGAGCCGACCTCGTGGAGCTCCCCGTCGGGGAAGACGTAGCGGTCGATGAAGCTGTTGCGCCGAAGGGCCGGCAGCGAGGTGCGCCGTCCGGTCCGCGCCGGTCGCGAGATCCCGTGGTTCAGCAGGCGTCCCTCGGGGCGCAGCAGGCGGCGCTGACGACCGAAGTAGGTGCCGAGGTTCGCGAGCCCGACGTGCTCGAACATCCCGATCGACGAGATGGCGTCGAAGGGTCCGTCCCGCACGTCGCGGTAGTCCTGGAAGCGGATCTCGACACGGTGCGCGAGCCCGGCCTCGGCCACCGTCTTCTGCGCCCACTCGGCCTGCGCGTGCGAGAGCGTGATCCCGACGGCGCGGGCCCCGTGCTCGCGCGCGGCGTGCATCGCCATGCCGCCCCACCCGCAGCCGACGTCGAGGAGCCGCGATCCGGGTCCTACGTCGAGCTTGCGGCAGATCAGCTCGTACTTCGCGGCCTGCGCCTCCTCGAGGGTGGCCCGAGGGCTCTGCCAGACACCGCAGGAGTACGTCATCGACGGGCCGAGGACGAGCTCGTAGAAACGGTTCGAGACGTCGTAGTGATGCGCGATCGCGCGAGCGTCTCGCTCCCTGGAATGCCGCCGTCCGACCAGGCGCGCCTCCTCCGGTGGCGGCGGGAGCCGGTGCAGGCCGTCGCCCCCGACGAGCCGGGCCACGGCGGCGAGCTGCGCCGGGCGCAGCCTGGCGCTGGGCACCCGGCTCTGCAGCGCTTCGAGCGCGGCGTAGACGTCGCCCTCCACGTCGAGGTCGCCGGCGACGTAGGCGCGACCCAGCCCGAGCTCGCCCGGCGCCGTCACGATCCTGCGGATCGCATCGGGCGACCGGATCACGAGTGTGGCGGGCGGATCCTCAGGACCGATCCGGCTGCCGTCGAACGCGCTGGATCCCGATCGGCACATCGGGACCGACGATCCCCCCGACGACGTCCGCGATACGCGTCGCCATCCTTGAAGGGTGCGCCCGCCCGCCGTGAAGCGCAAGCGGACCCTCCGATCCACCGCCGGACGGTGCCGGCCTCGTCGAGCAGGATGGGTTCGCGGCGAACCTCAGGCGACCCGCGATTCAGTGGTGCCCGAGCGACGGCCGCGCCGCCGGGGCGGACCGACGATCCGTGCGCGCTCCGCGGCCCGTCGGAGCTCGGTCTCGCGCCGCACCTGCTCGTCGCGCCGGAAGGCCTCCTGTATCGGCATCCACGACATCTTGCGTTCCCCCTTCTTCCCGGCGTATCCTTCGACGTGAAGATACTCCAACTCAAAGTTTGATGTCAAGATATCTCACGTCGAAAGGTTGAGCGGATGGCCGAGCAGGTTCGGAAGGACTCGATCGACCGGTTCCTGGAGCGGGCGCTCGACTGGTTCCCGACGCTCGACCGTGAGGTCGAGGCGGCGGTCGACCGGATGGAGAAGCTCACCAAGAAGATCGACCGCCTCACCGAGCAGACCGTCGGGCGGTTCGGATTGAACACCGGCGAGTTCAAGCTCCTGCTCAAGCTCCGTCAGACGCCGGGCGACCGTGCGAGCGCCGGCAGGCTCGCGTCGTCGCTCTCGCTGTCGAGCGGCGCGATGACGAACCGGATCGACCGGCTCGAGGAAGCCGGGTTCGTCGCCCGGGAGCGCGACCCCGAGGACCGGCGAAGCGTGGTGGTCGTCCTCACGCAGGAGGGGCGCGACATCTTGGACAAGGCCGTCGACACGCAGGCCGAGGAGGAACGATCGATCCTGTCCGCGTTGACGCCCGACGAGCAGCGGCAGCTCAACTCGCTGCTGCGCACCGTGCTGCTCTCGATCGAGGGCGACGGCGAGGTCTGCTAGGCCTCGACCACGACCGGGACCCGCTGTACAGCGTTGTTCGTGTAGCCGCCCACGTTCCAGACCGGCTCCATCGGCTGGGTGGCGCCGGTGGCGTCGGTCGCGCGGGAGCACAGCTCGTACGTGCCCGGCGTCGCGTCCCAGTCGAACGTCCAGCCGCGCCACGCGTGGGAGGGCCCCTCGAGCGCGAGCTGCGCGTCGGCCCAGTTCGCGCCGGCGTCGGTGCTCACCTCGACGCGCGTGACCGGTCCCGTGCCCGACCACGCCTTGCCCTCCAACGTGGTGGGCCCGGGCGCGAGGTGGCGGGTCCTCGGCAGGAACAGCGGGATCCCGGGCGGCGCCATGAGGCTCCGCACCGCGATCCGCGGCAGCGGCTCTCCGGGGTCGTCCTCGGTGGCGCGCCAGTGGTAGCCGACCCGGTTCTGGTAGCCGTCGAACGGTGCGTCCAGGGCCTCGATCCGCGAGAGCCATTTCACCGACGTCATCCCGTACCAGCCGGGGACGACCAGCCGCAGCGGGAACCCGTGCTGGGGCGGCAAGGGCTGACCGTTCATCTCGTACGCGAGGAGCACGTCCTCGTCGAGCGCGTCCGGACGCGAGAGTCCGCGTTCGTAGTGCTGCTCGACGTCACCCTCGATGCCGCGGTCGAGTCCGCGGAACGCGACGGAGACCGCCTCGTCGGTGAGCCCGGCCTCGTCCAGCAGCGCCCGCACCGGCACCCCCGTCCATTCGGCGGTGCCGACCGCCTCGAGGAGCCAGGGTTGGCTCACGGGGCGCGGCTCGTGGAGCGCCCGGCCGTTGCCCGCGCATTCCATCGTCACCGGGAACGTCCTCGCGGCGAAGGAGCGGACGTCGTCCAGCGACAGGTCGAGCGTGCGTCGGACGGAGCCCTCGACGCGCAGGCGCCACGTGGTCGGGTCGACGAGCGGGATGTCGTAGTGGATCAGCAGGTAGTGCAGGCCGACCGGGGTGACGTCGTAGCGGAGCGCCTCGAGCGGCATCCCGTGGTTGCGCGTGGCGAGCGAGAGCTCGTCGATGCCGATCGTCGCGCCGGTCGTGTCGGGCTGGTTCATGCGACGGGGATCTCCTTGCTCGGGTCGACGAACGGCATCGGCGTGACGGTTCCGGTTCGGGTGCCCCATTCCGTCTCGGACGGCGACCGTCCGGCCCTCGTGGCTCGCGTCGGCCGGGAGCCAGCAGTACCCGATGTTCTGCCGCAGGCGCGGCGAGTGGATCGCCGACGTCACGAGCCCCACGGTCTCACCCTCGATCGACGCCGGCCACTTGACGTCGTTCAGCCCCGGGAACGGGTCGCCGTCGAAGGTCATCCCGTTGAGCTTGCGGCCGACGCCTTCGGCGGCGATCCGCCGGTACGCGGCGATCGAGATGCATGCGTCCTCGGCGAGGGTCTCGAGGTCGACCAACCGCTCGAGCCCCAGCTCGTACGCGTTGTGTTCGTAGGTCATGTCCGCGCCCCAGTTGAAGATCGCGCCCTCGATCCGGCGGATGTCGCTCGGACCGGTCGGGACGATCGCGAACCCTTCGCCCGCGTCCATGATCGCGTCGTAGACCTCGTTCCCGCGCGACGTGTCGGTCGTGTACACCTCGTAGCCGACCTCCGAGGTCCAGCCGTCCGCGTGACCACGACCGGCACGCCCGCGATCTCCGCGTGCCGCCAGAAGTAGTAGCGAAGGTCGAGGATCTCCTCGCCGAGGAGCTTCACCATCAGGTCCTTCGAGCGCGGCCCCTGGATCTGCAGGGGTGCGACGTCGGCCTCGCGGATCGTGACCTCCAGATCGGGGTACGCGTTCCTCAGTCCGCGCGCGAACAGCAGCGCATCCGAGGAGGCAAGTGCGAACCAGAAGGTCTGCTCGTCCATGCGCGTGAGGACGGGGTCGTTGATGATGCCGCCGTCCGCGTCGCAGATCAACACGTACTTCGCCTGACCCACCGCGCAGCGTGAGAGGTCGCGCGGCGTGAGCAGCTGTGCGAAGCGGAAGCCGTCGGGACCGGAGATCTCCAGGCAGCGCTCGACCGCGACGTCCCAGAGCGTCACGCCGTGCAGCAACGCGTCGAACTCGGCCTCGAACGTGTCGAAGCGGATCGGGAAGTACATGTGGTTGTAGACCGTCATCCCCTTGGGGCCGCGGCGCTGCGTGGCCTCGTAGTAGGGCGTGCGGCGGTTCCGCGCTCCGCGCTGCACCAGACCCATGTCGAACGGTTCGGACATCGTGCGGCTCCCCCTTCGTCTCGTGCGGCCGCCGCCTCCGCCTGCGCGACCGCCTGCATCGTAGCCACCGTCCTCGATACGCGACGGCGCGGTTCGACCCGACACCGCCACCTCCGCGATGATGGGCGGGGAAAGGGGGGGTCATGCGAACCTGCGAGACCTGCGGCGAGGAGAACCCCGCACGTGCGGTGTTCTGCCTGCGGTGCGGGCGCCCGTTCGCCGTCGCGCCCTCGTCGGGGTCCCGCCGCGCGGTCACCACGGTGTTCTGCGATCTCGTCTCCTCCACCGAGCTGAGCGCGCGTCTGGACGCCGAGACCGTCCACGACGTGCTCAGCCGCTTCTTCGACACGACCCGCGCCGCGGTCACGAGTCACGGCGGCACGGTGGAGAAGTTCGTGGGCGACGCGGTGATGGCGGTGTTCGGCTATCCGCGGGTGCACGAGGACGACGCGCTGCGGGCCGCGCGGGCCGCGCTCGAGATGCGTCGCACGATCGACGAGCTGAGCGACGCGCTCGAGGCCGAATGGGGCGTCCGGCTCGACATCCGGACCGGGGTGGCCACCGGCGAGGTCGTCGCGGCCACGGCCGGACCCGAGGAGCCCTTCGTAGTCGGCTCCTCGGTGAACCTGGCCGCCCGGCTCCAGCAGCGCGCGGGCCCGGGCGAGATCCTGATCGACGAGACGACCGCGCAGCTGCTGCGCCGGCAGGCCGCGATCGACCCGGTGGCGCCGCTCGTCCTGAAGGGTTTCGGCGAGGCGGGGACCGCGGCCTTCTCGCTGCGCGCGCTCTCTCCGGGCGCAGGCGTCGCGTCGGCGAGCCTCTCGCCGCACGTCGACCGCACCGCCGAGCTCCGGCTGTTCGAGGACGCGTTGCGCGGGGTGCGCGAGGCCAGGCGATGCCGCGTGGTCAACGTGGTGGGCGACGCTGGGGTCGGCAAGACGCGGCTGGTGCGCGAGTTCATCGAGGGGTTGGCCGACGTGGCGGTCCTGCGCGGCCGGTGTGCCGCCTACGGGGAGGCGAGCCCGCTCCGTCCGCTCGCCGAGATCGTCGCGCAGGCCGTGGGCGCCTCGCCCGATGACGACGTCACGACCCTGCGCTCAGCGCTCGCGGAGGTCGTCGCGGATCGTGAGCTGTCCGACCGGGTCCTCGCGACGGTCACCGAGACCGGGCGGCCGGCCGGTCTGGAGGAGCGCGCGTCGGCCGTGCGTGCGTTCCTCGGCGAGGTGGCTCGGTCGCAACCGCTCGTGCTCGTCCTCGACGACGTCCACCACGCGTCCGACGCCTTGCTCGACGTCTTGCGCCACCTCGCCGGGTGGACGAGCGATGCGGCGATCCTCCTGCTCTGCGCCGGCCGGCCCGACCTGTTCTTCGAGCACCCGTCGTGGGGACGGCTGCCGGGCCGGACTCACGGTCCACCTCGAGCCGTTGGCCGAGCGCGACGGCGCCGAGCTCGTCCGCTCGCTCGTCGAGGGGGCCTCGCCCGAGGTCGAGCGTCGGATCACCGAGATCGCGGGCGGGAACCCGTTCTTCATCGAGGAGGTGGTCGCTGCGCTTCCGCTCGCGGACGCGCTGAGTCCCGACGACGTGCCGGTGCCCCCGACCGTCACCGCGCTGCTGGAGGCGCGCGTCGACCGCCTGGCCGACGACGAGCGCCGCACGCTGGAGCGAGCGGCGGTGCTGGGGGTCCGGTTCCGGATCCGCGAGCTCGAACGGCTCGTTGGACCCGAGGCCGGCGAGGTCGTCCACCGGCTGGTCGAGCGCGACCTGCTCGTGCCCGACCCCGAGGGCGGCGACCTCGTCTGGCGCTTCCGTCACGCCTTGATCCGCGATGCCGCCTATCAGGCGATCCCCAAGCAGGTCCGGGCCGAGCTCCACGTGAAGGTCGCCGACGGCCTTGCCGACGACGTACGGGCCGGCTCCCACCTCGAGCGCGCCGCGGACACGATGCGCGAGCTGGGGTCGCGGGGACCGGCGGTGGGAGAGCTGTCGGTCGCGGCGGGGACGCGCCTGGCGAGCGCCGGGCGCACGGCCTCGTCGCGGGGCGACGTCACCTCCGCGGTCGGGCTCCTCGATCGGGCGGCGCGGCTGCTGCCGTCGGACGATCCCGCGCGGCTGGCGGTGCTGTCCGACCTGCACCACGCCCTGCTCTACGCTGGCGACATCGACCGGGCCGAGGCGGTGGTCGAGGAGCTCGTGGGGGCCTTCGCGCTCGGGGACGACGACCTCCCGGCCGTTCGGGCCCGGATGCAGCGGGCGCACCTGCGCTTCCTGCGCGATCCGACCGAGATGCCGCCGCACCGCCTGCGGGAGGTCCTCGAGGACTCGATCCCGCGGTTCGCGCAGGCCGGCGACGACCGTGAGCTCGCGGCCGCGCTGACCGATCTCGCGATCGTCTCGTGGGTCGAGGGGCGCTCGCACGACATGGCCGAGTCCGCCGAACGGGCGCTCGCGGCGGCGCGCCGCTCGGAGGACTCCCGTGCCGTGCAGGAGGCGGCGCCGCTGTTCGCGATGGCGCTCCTGCTCGGCTCGGTCGCCCTCCCCGACGCCCTCGACCGGATCGCCGGCGTCCGCGACGCGCTCGCGGGCGACCGTCTGACGCAGGCGACGCTCCGCCTCGCCGAGGTGCGCCCGATGACGCTGCTGGGTCGGATCGAGGAGGCGCAGACGGCGCTGGACGAGGCACGGGCGGCCTTCGCCGACCTCGGCCAACGTCGGTGGCTGGCGGCGGCCGACGAAGCGCAGGCGGAAGTGGCGCGCGCGCAGGGCGAGACCGCGCGCGCGATCTCGCTGTGTCGCGACGTCTACGCCTTCTTCCTCGAGCAGGGCGACACGCTGAACGCGGTGCCCGCCGCCGCGGCGCTCGCGGAGATGCTGTCCTCGAGCGGCAAGGTCGAGGAGGCCGACCAGCTCGCGCGGCGGGTCGAGGCCGAGGCGGCTGGCGAGGACCTCGAGGTCCGGGTGACGTGGATGACGGTGCGCGCGGTCGCAGCCGCCGACCGCGGCGACGAGGCCGAGGCCGCGACGCTCGCGCGCGACGCGCTGGCCGTCGCCGACGCGACCGACTTCCTGTTGCTCCAGGCCGACGCGCGCGCCGCCCTGGCGGCGACGGTGCCCGACCCCGCCCAGGCGGCGCGCCTGCGCGTCGAGGCGCTCGCGTGCTACGAGGCGAAGGGCGCCACACGTCCGGCGGCGGAGCTCCGCGAGGATCCGGCGCGTTAGCGCCGGCCGTCGCAGAAGGCCGTCGCGCTCCCCACGATGCCGGTCACGGCCTGCAGCTCGCGTTCGACGGAGCTCGCCACCACCTCGTACGTGTCGGCGCCGAGCTGCACGAGGACGTCGTCCTCGCCGAACACGACCGACGCGCCGCGGAACGTCGAGATCGTCTGCACCTGCTCCAGCACCTCGTCGAGCGAGCCGGGCCGCACGCGGAGCGCGCTGATCGCGATGATCTCCTGCGTGCCCCGCTTCACCCCGACGAACTTCGCCACGGCGTCCCGCGTCGTGCTCGCGACCTTCGCCTCGATCGCCCACCGACCGCGCGCGCCGAGGTCCCAGAATGCTCCCTCGATCAGCTCCTGCAGCCCACCGAGGTCGCCGTCGTCCACACGCACGTGTACGAACGCCGCGTAGTCCCCGACGAAGGTCCCCGCCCAGATCACCGGCCCGTCGGGCGGCGAACCGAGCTCGCGGATCATCGCTAGCAGCTCGGGCGGGCGCACGTTCGCGGGTTTGAGGAATCCGAACGCGTGCAGCCCTGTGTAGTGGTACGGGTTCTCCTCGACCTCTGCCATCGCCCCAACCCCCCTCGTGTGGCGTCCTATCCTCGTGAGCGGAGCGGCGGGGCGCAACCCCGGGTCACGTGGGTGGGCCGGGCATCGGCGGCAGCGCGGCAGGCCCGCTCGGCGGCGGCGGCGAGCTCGCCGCGCTCGTCCAGATCCGGTTGAGATGCTCTTGGAGGTAGACACCGTTGCCGACCGCCACCAGCAGCAGGATCACGATCGACGAGCGCGGGTTCGAGCTGAGGCTGGATCGAACGCCGCCGTTCGATCGACTGCACGTGCGTCGCCGTGTTGTACAGAGCGATGAACGGCGGCACGATGATGAGCCAGCCGAAGAGGATCGCCATCAGCGAGCGCGTCGGGCTGATCGTGTCGTCGTGCTCGAACCGTCGGAGCTCGTCGTTGACCTGGTAGTACCAGTAGAAGAAGTAGATCCCGATGGTGATCAGGCTGAGGCCGAGCACCCCCAGCGGGTTCCGCCGCAGGAACGTCTGACCTTCGATCGTCACGGTCTCCGCCACCGGTTGGCCCCCAGCCTCAGGCGATCTCCAGGTCGATGGTATGCCAGCCGGTGGCGCCGCTGGGGAACGGCGCCACCCGTTGCTGCGGCTGGACGGCGCCGGTCGCGTCGGTGGCCCGCACCCGAAGGAAATGGTGGCCGGGCTGCGCGTCCCACTCCCACACCCATTGGCGCCACGTGTCGATCGTGTCTTGCGGGGCCAGGCGCGCCTCGGCCCATGGCGCGTCGTCGAGCTGGACCTCCACGCGGGAGATCCCGCGGTGCTGGGCCCACGCGATGCCGGCCACGGGGATCGTCCCCGCGGGCAGGGTCACGCCCGCGCGCGGGGTGTCGATCCGCGACTCGGTCTTGATCGGACCGGGCTGGGCCCAGCCGCGCTGGATCCAATAGGGGTCGTAGGCGTCGAACGTCGTGAGCTCGAGGTCCACGACCCACTTCGTCGCGCTGACGTAGCCGTAGAGGCCCGGCACGATCATCCGGACCGGGAAGCCGTGGGGGATCGGGAGCGGCTCGCCGTTCATCGCGACGGCGAGCATCGCGTCGCGGCCGTCCGTCACGATGGCCGTCGGCGTCCCGATCGTCATCCCGTCCGCCGAGGTCGAGACGATCTGGTCGGCGCCGCGCTGCACACCCGCCTCCTCGAGCAGGGGCGCGAGGAGCGCGCCGGTCCATCGGGCGTTGCCCACGTAGCTCCCGCCGACCTCGTTGGAGACGCAACAGAGCGTGACGTCGCGTTCGACGAGCTCGCGGTCGAGCAGCTGAGGGAAGTCCAGCGTGAGCTCGCGGTCGACCATCCCGTGGATCCGCAGACGCCAATCCTTCGCCTGGACCTGCGGCGGGAAGATCGCGGTGTCGACGCGGTAGAAGCGATCGTTCGGCGTGTAGAAGGGCGACGGGCCCGGGACGTCGAGCTGATCGCGCGAGGGGAACGCGCGGGCGCGGATCTTCACCGGGGGGATCGTGACCTCTGCGCGCGAGGCCGCCGCAGCGAACCGCCGGTCCGCGATCGCCTTGCCCGCGATCCCCGCGACCGCGGCCGTGCCCCCGATCGCGAACGCCGCGCGGACGAACGTGCGGCGGTCGAAGCCGTGGGGTGCGGGCGCCTCGGCGGAGGGCGCGGGCGCGCGCCCCCGATCGGCCGGCACCCCGAAGAAGCGGCCGAGCAGGAAGGAGAGCGCCCACACGCCGCCGAAGATCGCGCCGATCGACGGGATCGCCCAGACGGCGGTGGCGTCGGGACGGGTGAGCGCCGCGACGATCCCGAGCGTCCCGAGCGCGACCAGCGCGGCGATCCCGACCGCCGGGCGGCGCGCCGCAGCGACCCCCGCGAGCGCGGCGAGTGCCGCCAGCACGACGAGCGTCCCCACGATCAAGGCCACCTTGTCGTGGCTCCCGAACGTGCGGATCGCGAAGTCCTTCAGCCACGGCGGCGCGAGATCGATCGTGGCCTGCCCGACGGCGACGATCGGCGACGATGCGACCGCGACGAACGCCGCGAGTAGCTGTCCGAGCGCGAGCGCGAACCCCGCGACGAGGACGCCGAGCACGGCCGCAGCCGTTCGGTGGCGCCCGAACGGGCCGGCGCCGGGGTCGCCGCTCGACCCGGGGACGGGCTGGTGCTCGGCTTGGGTCGCCTTCATGTCAGGTATCCGAGTCTGCGGGGCGAACGGATCGTTACAGGGCGGTCGCGCCTCACGGTGCGTCGTGCCGCGCGACGACGTGGAAGACGTGCCAGTGCTTCGGGCCCGAGCACGCCTCGCCGTCGTTCTCCTCCTCCTCGAACCGCTCCAGCGTCCAGCTGTCGAACAGCGCCACCGCGGCGTCGCGATCGAACGAAGAGATCTCGTCCCCGCCGGCCCAGGTGTCGCGGTCGCCGAGGAGCTGGCCGGCGATCCGGCCATGAGGCGGCAGGGCCGACCCGATCCCGTCCCACACGGCGGAGAAGCGCCGGGGGTCGCAGAAGAACAGGCTGTAGCCCGCCCACACGAGATCGACCTCGGGCAGGACGACGTCTTCCATCGGGCCGAGCTGGGTCCTGAGCCGGGTCTCCGCGCTCCCGGGCGTTCGCGCCCGGAGCCGCTCGATCGCCTCGGCCTCCGCGTCGATCGCCAGCACGTCCCATCCCCGCTCGAGCATCGCGAGGGCGTCGATGCCCGCGCCGCACCCGAGGTCGACCGCCCGCCCGGGTCCGTCGTAGAGCTGCAGGACGTCGAGCAACATCGCGCGCGGCGCCCGACTGTCGTTGGCGCGGTAGTACGCCGTCCATCCGCCGTCACCCATCCGTCCTCCCAACCGGCCGGTAAGGAACGAGGCTACTGCGCTCGTGCGGTTCGGACGGGGGTGCCGGCCGCCGGCGCCGGATCCGCGGCGACGTGGGGTAGCGTCGTCGGATGTTCGCGTTCGAGGAAGCGACGATCGCGGGGCTCTCCGCCGCGCTCGGCGCGGGATCGGTGACGTCGGCCCAGCTCGTCGACGCGTACGTGACGCGGATCCAGACCGAGGACGGCGTGCTGCGCTCGGTGCTGGAGATCTCGCCGGACGCCGAAGCACACGCGATGGCGCTCGACGACGAGCGACGTGCGGGACACGTGCGAGGACCGCTACACGGCATCCCGATCCTGATCAAGGACAACATCGGCTCGGCGGGGCCGTTGCAGACGGCGGCGGGGTCGCTCGCGCTGCTGGAGGCGCGGCCGGCCCGCGACGCGACCGTGATCGAACGACTGCGCGCCGCCGGTGCGATCGTCCTGGGCACGACGAACCTGTCGGAGTGGGCGAACTTCCGCTCGAGCCGCTCGACGAGCGGGTGGAGCGCGCGCGGGGGGCAGTGCCGGAGCCCGTATGCCCTGGATCGCAACCCGTGCGGCTCCAGCTCGGGATCGGCGGTCGCCGTGTCGGCGAACCTCTGCGTGGCCGCGGTCGGGACCGAGACCGACGGCTCGATCGTGTGCCCTTCCTCGGTCAACGGCATCGTCGGGATCAAGCCGACGATCGGGCTCGTGAGTCGCGCGGGGGTGGTGCCGATCGCGCACACGCAGGACACCGCGGGCCCGATGGCGCGCACGGTCGCCGACGCCAGCGTGCTGCTCGTCGCGCTCGCCGGGCCCGACCCGCGCGACGACGCGTCGCGGTCGGCGCCGCGGGGGTGGGACCCGCTCGCAGAGATCGACGCAGTCGATCTCCGCGGTATGAAGGTCGGCGTGGCGCGGAACCTGGCCGGGTTCCATCCCGGGGTCGACGCGTCCTTCGACGACGCGCTCGACGTGTTTCGGAGCCTGGGCGCGGAGCTGGTCGATCCCGCCGACGTGCCGCACGCCGACGATCTCGGCGAGCCCGAGCTCGAGGTGCTGCTGTACGAGTTCCGGCACGACCTCGAGGCCTACCTGGGCTCGCCCGACGGCGAGTGCCCGCGCACGCTGGACGAGCTGATCGCCTTCAACGAGGCGCACCGCGCCGAGGAGCTCGTGTTCTTCGGACAGGAGCGGCTGATCGAGGCGGCGCAGAAGGGTCCGCTGAGCGAACCCGCGTACCTGGAGGCGCTCTCGACCTGCGGGCGGCTGGCGCGCGACGAGGGGCTCGACTCGGCGTTCGCCTCGTACGGGGTGGACGTGGTGGTCGCACCGACGTCTGGCCCAGCCTGGGTGATCGACCATGTGTACGGCGACCCGCAGATCGGTGGCAACGCGGGTCCCGCCGCGGTCGCCGGCTACCCCGCGATCACGGTCCCGATAGGCGCGGTGTCCGGGCTTCCGGTGGGGTTGTCGATCCTCGGCCCCATGTGGGCGGAGCCGCTGCTCGTGCGGTGCGCGGCGGCGTTCGAACGCGCCACCCTGCACCGGCATGCTCCGGCCCCCGTGAGCCTCCCGTTCCTCGAGGACCCATAATCGCGCTATCGTTCCCGACGGGTCTGAGACGGGAGGAGGGGCGTTGACGCACGACGTGGAATCGCTCCTACAGGAGCAGATCCGTTACTACGAGGATCGAGCTCCGGAGTACGAGGACGTCTGGTTCCGGCGCGGCCGCTACGACCTGGGTCCGGAGGGCAACGCGCGCTGGTTCGAGGAAACCGCCCGGCTCGAGGCGGCTGTCGACGCCTTCGATGCGAAGGGTGAGGTCCTCGAGCTCGCCTGCGGCACCGGTCTGTTCACGCGGAGGCTGGCGCGTCGAGCTCGGCGACTCACGGCGGTCGACGCGTCGGCGGCGGTCCTCGCGATCAATCGCGAACGCGTCGCCGACCCATCGGTCCACTACGTCCACGCGGACCTGTTCGCATGGGAGCCACCCGCGGGCCGCTCGTTCGACGCGATCTTCTCGGGCTTCTTGATCTCGCACATCCCCCCGAGCCGCTTCGAAGGCTTCTGGGAGCGCCTCGGTCGGTGGCTCGCTCCCGAAGGTCGCGTGTTCTTCTGCGACGACGTCGCCGGCGCCGAGGCCCGACCGTCGAACCCGGGCGAAGCCGTGGAGGACGGACCTGATTTCGCGCACAGCCGGACGTTGCAGAGCGGCCAGACGTACACGATCGTCAAGGTCTTCCACCAGCCCGAAGGGCTCACCGAAGCGCTCAGAGCGCTCGGGTGGAGGGCGGAGATCCGCACCACCGGCGACGAGTTCTTCTACGGCATCGCGTCGATCGACCGTCGTGGGTGAGCCTCCGGCTCGGCCGAGCGCGCGATGACTACGCACACGGAGCCGGTGCGGTGGGGGATCCTCGGCACGGCGGGGATCGCCGAGAGCGCGTTCCTGCCGGCGCTCGCCGAGGCCGGCGACGGCGTCGCGATCCTGGTCGCGAGCCGCGACGGCGATCGCGCGGCCCGCTGGGCGTCGGAGCACGGCGTCTCCGGTGGCGTCGCGGGGTACGAACGCGTCATCGCCGATCCGGAGGTCGAGGCCGTCTACGTCCCGCTCCCCAACGGTCTACACGCGGAGTGGACGATCGCGGCGCTCGAAGCGGGCAAGGCCGTGTTCTGCGAGAAGCCGCTCTGCGGCACCCCCGAGGAGACCGAACGGGTCCTCGCCGCGGCCCGGGTCGCCCACGGTCCGCTCTGGGAGGCGTTCGTGTTCCCGTTCCACGATCAGATCGACCGGGTGCGCGCGCTGCTCGCCGACGGCGTGATCGGCGAGATCCGCGAGCTCTGGTCACGGTTCCATTTCTTCCTGGACGATCCCGACGACGTCCGGTTGCTGGCCGAGCTCTCGGGCGGGTCGATCCAGGACGTGGGCTGTTACGCGATCCGGCTCGCACGGCTGCTCTTCGACGCCGAGCCCGACCTCTCGCGGGCGATGGCGGACGCGACCTGGACCGAGGCCGGGGTCGACCTCGAGCTGTGGGGGGCGTTCACGTTCCCCGGCGAGCGCCGGCTCGTGCTCTCGTCGGGCTTCCTGAGCGGCTACGACACGCTGACGCGGGTGTTCGGCGCCGAGGGCGAGCTCCGCATCACGAACCCGTTCCACCCGAAGGCCGGCGACACCTTCACCGTGCTGCGCGGTGGGACGAGCGAGGTACACGACGCCGTGCCTTCGGGGGAGCGGTCGTTCACACCGGCGATCCGGCACATCCATCGCGTGCTGCGCGGGCTCGAGGAGCCGCGCCATCAGGCGGTCGACGAGGCGCTGGGCAACGCGACGGCGATCGCCGCGCTGCTCGCGGCCGCGCGTCGCGCGTGACGGATACGCTGGCGCGATGAGCGCGTACGACCTTCTGCTCCGCGGTGCCAGCGTCGTCGACGGCACCGGCAACCCGTGGCGGCGCGACGACGTGGCGGTCACGGGAGACCGGATCGTCGCGGTTGGTCGTCTCGACCCGTCGGACGCCCGCATCGTGGTCGATGTTGAGGAACGCTACGTCGCGCCCGGGTTCATCGACATCCACACGCACAGCGACATCGGGATCCTCCAGGACCCGAGCGCAGAGAACATCGTGCGCCAGGGCGTGACGACACACGTCACCGGGAACTGCGGCGGGTCACCGGCACCGATCGCGGAGGCCACGCGTGCGCTCGCCGAGGTGCAGTTCCCCGACTACGGGCATCCGGTCGCACACACGTGGTCCTCGTTCGCCGAGTACCTCGGCGCGGCCGAGGCCGCCGGGGTCGGCGTGAACGTCGCGCCGCTGATCGGGCACGGCACCGTGCGGCTGGCGGTCCTCGGCTATGAGCAGCGTCCCCCCGAGCGCGCGGAGCTCGAGCGGATGCGCGCCCACGTCGACGAGGCGATGCGCGCCGGCGCTTTCGGGATGTCGACCGGGCTCGTGTACCCGCCGGGCTGCTTCGCAGAGACCGACGAGATCGTCGCCCTCGCCGAGGTCGTCGCCGGGTATGGCGGGTTCTATGCGAGCCACATCCGCGGCGAGCGCGAGACGGTCCTCGACGCGGTCACCGAATGCATCGCGATCGGCGAGCGTGCGGGCTGTCGCACGCAGATCAGCCACAACGCGCCGAAGTTCGGCGGCGTACACCTGCTGCCCGAGGTGATGGCGCTGTGGGAGGGCGCCCGCGCTCGCGGGCTGGACGTGGCCGTCGACAACGACGCGCACACCGACCTCGCCTGGGATCTGCGGTACGGGCTGCCCCAGTGGACCCACGAGCTCGCACCCGCCGACCTCCTCGCGCTCCTGGCGACCGGGGAGGGACGCACGGCCCTGGTCGACGAGGTGGTGGCCGACGAGCGTCCCGCCTACGGTCCGGTCGGGCTGTTGAAGCACGGCGCGTGGGACCGCATGTGGTTCCTGCCGAACCCGTGGTCGCCGGCCGTCACCGGGCTGACCGTGGCGGAGGTGGCGACCGCGCGCGGCGTCGACGGCTGGACGGCCTACCTCGACGAGATCGTCGCGAGCGAAGGCGGCGCGCAGGGGTTGTTCGACTACATCGAGCTCGAGGTCGTGCACGCGGTCGCGCGCCATCCGATGGTGATGCTCTGCTCCGACGGCTGGGTGCTGCCCCGCGGTGCGAACGTGGCCGATCCGCCGCCCTACATGCCGTGCAGCTACGGCGAGCACCCGGGCATGCTCGAGCGCTTCGTGGTGCAGGACCGCGTGCTGTCGCTCGAGGAGGCCGTGCGGAAGATGACGTCGATGCCCGCCGGGCGCCTGGGGCTCGCCGACCGCGGGCTGATCGCGCCGGGGATGGCGGCCGACCTCGTGCTGTTCGACCTCGAGCGCGTCCGCGACCGCGCCACGAACCTGTTCCCGCATCGCCCGATCACGGAGCACTACCCGCACGACTTCCCCGAGGGGATCGACGGCGTATGGGTCAACGGCGAGGCGGTGGTCCTCGACGGGCAGCCGACGCTCGCCGTGGCCGGGCGGGTGCTGCGTCGTCTTTGACGGGTCGACCCACGCGTGACCCCGCTATAGGCTGCGATGGCCGCGGAGGGGCTCGGATGCAGATGCTCGAGACGAAGGTCGAAGCCACGGCGTGAGCGAAGGATCGCAGCGGGGCGACGTCACGCGCGGGGCGGGACGGGTGGAAGCGTTCAGCGACGCGGTGATGGCGGTGATCATCACGCTGCTCGCCTTCCAGCTCCGACCGCCGCAGGGGTCGACGTTCGCCGCCCTCACGAGCTCCAGGGAGCTCGGGAGCTTCAGCATCTACGTCTTGAGCTTCGCCTTCGTCGCGATCTACTGGAACAACCACCATCACCTCCTGCGCGCGACCACCCGGATCAGCGGGGCGGTGATGTGGGCGAACATGCTGCTGCTCTTCTGCCTGTCGTTGATCCCCTTCGTGACCGAATGGCTCCGGGGCAACGCACAGGAGCCGGTGCCGGTGGCGTCGTTCGGCGTCGTCGCGCTCGCCGCGGCGGGCTCGTATTCACTGTTGGTTCGCGCGCTCGTCGCGGCGAACGGCCGCGCGTCGCTGGTCGGGACGGCGATCGCGTCCGACCTCAAGGGCTACCTGTCGCTCGCGCTCTACGCCGCCGGCGTGGGCCTCGCGGCCGTGAGCGTGTGGCTCTCCTACGCGATGTACGTCGCGGTCGCCGTGATGTGGCTGATCCCAGACCGAAGGTTCACCAGGGGCTCCGCCGAACCGGGCGAGTGAGCCCCGAGTTGTCGCTCAGGGCTTCTGGCCGGGGAGCAGATCACGGTCGGACTCGTGCCACGCCGGGCTGTCGCCCGCCGTCTTCACGTTGAAGCCGTAGTCGAACACGAGCGATCCACCGATCGTCCCTCCGACGAAGGTCAGCGCCGCGGCGAGGATCGTGAGGACCGCGACCACCGTCGGGGTCGAGGCCTCGTGGTAGGAGCCGAGGCGCGCCGCGATGTCCACGAGCACGATCGCGGTGACGGTCAGCATCGTGATCGCGTGGGCGTTGGCCGTGCGACGCGCCTGGGTGCCCTTTGGCGTCGATCGGAGCCAGTCCATGAACCCCGTGAGCGCGGCGCCCAGGGACACGATCGCCCCGCCGATCAGCACGAACGTGCCCGAGCGGTAGAACTCGCGCGTCCAGCCGTGCCCGCTTCCGCCGACCCACGACAAGACGTCGAAGGCCGCCGCCAGGACGTAGGCCCCGACCGGGACGTCGGTGAGCGGGGGGTGGAACGGCTTGCCGCTGAATCCCCGCAACCCCATGAACTTCCGGCCCTTGATCGTGAGTGACGGGCGGAACGAGAAACGAGCCATCGGACCCTCCTTCTCGGCGGCAAGGGATGACCGTACCCCGTCTCGTGGTTCCCCGGCACGAGGCGGGCCGTTCAAGGTTCGCGGCCAGGGTGCCGAGACGTCTTGCATGAGCGCTGCCCCTCGCGATGACCACCACGTGATCGTGCTTCACGAGGTGGAGGAGGAGAGCCACTTCCTGCGGGGACTCGGGGTCGCGATCGCGCTCAGCGTGCCGATCTGGGCGGGGATCGCCGCCGCCGTGCGCGCCGTGATCCGCTGAGCCGTACGAACGCCGCGGCTACGGAACGGACGGCCGGGTGCCGATAACGGTCCGTGATGACGTTCGAGCTGTTCGACCCCTGGTGTGATCCGCCCGGTCCCGAGGAACGGGCGGCCCCCGTGTCGGTGAGCTGGGGAGCGGGGCGTTTCGCCGTGGAGTTCGAGCGTCGTGAGCGGGAGGAGCTGCTCATGCAGCGCGGTTCGCCGTTCGGCGCCGCGCCGACGGCACGGGACCGCGCCGGACGGGGCACCTGGGGTCCGGTGCAGGACGACGTGGCGGACCTGGCCGTCGAGCCGACGGGGGAAGAGGTCGAGCTGCGCCGGCTGGCGCCGATGCGCCATCCCTCCGTCCCGAGACCTCCGCAGGATGCGCCCGAACAGCCGGCGAACGTCCGGCGGTGGCGACGTCGCAGCGCCGCGCCCTCACCGCATCCGCCGGCGATCCCGGCGTACGAGGCGGCGAGGATGTCGCCGGCGGCCCGCCGGCTCTACGGACTCCCGGAGGGGCCAAGCTCGAACGGGCGGTGAGGCCGCCCCGGCGGGGCGGCCTCCGCGGCCCGGCTCACATCACCTCGAAGGTCTCGAACACGTCGATCGAGGCGCCCCCCTGCAGCACGGGGCAGTCTTTCGCGTGCGCAACCGCGGTGTCCAGCGAGTCGGCCTCGAGGATCGAGTAGCCGCTGGCGGAAGACGTGCCGTCGCCGATCGAGCCGTCGGGAGCGATCCGCCGTGACGCCGGCGTGAACGGGTTGCCCCCGTCGGCGACCGCCGATCCCAACCGGTGGAACCAGGCGTCCCACGCCTGCATCACCTGGGCCTGCGCGGCCTCCGTCTCGGGCATGCTGCCACCGCTGTAGAGCAGCAGGTACTTCGCCATGCCGTCCCCTCCTTGGTCTCGGATCCCCCTTCGGGACCGTCATCCCCTCCGACGAACGGGAACGGCCGATATCGACACCGCTCAGCACCGGTCTGTGCGAACGGGTTGGCGTCGTAGCCGCCCTCTTGGCCGAGGACCCAGACCGCCGGTCCCGGCCGACGGGGTCCGTTCCGCACGCCCCTGTCCCCGGCGCCGCGCCTAGCGTTCGTGTGGGAGGCGTCGCATCGTGAGACGGTTCTTGACCTGTTCGCTCGTAGCGACATCGCTGACGTTCGCCGCGTGCGGCGCGTCGACCACCGGCACGTCCGCGCCGAGCGCTGTCGCGACGGACGCGATCGACCTCCCGACGCCGGGCGCCGGCGGGCCGATGTCGTTCGAGGAGACGCTGCGCGGTCGTCGATCGGTCCGCGACTTCACCGATGAAGACCTCTCCCTCGACGAGCGGTCGCAGCTGCTGTGGGCCGCACAGGGGCAGACGGCGTCCTGGGGCGGTCGTACCGCGCCGTCGGCCGGTGGCCTGTACCCGCTCGAGCTCTACCTCGCCACCGCAGACGGGTTGTGGCGCTACCTCCCCGAGGGGCATCGGGTGCAGCTGCGTACGGCCGACGACGTGCGCGCCGGGCTCGCCGAGGCCTCCGGCGGCCAGTCCTCGGTGGCGACGGCGCCGGCGGTCTTCGTGCTGACGGCGGTGCTCGCCCGCACGGCGGCGAAGTACGGAGATCGCGCCGAGCGCTACGTCCTGCTCGAGGCCGGGCACGCCGCGCAGAACCTGCTGCTCCAAGCGGTGGCGCTCGGTCTCGGCGGCGTCCCCGTGGGCGCGTTCGACGACGGCGACGTCGCCGCCGTGCTCGGGCTGCCCTCAGGGGAAGAGCCGCTGTACCTGATCCCGGTCGGACATCCGGCCGGGTAACGCGCAGCCGTCTACCAGTAGCGCGCGGTGGACATCGCGGTCACGGCGAGCAGGAGCATCACCAGGTCGATCTTGCCGTGCCGCTCGAGCTCGCTGCCGATGTGCTGCATCCGCGCCGCCTGCTCCGGGGTCGGGGGTCCGCCGGAGGCAGCGATCTGGTCGCCGAGCTCGACCATCCGCTCCACGTTCCGCCCGACACCCAGGTACCCCGTGACGAAGGCCCCGGTTGCCAGGAGGGCGCCGATCGAGAGCACGGCCCCGAACCAGGACGTCACCCAGTCGCCGAACGAACCGGCGTCGGACATGTCCTTGAGCCACATGACCCATCCGGCGAGCACGGTGATCGCGGCGAACGTCGTGATGACCTTCGCGACCTTGCGCTTCTTGACCGCGACGCTCAGGAGCGGACCCGCCGCCGGCCCGACCTCGGCCGCCGAGGGGCCGATGATCCCGACGAACAGGAACGCGGAGCCGACCCACAGCGCACCCGAGACGATGTGCAGGAACCGGAACACCAGCATGAAACGGTCGATCGCGAGCAACGCTTCCCCCTTGCCGAACGGCCGTACGGTTGGACGCGCGCACGATAAGTCGCGGAGGCGTCCGGCGCCAGTAGCGTTCGGCGACAACGCTCTTGGACCCGTGACCGGCGCGCCTTGCGCCACCGTGCGAACGGGAGTAGACACGATGCGGGACGTGTGGACGCGTCCGACCAACCGAGGGGAGGATGTCGTGAGCGACAGCATCTACCGCGTGACCGAGGTGATCGGCACCAGCGCCGAATCCTGGGAGGACGCGACGCGGCACGCCGTGGAGACCGCGGCGAAGTCGCTCCGCGATCTGCGGGTGGGCGAGATCGTCAAGCTCGACGTCACGGTCGAGGACGGACGGATCACGCAGTACCGCGCCCGCGTCAACATCTCGTTCAAGTACGAAGAACACTGAGGCGGTGCGCGATGAGTGATGTGGAACCGGTCTCGGTCCCTGCGTCCGTCGCCGACGACGTGCCCGAGGCCGACGCGATCGAACAGGCGCAGCCGATCGAGGACGAGCCGCCCACGGCGCCGGAGGCTCTCGAGGAGATGGCGGCCGACGTGCCCGAGGCCGACGCGATCGAACAAGCAGAGGGTGTGCCCGGCGACGAGGACGAGCGCCGGTAGCGCGGCGACTCGTCTCGCGGACCGCGAGCCGCAGGAGTAGCGTGCGTCCGTGCTCGGGACGCCGCGGGACGATCGGATCCTCCCCGTCACCCGGGCGGTCGCGGCCGCCGTGATCGTGGTCCTCCCCGTGGCCTGGGTGGTGCTCTTCCTGCTTCCCGGCCAGACGGACCGTCGGTTCGCGTGGACGATCCAGCCGACGATGACCGCCATGCTGATGGGCGCCGGTTACGGGTCGGCCCTGTACTTCTTCATGCGGGTGCTCACCGAGCACCGGTGGCATCGGGTGGGGCTCGGGTTCCTGCCGACCACGCTGTTCACCTGGATGATGCTCGGGGCCACGTTCCTGCACTGGGACCGGTTCCGCCACGGGTCGCTGCCGTTCGTGCTGTGGCTCTGGATCTACCTCCTCACCCCGATCGTGGTCCCGGGCCTGTGGCTCCTGAACCGCCGTCACGACCCCCGGGTCCCCGAGCTCGGGGACGCGAGCTTCCCGACCTGGATCCGCACGGCGATGGTCGCTGCGGGCGCGTCGATGCTCGCGATCGCCGGCTGGATGTACGTGGCGCCGGCGAGCGCGGTCGCGGTGTGGCCGTGGCTGCTGACCCCGCTCACGGCGAGAGCCGTCGCGGCCTTCGTGGCGCTGCCCGGCGTGGCATGGCTCGTGATCGTGTGGGACGGGCGCTGGTCGGCGGCGCGCACGATGCTCGCGACGGTCGCGATCGGGCTGGCGCTGCTGCTCGTGGCCGTGGCCCGTGCCTGGGACCAGTTCGATCACACGAACGCGCTGTCGTACGTGTACGTGGCCGGACTGGCCGGCACGCTCGCGGCGATCGGCGCGTTGAGCGCGTCGATGCGGGGCCGCGTGAGCGCGTGAGATCCGGCGGTGTTGGGCAGGGCCTCAGCGCGCGTGGGCGCGGTGCCGGCCCCGGCGCGTCGGGGTCGCGTTCGTCGCCTCCGACGTCGCCCGCTCCTGCATCAGGAGACGGAGCTCGGCCAGCACGGTGCTGCCTGCGGTCGTGCGGCCGTCGAGCCGGTCGCGGAGACCGCGGTTGTCGCCCCTGTTGGGCATCTGGATGGCGATCTGGTTCGTGTCGATCGTGTATCCGCGCATAGGAGCGTCACCGTAGCCTTCGGCCTCGGACGCACGCATCGGGCGCTCGGTCCCTCTGGGGCCATCGAACGGCTCGAAGGGATGGCGAAGGACCTGGTCGATACTCGGTAGCGTGACCGGTCCACTGCGCGTGACCCGCTCGGTCCTGATCCCGGAGCGCGAGCTCCGGTGGCGGTTCAGCCGCTCCTCCGGTCCGGGCGGGCAGTCGGTCAACACCACGGATTCGCGGGTCGAGCTGCTGTTCGACGTCGCGAGGAGTACAGCCCTCGGTCCCATCCAACGGTCCCGCGCGTTGGAGCGGCTCGCCGACCGGCTGGTCGAAGGCGTCCTCACGGTCGTCGCCTCCGAGCAGCGGTCGCAGTACCTGAACCGGGAGGCCGCCCGGGAACGGCTCGCGAAGACCCTCGCGGCCGCCATCGCGCCGCCGCCTCCCAGACGCAGGCCGACGCGGCCGAGCCGGGCCGCGATCGAGCGACGGCTCGCGGACAAACGCCGCCGCGCGCGCACCAAACGGTTGCGACGGCCCGACGACGAGGGCTGAAGCAGGAGCGATCCGTGGTCACGTGGGCGGGCGGCTGCGGGCGCGGCCGCCCGCCCACGCGATCTCAGACGGCGGGACCGGACGTCAGCTGGACCGTCGCGGTGTGCTCGCCGCTCTGGTCCACCCAACGGACCGTGACCGTGTCGCCGGGGACGTGGCTGTGGAGCAACGGCCCGAGCGAATCGGTGGACGTCACCCGCTGTCCGTCGATCGACTCGATCACGGCGGGCGTGCCCATGCCGGCGTTCGCGGCGGGACCGTTCGGCTCCACGCCGACCACGAGGGCGCCGGAGGACACCCCGAGTCGCGCGGCGGTGGCCGGGTCGAGCGAGCGCACGGCCACGCCGAGGTAGCCGCGTTCGCCGAGGAGGACCGTCGAGCTACCGGTCCCGGTGTGGATCTGCTCGACGACGGTGAGAGCGTGGTCGATCGGGATCGCGAAGCCGATGTTGTGGGCGCGGCCGCCGTCGGTGCGGGGACCGCCCGCGGTGATCATCCCGACGACCTCGCCGTCGGCGTTCACGAGGGCACCGCCCGAGTCGCCGGGCTGGACGTTCGCGTTCGTCTCGATCATGCCGTTGAGCCGTTCGGCGCTGCCGCCCGGATCCTGCGCCGTGATGGAGCGGTCGGTCGCGGTGACCGTGCCGGTCGCGACGGCGGGCTCGCCACCGCGGCCGAGCGCGTTGCCGACCGCGGCGACCTGGTCACCCTGCGCGAGCGCCGAGGGGTCGCCCGTGGTCACGGTTGCGAGGCCGGAGGCGTTGCGTAGCTGCAGGAGCGCGACGTCGGCCGTCGGGTCCACGCCGACCACGGTCGCCGTGTAGGTCTGCTCGCCGGGCACGGAGACCTCGATCTTCCACGCGCCCTGGACCACGTGGTTGTTCGTCAGAACCTCACCGTTGGAGGTGAGGACCATCCCGCTGCCGGCCCCCTCCGGGACCAGCTGCGTCTGCCCGAAGACATGCGTGTAGGTGTTGACGTTCACGACGCCGTCGGTCGCGCTAGTCGTGGTCGACCCGCTCGGGGACCCGGAGGATCCCTGGTCCATCGCGATCGGACCGGGGTTCGTCGACCGCGAGGCGTCGCCGGACCCGAAGGTGAAGCCGGCCCAGGTGCCCAAGGCGGTGCTCGCGATCAAGAGCCCGGCGACGGCGAACGCGAGACGGCGTCGCCGCGCGGGCCGCTGCGGGCCTGGTGCCGGCGCCTGCGGGACCCACCCCGGGGGCGGCGGCATCCCCGCTTGCGACCCCGGCCATGCGTGCTGGGCGTGTGAGAACTGGTCGGACACGGTCGATCCTCCTCCTCCACGTATACCTGTGGTTCGGCGCTCGCACCACTAAGGCTTCCCGTCGCGCCTGAGAGTTCCCTGTGGGATCGGCGGGAACCGCCTGATCGCGACCGCCGTTCGCCGTCGGCCGACCGCGTTGTCCCGCATCGGGTAGCGTCGGGCGTGATCGTCGATCTGGGGCGGCGTGGGCGCCGCGTGCTGCTGGGCAACGGCGACGCTCTGTTCGTCGCGGTCGAGCAAGGTGATCGGCGCCGCTCCTGTCCTTGGGTGGGTCATGCTGGTCGGGTTCATCCTGGTCGCGCCGTTCGCGATCGCGGTGGGCGCGCCCTCGGGAGCATCCTGGGGGTGGCTCGTGGTGGTCGGCGCCGCGAACGTGATCGGCCTTCTGCTCGAGTACACGGGGCTTCGCCACGGCAAGGTCGGCGTCGTGGTGGCGATCACCTCGACCGAAGGCGCGTTCGCTGCGATCCTCGCGGCGGTCGCCGGCGAGCCGATCCCGTGGGCGACGGGCGTCGCGCTCGCCGTGATCGCCGCCGGGGTCGTGCTCGCCGCCCTCGAGGTCGACGAAGGCTCGCCGGAGCGGCGGACCGGCCCGGCGGTGCCCTACGCGATCGGCGCCGCGATCTCGTTCGGGATCGGGCTGTACGCCGCTGGCCGGGTCAGCGGGGACCTCCCGCTCGCGTGGGTGGTGATCCCGGCGCGCGTGCTCGGCGTCGCGTTCCTCGTGGTGCCGCTCGCCGCGACGCGGCGGTTGCGGCTGACGCGTCACGTCGCGCCGCTCGTCGTCGCCTCCGGCGTGCTGGAGGTCGCCGGGTTCGTGTCGTTCGTGCTCGGCGCGCGCGCCAGCATCGCGATCGCCTCGGTCCTCGGGTCGCAGTTCGCGGCGCTGTCGGCGATCGGGGCGTTCCTCGTGTTCGGCGAGCGGCTCCGCCGGATCCAGGTGGCCGGGATCGTTGCGATCTTGGTGGGGGTGGCCGGGCTCGCACTCCTGCAGGCCTAAGCCTTGGTCGGAGGCTGCACTTCAGGCCGGCGAGCGCGGCCGTTCGTAGCGGACGCCGTACCAGGTCTCGTCGCCGTCGCTGCCCTCGAACCGCTCGATCAGGCGCATCCCGGCCTTCTCCATGACACGGATCGACGGCGCGTTCTCCGCGTCGGCGTACGCGCGCACGAGCTGGGCGCCGAGCGCGTCGAAGACGTAGTCGATCAGCGCGGAGACGGCTTCGGTGGCGTAGCCGCGCCCCTGTGCCTCCGGCGCCACCGTGTAGCCGACCAGCACGACCCCCGGTTCCTGCTCGGGGGCGCTGATCCCGACGTCGCCGATGAGCCGCCCTGCCCCCCGCTCTTCCAGGGTGAACTGGACCCACCCGCCGGTTTCGCCCGGGAGGCGCCGCGCCATCGCCTCGATCTCGGCGCGGACCCCGGCCGGGTCGGTCCGGTCCCACCCCTGGTGGATGTGCACGGTGGGGTCGCTCCGGTAGCGCGAGATCGCCTCGGCGTCGTCCGGCCGCGAACGGCGGAGCCGCAGCCGCGCCGTAAGGATCGCGTGAAAGTCCGGATCGGCACGCATGTGCCGCAAGGGTAACGGGCCCGAACGTTGCCATCCGACCGCAACCGTAGGAACGCTTGCCCCATAAGAGGTGCGAGAGATCGCTGGCCTCGTGGGGCCACGCCGGGTCCCCCCTTAGGGTGAGCCCAGGACGGGCCGATACACCGATGTGACATCGGCCGGTGGCCCTGTAACCTCCGCGCATCCCGATGGCCGAGGAGGTTTCGGCATGGACAGACGACGGTTCCTGAGGAACTCGGCGCTCCTGACGGCGGGAGTCATGACCTCGCGCGTGATCGGTCTGGACGGCTCCGTTCCGGCGTACGCGAGCCCCTACCGTGCGTTCGAGAACAAGAGCGAGTGGAACAAGCCGCTGCCCGCGAACGCGCCGCGCGACACGAACAGCGGGAAGTACATCGCCGCGTTGAAGGCGTTCGACGCGTCGGTGCAGTTCCCACGGCTCGTGGACGGGTCCTGGGCCGAGCCGATCTACTGGGCCAAGAAGGGCGATCCGGTCTACTCGGTCAAGGGGTGTCCGGTGAAGCTCCGGATCCCGAAGCGGGCGCGGCCGGCCTCGTCGAGCGATGCGCAGCTCACGATCTACGACCTCGGCCGCGGTCTCGTCGCGAAGCTGCAAGGCGCCGTCTTCTCCGGCGGCGTGTGGAAGGCGGCCAACACGGAGCTGTACTACCTCCCCTCCAACGGCCTCGACGGCCGCCTGAAGGCGTCGGACGACAAGCGCAACTACGGGCACCGCGGGATCCCCGCGCCCACCCACGCGGTGCGGTGGGACGAGGTGAAGGCGGGTGCGATCCACCACGTCCTCAAGGTCGCACTGAAGAAGACCGCCCCCAAGCACGTCTACCCGGCTGTCGCCGACCAGGGCGGGAGCGGGATCATCCCGATGGGAGCGGTGTTCCGGATCAAGCCGGGCGTCAACCTGCGGGGACGGGGCCTGAGGGGCGCGGCGCTGGTGGTGGCGACGGCGATGCAGACCTACGGCGTGGTGATCGGCGACCAGACCGGCGTGCCGATGGCGCTCAAGCTCGAGAACCTGGCGCTGGAGGGCAAGACCGCGAGGTGGTCGAACGTCAACCTTGGGCCCCGCTCGCTCGAGAAGATCAGGTTCGACGACTTCGAGTGCATCAAGCTCGGCTACCACCGCACCTGAGCCCTCCTGGCGCCCGTTCCGCCCGGCCCGCGGCGGCCGGGGCGGATGGCCTGCGCGCGGCGCCGCTTCCGGCGTAGGGTCGTCGTAGCGCGCGCGAGCGCGGTCTGCGCCCGCGTCCGTCACGGCGAGGAGGGCGAGATGAGAGGATCCGATCCGTCGCGGCCGTGGTGCTGGCGACGTTCGCGCTCGTGGCGAGCGCGTGCAGCAGCAGCACGTCCAGCTCCACCGGACCCGGTACGAGCGGCGCGAGCCACGAGCCGGTCACGATCACCGTCTGGGACTACTACGGCAAGGCGACGCCGTTCCAGGACTCGGTGATCAAGGGCTTCGAGGCCAAGTACCCGTGGATCACGGTGCAGCACCAGGACATCGGCTGGGACCAGGCGCACCAGAAGTTCACGGTGAACGTCACGTCGGGGACGGCGCCCGACGTCGCGACGGTCGACATGACGTGGGTGCCGACCTTCGGGTCGAACGGATTGTTCGCCGACCTGTCGGAGATCTCCGGTGGGCAGCTGAACGGCCAGCCGATCACCGACGAGTACACGCAGGGCGCGCTGGAGGCGATGACCCTCGATGGCGTCTACGTCACGATGCTTTTCGACTTCGACGTGTACGCGCTCTACTACCGCGCCGACATCTTCAAGCAGAAGGGCGTCGACGTCCCGAAGACCTGGGACGAGATGAAGGCTGCCGCAGCGAAGATCGCCGAGGACACGAACGGCGACGGCACGTGCGACAAGTACTGCTTCGAGGTTGTGCCCAACGACTGCTTCCACTGGTGTCAGACGCTGTTCCAAGCCGGCGGGTCGATCCTGAACACCGACAGTACCCAAGCGGCGTTCAACGGGCCCGAGGGCCTGTCGGCGATGGAGTACTACAAGGGCTTCCTCGACGACGGGACCGGGATCTCGTGGGGAACCGAGCAAGGTGACCCCATGGCAGGTGTGAAGGACGGTCGGATCGGGATGTTCCAGGACGGGCCGTACTGGATGGGCCTGCTCAAGGACGGCGCGCCGGAGATGAAGGGCGACTGGAAGGTCGCGACGGCGCCGTACTCGACGCAGCCCGGCAGCTATCTGGGCGGGACCGGCCTGTCGATCCCGGTGAGCGCCGAGCACCCGCAGGAGGCCTGGCTGTTCATCCAGTACATGCTGGCGCTGCCGCAACAGATCGGCGTGTACCAGTACGCGGGCGCTGCGCCGGCGACCACCGCCGCGCTGCAGGATCCGGCCGTGAACAAGGCCGACCCCTATTTCGGCGGGCAGGCGCCGTTCCCGGTGTTCCTCGAGGCGATGTCGACCGCGACGCACTTCCCCTACGTCGCGCAGTGGGACGACGTCGATGCGGAGATCGCCACGATGGTCGAGACCGTGCTGCTCGGCAAGAGCAGCCCGCAGCAGGGGCTCGACGACGGGGCCTCGAAGGTGAACGACATCCTGGCCTCCGGCTGACGTGGCCACGATCCCGGTCCAGCGACGGGCACGCGGGCGGTTCCGGAAGGTCCTGCCCGCGTACCTGCTCGTCGCCCCCGCGATCCTCGCGTCGGTCGCGTTCCTCTACATCCCGATCGTGTTCTCCGGGTGGTGGAGCTTCACGAAGTACAACGGGCTTAAGCCGCCGCAGTGGGTCGGGCTGGACAACTACGTCTACCTGTTCCACGACGACCGGTTCCTGAAGGCCATGCTCAACACGGTGATCTTCGTGATCATCGGGATGGGGATCGGTCCGGTGCTCGGGCTGCTCTCGGCGACTCCTGCTGAACCAGGGCGTGCGCTTGCGCGGCTTCTTCCGCACCGCCTACTTCCTGCCGGTGATGACCTCGCTCGTCGTGGTCGCGACGATCTGGAAGGTCCTCCTCAACCCGGGCGGGTTGATCAACCAACTGCTCGGGATCGTCGGCGTGGGGGCGCGCAACTGGCTCGGCGAGCCGTCGACGGCGTTGCCCGCCGTCGCGGTCACGAGCATCTGGCAGGGGTTCGGTTTCGAGACGGTGGTGTTCCTGGCGGCGCTGCAGTCGATCCCGCGTGAGCTCTACGACGCGGCGCTGGTGGACGGCGCCACCACATGGCAGCGGTTCCGGTACGTGACCTTGCCCGCGCTCCGCCCGACGATCATGTTCGTGTACATCATCGGCATCATCGGGTCGTTCCAGGTCTTCGACCAGATCTTCGTGATGACTGGCGGCGGCCCGATCAACTCGACGCGGACCCTCGTGTTCGACCTATATGACCGGTTCTACACGCTGAAGCTCGGCGAGGCCTCGGCGGTCGCGTACATCTTGCTCGTGATCCTCGCGACCCTCTCGTACATCCAGATCCGGGTCTTCGAGGAGCGCTGATGACCGCCGAGGCGCACGTCGACACGCGCGGCAACCCCAGTCGCGCAACGCAAGCGCAGGCGCGGTCTCGGGATGTCGCCCGCGAAGCGGGGGTTGCTGTACACGGTGCTGATCGTCACGTCGCTCGTGATGATCGTGCCCTTCTATTGGAGCTTCGCGACCTCGTTCAAGCCGGCCAGCGACGTCTTCGCGTCCCCTCCCAAGTGGATCCCCAGCCCGTGGACGCTCAAGAGCTACCGCGACGTCTTCACCCTGCTGAACTTCGGTCACTACTTCATCAACAGCGTGATCGTGACTGCGGCGATCGTGAGCCTCAACATCGTGTTCGACACCGCGGCTGCCTACGCGTTCGCGAAACTCAAGTTCCCCGGGCGGAACTTCCTGTTCTTCATGCTGTTGATCACGCTGATGGTCCCGTTCCAGGTGAACCTGATCCCGCTCTACCGGATCATGGTCCAGCTGAACGACGTGTCGCCGCTGCTCGGGGTCGACACCTACTCGGGGATCGTCCTGCCGGGGATGATCCAGGTCTTCGGCATCTTCTTGATGCGGCAGTTCCTCCAGTCGATCCCAGACGAGGTGCTGGAGTCGGCGCGGGTCGACGGCGCGTCGGAGTTCCGGATCCTCCGGTCGATCGTCTTCCCGCTAGCAGCACCCGGGATGGCCACGCTCGCGATCTTCACCTTCCTCGGCGCGTGGAACGACTTCCTGTGGCCCCTGATCGTGACGAACACGGACAGGGCTCGGACCCTGCCTGTGGGCCTCGCGCTCCTGCAGCAGAAGAACACGGTCAACTGGGGCGACACGATGGCGGGCACGGCGCTGACGGCGGTGCCGATGATCGTCGTCTTCGTACTCATGCAGCGGCGGTTCATCGAGGGGTTGACGGCCGGCTCGGTGAAGGGCTGACGCGGGCGCTACGTGGGGAGCCCACCTTCGATCACGGCGTCGCCGTACGCGGGGATCGTCGCCTCGACGCGTGAGCCGTCGGGCACGGTGACCGCGAGCGCGAGATCCGTCCGGGCCGTGGTTCGTCACGACGGTGAGCGAGCCGGTCTCGCCCAGCAGCACGCCTGCGACGGCGTCGGGATGTCCGGTCGGTCGGGCGATGCCTGCAAGCGCCGCGAGTCCGTCGTAGAGACCCCACGAACGGTCCTCGGGGCCGTGCGCGTCGGGGAGACCGGCCAGCAACAGCTCGATCGGGTACGCGCACGTGACGACCGTGCCCCCGCCGGTCTCAGCCAGGACGATCGCGGGCTCGCCCTGACCGTCGGTCGCCACGACCTCTGCGCCCCGCAACGCGAGCCGGGCGCCGCGGGTATGCAGCGAGCCGTCGCCGTCGGGGAGGTCGAGGGTGCCGCCGCCGGCGAACGGTCCCCACTGCTGCGCGAACCGCAGCGTCGTCGGGCCTTGCGGCGCTCGGTCGGCGAGCCGGCAACCGGCGAACGCCTCCATCTCGGGGATCGCCGAGTCCGCCGAGCACGAGAGCCACAACAGCCCGCCTCGGGCCAGGTGCGCCTCGGCACCGCGCCACCAGTCGGTGCGCACGTGATACAGCGAGGTCGTCGTGGAGGTGAGTGGCGCCGGCACGAGCATCACGGGCGCCTCGGGCCAGACGCCGTCGAGCCGCTCGCGCGGGAACGACGCGCGGAGGTCGGCCCGGCACGCCAGGACGAACGCGTTCAGCCAACCGCGCACGAGTGGGCGCGGGTCGCGTTCGGGATTCCACGGCGGTCTCGGCAGGCACGTACGGTCCTGCGGGCGCGTCCGTCGATCCCGTAGGCCTCCGGATCGTAGGGGTGCACGTATTCGTGGGGGACCGGGATGGCGGCCGTCGCTGGCGCGGGTCCCCTGCTCGCCACGGCGTCGAGGTCGAGCGCGCGGATCCGCGCGGCGGCCTCGGCGAGCACCCGGCCCCGCGGCCGGAGCGCGCCCGCGTGGTCGGTCACCCCGAACTGGGTCTCGTGCGGTTGGCGCACGTACGGCACCCGCCCGAACGCGGCGGGCTCGGCGTCGGTCCAGCACCACGCGTAGTAGCCGATCGCGCCGCGCCCGAAGCTCGACCACGTCAGCAACCGGTCGTAGGCGGCGATCCGCTCGGGGTCGAACTGCGCCGAGGACGCCCCGTACTCGTGGACCATCACCGGCTTCCCTGCGCCCGACGCGAGCGCCGTCTCGAACGCGGCGGCGAGCGTCATCCGCGGCGAGAGCAGTTCGTCCGGGTACAGGTCCTCCTGGTAGATCGGGTAGGGGTGCACGCACCCGAAGTCGAGCTCCTCCGCGACGACGTCGGCCCGGAACGGGCCGGCGCCCACCTCCTGTCCGCTCGTGCCGATCGTGATCAGGTGCGCGGGATCCTCATCGCGGAGCGCGTCCACCAGCGTCTGCGTCCACCCGCGGGCGTCCTCGTCGGTGGTGTCGCGGAAGATCCACAGGGGCGGCTCGTCGGTGAGGTCCCATGCCACGATCGTGGGGTCGGCGCGCCAGCGGCGTGCGAGGGCCCGGACGTGCGCGGCTTGCAGCGCGAGCAGCTCGGGGTCGCGGTGCGGGTGGCGGCCGTCGCGCCAGGGCACGTCCCAGTAGGCGTCGCCGACCTCGCCGCCGATGAAGAAGGTCGGGTGCAGCAGCAGCCCGTGTCGGCGCGCCGCCTCGAGGACCTCGTCGAGCACCACGAGGTGGGCCTCGTCGAGCTTCCCCGGCTCCGGTTCGACGGCGGCCCACAGCAGGTCGATCCGGACGGTGTCCATCCCGGCCGCGGCCATCGCGGCGAAGGTCGTGTCGAACGCGTCCGCGTCGACGCGCCACGGCCAGTCGGGGCCTTGGACCGGCACGTAGTGCGCGCCGACCGGCAGGATCGAGCGGCCGTCGCGCCGCAGGTAGTGCGGTCCGGCGGTGACGGTCGTGTCAGGGCTCATCGCGATGCCTCCTCGAAGGGGTGTGCCGTCCAGCCTTCGCCGGGACGGAAGACCGAGAGTGTGGCGCCGGCGGGTGGGGCGGCGTCGAGCGTGACGACGGCCCCGTCGCCGACCGGCGTCACGCGCATCCGCGTGCGCGCCTCCTCACGCGCGCGCCACCATGCGGCGAGACCCGCCGTGGTCATGATCGCGAGGTCGTCGCGGGCGACCGCGCCGGCGAGCCAGCGCTCGACCGCGCCCGCGTAGTCGCGCGTGTCACCCTCGAGCCGTCCGTAGCCGGCGTCCGGGGGGTCGATGAAGACGTGGCCGAGCGACCCGCGCGCGACCGCGCGGTCGAGCACGCGCTGCAGGACGTCCTGGTAGTCGCCGGGGTCGGCGGTGCGCGACCGCACGCCCTCGCCCAACGTGTTGTACGAGCAACAGCCGTTCGGGAACGCGGGATCGGTCGGGTCGGTCGAGATCGGGAGCTCGAGGAACGAGCGGCGTCGCGCGGGGTCGGGATGGGTCCGCAGCTGCGGCGCATCCGCGGGATCGTCGCTCCATGCCGCGATCGCGGGCCGGTACGGGAGCCCCCCGGTGACGGTGTGGTTCGCGCCCGCCGAGGACTCCGCCAGGTAGCCGAGGCGGTCGAGCACCGCGGCGGAGCGGTCCCACGCCTCCCACTGGAAGTGCGGGAGCCGGAAGATCCGGTGGTCGCCGGCGCCGAGCCGCGCGCGGAAGGTCGCGTCGCTCGCGGCGCAGCTCCCCGGCCATCTCCTCGTCGGTCAACGACTCCCAAGGCGCCGGGTTCCAGTGCGAGTACGGATGGGTGAACGAGTGGTTGTAGTACTCGGCGCCCGGCGGGAATGCCTCCGGCTCGGCCTCGACGTTCGAGGCGGTCGCGAAGATCCCGTAGGCGGTGAACCCCGCGCGTCGCGCGGTCTCGATCGCGGGCGCGACGTACCGCGAGCACTCGGGGTCGACCCCGGTCGGGTGGTCGACGTCGCCGTCGACGACGAACCCGGCACGGGCGCCCCCGGGCCAGCGGGCGAGCGCGACGAGCCCGCCGGGCGACGCTTCCTCGAGGACCGCGAACGCCTCGTCGGCGACGTCCTCGCCGGTGGTCCAGGCGGGGAGCGCCGGCAGCTGCTCGGGGCACAGGAACGTCGTGAAGGCCGCCGCATCCTCGGACGGGACGGCCTCGAACGAGATGCCCCAGGCTTCGAGCAGCGCGCACCACGTTGCGCCGCGTGACCAGCGGGGGTCGTCTTCGGAGGGCAGGTGCACGCCGACGCGGACGCCGGCCATCCCGTCCACCGAAAGCCGGTCCACTGTCCCTCCGAGCGCGCCGGGGCCCCTCCGTATGCTAGCCACGGGCGGCCGGCCCGGCCCGCCCGGCTCGTTCGGAGGAGGGGATCGTGACCACGACATGGGAGCTGATCGGACGGTTCGCGGGAGCGCTCGACGGCTCGGTGGCGGTCGTGACCGGCGCCGGCTCCGGGATCGGCCGCGCGTGCGCGGAGGCGTTCGCGCGCTGCGGCGCCGACGTGGCGCTGTTCGGGCGCCGCGAGCACGCCCTGGAGGAGACGGCCCGCCTCGTGGAGGCAGCGTCGCGTCGCGCGGTCGTGCTCCCGGTCGACGTCGGCGACCCCGAGGCGGTCCTCGACGCCGTCGCACATCTCAACGCCGAGCTCGGCCAGGCCTCGGTCGCGGTCGCCAACGCGGGGGTGAACGCCTGGGGCGAGCTCGACGAGCTGACCCCCGACCTGCTGCGCGAGGCTCTCATGACCAACGTCGAAGGTGTGGCGAACCTTGCACGCGCCGTCGTGCCCGGGATGCGCTCGCGCGGCGCCGGGAAGCTGCTCGTGGTCGCCTCCGACAACGGACGGCGCGCCGAGCCGGGCGGCGGCGGCTACGTCGCCTCGAAGTTCGGCGCCGTCGGGCTCTCGCTGTCGCTCTCGCAGGAGCTGTACGCGGCCGGGGTCGGCGTGCACGTCCTCGAGCCAGGCTGCGTCGATACCGACTGGTACGGCGAGGATGAGGAGGACGTCCCGCGCGACAGGATGCTCCGGGCCGACGACGTCGCGTACCTCGCGGTCGTGCTGGCGACGTTGCCGTCGTCGATCGTGCTCGAGGAGGCCCTGCTACTCCCGCGCGGGCTGCTGGTCGAGCCGTGGTGACCGACGTTACCCGACGTCACGATCGTCGGGAACGTGAACCTCGACGTCCTCGTCCGCGACGTGCGCTCTCTGCCCGCTCCGGGCGAGGAGCGGTTCGTGGATTCGGCCGAGATCCGCACCGGCGGCGCCGCCGCGAACGCAGCCCTTGCACTGGCCGCCCTCGGCATCCGTCCGCGTCTCGTCGGCGCGGTCGGCGACGATCCCGCCGGTCGCCTCATCCGCGACGACATCGCTGCCCACGGCCTCGACCTGACCGACGTCCGCACGCTCCCCGGCGTCCCGACCGGCGTGTCGGTCGCGCTCGAGGCCCCCGATCGCGATCGGTCGTTCCTCACCGCGGCGGGCGCGCTCGCGGCGTTCGACGTCTCGATGGTGCCGCCCGACGCCCTCGGGACGGCCTTCGTGCTCGTGACCGGCACGTTCCTACTCCCCGGCCTCGGCCACGAGGGGACCGCCGCCCTGCTCCGCGATGCGAAGTACCGCGGTGCCACCGTCCTGTTCGACCCGGGCTCGGACCCCGAGGGGTGGCCACAACGACCACGTTCAACAGGTGCGTTCGCTCCTCGGCTCGGTCGACGTGCTCCTGCCGAACGAGCAGGAAGCGTCGGCGCTGACGGGGGAGACCGACCCGGTCGCCGCCGCCCATTCGTGCCAAGGGGGCGACGCGCTGGATCGTCGTGAAACGCGGGTCCCGTGGGGCGGTCGCCGCGGGGCCCGGCGGCGAGACGGTGGAGGTCGAAGCGCGACGCGTCGCCGCGGTCGACACGACCGGCGCGGGCGACGCCTTCGACGCAGGCTTGATCGCAGCGCTCCGGGACGGGGCCACGTTCGCGGAGGCGGTCGCGTTCGCCGTGCGGCTCGCCTCAGCAGTGGTCGCACGGCCGTCAGCCGATCGCTATCCCGGTCCCGACGCGCTCGGCTGAGCCGCGCCTACGGGACGGTCGTCGTGCGCTGGCCGACGTGGTCGATCACGCCGTAAGCCTTCGCGTCCTCAGGGCCGAGGATGAAGTCGCGGTCGAGGTCCTCGTGGATCTTCTCGAGGGGCTGGCCCGTGTGGCGCGCGAGGATCTCCTCCATCAGCCGGCGCTGGCGGACGACCTCGACGGCGGCGATCCGGATGTCCTCGGACTGGCCCTGCATCCCGCCGTGGGGCTGGTGCAGGAGCACGCGGGCGTGGGGGAGCGCGTACCGCTTGCCCGCGGCGCCGCTCGCGAGCAGAACGGCGGCGCCGCTCGCGGCTTGGCCGATGCACCACGTCGCGACGTCGGGACGGACCGCTTCCATCGCGTCGTAGATCGCGAACAGCGCGGTGACGTCGCCGCCGGGCGAGTTGATGTACAGGGCGATGTCGCGCTCGGGGTCCTCGGCTTCGAGGAACAGCAGCTGCGCGACCACGACGTTCGCGAGCTCGGCGGTCATCTCGCCGCCGAGGAACACGACCCGTTCGCGGAGCAGGCGCGAGTAGATGTCGAAGGCGCGGTCGCCGCGCTCGCTCGGCTCGACGACGGTGGGCAGCGGCTGGCTCATGCGCATCGGGGCCTCCTGCGATAGTATCGGCAACCAGACGGTTGCCGACCACGGTAGCGGGCCGCGGGCGGTTCGGCAACCAGGGGGTTGCGGAACGCGACGGGAGGACGTCGATGCCGACCGAGATCCACGAGGAAACGATGGCCGCCCCTCCGGAGGACGTGTGGGGGTTCATGGTCGATCCCGGCGCGCTGTCCGCGTGGTTCGGGGCCGACGCCTGGTTGGAGCCGCGGGTCGGGTCGCGGGTCGTGTTCCGGTTCGCCGACGGCGCGACACGGCGGGGCGTGGTCCAGAGCGTAGAGCGGTTCCACCGGCTCAGTTGGCGCTGGCGCGAGCATCGGGGCGCCGGCTTCGCGCTCGAGCTGGGCGAGGCCTCGACCGTCGAGATCGTGCTCGAGCGCGTGGCCGAAGGCACCCGCGTCCGCATCACCGAGACGGGCCCGGCCGCCGTCGTCGGAGGCAAGGTGGCGTGAGGGAGCCCGACGCCGTCTTCCAGGCGCTGGCCGACCCCACGCGCCGGATGGTGATCCGCACGCTGTCGGAGTCCGGACCCGCGACGCTCGCGGAGCTGACCGCGAGGATGCCGGTGTCGCGCCAGGCCGTCGCGAAGCACCTCGCCGTCCTCCAGGACGCCGGGCTGGTCGCCGGCCACGGCGAGGTCCGCGGTCGGCGCTACGAGTTCACCCCGCGACCCTTCGCCGAGGCGCTGGGATGGATGGTCGACGTCGGCGCGGGCTGGGACGATCGGCTCGCCCGCCTGAAGCGCCAGGTCGAGTCCAGGAGGCGTTGACCCCTCGCGACGCGGGCCGTTCGGCCTGACGCAGGCCCGATGGCTCTCCGCTAGTGTCGAGAGCGAACGGTGACCGGCCGCGAGGGAGGAGCGATGAGCGCTTCACCGATGGAACCGGCGTTCCTCGTCGGTGTGCTGACGTTCCACGGACACGAGGACGCCGAGCGGGTGGTGGAGAGCCTGCGCGGCTCCGACTCGCTGGAGCTCGTGAACGACGTGTCGATCCTCGAGCACCGGCCGGACGGGCGGTTCAGCGTGCACGCGTACTCGAACCGGCCGACCGAGAAGCAGCACGTCGCGGTCGGCGCCGCCGTGGGCGGAGCGGTCGGGGCGCTCGTGCTCGGTCCGTTCGGGCTCCTGGCCGGCCTCCTCGGCGGCGCCGGTGTCGGCGCGGCGATGGGCGGCGACCATCGCGACGAGCTCCTTCTCTCCGACGAGTTCGTGCAGGGCCTGCGCGACGCGCTGCCGCCCGGCACGTCGGCCGTGCCTGATCGTCGGCGACCGCGACCCCGTCGACCAGGTCCTCGGCGAGATGCGGTCCAAGGGCGTGGTGACCGCGGCGGAGTTCTCCGAGCCCCTGAGCCCGGCGCAGTCCAAGGCGCTCGCGAAGGCGCTCGCAGGTCTAGGCGTCGGGGCGTCGTTCACCCGGCGACGCGCGCAGATGCGCCTGCATCGCGCGGGCGGCCGCCGCCACCGCGGCGGCGTCGACGCCATGCGTGTAGCCGTGGGCGTCGAGCAGCACGCAAAGCGCCTCGGTGGCGAGGTTGCCCGGCGCGCCGGGCGCGTACGGGCACCCGCCGGTCCCGCCGGCCGACGCGTCGAAGATCCTGACGCCGAGCTCCAGCCCCGCCAGCACGTTGTCGAGCGCGCGGCCGCGCGTGTCGTGCAGATGCAGCGCGAGGCGCTCGACGGGGATCCGTGCGAGCAGCGCCTCGGTGACCCTGCGGACGTCGTCGGGCTCGGCCACGCCGATCGTGTCGCCGATCGAGACCTCGTCGCAGCCGAGGTCCAGCAGCGCCGTGGCCACGTCGACGACCTCATCGGTCTCGACCGCGCCGCTGTAGGGGCAGCCGAAGGCGGTCGAGACGTAGCCCCGGCGCCACCACCCCCGCTCCGCCGCCCGCGCGAGGACCGGCGTGAACGCCTCGAGCGAGCCGGCGATCGACATGCCGATGTTGGCCTGGGTGAATGCCTCCGAGGCGGCCGTGAACACGGCGATCGCGTCGGCGCCCGCGGCATCGGCGCGCTCGAGCCCGCGCACGTTCGGCACGAGGACCGGGTAGCGGACGCCGGCCTTGCGACGCACGCCGGCGAGCACCTCCTCGGCGTCGGCGAGCTGCGGGACGGCGCGAGGGTGGACGAACGAGGTGGCCTCGACGATCTCGAGGCCCGCGTCGGCGAGCGCCTCGACGAACGCGACCTTGGCCGCGGTGGGGACGAAGTCGTCCTCGTTCTGCAGGCCGTCGCGCGGCCCGACCTCGACGATGCGGACGTGCTCGGTCACTCGTCGACCTCCACGAGCGCCTGACCTTTGGCGACCACGTCGCCGGCGCGGACGTGGACGGCACGGACCTTCCCGTGCGCCGGCGCCTGCACCGCGAGCTGCATCTTCATCGCCTCCAGGACGACGACCGTCTGCCCCGCGGTCACCGGGTCGCCGGGGACGACGTCGACGCTCCGCACGCTCGCGGGCATCGGCGCCGTCAGCGAGCCGCCCGGCGGCGGCAGCTCGACCGGCGCGAGCTCGTCGTCTGCAAGGCGGTACGCCCAGCCGCGGTACTGCGCCCACCCCTCGGCGACCGCGACGTCGCGGGGCGGCGGCGGGGCTTCGCCGAACACGGTCCACGGGTCGCGTGGGTCGGCGCGGAGCGACCGCACGCCGTCGGGCAGCGGCGGCATGACGGGACGCCACACGTCGGCGACCCAGTCGGTGCCGGCGACGCCGGCGACGACGTCGGGATGGCCGAGGGTCTCGAGCAGGAACCCGAGGTTGGTCGGGAGCCCGATGACGAGCGTCTCGGCGAGCGCGGCGCGGAGCCTCGTGAGGGCGGAGCGCCGGTCGGGGCCGGTCGCGATCACCTTCGCGAGCAGCGGGTCGTAGCCGAGCCCGACCACCTCGCCCTCGCGGAGCGCGGTGTCGACCCGCACGCCCGGCCAACGGGGGAACCGCAGGCGCGCGACGCGGCCTCCGGTCGGGCAGGAACCCGTCCGCCGGGATCCTCCGCGTAGACGCGAGCCTCGATCGCGTGGCCGCGGGGGGTCGCGTCGCCCTGCGCGATGCCGAGCGGCTCGCCGCTCGCGATCGCGAGCTGCGCCCGCACGAGGTCGTGGCCGGTCACGGCCTCGGTCACCGGGTGCTCGACCTGCAGGCGCGCGTTCATCTCGAGGAACGCGAACGACCCGTCGGGCAGGAGGAGGAACTCGACCGTGCCGGCGCCGCGGTACCCGGACGCTCGTGCGATCGCGACGGCCGCGTCGCCCAGGCGCGCGCGGAGGGTGTCGTCGACGGCCGGCGACGGCGACTCCTCCACGATCTTCTGGTGGCGCCGCTGCAGCGAGCAGTCGCGCTCGCCGAGGTGGATCGCCCCGCCGTGGTCATCGAGGAGCACCTGGACCTCCACGTGGCGGACGCCGGTGAGCCTGCGCTCGAGGAAGACGCGGCCGTCGCCGAAGGCGACGGCCGCCTCGTCGCGCGCAGCCCGGATGAGGTCGGGGAGACGGCCGAGGTCGTCGACCGCGCGCATCCCGCGCCCGCCGCCGCCGGCCGCGGCCTTGACCAGCAGCGGGAGGCCGAGCCCCGGCGCCGCGGCGAGCAGCGCGTCGTCGTCCCCGGCGGCACCGGGCACGATCGGCACCCCCGCCTCCTCCGCGAGCGCGCGCGCCTCGAGCTTGTCGCCGAGGGCACGCATCGCCGCGGGCGGCGGTCCGATCCAGCGCAGGCCGGCGGCCAGCACCGCTTCGGCGAACCGGGGGTCCTCCGACAGGAACCCGTAGCCGGGATGGACCGCGTCGGTCCCTGAGGCGAGCGCCGCCGCGACGAGCGCACCGGCGTCGAGGTAGGTGGGCACGGGCGCGATGTCGTCGGCGACGGCGGCCGCGAGCGACGCCTCGTCGCCGGGGGCGGTCGCCACCACAGCCTCGACCCCCGCCTCCCGGCAGGCCCGCGACGATCCGCACCGCGATCTCGCCGCGGTTCGCGATCAGGACCCGTCGGACCATGCCGGCTTCCGGCGTTCGAGGAACGCGTCCACGCCCTCCCGTCCTTCGGCGCCCACCCGCGCGGTCGCGATCCGCTCCGGGAGGTCGTCGAGTGCGAGCGATGCGGTCGCTTCGCGGACCAACCGCTTGCACGCGGCCACCGCCTCGGGTCCGGCCGCGAGGAAGTCGTCGACGGCCTCGCCGACCGCTCCGTCCAGGTCGGCCACGGGCACGACCCGGTGGACGAGCCCCAGCCGCAGCGCCTCCAACGCGTCGAACGCGCCGGCCGCTCGTGAACAGGGCGCGCGCGTGGCCCGGTCCGATCGCGCGCAGCACGTACGGCGAGATCGTCGCCGGGAGCAGGCCCAGGCGCACCTCGGAGAACCCGAACGTCGTGCCCTCGACCGCCACGGCGACGTCTGCGCACGCGACCAGGCCGGCCCCGCCGCCGATCGCCGCGCCGTGCGCCGCGGCGACCACGGCCTTCGGACACGCGTCGACCACCTCGAACACCTCGGCCATCGCGCGGGCGTCCGCGACGTTCTCCTCCTCGGAGAGCGCGCGACTCGCCTCCATCCACGCGAGGTCGGCGCCGGCGCAGAAGGCGGGCCCTTCGCCACGCAGCACGACGACCCGGACGGTGGGATCGGCGCCGAGCGACGCGAGCGCCTCGCCGATCGCGCCCATCAGCGCCGGGTCGAGCGCGTTGCGCCGCTCCGGCCGGGCTAGGGTGACGGTCGCGACCGCGCCGTCGCGCGTGACGTCGACCCCGCTCACATCCGGAACACCCCGAAGCGCGTCGGCGCGATCGGCGCACGCGAGGCGGCGTCGAGGCCGAGCGCGAGGACCTTGCGGGTGTCGAGCGGGTCGATCACGCCGTCGTCCCACAGGCGGGCGGTCGAGTGGTACGGATCGCCTTCGGTCTCGTAGCGATCGATCGTCTCCTGCTCGCGTGCGGGGTCGCCGCCGACCGTCGTGAGCACCGCCGCCGCCTGCCGCCCGCCCATCACCGAGATCCGCGCGTTCGGCCACATCCACAGCTGCCGGGGACCGTAGGCGCGCCCGCACATCGCGTAGTTCCCGGCGCCGAACGATCCACCGACGATCACCGTGAACTTCGGCACCTCGGCGCACGCGACCGCGGTCACGAGCTTCGCGCCGTCCTTCGCGATCCCGCCGGCCTCGTACTCGCGACCGACCATGAAGCCCGTGATGTTCTGCAGGAACACGAGCGGCACGCCGCGCTCGCACGCGAGCTGCACGAAGTGCGCTCCCTTCAGCGCCGACTCGGAGAACAGGATCCCGTTGTTGGCGAGGATCGCGACCGGGTGCCCGAAGATCCGCGCGAACCCGCACACGAGGGTGTCGCCGTAGAGCGGCTTGAACTCGTGCAGGACCGAGCCGTCGACGACCCGCGCGATCACCTCGCGGATGTCGTAGGGCTCCATCAGGTCGGCAGGGATCGCGCCGTAGAGATCGCGCGGGTCGACGGCCGGGTCCTCCGGCTCCGCGACCTCCCAGCGCGCGCTCGGCGGGAAGGTTGAGGTTCGCGACGATCTCGCGGACCAGACGCAGCGCGTGCTCGTCGTCCTGCGCCTCGTGGTCGGCGACCCCACTCACGCGCGCGTGCACGTCGGCGCCTCCGAGCTCCTCCGCGCTCACGTCCTCGCCGGTCGCGGCCTTCACGAGCGGCGGCCCGCCGAGGAAGATCGTCCCGGTGCCGCGCACGATCACGGTCTCGTCCGACATCGCGGGGACGTACGCCCCGCCGGCCGTGCACGAGCCCATCACCGCCGCGATCTGCGGCACGCCGGCCGCCGACATCCGCGCCTGGTTGAAGAAGATCCGTCCGAAGTGCTCGCGGTCGGGGAAGACCTCCGATTGCAGCGGCAGGAACGCACCCCCCGAGTCGACCAGGTAGACGCACGGCAGCCGGTTCTCGAACGCGATCTCCTGCGCACGCAGGTGCTTCTTGACCGTCATCGGGAAGTAGGTGCCGCCCTTCACGGTGGCGTCGTTCGCGACGATCACGCACGGCGCGCCGTGCACGGGCCCGATCCCGGTGACGATCCCCGCCGAGGGCGCTTGACCGTCGTACATCCCGCCTGCCGCGAGCGCCGAGAGCTCCATGAACGCGGCGCCGGGATCGACGAGCCGTTCGATCCGCTCACGGGCGGTGAGCTTGCCGCGCGAGCGGTGCTTCGCGGTGGCGTCCTCGCCGCCTCCGAGCCGCACCGCTTCGAGGCGCGTTCGCAGGTCGGCGGTCAACGCCAGCATCGCGTCGGCGTTCGTACGGAACGCATCCGACGTCGTGTCCACGTGCGTCGTGAGCCGCGGCAATCGCACCTCCAGCGTCGGATGGCTGTTGGCGGTCACCTTACCCGCAGCCGCCACGGCCGTCGCCGGACGTCCGCGCTCGTCCTGACCGCACCCGGGCATCCGACCCTGTGGATACCTCGCCCGCGGCCGGATGCTCGGTCACGGGGTGACCGTTGACCCAGCGGGACGTGTTCTCGCGGCGAACGGCACGTGTTTCGGTCGTGCCGTCGTCAGCCGCAGGTAGCCAGGGAGCTCTCGGCATCGCCGGCGAGCGTCTGGCGTACCTGGACAACCTCAAGACGCTGCTGATCGCCGGCATCATCGCGGCGCATGCCATCCAGGGCTACGCCGAGTTCGGCTCCTGGACCTACCAGGACGTCCAGGAGATGACGCTCTCGCCCGTCGTCGAGACGGCTTCGTCGTCGCGCTCATGAGCCTCGGCGCGCTCTTCCTCATGGCGCTGTTCTTCCTGATCTCGGGCCTGTTCACCGAGGACTCCCTTGCTCGGAAGGGGGCCTCCCGCTTCGTCTCGGACCGGCTCCTGCGCCTGGGCGTGACCTCCGCCGTCTACACCCTGGTGGTGTGGCCGCTCCTCGAGTACGTCCTGCTCGAGCCGATCCTGCACCGCGGTTCGTACTGGGTGTCGTTCACGAACACCGATCCCGTGCTCGACAACGGCCCGATGTGGTTCGTCGGCGTCCTGCTGCTTTTCTCGCTCGGCCTCGTGGCATGGCAGAAGGTGCGCCCGCTGCCGGTCTCACCGAGCGTGCCGCTTCGCTGGCGGCATCTCGTGCTGCTCTCGCTGGCCGTGGGCCTCTCCACGTTCGTCGTGCGGATCGTCCTGCCTGCGGACTCGAACCAGCCCCTGAACCTGCACCTGTGGGGGTGGCCGGAGTACCTCGCGCTGTTCGGGCTCGGCGTCCTCGCGTCTCGGCGTGGTTGGCTCCGGCCGGTGCCGGACGCGCTCGCGCACCGATGCGGGATCGCGACGCTCGTGGCCATCGTGCTGACCGCTGCCACGGTCCTGTCCGCCGAGCCGCTCGGTTTGACCGAGGACGCGTACTTCGGGGGCTGGCGGATCACCGCGCTGATCGCGGCGATGCTCGAGGGCGTGATCGCGGTCTCGGCTCCGATCTGGGTGCTGGCGTTCGCGCTGCGGCACCTGAACGGTTCGGGGCCGTTGCGGCGAGCGATGGCCCGGAGCTCCTACATGGCGTTCATGATGCAGGGGCCGGTGCTGGTGGCGCTCGCGCTCGTGCTGCGTCCGATCGGTCTGCCGGGCGACGTCAAGGCCCTCGCCGTCGCGACGCTCGGCATCGTCGGATCGTTCGCCGTCGCCTGGCCGCTCGTCACGCGGACGCCGCTTCGCCGGATCCTGTGATCTCAGCTCGGCGCCTGGTCGTCGCCGACGTCGGGCCTTTCCTGTGGTGTCGTCTCGTCCTTGGGTGTCGGCTCGTCCTTGGAGCGGACACGCTTACCGATCGCGTCGCCGGCTTCGGAGACCGTGGCCGCCACGGCCTCACCGATCGCGCGGACCGCGTCCTTGAGGTCCCGCTTGGCCTCGTCGTCGCGGACCGTCTCGCCGAGCGCGTTGAAGACCCGGGTCAGCTGGTCGCCGAGCTCGCGCGCCGCCTCCTCGAGCTTCCGCTGCGCCTCGTCCGCGGCGGTGTCGTCTCCGGTGGCGGAGGCCTTGTAGCGATCCGACACACGCTTGCCCCAGGACTCGAACTTTTCGCCGACCTCGTTCCACGCCTGCTTCGCGTCCGTCATCGTGCCCTCCTCGACGAGTTCCCCTCAGCCTACGACCGGTGGGGGGCCGCGAGGGAGGTGGGCGCGATCCGTCCTGTCTTCCCGGGGCTCTCGACGTAGGGTTGGGTGCGATCCGGCCCGCACCAGGAGGACGACGACGACGGACGGCATCTCGTTGGAGGAGCTGCGCGCGACGGTCCGCGCGTTCGCCGAGCGCGAGGTGGCGCCGGCCGCCGCGCAGATCGACCGGACCGACGCCTTCCCCCGGTGGCTCTGGCCGAAGCTCGGTGCCCTCGGCGTGCTCGGCCCGACGGTCGCCGAGGCCGACGGCGGCGCGGGGCTCGGGTTCCTCGCGCACCTCGTGATCGTCGAGGAGCTTTCGCGCGCCTCGGCATCGGTGGGGCTTTCGTACGCCGCACACTCCAACCTCTGCGTCCACAACCTGTGGGCGAACGGCACCCCCGAGCAGCGGGCGCGGTGGCTGCCCGGGCTGCTGGCCGGAGAGCACGTCGGGGCGCTCGCGATGAGCGAGCCCGACGCCGGCTCGGACGTCCTGGGGTCGATGCGGTGCCGCGCCGTCCGCGACGACGGCGGCTGGATCGTGAACGGCTCGAAGATGTGGATCACGAACGGTCCCGAAGCCGACGTGCTCGTCGTGTACCTGCGGACCGCGCCTGCCGAGCAGGGATCGTCGTCGATCACGGCGTTCGTGGTCGAGCGGGGGATGGACGGGTTCAGCGCCTCGGGGCATCTCGACAAGCTCGGGATGCGCGGCTCGGGGACGTCGGAGCTGCTGTTCACCGACTGCCGGATCCCCGACGAGCACGTGCTCGGCGGGGTCGGCGGCGGGACCCGCGTCCTGATGTCGGGCCTCGACACCGAGCGGCTCGTGCTGTCGGGCGGACCGATCGGGATCATGCAGGCGGCGATGGACCTCGTGCTGCCGTACGTGCGCGAGCGCCGCCAGTTCGGCGCACCGATCGGGGCGTTCGAGCTGATGCAGGGCAAGGTCGCGGACATGTACGCGGCGCTCGAGTCCTCGCGTGGGTTCTCCTATCGTGTCGCGGCACGCTGCGACGAGGGCCGGGAGGAGCGCTGGTCGGCGGACGCGGCCGCCTGTCTCCTGCACGCGTCCGAGCGCGCGGTCGAGGTGACGCTCGAGACGATCCAGGCGCTCGGGGGCGCCGGCTACCTGAACGAGAGCGGGGCGGGGCGGCTGCTCCGTGACGCGAAGCTCTACACGATCGGCGCCGGCACGAACGAGATCCGCCGGATGCTGGTCGGCCGCGAGCTGATCGGGCCCCTGGAGTAGCGACGTGGACGACCGGTTCGTGTGGGCGCCCACCGAGGCCGACGTCGAGCAGGCGAACGTGACGCGGCTGATGCGCGCGCACGGGATCGAGACGTTCGCCGAGCTCGCCGCGCGCTCGGTCGCCGACGTCGCCTGGTTCTGGGACGCGGTCGTGCGCGACCTCGACATCGCGTTCCCCAACCCGTACGAGCAGGTGGTCGACCTGTCGCGAGGCCCCGAGTGGGCCACGTGGTTCGCGGGCGGGCGCACGAACCTCGCGCTGCAGTGCGTCGACCGGTGGGCGGCGTCGAAGCCCGACGCGCCGGCGGTCGTCTGGGAGGGCGAGGACGGCGAGGTCCGCACGGCAACGTACGCGGAGCTGCGCCGCCTGACCGACGCGACGGCGCGCGCGCTGCAGACGCTCGGGGTCCGTGGGGCGACACCGTCGCAGTCTTCCTGCCGATGGCGATCGAGACGGTCGCGGTCGTGATGGCCTGCGCGAAGCTCGGCGCGATCTGGGTGCCGATCTTCAGCGGGTTCGGCCCCGACGCCGTCGCGGCGCGGATCGCCGACGCCGGCGCGCGGGTCCTCGTCACGGCGAACGTGTCGCTGCGCAAGGGCGCGCCGGTGCCCATGAAGGAGGTCGCCGATCGCGCGATCGAGCTCGCCGGCGGCGTGGAGCACGTGCTCGTGTGGTCGCGGCTGCCCGAGGCCTCGCAAGCGACCCCCGGCCGCGACGTCCGCTGGGAAGACGTGGTCGACGCGGACGGCGCGGAGGCGTTCGAAGCGCCGCCGCTCGACGCCGAGCATCCGCTGTTCGTCGCCTACACGAGCGGGACCACCGGCAAGCCCAAGGGCGCGGTCCACGTCCACGGTGGCTTCCTCGTCAAGATCGCCTCGGAGGTCGCCTACCAGGTCGACCTGCATCGCGGCGAGCTCCTGCACTGGTCGACCGACCTCGGCTGGATCATGGGGCCCTGGGAGATCGTCGGCGCGCTGGCGCTGGGCGCGACCGTCCTACTCACCGAGGGGGCGCCGACGCACCCGGGGCCCGATCGCCTCGTCGAACAGGTCGCGCGTCACGGCGTGACCACGCTCGGCGTTTCCCCGACGCTCGTCCGTGCGCTGATCGCGGGCGGCTCCGATCCGAGCGCGCACGACCGGTCGACGCTTCGGATCCTCGCGTCGACGGGCGAGCCCTGGAACCCCGACGCGTACCTGTGGCTGCACCGCGAGGTCGGCGAGGGACGCCTGCCGATCGTCAACCTCTCGGGGGGCACCGAGGTCGGTGCGTGCTTCCTGTCGCCGCATCCGGTGGTGCCGACCAAGCTCGTCTCCCTCGGCGGACCGTCGCTCGGGATGGACCTCGACGTCGTCGGGCCGGACGGACGCTCGGTGCCGCCGGGCGCCGTCGGCGAGCTCGTGTGCCGCCAGCCGTGGCCGTCGATGACGCGAGGGATCTGGGGCGACCCCGAGCGCTACCTCGACGCCTACTGGCGGCGCCTGCCCGGCGTGTGGGTCCACGGCGACTGGGCCAGCCGCGACGAGGACGGCTACTGGTACCTGCACGGTCGCAGCGACGACACGCTGAACGTCGCCGGCAAGCGGATCGGTCCGGCCGAGATCGAGTCGGTGGTCGCGATGCACCCGGCCGTCGCCGAGTGTGCCGCGGTCGGCGTGCCCGACCGGATCAAGGGCGAGTCCGTGTGGTGCGTGGTGGTGGCGAAGCCCGGCGTGGAACCGTCCGAGGACCTGGGCGCCGAGATCCGCGGGCTGGTCCGGGAGCATCTGGGCGGCGCGTTCGCACCCTCCAAGGTGGTCTTCGCCGGGGCGCTGCCCAAGACCCGGAGCGCGAAGATCGTCCGCCGCGCCGTGCGGGCTGCGGTGACCGGCGAGGACGCCGGCGACCTCTCCACGCTGGAGGACGCCGAGGCGCTCGACGCGATCCGAGAGGCGGTGCACCGGGAAGCCTGAGCGTTCGGTGACGCACGTCACCCGCAGGGCGTGCTCAATCGCTCACCCCCACCGTGACCCCTGCACTTCTTCGCGCCGCCCCGCGCGAGCACCCTGGAGCCAGAGAGGGGGAGAGGAAGATGGCGATGATGCCGGTGCTGACCCAGCCGAGGTTCACGCCCGTCGAGATGGCTGAGGCCGAGCGGCGCATGCAGCGCGAGTCCGTCCTCCGCGAGCAGCGGCGCGCACGGCACCAGTCTCGGGAACGCCGCCACGCCCGCCTCCGCGGGCCCGCTCCGACCCCGCAGTTCGCTCCTGCGACCTGACGGGTCCGAGCGCCCAGTGCGAACCGGCGCCCACCATCGCGTGGCCGCCGGTTCCGCGCGCTACACGTCGAACGTGTCCCGCCGCGGCGCGAACAGCAGCAGCACCGCGAGCCAGAACAGCGTCGTGAGGAGCAGGCTCTCCGGCGCGAAGGCCTTCACGCCCGCGACGTCGGCGTTGGCCTGGAACACGGCCGCGACCATCATGTTGATCTGGTAGACCGCGCCGAACAGGGCCATCGCCGGTGCGAGTAGGTAGCCGATCGGCGCCCTGCGGGCCAGCAGCACGCCGGCGATCACCATGCTGGGGGCCATCAGCCCGAGGTCGAGCGCGAACACCAGGTGCTGGCCGGCCACCGGGATGTCGGCCATCACGTCGCCGGTGACCGCGTTGTTGATCAACAGGAAGATCCAGAGCCCTCCCTGAGCGATGCCCACGACCGCGAGGAACACCCCGACGCCCCTGGGCATCCGGGCGCCTCGGAAGGACTCGGCGATCGACGCGCGGTCGAGGTTCGGGATCGCGCACGCGAGCGCGAACACCGACAGGGAGAACGCGGCGATGTGGAGCGCGAACGCGTCGTTGAACGTCGCGCCGAACGTGTAGAAGGCGTAGTTGTAGACGCCGTAGGCGAGCATCCCGACCCACGCGGCCTGCGCGCGGCGCGAGCCGCGCATCGACAGCACGAGCGAGACCAGCAGCAGCGGCGCCGCGAGCACCAGCGTGACGAGGTCGCCGCCCCGCAGCGCCTCCCGCGCCCACGGCGCCTCGCGGTAGAGATCCTGGACGAACAACCCCATCGCGGACGCCAGCACCATCACCACCACGATCGCGCCGGACATCGCGAAGGCGGCACGGAGCGCCGCGGGCGTGGGTTGCTCGGTCCTCTCAGGCACGGCGTGGAGCCGGAGCTTCCGCACCGGTGCGAGCGACTCAGCCATGTCGATCACCCCCTCGATCGAGGCGGCACCGAACGTGCGCCGGCCGGACCGCCACGCTCCGAGGCTAGGCGGGCAGGCTCCGATGCCCATCGACGAGCGGCCCATCCCCGGCGGGACTTCCGGGCCGTGGCGGGCGGCCCGGCAGGCCTGGGGCCGACCGGCCTTCCGCGCGGGTGGACCGTCGCCATGGTGGACGGGTCGGAAGGGGGCGCCATGTCGAACGGACACGAGGTCGCGAACGAGAGACGTCGGCGGATCACCGCGCCGCGGCGATGGAACCGGCCGATGGTGGGGATCCTGCGCTCTGCGGCGCACGGGCTGATGAGCGGCCGGCTCATGGTGGTGACGGCGCGAGGCCGTGTGAGCGGACAGGCGATCAGCTTCCCGGTCGGCTACGTGCCCGACGCCGACGGGTGGCTCAGCGTGGTCGCCGACCACGAGCACAAGCAGTGGTGGCGCAACGTCGAGGCGAACCCGGACGTGGAGCTCACGGTCAGACGCCGACGGGTCCAAGCGACCGCTCGGGTGCTCCGGCCGAACGACGGCGCCCAGCACCTCGAGGCCTTCCGTCGCTACGTGAGCGCGTTCCGCTCGTCGGGGAAGGCGCTCGGCGTAACGTACGCGGACGGCGCGCCGACCGAGGACTCGGTCGAGGCCGCGGCCACAGCGGTCCTCATCGTGCGGTTCGGCCACCGATAGCGAGGCACTGCGGCCGCCTCAGGCGAGGAAGGCCTCGAGCCGCTCGGTCTCTTCGGCCAGCTCCCGGCGGACGGCGCGCGATAGCGGTTCGAACGGATCGACCCGCACCTTGCCGCGGTCGTGCGTCCAGGTCCCCGCCACCTGACCGTCGACGAGGAACGTGGGGCGCGAGTGCGGCGTCCTCGTGTTGAAGATCAGCGGGCGGAAGCGCTCCGGGAGGATCTGCGTCCGGCGCTGATGCACCAGCAGCGTGGCGTCGAACGTCGGGAGGAAGCGTACGGGCGCGGGTGTGTCCGCGGGCGGCAGGGGCGCCCGCGGCGCGTCCACGAGGCGCTGACCTGTCTCGTCGCGGAAGAGGCGGAGCGTGAGCCGGGGAAGCGCCGCGAGCACCTCGGAGACCGGGAGGCCCGCCCATCCGGCGACGTCTTTCGGGGATGCCGGGCCGAACGCGGACAGGTACCGGCGGATCAGCGCGTCGACGGCGTCTTCCGACGTGATCGACAGGCTGGGAAGCACCTCCTCCGCGAGGCCGTAGAGGTCGGCGCGGCGCTGATCCCAGGTACCCGACGGCGGCAGTCGGAGGAGGTCGACCCACAGCCCGACACCGTTCCAGACGGCCCGGTCGGCGTCGATCTCGGCGGTGAGCTCCCGACCTCGACGCGGCCCGTCGTGCAGGAGCGAGCGGACGCGAGCGGCCGCGGACTCCATCGCGCTCGCGCGCAGCCCCGGATGCAGGCGGAGCCACCACGTCCGGCGTGCGTCGCGGATCGCGGCGGCGAACACGACGAAGTCGCGGGGCGATGTGAGGTGGATCGTGACGCGCTGCAGCGTGCCCTGGACGACCCGCCTGCGCTCGAGCGCGGTCGTGAGGTCCTCCCGGCGCAGGCCCTCCAACCTCGACCACAGGCCGAGGTAGCCGGACGGCGCGTACTGCATCTGGATCGCGCCGAGGCGCTCCACCGCCACGGAGATCGGCATCGCCCGGCGCTCCAGCAGCCACTGGCGCGCGAGGAGCGCGCGGTTCAGCTCGCGTTCGGAGAGCGTTCGCTCGCCCATCGAGCGAAGCCTAGCCGAGGGGTGTTCTTCGAGATCCGTGCGCACCGCGTGCACGCTCGCGACCCTTAGCATGGGCCGGTGTCGGACGACCGCGTGCGAGGGATCCTGCGCTCCGCCCCGTTGATCGACGGCCACAACGACCTGCTGTGGGCGCTCCGCGAGGTCCGGGAAGAGGGCGAGCCCGAGCCCGACGTGTCGGCGCCGACACCGAGGTTCCAGACCGACCTGCCCCGCCTCGCTGAGGGCTGCGTCGGCGGCCAGTTCTGGTCGGTCTACGTCCCCTCGGACCTCCCCGGTCATGAGGCCGTGACGGCGACCCTCGAACAGATCGACGCCCTGCATCGGCTGGTGGCGCGCCACGCGGACCGGCTCGCGCACGCGCGGACCGCCGACGACGTGGAGCGCGTCGCGGCGACCGGTCGGGTCGCGTCGATGATCGGGGTGGAGGGCGGCCACTCGATCGGGGACTCGCTGGGGGCGCTGCGGATGCTCGCGGCGCTCGGCGCCGGCTACCTCACGCTCACCCACAACGACGACACGGCCTGGGCCGACTCCGCCACCGGCGACCACCCGCACGGGGGCCTCACCCGCTTCGGGGAGGAGGTCGTCCGCGAGCTGAATCGTTGCGGCGTGTTGGTCGACCTCAGCCACGTATCGGACGACACGATGCGCCAGGCGATCTCGGTCAGCGAGGCGCCCGTGCTCTTCTCGCATTCCTCGGCGCGGGCGCTCTGCGACGTGCCGCGCGACGTTCCCGACGACGTGCTCGAGCTGGTCGGTCGCACCGGTGGCGTCGTGATGGTCACGTTCGTGCCCTCCTTCTTGACGTCGGAGGGCGCGCAGGCGAACGCGGAGGCCTGGGCGGAGGTGCGCCGTCTCCGGGCGCTGCACACGGATACCGGCCGCGCTTCACGCGGCAGTGGAGGCGTGGTGGAAGACCGCGCCCGAGGTCCCGGCGACCATCGGCGACGTCGCGGACCACGTGGACCACGTCCGCGATGTGGCGGGCATCGACCGGGTCGGGATCGGCAGCGACTTCGACGGCGCGTCCGCGATGCCCGAGGGCCTCGAGGACGTCTCGAGCTATCCTGCGCTGTTCGCGGAGCTCAAGGAACGCGGCTACGCCGACGAAGACCTGCGCAAGATCGCGGGCCGCAACGTCGTACGGCTGATGCGCGAGGCCGAGACGGTCGCGGGTCGCGTGCAACGAGAGCGTCCGCGTTCGGTCGCGACGATCCAACGAGAGGGGGATGGGTGACGCGCGAGACCGTGGTGATCGGCGCCGGACAATCGGGCCTCGCCGTCAGCCGCTGTCTGCAGCGCCGGGGGGTCGACCACATCGTCCTCGAGCGCGCGACGGTCGGCGACAGCTGGCTCACGCAGCGATGGGACTCGTTCGCCCTGAACACGCTGGGGCGGTTGAGCGCCCTTCCCGACGGCGCCACCCCGGGCGATCCCGAGGGGTTCGCGAGCGTGCCCGCGCTGATCGAGACGTTCCGCGACTACGTCGCCCGCCACGGACTCCCGGTCCAGGAGCACGCGCCGGTGCACCGGGTCCGTTGCGAGGGCGACGGGTTCGTCGTCGAGACCGACGACGGTCCCGTCACCGCGCGGAGCGTCGTCCTGGCCTCCGGGGGACAGAACGTTCCCAGCATGCCGCCGTTCGCCGCGGCGCTCACGGGCACGGTGTCCCTGCACGCCGCGGACTACCGTTGCCCTTCGGACCTGCCCGAGGGCCGCGTGTTGGTCGTGGGGAGCGCGCAGTCGGGTGCGCAGATCGCGGAAGACCTGCTCGAGGCGGGCCGCGAGGTGTTGGTCGCCACCGGCCGCGCAGCCCGCGCCCCCCGGCGCCACCGAGGGAGGGACGTGGTCGCGTGGTTCGACGACGCGGGGGTGTGGCGGCAACGACCCGAAGACCTCCCGGATCCCGCGATGGTGAGGGCCGCGCAACCGACGATCAGCGGGACCCACGGCGGGCACTCGGTCGGGCTGCGCTCGCTCGCGGCCCAGGGCGCCACGCTGCTCGGACACGTCACCGGCGCCTCGGGGACGCGGATCGGGTTCGCACGAGATCTGCCCGCCAACGTTGCCTTCGAGGATGCGGGGTGCGCGATGGTGCGGGAGATCTTGGACAAGTACATCGCCGCGCAGGGGATCGACGCACCCGCCTTCGAACCCGACGAGGCCGACGTGGCGTACGACCCGCCCCGGGACGCGCCGACCGAGCTGGACGTGCGCGAGGCGGGGATCGCCGCCGTGGTCTGGGCGTGCGGGTTCAAGGGCGACTTCTCCTACGTCGACGTTCCCGGCGTGTCGCTCGATGACCGCGGGATGCCGGTCCAGCGCGACGGCGCGTTGGAGGTCCCCGGCCTGTTCGTGCTCGGCCTGCCGTGGCTCCGCAACCGTGCCTCGGCGATCTTGCTGGGTATCGGCGAGGACGCCGACCTGGTGGCCTCGGCGGTCGCGGCGCGCGCCGGCGCCTGATCCGGTCTCCGGTTCGGCCCCGGCCTCGTCGGTCGGGCCGCTTGGTACGGTCCGGCCGATGGCTGACGTCCTCGAGGATGCACGGCGGATCGCCGATGAGGTGCTGTTCCCGTCTGCCCTCGCGACCGACGCCGCGCCGCTCGTGCCTCGCTCCTCGCTCGATCTCCTCGCCGAGGAGGGCTTCTACGGGATGGCGGCCCCCCGCGCGGTCGGTGGCTGGGAGCTCGCCAGGGCCGACGCGAACGCCGTGATCGAGACGCTCGCGAGCGGGTGCCTCACGACCACGTTCGTGTGGCTCCAGCACCACAACGCGATGCGCGCCGTCGCGAGCTCGGAGACGTCGGGCCTCGCCGACGCGTGGGCCGCCGCGATGGCCCGTGGCGAGGCCCGCGCCGGGATCGCGCTCGTCGGCGAACGCGCGGGCCCGCCCGCCCTGTCGGTGCGGCCCGGTCCCGACGGCTACGTCCTCGACGGCGAGGCGCCGTGGGTCACGGGGTGGGGGCGGGTCGACGTCGTGTTGGTGGCGGCGCGCGCGGGGGACCTGGTGGTGCGGCTGCTCATCGACGCGACCGCGGCTCCCACGCTCGAGGCGGAGCCGCTCGCGCTGGTGGCGGCGAACGCGAGCGGGACCGTCACGCTCCGCTTCCGCGGGCATGCGGTGCCCGCGGAGCGTCTCGTGAACGAGGAACCGCACGTTCAGGTGGTCGCACGCGACGCCGCGGGCCTGCGAACGAATGGATCCCTCGCTCTGGGGGTGGCCGCCCGATGCTGCGCGCTGTTGCAGGACGACCGCCTCGCCGACGAGCTCCGCTCGGTCCGCGACGAGCTCGACGCCGCCGCCCCCGACGGCCTGCCGGCGGCGCGGGCGCGTGCGTCGGCGTTCGCGCTGCGAGCGGCCGCCACGCTCACCGTCGCCCACGGCGCCCGCTCGGTCCTCACGAGCGACCACGCCCAGCGACTGGCCCGCGAATCGCTGTTCGTGCAGGTGTTCGGCTCACGACCCTCGATCCGCGCCGCGCTCCTCGGTGGGCTCGTACCTCCGTGACCGAGTTCGCGGTCAGGTCGGTGAGGTCGCAGATCCTGCCGAGGACTAGGCTCGCCCCACATATGGATGCCGAAGAAGAACGCATCGTCCTGTTCCTGGACTACGAGAACCTGGCGATCGGCGCGCGCGAGCACCTGCACGGGTTGAAGTTCGACCTGAAGCCGGTCCTAGACGCGCTCGCCGAACGGGGCCGGGTGGTCGCGCGCAAGGCCTACGCGGACTGGTCGTACTTCGACGAGGACCGGCGGATGCTCACTCGCAGCCACGTCGAGCTGATCGAGATCCCGCAGCGGATGGGCGCCTCGCGCAAGAACGCGGCGGACATCAAGCTGGCGGTCGACGCACTCGAGATGGCGTTCGAGCGCGACTTCGTCACGACCTTCGTGATCGGGACCGGTGACAGCGACCTCACCCCGCTGGTGCACAAGCTCCGCGAGCTCGACAAGCGGGTGATCGGCGTCGGGATCAAGGGGTCGACGTCCGCGTTGCTACCGCCCGCCTGCGACGAGTTCCTCTTCTACGAGACCCTCGAGGGCGTCGACGTGCCGGGCGGCAAGGCGACGCGCAAGCCCTCGGGCCGGGGGGCGAAGGCGGCGGCCAAGGCCGCGGCGGAGCCGGAACCGGAGCCGCAGGAGGAAGAGGAGGTGCAGCCGGAGGCCGATCTCGCCGACCTTCCGGTGCTGATCACCCAGACGCTCGCGGGGTTGCAGCGCTCCTCGAGCGGGGCGATCCTCGCGTCGTCGATCAAGCGGGCGCTGCTCCGAAAGGACCCGACCTTCACGGAGTCGGACTACGGGTTCCGCGCGTTCGGCGAGCTCCTGCGTCACCTCGAGGGCGCCGGGCTGATCGAGCTGACCGAGGGTTCGGCGAAGGGCGACCCCGAGGTGTCGCTGCCCTCGCACGGACAGGAGGCGGGGGCGTTCGCGCTGCTGCGTTCCGTCGTCGCGGACCTGCAGGCGCGCTCGGGAGGGCCGCCGCAGCTGTCGGGGCTCAAGGACAAGGTGCGCAAGGTGGAGCCCGGCTTCAGCGAGAAGAAGTTCGGCTACCGCGGGTTCCTGCAGTTCTGCCGGGCGGCCGAGACCCAGGGGGTGGTGACGCTCGACTGGGACCCGGAGGCCGAGGATTACATCGTGCGCCCGGCCGGCGACTGATCGAGCCCGTTCACGACGAAGGGGAGGCCTCGCGGCCTCCCCTTCGTGATGTGTCGGGTCCTGCTCAGGCGGGACGGACCTCGGAGGCCTGCGGGCCCTTCTGGCCCTGCGTCACCTCGTAGGTCACCTTCTGCCCCTCGTCGAGGTTGCGATAACCCTCACCCGAGATCGCGCTGAAGTGCACGAACACGTCTGCGCTGCCGTCGTCGGGAGTGATGAAGCCGAAGCCCTTCTCAGAGCTGAACCACTTGACGGTGCCTGTTGCCATGTAGCGATCACCCTCCTTCCTTCGCCGTCGGGGCCTGTGCTGCCTCGCCCCTCGGGCCTCCGGCTGGCGCCGGGGAGGGAACCGCTCTTGGTCGTGCCACGATCCGTTGCCCTCGAGCAGAAGCCTACCCCGTGGACGGGCCCGCCGTCCTCGGGGTCGATCGATAACGGTTCGTCGCGGAGGTGTGGAAGACCGATGGAAACCGGCGTCGTTCCGTGAGAACGGGCTCGCGACGCGGTAGAACGTCGGCATGGACCGCGCCGAACTCCTCTCCCAGATCATGACCGCCTCCAGCCTCAACCAGATCTCCTCCGCGATGTCGGCCGCCCGCGCCTGGCTCACCGAGCACCCCGACGACGACCAGGTCCGCGACGGCGTCCAGGGGCTCGCCCGTCTCGAGCGCGAGCACCTCGCGTACTCGCGTCGCTAGCGGGGCGCTCGGTCCAGCGGCCCGCGAGCCGCGAGGTACGTCCGGTTGCACATCGCGATCCACCGCTCCTGCCGCGGGTACAGGCCCGCCGCGTAGAAGCGAGACCGGACGCCCCGCTGGGCGAGCTCGCAGACCTCCCAGTCCTGACGAGCGACGAGGTCGCGGAACCCGACGACCTCCGAGGGGTCGAACCCGTCCTCCCCGACGGTCTGCGAGGCGAACAGGAACTCGCTGACCACGCGCGTGCGCTCGGGGCCGACCGGCTCGATCCGCACCGCGTTCACCGTCTCGGAGTGGTGGTTGAGGATCAGGTTCGGGAAGACGTACACGCCGTAGAACGTGTGCACGTCCTCCTCGGTGATCCCCGGCAGCGGCGGCAGGCTCGACACGCCGCTCGAGGTGAACGACGTCAGGCCCTCGCCCATCGAGTTGCCGAGCAGCTGGCCGTCCTCCTCGACCTCGCCCGAGCGGTACAGAGGCACGATCTTCACCAGCTCGGGGTGGACGGTCGGACAGTGCAGGCACTCGTGGTAGTTCTCGACCACGATCTTCCAGTTCGCGGCGACGTCGTAGGTGCGACGGGCGCCCACCCGCAGGTCGCCCACGCGGTAGCGCGCGAGCTGCAGCGGCGAGTCGGGATCGCTCGCGAGCCGTTCCTGCAGCGGCGCCGCCGTCGGATCCAGGTTCACGAACGCGAAGCCGTCCCAGTCCTCGAGGGACACGCGCCACAGGCCCATCGTCTCGCGGTCGATCCCGTCTTCGCGATGGACGTTCGGCGTGCCGAGCAGGTGGCCGTCGAGGCCGTAGGTCCACGCGTGGTATGGGCACTTGATCGCGCCGCGGACTCGCCCCTCGCCCTCGAGCAGGAGCGTCCCTCGATGACGGCAGGTGTCCGCGAACCCTCGGAGCTCCCCGTCCTCCCCGCGGAGCACGATCACCTGCTCGCCGGCGACCTCCGCCACGCGATAGGCGCCGGGCTCGGCGAGGTCCTCCGTGCGACCCACGCAGATCCACGTCCGCGCGAAGATCCGCTCGCGTTCGACATCGAAGACGTCGGCAGCGTGATAGTCGGTGCCGGGAAGGGTGGGCCAGGGCGGGTCGCCGAGGAGGTCGTCGTGGTCGGGCATCCGCGAAGGGTACGCCTCAGCGCGGGCACCGCGCGTCTGCGACAGGGAACGGGCGGGGGCACGAACGGCACGTCCCGACGACGAGCGATCGGTCACGGGAAGCGCCCACCGCGCGGGGCCTGCCGAGCTGGAAGATGGCCCCCGCCCAGCGCAACCCTGCCCGAGGGCGGGCCCCCGGTCAAACGTGCTGGTCCGAAGCGCGATTCCACGGCCCGAGGTGGTCTCCGGCGCAGACGCCCTGCCGCTCGGAGCCGTCCGGACGCTCACGCGAGCCGGTCGGCGAACGACACGGAACGCGCGGCCGGACGCAGGCAGTGCTCGCTCGCCATCGAGGCGTTGTAGCTGCCCACCCCGAGCGCGGCGAGGATGTCGCCCTCGGCGACCTCAGGCAACGGCAGGTCCTCGGCGAACAGGTCGTTGCCCTCGTTGATGTGCCCGGCGATCGTGACGGCATCGAGCGCCGGCGCGTCGACAGCCCGGCACAGCACCAACTCGAGCAGCGCTCCGTAGACGAAGTGCTCACCCATCACGTTCCATCCGGTGTCGAGCCCGACGAACCGCACCCCGTCGCGGCGCTCGACGCTCACCACCTCCGCCAGGTGCACGCTCGCCTCCTTCGTGAGGAAGTCCCCCGGCTCGGACCCCACGGCGACCCCCAGCGGCCCCAGGTGCCGGGCGCAGATCTCCGCCCACCGGGTGAGGTCAAGCGCCTCGTCGCCGGCGCGCTGGGGCACCCCGAGGCCTCCGCCGGTGTTCACCTCCTCGATCGCACAGCCCAGTGCCTGCAGGTGCGCGACCATCTCGGCGACGCGGCGAACGGTCTCCTCGAACACCGGGAGCTCCGGCGTGAGGTAGCCGTCGCCGACGTGGAAGTGCACCGTGTCGAGCACGAGGCCGTGCGCGCGCACGATCGCCACCGCGTCGTCGAGCTGCTCGGCGAAGATCCCGAACTTCGTGGGCCGCTCCCCCGTGTAGAAGGTCTCTTGACCGCCGGAGAACGACGCGCCGATCCTGGGGTTCACCCGGATCCCGACCGGGCTCCCAGGCGCCAGGTATCCGCCGGCCCGGCGGAGCTGGGAGAGCAGGTCCAGGTTGAGGTGCACGCCGGGGGCGGTGATCGCCGCGAGGTCGCGGTCGGACAGGTTCGTGCCCGTGTAGCTGATCTCGGCGGCCGACCAGCCGTGGGCGAGCGCCCAAGCGACCTCGCCGGGGGAGCACGCATCGATCCAGACGAACGGCGTTCGCTCGCGCAGGTGCGCGAGCACGGCTGGGTCGCGCTGGGCCTTGAGCGCCAGGCGCACCCGCGGGGCGAGCCCGGCGGCGGCGAGCGCGTCGTGCAGCGCGTCGGCCTGTTCGGTGATCCGCGAGAGGTCCTGGACGTATAGGGGGGTGCCGTGCTCGCGCGCCAGGGTTTCGGCGTCCCGCCCGGCGATCGTGAGTCGGCCGTCACGCGTCTCGAGCCCGGGGCGGGCCCACCACGGGGCCGGCGGCCTCATGCAGCGGATCCTCGCAGGCGCGCCATCCTCAGCGCAGCGACCGGTCGAGGTCGGTTCCGAGCGCCAGCGCGTCGGACAGGAGCGCGTCGAGCTCGGCCGCTTCGGTGCGGAAGTTCGAGATGCAGGCGCGGATCGCGTACCGGCCGCCGATCTCGGCGTTGGACGGGAAGACGTGGCCGGCGCGGCGGATCGCCACCATCAGCCGTTCGTTCAGCGTGTGGAGGTAGGCCTCGCGATCGGGCCGCTCGCCGAGGTCCTCGGGCACGAACCGGAAACACACGATCGGGAGCACGACCGGAGCGAGCCGCTCGAGGCAGGGTTCGTCGTCGATCCGGGCCGCCAGGTAGTGCCCGAGCGCGACGTCGTGCTCCAGGCGCCTCGCGTACGCGTCGGTGCCGTGTGCCGCGAGCGACATCCACACCTTGAGCGCCGAGAAGCTCCTGGACCACTGCGGTCCGAGTTCGCCCAGGTTCGTGCCCCGGCCGGTGAGCGCGGTGTCCTCGTGCACGTACGCGACGTCCTCGATCGAGAAGCTGCGCAGCAGCGTCCGCACGTCGCGGACGAGGAGCAGCGAAGCCGACTGCGGGACCGAGAGCCACTTGTGGGCGTCGACCGTGATCGAGTCGGCGCGCTCGATGCCGTCCAGGAGCGGACGGAGCGCCGGCGACAGGATGGCCGCGCCCCCGTAGGCGCCGTCGACGTGGAACCAGGCTCCCGCCTCCGCGCAGATGTCGGCGATCTCGGGGAGTGGGTCGATCGCGCCGGTCCCGGTGGTGCCTGCCGTGCCGACCACGGCGGCGGGTCGGGCGCCGGCCCGCCGATCCTCGGCGATCGCGGCACGGAGCGCGGCGACGTCCATCCGGCCGGCGTCGTCGGCAGGGAGCAGTCGGCAGGCCTCCTGACCGAGCCCGAGCAGGTCGGCGGCCTCCGCGATCGTCGCGTGCGCCTCGGCCGAGGCGTACAGGGTCATCCACGCCGCGCCGATCCCTCGCGCGCGGACGTCCTGGCCCGCGGCGTCGCGGGCGGCCTTGAGCGCCGTCATGTTCGAAGCCGCGCCGCCGCTCGTCGTGAGGCCGCCGGAGCCGGCCGGCAGCCCGAACCGCTCCGCGAACCACCCGCAGAGGTGGCGCTCGAACTCGCTCGCCCCCGGCGCGAGGCTCCAGCCGCCGACGTTCGCGTTGAGCCCGGCGGCGAGCAGGTCCGCCGCCGCGCCCGGCACGGTCCCGGCGCCCGAGATGTACGCGAGGAACCCCGGGTGGCCCGCGTAGACCGCGTGGTCGAACAGCAGCGGGCGGAGCGCTTCGGCGAGCTCTTCCAGCGGCATCGGCGCCGCCGGGATCGGCAGACGGGTCTCGGCCTCGACGGTCTCTGCTGGCTCGAGCCGTGCCACGGGCAGGTCGCGGAGGCGCTCCAGGAGCTCGACCCAGAGGTCCACGGCGAGGTCCCCGATCGCCCGCGCCGACGCGGGGTCCCAATCGAGGTCGGTCAGCGGCGCGGGCGGGTTCAGGTCGGATGGCTCGTGCGACATCGCCACAGCTGAGCACACCGCAGGCCGGAGCGTCACGACGTCCAGGAATAGGATCGGTCGCACGCCGCGTTCAGCCCGCGGAAGGAGCGCGACCATGCCGGCCATCACCGTTGACGACCTGACCCTGCTCAACCGCCTGCCCGCTCCCGACGCCGGGGCCAGCCCCCGCCCGGTGCGGAGCGTCGTGACCGCGCCGAGCGGCCTGGAGGGCGAGGGCTTCCCCGTCCGCCGCGCGTTCGCGGGGGTGGACCTCGCCGAGCTCGACCCCTTCGTGCACATGGACCAGATGGGCGAGGTCGAGTACGCGCCCGGCGAACCCAAGGGCACGCCCTGGCATCCCCACCGGGGGTTCGAGACCGTGACCTACATGCTCGACGGGATCTTCGAGCACCAGGACTCGAACGGCGGGGGCGGCGTCATCACGAACGGCGACACGCAGTGGATGACGGCCGGCGCCGGGATCCTGCATATCGAGAAGCCGCCGGAGCACCTCGTGATGAGCGGCGGGCTGTTCCACGGGATCCAGCTGTGGGTGAACCTTCCGAAGGCCGAGAAGTGGGCCCCTCCGCGCTATCAGGACCTCCGCGCGAGCGAGGTCGGGCTGCTCGCGACACCCGACGCGGGCGCGCTCGTGCGCGTGATCGCGGGCGAGCTCGCCGGGCGCCCGGGTCCCGGGCAGACGCACACCCCGATCACGATGGTCCACGCGACCGTCTCGCCGGGGGCCCGGCTCGCCCTGCCGTGGAACCCGGCGTTCAACGCGCTCGCCTACGTCCTGGCCGGCGCGGGCTCGGTCGGCCCCGAGCGGCGTCCGATCGCGACCGGACAGCTCGCGGTCCTGGGCGCCGGCGCGCTGGTCACGCTCGAGGCGGCTGCCGCTCAGGAGGGGCGCTTCCCTGCGCTCGAGGTGCTGCTGCTCGGCGGGCGTCCGATCCGCGAGCCCGTGGCGTGGTACGGCCCGTTCGTGATGAACACGCGCGACGAGCTGATCCAGGCGTTCGAGGATTACCAGGCTGGCAGGCTCGGGTCGATCCCGGCGGTGCACCACACGCCGGAGGAGATCGTCGAGTCGCATCCGGAGCCCACCGAGGACTGAGGGTCCGCCGCGACTGGATGTGCCAAGGCACGTTCGCTGTGCTCAGCCTTCAGCTCGTAGGACGACCCGTAGTGACGATCCAGACCAGTGACGCTCCTAGCACCGCGGGGTCTGAGGCGATCGTCATCGTGCCCCCGACGGTCCGGCCGGGATGACCCGACGAGCACGGGATACGCTTCCGGCGTGGACACGTGGAAGTACTACGGCATCACCCACGCCGACCACGTCGTATGCAACCCGACGAGCCCCGAGCGGCTCGACCAATGCATCGAGCTCCTCGAGCTCAGCCCCGGCGCCACCGTATGGGAGGGCGCCAGCGGCAAGGGCGAGTTCCTTATCCGCCTCGTCGAGCGGTACGGCGTCCGCGGCACCGGCATCGACATCTCCCCGTACGAGGTCCCGGTCGCCCGGGAGCGGGCGGCGGCGCGGGTGCCCGAGGCCGACCTACGGTTCATCGAGGCCGACGCGGCCACGCAGTCGGCCGCATCCGATAGCGTCGATCTCGCGATCTGCCTGGGTGCCAGCTGGATCTGGGGCGGGTACCGCGGCACGCTCGTCGAGCTGCGCCGTATCACCCGGCCGGGGAAACTCGTCGTCGTCGGTGAGCCGTACTGGATCCACGAGCCCGAGCCCGCCTACCTCGCCTCCTCGGGGATGACCGCGGACCTGTGCACGACGATCGACGGCAACCTGGCGATCGCTCGCGAGGAGGGGCTCACGCCGCTGTACCTCCAGCCGAGCCGCCCCGAGGACTGGGACCGCTACCAGTTCCTCCAGCTTCGGGCAGCGGAGCGGTACGCGGCGACCCACCCCGACGACCCCGATGTCCGTGAGCTCCTCGAGCGAACGCACCGGGAGAACGACGAGTACCTGCGCTGGGGCCGCGACACGCTCGGCTGGGGCATCTACCTCTTCCGCCGCGCCGACTGATCCAGGCGGTCGGACGATCGAGGACCACGGCGACAGCCGGTTGCCGGCTAGGCGGAACTCTCGCCGATCACTCGCCGGGCCTGGAGGAGCAGCCGAACGGCGGCGACTCTGGCCGGGGCGCAAGTCCAGGTTTGACTTTCCGCTATGTACCGGGAGCGGGCGAGACCTGGGTGACGGCGGTACCCGCATCAACCACGCTCACAACATCCACGGTGACGTGATCGCCGACACGAGGGATGGGCTCGTCTGCAGGGGGTGATCCGAAGCTCACGTCGCCGCCACCCGCGTAGTAGCCGTCCCGGTGGGCCGTACCGGGGTCCGGGGTGATCGCGAAGCAACGGGGGATGGCCCTAGTCGGATGCGCACACACGGCGACGACCGTTCCCGTGTACGTGTACCGGCGCACCGTCATGTCGCGACCGGTGAAGCGCCCGAGCAGGAACGCGCCAACCAACGCGAGGACGGCAACCACCACGACCGCCGGCGGCAGCGGAGAACCGGCCGCTGAGGTAGGTCATGACGCGTTAAGGTCGCGTTGCTCATCGACACACCTCCTGACGGGATGGTACGCGAAGACGGAGGCGCACGCCGCGGCCGTGATACCGACGATGCCGTGCCGCTCGACACCCGGGTTCCGCCCGAATAGGCGTCCGGATCTGCGGGCGGTTACGGACTTCGGAGGCATCTGTCCAAAGACCAGATGTCTGATGGACTCCGGCCCTCCCATAGCCCGTCCGCCTTCACTGAGTCCAGCCCGAGCGACATCTCGCGTTCGCCGCCACCCGTACGCGGGCTACGCTCGCGGGGTGGAGCGTCTCGAACGCCGCGCCCCCCGGCTGACGCGCTGGGTGCTCGTGCCGGCACTCGACCTGTCGGGGCGGGTGGAGCGCGACCAGATCGGTGTGGAGGCGGGCTCGCTCACCTACGGCGCCTTCCTGTCGCTCCCGCCGCTGCTGCTGTTGGCGCTCACCGTGCTCGAGGTGTGGCTGTCGAACGCGGATGCGGCGGCGCGGGTGATCGCGTCGGCGGAAGATCTCCTGCCTGGGCTCGGCGAGCTGCTGAAGAGCGGCATGCAGCTGTCGGCCTCGGCCGCGGTCGGCGCCGGGATCGTGGGGATCGCGACACTCCTATGGGCCGCGTCGGGGTTCGCTGCCAGAGCGCGTCAGGCGCTGGGGGCGATCTTGGGGACCGAGCGGACCGGGTTGGTCGCCGGGCGGGCCGTCGCAGGCGCGCTCGGCGTCCCCGTGCTCCTGCTGCTCACGATCTACGTCGGGGTCGCGACGTGGCTCGGCGGCGTCTCGATCGCCGGAGCAGCTGGCGTCGCGATGCGGGTCGCGGCGTTCGCGGCGCTGCTCGTCGCCGGGTGCGCCATGTGGACCGTCGTGTACCGGTGGATGACGCCGGGCGCGGGTCCGTCGCTCCGCGGCCACCTCCCCGGCGGCGTGGCCTTCGGGGTCGGGTTCCTGCTGCTCGAACGGTTCGGCGCCGTGTACGTGGACCACGTCGTCGCGCGCTCGCGCGCCCTCTACGGCGCCGTCGGCGCGCTCTTCGGGCTGTTCGCGTTCCTGTACCTGGCGATGTGGCTGTTCCTGCTCGGCGCGGAGCTGACGGCCGCTCGTCGCGACGGCACCGGCTGGTGGGCACCGCCGGGACCGGGGGCACTCAGACCTCCGGCTCCAGGACGATGACCGGGATCACGCGGTCGGTGCTGGCCTCGTAGTCGGCGAACTGCGGCCGTGCCGCGACCTGGCGCGCCCACAGCGCGTCGCGTTCCTCGCCCTCGGTCACCCGCGCCCGCGCGCGGACCGTCGTGGTGCCGACCTCGGCGGTGACCTCCGGGTTGGCGAGGAGGTTGTGGTACCAGTCGGGGTTCGTGGGCGCGCCGCCCTTGGAGGCGAACACCACCATGCGGTCGCCGTCGGCCAGGTACACGAGCGGGTTGATCCGCTCCTGGCCGCTCTTGGCGCCGGTCGTGTGCAGGAGCAGCATCGTGGCGCCCTCGAACCGGCCCCCGACCTTGCCCTCGTTCGCGCGGAACTCCTCGATGATCTGCGTGTTCCAGTCCCGGACGTCCACCATCTGCGCGTCGCCTCCCTGTCGGATCTTCCGCGACCGACCAACGCCAGGGCCCTCCCGCGTGTTCCCTCAGCCCGCGCGCCAGATGCCGGAGAACGGGGCCGCGGAAGCCGCGCCGCCGAGGTAGGTCGTGATCCCGAACCCCTGCTCGAGGGTGCGGAGCAGGCTGTAGTGGTTCGCGGGCTGGTCGCTCGGTCCTGGCGTGACGAGCGGGCTCCGCACGTACATCCCGACGTTGCCGCCGCCGCCCTGGTCGGTCGTGCCCTCGTCGAACGTGACGATCAGGACGCCGCGCGAACCGAACGCCGGCGAGGCGAGGATCTTGGGGACCTCGCGGGCGAGGAAGTCGTCGAACTGGGTGAGGGCGACCGGCGAGCCGCCGCAGTTGTCGTGCGCGTCCTCGCAAAGGTTCGGGACGATCAGGTTGAAGTCCCCGACTTCACCGCTCGCGAGCGCCTGGTCCAGGGCCGAGGTGTCGTTCGTGCCGCCCGCCCCGGTCGGCAGCACGTTCGCGAGGCACCCGGCCGACGGGCTGGTCGCCGACCACTGCCCGTTCGTCCCCTCGATCGAGTCGTAGTAGACGGCCGGGTCGTGCTTGACCGCGTACTCGCTGCCGTTGGCGCCCGCGTCCTCGAGGCCGCACGGGGCCGGCATCGACTGCATCCACGCGCGCCAGGTGCGGCCCGCCGCGTCGAGCTGGGCGAACAGGTTGTCGACGTCCTGGTGGCACTCCGAGGGCGGCTTGTCGTCCTGCTGGCAGGACGTGTACTGGCCCGAGGTCATCGCGACGTAGTTCGCGAGCGAGGCGTGTGTCACGGCGTCGTAGCTCGTGAGCGACGCGGCGGTGGGGCCGAGGGTCCCGGCGAGGTAGGGCATCGAGGTAGTGGTGATCTCGCTGCGCTCGGTGTTCTCGCCGATCACGAGGAACACGGGCCCGAACCGAGGCACGTGGCCGCCCGTCACGGGCGAGGCTGGGCTCGCGGGAGCGTCGGCGGAGGTCGCGCCGGAGGAGCACGTCACGAGGAGCAGACACGCCGCGAACGCGAACGCCGGGAGGCCGCGAGGTCTGGTCACGGGCCGACCGTACCGGGGGTCCTCGCCGTGCGGGCGGCGGTCGTGCGGCGATCCTGTGGAGACGGTGTGACGAGGGCCGGCGTCCTCATCCCGCGACCGACACCTGCAGGGCGTCTCCGCCACGGATGAGCACCCGCTCGCCGGCGGGCACCGTCTGCCCGCCGACCGTCACCGGGGCCGCCGAGACCACCGTCAACGAGGTCAGCCCCTCGACGAGCCGGACGTGGATCGTGCCGGGCTCGGGGTAGCGGGCGGGCCGCAGCCCACCGTAGTAGGCGGCGAGGATCTGGGCGGCCGACATCCCGCGCCGCGCCTTGCCGTAGGCGCCCCACTGCACCATCCCGACCCCGTGGCCCCACCCGCGGCCGGTCACCACGAGCGAGCGGCCGCTGACCGACATCGACGCCCACGTCGAGGAGGGGATCGTGACCGGCAGGCGCGTCGTTCCCTGCAGGCTCGGCGGCGGGTAGCGCCCGGGCGCGAGGCACGGCGCCCATCCGTTCACGTCGGCCTGCAGGGTCCCCAGGCTGATCGTCCGGGACGTGTCGCCGCCGCGGAGCGTGACGTCACCGCCCTGCACCTGCGCGGTCGCGATCCGGGGGCCGTCGGGCCACGCGCCGGCGGCGACGAGGAACCGAGTGAGGTCGGCGAACGGGAACGCCACGCGCCAGCGCGACAGGGGGGAGGCGTGGTCGTCGTGCTCGGGGACCGGCCGCAGGTACGGCAGAGGGTCCGACCCGAAGACCTGGTCGTTGCCGTACGTGTGCCCGTTCGAGGTGGAGAAGTAGACGGTATCGGCCGGCCGGCCCAGGTAGAGCAGCACCTGCCCCGCGGTCCGGTGCACGGCCTCGTTCCACCGGCGGATCGCCGGCTCGGGCGGCACCGGGGTGCCTCGGTAGACCTGGCAGTCGGTGGAGGCGCAGATCGGCGTCGGCAACGGCGCGCCCTGCGCGCCCGTCCAGCCGGTGGTGGCCAGCGCGTAGCTGCGCGCGGCGATCGCCTGGGCCTCGAGCGCGGCCATCGGCCAGGTCGGCGGGACCTCGGCGAGCCCCTGGAGGTACCGCTCGAACGGGAGCGTCAGCGTCAGGCCGAGCGTGCCGTCCTTCGCGCGCGTCACGGTGAGCGTGCCGGGGTAGCGCGCGTCGAGCCTGGGCTGCTCGGGGTGCTTGCACCGCGAGGTCGCATGCGGGTACGTGCCGTGCGCCAACAGCGACCCGCGCGCGGGCGCGATCGTGACGCTGCGACCGACCGGGATCGTGCTGGACGGGCTCGTGGCGGCGGTCGCGGGGGCCGAGGTTGCGGGCGCCGTCGGGGAGCCGGAGGTATCGGTCGAGGTCGTGCGCGAACCCGTGCAGCCGCCCAACGTCACGGCGAGCAGGAACGGCACGACGTTGCGCCAACGCACCCTCCGACGCTAGCAGCGCGCGCGAGTTGAGCCGGACGGCCTCACCCCCACGGGGGTTGCTCCATGGGCCAACCATCTGCGGCGGCGTCCGGGTCATGCGGAGGACCTACGCAGGTGGTCGAGGGTCGGCGCGCGGCGGACCTATTTCGCATCCCTCGACTGAGGGACCACCCCGCGCCGGTCGATAGTGGGAACGATGGCGACGATCCTCATCATCGACGACGAAGACGTGATCGGGCTGATCATCCGCCACCATCTCGAGCCCGACGGGCACGAGGTGCTGCAGGCCACCGACGGCCCGAGCGGGATCGGCGCTGGCCGAGCGCGAGCACCCCGACGCGATCGTCCTCGATCTGATGATGCCCGAGATGGACGGGCACGAGGTCCTCGACCAGCTCAAGGGGGACCCTCGCACGCGCGAGATCCCGGTGGTGGTGCTGACCGTGATGCGGTCGTTCCATCGCGACGCACGCTGCATCGCGCAGGGCGCGGCGAAGGTCGTCGGCAAGCCGTTCGATCCGGGCGAGCTCACGATCGACCTCCTGGAGCTCGTGGCGGGCGACGCCTGACGCAACGCCCGCGCACCGGGCGGTTCGGCATGGCACACTCCGCGCCATGTCCGCGCCCGCAGCCGGCAAGACGAGCTCGCTCGACGCGTTCCGCGCCGTCTTCCGCAACCCGAACCTGCGCCGGCTGCAGCTCGCGTGGGCGGGCTCGCAGCTCGGCACCTGGGGCTACGGGGTCGCGCTCGCCGTCTTCGCCTACGACCGCGGCGGGGCCGCGGCCGTCGGATTGGTCGCGCTGCTGCGGTGGATCCCCGCGGCGATCGCCGCCCCCTTCATGGGCGCGCTCGGCGACCGGCATCCGCGACGGCTCGTGATGGTGGCCTCGGATCTGGGTCGCGTGGTAGTGATCAGCCTCGCGGCGACCGCGGTGTTCCTCGACCTGCCCTCGATCGTCGTATACCTGCTGGCGGCGCTCGGGGTCGTGATCTCCACCGCCTTCCGTCCGGCGCAGGCCGCCATCACGCCCTCGCTCGTGTCCTCGCCCGACGAGCTCACGGCCTGCAACGTGGTGTCGAGCTCGATCGAGAGCGTCGGGATGTTCCTCGGTCCGGCGATCGGCGGCGCGGTGCTCGCCGTCAGCGGCCCGGGCCAGGTGTTCGTGATCGCGGCCGTGACGTTCGCGTGGTCGGCCCTGCTGATCTCGCGGATCAAGACCGGAGAGCCCGTTGCAGCCGCGGCGACCGCGCCGGACGAGGAGGAGCCGGCTGCGCACGAGTCGTTCTGGAAGCACGCGACTGCGGGGTTCGGCACCGTGCTGCACGAGCCCAACACCCGGCTGCTCATCGGCGTGTTCAGCGCGCAGTTCGTGATCGCCGGCGCCCTCGTCGTGCTGGAAGTGGTGATCGCCCTCGACCTGCTCGGGCGCGGCGACGCGTGGGTCGGCGTGATCGTCGCCGCGTTCGGGATCGGCGGGATCGCGGGTGCGGCGATCGCCGGCGCGCTGGTCGGGCGCGGCAGACTCGCCGGGGACTTCGCGGTCGGGATCCTGCTGTGGGGGATCCCGTTGATCGCGGTCGGTCTGTGGCCGACACCTGTGGTGGCGATCGTCGCGATGGCGGCGATGGGGATCGGGAACACGCTCGTTGACGTGTCCGGGTTCACACTGCTCCAGCGGGCCGTGCCCGAGAACGTGCTCGCCCGGGTCTTCGGTGTGCTGCAGACGGTCTTCCTCCTGGTCGTCGCGATCGGCGCCTCGGTCACCCCCCCGCTGATCGACCTGCTGGGCGCCAAGCCCACGCTGCTCGCGTTCGGTTGCTTCCTGCCGGTCGTGATCGCGCTGACCTGGCGCAAGCTGGCGGCCCTGGACGCCGCAGCGAAGGCGCCGGAGCGCGAGCTCGCGCTGCTGCTTGGGATCTCGTTCTTCGAGCCGCTGCCTCGACCGGTCCTGGAGGGGCTCGCGCGCAAGCTCGACCCGTTCCGTCTTCCCGCCGGTACCCGGTTGTTCAACCAGGGCGACAGCGGCGACCGGTTCTACGTGGTCGCCTCCGGCGTGGTCGAGATCCATCGCGACGGCGAGCTGGTGGCGACGATCGAGCCGGGCGGCTATTTCGGCGAGATCGCGCTGCTCGAGAACGTGCCGCGACAGGCCTCGGCGACCGCCCGCGAGGACGCCGAGCTGCTGGCCCTGGACGGCGGCGAGTTCGTTCCGGCGGTGACCGGCCACGGCCCGAGCGCGGAGGCGGCGCTCGAGGCGATGCAGGACTACGGCGTGCCGTCGCTGGGGATCTGAGGCGGCCCGCCGCCCTTGCGGGTGACGGTGGAGACGATCTCGCGTGCCTCGTCCATCCGGGCCCGGTCGACGAAGAGCCGGACGCCCACCTCCCACAGGCTGCTCAGGAACCCCGGCTCCTTCCACCACCACACGATCCCGCGCTCCTCGAGGCCTTTCGCGATCCGATCGGCGTCGCGGCGCGTGAACTGGCCCAGGTAGTCGGTCCGCACGTCGGGGGGATCCGGTCCCAGCGGGGCATCAGGGGCTCCTTCGTCGGGACGACCGAGCTTGCGGCACAAAGTGTTGAGCCGCCGAGACCCGAGGGCCCCAGCGGCTCAACACGGCGAACCATACCGGCCGGTCGCGATCGCTGTCCAGCCCGGGTCGCGAGAAAGAGTGACAAAACCCGAGGGGCCTGGCGAGGCGCTCAGCTCGGCTGCGGGGGCACGAGGACCAGCCGCAAGCCGCGGTCGCGGATCCCGCGGATGATCGAGGGGAGCGCCTTGATCGTGTGCGCCGCGTCCCCGCCCCCGTCGTGGAGCAGGACGATCGAGCCGCGCTCGACGTTCGACAGGACGCCGCGGCGCACCTGCGTGGGGGTGAGCCCCGATCGCCAGTCGGCGGGATCGACGCTCCAGGTGACCAGTCGCATCCCCTGTCGGCGCGCCTCCTGGACCACTTCGTCGTCGTCCCACCCGCTGGGCGGGCGGAACAGGGTGGGGCTCGCGCCGAGCCCACGCAGGATCGCGTTGGTTTTGGAGAGCTCCTCGGCGAGGCGGCTCGGCGACAGACCTTGCAGGGTCAGCGGGTGGTCGTAGGAGTGGTTGCCGATCTCGTCGCCCGCGTTCAGGACCGCCCGCACGAGCCGCGGATAGCGGGCGGCCTGCGTCCCCACCATGAAGAACGTGGCGTGAGCGTGGAACCGGTCGAGGATCGCGAGGATCCTCCGCGTCGCGCCCGGCCACGGTCCGTCGTCGAAGGTGAGCGCGACGGCGCGCGGTGCGTGGCCGGCCCCTAGCGAGCGGTCGGTGACCGACACCACGTCGCCCGAGACCGCGCCGACGACCGTGATCTCCCGGGTCGGGTAGGTGTCGAGCGTTCGCTCGGGGTTCCCGACACGGACGCCGGCGTCGCGGACGATCCGGCGCGTCGCCTCGACCGTGTCGACGCCGTCGCGGACGTGGATCCGGTCGCCTGCGAGCAGCAGCGTCGTGGCGAGGGGGACGGCTCCGTTCAGCCAGATCGCGCCGGGGTCCGCGATCGGGTCGAGCACCTGACCCGTCACCGAGCGCAGCGCACCCGGAGCGGCCCGGAGCCGGTCGTCGGACACCAGCTGGGCGAACGTCGTGCCTGCCGGGATCGTCTGGGGAGCGCCGTCGACGTCGACGCGGATCGTCAGGGCGTGCGCGGGCACGGACACGTTGCACGCCGCGAGCGCCATCGCGAGCGCGAGCGCTCCGGCGGCACGGGCGGCACCGGGGAAGGTGGGGCCGGCCAAGCCGGCATCGTCCCATGGCGCGCGGTGCCGCGCCGTCGGCCCATCGGCGTACATCTCCACCTGCTCATGCCCCCCTTGCGTGGGTCGCGTGCGAGGCTGGTCTTCGATGGACCGACGAAGGTTCCTGCGCGCGGGGCTGGTGGCGGCCGCCGGGGTGGCGGCCGTCGGGGCCGTCGGCGTGCGCCTGTCCGACCGGGACGAAGGGCCGCCCACCGGCTCCGCCTACCGCGCGTTCACGCCCGACAGCGAATGGAACCACCCCCTGCCGCGCGACGCGCCCATCGACGCGCGGAGCGACGCGTTCGTGTCGTCGCTCGCGGGCCTCGCGTCGGGGGGAGGGTTCCCCACGCTCGCCGAAGGACGATGGGCCGAGCCGATCTTCTGGGCCGGCGACGGCGACCCGGAGCACGAGGTCGAGGGGCTGCCGTTCCCGGTGCGGATCCCCGCGGACGCCGTGCCGGCCGCGACGAACGACGCGCAGCTGACCGTGTACGACATCGGACGCGGTTACGTGATCAAGCTCCAGGGCGTCGTCCGCGTCGGCGGCGCCTGGGGCAGGCCCAACACCTCGATCTACTACCTCGGTTCCAACGGCCTGGCCGGGACCGTGTCGGGCTCGGACGACCCGCGCAACCGTGGCCACCGCGGTTTCCCCCCGCCGACCCACGCCGTGCGGTGGGACGAGGTGCAGGCGGGCGAGATCGCGCACGTCCTGAAGGTCGCGATCCAACACACGGCGCCGTGGCACGTGTACCCGGCCGCCGGCGACGAGCACGGCAGCGGTGTCGTTCCCGAAGGCGCGATGTTCCGCATCAAGCCGTGGGTGGATCTCGAGCGTCGCGGGCTCGGCCTCGCCGCGCTCACGATCGCCAGGGCGCTGCAGACCTACGGGTTCGTGATCGGGGACCAGTCGGGGGGCCCGATGGTGCTCAAGCTCGAGAACCTCGAGGTGGAGGGCTCCTCGCACCGGTGGAGCGACCTCGACATCGCCAGCGACTCGTTGTCGGCGATCGGGTTCGACGATCTGCAGTGCATCGAGCTCGGGTACCGTCGGGCCTGATGCCCTGGGAGCCTCGGTTGCCGGACGCCCGCGGTAGCGTGACCTCGATGCAGACGCGCGCGGTCACGCTCGAGGCACCCGCAGGAGCCTTCTCCGCCCACCTCGCCCTGCCCGACGATCCGCCCTCGGGGGGCATCGTCGTGATCCAGGAGTGGTGGGGATTGAACGACCACATCCGGTCCGTCGCGGACCGTTTCGCGCTCGAAGGGTTCGCTGCGCTCGCGCCGGATCTGTACCGGGGTCGGCAGCCGACGGAGCCCGACGAGGCGCGGAAGCTGGCGATGGCCCTGAACGACGCGGACGCGCTCGCGAACCTGCGCGCCGCGGTCGCCTTCCTCCACGCGCAGGGGATCCAACGGGTGGGGGTGACCGGGTTCTGCATGGGTGGCGGGCTGGCCTGGCAGGTGGCCCTGTCGGCCGAGGACGTGGCCGCCGTGGTCCCGTTCTACGGCGGCGTCGCGGTCTCGGGCGGCGTGTCCCCTCGGATGCCGGTGCAGGCGCACTACGCCGAGCACGACGGGTTCTCCGACGAGATGCTCGAGGCCGTGCAGGCCGCCCTCGGTGCGGAGTTCCACCGATACGCAGGCACGTCGCACGCGTTCATGAACGACACCCGGCCCGCCTACGCGCCCGAGGCGGCCGCGCTCGCGTGGAGCCGCACGGTGGCGTTCTTCCGCGAGCATCTGGCCGCCTGACCCGCACCGAGCCCGCGCGACTCAGTCCGTGGTGCCGGCGAGGGCGGACCCGAGGAGCTCGCGGAGGCGGCCCGAGTCGCGGAGCACCCGCACCAGCCGGTGGCCCCCCTCCTCGTACCGATGCAGGTGGACGCCGGGCAGCCCCGCCAGGTGCTCGGCGTGCAGGCGATCCCAGCGATGGCCCGCGCAGTAGTGCACGTGGATCGCCGGGCCCGGGTCGCTCCGCTCCTCGATCAGCCGCCGCAGGTCGAGATCCGCAGGCGACACGCCCCGCAGCCGCCGGACCTGGAACATCTGGCGGAGCCAGCGGACGTCGAGCCACCGGGCTCGGTGCCCCCGGTCGATCGCGGTCTGCGGCGAGAACGCGTGCACCTCGTCGAACCCGCATCGCACGCCGAACGAGATCGCGCCGAACCCACCGGCCGAGTTGCCGACCGCAACGGTCCTTCGCCCCGGCACGTCGGGGATCTCGGACGCGAGCGCGGCAGCCGTCTCCTCGACGGTCGCGCCGAGCCCGCGGATCCCCGAGAGGTACCAGACCTGGTCGAGGTCGCGCGCGAACAGCCGTCGCGCGTCGACACCCTCGGTGACGCGGAAGAACTCCCAGGGTGCGATCCCCAGCGCACCCTTGATCCCTCCGAACGCGATCAGGCTGAGTGGCGCGGGGTCGGGCGTCTCCGCGACGAATCCCGCGTGCTCGTCCGTCAAACGCTCGTCGAAGCTCATCGGGTGGCGTGCCTCACGGCTCCGCAGGCTAGCAACGCGGTGCGTGTCGCCGGGGCTCGGCCATCACGCGCCAGGCCCGGGCAGGCCCTCGATCGCGCCGTCGGCGACGGCGCGCCGGCCTTCGCGCGTCACGACGTGGACCGACCCCGCGCCCATCGCGCGCCATCCGTCGCCCGTGTGCACGGCTGCGGTCCGCTCGTCGATCCCCAACAGGACGACGTCCTCCTCGGGCGCCGCCGGCAGCGTCGCCTCCACCCACCTCCCACCGAACGTGTCGAAGTGAGGGACGACCGCGATCCGCGGCACCACGTCGAGGGCCGGGGCGAACCGGCGGCGGGCGTCGCCGGGCATCCGGGCGCGCACGAGCGTCCACGTGCCGAGCGCCATCGCCCCGGCCGAGGAGCCTGCGAGCGCGGCGCCTTCGCGCCAGGCTTCGAGGATCGCCGCCCACATCGGCGTGCCGGCGAGCGTCTTCGGAACCAGTCCCGGGTCGCCGCCCACCAGGTAGAAGAACCGACCGGTCCGCGCGAGCGCCACCTGCTCGTCGGCGTTCGCGAGCGTCCGCGTGGTCGCCGGCAGCTCCTCGGTGGCGAGCCCGAGCTGCGCGAACCAACGTCGTGCATGCTCGACGGCGAGGTCGGGCCGCTGCCGCGCGGCGGCCGTAGCCAGGACGAACGCCGGCCCGTCCTCGGCCGCCTGCGCGAGGAGCGCGTCCTGGGGCTCGTTGCCCGGCTGGAACTCGGCGCCGCCCACGAGCGCCAGCGGTCCCGTCTTCATGGGGCGATCGTCGCATCTCGCGACGGTTGGGGGGCTCATACCGGGGGCGCTTCGTGCCGACACCTCCGGTATGGCGCGGGTGCTGGTCATCGACGACGAGCCGTCCATCCGTCACATCCTGCGCTGCTCCTTCGAGGCGCACGGGTACGAGGTCATCGTGGCCGAGGACGGACAGCGGGGGGTCGCGATGGCTCGACGCCAGCGCCCCGACGTGATCGTGCTCGACCTGCTGATGCCGGTCATGAACGGGCACATGGTGCTCGACGCGCTGCGCTCGGACGGACGGACCGACCGCGTGCCGACCGTGGTCCTGACGGCGCTGGCCCAGGCGAGCACCCGGGAACGCTGCACCGAGCAGGGTGCCATCGCCGTGCTGACGAAGCCGTTCGACCCGGGCGAAGTGGTCCGCCAGGTCGACGCGATCGTCGCCGCCTGACCCCGACACCGGCGGGTCCCGAAGGCTCGTGACGTTCCTGTGACGAGCGCCACGGCGGACGGTGGCGGGCGCCGCGCGGCCGCTAGCGTGGCGGGCCGCAGGCCGGTGGGGCGGCCGCGTCGCCACGGGAGGATCGAGCGGTGCCCTCGAACGTGTTCGGTTTGCCGACCCACATCCTGCTGATCCACGCCGTCGTGGTGCTGCTGCCGATCGCGGCCGTGCTGACGGTCCTGGCCGTGGGCCTGGCCGGGTTCCGCCACCGCTACGGGTTGGCGATCCTGCTGTTCACGTTCGCGACGACCCTGTCGGTGCCGTTGGCCGCCCAGAGCGGCGAGAACCTGCTCTCGCGCCTGCCGGAGACCGACCCGCGCCTGCACCACGCCGCGCTCGGCCAGCAGCTCGAGGTCGTGACCGCGCTGTTCGGGCTCGCGCTGTTCGCGATGCTGGCCGCCGACCTTTACCGCCGTGCCGGCCTCCCCGACGAGGAGCTGAGCGCTTCGGAGCGATGGCTGCGACGGTTCGTCCCCCCCGCCTGGCGTGCGCCGCGGGGACCCGCTCGCGCGGGAGCCGCCGCCTTCCGCGGCGCCCAATCGCTGGCGCTGACCCTGGCCGTCGTGGTCGTCGCGATGACGTTCCTCGCCGGCGACTCGGGGGCCCGGGCCGTGTGGAACGGCTACCCCCACCTGGCGGCCACGCCGACCCACGACGGCGGCTGAACGGCTACAGCGCGGCGAGCGCGGCGCCGTCTTCGGGGGTGAGCCGCCACGCGCCGGCCGCGGCGTTCGTCCGCACCTGCTCGGGACGGGTGGCGCCCGCGATCACCGAGGCGACGGGCTCGAGCGCGAGGAGCCACGCGAAGGCGAGCTCGAGCAGCGTGTGCCCCCGCTCCTCGGCGAAGCGCGCGAGCGCGTCCACCCGGTCGAACGTCGTGTCGGTGAGGACCTCCTCGGTGCGGTCGGCCGGCCAGCCCGCGAGCCGCGTGCCGGCGGGCGGGGTCGCACCCCGCCGGTACTTGCCGGTGAGCACGCCGCTCGCGAGCGGGAAGTACGGGATGTAGGCGAGCCCGAGTCGCCCCGCCTCCGGGAGCGCGCCGGTCTCGTCGTCGCGGTCCAGGAGGTTCAGCTCGTTCTGCACGGCGACGAACCGAGCGGCGCCGGGCGCGACCACCTCCTGCGCCTCCCGCAGCTCCGCGGCGGAGAAGTTCGAGCAGCCGAGCTCGCGGACCTTGCCCTCGCGCACGAGCTCGTCGAGCACCTCGAGCGTCTCCGCGATCGGCGTCGCAGGGTCAGGTTGGTGCAGCTGATAGAGGTCGATCCGGTCGGTCCGCAGGCGCTGCAGGCTCCCCTCGATCGAACGCCGGACGTAGGCGGGTCCGCGCCGCCGGGACGCGCGTCGTCCACGCGCATCCCGAACTTCGTCGCGAGCACGAAGCGATCGCGCCGGCCTTCGAGCACGCGCCCCAGATACTCCTCGCTCTTGGTGTCGCCGTAGATGTCCGCGGTGTCGAGGAACGTGATGCCGGCGTCGAGCGCGGCCTCGACCACCGCGCGCGTGGCCGCCTCGTCGATCCGCCGCCCGAAGTTGTTGCAGCCGAGGCCGATCACCGAGACCTCGAGCGATCCGATCGTCCGCGTGTCCATCCGACGATGCTCTCAGGCCTGCGAGGTTCCGAACACACGGAGGATCCGCGCGAGCGTCTCGGGGTCGCCGCGCCAGTGCTCGGCCACGACGTCGGCGCCTGCCTTCCGCACGAGGTGGCGCAGGATCACGGCGGCGACGATCGCGTCGTCGAGGGGACCGACGACCGGCAGGAACTCCGGGAGCAGGTCGATCGGCGAGGCGATCCACAGCGCCCCGAACACGAGCCACAGCTTCGCGCCCCGGGGCACCCGGGGGTCCTTGGCGAGGTCCTTGAACAGCAGCAACAGGTTCGGGATCAGCCCGACGAGCGCCTTGGCCGTGGATGCGTGCCCGAACGCGAACAGCGCGCCGACCGCGAGCGCCCAGATCGCGACCGCGATGCCGAGCCCGACGAGGAGGCCGTGGAGGGTCATCCGAGGCTCCGGGGCCTGCGCACGCGTTCGACGCTAGCAGCGCTCGCGCCGAAGGCCGCTACTGCGCGGCCCAGCCGTCGATGGCGACGCCGGTCCCGCTCCCGTTGTTGCCCGGACGTCCCAGCACGACGATCCGGACGCGGTGCACCGCGTCGGTGAGGCCCGTCAGCGTGCGGGTCGCTCCCACCGTGATGGTGGTCGAGGACAGGTCGAACGTCCGAACCTGCACGCCGTCCAGGAACACGGCGGCTCGACCCATCCCCGGCCCCGTCACGGTCGAAAGGACGAGGCCCGTGCCCCGGAACACGAGTGAGACCGACGCGCCCGCGACGTCGCTGACCGCGAAGCTGCCGGCGCTCGCGCGGGGGTCGGTCGTCGTCCCCCAGCGGGCCGGCGGCGAGGGATTCCGTAACGTCCCCGTCGCGCTGGCGAACCCGTCGACGACGACGCGGTTGCCGCTCGCTGCCCGATCGTGCGTTCCGAGCGCCACGATCCGCACGGTGTGGGCGCCCGCGCGCAGGTCGCGGAACGTGTGGGGGACCGCGGCGTGGAACGCGGGGGCGTAGCCGTCCACCGTGGCAACGACGCGGCCGTCGATGAGCACGCGCGCCCTCCCCATCGACGGGCCCTCGGCCGTGTACCAGGTGATGCGCTTGCCGGTGAACGCGAACGCGACCGCGGCGCCGGACCGGTGTTCGGCGAGGTAGGAGCCGCCGAGGGCGCGCGCGTCGACCACCGAGCCCCATCGAGAGTCCGTGCCCGGGCCGGTCTGGCCGATCGTGGTCGCGGCGCGGAACGGCGCCGACGTCGTGGCGAGCGGGTTGCCGGCCCGATCCACGATCGGCGAGGTCGCGGTCTTCGGGTCCAAGACGACGACGTAGCGCTGGCCGAGCACCAAGGGCGAATCGGGCGCGAGGGTCGCGGTCCGCACGTCTCCGGTGACGCAGTCGACGGCCCGGCCGGTGCCGTCCACGCACCGGAGCCTGGCGGGCACGGCCGTGCCGCCGGCGAAGCGGAGGGTCGCGGTCCGCGCGCCGACGCGGTGGACCGGTTCGGAGAACGCCACGCGGACGGGCGCGGTCAACGTCGAGGGCGTGGTCACGACGGCCGTCGGCGGCGCGAGGTCGGCGAACGTCGCCTCGACGCTCCGCGCCTTGTTCATCGTGACGGTGCACGTCGGCGTGTCGCCCGTGCACGCCCCGGTCCATCCGGAGAACTCCGAGGCCGCGTCGGGGGCGGCGGTGAGCGTCACGCTCGCGCCCACCGGCACGAGGTCGGTGCATGTGGTCCCGCACGAGATCCCCGCCGGCTGGGAGGTGACGACGCCGGTGCCGGGTCCGCTCCTCGACACGCTCAACCGGTAGCCGAACGACGCGGAGGCGTGCTTCCTCCCGAGCGCGGTGACCCGGCAGGTCGCAGACGAGCCCGCTCCCGCACACGCACCGCCCCAGGACAGCAACGCTGCACCCGGCGCGGGATCGGCGCTCAAGGTGATCGTCGTCGCCGGGTCGGTCACCGTGGTGCACTTCCCCGGACAGGCGATCCCGCCGACGTCGGACGTGACATCCCCGCCGTCGGTCGCCGTCACGTCCAGACGCGGGATCTGGATCCTCCGCAGGTCGGTGCCCTTGAAGCGGTCGCCGTCGACGCAGCCGGCGATCCCTTTGACGTGCGAGCAGTTCGTCCACTGCCAGACGGTCCAGCCGTGGCCGCCCCAGTCGTTCGCGGGCGTGGCGGGCGTGGTGACGCCCCAGTTCGCGATCCAATACAGGTCGTAGCCGTGGTCGGCGAACCAGGTCGTGTCGCCCATCGCGTTGGTCCAGAAATAGGGGCTGGAGTAGATCATCGGCCGCACATGGGTGCGCGCGGTCACGCGGGCGAGCCACCGTTTCGTCCAGTCCTGCAGGTTGGCGACGGACATGCCGCCCGTTCGCTCCAGATCGAGGACCGGGACGACGTTGCCGGGGCGGGGGTTCGCGACCGACACGAAATGGTCGGCCTCGGCCCCGGGGTCGCCCGTCGTGGCGTCGGGGCGTGCGAAGTGATAGGCGCCGGCGGCGATCCCGTTCGCGGTGGCCCCCGCCAGGTTCGTGGCGTAGTAGGGATCGTCGTAGTGGCGACCTTCGGTCGCCTTGATCACCGCGAACCGGATCCCGGCCCCCGCCACCTTGGACCAGTCGATCGTGCCCTGCCAGTTCGAGACGTCGATCCCGGGCAGCGTCGTCCGCGCCGCAGCGGCGGGCGCCGCCGGAGCGAGCGAGACGACGGCCGCGACGAGGCAGACCGCGGTGAGGCGAGACACGAAGCGCACCTCACGGTGGTCGGCCTCCATGCCCTATGGCTGAAGTCCCCGCGGAGCGAACCCCCCTGCCGGGGGACGCGGGTCAGGCGTTCGGGTTGACCTTCAGCGGCTGGCCGGCCGCCTGCCACGCGTAGAACCCGCCGTCGAGCTCGGCGAAGCCCTTGTACCTGGCGGCGACGAGCCCCTGCGCGGCCTCGGCCGACATGTTGCCGCTGCGGCAGTAGATCACCAGCTTCGAGGGGTCGGTCGGGAGCTCCGACATCCGCTGCGTGATCTCCGTGTATGGGATGAAGGCGTCGGTCCCGGGGATCTCGCCCTCGTAGGGGACGTGGACGTTCACCAGCACCGTCGAGGGGTCCTTCAAGCGGCTCTGCAGGGTCGCGGCGTCGATCCGCGTCCACCCGTCGGCCGAGGAGCCTGAGGAACCGGAGCTACCGCACGCGGTGAGCGAGCTCAGCGCGGTGAGGGCGACCAGGACGGTGAGGGCGGAGCGGACGACGCGGGCGTGCACGGTGGGACCTCCTCGGACGGCGGCTGAACGGACGGGGTCACGCTAGAGGCCGCGCGGGGTCGCGGACCGGGCGGACCGGCACGCCGCCGGGGGGACCTACGGCCGGAGGGCGATGAGCTCCCACGCGCGCGGGCGGGGATGGCAGGATAGGCGGATGAGCGGGATGGTCCTGAACCCTTACACCGACGCCGACCTCGACAAGCTGCACGCCGCCGCGAAGACGGTCCTGGAACGGACCGGCGCGCGGATCGATGACCGAGGAGGCGAGGCGACTCCTCCTGGACCACGGCGGCACGCAGGACGGCGAGGATCTGATCCGGATCCCCGGCGACCTCGTGGAGCGCGCGCTCGAGACGGCGCCGAAGCGCTTCACGATCTACGACCGTGCCGGCGAACCCGCGATGGAGCTCGGCGCCGGCAACGTCTACGTGGGCGCCGGCGTCACGAACCTCAACTACCTGGACCCGCGCGACTTCCAGGTGAAGGACTTCAACCTGCAGTACACGGCCGAGTCGACGCTGCTCGCCGACGCTTTGCCGAACCTCGACTTCGTCGCGACCCCCGGGGTGACGCGGCCGCTGCCGGACCTGCCGCTGGAGGTCGTGAACCAGGAGGAGTTCGTGGCGATGACCACGAACACCACGAAGCCGTTGATGGTGCTGATCGCCGGGGAGCCGGAGCTGCGCGACATCTACGACATGGCGGAGCTGATCGCCGGCGGCGCCGACGCCCTTCGCGAGAAGCCGTTCGTGCTGCCGTACCTGAACTCGGTCTCGCCGCTGCTGTTCAACCTCGAGACGATCGACAAGCTGTTCCTCGCGGCCGACCGCGGGCTCCCGGCGTGCTGCCAGGCCGCGCCCCAGGTCGGCGCGACCGGTCCCGTCACCATCGCGGGCACCGTCGTGATCTCCGCGGCCGAGACGCTGATGGGGCTCGTGCTCTCGCAGCTGCGGAACCCGGGCACGCCGTTCGTCAGCGGCACGGTGCCGTTCCTGATGGACATGCGCTACGGGACCGTGACGGCCGGCGGTCCCGACGGTCTGCGGTTCATGGTCGCGATGGGCCAGCTCTGCCGTCGATGGGGCCTCCCGATGGTCGGGATGTCCTTCGGCGGGGACTCGAAGGACGCGGACGAGCAAGCGGCGCTCGAGGCGGGCTTCTACGGGTTCGGGACGGTGCTCGGCGGCGTCGACATGGTCTTCGACGCCGGGTGCGTCGAAGGCGGCCTGCTGTTCTCCCCGGAGCTGCTCGTGATCAGCGACGAGCTGGTCGGGATGACGCGGGGCGCGGTGGAGCCGATCGAGGTCAGCGACGAGACGATCGCGCTCGACGTGATCGACGCGGTCGGCCCCGGCAACGTGTTCCTCGGCGAGGACCACACGCTCGCGCATTTCCGCGAGCTGTGGAACCCGCAGGTGCTGTCGTGGGAAGGCCGCCGCGAGTGGGAGCTCGCAGGGGCCAAGACGTTGCGGACCCGCTGCCGCGAGAAGGTCTTCCAGGTGTGGGAGACCCACGAGGTGCCAGCGCTGCCCGACGACGTGCTCGCCGGCATGCGCGCGATCATCGAGAAGCGGCGCGCCTCGATCTGAGGCGCCTATCCCCGCGCTCGTCCGTCGCTCAGCGGTCCTCGCCGGTGAGCTGGCCGCCGACCGGTCCGCGGCCAGTCACGGCCGCGGCGCCGCAACGCGCCGCGAACCGGACCGCCTCACCGGCGCCGCGCCCGAGCGCGAGCGTGTACGTGAGCCCCGCCTGGAACGCGTCACCCGCGCCGTAGGTATCGACCACGGGGCCGGGCGGCATCGGCGCTTCGTACCGGCCCGACCCGCCGTCGGCGCTCTCCCAGGTGCCGCCGGTCGCGCCTTCGGTCCGCACGACGAGACCGGGCGGGACCGTGAAGGCCGCCGGGTCGACGCGCTCCGAGGGATCGCGGGCGCTGCCGACGACCGCGTCGAGCGGCACATCGGCGCGGACGAGGAGGTCGTGGACCCGGCTCGTCCCGACCAACACTCGGGCGCGCCGGGCACGGCGGACGGTGGCGACATCGGCGGCGGTGACGAGCACCGCGTCGGCCCGGTCCAGCACGTCCCAGGGGAGCGGGTCCTCGGCCGTCGCCTCGAGGCGATCGCCGACGGTCACGATCGTGCGTTCGCCCGTGTCGTCGACCATCGTGAGGGCCCAACGGGTCGGCCGGTCGTCGCGGACCGCGGCGTGGACCCGCACGCCGAGGTCTTCGAGCTGCGCGTGAGACGCACGGCCGAGGTCGTCCTCGCCGAACGCGGTGAACAGGTGGGCTTCGCCGGCCAGCCTCGCGAGCTGGACCGCCGCGACGGCCCCGCCGCCGCCCGCCGCCTCCCAGCCCTCGGCGCCGTGGGCGATGGCGCCGGCTTCCGGCACGCGGTCGACGCGCACGAATCGGATCCACTCGACGTGCCCGACGACCACGACGAGCGGCGCCACCTGTCAGGGCAGGGTGAGCGCCGCGCGCTCGCCGATGCTCTGATCGACGAGGGCGCTCAGCTTCGTCATGACCCGAGACACGGTGGGGGAGGGACGAAGCGTCGCGCCTTCCTGCGTGTCGCGGACCCAGGTGAGGCGGGCGCGCGCGATCTGAGAGCCCTCGACCAGCTCGTGGCGCGGGGCGCGCACGGTCGGCTCGATCGTGGCGGCCCTGGTCAGCATCGCCCGCGACGCCTCCTTGCTGATCTCTTCGAGCAACTGGTCCCAGACGCCGGGACGGCTCCGGACCTCGAGGTCGGGATCGTCGATCGTATCCGCGAGGCTCGCGAGCCGTCGTTCGACCCGGTGCCACCAGGACGCCCACTCGAGATAGGACGGCGGCGCCATCGGCGGGCAGTGGATCTCAGCGCGCGCGTAGTCCATACATCGAAGGTAGTCGCGCGCGGCATCGGGTGGCATCGGGCGTTCGGAGGGTTCGGCCCTGCGAAAGGTGTAGGTGCGTCCGCGGCTTCCGGCTCACGGACACGGCGGGTCCGGTGTGGTTCGCTGTCGCACGCATGCTGTACCTCTCGAGCTACCTCGGCACGACGGTCGTCGATGCGACGGGTCATCCCGTCGGCAAGGTGCACGATCTCGTGGCGCGGCTCGGAGGCGAGTACCCGCTCGTGGCGGCGGTGCGCGTGCGCACCGCGCGCGGACAGCACCTCGATGTCGGATGGGAGGACGTCCGCGCCTTCGAGGAATCGCGCGTGTTCCTCTCGCGCGAACGCGTCGCCCTCACCGGCTACACGCTCGGCGACCAAGACGTGCTGCTCGCGCGGAACGTCCTCGACAAGCAGATCGTCGATCTCGAGGGACGCCGGCTGATCCGGGTGCAAGACGTCGAGCTGTCGCGCACCGGCACGCGGCTGCGGGTGCTCGGCGTGGACGTCTCGACCTCCGCCCTCGTACGCCGGCTCGGCCTGCGCCGCACCGCCGAGCGGATCGGCACGCGCCGCCCGCCGACCGCGGTGTCGTGGGAGGACCTCGATCTGGGCTCGTGGCACGACCCGAACGTGCGCCTGCGGGTGACGCGCTCGGGTCTGAAACGCCTGCACCCCGCCGACCTCGCCGAGATCGCGGCGGACCTGCCGCCCGGCGAGGGCGTCGAGCTGCTCCAGTCGGTCGACGAGGAGATCGCCGCGGACATCCTCGAGGAGATGGGCGAGGAGGACGCGGTCCGGATGCTCGAGGCGCTCGGGCCCGAGCGCGCGGCCGAGCTCCTCGCGAAGATGTCGCCGGACGACGCCGCGGACCTGATCCAGGACCTCGATCGCGCCGACGGCGAGGCGCTGCTGACGATGCTGCCGACCGAGGAGGCCGCTGAGATCCGCTCGCTCCTCGGCTACGAGGAGGAGAGCGCCGGCGGCATCATGACCACCGAGTTCGTGGCCTCCTCGGCGCGAGAGTTGGCCGGCGACGTGATCGAGCGGCTGCGTCGTCGCCAGCCCGACGAGGAGCACGCGCACCACCTGTTCGTGGTCGACGAGGACGAGCGGCTGGTGGGCCAGCTGTCGCTGTACGAGCTGGTGATCGCCGATCCCCGCACGCCGGTCGGCGACCTGATGCACGACGATCCTGTCTCGGTGACGACCTCCGACGACGAGGACGAGATCGTCGAGGCGGTCATGAAGTACAACCTCCTCGCGGTGCCGGTGGTCGACGAGCAGGAGCGACTCGTCGGCGTGATCACGGTCGACGACGTGATCGACCTGGTCGGTCCGCGCCGCGGCTCGAGAGGGCTCCTGGGATGAGCGAGCGGGCCCGGCCGCCGCGTCCCGAGCGCCGGGGCCGCGCCCGAGGGATACGGGGCAGGACCGCGCTGCTCGCGTTCCTCGCCGTGGTCGGTCCCGGGCTGATCTCGGCGGCGGCCGACAACGACGCGCAGGGCATCACGACGTACACGCTGGTGGGCGCGCATTTCGGGTACGAGCTGCTGTGGGTGACGCTGATCGGCGGTGCCGCGCTCCTCGTGACGCAGGAGGCCGGCGCGCGCGTCGGGATCGTGACCGGCAAGGGCCTGTCCGCGTTGGTGCGCGAGCGGTTCGGGGTACGCCTCGCGACGATCGCGATCGTCCTGCTGCTCGTCGCGAATCTCGGGACGACCGCGGCCGAGTTCGCGGGGATCGCGGCCGCCTCGGGGATCTACGGCGTCTCGCGGTTCATCGCGGTGCCGGTCGGCGCGGCCGTCGTGATGCTGCTGATCCTGCGCGGCAGCTACAAGCGGATCGAACGGGTCTTCATCGTGATGTCGCTCTTGCTGCTCGGCTACGTGGTGTCGGGCATCCTCGCCCAGCCCGACTGGAACGCGGCGATCCACGGGTTGCTCGTCCCGACGATCCAGTTCAACGGCTCCTTCCTGCTCGCCGCGGTGGCGACGATCGGCACGACGGTCACGCCGTGGGGGCAGTTCTTCATCCAGGCTTACGTGGTCGACAAGGCGCTCGCGCCCGAAGACCTCGGTTACGAACGGGCCGACGTCGGCATCGGCACGCTGGCGACGGTCACCGTGCTCTTCTTTATCGTCGTGGCGGCCGCCGCGACGGTCCACACGACCGGCGGCCGGATCAACGACGCGGCCGACGCGGCCGCGGCGCTCGAGCCGCTCGCGGGAAGGTTCGCGGCCGATCTGTTCGCGCTGGGGTTGCTGAACGCGTCGCTGCTCGCGGCCGGCGTGCTACCGCTCGCGACGTCCTACGCGGTGTGCGAGGCGTTCGGGTTCGAGCTGGGGCTCGACAACGCGATCCGCGACGCGCCGGTCTTCTACGGGATCTTCATCGGCGCGATCGTGATCGGAGCGGGCGTCGTGCTGCTGCCGGGCATCTCGCTCGTGCCGATCCTGTTCGTGTCGGCGGCCGTGAACGGCGTGCTGCTCGCGCCGATCCTCATCTTCCTGCTGGTGCTCGCGAACGACCGGGAACTGATGGGGGACCGGCACAACGGCCGGGTCGCGAACGTGTTCACGATCGCGACGGTGGTGCTGCTGATCGGCCTCACCCTCGTGCTGTTCGCTGCAGGGCTGTCGAGGACCTGACGCGGGCTCGTGGGGCGCCCGCCGCTACACGGGCTCGTCGTACGTGTACTCCTTGCCGATGAACGAGGAGGCGTCGGCGAGCGTCGCGCGCTCTGTGAGCTCGATCAGTCGGCGCGAGAGCCCCAAACGCTGCTCGTCGGGCCGAAGCGACAGGTCGTTGAGCGACTTCAACCAGCGCAGGCGGGCGCGCAGGATCCGCGGCGCGTCGACGACGGCGCCGGTGGGCGCGCGGACCACCGGGGCGATCGTGGGCTCGCCGTGCAGGATCGCGCGCCCAGCGTCGTTGCTCACCTCGTTCATCAGCAGGTCCCAGAACGAGGCGTCGACCTCCACGTGCAGACCGAGCTCCTCGCGCCCGGCGCCCTCGGCCTCGACGCGTCGGCTCAACGAGTGCCACCAGGACGCCCATGAGAGGTAGTTGCCGTGTGGCAGGCGCGGACAGCGCACCTCGGTGATCCCGTACTGCATCTGCTGACCCTACTTCGCACCACGGACCTAGGGCAATCGACCCTTGGGTGCGGACTTCACGGCATCTCTCGCGGGCGTGTGGAGGCACGCCTGCGTGGTCGGTTTGCAGGGCATAGGATGTGCGCTGACTCTGAGCGCCGTCCCTCAGACCTCGAAGGTCATTCCCTCCGCGGCGGAGTCGCAGCGGTCCGCGAGGTCGCCCCGGCGCGCCTTGACGGCCTCGAGGATCCGGTCGAGGTCGTCGTCGGTGTGCATCGGGTCGTGATGGAACAGGACCAGCCGGTCGACCTTGGTCTTGTCCGCGAACGTTGCGACCTGCGAGACGGTCGAGTGGCCCCAGCCGACATGGGCGTCGTACTCCTCGTCGGTGTACTGGCAGTCGTGGAGCAAGACGTCGGCACCGAACGCGAGCGACGAGCCGGAGATCCACTCGGTGGCGACGGTCTCGAGGTCGGTACCGAGCGCGGGCTCGTGGTCGGTGAGGTAGGTGAGGACACGGCCTTCCTCCTCGATCCGATACCCGACCGTGGGCCCGGGGTGCAGGATCGGCTGCGCGCTCACCCTCGCTCCGGCGATCGTCCACTCGCCCTCGGCGTCGTGGAACGTGACGTGCGCGGGGACGTCGTTGAGATGCACGGGGAACAGCGGCGGCGAGAAGTAGGTCGCGATCCGCGCGTCCAGCGACGTGACCGGCGAACGCGGACCCCAGATGTGCAGGTCGGTGTCGGGCGACCAGATCGGCGCGAATGCGCCGAGCCCTTCGAGGTGGTCGACGTGCAGGTGGGTGAGCAGGAGATGGATCGTAGGCGCCGGGGCGTCGCGCAGCCGGACCCCGAGCGGCCGCGCCCCGGTGCCGGCGTCGAGGACCACGAGCGAGCCGTCGGCCAGGCGCACCTCGACGCAGGACGTGTTGCCGCCGTAGCGCACGGTGTCGGGTCCCGGGGTGGCGATCGATCCCCGGCTGCCCCAGATCCGGACGTGCACTAGCCGGCCTCCGGCTCCCAGAAGATCGCCACCGCGCCGACCATGTCGTCGGCCGTCGCGAACAGCGGGAAGGCCGTCACCTCGATCTGCCGGCGGACGCCGTCTTGGCCTTCGATCCACAGGGCGCTGTGCGCGGGCTCCTTGCGGAGGATCGCGATCCCGAGCGGCAACGCGTCGATCGGGAGGTGGTTCCCCTCCTCATCGCCGGGCTTGAAGACCGTCGACCACTCGGCCGCCTCCATCGTCTCCCCCTCGACGTAGGGGCGGCCCAGGACGTGCTCGGCGGCCTCGTTGTAGTAGATGAGTGTGCCCTCGGCATCGACGAGGAAGAACGCGGTCGCGAGCCGAGAGGCGAAGTCGCGGGCGAGGATCAAGACCAGGTTCCGTTGCGGTGCGGCCCTCATCCCTCTCCTCCCTTCCCCGCGGAAGACGCAACTATCGCGGCGGGGTCGTTCGCGGTCAACCTCGTTCGTCGGGCTTCGTCACGTCGACGACCTCTGCCCCGAGCGCGCGGACGAGGTCCGCCGAGGCGAGGTGCAGGTTGACCCCGCGCATGCCGCCGCCGATCGCGACGCGTTCCTGGGCAAGGACCGTGGCGTCGGCGACCACCGGCCACGCGGTGGCCGACCCGAAGGGCGTGATCGCGCCCCGTTCGTACGCCGGTCGCGGCCTTCGCTTCGTCCTGATCGGGGAGCGAGAGCCGGCTCTTGCCCAGATGCGCGCGGAGCTTGGGCCAGTCGATCTGCCGCCCGCCCGGGACGAGCACGAACACGTAGTCCTCGGCCCCGCGCCGGATCACGATCGAACGCAGCAGCTGCTCGAGCGCGATGCCCTGCAGCGCTGCGCTCTCCTCGGCGCTGTGCGGCCGCTCGGTGGCGACCACGTCGAAGGTGAGACCGGCCTCGGCGGCGGCGCGGGTCGCGGGGGTTTCCGGATCCATGGGGGCGAGGCTAGCGCAGACGTGGTCAGCGTCGCAGCCGTTCCATCGCCGCATCGAGCGCGGCGGGCGGGCGCCCGGTCCGACGTTCTCGGAGGTCGGCGAGCGCCGCGAGGCCCCAGCTGCCGGCGACCCCCAGCCACCGCAGCGGTTCCGGTTCCCACGGTGGGGAGCGGTGCGCCGTCCACGGCAGATGGACGAGGTCGGTGTCGCGGTCGAGGATCAGGTCGCGGAGCGTCCGACCGGCGAGGTTGGCGGCCGCGACCCCGTCGCCCGCGTACCCGCCCGCCCACGCGATGCCCCGGCGGCGGTCCATGCCGACCGACGGGAACCAGTCGCGCGAGACGCCGAGCGCGCCGCCCCACGCGTGCGTGATCTCCGCGTCCGCTGCGGACGGCCACCGCCGCGCGACGATCCGGCGGATCTGCCGGAAGATCCGGTCGGGCCGGTCGAACGACGCACGGACGCGCGACGCGAATGGGTAGCGGATCGCGCCGCCGCCGATCGCGATCCGGTCGTCCTCGGTGCGCTGGGCGTACAGGTACAGGCGGGGGCCGTCCCAGACGCACTCGTAGCTGCCCCAGCCCACCTCGTCCCAGAACGAGGACGGCAGCGGCTCGGTTGCGACCATGTAGCTGTACACGGGGGCCACTGCGCGACGCCGGGGGCGAAGGTCCGTGCCGTAGCCCTCCGTAGCGAGGACGACGACGTCGGCCCGCATGCGCCCGCGATCGCTCCGCAGCATCGTTCGGTCTACCGAGCGCACCGCCGTGCCCTCGAAGATCCGGACGCCACGACGCTCCGCCGCCTCGGCCAGGCCGCGCGCGAGCCTCGAAGGATGCACCCGCGCGCAGTGCGGCGTCCAGAGGGCCCCGATCGCGCCCTCCACGCGGACGTGGCGCGCGGCCTCCTCGGCCGTGAGCCACGACGCGTCCGCCTCGTCGAAGCCGAACGCACGGTCTTCCTCGAGCGAGGCTCGGAAGCGGTCGGCCTCCGGCCGCAGGGTGGCGACGCCGAGCGAGCCGCCCTTGCGGTAGTGGGCGTCGATCCCCTCGGCCTCGCACACTCGGCCGACCTCGTCCACCGTGTCGAACAGCGTGCGTTGCATCGCGATCGTCGCGTCGCGACCGCACGCGGCCGCGAGCGCCCCCTTGGGCACGGGGAACGCCGCCGAGACCCACCCGCCGTTGCGTCCGGAGGCCCCGAACCCCGCGATCTCCCGCTCCACGACGGCGATCCGCAACGTCGGGTCGGCAGCCGCGAGCGAATACGCCGTCCACAGTCCGGTGAAGCCGCCGCCGACGATCGCGACGTCCACCCGGAAGTTGCCTTCGAGCGACGGCCGCGGGGCGAGCGACCCGGGCACGGTGTCGTGCCAGTAACTGAGCTTCCGGTACTCGGGGTCGGTGGCCATCAGGGGAAGGACTCTAGTTGCGAGCCGGTCAAGGCTGCCCGATCGCGCGCCGACACCAAGGTCATGGGCGTCGACCCCAACGAGCAGTGGGCGAGCGTCACGATCGACGACACGCTGATCGGCCGGCGGGCGGGAGATCCGCCGCCGACGAGGCGCATGCCCTCCGCCACGCGTCGCCGGTCCGCACCCGGCTCGCGCACCTGCTCGGCGTCCACACCGCCGAGCGCGCCTGGCGAAGGGGCGCGACCGGCGAGCGCGTCACGGCGTGGTGGCTCGGGCGGTTGCCCGACGGCTGGCACCTGTTCAACGACATCCCCGTCGGTGAGCGCGGCGCGAACATCGACCACGTGATCGTGGGCCCGCCCGGCGTGTTCACCGTGAACGCGAAGAACCTGACCGGGAAGATCTGGGTCGGCGCGCGGTCGATCCGGCACAACGGTCACAAGACGGACTACCTGCCGAAGTCGGTCGCCGAGGCCAAGCGCGCGAGCCGACTCCTCTCCTCCGTCCTCGGCCGCCCGGTCGAGGTCCGCCCGATCCTCGCGATCCTGGCCGACGGCTGGACGGTGAAGGAGGAGCCCACCGACGTCCTGGTCGCAGCACCGCGAGGCGTGAAGGACTGGCTCAAGCGCCAGCCGGCAACGCTGTCGCCGGCCGAGGTGGTCGCGATCGAGCGCGGCGGTCGCCAAGCCCTCCACCTGGCGCTAACGCGTAGCCTTCTTTGCCGTGGGTCGCGCACTCGTGGCGGATGCGCCGTCGTTCAGGAGGCTGGTGACACGTTGGGGCCGCGACCATCGTCGATCCTTCCCATGGCGCGAGACGGACGATCCGTTCCGGGTCCTCGTGGCTGAGCTGCTGCTTCAGCGCTCGCGCGGTCGGACCGTGGCGATAGTGTTCGTGGATCTCTTCCGCAGGTGGCCTGATGCCGAGCATCTCGCCCGAGCCCGCGTCTCTTCGATCGAATCGGTGATCCGGCCGCTCGGGCTGACGAGGCGGGCCGCAACCCTGCAAACCCTCGCACGTCAAGTGGCGATGCATGCCGGAGTGCCCGATACGCTCGACGGCCTCCTCGCACTTCCCGGCGTTGGTCGCTACGCAGCGAGCGCGACGCTGGCCGTCGCGTTCGGAACGCGCGCTGCGGTTGTCGACGGGGTCACCGCTCGGGTCTACCGACGCTACTTCGGTCTCAGGGGGGACGGGCCTGCCTCGAACGACGCCGAATTGTGGGAGGTGGTCGAGCGAGCGACCCCGAGGGACCACGTGCGGGAGTGGAACTGGGCAGTCCTCGACCTGGCTGCGCTGATCTGCCTGCCGAAGCGACCGCGGTGCAACGAGTGCCCGCTGGTCGACTCTTGTCGCTGGTCACACGCCTCGATTGATCTTGTCTGACGCCCGTGCTAGCATCCGCCGGTCGGATCACATGGGTGTGATGACTTCCCTTCGACGCCGCTGAGAGGAGTGGTGCGTGGCGCCCAGCCGGAAACGAACCTCGGCGCCGGGGAACGCGGGTACGGCCGTCGAGCTGTTCGCCGGGGTCGGCGGATTCAGGCTCGGGCTCGAAGGCTCGGGTTGGCGCACCGTCTGGGCGAACCAGTGGGAGCCGTCCACGAAGTCCCAGCACGCGTTCGACTGCTACGCGCGGCGCTTCCTCGGGCCCGAGTACGTCTGGGACGCCCAGCTCCGTGAGGCGCGGGCTGCGAACGACGACGTCGCGGTCAACGAGGACATCGCGAAGGTGCTCGACCAGATCGAGTCCGGCGAGCGTGAGGACATCCCGGATCACGATCTCCTCGTCGGTGGGTTCCCGTGCCAGGACTACTCGGTCGCCAAGACCCTCAACCAGGCCCATGGGCTCGAGGGCAAGAAGGGCGTGCTGTGGTGGCAGATCCACCGGATCCTCGAGCCGCAAGCGGCCGCGGATGGTCTTCCTCGAGAACGTCGACCGGCTGCTGAAGTCCCCCGCCACGCAGCGCGGGCGCGACTTCGCGATCATCCTCGCGACGCTGTCCGACCTCGGCTACCTCGTCGAGTGGCGCGTGGTGAACGCAGCGGACTACGGGTTCCCGCAACGCCGCCGTCGCGCGTTCATCGTCGCCCACCGGATCGACGACGCCGAGCTTGCTTGGCGGGGTGCGTTGCCGTGGCTCTACGAAGATGGTGCGCTCGCCCGCGGCCTTCCGGTTCGGCGCGAGGAGGACGTCGTCGTGCATCTCGACGGCACGGATCTCGTCTCGCTCACGCTGAGCGGTCATCCGGCACAGATCACGCAGGAGTTCGGCTGGACGAACGCGGTCACTCCGTTCCTGAACGCAGGGGTGATGTGGAAGCGCGACGTGTGGACCCGTTCGGTGGTCCCTGCCTACGACGGTCCTCGCCAGACCCTGGGCGAGCATCTGATCGCCACCGCCGACGTGTCTGCGGAGTTCTTCATCCCGGCGACGCAGATCGAGCGGTGGGCCTACCTGAAAGGCCCCAAGAACGAACGGCGGACGGCCGCCAACGGGCACAGCTACACCTACTCCGAGGGCGGGATCGCCTTCCCGGAGCCGCTCGACCAGCCGTCGAGGACAATCCTCACCGGCGAGGGCGGAACGAGCCCCTCTCGCTTCAAGCACGTCGTCGCGACGGAGGACGGCCGCCTGCGACGCCTCACCCCGGTCGAGCTCGAACGTCTCGACGGCTTCCCCGACGGCTGGACCGAAGGCATGCCCGACGGACGCCGCGCCTTCATGACGGGCAACGCCCTCGTCGTGGGGCTGGTGGCGCAGGTCGGGGCAGCGCTCGCCGATCTGAGGCCGTCCTTGGGTCCCCGGCTCGCGGTGGTCGGCGAAGCCTAGGATTCCTGACCCATCAGGATTTCCTGGACGAGGTCGCGGTTCAGCCAGAAGCTCTTCCTGATCGCCGTGGTGCCGTTCGGCAAGACGTCACGGTCGGAGGAGTCGCGCCCATGGGGACGCACGTGGATCGCACGGGTATGCCGCGCCGTCGGTAGACCCTCGGCACGGTTGGCGCGGACCATGTCCCGGTACATCGTCCACTCGCGCTCGATCTGGCCCAGCGACTCTTCACTCGGTTCCCAGTAGCGAGGAAGACCGATCCTGCACCGACCCTGAGGAGTGTCTCGCCGATTGCCGATCGCCGGGATCAGCAGCATGTGCTGGACCCGCGAGAGCAGGTCGCTGTCCTCCCACTCCTCCTCTGCAAGCTCGAGGCTGCGGAACGCCGGGAACGAGATGGCCTCATACGGGTACATCTCCGCGTCGACGCGTGGCACCCGGACGGTGACCGTTCCCTCGAGCTCGTCTCTGGTGAGGCCCGCGGATTTCGCGGCGGCCTGTCGGACCACCCTCGACGCGTGGTCCTTCGCGGTGCTCGGAGGGATCATCAACTCTTCCGAGACCTCGCCGACGGTTCTGCCCACGTACCTGCCGAACACGTGCCTGAGCCGCTCGAGGTTCGACAGCTCCGCGAGCTTGGTCATGTCGAGCGCGTTGTCGAGCCCGTCTCGATACACGGAGAACGTGAACGTGGGCTTGAGCGCGAACGCTCGGGACCGTGCCTTCAGTTCGCTGAACGGCTGCTGGCGGAGGTGACGGGAGTCGGCGCCCTTCGTGCAGGGGCCTAGGATCAGGCCGTCCCTTTCGGACAACTCGTGTGCCTCGCCGGCCAGCACCTTGGCGCGGACGTGCTCCCAGTCCTGTTGGATCTGGGACTCGACCGGCCCGGTCGGTGTGAAGCGTGCGATCGCGCGGATCGGGAATCGTCGCTTGTCCCTGCCGAACCGGTGCTCGAAGAAGACGAACAGGATGTTCAATTTCGCGCGGACCTTCGCCGTTGCCCAGGTCTCTCTCGCGAGCTCGTCGTAGTTGATCATCGAGATGACGGTCCGCTCCTTCACCCGTGGCTTCCCGTCCACCTGGATGACGAGAGGCACGGCCTTCAACTCGATCCCCGCTCGGATGAAGTCAGCTTCCGGCCGTTGGTTCGGCTTGATGCCGAAGTAGGCCTCGATCGCTGCTCCCACCTCGCCCTTGCCTCGACGGTCCTCTACCGCGTCGAAGCGGGCTCCCGGGATCTGGTCGAGCGTCAGACCGGGCAGTTCCCGTGCGAGATCCATCGATCTCGTTCTCACTGGCCGTCCGGTAGTCGAAACCCTTCACTGGAACCCCTGTGCTTCGTGCCGCAGCCGATGTCCCGCGAACCAACGTGAAGTGTGACGGTTATCAGGGTCGGCAACATCGTGGTGCGCTTGGATGATGCCGTGGCGAGCGGTCCGTTGTTCGACATCTTGGTCACGGTGACGATCCTGCGCAACGGAGCCGAATGTGCCGATGGGAGCGGCAGCGACTCCGCCGACGCTGAGGATCTGGACGGAGCGGTGATCACGCTTGGGGCCGCGCTCGGTCGGTCCGTTGCGCTCGAAGCGCTCGAGCAGGAGAGATCAGGCCAACAACGGTTCGGTGGCTGACGAACCTCAGTAACGCGTGCCCCGCGCCCCGGGGACCTCGTCGAGCTCGGCGAAGTCCTCCACGGCGAGGTCCAACGCCGCGGCAGCGACGTTCTCCTCGAGGTAGCGCAGCCTCTTCGTCCCGGGGATCGGGATCACGTGGTTGCCTTGGGCGAGCGTCCAGGCGATCGCTACCTGGGCCGGCGTCGCGTCGTGGCGGGCCGCCACTTTCCACGCGATCTCGACGATCGCCTGGTTCGCGTCGAGGGCCTCCTGGGCGAAACGAGGGCTCCGCGAGCGGAAGTCCAGCCCCCTCGAACGACGCGGTGGTCACGGTGCCGGTCAGGTAGCCGCGGCCGAGCGGGGCGAACGGCACGAACGCGACTCCGTGGGCCGCGCACCACGGCACGATCTCGGCGAGTGGGTCTCGCGTCCACAGGGACAGCTCTGACTGCAGCGCAGTCACCGGGTGGATCGCCGCCGCCGCTTCCATCTGCTCGATGCTCGCTTCCGAGAGCCCGAGGAACCGCACCTTTCCGGCGTCAACGAGCGAGGCCATCGCGCCCCACTGCTCCTCGAACGGCACCTTCGGGTCGATCCGGTGCAGGTAGTGCAGGTCGATCGCGTCGGTGCGCAGGCGCCGGAGCGAGCCCTCGACCTCCTGCACGATCCGTTCGGGCCGCGCGTCGTTGCGCAGCGGGTAGCCGCCGTCCGGGCCGACCACCATGCCGACCTTCGTCGCGACGACCGCCTCGTCCCGGCGTCCCTCGAGCCCGCGTCCGACGGTCTCCTCGTTCGTGAAGGGGCCGTAGACGTCGGCGGTGTCGAAGAACGTGACCCCGAGGTCGAGCGCACGATGGATCACCGCGATCGACTCATCGTCGGAGCCGCCGCCGAAGTACGCCCAGTTCATCGGCATGCAGCCCAGACCGAGAGCCGACACCGAGGTCCCGCTCGCGCCGAGCGGCCGCCGGTCCATCGCCTCAGCGTACGAGCAGCACGGGGCAATGCGCGTGGTGGACGACCTTGTTCGCGACGCCGCCCAGCAGCAGGCTCTTCCACTCGGTCATGCCGCGGGTGCCCATCACGATCAGGTCGCACTGGGTCTCCAGCGCGACCTTCACGATCTGGTCGGGCGTGTCGCCGGGGCGCACGCGCCTGATCACCGAGTCCGCGTGCACGCCCGCTTCCGCGAACGCCTCCACCGCTCCGTTCACGATCTCCTCGGCCGACATCGCCGGTCCGAGGTCCACGTCGTCGCCTTCGTAGCGCTCGTGCTCGCGCACGTGCACCACGGTCACCTTCGAGCCGAACTTCGTCGCGAGGTCCACGGCCACCGGGATCGTCTTGCTCGCCTCGCGCGAGCCGTCGACCGCGACCAACAGGTGCTGGAACATCACGTCCCTCCCACAACGGCGGCCGCGGTCAGCCGGGGCCGCGTCCGCGCGAAGTACGCGACCGCCACCGCGAACCCGACGCCGACCGGCGCCAGGAACGCCTGCCAGCGGATCCACCAGGAGCGGTCCATGCCCGCAGCTTCCCACTGCGCGTGCGGGTGCGCCGCCGCATCGACCGCGCCCCACACGGGGAACGCGATCAAGGCGAAGAGCAGCAGCGCCAGACCCAGCTCGGGCGTCGGCACGTCGAGCAGCTTCAGCGCCGAGGCGGTCAGGACGAACACCAGGGCGGGGCGGATCAGCCCGTCGGGGGCCTTCGACGACAGCCGCGCGCCGAAGAACACGGCCGGGACCGCTCCGAGGATGATCGCGGTGGTCAGCGCCAGCTCGAAGTCCCCCACGATGATGTGCGCGAGCGCCGCCGACGCGACCAGCGGCACCGCCTGCACGAGGTCGGTCCCGACGAGCTCGGCTCCCCGCAGCTCGGGATAGAGGAGCATCAGGCACACGATGATGATGGAGCCCGACCCCACCGAGGTCAGGCCCACGAGGAACCCGCCGAGGATCCCGATAAGCAGCGTCAGAACGATCCTTACCCTGATCGGCGCGCCGGCCGTATGCACGGGTCTGCCCTCGCGACGCGCGGCCGCGCTCCGCTTGCCCTGCAGCCAGGACTTGAACAGCATCGCGCCGGCCGCCATCAGCAGCGTGATGCCGAGCAGGAGCTGCGTGGCGTCCTCGACGGCTGCGCTGTCGCCGGAGCCATGCAGCACGAACACGCCCGCGAACGCCGCCGGGATCGACCCGATGCACAGCCACCGGACCAATTCCCACCGGACGGTCTTGCGCCGGATGTGCACGCCGCCGCCGACCGGCTTCATCACCATCGCCGCGACCAGGTCCGAGGAAACCGCCGACGTCGGGTTGATCCCGAAGAAGATCACCAGGATCGGCGTCATCAGGGCGCCGCCGCCCATGCCCGTCAAGCCGACCGTGAAGCCGACGAGGGCCGAGGCGAACACGATCGCCCAGTCGATGTGCATCCGGTGCTCCCGTTCGAGGTGGCGAGGGGTCCTGCGAAGGTTGCTTCGAGGAGTCTACGGGGGCATCGGCGCTGCACGGATGCGTCGAAGTGCCGAAGTTGTGGCCTGCCAGGTCGGCCGAAGGTCGGTGGCGTCTGGGAGGAGGCCTTGCGGCGCAGGTTGACCGCGGGGGTCGGATGGGGTTGGCTTGTCGGGATGAGGCTCTGGGGCGAACGCGTCGAGACGCTCGACGTCGTGCTGGACATCGTGGGTCTCCTGCTCGTCATCGGCGGCCTGGCGCTGATCGTCTCCGGGATCGCCGTGGGCTGGTCCTTCTGGATCTTGTTGTTCGGCGTGCTGGCGTTGGCCGCCGGCCTCTCCATGATCCGTCCGGAGATCAAGCGGTTCCTGAAGGCGCGACGGCAGACGCCAAGACTGACCTCGCACCCCTCCGCGTCGTAGCGTGGCGACGGAGGTGACGCACGTGGAACGACGCAGGTTCGGACGGACCGGGCACCTCAGCACCGTCGCGATCTTCGGGGCCGCCGCATTCTGGGACGTCGATCAGGCCGAGGCCGACCGCACGATGGAGCGCGTGATCGAGGCAGGCGTGAACCACATCGACGTCGCGCCCCAGTACGGGCTCGGCGAGGAACGGGTCGGGTCGTGGATGCCTCGCGAGCGCGACCGGTTCTTCCTCGGCTGCAAGACGATGGAGCGCACGAAGGACGGTGCCGCCGCGGAGCTCCGTCGCTCGCTCGCGACGCTTCGCACCGACCACCTCGATCTGTATCAGCTGCACGCCGTGACCTCGATCGAGGAGCTCGACGCGGTGACCGCGTCCGGCGGCGCGCTCGAGACCCTCGTGGAGGCGCGCGAGGCCGGCCTCACCCGCTGGGTGGGGATCACCGGTCACGGCGTCGACGCGCCGGCCGTGTTCCTCGAGGCGCTCCGGCGCTTCGACTTCGACTCCGTGCTGTTCCCGCTGAACTTCGTGCAGTGCGGGATCCCCGCGTACCGGCGCGACGCCGAGGCGTTGATCGCCGAGTGTCGCCGGCGCGACGTCGGCACGATGGTGATCAAGTCCGTGACGCGGTCCCCGTGGGGCGAGCACCCGGAGACGCGCACGACGTGGTACCGGCCGTTCGAGGAGCCGGCGGCGCTTCAGCGCGCGGTCGACTTCGTGCTCTCCCACGACGTGACGGGCATCTGCACGCCCGGCGACACCGGCCTGCTCCCGCTCGTGCTCGACGCCTGCGAGCGGTTCACGCCGATGGACGCCGAGGCTCGCGACGCGTTGATCGAAGAGGGCGCCGCCGCGTTCGAGCCGCTCTTCACGTAGGGCCGGTTTGCGCCGGACCCGCCCGGAGCGCGACGATCGGCGTCGTCGACCCCTGAGGAGGGAACATGCGCACGCGAAGGATCGTCGCCGCCGCGGCAGCGGTCGTCATGGTCGCTGGGATGATCGGGTTCACCCTCGGTGCGAACGCCGGCGGCCGGACGAGTGCCGGCACGTCGACCTCGCTGCCCGGCTTCTCGAAGATCGTCTTCCTGAGCCACGTCAACGACCCGCGGAAGACGCCGGTGTTCCCGGGCGACCCGGCGTTCAAGATGTCGACCGCGTTCACGGTTCCCCAGGACGGCTACTACCTCCAGTACGTGAAGGAGGGCGAGCACACGGGGACCCACTACAGCGCCCCGTGCCACTTCCACACGCAGGCCCTGTGCGCCGACCAACTGTCGCCCGGCGACTTCGTCCTGCCGGCGGTCGTGGTCGACGTCCGCGCCGAGGTGAAGGCGAACGTCGACTACGAGGTCTCGGTGGCCGACCTGAAGGCGTGGGAGGCCGCGCACGGGCAGATCCCGGCGGGCGCCGCGGTGCTGCTGTGGACCGGATGCGACCGGTACTGGAGTCCCGACTTCGGCGCCCACATCCCGACCTACTACAACTGCGGAAGCGCCGACGGGAAGTTCCGCCAGCCCGGGTTCTCGAAGGCCTCGGTCCGGTGGCTGATCAAGACCGGCGTGCTCGCTGGGCGGGGCGCCCTCGGGACCGACACGTTCGGCCCGGACCCCGGCTCGGACCTACGGTTCATGGAGACCTGGCTGACGCTCCGTCGCCACCGGTTCACCCTGGAGAACCTCACGCACCTCGGGTCGATGCCGGTGACCGGCGGGTGGATCGTGATCGGCGGGCCGCGGAACCGCCACGGTTCCGGTGCGCCGAGCACGGTGTTCGGCCTGATCCCGTAGCCGACCCGGTCTGGCCCGGGCGCGGCCGTGCCCATCGTGGAAGATGGGTGGATGGCCACGACGGGGGCGAGGGCAGCGCTGCAGCGGCGCGCCCTCGTGCTCGAGTACGGCACGATCGCGTGGAACCTCGGCGAAGCCGTGCTCACGGTCGGGCTCGGGATCGCTGCGCGGTCGCTCGCGCTGATCGGGTTCGGGACCGACTCGGTGATCGAGGTGTTCGCGTCGTCCGTGGTGGTCTGGCACGTCCGGCCCGGGCACGAGCACGACCGTCCGGGCCGCACGCGGCTGGCGCTGCGGTTGGTGGCGTCCGCGTTCCTCGCGCTGGCGGTCGTCCTGGCCGTCGCAGCGTTGCACGACCTGCTCACGCGGCGGCACGCGGAGCACTCGCCGTGGGGGATCGCGTACCTCGCCGTCACCGCCTGCGTGATGTTCGGGCTCGCGGTCGCGAAGCGCCGAACGGCCGACGCGCTCGGGTCGGCGCCGCTCCGGTCCGAGGCGTCGCTGACCTTCCTCGACGGCGTCCTGTCGGTGCTCACGCTCACGGGCCTGGCGCTGAACGCCGTGTTCGGTTGGTGGTGGGCGGACCCGTCGGCCGCGCTGATCGTCGCGGTGGCGGCGCTGAACGAAGCGCGGGAGAACCTCGCCGAGGCGCGCGAGCTTGGGGCGGAGTCGTGAGGGACGCCCCTCGGCTCCGCGGCGGGGCTGGGGCTGGCGTCCATCGTGGTCGGGCTCGTCGTGCTCGCATTCGGCTCGGCGCCGGCCGGGGCCGAGGGATTCACGTCCCCAGTCGTGTGAGGACCGTGCCGAGCGCGTCGATCGACGCCTCGGTGATCGGGTCTGCCACCACGATGACCTCGTCCGCGCCCGCCTCGTGCATCGCCGCGAGCGCCACCGCGATCCGCTCGTGTGAGCCGCTCACGGCGGGCGCCTCGGGATCGGCGGGGCGCTCGCGGGAGGCTCCGTCGAGGCGGACCAGCATGCACGCGCTCCGTTCGAGCGTCGCGGGGTCGCGTCCGGCGCGCTCGCACGCGGCGTCGATCTCGGCGCGCTTGGCCGCGAACCCTTCCGGTGTGTTCCCGAACCAGTCGAACCACGTGTTCCAGACACCGACCCACGGCAAAGTGGCGGCCAGCACGCGCGGTCCGGTGCTGCCGACCATCAGCGTCGGCGGGCTGGGCGGCGCCGGCAGCAGGACGCAGTCCTCGAGACGGTAGAAGGCGCCGGTCTGCGTGACGCGCTCGCCCGTCAGCAGCCGCCGCACGATCGCGAAGGCCTCCTCGAACCGCGCCGCCCGGCGGTCGAACGCGATCCCGAACGCGTCGAACTCGGTGCGGTTCCAGCCGGCCCCGAGCCCGAAGACCAGCCGGCCGCCCGAGATCTCGTGGACGGTGGCGGCCGTCTTCGCCAGGACCGCGGGCTCGTGGAACGCGAGGCACGAGACCAACGGCCCCAGGCGCACGCGTTCTGTCACGGCCGCGAGCGCGGCCAGCAGGCTCCAGGCCTCCCAGGGGCCCCGCTCGGGGCGACCGTCCCCGCGGTAGAGGTAGTGGTCACCGACCCAGATCGAGTCGAACCCGGCGGCCTCGGCGGCGCGCGCCAACGCGGCGTACTCGGGCCAGCGGACCTCGCGCTCCACCTCCGGGAGTTGGATCCCCACGCGGAGCGGACGCGGCATGCCGCGGAGTCTACGGAGGCCGGACGGCCTCAGGACCCGTTGCCGTGCGTACCGCTGTTGCCGTGCGTACCGCTGTTGCCGTGCGTGCCGCTGTTGCCGTGCGTGCCGCTGTTGCCGTGGGTCCCGGCATCGTGCGACGGGTGTCCGCCTTCGTGGGCGGCCTTGGCGGCATCGTGGGCAGCCTTCTTCGCGGCGACCTCGGCCATGTGCGCCTGGTGGCGGTCGCGGTTCGCGACCAGGTGCTGCAGCGCGTTCAGGAGACCGTCGGCCTGCGGGTTCTTCAAGCAGTTGGCGAGCACGTGCTGGATCGCGTTGTCCAGGCCGGTGAGGTTCGTGCCGCTCGTGTCGGTCGATGGGCCGGTCATCCCGGCCGCGGCGTAGCAGGCGGCGTCGCGGGTGCCGGGGGACGCGCTCGCCACGGCGGCGGGCGAAGCGGTGGGCGAGTCCATCGGGGACGGGGAGTCACTCGGCTCCGCGCAGTCGTCGCTCGGCTCCGGCGACGGCGACTCGCTCGGGTCGGACTCGGGCGACGGGGACTCAGAAGGCTCCGGCGACGGCGACTCGCTCGGGTCGGACTCGGGCGACGGGGACTCAGAAGGCTCCGGCGACGGCGACTCGCTCGGGTCCGGCGACGGGGACGGCGACTCAGGCTCCGGCGACGGCGACTCGCTCGGCGACGGCGACTCGCTCGGCGTAGGGGGCGCACAGGACGGCGTCGGGGACGGCTCCGCCGTGGTGTTCGAAACCCTCCCGCCGACCGCGCCGAAGGCGGCGCTGGCGGTGAGCACGGCGATGACAACTGCGGTGAGCGTGACCAATCGCACGCGAGGGGTGCCCGTCATGTGGTCGGTATCGGCAGGATGGGGGACCTTCCTTGAGCCCACGTTCAGCAGATCCTCACGATCGCGGCGAACCGTTCTGGAGAGATATTGGCGCCCGAGAGGACCACCCCCACGCGGGCGCCTCGCAGCCCGAGGTCGTCGACGTGGCGGAGCAGGCCGGCGAGGCCGCACGCCCCGCTCGGCTCGGCGACGAGCTTCGCGTGGGTGAACAGCAGCGACATCGCCCGCGCGAGGTCCTCATCAGACACCGTGACACCCCGCTCGACACGTCCGCGGAGCACCTCCCAGGTGATCAGGCCCTGCGGCGCCTGCTGACCGTCGGCGATCGTCGGTCCGGCCGCCTCGCGCACCAGCGTGCCGGTCGCGAGGGAGCGCGCGGTGTCGCCGCTCGCGTCCGGCTCGACCGCGATCACCCGGCAGGAAGGCACCAGCGCCTCGGCGACCACCGCGCACCCGGCGATCAGGCCGCCGCCGCCGACCGGCACGAGGAGCGCGTCCAGCGGCCCCGCGTCCTCGAACAGCTCGAGCGCGACCGTCCCCTGGCCTGCGATCACCCGGACGTCGTCGTAGGGCGGCACCAGCGAGAACCCGCGGTCTTCCGCGAGCGCGTGCGACAACGCGTCGCGGTCTTCCGTGTACCGATCGAACGTGACCACCTCGGCGCCGTAGGCGATCGTCGCCTCGCGTTTCTCGGCCGGGGCGTCCTTCGGCATCAAGATCGCGGCCGGCAGGCCGACCTCGCGCGCGGCGAGCGCGACCGCCTGCGCGTGGTTGCCCGACGAGTAGGCGGCGACGCCGTTCATGCGCTCTCCGCTCGCCAGCAACGACCGGATCGCGTTCGTGGCGCCGCGGATCTTGAAGGCGCCGGCTCGCTGCAACGTCTCGGCCTTGAGCACGACGTGGGCGCCGACCGCGTCGTCGAGACGATCCGAGGTCAAGGCAGGCGTCCGCACGACCGCGTCGGCGATCCGCGTCTCGGCGGCGCGGACGTCGTCGAACGTGACCGGCATCAGTCCGCCACACCGCCGCCGTCGACCGGCAGCGCGACCCCGGTGACGAACGACGCCTCGTCCGAGGCGAGGAACAGCACCGCGCGCGCGACCTCGAGCGGCTCGCCCATCCGCGGGATCGGCCTGCCCTCGCTCGCGAACCGCACGTACTCGTCCCAGGCCATCCCCTGGTTCCGCGCGTCCTCGTGCTCCATCGGGGTCTCGGTGTCGCCGGGGCACACCGCGTTCACGCGGATCCCCTGCGCGCCGTGGTCGATCGCCATCGCCTTGGTCATCGCGATCAGGCCGCCCTTCGCGGCGCAGTAGGCCACGGCCTTGGCGCCGCCCACCAGGCCCCAGCCGCTGGCGCAGTTCACGATCGACCCCGAGCCTTGGGCGACCATGTGCGGGATCGCGGCCCGCGACATCAGGAACGCGCCCTTCAGGCTCGTATCGACCTGCGCGTCCCACTCGTCCTCCGAGCAGCCGAGCGCGTCGTTCGCCACGTACACTCCGGCGTTGTTGAACACCACGTCCAACCCCCCGAACGCAGCGACGGTTGCCGCGACGGCCCGCTCGCACTCGACCGCGACGCGCACGTCGGCCTCGATGAACCGACACCGGCCGCCGGCCTCGTGGATCCGCGTGGCCACGCGCTCGCCGCGCCCCGTGTGCCGTCCGGTGATCGCGACCGCCGCGCCCTCGCTGGCGAACAACTCGGCGGTGGCGGCCCCGATCCCCGACGTGCCCCCGGTGATGAGCGCGACCTTTCCCTCCAGGCGCATGAGCGGATGCTAGCCGACCGGTCGCGGGTGTCCGGCGGGGTGGGTCAACCCCCCCCGCGCGCGGTCGATACCCGAGGCATGGCCGGGGATGGGTCATCGTTGCGCACACGCGTACGTCGGGGCTGGGTCGGCGTGTGCGTGGCGTTGGTGCTGACGTCGCTGGTCCCTGCGGCGTCCGCGACGCCGCAGGCGAAGCTCGAGAACGCGCGGGCGCAGCTTCGCGACCTGTCTGCGCAGATCCAGGCGCAGGCCGCCGCGGTCGTGCAGTTCCAAGATCGCGTGGCCGCAGCAGACGCGCGCGTGGCCGCCGCGTCGGCCGACCTCGCCCGCATGCAGGGTCAGCGGGCACGGCTCACCGCGCGGCTCGACGCCGCCCGCGCAGCCTGGGAGCAGGCGCGCGCGGACCTGAGCGAGCTCGCGGCGGAGTCCTTCATGCACACCGCCGGCTCGCTCGATACCTCGACGCTTGCCGCGGTGCTCGGCGCCAACTCGTTGCAGGAGATGAGCGATCGGCTGGCGTTCTCCGCGGCGCTCGGAACGGCCCAGGCCGACGCCGCAGCTCGCGCGGACGCGGCACGAACGCGATTGGACGCCCGGGTCGCGGCCGTCGACGCGTCGGCGACCGCGCAGGCGGCGTTGCTCGACCAGGTGACGACGGCCAGGGACGAGGCGTCGACCTCGCTCGCCGGCCAGGTCCAGGCGTCGGCCGATCTCGCCGCCAGCCGCGACCAGGTCGTCGCGTTGATCTCGCGGCTCGCGGAGGAGGTGAAGGCGGCCGAGCTCGGCGGCGTCGGCACGGCGTTCCAAGGCCCGTACCACGTGTCCTACGGCGAGTGGGCGGTGCGGCTCCTGCGGCAGCTGCAGGTCCCGACCTGCCGGGACAACCAGGTGGTCGTGGTGGCCTGGCAGGTCCAGGAGTTCACGCAGGCGGCGTGGAACCCGCTCGCCACGACGCACGCGATGCCCGGCTCGACCGACTTCAACGGGGTGGGCGTGCAGAACTACGTCTCGCTCGACCAGGGCCTGCAGGCCACCGAGGACACGATCCGCGGCGGAGCGGACACCTACGGGTACGGCGCGATCGTCGACGCGCTGTCGCGATGCGCGGACCCGATGACGACCGCCGCGGCCGTGAACGCCTCCTCGTGGTGCTCGGGCTGCGGTAACGGCGCCTACCTGATCGGGATCGTCCCGAAGGTCGAAGCCGACTTCCACACCTACGCGTCGTTGTAGCGGGCGGGCACTCAGATCCCGGCGATCGAGCGCGCCTCGGTGCGCGGGCCGAACGCCGGCGCCTTCGCGCCCGATGCCTCCAGGAGACGCTGCACGCGCCCGCGCTGCCCCCGGTAGGGCTCGAGCAGCGCCAGCATCCGCTCGTCGTCGGCGCGCGGCTCGCCGGCCAGGACCCACGCGACCAGGTTCGGCAGGTGGTAGTCCCCGACCGAGACCGCGTCGGGGTCGCCGAGCGCGATCCGCGCGACCTCGGCGGAGGTCCACGGCCCGATCCCGGGCAGGCGTTCGATCCGCTCGCGGAACGACGGGGGGTCTGCGTCGGTCTCGCGCTCGATCCGCTCCGCGCGTTCGGCGACGATCCGCAGGGTCCGGGCGCGCGCGCCCTCGATCCCGGCGCGGTGGAACGCGAACGACGGGAGCGTCGCCACGCGCGCGGGCTCGGGCGGAAGCCAGAGACCCTCGCCGGCCGGCTCGGACGTCGCGAACACGAGCCTTCGCCACCCCTCACGCGCCTGCGGGCCGGTCACCTTCTGCTCGAGCACCGCCGCGAGGAGCACCGGGAGCAGCGGCGCGCGGGTCAGCCGGACCCCGCGCAGCCGCCTCGCCAGGGTCGCGAGCCCGTCCTCACGCGGCGCGAACGCACCCGGGTCATCCTCCGCGCCGACGATCCCCGGGGCGAGCGCGAGCGCCGCTTCCGCACCCCGTCCGCTCGCCTCCGCGAGGACCTCGGCTGCCCCTGCCTGGGCGAGTCGGAGCACCGCGGCGCCGTGCGGTGTGCGGAGCGCGATGGCCGCCGTGCGACCGTCGATCCGCACCACCGGGTCGCGGTACCCGCGTCGGAGCGGGAACAGGGTCTTCGCGAGGTCGAGCGGCCCCCCGAGCACGAACGTGCGCGCGGCGGCGGTCACTCCTCCTCGACCGCCCGGCGCATCGCCTCGTCGAACCCCATCGGTCGGATGTCGGGGAACAGCTCCGAGGCCGTGTCGGACCTGACCACGGTCGGGGTCGACATCCCCTCGATCAGCGGGCGGGCGAGCGCTGCGGGGACCGAGGTGGTCAAGCCGGTCCAATACGAGGAGAGCCGCGGTGTGAGGATCGGGACCTCGATCATCGCGGGCCGTCTCCCGAGGTCGGCCCCGGCGCGTTCGATCATGTCGCGGTAGGTGAGGACATCGGGCCCCCCGATCTCGACGATCGTGTGGCGCTCGGCGAGCGGCACGTCGAGCGAGCGGACCAGGTACGCGAGCACGTCGGCGAGCGCGATCGGCTGCGTCGGGGTCGAGACCCATCGCGGCAGCACCATCGCCGGGAGGCGGCGCACGAGGTCCATCAGCATCCGGAACGACGCGCTCTCACGGCTGATCACCATCGCCGCGCGGAGCTCCAGGAGCTGCGGGCCTTCGGCGGCCAGCACGCGGCCGACCTCCTGGCGGCTCCACAGGTGCTCGGACAGCGGCCCCCGCTCGTCGCCGAGACCGCTCATGTAGATCACGCGCTCGACGCCGGCGGCCGTGGCCGCGCGGGCGAAGGCTCTCGCGCCGGTGACGTCGCGTTCGTGGAACACGCCCTCCGCGCCCGGCTCCATCGAGTGCACGAGGTAGTAGGCGATGCCGACGCCACGGAGCGCCGGCGCGAGCGTGTCGGGTCGCAAGACGTCGAGCGCGGCGACCTCGGCGGCGGGCCAGCGGCCCTCCAGGAGCCACGGCGTGCGACTCGAGACCCGCACCGGACGTCCGGCGTCGATCAGGTGCCGCACCAGCCGCGTGCCGATCGTGCCCGAGGCGCCGGTGACGAGGATCATCCCGGGGACGCTACCCGACGGGCGGGCGAACGTCCGACGCGGGGTCCTCAGGGGGCGATCGCCATGATCGCCCGGTAGAGCGGATCCCTCGTGAGCGCGGGCGTCGGGTCGTGGTCCCGGCGGTCGTGCGGGCCCACCTCACGCAGGAACGGCGCTCGCGCGATCGCCCGTTCGAGCTCGATCAGCAGCTCGCGAGCCTCGGGCTGGTAGGGGGTGAGGCCTTCGAGGCGCTCGTAGACGTCGTCCACCACCCATCGCACGAACCGGTTCTCGCGGATGTCAGCGGTCACGTAGCGGCGCTCGTCGAGCGTGTACAGCGGCCTGCCCTCCGTGTCGAGGTTGCCGGCCTTGCGCATCGCGCGGATCAGCTGGCGAGGCTCCGGGTGGCGGACCAGCTCTTCCTTCGACCAGCGCTCCTCGAGGCGGATCTCCTGACGGTGGGTCCGCTGCAGGCGGGGAAGGATGCCGGCGAGCCCCGGCCGGACACCGTCGCCGAGGACCGCGCGGCGGAGCTCGGCGAGCTCCTGCTCAGAAATAGGCGAGGAAGCCATGGTCCTCGAGGTCGGCGCGCATCTCGAGCGCCTTGGCCCGCGCGAGCGGGAAGTCCTCCCCGACGACGCCGAGGAAGCCGTCGATCACGGGACCGGTCGAGGCGTCGCCGCGGACGCGCGGCAGCACCTTCTGCACGAGCTGCTCATCGAGCGCGATCCGCCAGTCGGTGCCCATCTCCTGCGCCGCCACCACGTAGGCGGACACCTCGTCGAGCACGCGGAAGCCGAACGGCGCGATCGGCTGCAAGACGTCCCAGACCTCGAGCAGGTCCGGCGCGTACGCGGCGTCGCCGAGGTGCGCGACGACGTCGGCGCGGTGCAGCGGCAGCTCGATCACCTGCGCGCGGTCGAAGACCTTGTCGGCGAACCCGTGCGTGGTCTCGTCGACGTTCACGGTGCCGGTGAACCGCAGGTTCGGCGTGAGCTCGACGTGGTGCCCGGGGGCGAGGTCGAGGTTCGCCACGCCCTCGCGCGAGCGGATCTCCATCGAGGAGAGGAAGCGGCTGAAGTAGTGCTCGACCCGTGCGAGGTTCATCTCGTCGAGGATCACGTGGAACAGGCGCGGCGGGCGCATCTCGCGGTTGGCGGCGTCCCACTCGCGCGCCGACTCGCGAACGAACTCGCTGAACGGGGTGCCGTGGTAGAAGCCGTCGAGCGGGGAGAGGTAGCCGAGGAGGTCCTCGTTCGAGGACCAGGACGGGTCGACCGCCACGAGCTTCGTTCGGGCCTGGACGCACTCCGCATAGGCTTGCGCGAGCCAGGTCTTGCCGGTGCCGCTCGGTCCGCACAGGATCACGAACCCTCGGGTCTGGATCGACAGGTGATAGCGGCGGATCACGTCGTCGCCGATCCGGAACGTGGGGTAGGCCATGCGGAACCGGCGCACGAGCGCGCTGAAGTCGTCATCCACGCGGGGCGGCGGAGGGTCGAATCGGTCGGCGGTCGTGGCCATGTCGTCAGTGCCTCCTGCAGTCAGACCCGGGGCGCACTCCCTCGACGCGTCCGCCCCTTCGGAGCGGTCTGAACGCTACACGGGTTGTCCGCCCCTGGCATCCGCCGAACGCCCGAGGCCCTTCCGAAGGGTTCATCCGCCTTCCGAGGGGCATGGGGCCGAGGTCATCGGGCCCGCGTGGACGTGCGCGCGGCGACGAGCCGCTGCGCAGGTCCGCGGATCCGAGCGCCGCCGCCGTCCCGCAGGAAGGCCTCGTCGTCGCGTTCGCCGGCCCAGATCGACAGCGGAGCGTCGGCGTTGACCGGAACGATCTTGCGCATCGCGTCGAGGTAGTCGCGGGCGTCGAGCAGCTTCGTGCGCATGCTCACGGTGAGGGACGGGTCGCCGACCGCCGCCGCCTCGAGCATCGCGTCGATCGAGGTGAACCGCCGCACGAGGTCGCGGGCGGTTTTCTCCCCGACACCCTTGACCCCCGGCAAACCGTCGGAGGGGTCACCGCGCAGGATCGCGAACTCCTCGTAGCGATCCGCGGGCACGCCGTAGTGCTCGAGGACCCCTGGCTCGTCCAGCTCGCGGAGCTCGGAGACCCCGCGGACCGTGAAGAGCAGCTTCACGACCGGGTCGCGCACGAGCTGGATCAGGTCGCGGTCGCCGCTCACGATCTCGAGCCGGTCGTCCTCGCGAGCGTCGAGGCAGAAGGCGCCGATCGCGTCCTCGGCCTCCCACCCCGCGGTCTCGGCCTGGATCATGCCGGTGGGCCCGAGCAGCTCGCGGAGCAGCACGAACTGCGGCGGCAGGTCCTCGGGGTCCTCCGGCCGGTGCGCTTTGTATCCCGGATAGAGGTCGGTCCGCGCCACCGGTCGCCAGTCGTGGTCGTAGACGTGCACGACCTCGTCCGGGCCGCGTTGGACGACGAGCCGAGCGACCATGTCGACGTAGCCGTGGACGGCCCCGACGCTCCGGCCGTCGGGTGCGTGGAAGCCGTCGCGCAGCGCGAAGTACGCGCGGTACATCAGGCTCGACACATCCAAGAGGAGTCGATGCATGCGGCAGAGCCTAGCCGGGCTCAGGAAGGCTCAGGCCACGGAAGCTGGTACGCCGCCAGGATGTCGAGGTCGCCCGGTGAGTTCCCCGACTCGGTGAAGTAGCGGGCGAGCTCGCTGCGGTGCTGCGTCCCGTGGTTCACGACGTGGGCGACGACCAGCCACCGCGGCTCTCGGGGGGTCGCCGTCCGCCAGCGGCTCGTTCAGTCCCGCCTGGTCGAGGGACTCCACGTAGCTCCGGAGGCGGATGTCCTCCTCGAGGCAGAACGCATGGATCGCCGCCAGGTCGTCGAGCACGAACCCGTGGTCCCAGACGTAGGTCTGCCCGACGTCGTTCCCGATGCAGCCCTCGCGCCAGCTCCAGTCGACGTCGACGAGGTGCCGGAGCGTGTCGAACGCGCTGCCGTGGTCGAGGACGCCGGGCCGACAGGAGCTCCTCGTCCGACAGGTCGGAAGCCGTCGTCAGGATCCGATCGTTCGCCCATGCGTGGAACCGCACGAATGCCAGCAAGCTCTCGCCGTCCATCCGCCCATGCTAGATGGTGGCTGGCCTCGTTCGCCGGGCTCGCGAAGGACGGTGTCGACCGCTACGGTCGGAAGACCCTCCGCGACGAGGGCTCAGAATCCTCGAGGCCAAGACGGTCCCACCACCTCCGAGGGCCAGTCCCCGCTACCCTGTCGTCTTCGCGATCTTCGCGAGGTTCGTCTCGATGCGCTTCTGACGAACCGCGAGCTCCTTCAGCTCCCGTAGGACGTCCTGGAGCAGCGCGACGATGCGGTCGTTCGTTGGGGTCTCACGGCCGGTCATGGTTCTCACCTCCCTCCCTGGCGCCTACCACCAGGATGGCACGGCACGCGTCGATCACCTGCAGCGTGGCCCACACGTGGTGAGCGAAGGCATCTTCGAGCAGGGAACGCGTCATCGGCCGACGGTACCGCACCGTTGGCTCCCCGGCGGCGGCCGTTCCGTGGCTATGCTCCGCGCATGTCCGAGAAGGTTACGCGGCCAGGTCTGCTGGGCAGGCTCCCGGCGCCGAACCGCTACGGGGTCGCGTTGATGCTGGTCGTGCTCGCCATAGTGACGTCGGCGCTCGCCGACCAGGGCGCGTGGGCGAAGGTGCTCGCGCTGGTGTTCCAGGGAGGGGCGCTCCTGTTCATCTTCGCGGCCGCTGAGGTGAAGCCCCGGCTCGTCCTCGCCGCGAGGTGGACGGTGCTCGGCGGTGTGGTGCTGGGGTCGTTCTTCGCGGTGTTCGGCAGCGACAAGGTCGCGACCCTCGCGCTCGCCATCGTCGGGACCCTGATGGCGGTGGTCGCGCCGTTCGCGGTCATCCGCCGTCTCCGGAGGGAGACCTCCATCACGATCCACGTCGCGATGGGCGTGTTGCTCATCTACCTGCTGATCGGCATGTTCTTCGTCTTCGTCTACGAGTTCCTCGACCGCGTGACGGCTACCCCGTTCTTCGTGCAGACGCAGCATCCGCAGAGCGTCGACTTCACCTACTTCAGCTACGTGACGCTCGCGACCCTCGGCTACGGCGACTTCACGGCCGCCTCCGATTCTTCGGCAAGATGCTCTCGGTCGCCGAGGCGCTGATCGGTCAGCTCTACCTAGTGAGCGTCGTCGCGCTCGTGATCGGGGGGCTCGGGGGCGTGCGGAAGATGCCGCGAACCTCCGACACCGAACAGGACGGAGACCTCACCCCTCCGGCGGGGTGAGCACGGTCACCTCGCCGGTCGCCCGCTCATCGCGGAGCAGCCGGAGGACCTCGCTCGTGACGACCTCCAGCCGGACCACCTGCTCGGCGCCGGACCGCAACTCAGCGACGCGCTCGTCGGGCACGTAGCGGTCCAGCCACGGCGTGTCCATCCAGCCCGGTGCGACGGCGTTGACGCGGACGGCGGGCGCGAGCGCGCGGGCGAGCGCATGCGTGAGCGCGACGACCGCTGCCTTCGAGACGACGTAGGGGATCGAGCTGCCGTCGAGCGTGAACGCCGAGTCGCTCGCGACGTTCACGATCGCGCCGCCGCCCCGCTCCCGCATCCCGGCGGCGACCGCGCGCGCGCAGTGCCATGCGCCGACGACGTTCACGCCGAAGATCGTGTCCCAGTCCTCGTGGGTCACGCCGTCGAGATCGCCGAACGGCACGTAGACGGTGACGCCCGCGTCGTTCACGAGCGCGTCGATAGGGCCGAGGTCGCGCTCGACGACATCTACCATCGCCGCGACCTGGCCCTCGTCCCCGACGTCGGCCTGCACCGCGATCGCGCGCGGGAGCGACGCAGCCAGAGCCTCAGCCTCCCGCACCGAGCGTGAGTAGTTGACCGCGACCAACGCACCTGCGTCGCCGAGCGCGCGGCACACGGCGGCGCCGAGCCCTGTCCCGCCGCCCGTCACCAGCGCTACGCGACCCCGGAGGTCCACGGGCGAAGGGTAGTGGAGGTGCGGCTCGGCTAGGCTGCGCCCATCATGCCGACGACCCGGATCGCCACGGCCGCCGACCACGGATTGATGCAGGGGAGCCCGCCCCCGCCCGAACGGCTCGTGACGCTCGCCAACTGGCAGGACCCGCCGTTCAACCGGTGGGGGTTCCAGCACGTCCGCGACCTGATCCCGACGGCGCGGATCCCGCGCGGCGACGGCTCGGTCTGGCGGCTCCCGCGCACCGAGCGCGACCTCCTGGGGACGACGGTTCGTGCCGCCGGCCGCCGCGTACGCCTCGGCCGGTTCCTCGACGAGACCTATACGGACGGGTTCCTCGTGCTGCACGAGGGGAAGGTCGTGACCGAGGCGTATCGGAACGGCATGTCGCCGGACACCACGCATCTGTTGATGTCGGTGTCGAAGTCGGTGACGTCGGTGGTGACCGGCTCGCTCGTCGCCGAGGGGCTGCTGCGGCCTGAGGACCTCGTGACCGATCACCTGCCCGAGCTCACGGGGACGTCGTTCGCGGGCTGCACGGTCCGTCACCTGCTCGACATGCGCGCGGGCACCCGCTTCGACGAGGATTACGCGAATCTCAAGGCCGACGTACGTGTGTACGAGCAGATCTACCTGTGGCGCCCGCGCACGAACCGTCGGCTGCCCGCGGACATCACCGCGTACTACGCGACCCTGAAGAACGCCGGGCCGCACGGCGGGCCGTTCGACTACCGCTCGATCCTGACCGACGTGCTCGCGTGGGTGATCGAACGCGCGAGCGGGCGGCGGTTCGCCGATCTCGTGTCGCAGCGGCTGTGGCGCCCGATGGGCGCCGAGTTCGACGCGGAGGTCACGGTGGACGGCCACGGCAACCCGATGGCCGACGGCGGCGTCTGCTGCACGCTCCGCGACCTCGCGCGTTTCGGCCAGCTGATGCTGCAGGGCGGTCGCCGCGGCCGGACCCAGGTCGTCCCCACGGCGTGGATCCGCGACATCCTCACCCCGGATGCGGACACGGTCCAGGCGTTCGAAGCCTCCCAGGACGCACACGAGTTCCCGCGCGGCGCGTACTACCGGAACAAGTGGTGGGTGATCGACCCGCGTGCGCCGATCTACATGGGCTCGGGGATCAACGGGCAGACCGTCTTCGTCCACGGGCCGTCGAAGACGGTCGTCGCCAAGTTCTCGACGTGGCCGGTGGCGTGGTCGCCGGAGTTCGCGATCCCGACGACGAACGCGCTGCTGGATCTGGCGCGGAAGCTCGGCGACGGGCGGGCCTAACGCGCCGCGGCGGACGCGAGCGCGAGGAGACCGGACAGGGCGAGCAGGGCGAGGACGGCGGTGCGGAACCCGCCGCCGTCGAGACGGCGGAACAGGCGCTCGCCGGCGAGGACACCCACGGCCATCGCGGGGATCCCGACGAGGAGCCCGCGCGCCACGTCCGCGCTGAAGAGCCCGACGCCCCAGAACGCGGCGAGCGCGATCACGCCCTGCACGACGAACGCCGCCGCGAGCGTCGCCCGGAACGCCTCCGGCGGGAGCCCCGCCGCCTGGAACGCGATCACGACCGGCGGTCCGCTCGTGCCGACGCTCGTCGCGAGCGCGCCCGCGACGGCCCCGGCCGCGTACTCGCTCCTGCGCCCGGCCGGAAGCGCGAACCGGCGCCAGAGGGCGACCGTGAGGACGAGCACGACGACCCCCACGAGCGCCGTGAGGACGGCGTCGTTGGCCCGCGTGAGCAGGAGCGCGCCGACCGGCATCCCCACCAGCGAGGCGATCGTGACGCGGGCGGCCTCGGGGACCAGGATGTGCCCACGCCAGCGGATCGCGTTCAAGATCGAGAGCGGGAGCCCGACAGCCGTCATGACGACCACCGCCACCTTCGGGTCCGCGATCACCGCCACGATGGGCACCACCACGAGCGCGAACCCGAAGCCGACCGTCGACTGAACCACCGCGCCGAGGAGCACGGCGAGTGCGACCCCGGCGAGGAACGCCACTACTCGGGACCGGGATCGGGCGGCGGCGCGACGAGCGGGTCGTCCATGAGCACGGCCTCCTCGAGGGCGCGAGGCAGGAGCGCCTCGGCCGCGACCACGTTCGACTCGGCGCCGGAATTGTCGGACAGGCGCTTCTCGTCGATCCCGTCGGCGACCCGACCACGCCGACGGTCGTAGACGGGCAGCCCGGCGGGGTTGCGACCGTCGAACCAGGCGCGCGCCTTCATCGCGAGGACCTCCCAGCGCTCGTCGCCGGTGGCCTCGAAGAGGCGGTCGAGGGAGTAGATGCACGACGCCACGTCGTAGGGGGTGGTCCCGGAGGCCGGGAACGCGTCCTCGACGACCGGGACCAGGAGCGCCTCGGCGCTGCGGACGGCGATATCGAGCAGCGCCGGGTCCTCGAGCAGCGTGGCGGAGGACGCGAGGACCCCCTCCTGGACGTGCGCCCACAGGTGTGGCGTGCCGGACTCGGCCTCGGCGTTCTTGAGGACGTCGCCGTTGCGCTGGTCCGCCAGCTCGCCGACCCAGTGCCGGATCGCGGGGATGAGCGTGTGGACCCCCGCGTCGGCGATCAACCGACGGGCCACGAAGATGTGCAGCGCGCGGACGTCCGGCGGCGCCGGCTTCGTGACCGCGTGGTCCAGGCCACGGTGCATCGCCTCCTCGGCGCGATCGTCGCCGAACGTCAGCCACGTGTGGGACACGCCGACGAGGGCGCGGGCGTGCCAGAAGTTCTCGCCGGTGACCGACGTGATCCCGTGGCGGTTCTTCGTGCCGTCCCAGTCCTCCACGAAGTTCAGCCAGCGGCCGTCCTCCTCCTGCATCCACAGGATGAAGTCCAGGAGCCCGTGCGCCCACTCGGCGGACCAGGTCTGGCGCGTCCGGGCCCAGACGTCGCAGAGGACCTCGAGCACGCGCGCCGCGTCGTCGACGCAGGCCACCCCCTCGAAGCCGGACTCGCGGGCGACGATCAGACGGTCGGTCGCGTCCGCGTACACCGCGACCGCGAGGGCGGTGGGGCCGGCCGCCGGCAGCGGCTGCGTGAGACGTGCGAGTTGGCGTAGCACGGGTGCGGAGTGTCGCAGGCCTCGGCGAGGTTGTCAGCGGCCGTTCGACCTTGACAGGAGAGTCCCCCTCACGCGGGGCCGAGCGCCCCCAAGACCTCGTCGAGGTCGACGTCGGCTGCGGCGGTGTACGTGTCGGCCGCTCCGTAGTAGATCCGGAGCCGACCCTTCCCAAGCTCGACGTGCCCGGTCGGGAACACGACATCGTGCAGGAACCCGTCGCGCTCGTACTCGGTCTGGGGCACCATCAATGGCCTCGCCGTCCGCGCGAGCACCTTCGACGGGTCGCCCGCGTCCAGCAGCAGCGCGCCGACGCCGTAGCGGTTGTTCCGGTCGGCGCCGTGGTAGATGGCGAGCCAGCCGCCGTCGATCCGCATCGGCACCAGGCTCGCGCCCACCCGCATCTCGTCCCAGTGCCCGGTACGCGGCAGGGCCACCGGGCGGTGGTTCCCCCAGTGGATCAGGTCGTCGCTCTCGGCCAGCCAGATCGCGAGCACGCGCCCGAACGAGCCCGGCATCGGGCGGGTGAACGCCAGGTACTTCCCGTCGATCTTCTCCGGGAACAGCACGACGTCCTTCTGGTCGGGGCCGAGCAGCGTGCCGAACCGTTCGAACGTCTTGAAGTCCGTCGTGGTGAGCCTCCGGGTGACGATGCCGAGGCGGCTCACGGCCACGTAGGAGATGTGGAAGACGCCGTCGATGCAGGTGATCCGGGGGTCCTCGACCCCGTACTCCTCCAGCGAGTCCGACGAGGCGACCGCGGCGTGGGGTTCGATCTCGAAGCGGATCCCGTCCTTGCTCCGCGCGACGCGCAGGTGCGAGATGTGCGAGAGGTAGTCGGTGAACTCGTCGGTACCGCGCGTGAACCCGCCGGCCGCTGCCCGGTAGCGGATCGTGCGCGGGTCCGACAGGTCGATCCCCGGCAGGTCCTTGGGGACGTAGCCGATCACCACGCGGGGAGGCTCGACCTCGCAGTCGAAGAACGCCATCCCGACGACCTGGTCCCGCGTGAGACCGGCGGGCATCGGGACCAGCCGCGGCTCGGCTCCGCCGAGGTCGACCATCTTGGCGTCGGCGGCCAGTTCGATGTCCCGGGAGGGCCGCTCGGCCACGCGCAGCAGCAGGACGATCTCGTCATCGAGCCTCGCGACGCCTGGGTTGATCGTCGAGATCACCTCGAACCCCGGCTGGGACGGACGAACGAACTCGGGGGCGATGATCGGGTTCTCATCGAGGCGGTGCGAGACGGTGATGGGCGCCCGATCGCGCTGACGGCGCTCGCCGGGCTTCTTCGGAACCGCGTGCTCTTCCTTGAGTTCCTGCATCACCTCGAGGAGGCGGGCGCCGGTCTTCGGCCAGGTCGTCTCGTTCGCGTAGGTGTACGCGTTGTGCTCGAGGCGGCCCTTCAGCTTGGGGTCGTCGAGGATCCGACTCACGGCGTCGGCGATCCCCTCGGCCGAACGGAACGGCACGATGATCCCCCGGTCCTCGGCGAGGGCCTCCTTCGCGTGGAGGTAGGGGGTGGCCACGACCGCCTTGCCCGCCCCGAGCGCGTAGGACAAGGTCCCGCTCGTGATCTGGTTCGGGTCGAGGTACGGGGTCACGTAGACGTCGGAGGCGAGCAGGTACTCGGTGATGTCGTTCTGCTCGAGGTACTGGTTCACGAACAAGACGTTGTCGGTGAGGTCGAGCTCCTCGACCAGCGCCATGAGCCGGTTGCGGTACTCTTCGCCGCGCAGGCGGAGGAGCTCCGGATGCGTCTGCCCGGCGATCAGGTACAGCGCCTCGGGATGACGTGCGACGACCGCAGGCATCGCCTCGATCACGTACTCGAGCCCCTTGCCGGGACCGACCAGACCGAACGTCGAGACGATCTGGCGGTGGTCCAGGCCCATCTTCGCTTTCAGGCGGCGGCGGCCTTTCGGCTCGATGTGCGGCATCCCGTGCGGGATCACCGTCGGCTTCACGTTCACGCCGTAGACCTCGTCGAGGATCGTGACCGCGGTCTCCGCCATCACGACGAGCCCGTGTGCTGAGTCGGCGATGTTGCGCACCGCTTCGCGGATCGCGGGGGAAGGCTCCGGCAGCACCGTGTGCAGGTTGACCAGCGCCGGCTTGCGCAGCTCCTCGAGCATCGGGGTGAGGTGGTCCTCGTACATCCCCTCGATCCAGTGCTCGCCGACGAACCCGCCGCCCTTCCACAGCCCGTACAGCCCGAACTCGTGCTGGATGCACACGACGTCGGCGGTGGACTCGTTGATCGCTCGTGCAGCCCCGACGTAGCCGTCCGCGGTGCCCTGGCGGATCCGCCAGCGGACCTCCGAGCCGTAGGCGCGGGCGGTGTTGCGCTCATCGATCGCCGCGATCCGGCACTGGGTGCGCGGGTCCGCGCGGCGCACCGCGCCGATCAGGTCCGAGGTGAACGTGGCGATGCCGCACCGGCGCGGCGGGTAGGTGGAGACGAACGCGATCCGCATCCACCCAGGGTACCCGGACCCCCTGCGAGCAGTGACGGAGCGGCTCAGAAGAGGGGCGCGAACCGCGCCGTGAAGTGCCGCAGCTGCGGCGGTTGCTCCACGATCGCGTAGCCGGGCAGCTCGTCGGCGTGCGAGGCGACGTCGGTCACGACCTCGATCACGTAATCGACGTGGCTCTGCGTGTAGGTGCGGCGAGGGATCGCGAGACGGACCAGGTCCATCGTGGCCGGAGCCTCTGTGCCGTCGGGGCGCCTGCCGAACATCACGGTGCCGATCTCGCACCCGCGGATCCCGCCGGCCTCGTAGAGCGCGACGGCGAGCGACTGCCCCGGGTAGGCGAGCGGCGACACGTGCGGAAGCAGCGCCCGCGCGTCGAGGTAGACCGCGTGCCCGCCCGCCGGCTTCACGATCGGCACCCGGTCGTGGTCAAGAGCGTCGGCCAGGTACTCGGTCGAGCGGATGCGGTAGCGGAGGTAGTGCTCGTCGACGCATTCGCGCAGGCCCTGGGCGATGGCCTCGAGGTCGCGGCCGGCCAGGCCGCCGTAGGTGGGGAACCCCTCGGTGAGGATCAGGAGGTTCCGGCAGCGCTCGGCCCACGCGTCGTCGCGCATCGCGAGCCACCCGCCGATGTTGGCCATCGGGTCCTTCTTCGCGCTCATCGTCATGCCGTCGGCCAGCGCGGCCATCTCGCGGACGATGTCGGGCACGGCGACGTCGGCGTAGCCGGGCTCGCGGCTGCGGATGAACCACGAGTTCTCGGCGAACCGGCAGGCGTCGAGGAACAGCGGGACCTGGAAGCGGTCGCAGAGCGCGCGGACGCCGCGGAGGTTCTCGAGCGAGACCGGCTGCCCGCCGCCCGAGTTGTTCGTGACGGTCACGAACACGACCGGGACGTCGGCGGATCGCTCAACGAGCAGCGCCTCGAGCGCCGCGAGGTCCATGTTCCCCTTGAAGGGGTGGGCCGCCGCCGGGTCGCGCCCTTCGGGGATCGACGAGGTCGACCGCCTGTGCGCCGGTGAACTCGACGTTCGCGCGCGTCGTGTCGAAGTGCGTGTTGTTCGGCACGACCTGGCCGGGTCCGGCGATCGCGGAGAACAGGATCTTCTCCGCGGCACGCCCCTGGTGGGTCGGGATCGACGTGAGGGAACGGGAAGAGCTCCTGCACGGCCTCCAAGAACGTGAACCAGGAGGGCGAGCCCGCGTAGGACTCGTCGCCGTGCTGGATCGCCGCCCATTGGTCGCGGCTCATCGCGCCGGTCCCGCTGTCGGTGAGCAGGTCGATCAGCACGTGGTCGGCGTGGAGGTTGAAGAGGTTGTAGCCGGCCTCGACGATCCGCTCGCGGCGCTCCTCGGGCGTGAGGAACCGCAGCGGCTCGACCGAATGGATCCGGAACGGCTCGATGATGGTCCGGTACCGCTCCGTCATGCCGGGATGATGGCACGCGCAGGGGAGCCCGCGCGCTGCGGGTACGCTCGAGTGGTGCCGACCGTCTACGACCTTTCCCTCGAGGAGATGACCGAGCGCCTGCGCGGCTGGGGCGAGCCCGCGTTCCGCGCCAAGCAGGTGTGGCGCCAGCTCTGGCACCGCGCGGCGACCTACGACACGATGTCCGACGTGGCGCCCGCCCTCCGTGAGCGCCTCGCGGGGGAGCTCCCTCTCGGCGTCGAAGTGCTGACCGAGCAGACGGCCGACCGCGGCGCCACCCGCAAGGCGTTGCTCCGCCTCGGCGGGTCGCACGTCGTCGAGGTCGTGTTGATGGGTTATCGCGACCGCGTGACCACGTGCATCTCCTCCCAGGTGGGCTGCGCGATGGGGTGCACGTTCTGCGCGACCGGCCAGATGGGGCTGCAGCACAACCTGGGCGCCGGCGAGATCGCGGCGCAAGCCGTGTGGGCGCGGCGCGAGGCCGCGCGGCTCCCGGGGTCGACGCCGCAGCGACTGACCAACGTCGTGTTCATGGGGATGGGGGAGCCGCTCGCGAACGAACGGCAGGTGTTCGCCGCGCTGTCGCGCCTGACGGACCGTGACGCGTTCGGCCTGGGCGCTCGGCACGTGACGCTGTCGACCGTCGGCCTGGTGCGGGGGATCCGGCGGCTGGGCGAGGCGCATCCGCAGGTCGGGCTGGCGGTGAGCCTGCACGCGGCCAGCGACGACCTCCGCACGCAGCTCGTGCCGTCGGACACGCTCTACCCGCTCGCCGAGGTCGAAGCGGCGATCGCTGCGTGGCGCGAGCGGACCCACCGTCGCCCCTCGATCGAGTGGGCGATGATCGACCACGTCAACGACACCGAGGAGCAGGCGGAGCTGCTGGGGCCGATCGCGCGCCGCCTCCACGCGCACGTCAACCTGATCCCCCTGAACCCGACCCCCGGCTACCCGGTGCTGGGCTCCTCACCCGCGCGGATCCGCAGGTTCGTCGACGTGCTGGAAGCGCCACGGCGCGAACGTCACCGTGCGCGACACGCGTGGGCGCTCGATCGACGCTGCCTGCGGCCAGCTGGCCTTATCTACGGCACAGGCGGGGGCAGGCTAGTCCTCCGGCTCCGGCGGGTCCTGCTTGCGCAGCTCGATGTAGGCGCGGAGCTCGGCGTCGACGTCGGGGTCGATGCCGGGATCCTCGTAGGAGGCGAGCAGTTCCTTCCAGCGGCGGTTCGCGGCGCGCTCGGTCGTCTCGGCGCCCGCCGCCTGCCAGGACGCGAAGTCCGGCGTCGTGAACAGCGGCGAGAGGTAGAGCCACTCCTTGAAGTGCGCGCGGGTGTGCGGCGAGGCGAGGAACAGCCCACCCGGGCCCATCTCGGCGATCGCGTCGAAGGCGAGCTCCTCCTCGCTGAACCCGATCCCGCGCATCGTCACCGAGAATTGCCGAAGCAGCTCGACGTCGAGCGCGAACTTCTCGAGCGAGGCGACGAGGCCGCCCTCGAGCCAGCCGGCGGCGTGCAGCACGACGTCGGTGCCGGCGAGGATCGTCGCCCACAGCATCATCTGGGCCTCGGCGGCGGCCTGCGCGTCGACCGCCGGCGACGACGCCAGCGCGCCCCCGCCCCGGTACGGCAGGTCGTAGCGTCGCGCGAGCTGCGCGCCCGCCAGCACCCCGAACACCGACTCGGGCGTGCCGAACGCCGGCGCGCCGGTCCGCATGTCGGTCGCCGTGAAGAACGACCCGTAGAGGCACGGCGCGCCGGGGCGCACGGTCTGCGCGAGCGCGACACCGCTGAGCGCCTCCGCCACCTGCTGCGCGAGACCCCCGGCGACGCTCACGGGAGCCGTCGCCCCCGCGAGCAGGAACGGCGTCACGACGACCGCCTGGTTCGCCTCGGCCCAGGCGATCAGCGCGTCGGCCATCCGGAAGTCCCAGATCAGCGGGCTCACCGAGTTCACGATGCCCATCAGCGCCGTGCGGTCGCCGAGGTCGCCGCCGTGGAGGATGCGCGCGAGCTCGATCCCGTCGCGTGCCTTCGGGCCGCTCGTCCCGTACGTCGTGTAGGGCAGGTCCGACCAGCGGATCGCCGAGTACTCCATGTCGAGGTGCCGGTTGTGCACGGGCAGCTCGACCGCTTCGACCGCGCCGATCTGCACGCAGTTCAGCGGCTCCGCGGCCTGCGTCAGCTTCACGATCGTGTCGTGGCCCTCGATCGTGCCGCTGCGCCGTCCGTCATCGAGGTCGCTGAAGAACGGCGGCCCGCCGACGTTCATCCACAGCGGCGTGCCGCCGCCGACCTCGACCGTGTTCGCGGGGTTCCGCGCGTGCAGGGTGAACGTCCCCGGCGCCTTCGCGACCTGCTCCATCACGAACCCGCGGTCGAACCGGACGCGGTCGTCCTCGACCTTCTGGCCCGCCTCGGCCAGGAGCCGGCGGGCGTCCTCGTGCAGGATGTCGAGCCCGATCTCCTCGAGGATCCGCATCGCCTGCTCGTGGACCGCCCTCCTGCTCGGCTGTCAGGACCTTCGGCGCGTGCGTCACGGTCGAACAGCATCGGCGTCTTTGTCCTCCGGCTTGTTTCGCTTTTCATCAGGGGGGTCAGCAGCGTTTCCAACGGCTCGATCCCGAGGTCGTGGATCTCGAGCGGCTTGTCCATGTACGCGGCGATCTGGCGCGCCTTCGCCTCACGTTCGGGGTCGGGGTGCTGCCGCACGAACAGCACCCGCGTGAGGTTGCCGAAGTACGTTTCTTTCAGCCAGGGGAGACGGTCCAGGCCGAGGCCGTGGATCACCGCGCGGTCCCAGTTCGTCACGAGCCAGTCGGTGAGGAAGTAGATGCCGATAGTCCTCGTCGAACCGCTTGAACAGGTCGCCGGCGTACCACTGGAAGCAGTGGACGCCCGGCGGGACGGACCGCGGGGTACTTCGCCAGGACCTTGTCGAGGCGGCCGCCGGTGCCGCAGTCGCCGTAGACGACGATCACGCGCTCGTACCGGGGGAGCAGCGCCTGCAGCTTCTCCTCGACCGCGGGCGCGATCTCGAGCGGGGTCATGTGCAGGTCGCTCGAGATGCCGTGGACGTCGGCGTCCCAGCCGTGCCGCTTCACGAGCGCGTCGGTGTCTTGCGCGACGGCGCCGCACGCGATCAGCGCGACCTTGGCGCCGGTGGCGGTCATCCCGTCGCGGCCTCGCTCGGCTGCGCGGTCTCGAGGTCGGGCAGCGTGTCGAGCCGCGGCAGCCCGAGGTTGCCGATGAACCGGTCGTTGAAGTCCTCCACGCCGGACAGCTCGATGTACTCGACGACGTGGGGAGCTCCCACGCGACCTCGCGCTCGCGGAACGACATCAGCGCCATCTTCGCGCCCTCGCTCGCGGTGTTGCCGACCGCCTTGATCTTCTCGACCCTCACCGGCGGCACGAGCCCGATCACCTGCGCGCTCCGCGGGTTGATGTAGGACCCGAACGACCCGGCGAGCATCACCTCGTCGAGGTCCTCGGGCCTGAGATCGAGCGCGCGCATCGCGGTCTCGATCCCGGTCGAGATCGCGCCCTTCGCGAACTGGAGCGCGCGGATGTCTGCCTGGGTGAGCACCACCTCGCCGGCCAGGCTGAACGCGCGGATGTCGTCTCGCATCACGAGGTGCGCCGCGAGCGGATGGCCCTGCGCCTCGGCGTCCTCGCGCGTCGTCATCTTGCCGCCGTCGTCGAGAAGACCCGCGAGGCGCAGCTGCGCGACGATGTCGATCAGGCCCGAGCCGCAGATCCCCTTCGGCTCGACGTCGCCCCCGATCACCTGGAGCTCGACGCGGCCGTTCGTCAGCGTGACGCCCTCGATCGCGCCCTCGACCGCGCGCATCCCGTAGAGGATCTCGCCGCCCTCGAAGGCCGGACCGGCCGGCGCGGCCGTCGCGACCGACCGCTCGGCGTTGCCGCAGGCGATCTCGCCGTTCGTGCCCACGTCCACCAGCAAGCGCGTCTGCGGGTCGCGCACGAGCCCTGTCGCCACGATGTCCGCGACGATGTCGGCGCCCGACGTACGCGCCGATCGACGGGTAGAGCGCGACCCACCCGAGCGGATGGATGTCGAACCCGATCTGGTCGGCGCGGAGGTCCTGGGGCGCGAGGAACGTCGCGACGTAGGGGGCGAGCGCGATCGACTCGGGGTTCACCCCGCAGAGAAGCGACATCATCGTCGCGTTCCCGGCGACGACGGCCTCGAAGATCTCCTCCGGCCGCACGCCGGCCTCCTCCTGCACGCGGTGCAGCAGCTCGTTCACGGTCTCCACGACCGCGGCCTGGAGCTGGTCGATCTCCTCACGGCCGCGCATCGCCATGGCCATCCGCGCGATCACGTCGGCGCCGAACGACGCCTGATGGTTGATCGTGCTCGCGACCGCCTCGGTGGCGCCGTTGCGCAGGTCGACCAGCGTGCACACGCACGTCGTCGTCCCGATGTCGAAGGAGACGCCGAACATCCGCTCACGCGTGTCGCCCGCCTCGCAGTCCACGAGGTACTCGCCGACGAGCGTGGCGGTCACGTTCGTGGTGCTGCGGAAGGCCTCGGCGACCCGGGGCAGAACCTGCCAGTCGTGGTTCTCGCGTGTAGCCGGCCTCCTCGACCGCGTCCATCAGTCGCGCGAGATGGGAGCGATGGTCCTCGAGCGAGGGCGGCGGCAGCTCGAGGTAGAGCTTGACCACGTTCGGCTCGAGCAGCACGAACCGGCCGACGCCCATCGTGGCGGCCTTCGGCATCTTCATCAGCCGCGGAACCTCGATCGTCATCGGGCCCGCGATCGGACACTGGCACGACAGGCGCCAGCCCTCCTCGAGCTTGTCGGCGAGGTGGCGGTGGTCGGCGGGCGACGTGTCCGCCTGCCCCTCGAGCACCTTCACGCCGCACTTGCCGCAGGTGCCGCGTCCGCCGCACGTGGACTCGATCGGCAGGCCGGCCCAGTGCGCGGCGTTGAAGACGGTCGTGCCCTCCGGGACGCGGACCGTCGTGCCGCTCGGGAGGTACGTGACCTCGACCTTCTCGGTCACTCAGGCCTCCGCGGCCGCCTGCTCCGCGCGATGGTCGGCGATCCACGCCGCGCCGAACTCGTCGCGACCGAGCAGGAGGTCGGCCGCGAGGATCGCCTTCTTCACCGGCCGGCGCAGCGGGTTCGTGATAGCCGTGTTCATGCCCACGCCGATCATCAGCGTGAGGAACGCGGCGTCGATCTCGTGGCGCCCCGGCATCCCGAACGAGATGTTCGACGCGCCGCAGGACAGGTTCACGCCGAGCTCGTCGCGGATCCGGCGCCATCGTGAGCGACCATCGCGGTCGCGGCGTCGGTCGCGGCGCCGATCGGCATCGCGAGGGGGTCGATGATCACGTCCTCGCGCGCGATCCCGTGCTGCTCCGCCCTGCTCCACGATCTTCGCGGCGGCCGCGAACCGCTACGTCGGGGTCCATCGAGATGCCGTCCTCGTCGTTGGCCATCCCGATCACGGCGGCCCCGTGCGCGGCGACGAGCGGCAGCAGGCGGTCCAGCGAGTGCTGCTCCGCGGTGACCGAGTTGATCAGGACCTTCCCGCCGGCGAGCGGGACCGCGGCCTCGAGGGCCGCAGGCGTCGACGAGTCGATACAGAGCGGCAGGTCGACCGTGTCGTTCACGATCTTGACGATCTCCGAGAGCATCGCGGCTTCGTCGAACCCGGGGATCCCCGCGTTCAGGTCGAGGACGGCGGCGCCGGCGGCGGCCTGTGCGCGCGCGTCGGCCCTGACGGTGTCGTAATTGCCCTGCTTCAGCTCCTCGGCGAGCTTCTTGCGGCCGGTCGGGTTGATCCGCTCGCCGATGATCGCGAACGCGAACGCGTCGCCGATCCGCACCTCGGTGCCGGCGTGCGAACGCAGGGTGGTGGTGGCGATTTCGCTCATCACATGGCTCCCAGCAGCTTCTTGGCGATCTCGACGGCCTCGGGCGCGTTGTTCGCGTAGCCGTCGGCGCCGATCCGGTCGGCCCACTCGGGGGTGACCGGGGCGCCGCCGACCATCACCTTCACGTCGTCGCGGATTCCCTCGGTCCGCAGCCGCTCGATCACGGTCTGCTGGTAGGGCACGGTCGTCGTGAGGAGGGCCGACATCCCCACGATCTCCGGCCGGTGTTCGCGGACCGCCGCGACGATCGTGTCGGCACCGACGTCCTTGCCGAGGTCCACCACCTCGAACCCGGACGTGCGCAGCATCGCGGCCACCATGTTCTTGCCGAGGTCGTGCAGGTCGCCCTTCACCGTGCAGAGCACGACGACGTGGCTGACGTCGGCGTCGGTGCGCCGGGCGAGCAGCGCCGGCTCGACGATCGCGTTGCAGGCCTTGAAGACCTCCGCCGACGCCACGACCTCGGGGAGGAAGACCTCGCCGCGCTTCCACATCTCGCCGAGGTCGAACATCGCGACGGCCATGCCCTCTTCAAGCACCCATCGGGGGTCGGCGTCCGCCTCGATCAACCGACCCGCGGCGCCGACGCCGGCGTCGAGGTCGGCCGCGATCAGCGCGCGCTTGAGGATGTCGAGGTCGTCGTCCATCGGTCGCGTTCTCCTGTGCGGCGGGTGGGTGACCGGCGGTCGCCGAGACGGCCCGAACCGGTACCCGGTCGAGGATAGGGGCGCAGGCTACGGGAGGGAACGCCGCGAACGGTAGCCGGGTGACTGAAGGTCAGCGAGATCAGTCGCAGGGCCGCGAACGGCGCCGCCGCGCCCGTGCGCGCGGGGACGGGCTCGGGCGCCGATCGGAGCGTCCGCCTCGAGGTCGACCGGCCCCGCCTCGAAGCGGTCGCCGAACTCCGGTCGGCCGGTCTCGCCGTCGAGCGGGATACCGTGGCGGATCCGCCGGACGAAGTCGACGCCGACCCACACGCAGACCGCGATCGCGATCGGATGGCCGAACGGCAGCTTCACCGAGCGGAGCACGTCGGGCAGCCGCGAGGACTCGGTGATGAGCTGGGTCACGATGAAGAACGCCGACAGGATCGCGACGGATCGGCGAGCAACCCGCGGGAGCGCCCACGCGAGCGGGAGGACCCACATCAGGTACCAGGTGAACAGCACCGGCGAGGGCAGGATCACGATCAGGAGCGCCCAGCCCCAGGCGGCGGCGAGTGCGATCGGCGTGCGGGCCGACGGCTCCTTCCACACGCGGCGGGCGATCATCACGACCCCCACCGCGGACATCCCGAACAGCCCGAGCCGGGCCGCCATCGCGAACGGCCCACGGAACGGGTCGCCGCCGATCAGCCCGCCGATCCCCGGAGAACAGACGGACGACCAGCTGCCCCGGCGCCATCCAGGAGTCGTGGCCGGAGACCTCGAGGATCCCGAGCGTCGGGTTCTGCGTCTGCAGGAAAGGCAAGGCGAGCGCCAGCCAGACGGCGCCGACGACGCCCGCCGAAGGTGAGCAGGACGCGCCTGCGCTGCTCCGGCGGGGTGCTCGCCACGACCGCGACGATCAACAGCAACAGCGGGATCACCGCCGTCGCCTTCACCGACATCCCCAAGCCCGAGCGCGACGGCCGACAGGAGATCGCGCCGCGCGAACAGGAGGGCGACCGCCGCGGCCACGAAGAACGCGACCAGCATGTCGTTGTGACCGCCGCCGACGACGTGGAACACGACGATCGGGTTCAGCCCGATCAGCGCCACGGCGAAGACCGCGCGATCGGGGCGCACCTTCGTGACCAGCCGGCCGATGTCGCGATCGTGCCAGCCGCGGAGGCTGCCGCGAGCGCCTGGTACCCATTGATGATGCTCGTCGGACTGCGGAGGTCCCCGTCATGATCGATCGAGATCCACGTGAACAACGGTCCGTAGACCGACGGGGTGACGCGCCAGCCGGGCCACGTGAGCTTGTACATGCTGTTGACGGGGAAGTTCCCGGGCGTGTCGACGTAGGGGTTCGCACCGTAGGTCTCACACCATCCGTCCGTAGAACGCGTAGCTGTAGACGTCGCGCGAGAACAGCAGCGGGAGCATCAGCACGACCGCGAGGTACGCGAACGACAGATGACGACCGTGCGCATCGTGAGCCGTCCGTTCCACGCCTCGCGGAGCACGAGCAGGAACCCGAGCGCGGCGGAGGTCGTCGCGACGAGGCCGACGATCATCAGCCCGAGGGTGTCCAGGCGCCCGAGGCCGATCAGACTCGGCGAGCCAGCGCATCGGGCCGGAACGGCTGCATCCCCGGCGGGAGCATGGGGGTGAACGGCGACCTCGGTGTCGCGCACACGAGCGCCACCGAGGCCATGCCCAGGACCGACGCCGCGACGGCGCGCCTCGTGCTTCGGGCGAGCGGCAGGTGGCCGCGTCGCATCCTGCATGCTGCAACGGAATCTACCTCAGTCGTTCGTCCAGCGTGAGGGGCTCCAACGGCCCTCGCCCGGGCCGTCACGGAACTCCACACCGCTCGGCCGAAAGGGGCCCGGTGGTAGCGTGCTCGACCTCATGGGGTTCGTGGAGCTGACCGACGTCGCGTACGCGCTCCCGGGCGGCTGGACGCTGTTCGAGGGGGTCACGTTCCGTGTGCCCGACGGCGGCCATGCGGCCCTCGTCGGCGCGAACGGGATCGGGAAATCGACGCTCCTGCGGCTGCTCGCCGGCGAGGAGCAACCGGCCGCCGGGGCGGTCCGGATCGACGGACGGGTCGGCCTGATGCGCCAGTTCATCGGGTCCTCCGAGCACCCGACGACGGTGCGGGACTTCCTGCTCGCCTATGCGGAGCCCGCGGTGCGCGGTGCGGCCGCCGCGGTCGAACGGGCGGAGCAGCGGCTGGCCGCCGATCCGGACGAGCGCGCCCAGCTCGCGTACGCGAACGCACTCGCCGCGTGGGAGAACGCCGGCGGCTACGCGGCCGAGGTGCTGTGGGACCGCTGTGCGCACGTCGCGTTCGCCGGCGGCTATCCGGAGAGCGCTGACCGACCGATCGAGACGCTTTCCGGCGGCGAGCGCAAGCGTCTGGCGTTGGAGATCGGTGCTCGGCTGACCGTTCGACGTCCTGCTGCTCGACGAGCCCGACAACACCCTGGACATCTCCGGGAAGGAGTGGCTCGAGGAGACGATCGCGCGCCGACCCCCGCACGATCCTGTTCGTGTCGCACGACCGCACCGTGCTCGACAGGGCCGCGACCCGGATCGTCACGCTCGAGGGCCGGGCCGCCTGGACCCACGCCGGCAGGTTCGCGACCTACGCCGAGGCCCGCGATGCGCGGATCGACCGGCTGGACGAGCGCCACCGTCGCTACGAAGAGGAGCGCAAGCGCCTCGACCGACATGGTCAAGGAGATGAAGCGCAAGGCCGCCTACAACGACGGGTGGGCCTCGAAGGCGCGTGCCGCCGAGCACCGGCTCGAGCGGTTCGTCGAGCGCGAGCAGCCGCCGGACAAGCCCGAGGTACAGGACGTGCGGATGCGCGTCGCGGGCGGGCGCACCGGCAAGGTGGCGTTCCGCGCCCGGGGTCTCGCGATCGCGGGGATCGTCCGGCCGTTCGACGCCGAGGTCCGCTTCGGCGAGCGGGTCGGCGTCGTCGGCCCCAACGGCACCGGCAAGACGCACTTCCTCCGGCTGCTCGCGGGGGAGGACGATCGCGCACGAGGGCGAGTGGATGCTCGGCGCGCGCGTCGACGCCGGGACACTTCGCGCAGCTGCACGAGCGACCTGACGTCGGCGACCTCCCGATCCTCGAGGCGCTGCTGAAGAAGGGGCTCGATCGGACGAAGGCGATGTCGTCGCTCCGCCGCTACGAGCTCGACCACGTGGCGCGAACCCGTACTCGACTCCTCTCCGGCGGTCAGCAGGCCCGGTTCCAGATCCTGCTGATGGAGATCGACTCGCCGACGCTGCTGCTGCTCGACGAGCCCACGGACAACCTCGACGTCGCCTCGGCCGACGCGCTCGAGGAGGCGCTGGCCCGGTACGAAGGCACGGTGTCGCGGTCACGCACGACCGGTGGTTCATGCGGTTGATGGACCGGTTCCTGTCCTTCGACGAGGACGGCACGGTGCGCGAGCTGCTCGAATCGCCCTACGACCTCGCGGTGCGATGAGCACGGCCCTCGCGTTGGAGCGCGCCGAGGTTCGGGTGGACGGCCGAACGATCCTCGGGCCGGTCGACCTCGCGGTGCGGACCCCGGAGCACTGGGTGGTCCTCGGGCCCAACGGCAGCGGGAAGACCACGCTGCTGTCGCTCGCCGGCGCGTGGCGCCAGGCCTCGCGCGGCCACGTTCGCGTGCTCGGCGAGGAGCTCGGTCGCGTCGACGTCCGGCGGCTCCGCCGACGGATCGGGCACGTGTCGCATGCGGTGGCCGAACGGCTGCGACCGCAACTGCCGGTCCGCGACGTCGTGCTCACCGGCAAGTCGGCCGTGCTGGAGACCTGGTGGCTCGAGCCGAGCGCCGAGGACCGGGCGGAGGTGGTTGGGCTGCTCGAGGAGGTCGGGTGCGCGGCACTCGCCGATCGGCCGCTCGGGACGTGTTCGATGGGAGAGCGTCAGCGGGTGCTGATCGCGCGGGCGTTGTTCGGCGCGCACCGGCTGCTCCTGCTCGACGAACCGGCCGCCGGCCTGGACCTGCCCGGACGCGAGCTCCTGCTCGGGGCGGTCGTCGCGGCGTCGAAGCGTCCTGACGCGCCGACGACGGTCCTCGCGACGCACCACCTCGAGGAGGTGCCGCCGACCGCGACCCATGCGGCGCTGCTCCGCGACGGCGGTGTGGTGGCCGCAGGGCGCGTGGAGGACGTCCTGACAGACGAAGGCCTCTCCACCTGCTACGGGATCGGCGTGAGGGTCGAGCGGCGGGCCGGCCGGTGGTGGGCTCGAGCCGTCTGACCGGGGATCAGGGTTCGGAGGGCTCGTGTCGCTTGCGTGATGCCATGGACCGTCCGGTCGCGTACGTGGCACCCGCCATCGCCACCGTGAGGAACGTCACGATCCCCACGAACAGCAGCACGATCACGACCGGGTTCGCTTCGTCGGGGGCCCTGCCGATCCACTTCACGAGCGCGTAGATCGACACGCCGGTCCACCCGAGCGCCACGACGAGACCCGCGAACGCGCAGAGAGACACCAGCGCGATCGCGGCGACGGCGATCGCGGGGCCGCGGTGCTCGTGCATGGTGGCGAGCCTAGCAGCGTGGACACCGCTGGGAAGATGGCGGCGATGGCCGGACAGGCGCCGATCGCGCACCTTCCCGAGCCCGACGCTCGCACGCGGCGGCTCGGGATCGTCGCGGTCTCGATCGCGACGTTCGTGTGGGCGTGGGGCACGATCTTGGTCAAGTGGAGCACGCTGCCCGGACTCCACTTCGCGATGTTCCGGCTCTGGGCCGGTGTGGTCGTCTCCTCCGTGGCGCTGCTCGCCACGCGCCGCCGGCTCACGTGGGCGACGTTCCGCGCGTGCGCGCCCGGCGGGGTGTTCTTCGCGGCCGACATCGGGGTCGGGTTCGTGGCGGTCAAGCACACGACGATCGCCGATGTCGCGTTGATCGGCTCGCTCGGTGCCGTCGTGATCGCGGTGATCTCCGCACGGATGCTGGGCGAGCGGATCTCCACGCGCGACCGTCTGCTGATCGCCGCGTCCGTGCTCGGCGTGGCGGTGGTCGCGGTCGCGTCCTCGGGGTCGCCGTCGTTCAGCCTGCTCGGCGACTTCCTCGCGTTCTGCGGTCTCGGCACGTGGAGCGCCTATTGGTTCTTCTCGCGTCGCGCGCGCCGGGACGTTCCCTCGATCGAGTACTTCGCTTCGGTGATGGTCGCCGGCGCGCTCGTGATGACGCCGGTGGCGCTCCTCGTCTCGGGGATCCCGTCGATGCCGGCCGCCTCGGACTGGTTCGCGGTGGTGGCCGTCGCGGTGTTCCCGGGGTTCGTCGGGCACACGCTCGTGATCTGGTCGCACCGCCACGTGGAGTCGTGGCTCTCGGCGGTGATCACGCAGTCCTCGCCCGTGTTCTCGGCGCTCCTCGCGTGGCCCGTGCTCGGCGAGGCGATCTCGCCGCTCGTCGCGGTCGGCGGGCTGGTCGTGGTGGCCGCCACGGCGGCGGTGATCGTCGGGACGACACGGCGTGCGCCGCTCGTGGTCGAGGAGCCCGGCGAGCTCGCGCTCTGACGGGCCGTGGGGGCAGCGCCTACGTGCGATCGGGGCGCGGCGGTGGCGGCGGTCCGCCGCTCGCGAACGCCCCCGTGCCGGCCGTGTCGGGCGTGACGGCACCCGGCTTCGCCGCGCGCGGGGTCTTCGCGCCGCTGATCGTGAGGACGATCCCGCCGATCAGGAGCGCGATCCCGAACACGAGCGTCAGCACGCCGGCGGGGCCGAGGATCGGGAGCGAGATCGTGAGCGAGCCCGTCACGTCGACCCCAGCGTTCGCGTTCGCGTTCATCACCACGATCGTCCAGTCGCCGCCCGCGACGGTCCATCGGACCTGGGCGTCGCGTCCGCTGTCATGTGCGGACCAGAACGTCTGCTCGCCGGGCGGCTGGGGCGTCGCCGTCCCCGGGACCGTCTCCGTGCGGACACCGCCCGGCCAGTTCACCTGGACCACCTTGTCGATCGCGGCGTCGTCGAGGTAGTTCCTGACCATCGGGGTGGGTCCGATCCCGACGAAGACGTCCTGGCTCACGCCGTGCACGGTGAGGTCGAGTGTGGTCGCCAGGTCGCCGCTCGTCGGGAGGTCCCCGCGGATCGCGAGCGCGTCGAAGACGAGCGCATGGCCGTCGCCCCGCGCCTGGCGGTCGGGCATCGAGAAGGTGCCGTCGGGCCCGACCAGGACCATGACCGCGACGCCGCCGATCGTGGCGAGCAGCCCGATCACGACCATCGCGATCCCGAACCCCAGCTTCAGACCGCGCTTCACGCGCGACATCCTCCCACGGGCGGGTCCTTCGACGGTCGACCACGAGCGCTCGCCGTGGTAGGTGGGAACCGTGCGGACCACCACGCTGGATCGGATGGTCGACGCGACCCCCGCGTCGCGCGACCGCGTCGTCGACTTCCTTCGCGCGGCGAGCATCGTCGCGGTCGTGATCGGGCACTGGTTCATCGGTCTGATCCTGTGGCAGGACGGGATCATGCGGACGCACAGCGCGGTCGGCGCCGTCTCGTGGCTGTGGGCGCTCACCTGGTGCTTCCAGGTGATGCCGATCTTCTTCTTCGTCGGCGGGTTCTCGAACCTCGTCTCGCTCGACGCGGCGCACCGGCGCGGCGAGTCGTCGGGGTCGTTCGTGCGGAGCCGCGTGATGCGGCTGGTCCGACCGTCGATCCCGTTCTTCCTGATCTGGGGCGCGATCGACGTGGCGCTGCACCTGACGAACACGGGGGCGCCGACCGGGCCGAGGATCTGGGGCGACACGACGCTGCTCCGCCTGTTCCTGCCGCCCGGCGCGACGCTGCCGTTCGGACCCCTGTGGTTCCTGGGCGTCTACCTCGTGGTGGTCGCGATCGCGCCCTGGCTGGTGTCGCTGCACCGGCGGTTCCGCTGGTGGGTCCCGGCGGCGATGATCGCGGGGGCGGTCGCGTCCGACGTCGTCGGGTTCATCGTCGGGGTCCACCTCGTGCGCTGGCTGAACGTGGCGTTCGTCCTGCTGCTCCCGCACCAGCTCGGCTTCTTCTACGCGGACGGCACGGTCGCGCGCCTCTCGCGGAAGGTGTTCTGGGCGATGGTCGGGGTGGGGCTGGGCGGGCTGGTCCTGCTCACCAACGCGCCGTTCTGGCGGCTGTTCGGCGACGCGCGGTTCGCGTGGTTCCCGGACCTGGGTCGCTACCCGCGGAGTCTGCTCGGCACCGACGTCGAGCGCGTCTCGAACGCCTATCCGCCGACCGTGTGCTTCCTGCTCGGCGGGATCTGGGCGATCGGCGCGGTGATGCTGCTGCGCCCGGCGCTCGGCCGATGGCTCGAGCACCGCCGGCCGTGGAAGGTCACGATCTTCCTGAACAGCGTGATCATGACGCTGTTCCTGTGGCACATGACCGCGTTCCTGCTGGCGATCTACGTCCTGTGGCCGCTCGGGCTCGGACACGACGCTTCGGCCGGTGCCCGCTGGTGGGTCGAACGCCCGCTCTGGCTGCTGGTCCCGGCGGGGTTCCTGGCCGTGCTGGTCGCGATCTTCGGCCGGTTCGAACGGCCGAGGCGCCCGATACGGGCCGAACCGGAGCCGCAGGCCGGCTGAACGACGCGTGCCTTCGCACGCTCGAGGCCGCTTGGTACGGTCTTTCGTATGGCCCAACGGGTACGAACGCGGACGATCACGCCCTCAGGCGTGGTCGCGGTCACGCTCGCCGCCCTCGGGATCGGCGCGATGGCCGTGATCGGCGCCGCGCCCCGCTCGCCGTATCAACCGATCCTGACCCCCAACGGCCAGCCGAAGGGATGGCTGCGGGATCTCGCCGAACGCCTCGGGCTCGGCTCGATCCACGGCGACCCGCAGTTGTTGATCGCCACCGCGATCTCGGTCCTCGCGGTCGGCGCGTTCCTCCTGCTCCTGCGCGAGACGTTCCGCGGCGGCGTCTCGGTGCGGGCGGTGGCGACGCTCGTGATCGGCGCGCACGTCCTGCTGCTGTTCGTGCCGCTGCTGTTCTCGCGTGACGTCTACTCCTACGCGTTCTACGGACGGATCGCCGGGATCTACGGCGCCAACCCGTACGTGCAGACCCCGCTCGACCACTCGCGTGACCTGCTGTGGAACTACGTCGGGCCGAAGTGGGTCGATACGCCGGCCGTCTACGGTCCCGGGTGGACGACGCTCTCTGCGGCGCTGTCGAAGTTCCTGCCCCGCCCGGTCGACCACGTGGAGGCCTACCGGTTCATCGCGATCGCCGCGAGCCTCGCCACGTGCGCGGCGATCGTGTGGACGGTCCGGCTCGCGTGGCCGGCGCGGACGGCCTTCGCGCTCGCCGCCTTCGGTGCGAACCCGGTCGTGTTGTTCCACTCGGTCGCGAGCGGGCACAACGACCTGCTGGTGGCGCTCTCGATCATGCTGGGGCTCGGGCTCGTCCTGCGCGGCCGCGCGCTGTGGGCGATCGTCGCGCTCACGCTCGGCGCGCTCGTCAAGGCGACGGCGCTCCTGCCGCTGTTGCTGTTGATCGTCTGGTTCGTCGGCACGCGGCCGCCCGAGGCGCGCCGGCGCGCGCTGGTGCACGCGCTCGGCATCCCCGCCGCGATCGGGTTCGTGTTCGCGCTGCCGTACCTGCAGCTGCACGATCCGACGCTCGGGATGCTGCAGCTCGCCGGGCACGAGGGATGGCTCGCGCCCTCGGCGGGGTTGTCGAGCTTCGTGGACGGACTGTCGTTCCACACGATGGGATGGATCGTGCGCCTGGCGTTCGCCGGCGTGCTGGTCGTCGCGACGATCGCGCTGGCTCGCGAGGTGTGGTGGCGGGCCGAAGGCCTGTCTCCGAACGGGCTCGCGGCCGCGTGGGGCTGGTCGCTGGTGCTCTTCACGCTGCTCGGGCCCGTCCTGCTGCCGTGGTACGTGGTGTGGGCCTTGCCGCTGGTGTGGGTGTTGCCGCGCGTGCCCCGGACCGCGCTGCTCGCCTCCGGCGCGATGCTCGCCGTCACGTTGTGGTCGGCGGAGCCCCTGCGCTATCCGGGCGCGTTCGGCCTCGACCTGTTCCTCGGGCACTGGGTCGTGACGCCGGCCCTGCTGGTGCTGCTCGTGCTCACGCTGCGCGACCTGCGCTCACGGATCGACACGGGGCTCGTCTTCGAAGACGAGGAGGCGCCCGCTCCCGTCGTGGCGATCCCGGAGGCGGCGGACCATCAGGAGCGCGTAGCCGCAGCCGCCGCCGAGGCTTGAGGCGAGCGTCGCCACGCCGCGACCGCCGAGGCCGGCTCCCAGCCGTTCGAGCAGCAGCGACGCGAGCGCGAGCACGGCGACCCCGAACGCCGCCGCGATCGCCGCTCCGCCGGCCGGGTCGCCCATCGCCCACCAGCCCCACCCGAACCCGATCGCGAACAGCAGGAGGAACGTTCCGATCGTCGCGCCCACGATCGCGCCGGTCGAGGAGGCGGCGATCTCGCCGGCGACCGCGGGGAGCGGCCGCGGATCCGGCACGGTGCTCGCGACGTTCGGATCCCAGCGCACGAGCCCGGGGGAGGACGTCGCCCCCGGATCGCGGTCGAACTCGCTGATCACGAAGATCGCGGGGTCCGGCGACGCCGGCAGGTCGCGCAGCGACGTGGCCGAGGCGAGGTTGTAGAGGGGCTGGTCCCGCGTGACGGGATCGCCCGCGAGCAGCGCCTGCGGGGTGCCGAGGTAGACGTAGACGTCGGGAGCGCGATCGGGCGGGACGGCCGCGCGCGCCACGTTCAGCGAGTGCGACAGCAGGAACAGCGACTGCGTCCGCGGGTCGTCCACCACGAAGACCAGCGGCGTGCCCGGCGGGGTCGTCGCCGCGATCCGGCCCGCCAGCGTCGCGTGCTGCAGCTCCTCGGGTGAGAGGAACGGCCCCTGCCGGTTCCAGCCGCGGAGCGTGGGCAGGCAGGTGAGCACCACCAGCACGACCGCGGCCGGCCACGCGAGCCACCGGCGGCCGAGCTGCCTGTCGAGCCACACGAGCCCGAGCGCCGCCAGCAACGGGATGCAGAAGGCGAAGGTCAGGACCCGGTCGGGTGGGTACCAGGACGTGAGGATCCCGAGCGGGACCGCGAACACGGTGAATCCCGCCCAGCCCACGAGGAACCGTCGTGCGAACGCCCGCCCCTGGAACACGCCCGCGATCGACAGGGCGGCGTTCATCGATCGGCGCGTAGTGCCGCCAGCTGTCGCGGAACCGGCCGAGGTAGGTCGTGCGCAACGTCGAGGTCAGTCCCACCCGGCGCAGGAACGCGTCCTTCGAGGTGTCGCCGCCCAAGCGAGCCGGTCCGAGCAGCGCCGCGAGCAGCCCGGCGCCGACGCCGATCGCACCTCCGCCGAGCGCGGCGAGCACCCGGCCCGCGTCGCTCCGCCACCCGAACCCGCGCTCGGCGATCACGGACAGCAAGGCGACGATCCCCAGGATCACGGCTCCCACCACGAAGAACTGCGGGTGCGCGAGGCCCCCACCGGCCAGCAGCACGGCCGCCGCGAGCGTGCCGCGGGCGGTCCGGCGTGCGAGCGCCGCGGCCGCCGCCAGGTAGGGCGCGATGAACGCGAGGTTCGCGAGGTACCCGTCGCCGAGGTGCGTCGCCCAGACCCCCGCGAGGAGCCCGCCGACGAACCAGGCGCCGCGGGGTCGCCCGCTCCGCGGGAGCAGGACCCCGGCGCCCGCGAGCGCGATCGCCGGTCCGAGCGCGTACTGGAGCCCGGCGAGCGCCGGCACGGTGCCGATCCCGAGCGCGCCCGAGAGCGTCGAGACCAGCGCCGCGCTGGCGGGCCGAGCCCCCACGAGCGAGATCCCTTCTCCGCTCGCCACCCGCGCCCACCACAGGTAGACCGGAACGTCCGGGCCCGCCGGGAAGACCCGGCCGTGTGCGACGGTCGGCCACAGGAAGACGACGAAGGTCGCCACCGCGATCGCCCCGAGCAGGGCGAGGTCGACGAGCGGACGCCCCCCTTCGCCGTCGCCGGCCACGGTCGGCGTCGGTGCCGCCCCGGCCGATTCGACGTCCAGCGCCATGTCCAGGGGCGACGGTACCAGCGTGCGACCGGGCGGGTCGGGCCGCCCGAGATGCCGCTGGTAGCATCGCCCGATGCTCGACCGAGACCTCGTGGCGGACGTCCTTCGCGCGGCGCGCCGCAAGGGCGGGGACTTCGCGGAGCTGTTCGTGGAGGAGCGCACCTCCACGGCGGTCCGCCTGGACGACGGCAAGGTCGAGGAGCTCACGACCGGCAGCGACCGCGGCGCCGGGGTCCGCGTGGTCCGGGGGACCTCCTACGGCTACGCCTACTCGAACCGGCTCGATCACGACTCGCTGCTCGAGGCGGCCGCCGCCGCGAGCGCCGCGCTCCGCGGCGACGCGCCCGGCAGCGTCGTGGACCTCACCACGCGTGAGGGCGCGGGCCGCAACCGCGCCGAGCGCCCGGCGGCCGAGGTCGCCGCCGCCACGAAGGTCGGCTGGCTCCGCGAGGTGGACGAGGTCGCGCGCGCGGTCTCGCCCGAGGTGATCCAGGTGGTCGGCATCTACGGCGACTCCCTGCAGCGCAAGCTGGTCGCCACCAGCGACGGCCGGTGGGTCCTGGAGGACCGTCCGCGCGTCCGCCTCGTGGCCCAGGTCGTCGCGAAGCGGGGCGACGTGATCCAGACCGGCTGGCACGGCCCGGCGGCCTGCGCGGGGGTCGAGTTCCTCGACGCGCATCCGCCTGCGGTGACCGCCGAGCGCGCGGCATCGCGCGCGGTCACGATGCTGGACTCGATCCCGGCGCCGGCCGGTGAGATGCCCGCGATCGTCGCCAACGGCTGCGGCGGGGTCCTGTTCCACGAGGCGGTGGGCCACCCGCTGGAGGCCGACGCGGTCGACAAGGAGGCGAGCGTCTACCGCGCGCTCGTCGGCACGAAGTGCGCGAGCGACCTGATCGACGGGGTCGACGACGCGACGATCGCGAACGGCTGGGGATCCTTCGACTTCGACGACGAAGGCGAGCCGTCCGAGCGGACGGTGCTGTTCGTGAACGGCGTGCTCCAGGGGTTCCTCCAGGACCGGATGCGCGCCGCGAAGATGGGCGTCGGTCCCACCGGCAACGGCCGGCGCGAGTCCTATGCGCACCCGCCGATCGTCCGCATGACCAACACGAACATCCTTCCCGGCGCGAGCGACCCCGAGGCGATCGTGCGCGACACCGAGCGCGGCGTCTACGTCACCGGCCTCGCCGGCGGCCAGGTCAACCCGGCCACCGGCGACTTCGTGTTCGGCGTCAGCGAGGGCTTCTTGATCGAGCACGGGCAGATCACGACCCCGGTCCGCGGGGCGAACCTGATCGGGCGCGCGATCGACGTGATGAGCTCGGTCGACGCCGTCGGCTCGGACTTCGAGACCTGGGAGGGCGTGTGCGGCAAGGACGGCCAGAGCGCCCCGGTCGGCAGTGGGTCCCCGACGCTTCGGATCGGCAAGATCACGGTGGGGGGCACCGGTGCCTGACCTCGGCGACCTGACGAGCCGCGCGATCGCGGCGGCCGAGGCCGACGAGCAGGTCGAGGCCTACGCGGAGGAGGGCCGGACCACCTCGGTCAACGCCTACGGGGGCGAGGTCGAGGGGATGACGTTCGCGGAGTCGCGTGGGGTCGGCGTGCGGCTGATCCGCGACGGACGGGTCGGCTACGCCTGGGCCTCGGACCCGACCGAGGACGAGGTCGGTGAGGCCGTGCGTCGCGCCCGGGAGAACGCCGCGCTCGCCGAGCCCGACGAGCACAACGCCCTCCCCGCCGGTGAGGCGTTCGAGCCGATTCCCGAACTGTTCCGCGAGCAGAGCGCGGCGGTGACCGCCGACGAGAAGGTGGCGACCGCGATCGCGTTCGAGCGCGCGACGGTCGGCCGCGACCTGCGGGTGACCAAGGTCGACGCGGTGCAGGTGGGCGACAGCGTGTCGCGGGTCGCGATCGCCTCCACCACGGGCGTCGCCGCCGAGTACGCGCGGACCGACGCCTGGGGTTACGCCGTGGCACTCGCCGTGGATGGCGACGAGACCCAGACCGGGTTCTCGTTCACGATCACCCGCGGTCTCGACGAGCTCGACTGGGAGCCGCTGTCGGAGGAGGCGGTGCGCCGCGCGGTCCGGATGCTGGGCGCCGAGAAGCCCTCGACCGCGAAGGTGCCCGTCGTGCTCGACCCGTTCGCGGCCTCGGACTTCCTCGGGGTGCTCGCGGGCGCGCTGAACGCGGAGAACGTGTTGAAGGGTCGGTCGCTGTTCGCCTCGATGGTGGGCGACCAGGTCGGCTCGGAGCACGTCACCCTGGTCGACGACGGGAGGATCCTCCGCGGCCCCGGCGCGAGCCCCTTCGACGACGAGGGCGTGCCGACCGGGCGGACCGAACTGTTCACGAAGGGCCGGCTGAACGGGTTCCTGCACGACACCTACACGGCGCGGCGCACCGGCGGCGACCAGCGCTCCACCGGCAACGCGAAGCGCGGCGGCTACAAGAGCGCGCCGGGCGTCGGCACCTCGAACTTCTACCTCGAGGCCGGCGAGCTGTCGTTCGAAGAGCTGCTCGCGCGCGCCGACGGCGGCGTCCTGATCGCTGACGTCAGCGGCGTGCACTCGGGCGCGAACCCGATCAGCGGTGAGTTCAGCGTCGGCGCGACGGGCCTGCGCATCGAGGGCGGCGCGCTCGGTGCGCCGCTGCGCGAGATGACGATCGCCTCGACGCTGCCCGAGATGCTCAAGGCCGTGAGCGGGGTCGGCAGCGACCTGCGGTTCTTCTCGAGCGTCGGCACGCCCTCGGTGCTGATCGGCGAGATGACGCTCGCCGGCATCTGAGCGGCTAGATCGTCGCGGGGCGCACGCCCGTCACGATCAGCCCGATCATCAGCGCGGCCACCGCCAGCCGGTACCACATGAAGATCGCGAACGAGTGGGTGCGCAGGTACTTCAGCAAGAACCAGATCACGAAGAAGCCGCTGACCGCGCTCGACACGAACCCCCAGAAGAACTCCGTGGTGTAGCCGCCGGTCCCGGTCTGCAGCAGGTCGAGGCCCTTGTAGATCCCCGCGCCTGCGATGATCGGCAGCGACAGCAGGAACGAGAACCGGGCCGTCGACTCGCGGTCCAGGCCGATCGTGCGCCCGGCCGTCATGGTGATCCCCGAGCGCGAGACGCCCGGCTGCAGCGCGATCGCCTGCGCGACCCCCATGAACAGGCCCGTCCGCACGCCGATCGTGTCCATGTCGCGGTTCGACGGCGCCCACTTGTCGACGGCCCACAGGACCACGCCGAACGCGGCGAGCATGATCGCGATCAGGATCGGCGCGCCCAGCTTCTCGGTGATCACGCTTTCGAACGCGGCGCCGAAGAGCGCGCCGGGGATCGTGCCGATCACGAGCGCCCACGCGAGCCGCTCGTCGACCGTGTCGATCTTGCGTGTGCGGATCGAGTGAACCCAGGCGACGAGGTAGGTCCACACCTCGTGGCGGAAGTAGATCAAGGCGCCTACCAGCGTCCCGACGTGCAGCGCGACGTCGAACGTCTTGTTCAGCGTCGGGTCGTTCACGATCGACCAGTTGAACAGCCACGGGACGATGATCAGGTGTCCGGAGCTCGACACGGGCGCGTACTCGGTCGCACCCTGGGTGAGGCCGAGGATGATCGCCTGCAGGATCGTCACGTTGGTCCTTCCGCTCGCCGGGCGAGCGGATAGTAGCGGCAAGAGGGCGCCCATCCTGCTTGCGAAGACGCGGACACCCCGTCAACCTCGTGCGGATGACTGGCTCGGTCCGATGAGCGTGCTGCTCGGAGCGGTGTTGTTCGCGCTCGGCCTTGTCCTGATCGTCTACCGAACGCCGATCGCGAGGCGGGGCGTGCAGTGGTACGTGAAGTTCGCGGGCAGGATCCCGTCCGACCCGGATCCGTCGGAGGTGGAGACTCGAGAGTCGGCGCTCCGCAAGGCGTGCCTGTTGTTCGGTGCCGTCTTCATCGTCATCGGGCTGTCGTACCTGGTCGGCGCATAGCTCGCAGCGCTGCCTCGACGTCGTCGAGGTGCTCGCCTCGGTGCGCCGCGCGCAGCACGTAGAGCGGGCTGCTCGGGTCGCGCGGCCAGAGGCGTTCCAGCGGCAGGGTCGCCACTCGGGCGTCCGTCTCCTCGGCGATGCGCACGGCCAGCCGAGCGAGCTCGAGCGGGGGGATCGCGTGGATCAGCGGTCGCGTGGCGTCGTTGATCCAGTCCACGTCCTCCGGCTCGGCGTCTGAAGGAGAGAACGGCACGCCGCGCTCCAGCTTGTCGGCGAGCGCAAGCACCCGCGCATCCCAGAACGCGATGTGGCCGAACACGGCCGCGACCGTCCAGTGCTCGTTCACCGGAGCCCGGAGCTCGTCCTCGTCCAGGCGATCGACCAGGGCGCGGAGGCGCTCCCGCTCCCGCGTGTTCTCGTCGATGTACGAGCGGTCCTCCGACATGTCGTGACCATACCGTTGCCCGAGGTCGTCACGGTGCGGGCGAGGGTGTCGCCAGGCTCACGTAACCGCGGACCGCGAGCGCGAGGGTGGCGGTCGCGTCGGCGCCGACGAGCGCCCGCGCCACTTCGGGAGCGGTTACGAACGTGACCCGAGTGGCCGCGCCTCCGTCGGCCCCGAACGAGCCGCCCTCGGCTCGTTGGACGCGCAGGACCCGCAGGTCTTCCGCCACCGTCGAGGTGTACGGCCGAGCCGCCGTATAGGTGGCGAGCACGTCCACGCGGTCGCCGGCGCTCAGGCCGTCGGGGGCCGACTCGATCCCGAGCGTGACGGCCACCTCGCCGTCGGGCACGGACGCCGTGAGCGCGCCGCCGTCCTCCGCGAGCCGAGTGGTCACGACGGTCTCGCCCGTCAGGAACGGCGTCACCGCGACGTGCCCGACGGCCTCGGCGGCGTCGGTGAGGGCGCCGGGCGGCGGCGGGCCGGGGACGCTGCCGGTCGCGACGTCATCGGCGGTGAGGGTCGCACCCGCGCCGACGTCCCGGGCGGCGACCACCACCGTGACGGTCCGCTCTTGTGGCGGTCCGGCCGACGCCGCGCGCTCGGCGACCCCCCGGACCACGATGAATGCCCCGAGCGCGAATACGCCTGCCAGCGTGAACGCCACGATCGACGACCGGGGGAGACGGCGTCGCCACGAGAACCTGCCTCGCATGGTCGCGAGCGTACGCGGCGGTAGCCGGTCACGCCGTGACGGCGCTCACAGGCGAGCGCCGCTCAGTCGACCGGCCGCAGGTGCTCCCGCTTCTTCGGGTCGAGCGGGAGGGTGCGCAGGCGGAACTCCTCGAGCGCCGCGCGCCCGACGATCAACGTGACCGACTCCTTGATCCGGTCCCCGAGCTGCTGTGCGTCCTGCTCGGTGACGAACGAGAGCTCCACCCGGACGAGTTCACGCGCCATGCCGGTCAGGATACGGGCGCAGCGGGCGAAGGCTCAGTCGTGACCGGACCCGCCCAAGGCATGCCCGCACTCGCAGCCGGTCCGGTCTTCGGGAACGGCGGGGATCGCCGCGAACAGCAGGTCGCGGAGCCGGTCGACGTTCTCGCCGAAGACCTTCAACACCTCCGCGTGCGAGACCGGTGCGATGTCGTCGACACCCACGTCGTAGTCGGTGACGAGCGCGACGTTCGCGAAGCAGAGCTCGAGCTCGCGCGCGAGCGACGCCTCCGGGAACTGCGTCATCCCGATCACGTCGCCGCCCACCTGCGTGAACATCTTCGACTCGGCGCGGGTGGAGAACCGCGGTCCCTCGATCACCACCATCGTGCCGCCGTCGCGATGCTCGATCCCGAGCGAGCCCGCCTGCTCGACCAGCACCTGACGCATCACCGGGCAGTACGGGTCCGCGAACGACACGTGGGTGGTCTGCGGCCCGTCATAGAAGGTGTAGGCCCGTGATTTCGTGAAATCGATCGCCTGGTCGCTCACGACGAACGTGCGCGGGGGGATGTCGCGGCGGAGCGACCCGGCGGCGCTCGGGCCGAACAGCCGCGTCACGCCGAGCTCCTTCATCCCCCAGACGTTCGCGTGGTAGGGGACGAGGTGCGGCGGGAACTGATGGTCGCGACCGTGCCGGGGGAGGAAGGCCACGCGCCTGCCACCGACGGTGCCGATCGTGTACGGCGCGCTCGGCGCCCCGTAGGGCGTGTCGAGCGTGACCTCCTCGGCGTCGTCGAGGAAGGCGTAGAGCCCCGAGCCGCCGAACACCCCGATCTCCGCCGACGTCACGAGGACGACCCATCCTTCTTCGAGGTCGACGACGCGTCCGACGACGACGATCCGCTGTCGGCCTTGGTCGTGGTCGACGACTCCTTCTTCTCCGAGGATCCTCCCCGAGGTGGGGGCCGGCTTGGACTTCTTCCCGTGGTCCGTCGCGTAGAAGCCCGACCCCTTGAACGTGATCGTGGGCGGCGCGAACACCTTGCGTAGCTCGCCGCCGCACTCCGGGCAGACCGTGAGCGCGTCGTCCCTGGAACGACTGGACGATCTCGAAGGTATGCCCGCAGCGCTTGCAGGCGTACTCGTAGGTGGGCATGACCGGGGCAGTCTACGGCACGGGCCTTCTGACCTGGGACCTTCTCCCTATGGCGGAAAACACGACCGGTCCTTAGACTCGCGGTTCCGCTACGAGCGGGTATCGATGCATGACCCGTTCACACGGCCCGTTCGGAGGGGAGGTTCCGTGAAGGTTCGCAAAGCGGTGATCCCCGCCGCCGGCGTGGGTACCCGGTTCCTGCCGGCCACGAAGGCACAACCCAAGGTGATGCTGCCCGTGATCGACGTGCCGGCGATCCAGCTGGTCGTCGAGGAGGCCGTCCGCGCCGGGCTGGAGGACATCGTGATCGTGACCGGCCGCGACCAGTCCTCGATCGAGGACCACTTCGACCGGTCGCCCGAGCTCGAGGCGTTCCTCGAGGAGAAGGGGAAGTTCGACGAGCTGAAGGCGATGCGCGAGATCGCCTCGCTCGCGACGATCCACTTCGTCCGCCAGCAGGAGGCGGGCGGGCTCGGGCATGCGGTCGCGACGGCCGCGGCGCACGTCGGCGACGAGCCGTTCGCGGTGCTGCTGGGCGACGATCTGATCCATCCGTCGGAGCCGCTGCTGCGCGAGATGCTCGCGGCCCACGAGAAGTACGGGCGGAGCGTGGTGGCCGCGATGGAGGTCACCAGGCGCGAGATCACGATGTACGGCTGCATCGAGCCGGAGCCCGCCGACGGCGACCACCTCGTGCGGATCCTCTCGATCGTCGAGAAGCCGAGCATGGAGGAGGCACCTTCGAACCTGGCCGCGATCGGCCGCTACGTCTTCACCCCGGAGATCTTCGAGGCGCTCGCGAGGACCCCACGCGGCCGCGGCGACGAGATCCAGCTCACCGACGCGATCAACATGCTCGCGCAGGAGCAGGCCGTGTACGCGTACCGGTTCGAGCATGGCCGCTTCGACGTGGGGAACCCGCTCGACTACCTGAAGGCGACGGTCGAGCTGGCGATCGAGCGCGACGACATCGGCCCGGACTTCCGCGCATGGCTCACCGAGTTCGCGCAGCGCCACAAGCTCGTCTGACGTGACGCTCCGGGCGTACGCGGGTGCTGCGGACCTCCCCGCGCTGCAGGACGTGGTCGCGCGCGTGCTACGCGACCGTCCCGACCACGGGGAGTTCCATCCCGGCGAGGTCCTGTGGTGGGTCTGCCGGCCCGCGTGGGACGAGGACGAGCTCGCGGCCTCGATCCTGATCGACGAAGAGGACGGCGAGGTCACGGCCTGGGCGATGGACGACGGAAGCGAGGTGCTCGGGTTCGTCGCCCCGCACCGAGCGGACGCGATCGGCGACCGGTTCTTCGACGACGTCACGTCCTGGCTCGCGGCGCGTGCGGGTCGCCCGGTCCGCTCGGCGTTCGCGACCGACGCCGACGCGATCGCGCGGCTCGAGGCGGCGGGCTACCGAGAGGTGCCGGGCGAGGCGCGGGTGACGTTCCGGCGGTCGCTCGCCGCCGCGGTCGAGCGGCCCGCCGTCGACGTCCGGCCGCTCGCGCTCGACGAGGATCCGGCCGGCCGCTGCTCGATCACGCACGCGGCGTTCGGGGTCACTGAGCCGTTCGACGCGTACGTCGAGGTCTACGCGCGGTTCGTGCGCTCATCCTGGTACCCGGCGGGCCATGACCTCGTGGCGCACGCGCCCGACGGTCGCGCCGCCGCGTGCTGCATCGCGTGGACCGACCCGGTGAGCGGCGTGGGCGCCTTCGAGCCGGTCGCCACGCATCCCGACCTGCAGCGTCGCGGGTACGGTCGCGCGGTGTTGCTCGCTGGGCTCAGGCTGATGGCCGAGGCCGGGATGCGCGCCGCGATGGTGGGGACGCCCGCGTCGAACACGGCCGCACGCGCGCTGTACCGCTCGGTCGGCTTCGACGACGAGCGCACGCTCCTCGCGTTCGCGCGATGAGGTTCGGACCGCGTCGGTAGACTGCGGCCATGGCCGAGCGCTCCCTGCACGATCACGACTCCGGCGAGGGTCTGGTGTCGGTCGAGGAGGCGCGCGAGCGCGTCCTGTCGCAGATCGCCCCGCTGCCGCCGATCGAGCTCCCGCTGACCGACGCGTACGGTTGCGTCGCCGCCGAGGACATCTGCTCGGCGGTCGACCTCCCGGAGTTCGCGTCCTCCGCGATGGACGGGTTCGCGGTGCGCGCCGCCGACGTCGGGTCGGCGTCGCCGTCGCAGCCGGCCGAGCTCAAGGTGGTCGGGCGTGCCCTCATCGGGCAGCGTCCCGACGCGACGGTGGGCGCCGGGGAGGCCGTGAAGATCGCGACCGGCGCGCCGATCCCGGCCGGCGCCGACGCGGTGATCCCGATCGAGAACGCGGAGGACCGAGAGGACCGCGTGCTGCTCTTCGAGCCCGCCCAGAGCGGCAGGCACGTGCGGCCGCGCGGCGAGGACGTGCAGGAAGGGGACGTCCTCGTGCCGAGCGGCAAGCGTCTGGGCCCTCCCGAGCTGGGGCTGCTCGCGAACGCCGGCGTCCCGCACCCGCTGGTGCACCCGCGCCCGCGCGTGATCGTGTTCTCGACCGGCGACGAGCTGATCCCGCCGACCGAGGCGCCGTCGTTCGGCCAGGTCCGCGATTCGAACGCGTACACGCTGTTCGGCGCGCTCCGGGAGGCCGGCGCGATCCCGACGCTCGCCGGGATCGTCAAGGACGACCCCGACTCGCTCAAGGAGCTGGTCTTCTCCTACGAGATCCAGGCAGACGCGTTCATGTCCTCCGGCGGGGTGAGCGTGGGGGAGCGCGACGTCGTGAAGGCCGCGTTCTTCCGGCGCGGCGACGTCGAGTTCTACAAGGTGGCGATGCAGCCGGGGATGCCCCAGGGCTTCGGGCTCGTCGAGGGCAAGCCGTTCTTCGGTCTGCCGGGCAACCCGGTCAGCGTCTTCGTGAGCTTCGAGATGTTCGTGCGTCCGGCGCTGATGAAGATGATGGGTCGCGCCAACCTCGGCCGCCCCGAGATCCAGGCGACCCTCACCGAGGAGGTCCGGGGCCCCAAGGGCAAGACCCAGTTCGCGCGGGTCGAGGTCTCGCGAGGCGCCGAAGGCTGGGTCGCCACGCCGGTCGGTGGGCGCGGCTCGAACCTCATCTCGACGATCGCCCGGGCCAACGGCCTCGCGGTGATCCCGCCGGGCACCGAGACGGCCGAGGCCGGCTCGAAGGTGCGAGTCATGTTGTTCCGCAGCTCCGAGGACTGAGCTCGTGGCCGACTCCGATCGGACGGTTCCCGATCAGGCTGGTGCGGACGGCCTCACCCGGATCGTCGAGGTCGGCGCGAAGGCCGAGACCGCCCGCGAGGCCACCGCCGAGGCCTGGCTCGTCACCACCGCCGAGGCCGTCGCGAACCTCGTCGCCGGCACGAAGAAGGGTTCCCCGATCGAGAGCGCGAAGCTCGCCGGGGTGATCGGCGTGAAGCGAACCCCCGACCTCCTCCCGCACTGCCATCCGATCCGCGTGACCGGGGCCGACGTCGAGGTGACGCCCGACGAGCCCGCCGGGCGGATCCACGTCCGCACGACCGTCCGCGCGGTCGACCGCACCGGCGTCGAGATGGAGGCGCTGACCGCCGCTGCGGTGGCGGCGCTCAGCCTCTACGACACCGCCAAGGCGTTCGACCGGTCTGCGCGGATCGAAGGCGTGCGGCTGCTGCGCAAGTCCGGCGGCAAGAGCGGCGACTACGTCGCCGGCTGAGCCGGTCGAGACGAACCGGGTCGCGACGAACCACACGACGACGATCGCCGCGATCGCGATCGCCGCCGAGACCGCGACCGCGAACCAGGGGGTCGGAGCAACCGCGTCGCCCCGCGCGCGCCGCTTCCGCGCGGTCAGGGCCACCGCGAACAGGCGAAGCCCGAAAGGATCGCCGAGCCATTTCGCCTCCGCCTGATGCTCGAACCGTAGGTCGGGTTGCTCGGTCACCGCCTCCGGCGCCCCGGCGCCGGTGGGCAGTCCCGTCACCTCCGGTTCCTCGCGTTCGTCGGCGTCGGTACCCACGTCTCGATGCTACGTCGGCGCCAGCCGGCCTCCGGACGCCCTTTCGTCCCGGAAACGTCGAATCACACCGATGTGCTTCTCATCCCCAAGATGTGGTGCTACGGTCCCTTCCCAGCCTAGATGTTGTGTCGATACCGGGGTTCGACGGACAGGAGGCTGGTCGGGTGGATTGGCTACTGCTCGCGGCGTTAGGCATCATGTGGGCCGCGTTCTTGGTGCCCACCGGCCGCAAGCGGTCCGAGGCATCGAGCGTCGAGGCCTTCGAACAGAGGATGGAGCTGTTGGCGCAAGCAGAGGTGCAGGGCACGAGCGGCCGCTGGATCGTGACCCCGCGCAAGGGGATGCGGTTCCTCGGCCCGAGGGAGCGGGAGCGGGCGCGGGCCCGCGAGCGCCGTCGCCGGGTCTTCGTCTTCCTCCTCGAGGCGATCGGTCTCACCTTCCTGATCGGGCTCGTGCCGCCGCTGCGGGTGATCTGGATGGCCACGATGGTGTTCGGCGCGCTGCTCGTCGTGTATGTGTATGCGCTGCTCGCGATCAAGAACCGCGCGCCGCATCCGCACGACCAGGCCCGCGCCGCCCGCGTGCCGGAGAAGCCGCGTGTCGCGCCGCGGCCCACCTACGTGGCCGACGGTCCGATGGCGTGGGCGCGCCAGACGTTCAACGGGCTCGGCACCCTCGGCGAGGGCGACCGCGTCCACGTCGTGGTCAAGACGGCCTCGGCCGGCGCCTGACCGCGTGAACCTCGACGATCTCTCCGACGACCTCCACGCCCGTTTCGACGCGAAGACGGCCGCCCGCGAGAAGGCGCTCCCGGCCGCGCGGCGGTCGATCCGTCATTCCGCCGACGCGATCCGCGCCGTGCACCGCGGCGAGTTCGAGCGAGCCCGCGAGCTGATCGACGCCTCGCGTGACGCCTTGCTCGAGGGCATCGAAGGGGTCGCCGACCATGCGGACGTCCGTTTCGCCGGGTACCTGCAGGATGCGGAGAAGGAGTACGCGGAGGCCAACCTCACCTTCTCGCTCGTGCACGGCGAGGACCTGCCCGGCCCCGAGGCGCTCGGGGTCGGCGACGCGCCGTACTTGAACGGCGTCGCCGAGGCGATCGGCGAGGGCCGCCGGCACATCCTGGATCTGCTCCGCCTCGGCGAGACCGACCGCGCCGAGGCGATCCTCGAGGCGCTCGAGGACATGTACGGGCTCCTCGTGACGATGGACTACCCCGACGCGATCACGATGAACCTGCGCCGGTCGACCGACGTCGCGCGCTCGCTGATCGAGAAGACCCGCGGCGACCTGTCGATCGCCTTCGTCCAGCGCGACCTCCGCGACGCGCTCGACCGGCACGCGCAACTGCTGCAAGGGGACGGCTCCTGACGGTGGCGTCGGGGGCCTCTGCTACGCTTGGCGCCGAACCTTCGGGGGTGTAGCTCAGCCCGGTAGAGCACTGCCTTCGCACGGCAGGGGTCAGGGGTTCAAATCCCCTCACCTCCACTAGCAACTAGCTGCGACAACGACGAACGCCCCGGACCTGAACAGTGGCCCGGGCGTTCCGTTCTCACATCCGTTCTCACGGCTCCGCGCGATGGCGGCCGCGACGGCCTCGGCGTCGGCACGACACCGCGATGTCCAGCGTTCGTGCGCGCGCATCGACTTGACCCGCGGCTCACTGTTCCTCCAGTCTTGCGGTTTCCGAGCGAAGGGGATCCGTGAAGGTCTCGATGCGCACCAGGTCGTTCGTGGCATCGCTCGTGATGGCTACGGCGCTCGTCGCGGTGCCGACCGGTTCGTCGGCGCACACGTGCGCCGCTTTCGGGCCCCCGCAACCGCCGAACGTCGGGACCGGCGAGAACTCGCTGGCGTCGGTGGCGATGCGTTCGTCGTGCGACGTCTGGGCGGTGGGCTACCACGTCGACAGCGGGATCTCCCGGACCCTGATCGTGCACTGGAACGGCGTCAAGTGGAAGGTCGTGCCGAGCCCCAACGTCGGCACGTTCGACAACTACTTGAGCGGTGTCGTCGCCGTCTCGGCCACCAGCGCGTGGGCCGTGGGCTCGTACTTCGACGGGAGCGTGACCCACACCCTGGTGCTCCGTTGGAGCGGCACCGCATGGAAACGACAGTCGTCACCGAGCCCGGGGACGATCGTGAGCGAGCTCTCGGCAGTGTCAGCGACGTCCTCGACCGACGTCTGGGCGGTGGGCGACAGTTACGACGGCTCCTCGTACCGGACCCTGGCCCTGCACTGGAACGGGACGGCCTGGCGCGTGCGGAAGAGTCCCAACCGGCCGGGACCGACGAACGAGCTCCGCGGCGTGTTCGCACTCGCTCCTTCGAACGCCTGGGCCGTCGGATTCACCAACGGAGGGCCGCCGCTCATCCTGCACTGGAACGGCACGGCGTGGAAGCTCCAGAAGGCCCCGACGCCGGCCGGTTCGCTCGCGAGCGAGCTCGCCTCGGTCACGGCCGTCTCGCGATCGGACGCGTGGGCGGTGGGCACCCTCTACACGGGATCGGTCCACCGCACGCTGGCGCTCCATTGGAACGGCAAGGGCTGGAAACGGGTCTCGAGCCCGAACGCGAGCGTCTACGACAACTTCCTCTACGGTGTCGCCGGGGCCTCCTCGTCGAATGCCTGGGCGGTCGGGACGGCATCCGACGGCTCCGTGTTCAGGACGTTGGTCTTGCACTGGAACGGCACTGGGTGGAAACGCCAGCCCAGCCCCGACATCGGCGATCTCGGGAACTACCTCTACGGGATCGACGCCACGTCGCCGACGAACGCCTGGGCGGTCGGCTTCTACTACGAGCCCGGCCCGCTCGGGCAGAACCTCGCCTTGCACTGCTGCTGAACCTTCGTTCCGGGATGTCGTTGCATCGGGTCGCTCCGCGGGCGACCATCCCGAGGTTCCCAAAGGGGGTCTCGAGATGAACGACGGCAAGCTGCAGTACCCGGGGATCGTCGGCTCGGCCGCGGGCGTGGTCGCGGTCATCGTGTGCTTCACGACCTGGTGGTCGACGGCGGACACCGCGTACAAGGCGACGGCCGACGTGTCTGGCACGCTCGCGCTGGCGATGGCGATCGGGACCTTCGCGTTCGGTGGCGCCTACGTGCTGATGAGCGATGCTCGGATCCGCCGTGCGATGGGGGTCCTGATGACCCTGTGCAGCTTCGTGCTCGCGATCTCCGCGCTGTGGGCGACGACGCGCGCCGACTCGGTCGCCGCAGGCGCGTCGACCGAAGCGGCCATCTGGTTCGCCGTGCTCCTCGGGGCGATCGGGGTCGCCGCGGGCATCGTGGCCCTGCGTGACGTCCGGACGCCCGAGACGTCCGAGGGCGTTTCGCCGTAGTGCCCGCGGCTCCGTCTGACCTCCCCGTCGCGCATCCTTGGTTCCGCGCGGAGGATGCGGGCCACGGCGTCACGCGACTGTTCGAGCCCCACATCACCGCGTTGCTGGTGTCCAACGTGTGGCACGTCCCCGGCCGCGACGCCGACCTCGTGATCGACTTCGCCAACGGGGTCGGACCGCTCAAGCCGGTAGTCGATAGCTTCACGATGGGCAAGCCGGTGGTCGCGTTCGCGACGCACGGCCACTTCGACCACGTGGGCGGGTTGCACGAGTTCGACGACCGCCGCGTGCACCGTGACGACGCGGAGATGACGCGCTCGCCGTACCCGCTGAAGCTCCGCCGGGAAGACTTCGACGACGGCGTCGAGGAGATGTTCGCCTACTACGGGTTCCCGGTGGAGGACCTGCTGATCTCCGCGGTGCCCGGCCCCGGGTTCGACGTCGCGGGGTGGGTCACTCCGGGCGCCGAGCCCACGATGCTGCTGGACGACGCCGACGTGATCGATCTGGGTGACCGCCGGTTCACGGTGCTCCACACGCCCGGCCACACGGCCGGATCCGCCTGCCTGTTCGAGGAGGAGACCCGGACGCTGTTCAGCGGCGACGCGATCTACGTCGACGGCCGGCTTTCCTGGGACGACGAGGAGGCGTTCGCGGCCTCCCTCCGGCGTCTGCGCGAGGTCGACGCACGCGTGGTCCACGCGGGTCACGACCGATCCTTCGACGGCGCCGAGCTCCGCAGCACGATCGACGCGGCCCTCCGCGAGCTCGGGCTCGACTGAGCGGGCAAGAGCGCCGCGGTCCCCGGCGGGTGGGCCCCGGCCGCGGGCAGCGGGTCGTCCATGAACCCGCCCGCCGGGATCGCGCGGCTGTGCTGGATATCGGCCCGCGGCACGCCGCGGCGATATCGACCGTTGGTCGCTTCTGCCTCGGCCGTCGGACCGAGGGACTGGCTATGCTCCGCGCGATGCGTGAGCGTTCGCTCCTCGTACCCGACGGTGTCTTCGATAGCGTCGCCGGTGAGGTCGTGCAAGGCCGAGCCGTGCTCGTCGAGGGCGAGCGGATCGAGGCGGTGCTGCCGGCGTCGGAAGCTCCCGCCGAGGCCCACAGGATCGATCTGATCGGGCACACCCTGCTGCCCGGCCTGATGGACATGCACGCGCACCTCGCAGGCGAGGTCGACAGCGGGCAGGGCTACGCGTCGCTGGTGATGCGATCGGGAGCCCAGGACGCGCTGGTCGGCGTCAAGAACGCACGCGACACGTTGACGGCCGGGTTCACGACGGTGCGCGACATCGGCTCGTTCAGGGCGTTCACGGACGTAGCGCTCCGCGAGGCGATCGAGGGCGGCTGGGTCGAGGGGCCGAGGATGCTCTGCGCCGGCGCGTACATCACCTGTCCGGGCGGCGGCGGCGACATCACCGGCCTCGCGGTCGACGTGGACGCGGTGGTCCCGCGCGAGCTGCGGTTCGGGGTGACGTCGGGGATCGACCAGATGCGGGCGAACGTGCGCCAGATCCTTCGCTACGGCGCCGACTTCATCAAGATCATCGCGACCGGCGCGGTCCTCACGAGCGGCACGGACCCGGGCCTGCCCGAGTTCACCGAGGACGAGCTCCGCGCCGCGGTCGAGGAGTGCGAGCTGGCGGGCACGTTCGTCGCGGCTCATGCGCACGGCGCGGAGGGGATCAAGCGGGCCGTCCGCGCGGGCGTGCGGTCGATCGAACACGGCTCGCTGATGGACGACGAGGCGATCGCCCTGATGGCCGAGCGCGGCACCTACTTCGTCGCCGACATGTTCGACGGCGACTGGATCCTCGAGGAGGGCCCGAAGATGGGCTATTCGGAGGAGGTCCTGCACAAGACGATCCTCACGAACGACGTGCAGCGCGAGGGGTTCGAGAAGTGCGTGAAGGCGGGGGTGCGGATCGCCCACGGCACCGACTCGGGTGTCTACCCGCACGGCATGAACGCGAAGAACCTCGCGTACTACGTCCGGTTCGGGCTCACGCACGAGCAGGCGATCCAGAGCGCGACGCGCTGGGCGGCCGAGCTGATGCGCTGGGAGGATCGGGTCGGCACGATCGAGGCCGGCACGCTCGCCGACCTGATCGCCGTGCCCGGGGATCCCACGCGCGACGTGACGATCCTCGAGGACGTACCGTTCGTGATGAAGGACGGACGCGTCGTCAAGGACGCGCGCCCGGCCTGACTCAGCCTGCGTACCAGCCCGTGTCGGGCGCCCGATCGACCACGCCATTCAACCGTCCCGCGACCCGCCACCGGATGTCCTTGGTCGGGTCCAGGAGGTGACGCGGGATCGCGCAGGTCGCGGAGCGGTCCGTCGCCGTCACGTGCATGAACCCGCGCTTCGCGCCGTTCATGTTCTTCAGCAGGCAGAACAACGGCGCGGCCGGCAAGGCCTTCGGGTCGCCGAACACGAACACCTGGTAGTCGGCCGCGGACCCGCCCCGCGTGTCGAGCTGCCAGTAGAACGAGCCCTTGCCATTCGACAGATCGAACCGGTTGTAGGTCTCGACCTTCAGCCGGACGCGCCAGTGGCCGTCGGGGAGCTGCACGGTTCGCACCGACGAGCTCGAGATGTCGAGACCGCCCTTCACATCGTTGGGGTCGGTGCCGCTCGCGGCGTGCGCCATGGGGATCGCCGTCGCCAGGATCGCGGCGGCCAGCAGGATCGGGATGCGTCGCATGGGAAGTCCTCCTCGCTGTCCTTCAGGGCAACGGTCCCATCCGGCGTAGCCCCAGGTCATCGGCCGTTCGGCGGTGATTCCCGGCCGTTGGGCGGCTTCTGAGAAGATGCGATCGTCACCCCGAAGCGTGGAAGGACGGTGGGAACGATGGGCCTGTCCGCCGACGAGATCGTCGCGCTGTCGAAGCGGTACACGCTCTACGACTGGTCCGCGCAGTCCAAGATCTCCCCGCTGCCGGTGGACCGTGCCGAAGGCGTCTACTTCTTCACGACCGACGGCAAGCGCTACCTCGACTTCAACTCGCAATTGATGGGCGTGAACATCGGCCACGGCGACAAGCGCGTGATCGACGCGATCGCCACCCAGGGGCAGAAGCTGCCCTACGTCACGCCGTTCGCTGCCTACGAGACGCGCGCGCTCCTCGGCCAGAAGCTCGCGACCCTGTGGCCGGGGGAGATGGACAAGTCGTTCTTCACGCTCGGTGGGGCCGAGGCGAACGAGAACGCGATCCGGATGGCGAAGGTCTTCACCGGTCGCGAGAAGGTGCTGGTGCGCTACCGCTCCTACCACGGCGCGACCTATCTCACCGCGAACCTCACCGGCGACCCTCGCCGCTGGGCGAACGAGCGGCCCCCGGTCCCGGGGATCGTCCGCGTGTTCGACCCCTACCACGGGCCCGACCGCCCGCAGGAGACCGCCGAGCAGGCGCTGGATCGGCTCGAGGAGCAGATCATGCTCGAGGGTCCCGAGACGATCGCGTGCTTCATCCTCGAGCCGGTGACCGGCACGAACGGGATCCTGGTCCCGCCCGACGGCTACCTGCAGGGTGTGCGCGAGCTGTGCACACGCCACGGGATCGTGATGATCGCCGACGAGGTGATGGCCGGGTTCGGACGCACCGGTGAGTGGTTCTCCGTGAACCACTGGGACGTGGTGCCCGACCTGATGTCCACCGCGAAGGGCCTGACGTCGTCGTACCTGCCGCTCGGCGCGGTCGCGATCTCGCCGGAGATCGCCGCGTATTTCGAGGACCACGTGTACTACGGCGGCCTCACCTACAACTCGCACCCGCTGTCCTGCGCGGCTGCCCTCGCCGCGATCCAGGTCCTCGAGGAGGACGACCTCGTCGGCAACGCGAAGCGGATGGAGCCGGTGATGCGCCGTCACCACGAGGAGCTGGCCGCGAAGCACCCGAGCGTGGGGCTGCACCGCAACATCGGGTTGTTCGGAGCCTTGGAGCTGGTCAGGGACCCCGCGACGAACGCGCCGATGTCCCCTTACAACGTGACGAACGAGGTGATGGCCTCGGTCAACGCGCGGCTGCTGGAGCGAGGTCTGTTCACGCTGGTCCGCTGGAACGTGATCCACACGAACCCGCCGCTGTGCATCAACGAGGAGCAGCTGCAGGAGGGCTTCGAGATCATCGACGAGGCGCTCTCGATCGCCGACGCCGCCGTCGAGGCGTAACGGTCGTCTTCAGGCGTGGACCTGATCCGCGGCGGCCCAGCGCTCGGCCCACGACGCCAGCTCGCCGATCACGCCCCCGAGGTCTCGTCCAGGCTCCGTGAGCCGGTATTCGATCCGCACGGGGGTCGAGGGGGTCACCTCGCGCACGACGATGCCCTGGGCCTCGAGTTCCTTCAGGCGCTCCGACAGCAGGTGGTCGGAGATCTGCGGGACGCCGGCCTTCAGGTCGGAATAGCGGACGGCGCCGCTGAGGAGCACGCGGACGAGCTGGGGCGTCCAGCGCTTGCCCAGCAGCTCTGCGGCACGCTGGAAGTGCTGGCAGACGGGGCTCTCGCCGGTGGGTTCTCCTGCGTTCGTCATCGGTCATCGGGATGGTACGCGGTCGTGCTCTCGGTTCCTCGTCAGGTCAGGAAGTTGCAGTAACTCTGGAATAGAGAGTATCATCAGCTTCGTTAGTAAGCACGTGAGCGGCGCGACGGGCGCCGCCAGGAGACCCAGGGAGGTCGCACCGGATGTCCACCACCGAAACCCGGACCCTCGACGGCATCGAGCTGCCGGCCACCGGCACCTACACCTTCGACCCCGCTCACACGACGGTCGAGTTCATCGGCAAGCACATGTTCACCAAGACCCGCGGCCGATTCACGAAGGCCGAGGGCACGATCGTGATCGGCGAGACGCCGGAGACCTCCTCCGTGGAGGCGACGATCGAGGCGGCCAGCCTGCAGTCGAACCAGGAGCAGCGTGACGGGCACCTGCTGAGCCCCGACTTCCTCGACGTCGAGAGATGGCCCACGATCACCTTCAAGAGCACCGCGTTCCGTCACACGGGCGGCAACGCGTTCGAGCTCGACGGCGACCTGACGATCAAGGACATCACCCGCCCGGTCACGCTGAAGGGCGAGTTCCTCGGCACGGCCGTGAACCCGTTCGAGAAGGTGTCTGCGGGCTTCACCGCGTCGACGCGGTTCGAGCGCGAGGACTTCGACATGACGTGGAACATGGCGCTGGAGGCCGGCGGCTTCCTCGTCGGCAAGACCGTGACGGTCGAGGTCGAGGTCGAGGCGATCAAGGAGGACTGACGGTCCGCGGCTCCACGCGCGCGACCACGGTTACGAGGCCGGCCCCTTCGGGGCCGGCCTCTTCGTCGGGCAGTTGGGCTCGTCCCGCACGTCCTGCGCCTAGCATGGGCAGCGATGCGGGTTGCCGTCTGCCAGATGAACGCCGGCCGTGACGACGTCGAGGCTAACGTCGCGACCGCCGAGCGGCTGTTGGCCGAGGCTGCCGAGGGCGGGGCTGACCTCGCCGCGCTGCCCGAGCTGTTCCCCTTCTACGGTTCCCACCGGCGGATGCGCGAGCTGGCGCAACCGCTCGAAGCAGAGCTGTGCGCCCGTCTGGCCGCGGTGGCGCGCGATCGGGGGATGTGGGTGCTCGGGGGCTCGTTCGCGGAGTTGCGTGAGGACGGTCGGGTCTCGAACACCTCCACGTTGTTCGATCGGGACCGGCGAGCTCGTCGCCGTGCTATCGCAAGATCCACCTGTTCGACGTCGACATCCCGGGGCAGCCGCCGCTGCGAGAGTCGGCGTTGTTCGCGGGAGGGGATGAGCTGGTCACGCACGAGACCGACGAAGCCCGGATCGGCCTGTCGATCTGCTACGACCTCCGGTTCCCCGAGCTCTACCGCGGGCTGGTGGCGCTCGGCGCCGAGGTGCTCACGGTGCCGTCGGCCTTCACGGCGGTGACCGGTGAGGCGCACTGGGAGGTGCTGCTGCGGGCGCGCGCGATCGAGGATCAGTGCTTCGTGGTCGCGCCGGCCCAGTGGGGGGCGTGGGGCCCGCCGGATGACGGCCGGCGCTGCTTCGGCACCTCGCTCGTCGTCGATCCGTGGGGGCGGGTGCTCGCGCGTGCCCCCGAGGAGGGCGACGGGGTCTGGTTCGCGGATCTCGACATGACCGAGCTCCGCCGCGTCCGCCAGGCGCTGCCGGCGCTCGCCCACCGGCGTCTCGGCTCGGTGTGCTGATGCGTCGCCCGCTGCCCGACGGCTACGAGCTCGACGACGACCGCGACCGCGTCGACGTCGACGCCGTCCACCGCTTCCTCGCCGAGGAGGCGTACTGGGTGCGCGGTCGGTCGCGCGAGACCGTCGAGCGGCTCGTGCGGGAGTCGACCCGGGTGCTCGCGGTCTACGCGCCCGACGGGTCGCTCGCCGGGTTCGCGCGTGTGATGTCCGACGGCTCGAACATGGCCTGGCTCGGCGACCTGTTCGTCCTCGCCGAGCACCGCGGTCGCGGCCTGGGCGTGGCGCTCGTGCGGGAGGCCGTTGAGGACCCCGCTGCGCGGGACTGCTTCTGGTACCTCAACACACGAGACGCCCATCGCCTCTACGAGCGCTTCGGCTTCCGGCCCGCCGATCCGAGACGGACGCTCGTCCGAGACCGACCCCGGACGGCCTGACGGCCCCCTCCCGGAGCGCATGCGCGCCCGGGTGAGAGCACGCTCGCGCACCACGGGGTCTGTGCTCCTCTTCGAGAAGCCCTTGGATCCATGTCGCGAGGCCCCAGGGCGAGTGCATCGGTCGCGCCGAACTTGTGACCGCGTTCCAGGACTAGACACGCTCGGAGGCCGAGGCTTGCCCCGGCGAACGGTCGAGCGGGGTGTTGCTGGCTGATGTCGAGGAATGGCCCGGCGCCGTGCCGTTGGATGTCGTCGTGCAGCGGATCGATCCGACAGCGTCCAACCCCCACGTCCAGGCGAACGCGGCGGGCTTCCGGATGGGCGTCGTTCAGATCACCGCTGAGGAATACGCGACCGTGGTGGCTCTCGGCCGCGAAGCTCGAGAGACATAGCCGGATTCACGCAACCGTTTCGCCTGGGTGATGCATCGAGACGCGGTGCTCTCATCCAGGGGTCCTTCGGCCCTGCCCGAGACCGATCGCAGGGGGCTAGGTTCGGTGTGCTCGCATCGAGGGCATACGCCCCGAACGTGGGTGCACTCCATCACCTGGAGGGGGGTGAGGCATGGGGGTGCGAAGCCCGATGTAGAGGCGACCCATGGTGGAGGGCCCCTCTCGGCATCGGTTCGTGGTGCCGGGCGGCCCTCGGAGATAGGAGGAGCCATGTACCGCCATCGGATGCACTTCTCCCCGAAGTCGCAAGAGGCCTTCATGGAGCTCCTGAGGCTGGGTGAAGATTTCAACAAGCTCGCCGCCGACAAGGGCAGGGCGCACGCCACGTTCTGGATGCCGGTGGCCGGTGAGACCGAGATCGTCGCCGAGTGGGACTACTCGGACTACTCGACCTTCGAGCGGGAGTGGAGCTTCAACATGGAGCCGGACGTGATGGCCCTGGCCGGGAAGATCTGGGCGATCGACTACGTCCGCCCCCCGTACACAGAGCTCTTGAGTACGGCGGGGCTCAGCTTCGGCTAAGGAGGTAACGCGAGGCACGCACGCATCACCGCCCGCCTCATGAGACGAGCGGCGACCAGCTCAGGTCGAGGGTCCGCTCAGGTCCTCGCGGGTGTCGATGTCTCGTGGGGCGGGGCGATCGAGCGGCACCTCCTCGACCCAGTCGGGGTGCGACGCGATCAGCACGCGGGCGCCGACGTCGCCGTGCAGGTGGCCGGCCTCCGCGTAGATCTCCCGCGAAAGGAGCGCGGGGCCCGGGCCGTCCGCGTAGACGAGTCGGACGATCCGCGCGCGCGAGCGGTGGAAGCCGTCGATCAGCGCGCGGACGTCCTCCGCGGTGACCCCCGGCTGGTCCGCGACGAGGACAACGGCCGCTTCGCTGGCGTCGTCGACCGCGTGCAGCGCGGCGGCGAGCGACGTGGCCTGGCCGTCGCGGTACGAAGGGTTGCGCACGATCCGGACGTCGTCGAGCAAGACCGCCTCGACCGCGTCGGCGTCGTGTCCGGTGACGACCAGCAGCTCGTCGACGCCGGCCTCGCGGAGGGCGCCGATCGCGTGCAGGAGGAGCGGCCGGCCATCGACCACGGCGAGCTGCTTGGTCCCGCCGAACCGGGAGCCGACGCCTGCTGCGAGGACGACGCCCGAGATCACGGGCTCAGGAGCGCGCCTTGCCGCGTCCGAACAGCCGCTTGAAGAAGTTGACCACCGCGGCCCAGACGGCTGCGATCCCCAGGCGGATGCCCCCGACCGGCTTGGCCACGATCGCCGCGGGCGCCGCGGCTTCGACCGGCGCCGGGGCGCCGGGGGCGGCCGCTGCCGCCGCTGCGGCTTCGGCGTTCATGTTCGCCTCGAGGCAGTCGGCGAACTGCTGGGTCAGCTTCTTCGAGATCTCCGGGAGCAGCCCACGAGAGAGCTGCGCGGCGGCACCGGTGAGCGTGATGTCGGCCCGCATCTGCACGAGGGTGCCTTCGTCGGCGGGCTCGAGCCACGAAGTGACCGTCGCGTTGGCGGCGCCCTTGCCCTTCTGCTCGGTGCCCTTCGCGTGCAGCGACACTCGGCGCGCCGCGTCGTCGCGCTCCTGCATCTCGACCGTCCCTGCGAACGCCAGCTTCATAGGCCCGAACGCGATGTTGACCTTCCCCTTCCATGCCTGCTCGTGGATCGTCTCGGTGAGCTCGGCGCCGGGCATGCACGGTGCGACCTTCTCGACGTCGAGCAGGTAGGTCCACACGTCGTCGATCGGCGCGTGCACGGTGAACGTGTTGTCGATCTGCATGGCGACTGAGGGTACTGCGACTACCTTGCCTCGGTACCCGGGCGGGGGCGTTCGTGGATCGGGCCCGGACGATCGCGCAGGAACCCACCGCCGCGGGCGTGGCGGAACGCGACGATCTCGGCGACGATCGCGTGCGCGATCTCCTCGGGCCCCTCGGCGCCGAGGTCGAGCCCCGCCGGTCCGTGGATCCGCGCCCGGTCGACGTCGCCGATCTCGACGCCCTCGTCCTCCAGTTCCATCAGCAGTCGCTGCGTGCGCGCCGCCGGGCCGAGCATCCCGATGTAGGCGGCCGGCGAGATCGAGCAGGGTCCGCAGGTACTCCTTGTCTCGCAGGAAGTTGTGGGTCATCACGACGACGCACGTGCGTGTGTCGATCGGCGCGAGCTTGGCCACCTGCGACGGCTCCTCGAGCGCGACGAACGACGCGGCCTCGGGGAAGCGCTCGGGGGTGAGGAACGCCGGACGGTCGTCCGCGACGACCGCGTTCCAGCCGATGCCGGCCGCTGCGCGGACGAGCGGGATGGCGTCGTGGCCGGCTCCGCACACCAGCAACCGCAGCGGGGGTTCGAGGACCTCGACGAACGCTCGGATGTCGCCGGTGAACGTGCCGGACCTCGGATCGTTCCGCCTCGAGCAGCTCGCGGGCCGAGGCCACGGCCTCGGCGTCCGCCGACGCGTCGCCGAGCGAGCCTTCGGCGTCGCCGTCGGGCGCGCACGACGATCCGCGCGCCCGGCGCCACGGTGGGCGTCGCGGACTCGAGCACGGTGACCACGCTGATCGGGTGTTCCTCCTCGAGCGCCGCACGGAGAGCATGGGCGACCTCGGCGGCCCGGTCCGCCGGTTCGATGAAGACCTCGATCGCGCCGTTGCAGCCGAGCCCGAGGCCCCACACGGCGTCGTCGTCGGCGGTGAGTCCCACCCGGCGAGACGGGCGCGGCCTTCCTCCATCACGATCCGCGCGGCGTCGGCAACGTCGCCCTCGAGGCAGCCGCCGCTGATGTTGCCGATCGGCGCGCCGTCCTCGGGGACGAGCAGTCTGGCCCCCGGACGCCGGTACGTGGACCCGCGGACGGCGACGATCGTGGCGAGCGCCATCCGCTCGCCACGGGCCGACAGGGACTCGATCGCGCCGAGGACGTCCGTGATCTCGCTCACGCCAAGCATGGTAGGGCAGCATCCGCGTTGCGTGGTCGGGCACCCCAAGGGCTCAGGGTCGCCTCGTTCCCTGCCGATACGAGCCAGGTCATGGACGATTCCTTCAGCTTCGGCGAGCCGGCCAAGAAGTGGTCGGACTCGAAGCTCGCCCCGCACCCTCTCGCGCAGACGGAGCGGGTGCGTCCGCCGATCGGTCCGATGCTCATGATCGTCGGCGTGGGCGTCGTGCTGGTGCTCGCGGTCGCGTTCTTCACGCTCGTGCGTCACGGGGGGCAGGCCGCCGCGCAGTCCGAGACGTCCGCCGTCGCCCAGGCGGCCGCCGCCGACGACACCCAGGCGCGTTCGAACCTGCAGACGGCCCAGCAGACCGCCTCGATGCTCTACGCGGAGGGGGGTCCCGACGGGATGCCGAGCTATCTGGCGGCCGACGCCGCCGCCATGGTGAAGGCCGAGCCGTCCCTGCAATACGTGGCCGGTTCCTCGACCGGGCCGAACGTGGTGAGCGTCGCGGCGACATCGACGGATTGGGGTGCCGCGGTCCTGTCGGCCTCCGGGACGTGCTTCTACGTCCATCTGAGCGCGACGCAGGGCGCGCACACGGGGACGGGTCCATCGTGCACCGGCCAGGCGGCGCTGTCCGCGAACCGGTGAGCGCGTTGGCGAGTCGGGTCAACAGCGCCTCGGTGTCCGGGTTCCTCTTCGCCCTCGCGGCCTTGGTCCTCGTGGCGTCGCTCGCGACCGCGCTCCTGCTGCAGCGCCGGCGTCTCACGCCGCTGCCCGATGCGCAGCAGGCTTCCGAGCCGGTGCAGGCGACAGGAGCAGATCGCGTGGCGCAGGCGGCCGCGCGCGACGGGGTCGTCGCGGCGCTCAGGGCGTACAGGGACGGCCGCTCGTTCTCGACGGTCACGCCGCTCGAGCTGCAGGGGATCGAGCCGGATCCTGACCTTCACGATCACGCCGTCGACCTCCTCGGCGGTGGCGAGCGTCGCGATGACCGACCAGCAGGTTGGCGTCGCCGTCCGATCCGACGACGGCGTCTGCTGGTTGATCTCGATCGACGAAGCAGACGGCGGCACGACCCGCTACGGCACCGGCGCCGGCCCGTGCACGGGCGAGCTCGCGCTCGGCGCCGGCGACCCCACCTGGTAGCGGCGCTCAACGCGCGTGCCTCGCTGCCGATACCTCCGGCGGGGATGAACGACACCTTCACCTTCGTGGCGCCGGTGATGCCTCGGCGCGAGGTCGACCCGTTCGTGCGGACGCTCGTTGCGGGGGTCGCGCTCTTCGTCGCGTTCGTGATCGCGTTCGGGTCCTTCGTGGTGTGGCACCAGCACGTGGCGGACACGCGCAGGGCCGCGACCGAGGCGCGCCTGCAGGCGCAGGCCCAGGCCCGCGCCGACGCCCTCGCGGCCCGCTACCTCGACCCGAACGGGGCCGTCGACGCCTCGGCGCGACAGGAGCTCGGCCGGATCGTCTCGCGCGCCCTCGACACCTACGTGCACACGGCATCCTTCACGAGGGCAGGGCCGTTCGCGCTCACCGGCGTTGCGTCCGACGTCGTCTACACGGACGGTCCGTCGACCGCCTCCTCGGTCATCAGCGTCGACGCGAGCTCGGATTCCTGGGCCGCGGCGGTGCGCGCACCATCCGGAACCTGCTACTGGATCCGCGCGACGCCCGAGGGCCAGACGTTCTACGGGACCGGCAGCGTCTGTACCGGCGCCGCCGCCCGGGCCGCCTACGGCGCCTCCTGGTAGCTCTTCCGGTTCGCGCGTTCGGGGCGCCGGGGCTATGCTCCGGCCCACCCTGACGAAGGAGGATGCCCTCGTGACGCGTGTCTCCGTCACCGTCAACGGGAAGCTGCAGGAGGCCGACGCCGAGCCTCGCACGCTTCTCGTCTACTTCCTCCGCGAGCAGCTCGGTCTGACCGGCACGAACGTGGGCTGCGACACGTCCACGTGCGGTTCGTGCACGGTGCTGCTCGACGGCGAGTCGGTGAAGTCCTGTTCGTTGCTGGCGTTGCAGGCCGACGGCCGCGAGGTCACCACGATCGAGGGTATGGCCGCCGCCGACGGTACGTTGCACCCCCTGCAGGACGCCTTCCATCGCCATCACGGGCTGCAGTGCGGCTACTGCACGCCCGGGATGGTCATGGCCGCCGCGAGCTTCCTCAAGGAGCACCCGGCGCCCACCGAGCAGGAGGTCCGCGAGGGCCTCGAGGGTAACCTCTGCCGCTGCACGGGCTACCAGAACATCGTCGCGTCGATCCTGGACGCGGCGGGCCAGACGAGCGGCGTCACCGCCTGAGGGGAAGGACGACATGGTCGCGACCGAGCCGTACATCGGGCGCACGGTCCTCCGCAAGGAAGACCCGAAGCTCCTGACCGGACAGGCGAGCTACATCGACAACTGGACGATGGCCGGGATGGTGTGGATGGCGATGGTGCGCCCGCCCTACGTCCACGCCACGATCACCTCGATCGACACGTCGGAGGCCACCGGGATGCCCGGCGTGCTCGGCGTCTTCACCGCGGCAGACCTCGAGGTGGGAGGGCTGCCCTTCGTCTGGCCGATCACCGAGGACATCAAGGTCCCGAACCATTACCCGCTGACGAGCGACAAGATCCGCTACGCGGGCGACGCCGTCGCGGTCGTCGTGGCGGAGACCCGTCGGCAGGCCGTGGACGCGGCCGAGAACGTGCACGTGGAGGTCGAGGAACTGCCGGCGCTGATGGACCTGTCCACGGCGGCGGCCGACGGGGCGCCGCTGATCCACGAAGAGCTGGGCACGAACGTCACCGTGCACTGGTCGCACGGCGGCGGCGGTGACCAGTCGGTCTTCGACACGGCGCCGGTGATCGTGCAGGAGCACTACGAGCAGCCCCGGCTGATCCCCAACCCGATCGAGCCGCGCGGCTGCCTGGCCCACGGCGTCCCGGCGATGGACGAATGGACGCTCGTGAGCGCCACCCAGATCCCGCACATCGCCAAGGTCACCCTGGCCGGCACGTGCGGGATCCCCGAGCAGAAGCTTCGGGTGGTCGCGCCCGACGTGGGCGGTGGGTTCGGCAGCAAGCTGAACGTCTACGCCGAGGAGGCGCTCGCGCTCACCCTCGCGAAGAAGCTCGGGCGTCCCGTGAAGTGGATCGAGGAGCGCGACGAGAACTACCTCGCCACGATCCACGGGCGCGGCGTGGAGCACGACTGCACGCTCGCCGGTACCGAGGACGGCAAGATCCTCGGGCTGAAGTTCGTCGAGATGGCCGACATGGGCGCGTACTACCAGCTCCTCACGCCGGGCATCCCGGAGCTGGGTGGCTGGGTGTACATGGGGCCGTACGCGCCCGAGGCGTACTGGTACGAGTTCTCCGGGGTGCTGACGAACCGCACGCCGACCGACGCGTACCGGGGCGCCGGCCGTCCGGAGGCCACCTACGTCGTCGAGCGGCTCGTCGACGCGTACGCGCGGAGGATCGGCAAGGACCCGGCCGAGGTGCGCCGGATGAACCTGCACGCGCCGTTCGCGCAGGCCACCACCTCGGTCATGGGGCTCCAGGTCGACTCGGGGAACTACGAGCCGCTGCTGGACAAGGCGCTCGCGCACGTCGGCTACGACGAGCTCCGCGCGGAGCAGACGGCGCGCCGCGAGCGCGGCGACGTCCGGCAGCTGGGGATCGGGCTGTGCACGTACATCGAGATGTGCGGGCTGGCGCCCTCGAACATCCTCGGCGCGCTCCGCTATGCGGCCGGTGGCTGGGACGGCGCCACGATCGAGTGCCTGCCGAGCGGCGAGGTGATCCTGAAGACCGGGACGTCGCCGCACGGGCAGGGGCACGAGACCGCGTGGTCGCAGATCGTCGCCGACGGGCTCGGGGTCGATCCCGACAAGGTGACCGTGCTCCACGGCGATACCGCGATCACCCCGCTCGGCATGGACACCTACGGCTCGCGGTCGGTCTCGGTCGGCGGCGCCGCGATCCACTTCGCGATGGAGAAGATCAAGGAGAAGGCGCGGCGGATCGCGGCCCACGAGCTGGAGGTCAGCGAGGAGGACCTGGAGTGGACCGGCGGCGCCTTCACGGTGAAGGGCGCGCCGGACAAGGCCCGGACGATACCGGATCTCGCGGTCTCCGCGTGGCACGCGCACGCGCTGCCGGCCGGAGAGGAGCCGCACCTGAACGCCACCGCCGTGTTCGACCCGCCGAACTTCACGTGGCCCGCCGGGGCGCACGTCTGCGTGGTCGAGGTCGACACGCAGACCGGCCAGACCCACATCGTGAAGTACGTGGCGGTCGACGACTGCGGCACCGTGATCAACCCGCAGATCGTGGAGGGACAGCTCCACGGCGGGATCGCGCAAGGCGTCGCCGAGGCGCTCTACGAGGAGGCGCTCTACGACGAGTCGGGCAACCTGATGTCGTCGTCGATGACCCAGTACCTGATCCCGACCGCGGTCGAGATCCCGCACATCAGCACGGACAACTCGCAGGAGACGCCGTCCACGACCAACCCGCTCGGCGTGAAGGGGATCGGCGAGGCGGGGACGATCGCGGCGCCGCCCGCGGTGATCAACGCGGTGGTCGATGCGGTCAGCCACCTCGGGGTGACGAACGTCGGCAAGCCGGCGTCGCCGGAGCGGGTCTGGCGAGCGATCCAGGACGCGCAAGGAGGTGCCCGATGATCCCTGCGGCGTTCGACTACGTGCGGGTGGAGACGGTCGACGAGGCGGTCGCGCTGCTCGGTCAGCGCGAGGACGCGAAGCTCCTGGCCGGCGGCCACTCGCTGCTGCCGGCCATGAAGCTCCGGATCGCGCGGCCCTCGGCGCTGATCGACATCGGACGGATCCGGGAGCTGTCCTACGTGCGGCAGGACGGGGACGAGGTCGCGATCGGCGCACTCACCCGTCATCACGACGTGGCGAACAGCGACGCGCTGCACGACCTGTGTCCGATCCTCGCCTACGCCGCCGAGCAGATCGGCGACCCGCAGGTGCGGCACATGGGCACGATCGGCGGGTCGTGCGCGCACAGCGACCCCGCGGGCGACATGGGGAGCGTCCTCCTGACGCTCGACGCGAGGTTCGTGGCGACCGGTCCGAACGGCACCCGCTCGATCGATGCGAAGGACTTCTTCACGTCGCTGTTCGAGACGGCGCTCGCGCCCGACGAGGTGCTCATCGAGATCCGCGTCCCCGTGACGCGCGGCGGGTGGAGCTACGTCAAGTTCCACCGGCGCGCGATCGACTGGGCGCTCGTGGGCGTCGCGGCGGTCCAGATGAACGGCGGGGCGCACGTCGGGCTCACGAACATGGGGTTCACGCCGCTGCGCGCGACGGGGGTCGAGGAGGCGCTCGCGTCCGGGTCGGATCCGGCCGCCGCGTCGGCGAGGGCCGACGAGGGCACGTCGCCTCCGAGCGACGCGTTCGGCAGCGCCGAGTATCGGCACGCGGTGGTGAAGGTGCTGACCCAGCGAGCGCTCGAGGAGGCGCTCGGCTGAGCGGGTGCTGAGCGGCGCGTAGGACGCCCGGCTGCGCCGGCGAGCGTCGGGCCGCTGCTAGTGTCGGCGGATGCTGGCGGTGACCAAGACACCCGAGGTACCACCCGAGGTCTGGACGGCCGATTGGTGGTGGTTGCTCGCGCGGCGCGGCGGGGCGTTCGTCGCGATCGCGCTGGCGATCACCCTCGTGGGGCGCTGGTACGTGCACCGCGTCCGCCGGCAGGCGAAGGACGTCGCCGACGACCAGGTCGAGGGTCGCTCGCGTCGCCGCAGGGGGACGATCGTCGGGGTCGTCGTCGGGGTCGTGCAGGTGATCGCGTGGTTCATCGCGGTCACGGTCGTGCTCGACATCTTCGGCGTGCCGCTCGGACCGCTGTTCGCGAGCGCCGGCGTGATCGGCGTCGCGCTCGGGTTCGGCGCGCAAGCGGTCGTGAAGGACGCGCTCGCCGGTTTCTTCATCGCGCTGGAGGGCCAGTACGACGTGGGCGACATCGTCGACATCCAGTGCGACGGCGGGCTCGTCTCCGGCACCGTGGAGGGCCTCACGCTCCGCGTGACGATGATCCGACAGTTCGACGGGACGCTGTCGATCGTGCCGAACGGCACGATCCAGGTGACCTCGAACAAGACCCGCGGCTGGGGTCGGGCGATCGTGGACATCCGGGTGGCCCTCGACGAGGACTCCGAGCGCGTCCGCGAGGTCCTGGACGGGTTGCTCGCCGAGATCGCGGAGCAAGAGCCGCTCCGCGGCTGGCTCCGTGAGCGCCCGAAGGTGCTCGGCGTGACGCAGCTGACCGATGTCGCCCAGGTGATCCGGATCGTCGCTGAGACGTCGCCGAACCATCGTGCCGACACGGAGCGGGAGCTCCGGGGGCGGATGGCGCAGCGGATCGCCGAACGAGGGATCCGGGTGCCGCCGGTCGCCGCTCCCCGGCCCACCTGAGGGCTGTGGAACGGGTCGTCCTCCACGTCGACCTGGACGAGTTCATCGCGGCGGTCGAGGTCCTGCGCCGGCCCGAGCTCAAGGGACTGCCGGTCGTCGTGGGCGGTGACGGCGATCCCACGAAGCGAGGGGTCGTCTCGACGGCGTCGTACGAAGCGCGCACGTACGGCGTGCATTCGGGGATGCCGCTCCGCACGGCGTTCAAACGGTGCCCCGAGGCGGTGTTCCTGCCTGTGGACGCCGACACGTACCTCGCGGCGTCGACCGAGGTGATGGCGACCCTGCGGACGTTCCCCGCGGTGGTCGAGGTCGCCGGGTGGGACGAGGCCTTCATGGAGGTCGCGACCGACGACCCGGAGGAGCTCGCGCGCGACGTCCAGCGCGCGGTGCTCGAGCGGACGCGCCTGTGGTGCACGGTCGGGGTCGGCGACAACAAGCTCCGCGCCAAGCTCGCGTCGGGGTTCGGCAAGCCCCGCGGCGTATTCGTGCTGACCGGCGGGAACTGGCACGAGGTGATGGATGCCCTTCCGACCGACCGGCTGTGGGGGATCGGCCGCAAGACGGCGCGGAAGCTCCAGGCGTTGGGGATCCGCCTCGTCGCGGAGCTCGCCGACGCGGACGAGGAGGTCCTGGCCGACGCCTTCGGGCCTCACACCGGACCGTGGCTGCGACGGCTGGCGACCGGGGACGACGAGAGCCCCGTCTCGGCCGAGCCCTACGTGCCTAAGGGACGGGGACGCGAGCGCACCTTCCAGGAGGACCTCACCGGGGCCGGAGAGATCCGCCGCGAGGTGGCCCGTCTCGCGCGCGAGCTCGCCGAGGAGTTGCGCGGCGAGGAGCGGCCGGTCGTCCGCGTGGTCGTGAAGGTCCGGTTCGCGCCGTTCGTGACGACCAGCCACGGCGTGTCCGTCGAAGCGGGCACGGCCGAGCCGATCGAACGAGCGGCGCTCGCCGCGCTCGACCGTTTCGACCTCGACCGGCCGGTCCGGCTTCTCGGCGTGCGCGCGGAGCTGGCGCCCCCGTAGCCGGCGGCCCGCGCAGCGGATGACCACCTATGCTTCCCGCATGCCTGAGCTGCCCTTCGGATCCGTCGACGACCTCCAAGAAGCGCTGCGCGGCCGCGCCTACCTCGCCGACCGCGGGCTCGCGACCGCGATCTACCTGTCGCTCTCTCTCGGCAAACCGCTCCTGCTCGAGGGCGAGGCCGGCGTCGGCAAGACCGAGGTCGCCAAGACCCTGTCGTCGCTGCTCGACCGCGAGCTGATCCGGCTGCAGTGCTACGAGGGGATCGACGCGTCGCAGGCGCTCTACGAGTGGAACTACTCGCGTCAGCTGATCGCGGTCCGCGCGATGGACGCGGCCGACGCCGAGCAGCGCGTCGACGACCTGTTCTCGCGAGAGTTCCTGGTGGAGCGGCCGTTGCTGGCGGCGATCCGAGCCGGCAGCGGGGCGGTGCTGCTCGTCGACGAGCTCGACCGTGCCGACGACGAGTTCGAGGCCTTCCTGCTCGAGATCCTGTCGGAGTTCGCGGTGACGATCCCTGAGGTCGGGCGGATGGCCGCGGAAACGCCGCCCGCCGTCGTCGTCACGTCGAACCGCACCCGCGAGCTGCACGACGCGCTGAAGCGCCGCTGCCTCTACCACTGGATCGACCACCCGGATCTGGAGCGCGAGGTCGCGATCGTGCGGGCGCGAGCGCCCCACGTGGGGGAGACGCTCGCGCGCGACGTCGCCGTCGCCGTCGAGCGGCTGCGCGCGCTCGACCTCGCGAAGGCGCCCGGGGTGGCCGAAACGATCGACTGGGCGAACGCGCTCGTGTTCCTCGGCGCCGACCGGCTCTCACCCGAGCTCGCGGCCGACACGCTCGGGACGGTCGTGAAGGACCACGAGGACCAGGCGCTCGTGACGGCCCGTCTCGCCGAGGTCGTCGCCGACGGCGATGGCTGAGAACGCGCCCGCCGCGGGGGGCCCGCTCGCGCCGTTGATCGCGTTCGGCCGCGAGCTCCGATCGCGCGGGCTGCCCGTCGGAACCGGCAGGATCTTGACGTTCTGCCGGGCGGTGGCCGCGCTCGGGCTCGCCGGCCGCGAGGATCTGTACTGGGCCGGCCGGGTCTCGCTGATCGCGCGTCGCGAAGATCTCGCCGCCTACGACGACGCCTTCGACGCGTGGTACCGCTCGCTCGGTCGGGGCGAGCCCGAGCTCACGATCGAGCTGCAGCTGCCGCCGGAGGCCGTCGACGAGCTCGCGGGCGCCGAGAAGCCGGAGGGGCTCGAGATCTCGGTTGGTCAGACGGCCGCGCAGTGGCACCAGGCCGGGGACGAGGAGGAGCCGGCCGAGGGCGAGGACGCGTCGCTGCGGATCGTGGCGAGCGCGACCGAGGTGCTCCGCGGCAAGTCGTTCGCGGAGCTGAGCGAGCCGGAGCGCCAGCGGGTCGCGGCGATGATCCGGGCGCTGACGATCGCGGTGCCGATCGAGCGGACCCGACGGACGCGCGCGTCGGCGAAGGGCTCGACGTTCGACGTGCGGCGCACGCTCCGGCGCTCGCTCCGCACGCAGGGCGAGCCGTTCGAGCGGGCGTGGCGGACCCGCCGCACGCGCGCGCGGCCGCTCGTGCTGATCCTCGACATCAGTGGGTCGATGGCGCCGTACTCGCGCGCGCTGCTGCAGTTCGCGTACGCGGCGATGGCGGCCGGGCGCCGGGTGGAGGTGTTCTGCTTCGGCACCCGCCTCACGCGTGTCACCCGGACGCTGCGGACGAAGGACCCGGACCGCGCGCTGCACGAGATCGGGCGTCTCGTGGCGGACTGGGAGGGCGGCACGCGGATCGGCGAGTCGCTCAAGACCCTGCTCGACGGGTGGAGCCAGCGTGCGGCGCTTCGCGGCGCCGTCGTGGTGCTCTGCTCCGACGGTCTGGAGCGGGGGGACCCGGACCTGCTCCGCACGCAGATGGCCAGGCTCCGACGGCTCGCCTCCAAGGTGGTCTGGGCGAACCCCCTCAAGGGCTCGCCCCGCTACGAACCGCTCGCCCGCGGGATGGCGGCCGCGCTCCCGAGCGTCGACGTGTTCCTGTCGGGGCACAACCTGGAGAGCCTCGAGGAGCTCGGCTCGGCGCTCGGCGTCTGAAGGGCCCCGGTCCTGCGGCGAGCGGCGGGTACCCTGGGGCCGATGCCCGACGACGACGACATCCTGGACGCGTACGAGCGCGAGCTCGATGAACAGCCGCCCGCCCGCCCCCGCTCGAACCGCGGGTTCTGGATGATCGTCGGCGCGATCGGGATCGCCTGCATCGTCATGGTGGTCGAGATCTTGGTGAACCGGCCGCTCGGCAACGACATCGGACACGCGGAGTACTCGCTGCGCAAGGCCGAGGCGGGCGCGAACCACCTGCTGCAGGAGACCGGTACGCTCGAGCGCGCCGACGCCCAGGGGCTCGCGGCGGTGGCGCCGGGGGTCGGCTACGTCGGGCCGGACACGGCGTCGACCGCGCCCGACCAGGCGAGCGTGGTCGCCGCGCCGGGCGTGTGGGCCGCGGCGGTGCAGGCGCGCCCCGGCGCCTGCTTCTACATCCGCCTGAGCGACGCCGGGGACGTGACCTACGGCGTCGGCACCGGCTGCACGGGTCGCGACGCGCTCAGCGCGTCCGACACCCAGTGGTAGCCGGTCAGCGCGCAGCAGCCTCGGACCGGTCGAGCAGCTCGACGGGGTGGACGATCTCCACGTCGTGCCCGATGGCGCGCAGATGCGCCGCGAGCTGCATCGAACATCCGGGGTTCGCCGACGCGACGATCGAGGCGCCGGTCGAGGCGACCGCCGCGGCCTTCTCCCGCCCCAGCTCTGCAGAGAGCGTCGGCTGGGTCACGTTGTAGATCCCGGCGGCGCCGCAGCACCGGTCGCCGTCGGGCACCTCGACGAGGCGCACGCCCGGGATCGACGCGAGCAAGGCGCGCGGCTGCGCCTTGATCCCCTGCGCGCGGAGCGCGTGGCACGCGTCGTGGTAGGCGACGACGGTTTCCAGGGGCGCGTGGGGCGCGACCAGGCCCTCGTCGGCGAGGAACTCGGTCAGGTCGCGCACGGGAAGGGCGCTGCCCGGGAGCAGCTCGTCGTACGTCTTCATGTGCGCCGAGCAACCGGCCGCGTTCACGACGACCACGTCGGCATCGGCGAACGCGTGGCGGGCGCGCTTGGCCAGGCGTCGCGCGATCGCGAGCCGCCCGTTGTGCGCGGCCAAGGCGCCGCAGCACGCCTGCCCCTTGGGGACCGTGACGCGCCAGCCGTTGCGGGCGAGCACGCGGATCGTCGCGAGGTTCACCTCGTGGAACCAGCGGTCCTGGGCACAACCCGAGAGCAGGGCCACGGTGCCTCGGGGCTCGACGCCGGCGGCCGGCGGCGTGTCGGCGGGCAGGTGCGCGAACGGACGACCGCCCCTGGGGACGAGACGGCGGAGGTCGCGCGGCAGGAACGGGCGAGCGAGCGGCTGCAGCGCCGCCGCCGTGCGCACGAGCGAGGGATGCGGCAGGACCCAGTGGAACCCGACCCACCGCACGAAGCGCGAGCCCGCCCCGCGCTGCGGCTCGATCTGCTCGCGGGCGGCCTCCATCATCCTGCCGAACGGCACGTGCGAAGGACAGACGTCCTCGCACGCGCGACAGACCAGGCAGGCGTCCATGAACCCGGCGAAGGACGCGCCGGGCTCAGCGATCCCGTCGCGCACCGCTCGCATCGCCGCGATCCGGCCGCGCGGGGACGCCGTCTCTTCGCTCGTCACCCGGTAGGTGGGGCAGTGAGGCAGGCACAGGCCGCACGCGACGCACGCGTCGAGGTCCGCCTGGACCGGGGCGCCGCGCCCGGGCCGCCATCGGGGGTCGCCCTCGCGGTGCGACCCGACGAACGCCACGCCCTGGGGCAGGTCCGCACCGATCGGGACGGGGGTCTCGGTCATCACGACGATGCTACGCGCCCGCGAGGTCGGTCTCTGTCAGCGAGTAGAGCGCGTCGTCGCGAGGGTGCCCGGCGAGGTCCAGCGCGTGCTCGTACCAGCCGCTCCCACGCCGAACGCCTTCGTACGCGAACCCGGCCTTGACGGCGACCCGGCGCGACGCCATGTTCTCCACGTCGCACATCAGCTCGATGCGCCGGAACCCGAAGCGCGTGAGACCGATCTCCGCGAGGAGCCGCACCGCTCGCGGCGCGTACCCGTTGCCGCGTTCGGCCGGCACGACCGCGTACGCGATGTTCGCGGTGATCGGCGGACGTGGCTGTAGGTCGGCCTCACCGATCGCGGAGCCGTGCTCCGCGAGCCGCAGGGCGAACGTCAGGCTGCGTCCGTCGGCCCACTCGGCCCACCAGCGACGGATCACCTCGCCGCCGTGCGCCCTGCGCCTGGTGCGATCGGGGTCCGCAGGCGGCTGGTCGAACCATCGGGCATGGTCAGGGTCGAGGTTGAAGTCACCGAGCGCCACGTCGTCGGCGCTCCGCCACGGGGTGAGCCACACGACGCCGTCGCTCAGCGTCGGCTGGGCTCCGAGGACGGTGTGCGGCGGCGGCGCGTCCATGCTCCGGGCAGCGTACGCTGCGGCGATGCAGCCACCGGCCCATGTGCTCGAGCCCTTCTGGGCCGACGACGCGCCCGTGCCACTGGTCGGCGGCGAAGGCCGGTCGTGGCGCGCGGGATCGGTCGTGCTCAAGCCCGCCGACGACCCCGTCGAGTGGGCGTGGCTGGGCGACGTGTTGCCGACGATCGCCCAGGATGCCTTCCGCCTGGCGCTTCCCGTGCGCGCGAGCGACGGCCGGTGGGTGATCGACGGCTGGTGCGCGCAGACGTGGGTGCCGGGCGCGCACGAGCCGAGGTGGGCGGAGATCGCCGGGCTCGGCCGGGCGCTCGACGCGGCGTTCGCCTACCTCGAGCGGCCGGCGTTCATCGACGCCCGCGTGCATCCGTGGTCGGTGGGAGACCGGGTCGCGTGGGGCGAGCAGGAGCCGCCGCAGGGCGATCCGTTCCTCGACCGCTTGCTCGCGATCCGCTCGCACGTCGACCTGGCATCGCAGGTGATCCACGGGGACCTGAGCGAGAACGTCCTGTTCTCCGAAGGGCTCGCGCCCGCGGTGATCGACGTGACGCCGTACTGGCGTCCGGCGGGCTTCTCGGCCGCGGTCGTCCTGTGCGACGCCGTGACGTGGCGCGGGGCCGACCCCGAGCCGATCCTCGCCGCGGCCGCGGGGGTCCCCGCGTTCGCGCAACTGGTCGTTCGCGCCGCGATCTACCGGCTCGTCACGGCGATCGAGTTCTGGGCGCCGGACACGGCGGTGTACGCCCCAGTCGTGGCGCTCGCCGAGCGGCTCGTCGTATAGCCTGGCCCCGCCCCGGACCGGACCAGGGAGTGAGACGGTGACCGATCCCGACGCGCACCAAGGCCTGCCGAAGACCGAGGAAACCGACGCTCCGACGCCATCGGGGGTGGCATCCAGGTGGACCGAGCTCGAAGGAGCCCTCCGGCGCGACAGCACGTCGCCCCTGCCACCGGGCGAGCCGACGGTCGCGACGGGTCGTGGGGCGAAGCGGTGGATCAAACGCGCCGTCTTCCGCACCACCAGGCCGGTCTCTCGTCGCTACGACCGGCTCGTGGCCGACGCCGCCGCGCTCGGCTCGGAGACGGCGCAGGAGCTCGCGCGAACGAACCACGACGTCGAGGGTCTCCGCGAGACGATCGCGTCCCTCGACGAGGAACTCGCGAACCTGAAGATGGAGATGTCGAAGCTCCGTGCGGAGGCGCGCCAGAACGATCGACGGCTCGGCACCACCGCGACCGAGCTCGAAGTGCTGTCGCGGCGTCTCGCGGGTGCGCCGCCCCCCGCGGTCGCGCCCGCCGTCCGCCCGCCGGTCGCGACGGGGCACGCCGAGATGCCCGCCGACTTCTACGAGCGTTTCGAGAACGAGCTGCGGGGCTCGCCGGAGGCGGTAGAAGCCAAGCTCCGTCAGTACGAGGACTTCGCCGTCGCCCTCCGAGACGAGCTGGGAGGCTCGCCCCTGTGGCTGGACCTGGGGTGCGGCGAGGGCGGCTTCGCGTTGCTGCTGCAGTCGTGGGGATGGCGGGTCCTCGGGATGGACATCTCGCCCGAAGCCGTGCAGCGGTGTCGGGTGAGGGGGATCGACGCGATCGAGGGAGCGTTGCCGGATTTCCTGCTCGCGTACCAAGGTGAGCGTCCGGCGGCGATCAGCGCTATGCAAGTGATCGAACACCTGCCCACCGACACGTGGCTCCCCACGATCCGGTACGCGCTCGACGCGCTGGCGCCGGACGGAGCACTCCTGAATCGAGACGATCAACCCGCTGAACGCGTTCGCGCTCGGGAGCGCGTTCTTCACCGACGTCACCCACACGTGGCCGGCGAACCCACGGACGCTCGAGGTGATGGCGGGCTACGCGGGCTTCGACGACATCGCGACCCGGTTCCTGAACCCCGACGACGACGGCGAACCGCAGGACTTCGCGCTGATCGGCGCGCAAGCGCGTCTAGCCGGCGAGAGCCGCCGTCCAGATTGCCGCCCTGGCTATCATCGGTCGACCATGTCGGGCATCCGACCGTCTAAGAGAGCGTCCTCGTTCACCGAGTCGGTGATCCGCGAGATGACGCGGCTCGCACAGCTGCATGGCGCGATCAACCTCGGGCAAGGGTTCCCGGACTTCCCGGCGCCGGAGGCCGTCAAGGAGGCGGCTGCGCGCGCGATCGTGGAGGACCACAACCAATACCCCATCACGTGGGGAGTACCGGCGTTCCGCGAGGCGATCGCCGACACCTACGGACGCGACTACGGGATGACCGTCGACCCGGAGACCGAGGTCTGCGTCACCTGTGGCTCGACCGAGGCGATGATCGCGACCTTCCTCGGCGTGCTCGATCCCGACGACGAGGTCGTCGTCTTCGAGCCCTTCTATGAGAACTACGCGCCGGACGCGATCCTGGGCGGCGCGAGGCTCCGTTACGTGACGCTGCGCCCGCCGGACTGGACGTTCGAGGAAGGGGAGCTGGCGGCGGCGTTCTCGGAACGGACCCGCGCGATCGTCGTCAACTCGCCGCACAACCCGACCGGCAAGGTGTTCACGATCGAGGAGCTCGGCGCGATCGCACGCCTGTGCGAGCGCCACGACGCGATCGCGATCACCGACGAGATCTACGAGCACATCACCTACGACGGACACGTCCACGTGCCGATCGCGACGCTGCCGGGGATGCGCGAGCGCACCGTGACGATCAGCGCGCTGTCGAAGACCTATTCGGTGACCGGGTGGAGGGTCGGGTGGGCGGTCGCGCCGGAGCCGCTGATGCGTGGGATCCGGGCGACGCACGACTTCCTCACGGTCGCGGCGCCGACGCCGTTGCAGGTGGCCGGCGTCGAGGCGCTCGGGCTTCCTCGCTCGCTGCTCGCCGCGTCGGCCGCGGAGTACGCGGAGCGGCGCGAGCGGATGCTCCGGATCCTCGCGGAGGCGGGGTTCGCGGCGCGGCCGCCCGATGGCGCCTACTACGTGATGGCCGACGTCGCGTCGCTCGGGTTCGAGGACGACGTCGCGGCCGCTCGGTACCTCGTGGAGGTCGCCGGCGTGGCCGCCGTGCCGGGCTCGTCGTTCTTCTCGAAGCCCGCGCTCGGCGCGCACCTGCTGCGGTTCGCGTTCTGCAAGCGGCTCGAGACGCTGGACGCGGCGCGCGAGCGCCTGCGCGGGCTCACGCGCTGAGCCAGCCGCGCCCGGGCGCGAGGATCCCGCGGGGTCGAGCGCCTGCTTCACGCGACGCTGCACCTCAGGGGCCGGGATCGGTGCCTCGCCCAGGCCCCCCTTGCCCCGGATCACCGGCGCGATCCCGCCGAGCTCGCCGGCACGTTCGCGGAACGCGGCCAGGTCCTCGGCGCCGGTCGCCGGGATCCACGCGGTGCCGACGCCGAGGAGCGCTCGGTACTCGTCGCGGCCCTCGAGCACGGCCGGGAGCGAGGTCGGCACGACGGCGGCCTCGGCGACGATCTCCGCGTCGGGGAACAGCGGCGGCGGGAACGGCGAGCCCTCGTCGGTCTCCACGGCGGCGATCGCGCGCGCGGCGTTCGTCTGCACGTTGACCTCCTCGGCCCACCCCTCCACACGCAGGACGATCCGGTCGGGTTCGGCCAGCACCGCGGCCGGCATCGGCACGACGTCGAGCAGCTCGGCGCCGAGCGTCAGGCCTCCCTCGTTCGTCGTGAGCGTCCGCGACACCTTGGGGAGCGGTCGCACCTTCAGCGCGACCTGCACGATGCACCCGAGGGTGCCCAGCGACCCCGTCAGCAGACGATGCACGTCGAACCCCGTTACGTTCTTGACGGTCCTGGCGCCGCTCGTGACGCGGCGGCCGTCGCCGGTCACGACGGTCATCTCGACGACCGTGTCGCGCATCAGCCCGACCCGCAGCCGGCGGAGCGGGTCGATGCCGGCGGCGATCACTCCACCTACGGTCGCGTCGGGCGGGGCGTCGACCGGCCACTCCTGCCCGGCCTCGCCGAGGAGCGCGGCGAGGTCCTGGATCCGCATCCCCCCCTCGACGACGACGAGCATCTCGGCCGGGTCGTACGCGACGACGTCATCCAGCAGCGTCGTCCACACCTCGGCGTCGACCTCGATCGGGTTGCCCTTGTCGATGTGCCGGCGGCCGCCCACGAGCAGTACGCGGGTACCGTCGGTGGACGCAGCGCGGAGCGTCTCCTCGACGTCGCGGATCGACGTGCGGATGGATCAGATCCACGTGCCCTCCGGGAGCGCGCCGTCGCGCGCCAGCGCCGCCGCGGCGAAGTCGCCGCACCGGCCCCGTCGGGCAGGACCTTGGCGGGTTCATCCGCCCCTCGGGGTCGAACGCCGTCCGCGCGCACGCCTGCGCCCCGAGGTCCACGGCGCTGAAGTCGAGCGGCATGAAGTCGCGCTTCTCCAGGCCGATCCCGTGCTCGCCGGAGAGCACGCCGCCCGCCGTCGACGCACGGCCCGACGATCGTCGTCGCCGGCCGCGTGGACGCGCTCCACCTGCCCGGCGCGCGACAGTCGAAGGCGATCAGCGGGTGCAGGTTGCCGTCGCCCGCGTGGAACACGTTCATGATGACCAGGTCGTGCGCGGCGCGATCTCGTAGATCCCCGTCGAGCACCTCGACCAGCCGGGTCCGCGGCACCACGCAGTCGTGGAGGTAGTAGTTCGGCGCGACCCGCGCGACGGCGCCGAAGGCGCTCTTGCGGCGCCTTCCAGAAGAGCGCCGCTCGGCCTCGTCGCGCGGCGACGCGCACGCGGCCGGCGCCGTGCTCGGCGCCCGACCGCTCGACCACAGCGGTGTGGGCGGCGACCTCGGCCGGGGTGCCGTCGACCTCGACCAGCAGCATCGCGGCCGCGTCCACCGGCAGTCGGCGTGCACGAACGCCTCGACGGCGACGGTCATGCGGCGGTCCATCATCTCCATCGCCGCGGGGACGACCCCGGCGGCGATGATGCCGCCCACGGTCTGCGCCGGCCGCCGCGACTGTGGGGAAGTCGAGGAGCAGCGTGCGCACGGCTCGGTGGGATCGCATGAGGCGGACGCAGACCTCGGTGACGACGCCGAGCGTTCCCTCGCCGCCCACGACGAACCCGCGGAGGTCGTAGCCGGGGGCCGGGGGCCCTCGCCCCCGAGCCGCGCACCTCCCGTCGGCCAGCACGATTCCATGCCCAGGATGTGCTGCGCGGTGACGCCCGGAGGCCAGGCAGTGCGGGCCGCCGGCGTTGGTGGCGACGTTGCCGCCGATCGAGCAGGCCTGCTGGCTCGACGGGTCGGGCGCGTAGGCGAACCCGGTCGGGCGGACGGCGTCGACAGGTCGAGGTTCAGCACCCCGGGCTCGACCCAGGCGAGACGATCGTCTGCCCGGACCTCGAGCAGGCGGGTCATCTTCGCCGTGACGACGACGAGCGGGCGACCGACGGGCGTGGCCGCCCCGGCCAGGCCGGTGCCGCTGCCCCGCGGGACCACGTCCAAACCGTGCTGCGCCGCCACCTTCATGCACGCGACGACCTGGCCGGCGTCCGAAGGGAGCGCGACGAGCCCGGCCTCTCCCTCGACCATCGACGCGTCGCGTCCGTACAGGCGGAGCGCGAGCGGGTCTGCGAACACCGCGTCGGAGCCGAGCGCGCGTTCGAGATCCACGCGTGCTGCGTCGAGGTCGGCCATGCACGTAGGCTACGCTCCGACGCAACCACGTAGCGTGCCCGCTCGAGGTTGTAGGGGGGAGAAGCATTGCCCAGGGGACCGTTGCCGCTCTTGATCGCGATGGCCCTGCTCGGGTCGTGCACCGGAGGAGCGGACATCCAGACCGAGAGTCCCGAGGGCACGGGGATCGCGAGCACCACCTGGCAGGCTGATTGGCCGCAATACCTCTTCGATCACCAACACACCTCGATCAACACCGCCGCGACGGCCATCACCCCGGGGAACGTGAAGGACCTCCAGGTGGCATGGTCCTTCGATGCGCCTCCTCCGACCGAGGACGGGCGGCCCGCGCCGCAATTCTTCGCCTCGCCGACCGTCGTGAACGGCACCGTGTACATCGGCGCGAACTCGGGGGAGTTCTTCGCCCTGAGCGCCACCGACGGTTCGCTCAGATGGCACCAGAACCTCGGCTGGGTCCCGAATGAGACGTGCGGTCAGCGAGGCATCACCTCGACCGCCGCCGTGGTCGACGGCACCGTCTACGTGGGCGGGGGCGACGGGAAGCTCTACGCGTTGAACGCCGAGACGGGGGATATCGTCTGGTCGGCGCCTATCGTGAACCCGGGAAAGGACCAGAACGAGGCGTACCTGTGGGGCTCACCGCTCGTGGCGAACGGCGAGGTCTACATCGGGATGTCCTCACAATGCGACCGTCCGCTGATCCGCGGAGGCATCAAGGCCGTGGACGCCAAGACCGGCAAGCTGGACGCCACGTACTACACGGTTCCCCAAGGCGCGATCGGCGGCAGCGTGTGGTCCAGCCTCGCCGCCGACGCCGATAGCCGCGTCTACGCCTCCACCGGCAATCCCGACATCCAGACGTCCGAGGGCCCGTCGTGGGGCGATTCGTTCGGCTTGGTCTCCTTCGCTGCGCCGTTGCGCAGGAAGGGCGCATGGCACGTTCCGATCGACAGCGTCAAGGTGCGCGATTGGGATTTCGGGGCGTCGCCTGGGGTCTGGGTCGTGAAGGGCCAGACGTACTTCGGGGCGTGCAACAAGGACGGCACCTTCTACGCGGTCAACGCGGCGACGTCTCGCCTGGCATGGTCCACCGCGATCTCGGAGCCGTATCCGGCGAGCAACTGCCTGTCCGCGTCGGTGTTCGACGCGAAGTCCGGTCGCCTCTACATCGCCAGCGGGCAGTGGCAGAAGACGAAGGGCACCCTCGTCGCGATGGATGCGGCTACGGGCAAGGTCATCTGGCGGCTCGCGCTGCCCGCCCCGGCGATCGGCTCGCTCAGCTTGGACGGCGAAGGATTGCTGGCGGTCCCTGTGTTCGGCGATGCCAGCGTCGTGTTCGCGGACGCGAAGACGGGCCACCTGCTCGGCCAGGTGAACGCGAACCACGACCAGGTGTTCGCCCAGCCCGTGTTCTCCGACCAGTACCTGTTCGTGGCGACCATCCCCGGCAACCTGTACGCGTACAGAGGGGGCAGCTGACGATGCTGCCCGTCGTCCCGAGATGACGGCCTGGGCGGAGTTCGCGAACGCCGACCCCGACCTTGCGGCGTTCGGGCGCGAGCGGATCGAAGGGAAGGTCGTGTACCACGCGACGCTGCGGACCGACGGCTCTCCGCGACTGCATCCCGTGTCGCCGTGGTTCGGCGCCGGGCTGCTCGTGGTGGCGTGCCGGCTGCGGTCGCCGAAGGTCGAGGAGTTCGCGCGCGACGGCCGCTACGCGTTCCACACCGCGGTGCCGGCCGAGGACCACGAGGGGGAGACCGGCGAGTTTCTCGTCCGCGGCTGGATGGAGCGGCTCTCCGACGTGCACCCGGCGGTTGACGCCCGACCGTACGACGCGAGCTATCCGCTCGCCTACTACGCGTGCTCGGTGGAGGAGGCCGTCGCCACGACGTACGAGGGGGACACTCCAGTCTACCGCCGGTGGCGACCATGACGGCGGCCGGGTGCGCGCTCCGGCTCGCGGACGCGTTGGAGGGAACAGAACGCCCGATCTACCGCGAGTACGAGGTGGACCCGTTCGCGGTGGTGTCGTCGCGGCGGCTCTGAGTCGCTTCAGGCGACGCGGGCGGGGGAGCCGTCGTCGGTCGACATCTCGTAGCCGGCCGCTTCCCAGGCTTCCATGCCGCCCTCGATGTTGTAGGCCTCGAACCCGCGGGCCTGGAACATCATCGTGGCGAGCTCGCTGCGGTTGCCGGTGCGGCAGATCACGGCGACGGGCTTGGCGCGGTCCAGATCGGTGCCGGCCCCCGCCATGATCGCGTTGAGGGGCAGATGCAGGGCGCCGTCGATGTGGCCGGCCACCCATTCGTACAGCTCACGACAGTCGACCAGCTGGATGTCGTCGAGCCGGTCGTGCACGCCGTGGACGTCGGTGAAGTGCTCGCTCATGGGAGAAGAGAGGCTACCAGCGGGGTGTGCGAACGTTGCAGGTGCAACCTCGCTCGGGGGGCCTTCAGGGCCGTTCGAGCTCGGCGCTGAGGGTACGTTCGAACACACCGAAGAGCTCGGCGTCGAACAGCACGAACCGGACCTCCTCGACCTGGGTGTCGGCGTCGAGGACCGTGCGGATCGCGATCGGGGCGGCCTCGGCGGGCGGATAGCCGTAGATCCCGCAGCTGATCGCGGGGAACGCGACGGTCCGCGCTCCCACCTCGTCCGCGACGCGCAGGCTCGAGCGGTGGCACGACGCGAGGAGATCGGCGTCGTGGTCGCTCGCACCGTAGATCGGCCCCGCGGTGTGGATGATCCATCGGGCACGCAGGTCGCCGGCGATCGTCGCGACGGCCGTTCCGGTCGGCAGCGGGGGATGGCCGCGCTCCTCGATCACGCGTCGGCGGTCGGCGAGGGCCTCCCGGCCCGCGGCGCGGGTGATCGCGCCGTCGACGCCGCCGCCGGGCCGAAGCGAGGTGTTCGCGGCGTTCACGATCGCGTCCGCGTCCTGATCGGTGATGTCGCCCTGGACCAGCCGGATCCGCGGGCCGCGCTGCGTGTCCGACATGGGTCCATCGTAGGAGGCGGTCGAGGGAATCCGCACGCTAGGCTCCTGGGGTGGCTCCCGCCTTCGACCTGCTCGTCCTCGGCGACGCGAATCCCGATCTCGTGCTGCGCGGGGACGACCTCGTGCCCGCGTTCGGCCAGGCAGAGCGGCTGGTCGAGGACGCGACGCTGACGGTTGGCGGCTCGGGCGCGATCGCCGCATGCGCCGCGGCGCGGCTCGGTCTGGGGGTGGCGTTCTGCGGGGTCGTGGGCGACGATCCTTTCGGCCGGTTCATGCGCGAGGAGCTGCAGGCGCGCGGTGTGGACACGCGAGGGCTCGCGGTCGATCCGTCCCGCCCGACCGGGCTCACGGTCGTGTTCTCGCGCCCGCAGGACCGGGCGATGCTCACCCGGGCGGGCACGATCGTCGACCTGCGCCTCGAGCTCGTTGATCGCGCGCTGCTCGCCGACGCTCGCCACGTCCACGTCAGCTCGTACTTCCTGCAGACGGGGCTCGCGCCCGACCTCGCGGCGCTGTTCGACGAGGCGCGGGCCGGCGGCACGACGACCTCGGTCGATCCGAACTGGGATCCGTCCGAGGCCTGGGACCACGGTCTGATGACCCTGCTCGAGCGGACCGACGTCTTCTTGCCGAACCGGACCGAGGCGATGCGGATCGCGCGGACGTCCGACGTCGAGACGGCCGCCGTGCGGCTCGCATCGCGCGCGGGGGTCGTAGCCGTGAAGGCCGGCGAGGACGGCGCGATCGGCGCGACCGGCGACGAGCTCCTCCGCGTGGCCGCGGCGCCCGTGACGGTGCTCGACACGACCGGCGCCGGCGACGCGTTCGACGCCGGGTTCCTCGTAGCCTGGCTCGACGGCGCGCCGCTCGAGCGCGCGCTCGCGGTGGCGAACGCGTGCGGTGCGCTGTCGACGCGTGCGGTCGGCGGGGTCGACGGACAGCCCACGATGGACGAGGCGCTCGCGGCCCTCGCCGCGGCCGAGGGGAGCCCCGCGTGATCGTCTGCCTGTCGGCGAACCCGTCGATCGACAAGCTGTTCGAGATCGAACGGCTCGTGAAGGGCGACATCCATCGGCCGGCGGGGTTCCTGCAGGTCGCAGGTGGCAAGGGGTTCAACGTTGCGCGCGCGGCCACGGCCCTCGGCGCCGACGTCACCGCGGTCGCGCTGCTGCGCGGGCACACAGGGAAGTGGCTCGAAGAGCAGTTGCAGGCAGAGGGCGTCCCCGGCGCGCACGTGTGGGCGCACGGGGAGAATCGGTCGTCGCTGTCGGTGGCCGACCGGGAGACCGGCTCGCTCACGGAGTTCTACGAGAACGGGGCGGTGGTGCCGGCCGCCGCGTGGGTCGAGCTGATGCACACCGCCGCGGCCATGTTCGACCGGGCGCGGTGGCTCACGATCAGCGGCTCGCTCCCGCGTGGGGCGCCCGACGACGGGTACCGCGATCTGGTCGCGGAGGCGCGCGCCGCGGGCGTCAAGGTCGCGGTCGACGCCGAGGGGGACCGGCTGCGCCTCGCGCTCGAGGCACAGCCCGACATCGTGAAGGTGAACCAGGCGGAGGCCCGCGAGCTGCTCGACGTGCCGACCGCCCGACGCGAGGAGGCGCTCGCGGCCGCGCAGAAGCTCCGCGACCTGGCCGGCGGCGACGGTCACGCCGGGCTCGTCACCCGCGGGTCGGAGGGCGTCGTGCTGGCCGCGCCCGACGGCACGCTGTACGAGGGGATGCTCTACGTGCGGGGCCGCTATCCGGTCGGCAGCGGCGACGCGTTCCTCGCCGGGCTGATCTCGGCGCTGGACCGGGGCGAGGACTGGGACGAGGCGCTCTGCGCCGCGCTCGGCGCGGCCACGGCCAACGCCGAGGTGCCGGGGGCGGGCAAGCTCGACGCGGCGCGCGCCGCTGAGCTCGCCGAGCAGGCCGAGGTGCGGATCGTTTGACGGCGGCGGACGGGGTCGCGATCCGGGCCGCGACGCTCGACGATTGGGAGTCCTACCGCGACGTCCGGCTCGCCGCGCTCCGCACCGACCCGGGCGTGTTCGGGTCGCTCTACGAGGACGAGCTTCGGCGCTCCGACGACGAGTGGCGGGAGCGCACGACGATCGCCGACGGCGCGACGTTCCTCGCGGTGGCGGAGGGCCGAGCGGTCGGGACGGCGACGGCGGCACCGTGGGACGGATCCGAGGGCGTGCTCGGGCTGTTCGGGATGTGGGTCGAGCCCGCGTGGCGCGGCCGCGGGGTCGGCGCGGATCTCGTCGAGGCGGTCCTCGGCTTCGGACGAGACCACGGATCCCCGACGGTGCAGCTCTGGGTCGCCCAGCACGAGGAGGGCCCACGGAGGCTCTACGAGCGGTGCGGGTTCCTCGACACGGGCGAACGGCATGCGATCCGCGACGAGCCCGGTGCGTTCGCGTGCGTCGTGATGCGACGGTCCCCGTGACGCACCTGGTCCGCGCGGCGGCGCCGGATGACGCCGACGCGATCCGCGCGCTGATCGACGCCGAGGGATGGAACCGCGGGCTGCACGACGTGGACACCTTCACGGCCGCCGATCCGGGGTCGTGGTTCGTCGCGGAGGCGGACGGGCGTGTGGTCGGGACCGTGCTCGCCACCCGGTGGTCCGAGGGGTTCGGGTGGATCGGTCTCTACCTCGTGGATCCCGCCCATCGGGGTCGCGGGATCGGGATCGAGCTGTTCGGCCGCGCGCTCGGGCGCCTGGAGCCCGGCACGGTCGGCCTGGACGGCGACGCGTCCCAGCAGGCCAACTACCGTCGGTCGGGGTTCCGCGACGTCCACGGGATCACGCGATGGCGCGGCCTGGCCTCGGCGTGGCGAAGGCCGCCCGCCGACCCGACCCTGGCGCTCGCCGACCCGCGCGAGCTCGCGTTCGACGCACTGGTGGCGATGGACGCGCGGACCGCCGGCGCTCCGCGCCTGGCGTTGCTCCGTGCCTGGCTCGACCAACCCGAGGCGCGACTGGCCGCCGCGACGCGCGCCGACGACCTGGTCGGGTTCGCCGCCGCCCGCCCGGCGCGCCACGGCTGGAAGGTCGCGCCGGTGCTTGCGGCCGATCCCGCGGCGGCGGAACTCCTGATCGGCTCCGTCGTGTACGACCTCCCCGACGACACGACGTGCTGGCTCGACGTACCCCACCCGAACCTGCCCGCGGACACGCTGATGCGCGCGCACGGCCTCGTGGGCACGCCGACCTCCGGACGGATGGTGCGCGGCCGCTCGGGCCCCGACCCCGACGTCACGACGCTCTTCGCTATCCTCGCCCATGAGGTGGGCTAGGGAGCGCTCACCACAGCTGCCACTCCGGGTGCTCCGAGATCGGGTGGCGCGCGGTCTCACGCGTCGCGGTGATCATCGCGTCGGGGTGGCGCTGCAGCAGCGTGATCGGGTACTCGAGGTCGGGCTCGGAGAACAGCGCCACGCGGAACGCGGTCTGCTTCCACGCGCCGGTGTCGCTGTACAGACGCACGCGCCGAGCCGACAGGCACTCGCGCATCCCGAGCGTGATCGACATCGGCGGGACGAACTGGTACGCGGCGCCGAAGGTCCGCTGCGCCAACGCGAGGACGGTGTCGAGGTTGTTCTCCTGGACGCGGACCGTGGAATCGGCGAGTTCGTCGAGCGTGACGTGGCTGAATGGATGGCGCCGTGCCTGGTTGTAGGCGACGTGGCCGTCCTGCCCCCAGCCGCCGAGCGTGAGGTCGATCGGCGCCTCGGCGATGGCCGCGGCGACGCGCTCGGCCGTGGCCGGCAGGAGCCAGTGCCGCTGCGGCTCGGGCACGTTCAGCTCCGGGCGGATCCCGCCGTAGAAATGGCGCTTCATGAACCCGCGGAAGCTGTACGGGTGCTCGTCGGGGAGCGGGCGGCCCTGCGCGTCGAGGCACTCGTCCATGTGGAACACCGTGAGCTGCGCGAGCGAGAGCCCACGCGCGTTGACCTCCTCGGTCCACGGCGCGTACCACGACGACGGTCCGCACGGCACGATCGCGCGCGTGGGCCGGCCCTCGGCGTTGTTCGCCTCGATCAGCTCGACGAGCTCGAGCGCCATCTTCCGGCCCATCTCCGCGGGATCGGCCACGATCTCGAACGGGATCTTCGTGGGGCGCTGCGCGAGCTCGTCCACGGGGATCCGGCACCATCCGTAGAGGTCCTTCGCGTCGACGGTCATGTCACCTGCCCGTAGGTCGCGTGGTAGCGGGTCCACCACCGCTCGATCTCGTCGGGTGGCAGGGACGCCACCGCGCCGAGCTGCACCGCGAGCCACATCGTCTTCGCGGCGTCCTCGACCATCGCCGCCGCCTTGAGCGCCTTGCGCGGGGTGGCGTCGAACGTGAAGACGCCGTGGTTCGCCAGCAAGATCGCGGGCGCGCGGGTGCGGTGCGCGAGGATCCCGTCGCCGATCGCGTCACCCTCGTTCGGGGCGTAGGGGGCGCACGGGATCTCGCCGCCGAACTCGTCGGCCATCGCGGTCAGCCCGCAGGGATCGGCAGTCCGGCGGCGGCCCATGCCGTCGCGTGGTTCGAGTGGGTGTGGATCACGCCGCCGATCGAGGGGTCCCCCCGGTACAGCGCGAGGTGATGCGACGTGTCCACGCTCGGCTTGAGCGGGCTCGCGACGCCGTCAGGCACGTCGGCGGCGCCGGCTCGCTCGCCGTCCAGCGTCACCACCGCGAGGTCCTCGGGGCGCAGTGCGTCGTAGTCGACGCCGCTCGGCTTGATCAGGACGAGGCCGCGCTCCCGGTCGATCCCGCTCGCGTTGCCGCTGTGCATCACGACGAGCCCGGAAGCGGGCAGCTGCGTGTTCGCCCACCAGACCTCTCGTCGGAGTTCCGCGAAGTCCATCGTTCCTTCCTTCCTACCGCAGGCCTACTGCAGGTCGGTCAGCACGTCCGCGAGCGGGGGCCCGAACGCCAGGCCGGTCTCGCGAGCCAGCGTCGCGAGCACGGCCAGGTCGGCGTCGGGATCGATCGTGTGCGGCGAGCTCACCGAGCGGCTCGCCAGGAGCACGCCGAGGTCGAGCGCGCAGGTGAGGGCGTCCGGCGCAGCCCCGGGCGGGGGAAGCAGCGGCACGCCGGCGGCGATGCCGGCGAGCACCCCGCCGAGCAAGGCGTCGCCGGCCCCGGCGGTGTTGGCGACCTCGACCGGGATCGCGGCTCGGTGGTGCCACCGCCCGTCCTGGAAGCCGAACGCGCCGTCGGCCCCGGCGGTGACGACGAGATGCGACACCGCCGCCGCGGCGGCCGCCGCCTCGAGGAACCCGGCCGGCTCCGCACGGTCGAGCGGGCGTCCCGCGAGCGCCGTCGCTTCGTCGGCGTTCATCGCGACGAGGTCCGCGAGTGCGAACAGGCCGAGGTCGCGGGCCGACACGACCTCGCCGGAGACGAACGAGGCCGCGCGGAACGCGCCGTGCGCGGCCGCGAGCTCGAGCAGCCCGCGACGGGGGCCGAGCCCGACCTCCGGAGCCGCGAGCGCGATCGTGCGCGCGTCCAACAGCGGCTCGAGGACGTCGACGTCGGCCGCCGCCAACGCGGACGCCGCGGAGTCGAGCGTGGTGATGTTGCCGCCCGATCCGTCGGGGTACAGGAAGCAGACGCTGAAGAGCGTCGGCCGGTCCGCGAGCGTGCTCACGCGCGCCGCGTCGATCCCGGCCGCGCGCATCGCGTCGAGCGCCCACCGGCCGGGATCGTCGTCGCCCACGCAACCGAGCGGTGCCACGTGGAACGGCGTGCCCGACGGGTCCGCGCCGAGGAGCACGGCCACGTGGTGCGCGACGATGTGCAGCTTGCACGCGTCGCGCGCGTCCAGCAGGTGGGCGCCCCGGCTCTCCTCCCGACCGAGCGTCGCGTCGCCTTCGAGCGCGAGGAACATCCCGCCGCCGATCCCGCCCACGCCGACCAGCCTGCGGAATGGCGCTTCCGCTCCGAGCCGCAGCGCCCTCACCCCGACGCGCTCCCGGTCCGCACCGGGTTCGTGAGCGTCCCGACCCCGTCGATCTCGACTTCGACGACGTCGCGGTCCCGCAGCCATACGGCGAGCGCGACCGCGGGAGCGTCGGTCGCTTCGCCGGTCGCCAGGTACGCGGGGAGCTCGGCGCCCATCGGAACGACCTGGTCGTCGTCGAGACGACCGAACCCGCCGTCGAACGACACGAGCCTCACGGGAAGAGCACCACCTTGAACCGGTCCGTCGTGTCGACCAGCTCTTCGAACGCGCGCTGGCCCTCGGCGATCGGCGCGTGCGTGAACCACCCGGTGGTGTCGATCGCGCCTGCCTCGATCAGCGACAGCGCCCGTGCGAAGTCCTCATCGGTCCACGCGAACGACCCCGTCACCTGGATCTCCCTGCCGACGATCGCGAAGAAGTCGACGCGTGCCCCGGGCGTGCCCAGCCCGACCGCCTCGACACGCCCGGCGGGCCGGACCACCCGCAGGGCCAGAGCCCAAGTCGTCTCGAACCCCGCGGCGTCGATCACGACATCGACCCCGCGCCCGTCGGTTGCCTGAAGCAGCGCGGCTTCCGGGTCCTCGCCCGCGAGCGGCGTGGCGCCCTGCCCCGCGGCGAACGCGAGGCGCGACGCGACGGGATCGGTCGAGAAGACCCTTCGCGCGCCCTGCTCGAGGGACATCCGCGCCATCAGCGCGCCGATCGCCCCGGCGCCGATCACGAGAACGTCGTCGTCCGGACGAACCGATCGCGCGGTGACATGCACGGCGTTGGCGAGGGGTTCGGTGAGCGTCGCAAGGTCGTCGGGGACCTCTGACGAGATCGGCACGGCCGCGGCGGCCGGCACGGTGAACCGCTCGGCGAACGCGCCGCTCAGCTCGCGTCCCACCAGCCGGCCCTGCAGGCACACGTTGGTCCTGCCCTCCCGGCACTGCTCGCACGACCCCGCAGGCGAGGATCGGGCTGAGCACGACCCGCTCGCCGACGCGGGCCGGGTCGACCCCCTCGCCCACGGCCGCGATCGTCCCGACGCCCTCGTGCCCCATCACGAGGGGCGGGATCCGCCGCGGGCTCGCCTCGCGGAAGCCGTGCAGATCCGAGCCGCAGATCGCGGCCGCCCGCGTCTCGAACACCACCTCGCCGGGGCCGGGCGAGGGCTCGGGTGCGTCCTGCAGCTCCATCCTGCGGGGGCCGAGGTACACGAGCGCCCTCATCGGGCCCTCCCGCCGCTCCATGCGAACGGTTCGTCGCGCGCGGGGATCAGCACGGGGACGCCCGGGTGCTCCCGCTCGACGCTCTCCACCAGGTGCCCCGGATAGCCGCGGTTCCGCGCGAACAGGTCGTAGTGCATCGGCACGACGACCCCGGCCTCGATCTCCTTCGCGAGCCACGCGGCCTCGCGCGCGGACAGGTTGCCGACGATCCCGCGCGCCTCGCGCTCGGGGTCGCGGCCGTTGATCGGCAGCATCGCCACGTCGATCTCGAGCGGGCGCAGGGTCGTCTCCATCCCCTCGAAGTGGATCGTGTCGCCCGCGTGGTATAGGCGTGTCGCGCCGGCGTCGACGATGTAGCCGAGGAACCGCACCAGGCCGCCGGAGAGCGACGCCCCGAACCCGTAGGCGTCGTCCATCGTGACGCCGTGCATCGCGGGGACCGCGCGGATCGTCAGCCCGGCGAGCTCGACGGTCTCGTCGGGCTGCAGCCCGACGACCCGGTCGGGCGCGATCCCTGCTTCGGTCACCATGTCGACGATCGGGGTGGGCACGACGAACACCGCGCCGGGAGAGGCCGCCGCGATCGCGGGCGCGCTGGCCGCGTCGAAGTGGTCGACGTGCTCGTGGGTGCAGAGCACGATGTCGATCCCCTGGGCCTGCGCCGGGGCGAGCCCGCTCTCGTACTCGCGCCCCTCCCACGGCGACAGGAACGGGTCCATGAGCGCGGTCGTGTCGCCCGAGCGCAGGAGGAAGCCGGCCTGACCGAGCCACGTCAGGCCGACGGCGTGGGCCTCGAGCGGGAGCCTGCGCAGGCGCGTGAGCGGGGTGTCGGTCATCGGGTCGCCTCCTTCACATCGCGAGCTGGCCGCCGTCGACGACGAGCGCCTCGCCGGTGATGAACGTCGCCTCGTCCGAGGCGAGGAACGCGTACGCCGCGGCGACCTCCTCGACCGTGCCCGAGCGTCCGAGCGGGATCCGCTCGCGCACGTAGCGCGTCGTGTACTCGGGGTCCTCGGCCTCAGCCTGCAGTGGGGTCACGATCTTCCCCGGACACAGCGCGTTCACCCGGATCCCGTGCACGCCTAACTCGACGGCCATGGTGCGCGTGAGGAGGTTGATCGCGCCCTTCGACGCGTTGTAGTGCGCGTAGCCGACCTCGCCTTCGAACGCGTTGGTCGAGGACATGTGGACGATCGCGCCGCCGCGTGCCCGCGCGACCATCCGCCGCGCGACGCCCTGGGACACCAGGAACATCCCGCGCAGGTTGATGTCGAGGATCGTGTCCCAGTGCTCGAGGGTGATGTCCAGGAAGTCCTCCTGCCAGGCCGACGCCGGCGTTGTTCGCGAGGACGTCGATCCCGCCGAGGAAGTCGTCGGCCGTCTCGAGCATCCGCGCGACGTCCTCCGCGTCGCTCACGTCGCACGCGACGCCGCCGGCTTCACCGAGGGCTCGGAGCCCTCGCACGGCCTCCTCGACCCCGTCGGCGTGGCGCGCGCAGATGAACACGCGGCAGCCTTCTTCGAGGAACCGGCGTGCGGCCGCCTCGCCGATCCCGCGGCTGGCGCCGGCGACCAGCACGCCCCTGCCCTCGAGCCCGCGCATCAGCGCATCCTCCCGCGACCCGCGATCGCGAACGTCCGCTCCACGACGCCCGCGCGCACGCCGTAGGCCTCGTCGAACATGTTCACGGTCGAGCACACGTGCAGCGGGATCACCTCCAGGCGCTCGCCGATCCGTACGTCGTCCTGGCCGGTGCGGTGCCCCACGCAGTGTTCCTCGTTCATGAAGTCCAGGCGGAGCTCGGGACGGCCCGCGACCACCCCGCGTCCGGGGAACGGCGGACCGTCCCCGCCGTCGGACGTGAACGCCTTCGTCCCCGCATCCAGGACGAAGCGGTCCTCGGTCGGGTGCGAGACGACCGTCGCCAGCACGTGCGCGGCGCAGGTCGCCTCGGTCGCGACGCCCAGGCGCAGCTGCTGGACGTCGTTGAACACGTAGGTGCCGGGGCGGACCTCCGTGACGCCCGGGACCTCCACGACGATCCGAGCCGTCGGCGTCGAGCCGACGCTCAGCTCGCGGAGCTCGATCCCGACCGCCGCGCACGCCGCCGCGGTCTCGACGAGGTCGAGGCCCTCGCGCTCTGCGGTCGCGCGGAGCTCCTCGGCGGTCGCGCTCCGGTAGGCATGCCCCGCGTGGGTGAGCAGCCCGAGGACCTCGATCCCCGGGATCCGCGGCCACCTGCCGGACCAGCTCCACGGTGGGCGCCCCCGGCGCCCGGCCCACCCGGTGCAGGCCGGTGTCGACCTCCACGAGCACGCCGACGTCGCGGCCGACCTCTCGCCCGACGCGCCCGAGCCCCTCGGCCACCTCGACCGAGTCGGTCGTGGCGTGGATCTGGGCGCGCTCCAGCAGGGCGCGCAGGCGCGCGAGCTTCACCTCGCCGACGAGCGGATAGGCCACCAGGATGTCGTCGATCCCGGCGTCGGCCATCACCTCGGCCTCGCCGAGCTTGGCCACGGTGATGCCGGCGGCGCCCGCATCGAGCTGCATCCGCGCGATCTCGGGGGACTTGTGCGTCTTCGTGTGCGGGCGCAGGCGCACGCCGGCATCGCGCGCGACCACTGCCATCTCCGCGATGTTGGCCTCGAGCGCGTCCAGGTCGAACAGGAGCGACGGCGTGTCGAGGTCCGCGACCGCGTTCACCGCGGCAGGCGGAGCACGGCGTCGATCTCGACGAGGATCCCGCGCAGCTCGGCGCCGGTGGTCGTCCGCGCGGGGCGGGGGGGCGTGTCGAAGATCCGCTCGTAGGTCGCGTTGAATCCGGGGAACAGGTCGATCGACGACAGGAACGCGGAGACCTTGACGACGTCGCTTAGCGACCCCCCGGCCGCCTCCGCGATGGCCCGGAGGTTGCGGAGCGTCTGCTCGGTCTGTTCCTCGATCGTCGTGCCCACGACCTCGAGGGTCGCGGGGTCGAGCGGTCCCTGCCCGGAGATGAACACGAGGTCGCCGGCCCGGATCGCCTGCGAGTACGCGCCGGTGCCCCGAGGCGCGTCGGCGGTCACGATCTCGTCGCGCTGGTCCACGGGCCCATCCTAGTCGAGCCTGTCCGGCTGCGCGTATCTGACGTTTCTGACCCGCATCCGGTCACGAACGTGCATCGCGTGACCGCACTGGGATACGATGCGGCCACCCGCGAGAGGAGTCAGGATGGCCGTCGAGCAGCCCCGGATCGTGATCGTCGGCGCCGGGGGCTGGGTCTTCCCACTGGAGCTGTCGCGCGACGTCCTCGCGTTCCCCGCCCTCAAGGGCTCCTCGCTCGTCCTGTACGACATCGACCCGCCGGCCGCCGAGCGCACCCGCGGGTCCGTGCAGCGCATGATCGACGATGCGGGGCTTCCGGCGACGGTCGAGGTGGCGCCCGACCTCCGCACCGCCCTGCGGGGCGCCGACGTGGTGATCACCGTCTTCCAGGTCGGCGGTGTCGACGCGTACGCGCACGACGTCTTGATCCCCCGCGAGTACGGGATCGACCAGACGGTGGGCGACACGCTCGGACCGGGAGGCATCTTCCGCGGCCTGCGCAGCGTCGAGGCGCTCCGCGAGATCGCGGAGGCGATGCTCGACGTGTGTCCCGACGCCTGGCTCCTCAACTACACGAACCCGATGGCGATCAACTGCTGGGCAACGGACCTGCTCGGCGTGAAGATCGTCGGCCTGTGCCACTCGGTGCAGGGAACGTCCGAGCTGCTCGCGCGCGAGCTCGAGGTGCCGTACGAGGAGGTCACGTTCGCGTGCGCCGGCGTCAACCACACCGCCTGGTTCACCACGTTCCGCCGCGGCGAGGAGGACCTGCTCCCGCGGATCCGCGAGGTGATGAAGGCGCGCCACGTCGAGCGCACGATCCCGCTGTTGCCACGCTCCGACGATCCCTACGAGAGCATCGAGCGGGTCCGAGCGGAGCTGATGATGCTCGCCGGCTACTTCCACACCGAATCGAGCCACCATGCGAGCGAGTACTGGGCGTGGTTCCGCAAGACGCCCGAGCTCACCGCGTCCTATATCGACCGGCACTGGGACTACCTCGAGATCTGCCGCAACGCGGTCGCCGATACGTCGAACGAGGACATCGTCGAGGAGGCGCGGCGCGACGGACCCAAGCACGGCGGCGAGTTCGCGGCGCCGATCGTCGACAGCCTGGTGACGGGTACGCCGCGGGTCGTCTACGGCAACGTGCGCAACGGCTCGTCGATCGAGAACCTCCCGGCCGAGGCATGCGTGGAGGTCGCGTGCCTGGTCGACGGCAACGGCGTGCGGCCGACCCGCTACGGCGAGCTGCCGTCGGCATGCGCCGCGCTCAACCAGGTGCAGATCACGGTCCAGCGCCTCGCCGTGGAGGCCGCGATGACCGGCGACCGTGACCTCGTGCACGCGGCGGTCGCGCTCGACCCGCTCACGAGCGCGGTCCTCACGTTGCCGCAGATCCACGAGATGACCGACCGGATGCTCGAGGCCGAGGCGCGGTGGCTGCCCCAGTTCGCCGACGCCTCCACCGTACGGCGGTGAGCGTCGAGCCGGGCGAGCTGCGGCTGCGCGACTGGCGCCCCGGGTCCAAGCTCGTCGTCGAAGCCCATCCCGTCGACCGCGCGCGGTTCCCGGCGATCGACGCGCACAACCACCTCGGCCGCTGGCTCTCGGCGTGGGTGGGCGACGATCCCGACGCGTGGACCGTCCCTGACGTCGATGCCTTGTTGCGACTGATGGAGGCGTGCAACCTCCGCGCGATCGTGAACCTCGACGGCCGCTGGGGTGAGGAGCTCGAGGACAACCTCGATCGCTACGACCGCGCGCACCCCGGGCGGTTCGCGACCTGCTGCCACGTTGACTGGACCGCGGCGGTCGCGAGCGGCGACGTCGGCCGGGCCGCCGCCGACTCCCTCCGCGCGAGCGTCGCCGCCGGCGCGAAGGGGATCAAGGTCTGGAAGGACCTCGGTCTGCACGTCCGCGACACGGCGGGGGCGTTGATCCTGCCCGATGACCGCCGTCTCGGTCCGCTCTGGGAGGCCGCGGGCGAGCTCGGCGTGCCGATCTTCATACACACCGCGGACCCGGTCGCCTTCTTCGACCCGATCGACGCGAGCAACGAGCGGTACGAACAGCTGCTCGCGCATCCGGAATGGTCCTTCGCCGATCCGTCGTTCCCGCGGTTCGACCGGTTGATCGACGCGCTCGAGGGTCTCGTGGCCGCGAACCCCGGCACGACGATCGTCGGCGTGCACGTCGGCGGGTACGCCGAGAACCTCGGGTGGGTCGGGCGGATGCTCGACACCTACCCGAACTTCCACGTCGACATCGCCGCGCGTGTGGCCGAGCTCGGGCGCCAGCCCCGCGCGACCCGCGACCTGATCGTGAACCACCCCGACCGGGTGCTGTTCGGGATCGACGAGTTCCCGCCGGTGCCGGAGAACTACGCGATCTACTTCCGGTTCCTCGAGACCGCCGACGAAGGGTTCGCGCATTCCACCGAGGAGGTGCCGCTGATGGGCCGTTGGACGATCGCCGGCGTCGACCTGCCTGACGACGTGCTCGCGAAGGTCTACGCTCGCAACGCGCTCCGTCTCATCCCTTCGCTCGCGGACTGACGCTCGTCGGGAGGCGATGACCATGCGGCAAGGCCGCAGCTCGAAGACGCCGATCGGGGCAGCCGTCGTGCCCCTGCTGTTGCTCCTCGCGATCGCGGCGCCGGTCCCCGCCGGTGCGTCGCGGGCCTCTGGCGGTGGGGCGGTGAGCCTGGCGGTGCTCGCGCCCACCGCGATCGTGGACACACGAGGGACCCACGTGGGCTCGGTGACCGCGCTCGCGAAGAGGGACCAGCGAGGGACCGCGGACGATCCTTCGCGGTACGTGCGTTTCGGGGGTCCGAGCGTCGCGTACTCGGGATACCGGACGTACGCGCTGCCCGCGACGATCCAGCCCTCGGACGTCACGACGATCACGCTCACGGCCAACTTCCACGGCCCGGTGGCGGCAGCGCGGAGATGGACGTGGAGCATCTTCGACTTCACCCACAGCGCCTGGGTGCGCTTGGGCGATCAGAACCACTGCGGAGGCGACGCGGGGACACGCATGTGGCCCTGCGACGACCTCCGCCGCGCCCACTGGAAGTACGTGCAGTACAACGCGATCCACGCGGCCGGCGCGAGCCTCGCCGACTTCGTCGACCCTACGACGGGCGAGCTCCGGATCCGGCTGCGCTCAGCGAAGCCGGGGGTGGCCAAGCTCGATTGGGAGGCCGTCCAGATCTACTCGCACGGCGGCGGCCCGGCGACGCCGTGGACGCCTCCGGTCCGGACCCGGTGGCAGTGGCAGCTGCAGGGCGCACCCGGACACTTCCCGTCCACCGACGGGATCAACGTCGGGATCTGCGAGCGGCCCTTCGGCGGCACCTCATGCGTGCGGCCGAAGGTGTTCGACATCGATCTGTACGTCGACCCCAGCATCGCCGGGCGGTACGGGTACAAGCTCGACACCGCGGCCGTCGACGCGATCCACGCGTCGGGTCGCCACGTGATCGGGTACGTCACCGCGGGCGACATGGAGCGATGGCGGCCCGACTACGAGCAGTTCGTGGACTTCGACCGCCGATGCGGCGGATGCCTGCGGGGCAAGCCCTTCAGCCGGCGGTTCCCCGACGAGTACTGGGCGAACATCAACCCGGGGAAGGGGCGGTCCGCGTTCATGCGGCAGATGCTCCGCGCCCGCACGGACAGGGTCGCCGCGGCCGGGTTCGACGGGATCGAGTACGACATCGTGGACACGTACGCGCAGGGGAAACGGGTGACGGGGTTCCGGGTGCGCCCCGCCACCCAGCTCGCCTACAACATCGCGCTGGCCACGATGGCGCACGATGACGGCCTGTCCGTCGCCCTGAAGAACGACGGCGGCCAGATCCCGAAGCTCCTGCCGTACTTCGACTACGCGATCAACGAGCAATGCTTCCAGTACGACGAATGCGCGTACCCGAAGCCCGGGTATCGAGCGTTCGTGAAGGCGGGCAAACCCGTCTTCGAGGCCGAGTACCGGCTCGACCCCTCCACGTTCTGCCCGAAGGCGAACCGCTGGAACTTCAACTCGATCCTGAAGGCCAGGAACTTCAGCCTGTACGGCCGGCCGTGGACGCCGTGCCGATAGGCGTCTGGAAGCGGGTCGGCCCGTCAGCGGATCGCGAGGCCGCTCCGCACGTCGAACAGGTGCACGCGGTCGGGCTGGACGCCCAAGCGCAACCGCTCGCCGGGCCGTAGGCGGACGCCCGGCTCGAACCGCGCCGTGATCGGGGCGCGGGCGCCCTCGAGCATGATCGGGACCTCTTCCTCCTCGGCGCCGGTCACGACGGTGCTCCCGGCCGTGGATCCGTGCACGACCACCTCGTCGCCGAGCGGCTCGACGACGTCGACGAGGAACTCGAAGGACGGCAAACCGTCGCTCGCCTGCACGAACGTCTCGGGCCGCATCCCGACCGCGACGTCGCCGTCGGGGACGCCGGAGCGCGAGATCGTCAGCTCCCCCGCGGTGACCGTGCCGCTCTGTGCGCGGCCGCGGACGAGGTTCATCTGCGGGCTGCCGATGAACCCGGCCACGAAGAGGTTCGTGGGTTCGTCGTACAGCTCCTGCGGCGGGCCCAGCTGCTGGAGCTTGCCGCTGGACATCACGGCGATCCGGTCGCCGAGGGTCATCGCTTCGATCTGGTCGTGGGTGACGTAGATCGTCGTGATCCCGAGCCGGTTGTGGAGGCGCTTGAGCTCGGCGCGCATCTGCACGCGGAGCTTCGCGTCGAGGTTCGACAGCGGCTCGTCCAGCAGGAACGCGCTCGGCTCGCGGACGAGCGCGCGGCCCATCGCGACGCGCTGGCGCTGGCCGCCGGACAGCTGCGCCGGCCGCCGCTTGAGCAGCTCGTCGAGGCCGAGCATCGTGCTGACGTCGCGGACCCGCCTGTCGATCACCTCCTTCGGCTCCTTGCGCTGCTTCAGCCCGAACGCGAGGTTCTTGTACACGGTCATGTGGGGGTAGAGCGCGTAGTTCTGGAAGACCATCGCGATGTCACGGTCGCGGGGCGTGACCTCGTTCACGACCCTATCGCCGACGCGGATCGTCCCGCTCGTCGGCTTCTCGAGGCCCGCGACGCAGCGCAGCGCCGTGGTCTTCCCGCATCCGGACGGGCCGACGAGGATCATGAACTGCCCGTCGGGGATCTCGAGCGACAGATCGTCGAGCGCGATCGTCCCCCCCGGGAAGACCTTGTTCACCTGCTCGAAGACGACCTCAGCCACCCCTCACCCCTTCAGCCCGGTCGTCGCGATGCCTCGGATGAACCAGCGTTGCGCGACGAGGAACAGCAGCAACACGGGGACCATGCTCATCACGTTGGCGGCCATCAACAGGTGCGTGTTCGTCTGGTGCGCGCCCTGGAACGTCAGCAGTCCGAGCTGCAGCGTCATGTTGTTCGGGTTGTAGATCGTGACGAGCGGCCACAGGAAGTCGTTCCACGTCCATAGGAACGTGATGACCGCCAGGGTCGCGAGGGCAGGGCCCGAGAGCGGCAGCACGATCTTGAACAGCACGCCCAGGCGCGAGGCGCCGTCGATCCGCGCGGCCTCCTCCAGCTCGATCGGAAGCGTCCGGAAGAACTGGCGAAGCAGGAAGATGCCGAACGCGCCCGCGAGGTTCGGCACGATCAGCGCGCCGAGCGTGTCGATCAGCCCCAGCCTCCGCACGATCAGGAACGTCGGGATCATGATGACCTGGAACGGGATCATCAGCGTCGCGAGCACCAGCATGAACACCACGTCTCTGCCGAAGAACTTGAGCCGCGCGAACGCGTAGCCGGCGAGGCTGCAGAAGAGCAGGTTCCCGATCACCACCACCACCGTGACGATCAAGGTGTTCAGGAACCACCGCGCGAACGGCGCCTGCTGGAGCACCTGCGTGTAGTTCTGCCACCGGACGCCGCTGGGGAGCAGGATCGGCGGGAAGTGCCGGGTCTCGTTGAGCGTCTCGATCGACGTGATGAACATCCACAGCAGCGGGACGAGCATCATCATCGCGAGCGGGAACAGGACCAGGTGCCACGGGCTGAACAAACGGCGTGGCTCCCGAGGCGCGGCCTCGTCGGGCAACGGTTTGAGAACCTCCGCGACGTGCGCCCGGTACCCGGTCTGTTCGCTCATGACGAGTAGTAGACCATCCGCTTGCCGACCCACAGTTGGATCACCGTGAGGGTGAGGATCACCAGGAGCAGGACGTAGGCGATCGCCGCGGCGTAGCCGGCGATGCTCTGCTGGAAGGCGAGCTGGAACAGATACAGGACGGGGACGTACGTCGATGTGCCGGGGCCGCCCTTCGTGAGGAAATAGACCTCGTCGAAGAGCTGGATGGCGTTGATCGACGAGAACACGACGAGGAACAGGGTGGCCGGGCCGAGCAGCGGCAGCGTCACGTTGCGGAAGATGCTCCAGGACCGTGCGCCGTCGATCGCGGCCGCCTCGAGCAGTTCTTGGGGCACGCCCTGGAGGGCGGCGAGGTAGATGATCGCGTCGAAGCCGATCCATCCCCAGACCGTCATCACGATGATGGAGTACAGCGCGCCGTCCGAGCTGGTGAAGAAGCCGAACGGACCGAGCCCGACCTTCCCGAGGGCCCAGTTCGCCAGGCCGAAGTTCGCGTCGAAGAGCCAGAGGAACATGATCGCCGTCGCGATCGTCGAGGCCACGACCGGCACGAACACGGCGAGGCGGTAGAAGCGGATCCCGACCACCCGGCGGTTCAGGGCCATCGCCGCGAAGAGCCCGCCAGCGACCGATAGCGGCACGAACAGCGCCGTGTAGATCGCCGCGTGGACCATCGAGGTCTTGAACAGCGGGTCTTTTGGCAGCGCCCGGTAGTTCTGCAGACCTATCCACTCGGGCGCGGACATCAGGTTGTTCCGCTGGAACGACATCAGCGCCGACCAGATGATCGGCACGACGCCGAAGACGACCACGAGCAAGACCGCCGGGAGCGCGAACGCCCAGCCGACCACGTGCTCCGACTGCACGATCCGGCGGGCGTTCACGCTCCCTCTCTCGCTCTTCCGCCTACGAGGGCACGGCCAGGAACCCGTTGGATTGGTCGGCCGCCTGGTTCAACGCATCCTGCGCGCTCATCTTGCCCTGGATCGCGGCGATGAGCGCCTGCCCGAGCGCCTGAGAGATCCGCGGGTACTGCGGGATCTGCGGCCGGGCCGTCAGCACGTTGTTCAGGTTCTCGACGAACACCTGCGTACCGGGGTACTTCGTGAAGAAGGGCTTGAACTCCGGCATCTTCGCGACGGACTCACGTGTCGGCAGGTGACTCGTGTCGAGCGAGTCCTGCAGGACCTGCTGGGGCGACGTCATGAAGCTCAGGAACTTCCAGGCCGCGTCGACCCGCTCCTGCCCGTTGTCGAAGATCACCCAGTTGTCCGGCCCGGCGATCGTCTGATGGCTGCCGCCCGCCTCGGGCGAGGGCAGCTGCTGCACGCCGTAGTTCACGTCGGGGAACCCCGAGAGGTCCCACGGCCCGGTGATGACCATCCCGATCTTGCCGGAGTTGAACAGCTGCCCGTACTTGCCCGAGTCCGGCTGGAAGTCCAAGTACATCGAGCCGTCCTGGTAGATCGAGTGCAGCATCTCCAAGGCGTTCACGCCGGGCTGCTGGTTGAAGGCGACCGTCTTGCCGTCGGGAGCGAGGATGTCGCCGCCGCCCTGCCACAGGAACGGGAGGTACTGCCAGACCATCGTCTCGCTGCCGTCCGCGGGGAAGACCATCCCGAAGACCTTGTTCGCCGGGTCGTTCAATGCCTTGGCGTCCGCCCGCATGTCGGCCCAGGTCCAGTCGGGACCCGGCTCCTGCAGCCCGGCCTTCGCGAACAGGTCCTTGTTGTAGACGACCGCCAGGTTGTCGACGAGCGCCGGGACCCCGTACACCTTGTCGTTCACGGTCGCCACCGCCCGCTCGCCCGGGTAGAAGTCGTTCCAGTCGTAGCTGGACTCGTTGACCCGGCTCGTCAGGTCCACCAGCTTCGGGGACTGCGCGAGCTGCGGCATGTTCGTCCCGTACTGGTAGGAGATGTCCGGCTGCTTGTTCCCCTGCAGCGCCACGGTCGCCTTCTGCAGCGCGAAGTCGCTGTTCACGTACTGCAGGTCGATCGTGATGTTCGGGTTCTGCGCCTCGAACTCCTTCACCATCCGGTCGATCGACAGGTACTCGAACGACTCGTTCTCCGGCGGTGGCGGCGTGTAGCCTATCCACATCGTCAGATGGACCGGCGCGCCACTGCTGCCGCTGCCGCTCCCCGTGGCCGTGCTGCTGCTGCTACTGCTCGAGCATGCGGCCGCGACGAGCGCGAACGCGAGCAGCGCGACCAGACCCCCCAGCCGCTTCTTCTGCCGCTTCATCTGGCTCCCTCCGTTCTCCTCACGACAACACCACCGAGCGGGCGAGGTGCCGCGGGTGGTCGGGGTCCAAGCCCCGCGCCTCCGCCAGCGCCACCGCCGTCCTTTGGATCACGACCAGCTCCGCCATCGGGTCCAACCCGCCGCCCACGACCGTCGCGCCGGTGGCCGCTGCCGCATCGAGCACGCCCTGGTCGACGGCTCCCAGCGCCCACACCACGCTCCGTGGTCCGGCGACGCTGATCGGCCCGTGCCGGTACTCCATCGCCGGGTACGACTCGGTCCACGCTTGTGCCGCCTCGCGCAGCTTCAGCGCCGCCTCGTTCGCCAGACCGACGCTCCAGCCTTCACCCAGGAATACGTAGTGCTCGAAGTCCGCGGGTTCGATGGGGAGATCCATCGAGAGCGCGCGCTCCCCGTCGGCGAGGACCGGCTCGAGCTCTTCCAGGAGGTGCGCCCGGAGCAGCGCCAGCGCCGAGGTCGCGAACCGCGTCTGGACCACCGACCGTTCGTCGGCGAAGTCCAGGACGATCGTGTGGCCGGCGAGCTCGGCGACGGGCGAGCCGGGGACCGCGGTGATCGCCGTCGTCAGCACGGCGTCGTCGCGCATCCGCTCGATGAACCGGATCACCTCGGTGGTGGTGCCGCTGCGGCTGATCGCCACGATCCGGTCGTAGGAGCGACGGTAGGGGGGCATCTCGGTCGGGGTGAAGGCGTCGCTCTCGCCGAACCCGAGCTCCTCGCGCCGTGCCGCGTAGGCCTGGGCGACGAACCACGACGTGCCGCAGCCGATCGCGGCGATCCGCTCGGCCGCGTACGGGAGCGTCAGGGTGGACTCGGGCGTGATCCAGGCGGCCGCCCGTCGCCAGACGGCGGGTTGGCTCTCGATCTCGCGGAGCGTCTCGCTCATCCCCGTCCGAACGCTAGTGCGCGTTCGCGCGCGAAGTCAAGCCAAAGCGCGCAAGAACGCGCATGTGGGCGTATGCTCGGCGCGATGCGGCAGACCGAACGCCTGTCCGCGATCCTCGAGGAGCTGTCGACCGACGGCGAGGTCGAGGTTGCCGACCTCGCGTCGCGGCTGGAGGCCTCCGCCGCCACGATCCGCCGCGACCTCGAGCTCCTCGAGGAACAGCGCCTGCTGACCCGGACGCACGGCGGCGCCGTCGCCCAGGGGGTCCACTACGAGCTGCCGCTCCGGTACAAGGCGGCCAGGCGGCAGGAGGAGAAGCGGCGGATCGCGGCCGCCGCCGCCGAACGGGTGCCCGACGGCTGCGCCGTCGGGCTGACCGGCGGCACGACCTGCACCGAGATCGCGCGGGCGCTGGTGGCGCGCGAGCGACTCACCGTCGTGACGAACGCGTTGAACATCGCGGCCGAGCTCGCGGTGCGCCCGCACCTGAAGCTCGTCGTCACCGGCGGCCAGGCGCGCCCCGAGTCTTACGAGCTGGTCGGCCCGCTCGCCGAGCGGTCGCTCGCGGGGATCAACCTCGACGTGGTCTGCATCGGGGTCGACGGGATCGACGCTCGTGCCGGGTGCACGACGCACCACGAGGTGGAGGCGAGCACGAACCTCGCGTTGATCGAGCGGGCCCGCCACGTGATCGTTGCCGCCGACTCCTCGAAGATCGGGCAGGTGGCGTTCGCGCAGATCTGTCCGATCGACCGGATCGACGAGCTGATCACGGACCGCGGCGCGAACGCGCGGACGTTGCGCTCGCTCCGCGACGCCGGCGTCCGCGTCGAGACCGTGTAGCCGGAACGGCTCACGCGGAGACGGTGAGGTGCTGCCGCGCCCGCTCGTACGCGTAGAAGACCGCGAAGCCGAGCGCCGTCCCGAGCGTGTTCAAGATGAGGTCGTCGACGTCGGAGGTGTGCGTCGGGACGAAGAGCTGCGTCAGCTCGATCGCGAGCGACAGCAAGGCGCCGACGACGATCGTCACGCGGGCTCGCCGTGCGCGCCGCCACGCGAACGGCAGCGCGAACCCGAACGGCATGAACACCAGGACGTTGCCGAAGACCTGCGCCGCTTGGAGCCCGCCCTCCGACAGCTGGTCTCGGATCGTGTGGAAGGGCACGAGCTGGGCGTCGCGGAAGTGCCATGGCTTCCACCACCGCGCGGTGACCGGGAACGGGAACAGGGTGACTACGACGATGAGCAGCACGCTCGCCGCGAGCAGGCACCGCTCGCCTGCCGTCCGCCACGTCTCGCCCCGCCGCCGGCTCCAGACCGCCACGACGACCAGGATCGGCACCGCGGCCGCGAGCACGAAGAGCCTCCTCAGCACGCGGTCACTCGCCCGTTCGCCGATCGGTCCGCCGACGGCTGGGCCGTCCGACGATCCTGCGTCCCCATCGCATGACGAGCAGACCGAGCCCGCCCCACAACACCACGGTGACGATCGCCTCCCACCACGCGCCGCCGCCGAACCCGATCACCAGCGCGACGTTCAGGACGAGCCCTGCGAACACCGCGCCGGCGACCACGAGCGTCCAGCCCACCCACGGCGGGAGACGCCTGCCGTCGTCGCCTTCACCCACGCCGGATGGCCTCGGGGATCAGCTCGCCGTGGGCCTCGATCAGCTCGTTCACCAGATCGTGGATCTGCTGGGTGGTGAGCGTCGCGGCCGCGTGCGGGTCGAGCAGCGCGGCCTGCTCCACGAGGTCGCGCGAGCCCTCGACGACCGCCCTGACGGTGAGCTCCACGACGTTCAGGAACGTCCGGTTGAGCGCGAGGCACTGCGGCGGGATCTCGCCGATCCGCGTCGGCTGCACGCCGTTCTTGTCCACCAGCACGGGCACCTCCACGCATGCGTCGTCGGGGAGCCCGTGGATCAGATCGTCGTTGCGGACGTTCCCGTAGAGCTCGAGCGGCATGCCCGTCTCCAGCGCCCATAGGTACTGCGACGCGAGCTCGTCGTTGCGCTCGAGCCCGATCTCCTCGCCGGCTTCGAGCTGGGTCTTCAGCGCGGTCCCACTCTTCGAGGTTCTCGTCGCTGCGACGGACGTACTCGTCGATCTCGCTGCGGAACCGCTCGACCTGGTCGGGGTGATGCAGGAACCACGGCACGTATTCGCTCGAGTGCTCGCTCGACTCGGTGGGGAAGTAGCCGAACCGCTTGAAGAGCTCCACGCGCTGACGCGACGACCGAGCCCCTCGGGGTCGGCGTCCACGATCGCGCGGAGCTTCGGGTAGAGGTCCTCGCCGGTCTCGCGGTCGCGGAACACGTAGACGAAGCACTGGTGGTTGAACCCGGCGGTGCGGAACGCGATCCGTTCTTCGGGCAGACCCACGAGCGACGCGAGGAACGCGTGGGTGTCGCGGACGCTGTGGCAGACGCCGATCGTCCGCTCGGCGGGCCACGCGGACCCGGCCCAGATCCCCCAGGGCACCATCGCCATCGGGTTCGTGTAGTTGAGCAGGAGACCGTCGGGGCAGCAGCTCGGCCATCTCGTCGCCCATCTCGATCATCACCGGGATCGTCCGAACGCCGCGCATGATCCCGCCGATCCCGATCGTGTCCGCGATCGTCTGCAGCAGCCCGTAGCGCGCGCGGGATCTCGAAGTCGGTGACGGTGGCGCGGTACCCGCCCACCTGGATCTCGTTGATCAGGTAATCGGCGCCGTCGAACGCGGCGCGCCGGTCCGGATGGGCGCGCACGCGATGCCCGGCGCCCAGACGCTCGACGACCTGGTTCGCCGCCTGCTCCGCATACGTGAGCCGTTCGTCGTCGATGTCGTGCAACGCGATGTCGAGCGACCCTTTCAGCTCTTCGTAGGAGCAGAGGTCCGTGAGGATGTTCCGGGTGAACTCGACGCTGCCGGCGCCGATGATCGTGACCTTCGCCATGCGCGGGAGTCTGCCAGCGCGAGTCGATCCTCGTCGACCTGTGCGCCTGGGGCAGGAGACGTGCACGCGGGCTGGGTAGCATCCGGGATAGTGACGAGCCACCTGTTCGTGCTGGCGTTCGACCATCGCACGTCGCTGATGGGGTCGTTCTTCGGGATCGAGGGCACCCCGACGGCCGAGGACGACGGGCGTGCGCGCACGGCGAAGTCCGTGATCTGGGAAGGCCTCTGCCGGGCGATCGACGACGGGAAGGTCGCGCCCTCCGAGGCGGCCGCGCTCGTCGACACCACCTACGGCGTCAACGTGATCCCCGCCGCGAAGGACGCCGGCGTCCGGATCGCCGTGCCCGTGGAGGCGAGCGGCCGCAGGGAGTTCGCGTTCGAGTTCGACGATTGGCGCGGCCGTCTGGAAGACGCTCCGCCCCGACTGGGTGAAGGCGCTCGTGCGGTACAACCCCGACGGGAACAAGGACCTGAACGGCCGGCAGCGGCGCAAGCTCCGCGAGCTCTCGCAGATGTGCAAGGACGCGGGTCTGAAGATCATGGTGGAGCTGCTGGTCCCGCCCGAGCCGTCGCAGGAGGGTCCGACCTACGACACCGACGTCCGTCCCGGGTTGATGGTCAAGGCGGTCGACGAGCTCCGCCACGACGAGATCGGCGCGGACGTCTGGAAGATCGAGGGCCTCGACCGGCCGGAGGACTGCCAGCGCGTCGCGTGGGCGGCGGGCACCCGGTGCATCGTGCTCGGCCGCGGCGCCGATCGCGACGCGGTCGACCGCTGGCTGCGCGCCGGCGCCGCCGTGTCCGGTTTCGCCGGCTTCGCGATCGGCCGCTCGATCTGGTGGGACGCGCTCCAGGCGTTCTTCGCCGAGCGCACGAGCCGCGACGACGCGGTCGCCGCGATCGCGCAGGAGTACGCGCGCTACGCAGAGGTGTATCGGAGCGCCGCTGCATCCTGAGCGACGAGCCGCCGGCACCCGCCCTGCTAGCGTGCCGCTGATGCACCGCCCGCAGGTTCGCGACGCCGTCCAGGTGAAGGGCCTGTTCCTGTTGTTCGGGTTCGCGATCGCGGCCTTCTTCCCGTTCCTCGCCCTGTACCTCGAGCGCTACCACCACCTGTCCGAGGCCGAGATCGGGTTCGTGCTCGCGGCGGCGTCGGTAGCCCGGATGCTCGTCAATCCGGTGTGGGGACACGTGTCCGACACGAAGATCGGCCGGCTCACCGCGCTGCAGATCGGGCTCGTCGGCTGCATCGTGTTCGCGCTCGCGCTGAACGTCGTCGACGGGCTGGTGGCGGTGGCGGCCATGCTCACGTTGCACTCGGTCTTCATGGTCGCCCAAGGGCCGAACGTCGACGCGATCGCGCTCACGCACCTCGGCGAGGAACGGATGTCCGAGTACGGGCGGATCCGGGGGTGGGAGAGCATGACCTACGCCACCGGGTGCCTCACGTTCGGTGCGGCGCTGCAGATGGGCGGGCTCGGGTGGGAGATGCCGATCTATGCGCTCTGCCTCCTCGCGATCCTCGTGTGGTCCTCGACGATCGTCCGCGACCGGCCCGAGCCCTCGGCGGGCCATGGACGGCTCGGGGCGGTGGGGGCCGTGTTCCGCACCGCCCCGCGGTTCTGGGGGTTCCTGAGCGCCGCCCTGCTCGTGTGGACCGGCTTCAACGCCGCCTGGAACTTCATCGCGATCCGGATCGCCCAGGAGGGCGGAGGCCCGTTCCTGATCGGGATCGGCACCGCGCTCGGCGGGGTCGTCGAGGTCTTCACGATGCGGAGCTCCTCGCGGTTGCAGGGCCGGTTCGGGCTGCGCTGGACCTACGTGGCGGGTTGCCTGATCTACGCGGGCGGCTTCCTGCTGTGGGGCTCGGTGTCGAACCCGACCGCGCTCTCGGTCCTCACGATGTTCGAGGGCGCCGGGTTCTCGCTGCTGTTCACCACCGCCGTGGTGATCGTCGGGCGCCTGCTGCCGAGCACGCTGTACTCGACGGGCAACGCCGTCAGCCAGATGGTGGGGTTCGGGATCGGGCCGATCATCGGCGCCGGACTGGGCGGGCTCGTCTACGAGCGCCTGGGTCCGGCGGTCCTGTACATGGGGGCCTCCGCCCTGGCGGTGACGGCGGGCGTCGTGGCATGGTTCGCGCTGGACGTGCCGTTGCTGCGCGACCCTCGTCCGGGCGGACCTCCCGAACCGGTGATCGTGCAGCCGGAAGCCGGGCCCTTGCCGTGACGACCGACGAGCATCGCGAGCTGATCGAACGCCTCTTCCCGCAGTTGGAGGTGCGCGCGCTCGGTCCGATCGGCTCCGGCTGGACGTTCGACACGTACGACGTCAACGACGAGTGGATCGTGCAGCTGCCGCGATCGCGCTACGCGGAGGAGCGGCTGCGGGCCCAGATCGCGCTGCTCCCCGAGCTGGTGCACGAGGTGTCGGCCCTGATCCCGATGCCCGAGCTCACCTCGCTCGAACCGCCGGCGATGGTGTACCGCAAGCTCGAGGGCGTGCCCGCCGACCGGGCGCCCGAGGGGTTCTGGCCCGAGCGTCTCGGCCGGTTCCTCTACGACCTGCACCTCGTGCCGCCCGAGATCGTCGGGATGCGCGGACGCCCGGCCCGGGCCGTCCGCGAGGACACGCGTGCCGACTGCGCGCGCCTGCGCGACGTCGTGGTCCCGCGCCTCGCGCCCGAGGACCGGGCCCGCTCCGACGCATTGCTCGCCGCCTATCTCGACGATGATGCGTTGTGGACCTTCGCCGCGTGCCTGACCCACGGCGATCTCGGCCCCGAGCACGTCCTGGTCGGCGCCACCGGCGACCTCGTCGGCGTGCTCGACTGGGAGGAGATCGCGGTCAACGATCCCGTGCGCGACTTCGCGTGGTGGCTGCACGAGCTGCCCGACGCTGGCGAGCGAGCACTGGCGACGTACGGGGGCGCGCCCGATCCGACCTTCCGCACGCGGGCGGGGTTCGTCTACGCGCTGATGCCGTGGCACGAGGTCGCCTACGGGGTGGACGTCGGTGGCGAGCGGTTCGTCGACAGCGGCATCGAGGGGGTGCGGGAGCGGTTACGGTGGGGGTGACTGACCAGCGGGTTTGCCACGGAGGGCACCCCTTTCGGACGATGGCATCCCACGACGCGCATCGAGGAGGCTCCGTGACGGAAGGTGCCGAGGACAAGGGGTTCGTGGACAAAGCCAAGGTGGTGGTCGACAAGGCCGCAGACGTCGCCAAGGACCTCGTCGAGAAGGCCGGGCCGGCGGTGGAGAAGGCGAAGGACACGGCCGAGCCCGCGCTCGAGAAGGCCAAGCCGGCGCTCGACAAAGCCGGGAAGGCGGCCGGCGGATTGTTCGACAAGGCGAAGGGGCTGTTCAAGAAGGACGCGGACGGCGACGCCGGCGCGTCCTCATGAAGGGAGGATCACCATGGTCAGCGCGTACATCCTGATCCAGACGGAGGTCGGGAAGGCCGGACAGGTGACCGACCAGGTGCGGGAGATCGAGGGGATCGTCGCCGTGGACCCCGTCACGGGGCCCTACGACATCGTGGCGAGAGCCGAGGCGGCCGACCTCGACGTGCTCGCCAAGGGGACGGTGATGCCGATGCAGGAACTGGAGGGCATCACCCGCACGCTCACGTGCCCGATCCTCACGCTCTGAGCGCGTGTCGCTGAAGATCCGCTCCGACGGGGAGATCTCCGACGTCGAGGGCGACTGGTTCCGCGCGCGCTGGCACTTCTCGTTCGACACGTACCACGACCCCCAGTACATGGGGTTCGGCACGCTCCGCGTCTTCAACGACGACCGCCTGATCCCCGGCGCGATCTGGCCGATGCACCCGCATCGCGACATCGAAGGGCTGACGTACGTGGTGGAGGGGTCGTTCCGACACCAGGACGACGTCGGGGGCGCGCCCGGCCCGTTGCCGGCCGGCTCCGTGCAGCGGATGACGCTCGGCCGCGGCGCGCGGCATTCGGAGCAGAACGCCTCGGTCACCGAGCCGATGCGGTTCATCCAGCTGTGGATCCTGCCGGCGGAGCTGGGCCTGGAGCCCGGCGTCGAGCAGAAGGTCTTCACGGCCGCCGACCGCACGAACCGGCTGCTGAAGGCGATCAGCGGCGACGGGGGCGACGCGGTGCTCGTGCACCAGGACGCGCACGTGTTCCTGTCCCGGCTCGATCCCGAGTACGTGGTGACGCATCCGCTGCCGGGCGGGCGCGGCGCCTACCTCTACGCGATCGAGGGCGACGTGACGGTCAACGGCGAGCGGATGGTGACGGGGAGCGCGGCCGAGATCTGGGACGAGCCCGACGGGGTCGCGATCATGGCGAACGCCGTCTCCGAGTTGATCCTCGTGGACGTCGCCCTGTCGTGACGACGAGCCTGCGCGTCGTCGAGAGCGCGGAGCTGAGCGTCGAGGAACGCGGCGCCCTCGAGAGCCTGTTCGTGGCCGCCTGGCCCGACGAGCGGTTCACGCGTGAAGACGTTGACCACATGCTCGGAGGCCGACACGTGCTCTTGCAGCGGGAGGGGCGGATCGTGAGCCACGCCGCCGTCGTGCCGCGCACGTTGTGGGCGGGCGAGCGAGCGATCGTGTGCGGCTACGTCGAGGCGATGGCCACCTGGCCCGACCTCCAACGGCACGGCTTCGGCACCGAGGTGCTGGGCGTGGTGAACGACCTCGTCCGCGACGGCTTCGAGCTCGGGGGCCTGTGCACCGGGAGCCACGGCTTCTACGAGCGGCTGGGGTGGGAGCGCTGGGTGGGGCCGCTCGCCGTGCGAACCGGCGGCACCGAGGTCCCGACGCCGGAGGAGGACGGCAACGTGATGATCCTTCGCACGCCGGCGACCGGTGCGGTATCGCTCGTCGACACGCTCGCGTGCGACTGGCGAGCGGGCGACGTCTGGTGAGGCTGGCGCTCAGTCGTCGTCGACCTTGACCGGGAACGGCAACGCGATCGGGTCGACGAACGGCGGGTTGCCGTGGTCGTCGAACCGATCCATCCGGAGGTCCTCGGGGCGCTCCACCACGTCGGTCCTGCCCGCGAGCGCGAGGTCCACCGCGATCCGCGACACGGCCGGTCCCCACATCATCCCGTGGCCGCAGGCGCTCGCGATCGTGACGCCGTCGACCTCCGTACCGTCGCGGAGCACGAGCGGACCGAGCAGCGGGAGATGGTCGGGCGTGTACTCGATCGTCGCGGCCCACGCCTTCTTCATGCCGAGCCCGCGGGTGACCGGCAGGAGCCGGTGGAGCCGACGCTGCATCTTCTTCAGGTACGCGAGATCGATCTCGCGCCCCGGGCCCGGCGTCTCCGCGGGGTTCGACATCCCCCAGAGCAGGCCGCCTTCCTCGGGGCGCCAGTAGATCCCGGCGCGCAGGTCGAACGCCATCGCGGTGGTGTCGGCGTGCAGCGCGGGGCTGGGCTCGGTCACGACCACCTGATGCCGCGCATAGCCGACCCACGCGCGCGCCCCCGCCGCCCTCGCCACGGCCTGCATCGCGGGTCCGCCGGTGAGGAGCACCCGCTCGGTGGCGATCGTGCCGGCGCCGGTCTCGACCCCGGTGACCACCCGGCGTCCGCCCCGACCCTGCTTCGTGCGGAGGCCCAGGAAGGCCGTGCGCTCGCGGAGGTCGACCCCGGCTCGCTGCATCGCGAGCGAGTAGGCGCGGACGTTGCGGGGCGGGTCGATCCAGCCGTCGGTGCTGACGTAGGAGCCGCCGCGGTAGCCCTCTTCGCCCATCGCGGGGATCAGGCGGCGCACCTCCGCCGCCTCGACCCAGCGCGCGTCGAGGCCGACCGCGCGCTGCATCGCGATCCGCTCCCGGGCATCGCGCTCGTCGCCGGCGGTGACCGCGAGGATCACGTAGCCGCGGCCCGAGAACCCGGAGTCGGTCCCGTAGCGCGCGGCCTGCCCCTCGTAGAACGCGATCGCCCACATCCCGAGCCGGACCGTGTCGGGAGAGCCTCCTTGCGCGCGGACCATCCCGGCTGCCCGGCCCGACGCGCCGGATCCCGCGGTCTCGCGCTCGAGCACGACGACGCGTCCTGCGCCCCGCTCGGTCGCGAACACCGACGCCCAGCCGCCGACCGTGCCGGCGCCGATCACCACCAGGTCCGCCGTCTCGCGCGCCATCCGCGCGAACCCTAGCCGCTCGTCCGTCGAACCCGCCAACGATGCAGGTGCGTACCCTTCCCGCGATGCAACGCGAACCGCTCCCCGTGCCCGCGGCGCCCGTCGACCGAAGGACGCTCGTGGAAGAACTCTGGGTCGTGCTCGCGCTGTCGCTCCTCGCGAGCGGTGTCTACGCCGTCATCGATCTCCTGCGTGGCCCGGTCCGCGGGGGGATCGCCTACGCGGCGCCGCAGACACCACTGTTCATCTACCAGGTGGTCGGGTTCGTGTTCGGCTTGGCGCCGGTGTGGCTCGTGCTCTACCTGGTCCGCAGGCGCGACGGCGAGTCCCTCTCCGAGGTGGGCCTCGTCGCCGACGATCCCGGTCGCGACGTGCGCCTGGGGCTCGGGCTGTTCGCGGTGGTCGGCCTCGCGGGTATCGGGCTCTACCTCGGGGCCGTCGCCCTGGGAGTGAACCGGTTCGTGGTGCCGGCGCCGCCGCCGGACCATTGGTGGACCTATCCCGCGCTGTTCATGAACGCATCGCAGGCGGCGCTGCTCGAGGAGATCATCGTGCTCGGGTTCCTCGTGACGCGCCTGCAGCAGATCGGGTGGAGCGCGAACGCCGCGATCGTCGCGAGCGCCGTCCTCCGCGGCTCCTATCACCTCTATCAAGGGTGGGGCGGGTTCGCGGGGAACCTCTTGATGGGCTTGCTCTTCGCGTGGCTGTTCACCCGGACCCGACGGACGTGGCCCTTCGTGGTGGCGCACTTCCTGCTCGATACCGCGGCGGCCGTCGGCTGGTTGTTGTTCCGCAACCACCTCCCCGGCTTCTCGTAGTCGACGGAGCGGTGGCCGGGCGGTATCCTGGATGTCGAGGTACCTCATCAAGACCGAGCCCCGGCCCAGAGCGCCGGGGTTTCGTGTGTCCGGCTACTGCAGGTCGCGCGGGAAGGTGCGGTCCCAGCGACGGCGCCAGCGCTCCTCGCCGTCCTCGCTGACGATCAGGTCGATCGCGATCCGATACGAGGAGGCGTCGGAGTCGAGGCGCAACCGTGCCTGCGAACGGCACGTGCCCTCGGGGTAGGAGATCTCGAGATCGCTCTCGCCGTCTGCCCACGCCCTGCCCGGGTCGACCGCCGAAACGCCGACCGACCCGCCGTAGCGCTGGCGCATCCCCGGGACGCCGCCCTCGGCGGCGCTCACGCCCCCGTAGGTCGCGACCGCTCGTCGTTCGCGTTCGATCGCGTCCCACACGACCTCCCACCGCGACCAGCCCTTGTCGGTGTTCTCGGTCGGATCCGTCTGCGGAACCCGGGGCGGCGGCAGCACGGGCGCCGCCGTCACCGGCGAGGGTCCGTGGAGCACCGGCAGCTCCAGCGACGACACGGAGCGGTCGATCCTCAGCGTGTTCTCGGCCGGCGGCGACCACGCGTTCGGCCAGTCGGCCCCTGCGAGATCGAGCCGGATCCGGTGCCCCGCCTCGAACGTCCACGAGCACGCCTCGAGCTCGACCTCGACGTCGACCGGGACGCCGGGCTCGAGCGGCGCCGGCGCGTCGCGCCCGTCGCGCTGCGTGAGGTTGAGCACCCCGCGCACGACGAAGGACGAGCGACCGTCGGGGAAGACGTCGCAGACCTTCGCCGAGAGGGAGGCGACCGGCGCGGCCGACGTCAGCCGCACGCGCAGCCGCGGGTGTCCGAGCAGTTCGACCTCCTCGTCGAGGACGTTCCACGTGTAGGTGAGCGACAGCGCCTCGTCGGACCGCTGGTCCGAGGACAGACCCCACGGCATCGAGCCCGCGCACGAGATCCACGCCGTCGACCCGACGTCCCCTCGGACCTCGAGCGCGTCGGGACCGTCGCCGCGCGCGACACCTCCCGGTACGGCCTCGCTCAGCGCGAGCGCCGTCGGATGCAGCCGTTCGGCGGGCCACTTCGGTTCGAACCGCCACGTCCCGTGCATCTCGCGACGGAGCGGATCGGGCTCGGTCGAGCGCTGCGCGAACAGCGTGATCGGCGCCTCGTCCTCGACGCCCGTGTCGACGCCCTTCAGCCAGCGGTCCCACCACCGGAGCATCTCCGGCACCAGGTCGACCCGCGGACCCGGCACGCACGTCTCGACGTTCGCGTGCGGCCACGGGCCGAGCAGCACGCGCTTCGGGCACGTGAGCTCCGGGAACGCACGCAGACAGATGTTCGTGTAGCCGTCGGCCCAGCCGCCGACGAGCATCGTGGCCGCCTCGATCGCGCCGTAGTCCTCCTGCGCCGAGCCGAGCCGCCAGTAGTCGTCGTGGCGCTGGTGCTCGAGCCACGTGAAGAACCACGGCTCGGTCTCCTCCACGCGCCGGCGCCACTCCTCGCGCCAACCCTCGCCCCACACCGACGGCACCGGCGGGAGCGCGTTCATCGCGAGCATGTAGGTCGGGTAGTCGACGACGTCGAGTCCCTTCAGCGCGCCGCCCATGTAGTGGACGTCGTCCCCGTACCGGTCGTCGGAAGCGAAGATCGAGATGATCGCCTTCAGGGCCGGCGGGCGCTCCAACGCGACCTGCAGCGAGTTGAAGCCGCTGTAGCTCGTCCCGTACATCCCGACCGCGCCGCTCGACCAATCCTGCGACGCGAGCCACGCGATCACCGCGGCGAGGTCGGTCCGCTCGACGGCCGGATACTCGTCGGTCGCGATCCCGCCGCTCGAACCGGTGCCGCGGACGTCGAGGCGGCACACCACGTAGCCGGCATCGGCCAGCCGCCCGTACTCGGGCCGCGAGGGCGCCGTGATGTCGTCCTTGCGGTAGGGCAGCGCCTCGAGGATCACCGGCCACGGCGCCGTCGCATCGTCGCCGGGCAGGAAGAGGGTCGCGGCCAGCCGAACGCCATCGGGCGCAACGATGCTGGTGTGTCGGGCGCGAGCCATCGGCGGAGCCTACCGGCTCACACCCGTCGGCTCACACCCAGCGGTTGAACCACACGATCGCGCGCCAGTGGATGTCGCTGATCTGCCCGGCGGTGAGGACCGGCCACTGCCACACGAACAGCCCGACCGCGAGCCCCACCGCGATCCAGACGAACGGGCGGTAGGGATAGGCGGTCGAGACCGCGGGGCCGCCGGTGGCGGGGTTCGTCGCGACCTGCCCGTTCGGGTCGCGCACGACGATCCTCGCGTCGGAGAGGTCGCGGAGCAGGTACGTGACCGCGAGCACCATGAACGGAGTGAGGACCACGACGTAGAAGAAGAACGTCGGCCGGGCGATCGGGAACCAAGGCAGGTACTGGCCCAGGAACGCGAGCAGGATGAAGCCGCAACGCCAGTCGCGCTTGCGCCACCATGCGAGCGCCAGGTAGAGGAACGCGACGATCGAGCCCCAGAAGACCACCGGGTTCCCGATCGCGAGGATGTCCTGGATGTCGGGCCCGAGGTCCTTCACGTAGAAGGAGGTGGGCCGGAGCATCGGCAGCCACTGCAACGGCCGCGAGTAGTACGGGTGCGTCGGCGTCATCAAGCCGGTCTTCGGATCCTTCGCGAAGGCCTGCATGTCGTGCGCGTGGAAGTCGTAGGAGCGGACCTGCGTGTTCCACCAGAAGCTCCAGTCCCAGTGGAAGTGCTGCAGCCACGGGATCCACGTGAGCATGAACACTGCGGCCGGGACGAGCACGAACGCGATGACCATCCCGAAGGTCTCGCGGGCGAACCCGCGCAAGAACGCCCGGCTCCACGACACGTCGTCGCGGTGCCGGCGCGTCGTCTCCCACAGATAGGTCAGCAAGACGGCGGCGAAGATCGCCATCGCGCCGGACCACTTCACGGACGCCGCCGCGCCGAACGCCGCGCCCGCGACGAACCGCCACGGCCGCCACACCGGCGAGTACACGGGCGCCGGCCGGAGCGCCTCGGTCTCGGCCTCCGGGTCGGGCGGATCGGGCAGCGGCTGGCGCCGCTCGATCCATCGCCGGTCCATCAGCAGGCACACGAACCCGATCACGACCCAGAGCGTGAGGTGCATGTCGAGCAAGGCCACGCGGGACATCACGACGTTCAGGCTCTCGGTCGCGATCAACAGCCCCGCCGTGAACGTCCAGATCGGCTTGCCGAACAGCAGCTGCGCCATGATCGCGGTGAAGAGCACGACGAGCGTGCCGGCCACCGCCGTGGAGAACCGCCACCCGAACGCGTCCATCCCGAACGCCTTGATCCCGAGGGCGATCTGCTCCTTGCCGAGCTCGGGATGCACCCACGACCCGACGTCCCACTGGTTCGTGCGCCAGTACTTCTCGTCGCTCGAGTCGATGTGGCAGACGTCGTTGGACCAGCCCAGCATGATGCAGCCGGCCTTCGGGTAGTAGACCTCGTCGAACACGAACTCGCCCGGATGCGAGAGGTGGAAGAAGCGCAGGAACCCCGCCAGCAGCGTGACGGCGAGGATCGCCCAGACCGGGCGGTTCAGGCGACTGAGGAAAGGCACCGCGTCAGGGTACCGGCGCGCGGCCCCTGGGCGGCAGGGAGCCGAGGGTCCGTTCCCGGTCCTCGCGTCGGCGCACGAACCGCAAGCCCCGGAACACGTCGCCGAGTGAGGCGGACTTGTTGTCGCGATCGTCGCCCCGCACGCACGCGAGCCCAGCCGGGCGTGGGACCATCGATCGCGTGAGCGGGACGCTGTTCGTGGTCGGGACGCCGATCGGCAACCTCGGCGATCTCACGGACCGGGCGCGCGAGACGCTCGCCGCGGTCGACCTGATCGCGGCCGAGGACACGCGTCGGACCGGCCGGTTGCTCCAGGCGATCGGAGGCGTCCGCGCGCGGCTCGTCCCCTTCCACGACGCGAACGAGCGGGCGCGTGTCGGCGAGATCCTGCGGGCGCTCGCCGACGGGCACGACGTGGCGCTCGTGTCAGACGGGGGGATGCCGCTGGTCTCCGATCCGGGCTACCGGCTCGTGCACGAGGCGGGGGCCGTGGGGGTGGCGGTCAGGGTGGTGCCGGGGCCGTCCGCGGCCGTCGCGGCGCTGGTGGTCTCGGGCCTGCCTACCGACCGCTGGGCGTTCGAGGGTTTCTTGCCGAAGAAGGCCGGCGAGCGCGCCCGCCGGCTCGCTGATCTCCGCGACGATCCGCGCACGCTCGTGCTCTTCGAGTCCCCGCTGCGCACGCGCGCGCTGGTGGCGGAGCTGCGGGAGACGTTCGGGGCCGGCCGTCGCGCCGCCGTGTGTCGCGAGCTGACGAAGCTCCACGAGGAGGTCCTCCGCGGCACGCTCGCCGAGCTCGGGGAGGCGCTCGGCGAGGAGGACCCTCGCGGGGAGGTCGTCGTGATCGTGGAGGGCTCGCGCGGCGGACCGGACGTCGATCCCGAGGCGCTGCTCGCCGAGGCGCGTGCGCTCGTCGAGGACGGCATGCGTCCCCGAGAGGCCGCGAAGACCGTCGCGTCGAGCCACGGCACGAGCGCGAACGATCTCTACCGTTCGCTGATCGGGTCGTAGGCTCCACGGGGATGCCGCTGCCCGCGATGCCCGCGATCCCGCCGCTTCCGCCGCGGCCCGACCTGCCGCCGCCCCCCGGCCCTCCGGCGCGGCGGCGCGGCGGCCGTCGGGTGGTCGCAGCCGTGCTCGCGGTCTTCCTGTTGCTCGCCGCAGCCGACGTCGTGGCCCTCGTCACGGCGACGCACCCGACCGACCGGGGGAGCGTGACCTCCTACGCGTTCCTCCAGCAGCACGACGGCTCGCCCGTGCGCTGGGATCCGTGCACGCCGATCCACTACGCCCTGTACCCCAAGGACGCGCCGCCCGACGCCCCACAGCTCCTTCAGGAGGTGACGCAGCACGTGACCGATGCGACCGGGATCCGGTTCGTCTACGACGGGACGACGTCGTGGTCGCCCGAGGCCGAGCAGGTCGCGCAGTACGCGGCGACGGCGCCGACGTTCCACTACCTCCCGGTGCTGATCGCGTGGCTCCCGTCCGCCCGCTTCAGGAACTTCGCGCCGCCGAACAAGATCCTCGCGGTCGGGATCCCGTACTCGCCCTCGGGCGCGTACCGGTACGTGAGCGGGATGATCGTCGTCAACGCCGATCAGGACATGCCCGAGGGCTGGGGGATGCGCTACTCCCTCGGCCCGGTCCTGCTCCACGAGTTCGGCCACGTGATGGGCCTCGCCCACGTCGAGGACCCCGAGCAACTGATGTGGTCCGACCGCACGCCCGGCGCGCACAAGGGCGACGTCCCCGACCTCACTACGAACGACTGGGGCGCCGGCGACCGCGCCGGCCTCGAACGGCTCGGAGCCGACCAGGGCTGTCTGACCCCGAGCGCCACCTCGGCCCCGTAGACGCCCTTCACCTTCCCGCTCGTCCCGCGCCCGTACCGGGTGAGGACGAGGATGTGCGGGTGACCGATGCGACCGCCGATGCGCTCGAACGCGTGTACCGCGAAGAAGGCGAGCGCCTGTGGCGCGCCGTGTTCGCCTACTCGGGCGACCGGCAGGTCGCCGACGACGCGGTCGCCGAGGCGTTCGCTCAGGCGTTACGACGCGGCGACGCCGTCCGCGACCCCGCGCGCTGGGTCTGGGCGGTGGCGTTCCGGATCGCGAAGGGCGAGTTGGCCGACCGCGGGCGTGCGAGCGACGCCGCGCCGCGGGAGGCCGCCTACGACATGCCCGAGTCCGCGCGCGACGTCGTGGACGCGCTCGTGCGCCTTTCGCCGCGGCAGCGCGCGTGCGTCGTCCTGCACCACTACGCGGGATACCCGGTGAAGGAGATCGCGACGATGCTCGGCTCGACGAACGCGGCGGTGAAGGTCCACCTCTCGCAAGGACGCAAGCGCCTGCGCGCGCTCCTGAGCGAGGAGGGCGACGATGCCTGAGCGTCGCGACGAACCGCTGGACGACCGCCTGCGCGCGGGGCTCGATCGCCTGCCTGCGCCGGACCTGTGGCGCGAGGCCTCGGCGCCCGGGCGGCCGGAGCGTCCGCTGCTGCCGACGTCATCGCCCGGGCGCCGGATCGCGATCGCCGCGTTCGCGCTGCTCGTGTTCGCAGGCTCGGTGACGTTCCTGCTCGCGGGCGACGGAGGCGGCCCCACGACGACCGCGTCGACGCCTCCGGAGACGATCTCGGTGTCGAAGAGGCTCGAGTACCCACCGGGGATCCGGTGCACCGCGTCGATGGCCTCGGTCGTCGAGCCGGGCGCACCGCTCGGGCTCACCACGACGCTGAGGAACGTGTCGGACGCGACGGTGAAGGTCTCGCTGTTCCCACCCTCGTTCCCCGTCGAGATCGTCGCGGGCGACGGCACGACGTGGAACACGCAGGAGCTGATGAACCACAGCTGGCCGTTCTCCCTCCCGACGCCGCTCGCCCCCGGAGAGACGAAGACGTCGATCCCGACCCCGATCGCCGTCCAGTTCCCCGGGCCGCTCGCCGTCACAGCGACCTGCGCGGGCGAGCAGATGCCCGTCCTGCACGCGACCGTCGACGACACCGGGGAGGTGCCGTCGACGGGGGATGCCGTCACCCTTGCGGCGGGCGCGGCGTCGGGGATGTTGGACGGCTGTACGCCGCCGTCGGGGGGCTCGGCGGTGGGCACGGTCGCGCCTCCGGGAGGCACGGACGCCCCGATGCCCGTGCGGTGTTCCGCCTCGGTCGTGACGCACCCCGGGTTCGCCGTGGTGACGTTCGCGATCACGACGCCGCCCGACGCGACGCCGCCACCGATCCCGGCGGGGCTCCTGTCGAGCGTCGGTCTGCCTTCGGCGAGCGGCAACGCTGAGACGGTCGTGTGGCGGTTCGTCGCGACGGCTTCGGGCGCCCGGTCCGCCGCGAGCGCCACCCACGCGAGGTCGCTCCCCGCCGACGCGATGGACACCTCGTACGACATCTCCTCGACGGGCTGGTCCACGGGCGACACCTCGCGCTGCGGAGGGGAGGAGTTCTCGGCGGGCGGCGACGGCTCGTCCGTCACCGTCGTGTTCTTCGACGCCTGCCACTAGTCCGTGATGGACTAGTACGGGAGCGATCGACGGCCGCCGGTAGCATGGTCGCTCCATGGGCCGCGACACCTACTTCCTCACCAGCGCGATCCCGTACGTGAACGCCGAGCCGCACGTCGGCACCGCCTACGAGATGATCGCGTGCGACTTCGTCGCGCGGTACCGGCGCCTGCGCGGGGACGGGTCCACTTCCTCACCGGCACCGACGAGCACAGCCTGAACGTGGCGCGCTCCTCCGTCGAGCAAGGGATCACGCCGCAGGAGTGGGTCGACCGGATGGTGCCGAAGTGGCAGGAGGTCTGGCGCCGGCTCGACATCTCCAACGACGACTTCATCCGCACGTCCGAGCCGCGTCACGAGGAGCGGGTCCAGGCGTTCGTGCAGCGCCTGTACGACCGGGGCGAGGTCTACCTTGGCACCTACCGCGGCCCCTACTGCGTGTCGTGCGAGGAGTTCAAGCCGGAGTCCGACCTCGTGGACGGCAACTGCCCGATCCACCTGACGCCGGTCGAGTGGCTCGAGGAGGAGAACTACTTCTTCCCGCTCTCGAAGTACCAGGAGCCGCTGCTCAAGCTCTACGAGGAGCACCCCGAGTTCGTGCTGCCGGCCTTCCGCCGCAACGAGGTGGTGTCCTTCGTGAAGGGAGGGCTGCGCGATCTCTCGATCTCGCGCTCGGGGACCGACTGGGGGATCCCGGTGCCGTGGGACCCGAAGCACGTGATCTACGTCTGGGTCGACGCGCTCCTGAACTACGCGACCGCGGTCGGGTTCGGCACGGACGCCGAGACGTTCGATGCGCTTTGGCCGGCGGACCTCCACGTCATCGGCAAGGACATCGCGCGGTTCCACGCGGTGATCTGGCCGGCGCTGTTGATGGCCGCCGGCGAGGATGTGCCGAAGACCGTCTTCGTCCACGGCTTCCTGACGATCGGCGGGGAAAAGATGTCGAAGAGCCGCGGGCACCGGCGTGCACCCGTTCGAGCTCCTCGACCGGTTCGGCGTGGACTCCTACCGCTACTACTTCATGCGCGAGATCCCGTTCGGCAACGACGGCGACTACTCGCTCGAGTCGATGACCGAGCGCCACAACGCGGACCTCGCCAACGGGTTGGGGAACCTCGCCAGCCGGGTGCTCGCGATGCTCGGGTCGCTACTTCGACGACGCCGTGCCTGCAGCCGTGCTGGAGGGTGCGGAGGAGGATCTGCCGACGGTGGTGGCCGAGGCTGCCGCGCGCTACGACGAGGCGATGCTCGCGGTCCAGACGCAGCCCGCGCTCGAAGCGGTGTGGAGCATCGTCGACCGCGCGAACGGCTACCTCGTGGAGAAAGCGCCGTGGAAGCTGGCGAAGGACGACGCGAACCGGGACGAGCTCGCGAGCGTCCTGTACGCGAGCGCCGAGCTGCTCCGGATCCTGGCGGTCTTGATCCAGCCGATCATGCCCGAGGCCGCGGAGCGGCTGTGGGCGCAGCTGGGGATCGACCAACCCTTGAGCGAACAGCGAGTTCCGGGCTCGATCGCCTGGGGCGGGCTCGTTCCGGGCACCGCGACCACCAAGGGAGAAGGCCTCTTCCCCCGCTTGGAGGCGTGAGCGCCGGCGGTCGCGACCCCGACCTCGCATCGAGACTCGGCCGATCCGTGTTTCACGTGAAGCTCCCCCTGTTCACCCGAAGTTGAGACCGGGTATCGTCGCGCCGCGATGAGCGGGCAGAACCGTGAACTCCCGGTCCAGGCAGGAGCCACCGACACCCACTGCCACCTGTTCCTGTTGGACCAGGAACCTGCAGTCGCGGTCGAGACCGCGAGGAGCGCTGGGCTCGAGCGGCTGATCTGCGTGGGGATCGACGTCGACACGAGCCGTCGCTCGCTCGAGCTCGCGGAGTCGTTCGCGGGCGTGTTCGCGACGGCGGGCGTCCATCCGCACGACGCCGTCACCTTCGACGCCGAGTCGGCCAGCCGGATCGAGGAGTTGCTCGGCGACCCTCGAGTCGTGGGTGTGGGGGAGTGCGGTCTGGACTACTTCCGGATGCACTCGCCGGTGGAGGATCAGCTGCAGACGTTCGCGACGCATATCGCGCTCTCGGTTTCCTCCGGCAAGCCGTTGGTGGTCCACGTGCGCGACGCGTGGCCCGACGTCCTTCGACTCCTCGATGAGGGTCACGCCGAACGCGTGGTGATCCATTGCTTCAGCGGCGATGCGGAGAGCGCGCGCGAATGCGTGCGTCGCGGGTACCGGCTCTCGTTCGCGGGCAACGTGACCTATCCGAAGAACGAGCACCTGCGAAGCGCCGCGCTGGCGACCCCGCTCGATCGTCTGCTCGTCGAGACGGACAGTCCGTTCCTCGCGCCGCAGGTGCTCCGCGGTCGGGACAATGCGCCGCAGAACGTGCTCTTCACGCTCGATGCGCTCGCGACGCTCCGCGGCGAAACGCTCGCGTCGCTCGTCGCCGCGACCTCCGAGAACGCCCGCGACACGTTCCCGGGCCTTTGATATCCACCGAACATCTGTTCGAGTCTCAAGGTTGCAGTGAGGGTTGAGGGTTCGATAGGGTGGCCCTCCATGCACGAGGCTTCTGCCCGGTTCGGGGCTTTCCCACCGAGCCGCTTCCCCCGGAGGCCTTCCTCGAAGGAGACGAGGAAGGTTGGTCAGACCCACAAGGCTTCGGCGGTTGCGGATCCGACGAGCGACGCACGCGGCGACGATCGTCGCCGGTGTGCTGCTGCTGTCGTGGGTCGTGACGCTTGCCTCGCGCAAGGACGTGACGATCGTCGTGGACGGGCAACCGATCGCCCTGCAGACGACGTCGGGCAACGTCCGCGAACTCCTGGCCTCGACGGGGCTTCCGTCGAACGTCCGGGTCGAGCCGTCGCCGGGGACCGCCCTGGCCGACGGCATGACCGTGATCGTGAGCCCGCCACCGGGGATCCCGGCGGTCGCGCTCACGCACATGGTCGACCCTCACGCTGTGGGGGTCTGGGTGGTGGAGCGATCGGGAACGGAGCCGCTCGGGAAGGCGGCCTCCGGCACCGACGGAACCGTGGTTCCCGCGGACGCCGTCGGCACCTCTTCGATCGTCTCCGTGCGGGCCGTCGTGTCGGGGAAGGTGCACGACGTCTCGTCCAACGCGAGCACGGTCGGGGGACTCCTCTCGGCCATGGGGATCCATGCCGACGCTGACGACCGCGTCGCTCCGCCACCCAGCACCCCACTCCACGACGGCGAGACGATCACCTACGACCGGGTCGACGTCCGCACGCGTACCGAGATGTCGCCGGTGCCGTTCTCGACGCACATCAGCTACAGCGACCAGTTGCAGCCGGGGCAGCTCCAGACGCTACGGCCGGGGATCCCCGGGCTCGAGCGGCGGACGATCCGCACGGTGGTCGTCGACGGCCACGTCACCTCGCAGGTCGTGCTGACCGCAGACATGCTCCGCAGCCCGGTCTCCGCACACGCCGTGTCGGGGCCGATGGCGATGACCGACGGCACCCTGATCGAGCCGGGGACGGGCGCGCGGGCGCAGACCGGCAACGCCACGTGGTACGACCCGCCGTGGTCGGGTCTGACCGCCGCCCATCCCTGGCTGCCGTTCGGCACGCGCGTGACCGTGACCGATCTCGCGACCGGTCGCTCCGTTACCGTGGTGATCGATGACCGGGGACCCTTCGCGTCGGGGCGCATCATCGACCTCTCCCCCGAGGCCTTCGCGCAACTCGCGCCGCTCGGCAACGGCGTCCTCCACGTCCGGCTCTCCTGGTGAGGGCGTCCGGTCGTTGGCGGAGCGCCACGGCGTCCGCCCGTCCAAGGCCCTCGGACAGCACTTCCTGATCGACCCGAACCTGGCCCGGGCGATCGCCCGCGACGCGGGACTCAGGCCCGGGGTCCGCGTGGTGGACGTGGGGGCCGGGCTCGGATCGCTCACGACGGCGCTCGCGGACACCGGCGTGGCGGAGGTGCTCGCGATCGAGTTCGACGCCGGGATGATCCCCGCGCTCGAGGAGGTGGCGGCCGCGCGGCCGGTCGTGCGGGTGCTCCATGCCGACGCGACCAAGCTCGACTGGTCGGCCACGCTCGGCGACGGCCCGTGGGTGCTCTGCGCGAACCTCCCCTACAACGTCGGCACGTCGATCGTGCTCGACGTGCTCGCGACCGCCCCGGGGGTCGAGCGGCTCGTCGTGATGGTTCAGCGCGAGGTCGGCGAACGGCTCGCCGCGCACGCCGGCGACGACGCCTACGGAGCGCGTGAGCGTCCGCGTCGCCTATCGCGCGACCGCCGAGCTCGTCCGCAAGGTCCCGCCGGAGGTCTTCTGGCCGCGGCCCTCGGTCGGGTCGGTGATCGTGCGGCTCACGCGTCTCGCTGCCCCGCCGGTCGACGTCGACGAGGCCCGCCTGTGGCGTGTGGTCGACGAGGCGTTCGCGCAACGCCGGAAGACGATGCGGAACGCGCTGCGTCGGCTCGGGCTCGACGCCCAGGACGCCGACGAGGTGCTGGCGCGCGTCGGCGTCGATCCGGACGAACGTCCGGAGCGCCTCGATCTCGCGGCGTTCGCGCGGGTCGCCGCGGCGGTGCCCGCGTGAGCGGTCCGATCGTCGAGCGCGCGCACGCGAAGCTCAACGTGTTCCTGCGCGTCCTCGGCCGGCGCGACGACGGGTTCCACGACGTCGAGACGCTACTGCTGCCGCTCGAGGTCCACGACCTGGTGACCGTGGAGCCGGCCGAGGCGTTCGCGGTGGAGGTGACCGGCGCGCGCGCTCGCGAGCTCGCCGCGGCGGGCGGGGAGTCGCTCGTGGCGCACGCGGCAGACGTGTTCGCGCGCGCTACCGGGCTCGGCACGCCGCCGGTGCACGTGCGGCTCGACAAGCGGATCCCGGTCGCCGCCGGGATGGGTGGCGGGAGCGCCGACGCCGCCGCGGTGCTGCGCGCGCTCGGGCGAGATCCACGGACTCGGACGCGCAGACCTCGTGAAGCTCGCTGCGGAGGTCGGCTCGGACGTGCCGGCGCTGGTGCACGGCGGGCCGGTGTTCGCGGAGGGCCGCGGGGAACGGCTGACACCCGTGCACGCGGTGACCTCGCACTGGGTCGTGGCACCGCTGCCGTTCGCGGTGTCGGCGGCCGACGCCTACGCGTGGTGGGACGAGGACCCTCGAACGGGCCCGGACCCAGGCGTCTTGATCGCCGCGCTCGAGACCGGCAACGACGAGCTCCTCGGCTCCGCGCTCTACGACGACCTGGCGCCCGGCGTCCTCGCTCGCCTCCCGGACGTGGGCGCGGCGATCGACGGGTTCGTGGCGGCGGGGGCGCTCGGTGCGGTGATGACCGGAAGCGGACCGACGGTCGTCGCGCTCGCGCGGCACCTGGGGCAGGCGGACGCGCTCGCCGCCACGTCGCGGGGCGCGTTCGCGACCTCCGGCCCGCCGGTCGATCGGCCTGATCCCTAGCGGCGCCTCTTCTTCTGCGGCGGCTTCGCTCGCGACGAACCGTCTCCGCCTCCGCGTTGTACCGGGAGGCCCGACCGGGTCCAGGCGCCCATGCCGCCGCGGAGGTTCACCGCGTACAGGCCGGCGCGCGAGAGCATCGAGGTCGCCCGCCGGCTGCGGCTGCCGCTCGCGCATACGCACACGAGCTCGCGGTCGCGCGGGAGCGCGTCGAGCACGGACGGGAGCTCGGGCAGCGGCACCGAACGCGCCCCGCGGATGTGCCCAGAACGGAACTCGTTCGGCGTCCGCACGTCCAAGACGATCGGCGGTGGGGTCCCGCGGAGCTTCTCGTCCGCCTCATCGGCGGTGATCGTCGGGGGACCGAGTCGGAGCCATCGCATCATGCCCTCAGCCTCCCAGGTCGGGCCGTAGGATGGTCGCGCCGTCCGGGGTGGTCTAACGGCAAGACACGGGCCTTTGGAGCCTGGGATGGAGGTTCGACCCCTCCCCCCGGAACCGCTCCGCGTCGCGGCCGGCGCCCTTGTGGGACGATACGGGCCCTCGCATGGCACAGGCCCGACGCACCCAGCCTCGTTCGCTCGCCGCGGTGATCCTCGCGGCCGGCAAGGGCAAGCGGCTCCGCTCCGCCACCCCCAAGGTTCTCCACCCTATCTGCGGCAAGCCCGCCCTCTGGCACGTGCTGCAAGCCGCGCTCGGCGCGAAGCCCGACCGGATCGTGATCGTGGTCGGGCACGGTGCGGACGACGTGCGTGCGGCGGTGCGCACCTGGGGCATCGTGCCCGAGCCGGTGTTCGTCGTGCAGAAGGAGCAGCTCGGCACCGGCCACGCGGTGAAGGTCGCCAGGCGCGCGATCGGCGACGCCGACGACGTCCTGGTCCTCGGCGGCGACTACGACCCGGTGCGACCCGCAGATGTGAAGGAGGTGCTCTCCAAGCACCGGCGCTCGTCGAACGCGGCCACGATCGCTGCGACCGAGCTCGACGACCCCGGGGGTACGGCCGCATCGTCCGTGAGGGCTCGAGACTCGTCGACATCGTGGAGGACGTCGACGCGTCGCCCGAGGTCCGCGACGATCCGCGAGGTCTCCATCATGGTGTGGGCGTTCCGACGTGACGCGCTGTTCGCGGCGCTCCCGCACCTCGACCGGAACAACCGCCAGCACGAGTACTACCTGAACCGCGTGATCCCGTTCCTGCTGGCGCGCGGGGAGCGGGTCTCGGTCGTGCAGGTCGACACGGGCGGCGCGATGGGGCTCAACTCACGCGGCGGTCTCGCGGCCGTTACGCGCGTCGTCCGCGACCGGATCAACGAAGCCCATCTGGCCAACGGCGTCACGCTCCTCGATCCCGACGCCACCTACATCGACGTCGGCGTCACGATCGGGCGCGACACGGTCGTGTACCCACAGACGTTCCTCGAGGGCGACACGAGGATCGGCCAGGGCTGCACGATCGGCCCGTCGGCGCGGATCGTCGACTCGGCCGTCGGGGACCGCAGCACGGTCGGGTTCGCGGTGATCCTCAGCTCGACGATCGGTCGGGACGTCTCGGTCGGTCCGTTCGTGCGGATGCGTCCCGGCGTGGTGATGGCCGACGGCTCGAAGGCCGGGGCGTTCGTCGACCTCAAGAACACTACCGTCGGACCGCGCTCGAAGGTGCCGCACCTTTCCTACGTGGGCGACACCACGATCGGCGAGGACGTGAACGTCGGCGCGGCCACGGTCACCGTCAACTTCGACGGCTACACGAAGCACCGCACGGTGATCGAGGACGGGGCGTCGGTCGGTTCGGATACGATGCTGATCGCACCGGTTCGCGTCGGCAAGGGCGCGGCGACGGGTGCCGGTTCGGTCATCACGAAGGACGTGCCCGACGGCGCGCTCGCGATCGAGCGGTCGGAGCAGCGAACGGTCCCGGGATACCGGGCCCGTAAGGACGCGGAGCACTCTGCGAAGGGGAAGCGCAAGGGGGCCTAGCGTGGAGATCATCACCAAGAAGCGGATGATGCTGTACTCGGGCACCGCCCATCCCACCCTCGCGCACGAGATCGCCGACAATCTCGGGATCCCGGTGAGCCATTGCGAGCTCCGCCGGTTCGCCTCGGGTGAGATCTACTTCCGCGCCGACGAGTCGGTTCGCGGCGCCGACGTGTTCGTTGTGCAGACGCACTACGAGCCGGTCAACGAGGCGATCATGGAGCAGCTCGTGATGATCGACGCGATGAAGCGCGCGAGCGCCAAGCGGATCACCGCGGTCGTGCCCTACTACGGGTACTCGCGCCAGGACAAGAAGGCGCTCTCGCGCGAGCCGATCAGCGCGAAGCTCGTCGCCGACCTGCTGAGTTCCGCAGGCGCCGACCGGATCGTGTCGGTCGACCTGCACAGCGGGCAGATCCAGGGGTACTTCGACGCGCCGTTCGACCACCTCACCGCGCTGCCGTTCGATCTCGTCCTACCTGCGGGACAACCTCGGGCTGCACGGCGACGACCTCGTCGTCGTGGCGCCCGACGCCGGACGGATCAAGACGGCGGAGAAGCTCCGCGAGTACCTCCACGCCGACCTCGCGTTCCTGTACAAGCGGCGCTCCCGCAAGGAAGCGCACAAGATCGAGGAGATGGCGGTGGTCGGCGAGGTCGAGGGCCGCCCCTGCGTGGTGGTCGACGACATGATCGACACGGCGGGCACGCTGAGCGCGGGCGTCACGGCGCTCGCGAACATGGGCGCCGGCCCGATCTTCGCGGGCGCGACCCACGCGATCTTCAGCGGCAAGGCGCGCCAGAACCTCGAGGAGGCTCCGATCGAGCAGGTGATCGTGACGAACACGGTCCCGATCCCCGAGGAGAAGCAGTTCCCGAAGCTGCGGATCCTCTCGATCGCCCCGTTGATCGCCTCGGCGTTGCGCGCGGTCTTCGAGGACTCGAGCGTCAGCGAGATCTTCGGCGGCGCGAACCAGGTCTAAGCGTCGCGCGCAGCGGTCACTCCGGAGGCGCTCGGACGCGACACGAGCGCTGACCGGAACGTCATCCCATCACCGGTCGCACGTGCGCCCCGCCGTGCCCACCGAACCATACCGCCGCGCGGTGCCGCAGCTGGTGGTGGTAGCGCCGGGCGTGGTGGGGGACCGCCGCTTCGGCCATCGTCGCGATCATCCCGACGACGATCACGAGTTGGATCGCGAGGCCGCAGATCGCGCCCGCGAGCACGATCCAGAACAACGGCTCGAGGGCGAGTAGGGTGGTCCAGCCGGGCACGAAGAGCCGGTCGCTCCTGGTCCTGATGCCGCGTGACATCGGGGACCTCCTCTCCACCTCTATGGTCCCACTCGGGGGTTCGCGATGCGAACGCCCGCGGCGACCGTGGGTCGCTTTCGCCCGCGATCGACGGGGCGTTCGCCTCTGCCCAGGGCGGCCTCGCGGGAGCAGGCTGGAGCGAGACGGTCGGTTCCCGCAGCGTGTTGCTACCATCCGAGGGTTCCCAGACCTCCACGAGGATCAGCACGCCATGGAAACCATCCTGAAGGCTGAACGTCGCGACGGCACCGGCAAGGGCGCCGCGCGCAAGCTTCGCGCGGCCGGTCGCGTCCCGGCCGTCCTGTACGGCCACGGCGCGGAGCCCGCGCTCCTGTCGATCGCGAGCCAGGACCTGCTGCACATGTTCCATCAGGCCGGTGGCTCGGTCCTGATCGACCTGAAGATCGACGGCAAGAGCCACCTCGCGATCCCGAAGGAGGTCCAGCGCGACCACCTGCACGGTCGCTACGTGCACGTGGATTTCCTGGCCGTCCGCCGAGACGAGCTGATCAAGGTCCTGGTCGAGGTGCGTGCGACGGGCGACGCGCCCGGCGTCAAGGCCGGAGGGGTCGTCGAGTTCCACACCCGCGACCTCGAGGTGGAGGCCACGCCCACGAATGTCCCGGAGTTCCTCGAGCTCGACGTCAGCGAGCTCGAGATCGGGCAGAGCCTCAAGGTGTCCGACGTCGTCGCGCCCGAAGGCGTGACGATCCTCGCCGACCCCGACGAGACCGTGCTCTCCGTCATCACGCCGGCCGCGCTGCGCACCGAGGCCGACCTCACGGTGCCCGGCGAGGAGGCCGAGGAGGTCGTGGCCGAAGTCGTCGAGGAGGAGGCCGCGCCACCCGCCGAGGGCGGCGAAGAGGCCTAACCGGCCTCGACGGAGGGTCCGATGCCGTGGCTCGTCGCGGGGCTTGGCAATCCCGGCCGCGAGTACGCGAACACGCGCCACAACGTCGGCACGATGGTCGCTTCCGAGCTCGTGCGCACGGCCGGCGAGCGCTTCAAGAAGGTGCGGTTCCTGCCGGCCGAGCAGGCGGAGCTCCACGAGGGCGGGGAACGGGTCCTCGTGGTGGTCTCCACCCTGTACATGAACGAGTCGGGGCCCTCGTACGCCGGGGTCGCGAAGAAGCACGGCGTCGATCCGGCCCACGTGATCGCCGTGCACGACGAGCTCGAGGTCCCGGCGGGGGAGCTCCGGGTGAAGTTCGGCGGAGGCTCTGCCGGGCACAACGGGCTGAAGTCGCTGACGCAGGCGCTGCGTACCCCCGACTACCATCGCGTGCGGATCGGGATCGGGCGTCCGCCCGGTCGCCAGGACCCCGCGGACTTCGTCCTCGCGCCCATCGGGAAGCGGGACGAGGCAGACATCGCACTGATGGTCGATCGCGCCGCCGACGCTGTGCGGTCGCTGATCGCGGACGGGCTCGGTCCCACGCAGGATCGATACAACCGCGGCGCGGGCCGCTGAGCCGCGCGTCGGCCCGCTTGGGGACCCGAGCCGGTAGCCCGCTGTCTAGGGCCTCGGACCTACCGTCGCCGAGGTAGTGGGGGGTCAACGGGCCGACCTCTGTCGTCCCGGGGCCGACGGCCGGGTTCGCGACCCTCGCCCGATGTACCGACACCGTGCTCCCACCGACACTTCCCCAGACGGAACAAGGAGGTGATCGGATGCGAGCAAGGTTCCACGGATGGAAGCACTGGCTGGTCTCGGCTACCGCGCTTGCCACCGTCGCGCTCGCTGCCGGCGCCCGGTTCAAGCCGATCTGATCGCTGGATCGCGACCCGGACCACGGCGGAAAGGAAGGGATCACATGCTCCGCAGGTTTGTCTACTCCGTCGGCGCTCTCGCGCTGATGGCGATGGCGATCGGTGCCGGCTGGAAGCCGTACTGATCGACCATCACGTAGTCGACGCGTCGTCGACGAAGCCCTCGGATGCCTCAACGTCGCAGACCGAGGGCTTCGTCGTGTTCGGTGTGGCGTCCCGGACGGACACGGTCCCGGACATCTCCTTCAGTTGCTCGACGGGATACCGATAGGACGCACATGAGGCTGATGGTGCTCTGCTTGTCGCTGACGCTCCTGGCCGGATGCGCGCTGGGCGGACGCATGTCCAACCTGTCGAACCTGCGGATCCGATGGGGCGGCCTCGCGGTCGTCGGCTTCGCGCTGCAGTTCGTCACCGGGCCCGGCGACGCCGTCCCCCTCGCGTGTCTCTACAGCTCGTTCGTGCTGCTCATCGTCTTCGCGCTCAAGAACATCCGCGTCACCGGTTTCCCCGTCGTCCTCGTCGGGATCCTCCTCAACTTCACGGTGATCGGGCTCAACCACGGGATGCCGGTGTCCGGGCACGCGCTCGTAGCGTCGGACCAGGGGCGGTTCCTGTACGACCTGACGCACGATCCCTATCCGAAGCACCACCTGGCGACGGACGAGGACACCCTGCGGTTCCTCGGCGACGTGATCCCGCTGCCGTCGCCGATCGCACAGGCGGTGAGCATCGGCGACGTCTTCACCTATGGGGGGGTCGCGATCGTGATCGTCACCTCGATGCGGACGCCTGCCCGCCGGGAGGAGGACGATCCGCCGTCGAGAGAACCGCAGGTGTTCCATGTCGGAGCATGACCCGCAGGCCGGCGACGGCCCTGCGCCGGCGAGTCGGCCGCTGAAGCTGAGGATCTACGAGGCGACGGTCGCCGTGCCGATCATCGCCTACATCGTCTCCTCCTACGTGCACGATCGAGGGCAGTTCCACGATCCCGGGATCTTCGTCTGGATCGCCGCGATCGCGCTGGTCGACCTGATGCCGGTGAAGACGACGGTGAAGTCCGTGGGGTTCAGCCTGAGCTTCCCGCTCGAGCTCTCGGTCGCGCTGCTGTACCCGACACCGGTCGCGGCGTTGATCGCGATGCTCGGCTCGGGCGACCCTCACGAGATCCGCCGTGAGTGGCCGCTCCTCAAGGCCCTGTTCATCCGCACGATGATCGCCGCGGCAGTGATCTTCGAGAGCACGGTGTTCAAGTCCATGGCGACCGTCGATGACGCGCTGTGGCTCGTGGCCGCGGGCGCGATGTGGGCGACCGTCGTCGGCTACAGCGTGAACGTCTTGCTCGTCGCCTACTACTCGTACTTCCAGTCGGGTGAGTCACCGGCAAGGTTCGTCAACAAGATGCACGTCGGTCTCTTCGGCGAGTTCGTGGTCAGCTACATGGGTCTCGCGCTGTTCAGCGTGCTCGTCGCGACTTCGTTCCAGCGGATCGGTCTCTACGCGATCCTGGTCTTCCTTGCGCCGCTCGCGTTCGCGCGACAGATGTTCCAGCGGACGCATTCCCTGCAGGAGGCGACGAACGAGCTCGCCGTCAAACAGGCCGAGAACGAGTATCAGGCTCTGCACGACTCGCTGACCGGCATGCCGAATCGGATGCTGTTCCAGCTGAAGCTGGTAGATGCCATCGAGCACGCTCGTGATGTCGGGGGTGCCCTCGCCGTGATGCTGATCGACCTTGATCACTTCAAGGAGATCAACGACACCCTCGGCCACCACTTCGGCGACCTGCTGCTGCAGGAGATCGGCCCTCGGCTGTCGACGGTGCTCCGCGATCGCGACCTCATGGCTCGCCTCGGCGGCGACGAGTTCGGCGTCTTGTTGCCCGACCTTCCGAACGAGGACGTGGTGATCCATGTGGTGGAGCGGCTCCTCCACGAGCTCGAGAGACCCGTGTCCGTGGAAGGACTCGCGCTCGACGTGTCGGGTTCGGTCGGGATCGCCGTGTTCCCGCGCCAGGCGGGGGACGCGGAGACGCTCCTTCGCCGCGCCGACGTTGCCATGTACGCGGCGAAGGAGAGGGGAAGCGGGTACGAGTTGTACGCGGATGAGCTCGACCGGCACAACCCGCAGCGGTTGACGCTGATCGGCCAGGTACGCCCGGCGATCGAGTCTGGCGAGTTCGTCATGTACTACCAGCCCAAGGTGCGGCTGGAGGACGGCCGGGTGGCGGGCGCCGAAGCCTTGGTGAGGTGGCAGCACCCGACACTCGGTCTCCTGCCACCCGACCAGTTCGTTCACCTCGTGGAGAAGACGGTGCTGCTGCGGCCGTTGACCTCGTTCGTGGCTGAGATGGTCCTGTCCCAGTGGCGGCAATGGGTCGACATGGGGATCCGGATCCCGTTGTCGGTCAACATCTCGGCGCGTTCGCTGCTGGACGGACAGCTGCCCGACGAGATCGAAGGACTCCTGCACCGGTACGAGGTGCCCCCCGCGTTCCTGCGCCTCGAACTCACCGAGAGCTTCCTGACGGGGGACTCGGGCAGGTCGACGGCCGTGCTGGATCGCCTGTCCGATGTCGGTGTGGGCCTGTCGATCGACGACTTCGGGACGGGGTATTCGTCGCTGTCCTACCTCAAGAGGCTGCCGATCGAGGAGATCAAGATCGACCGGTCCTTCGTGATGCAGATGCACGTGGACGCGAACGACTTCACGATCGTGCGCGCGACCGTGGATCTCGGGAAGAACCTCGGGCTGCGGGTCGTAGCCGAAGGCGTGGAGGACCTGCAGACGTTCGACCGGCTCGCGGAGTTCGGGTGCGACGAGGCGCAGGGCTTCTACATCTCCAAGCCGATGTCTGCGATCGAGTTCACGCGCTGGCTGTCGGTCCGCAACCTCGACCGTGACGGCGCCCCGGCGGTGGATGCGGAGTGGCCGCCGAAGGACGCGAGCAGCCGCCTGCGGATCGTCTGAACGCCTGGCTCACACGACGAGGGCGACGGCGCCTAGGACCGAACCGCTGCGGAGCGCGTCCAACGCCGCGTTCGCTTCCTCGAGCGCGAACGCCTGCACGTGCGAGCGGACCGGCACCTCGGGCGCGAGCGCGAGGAGCTCGAGCCCGTCGCGGCGGGTGAGGTTCGCGACCGAGCGAAGGACCCGCTCCCCCCAGAGCAGGTCGTAGGGGAACGACGGGATGTCCGACATGTGGATCTCCCCGCACACCACCGTGCCTCCGGGCGCGACCGCGGCGAGCGCGAGGGGCACGAGCTCGCCCGCCGCCGCGAACAGGATCGCCGCGTCGAGCGGCTCGGGCGGCGGCTGGGTAGACGCGCCCGCCCATTCGGCGCCGAGCTCGCGCGCGAACGCCTGCGTCTGCCCGTCGCCCTCCCGCGTGAACGCGAACACCCGCCGTCCCTGATGGATCGCGACCTGCGTGAGCAGGTGCGCGGCGCCGCCGAAGCCGTAGATCCCGAGGAGGTTCGCGTCGCCGGCCAGCCGCAAGCTCCGGTAGCCGATCAGCCCGGCGCACAGCAGCGGCGCCGCCTGCAGGTCGGGATACCCGTCGGGGATCGGGAAGCAGAACCGTGCGTCGGCCACGGTCCGCTCCGCGTAGCCGCCCGGCAGTTGGTAGCCGGTGAAGCGCGCGTTCGCGCAGAGGTTCTCGCGCCCGGTCCGGCATCGGTCGCAGACGCCGCACGTCCATCCGAGCCAGGGGACGCCGACGCGGTCCCCGATCGCGACGTCGTCGACCCCGGGTCCGACCGCGTCGACGGTCCCAACGATCTGGTGGCCGAGCACGAGCGGCAGTGCCGGGTCGGGGAGGTCCCCGTCGACCACATGGAGATCGGTCCGGCAGACCCCGCAGGCGGCGACCCGGATCCCCACCTGGCCCTCGCCCGGCGCGGGCTCGGGCAGATCTCGCCGGCTCGAGCGGCGCGCCGGCGCGGCGAAGGACCATCGCGCGCATCCACTCAGCGTATCCCCGCTGCACCGGGAACCGCCGCGCGCGTAGACTGCCGCGGGATGCCCCGTCGCACGCGCGAACGGGGCTGTTCGTGTTGCCCGGGGGATGGAAGGAGATGCGTTGAGCCTGCAGGAGGCGCTCGGGGCGCTGGTCGGAATCGGAGCCGTTCGAACGGCTGCTCTTGGCGCGGGAGCGGCCGGTGATCGCGCGCGCCGACGCGGGCGAGGCGTTCGTGGTGGCGGGGCTGGCCACCGCGCTCGACGCCCCGATCCTCGCGGTGGCCGCCGGTCCGCGGGAGGCGGAGAGGCTCGCGGCCGATCTCTCCGCGTTCCTGGGCGAGGACGTCGCGCTGTTGCCCGCATGGGAGGCCCTTCCGTACGAGGGATCTCCCCGGCGCCAGATGTCGCGGCGCGCCGGGCCGCGGCGATCCACGCGCTGCGGGCCGCGCAGGGGGCGTTCGTGCTGGTCGCGCCGGCGCTGGCGGCGATGCAAGGGCTCGTGCCGACCCTCGGGACGGTTCCGCCGCTCGAGCTCGTGGCTGGCGCCGAGTTGCCCCCGGACGCGCTCGCCGAGCGGCTCGTCGACCTCGGCTACGCGAGGGCGGACGTCGTCGAGCATCGTGGCGAGTTCGCCGTGCGAGGTGGCGTGCTCGACGTCTTCCCAGGCGCGGTGAGACGCCCGGTGCGCCTCGAGTACTGGGGCGACGAGATCGAGTCCCTCCGCGAGTTCTCTCCGTCCACGCAGCTGTCCACGTCGAGGGTCGCGCGCGTCGAGGTCGGCCCGGTCCGCGAGCTGATCCTCGACGACGATCTCCGCCGGATCGCCGGCGAGCGCGCGCAGGAGCACGGCGATCGCTTCAACGACCTCCTGCAGCGGGTCGCGGACGGCCTGCATCCCGAGGGCATGGAGACCGCTGCGCCGTTCCTCTTCGACCACCTGCCGAGCCCCGCCGAGCTCCTGCCGCAGGGCTCCTGGATCGTGCTCACCCGAGCGGGCCGCACGCGCGACCGTGCGCGGCAGGCGCACGAGGAGGCCGACGCGCTCGCCGACGCGCTCGGCTGGCCGGGCGAGCGCGTGATCCGCTCCCTCGACGACGCGCTCGCCGGCCGCGCCCAGCTGCACCTCACGGAGTTCACCGAGGGGATCGATCTGAAGGTCGCCACGTGGGGGAGCGCGCAGGGCAACCCGACCGAGCTTGCCCAGCGGCTGCGCCAACTCCGGGACCTCGACTACCGGATCACGGTGACCGCGCGGGCCCACGGCCCGCTCGACCGCGTCCGCGAGGTCCTCGGTGAGGTCGCCCACGACGGCGAGGAGGCCCCGCTCGCGAACGGGTTCGTCTTCGGGCCGGGCAAGGTCGCGGTCGCGACCGAGGAGGACGTGTTCGGGTCACGCCGGCACACGCGCAGCGCCCCACGCTTCACCTCGCGCCGCACCGAGAACGTCGCGGACGAGCTCGAGCCCGGCGACTTCGCGGTGCACCGGATCCACGGCGTCGGGCGTTACGCGGGGATCGTCCACCGCGAGCTGGCGGGCGCCGAGCGCGACTACCTCGTCCTGGAGTACGCGGCGGGGGACAAGCTCTACGTGCCGTCCGACGCCGTCGGGATGGTGGCGAAGTACCTCGGCGGCGACGCGCCGCGGCTGCACCGGATGGGCGGTTCGGACTGGGCGCGGGCCACCGCGAAGGTCAAGCGCGCGGTCAGGGACATGGCCGGCGAGCTCGTCCGGCTCTACACCGTGCGGATGTCCGTCCCGGGCCACGCGTTCGGGCCCGACACGCCCTGGCAGCAGGAGCTCGAGGACGCGTTCCCCTACGAGGAGACGCACGACCAGCTGCGCGTGATCGAGGAGGTCAAGCGCGACATGGAGCGGCTCGCCCCGATGGACCGGCTCCTGTGCGGCGACGTCGGCTTCGGCAAGACCGAGGTCGCGCTGCGGGCGGCCTTCAAGGCGGTGATGGAAGGCAAGCAGGTGGCGGTGCTCGTGCCGACCACCCTGCTGGCCGAGCAGCATTACCTGACGTTCGCCGAGCGGTTCGCGCCGTTCCCGGTGACCGTGCGGATGCTGTCGCGGTTCGTGCACCCGGCCGAGCAGAAGGAGACCGTCGAGGCGGTCGCGCAGGGCAAGGTCGACGTGCTGATCGGGACCCATCGGCTCCTCGGGCGCGACATCGCGTTCAAGGATCTGGGACTGCTGGTCGTCGACGAGGAGCAGCGCTTCGGCGTGTCGCACAAGGAGCGGATCAAGGCGATGCGCGCGCAGGTGGACGTGCTCACGATGACCGCGACGCCGATCCCCCGCACGCTCGAGATGGCGCTCACCGGGATCCGGCAGATGTCGACGATCGACACGCCTCCGGAGGACCGCCAGCCCGTGCTCACCTACGTCGGCTCCTACGACGAGGACCTCGCGCTCGGCGCGGTCCGCCGCGAGCTCCTGCGTGAGGGGCAGGTCTTCTGGGTCCACAACCGCGTCGCCACGATCGACCGGCAGGCGCACTGGCTCCAGGAGCAGCTGCCCGAGGCACGCGTGATCGTCGCGCACGGCCAGATGGAGGAGGACCTGCTCGAGCCGCAGATGATGAAGTTCTGGGAGCGCGAGGCCGACGTGCTCGTGTGCACCACGATCATCGAGTCGGGGCTGGACGTCCCCAACGCGAACACGCTGATCGTCGACCGAGCCGACATGCTCGGGCTCGCGCAGCTCTATCAGCTCCGCGGGCGGGTCGGGCGTTCCGCCGAGCGGGCGTTCGCGTACCTGTTCTTCCCCTCGCAGCGCGAGATGACCGAGGAGGCGCACGAACGTCTCGCGACGATCGCGCACCACCAGGCGTTGGGCAGCGGCTTCCAGATCGCGATGCGCGACCTCGAGATCCGCGGCGCCGGCAACATGCTCGGCGCAGAACAGAGCGGGCACATCGCCGCGGTGGGCTTCGACGCGTACGCGCGGATCCTCCAGGAGTCGGTCCGTGAGCTGCAGGGTCTGCCGGTCGAGCAGGAGAAGGAGCTCCGGATCGACCTGCCGGTCAAGGCGTTCGTCCCGCCGGGCTGGGTGGCGCAGGAGGCGCTCCGCCTCGAGCTGTACCGGCGGATCTCGCTCGCCGCCGACCACGAGGTGCTGGGCGACATCCGGCGTGAGACCGTCGACCGCTACGGGGCGTTGCCCGAGCAGGTCCAGGTGCTGTTCGCGATCGCGTCGCTCCGGATCACGGCCAAGCGGCTCGGCGTGGAGGAGATCTCGACGTTCCGCGACCAGGTCCGGCTGACCCCGGTCGCGATCCCCGACGCGCTGCAGCTCGACCTCGGCGAGCGGATCGCGGGCGCGACGTTCCACGCCGCGAAGGGCACGCTCAACCTCGTGCCCGAGCGGGTCTTCGGTGCCGACCTCGTGCGGTGGGTCGAGGCGCGGTTGCGCGAGGCGGTCGGCGAGCCCGGCGAGCCCGGCTTGGCGACGGGCGGCCACGAGGCCGTCGGTTCCGAGGCCCCCGCGTAGACTGGCCGCCCGTGAGTCTCCGATCGCTGCGTCCGATCGCTGCCGTGCTCCTGCTCGGGGTCGCGCTGAGCGCGTGCGGGTCGTCCTCGCCGACGACCGCCGCCACGGCCGGCGGTTCGGTGATCACGCGGAGCGAGCTCGCGACCGCGACGCACGTCTTCGCGTCGATCGCGGGCGTGCAGCAGCAGGCGTGCGGGTCCGTGGACGGCCCGAACGACACGCAGGAGGCGGCCTGCTCCCGGTTCTCGCTCGGATGGTTGATCAAGTACCGGCTCGCGGAAGCCTACGCGGCCGATCCGGGTCATGCCGTGAGCGTGCCCGCCGCCGACGTCACCAAATCGGTGCAGTCGTTCATGTCGAGCTTCGGCACGAAGCAGGTCGACGAGACGCTCGCGTCCAACGGCGTCAGCACCGGCGACCTCACGAACCTCGTGCGCCTGGATCTCCTGCAACGCGCGGTCGCCCGTGCGATGGGGATCGCCGCGGTCGGCGAGACGGGGATCCGCAACCAGTACGACAAGAACATCGGCCAGTACACGATCGTGCAGCTGGACCACATCGTCGTGACGTCGAAACAGCGGGCGGACCAGATCTATCAGCAGGTGACGGCGCCCGGCGCCACCCGCGACGACTTCCTCGCGTTGGCGAAGCAGGTCTCGATCGACCCCACCGCGAAGCAGAATTCGGGATCGCTCGGCTCCGCCTACATCTCGGCGCTGTCGGACCCGGCGCTGATGCGCGTCGCGCTCACGCTGCAGAACGGGCAGATCGCTCCTCCGGTCAAGACGCAGGGCGGCTGGGAGGTGGTGCGGATGCAGGACAGGCAGGAGACCCCCTTCGCCAAGGTCCGCCAGCAGATCCTGCAGCGCCAGGGCGACACGAGCTTCGAGGCATGGCTCAAGGGGCAGGTCACGGACGGGACGGTCGAGGTGAACCCGGCGTACGGCCGGTTCGACCCGCAGCTGCTGGAGGTCGTGCGGATCGCCAGCACCGATCCCTCCGCGACCCCGAGCGGCGTGACGCCGGTGAACGCGACGCCGACGCCGGCGACGTGAGCGACGATCCGCTGGCGCACGTGCCCGAGGGCCCGGTGCCGTCCTCGCGGCACGGCGACCGTGTGCTCGACCTGATCAAGGTGCAGGCGAGGCTGCGCGCTCCGGACGGCTGCCCGTGGGATCGGGAGCAGACGCATCAGACGCTCGCCCGTCATCTGCTGGAGGAGACCCACGAGCTGTTGGAGGCGATCGACGCCGAGGACGACGACGCGATCCGCGACGAGCTCGGCGACCTCCTGCTCCAGGTGACGTTCCACGCCGAGATGGCGCGCGAGGACGGGCGTTGGGACATCGACGATGTCGCGGAAGGGCTGGTCCGCAAGCTGATCCATCGCCATCCGCACGTCTTCGGCGAGGTGGAGGTCGCCGACGCAAGCGAGGTCCTCGTCAACTGGGAGAAGCTCAAGGCCGAGGAGACGGGCGGTCGCAAAGGCGTCGACGAGGACATCCCCTCGTCGCTGCCCTCCCTCGCGCGTGCCGCGAAGGTCCAGCGCCGGGCCGCCGGGTGGGGGTTCGAGTGGCGGAGCGTCGGGAGCGCCGTCGACGCGCTCCGCGAGGAGGTCGACGAGCTGGCGGACGCCCCCACTCCCGAGGACGCCGAGGCCGAGATCGGCGACGTGCTGTTCGCGGTGGTGGCCGTGGCGCGCAAGCTCGGCGTGGACGCCGAGAGCGCGCTGCGGCGCACCACGCGGACGTTCGCCGAACGCTACGAGCGGTTCGCGGCGATGGCGACCGAGCGCGGGATCGACGTGGAGACCGCGCCGGAGGACGAGCTCCGTGCCCTGTTCCGCGAAGCCCGCTGATCCCGGTCGGCGGCTGGCTCAGGTCAGCGGTTCGCGCCTGAGGATCAGCGAGCGCTGCACGAGCCCGGCGACGAGGAAGGCGCTGCCCGCGCCGAGCAGCGCACCGGCCGCCACGTCGGAGGTCCAGTGCTGGTCCAAGACCGTGCGTGAGAAGCCCATCGCGACGATCCACGCGCATGCGAGCGCCCATGCCCACGCGCGCGAGCGCCACGGTGCGGTGCCGATCAGGACCAGCCCGACCGCGACCTGCGCGGCTGTCTTCGCGTGGGCCGACGGGAACGAGTGTCGATCGTGCTGGTCGGGGCGCCAGCGGTGGACGCCGGGCTTGAGGATCGCGGTGAGCAGGTCGGCCAGCGCCCAGGCGCCGAGCCACGCGGCCAGGTCCCACCACCGACGCCGCCATCCGAGCCAGGCGGCCACGACGAGTCGGAACGGCACCATCACCCAGCCGCTGCCGAGGAAGAGCATCGCCCGGCCGAACGCGTGCAGCGCGGGACCGGGCGGCTGGACGACGCCGCGCCACCACCCGTCGACGCGGAAGAGCAACGGCGGCGCCTCACGGTTCCACGTCACCAGAGCGGCGAGCGCCGCGACCACCGCGAACATCGCGATCCCGAGCACGATCGCAGCCCGTGGGCGAAGCACGAGGTCGCCGTCGCGTCGCACCGTCACGGGGTCCATCGGATCGCCAGCCTAGCCCTGCTACCGTCCCGCCTCGTGAACGACGACGAACGGCGCTCGATCGAGTTCGCGCGATGGTTCGTCGGGCGCACGAGCACGGAGGTCGTGCCGTTCCGCTGGGGGAAGGCCTACCTCGACGCCGAGTTCCCGCTCCGCTACGACTCGAACTTCCTGTGGGTCGAAGACGCGCCGGGCGACGTCACCGCCGAGGCGCTCGTCGAGGAGGCCGAGCGGATCCTCGGCGGCCGCGGGATGCGCCATCGCAGCGTGCTCGTGGACGACGCGCCGCTCGCGCAGCGCCTGGGCATGCCGTTCGGTGAGCTCGGGTGGGGGATCGACGCGATCGTGCTGATGGTGCTGCGGGGAGATCCTGGATCGCGATCGCGGCGTCTCGGATGCGGAGGAGCTTCCGTTCGCCGAGCTCCGTGCGCTGCAGGAGGAGCACACGCGTCGGAGCCCGTGGGCGACCGGTGAGGACATCGTGCGGATGCTCGCCGACTACCGCGAGAAGCTCGCCCGGACGGTCGGCGCCCGGTACTTCGGCGCACGGGTCGACGGCCGGCTCGCGGCGATGTGCGAGCTCTACGTGCACGACGACGCCGCGCAGGTCGAGTCGGTGGAAACGCTCGAAGAGTTCCGCAACCGCGGCGCGGCGAGCGCCGTGGTGCTCGCCGCCGTTCGAGCCGCGCGCGAGGCCGGCGCCATCTGGATCCACCTGTACGCCGACGCGAACGATTGGCCGCAGCGGTGGTACCGGCGTCTGGGGTTCGAGGACGCGGGCGGCTTCACGAACTTCACCCGCTACCCGGAGAACCAGGACCAGCCTTCCGCGGAGCCGGCCTGAGCGTCCGGTAGCATCGCCCTCGTATGTCGTTCATCGAGGACGTCCACGCCCGCCAGATCCTCGACTCCCGCGGGAACCCGACCGTCGAGGTCGACGTGAGCCTGGACGACGGCGCCTTCGGGCGTGCGGCGGTGCCGAGCGGCGCCTCGACCGGTGAGCACGAAGCGCTGGAGCTCCGTGACGGCGGCGACGCGTACGGCGGCAAGGGCGTGCTCACCGCCGTCGGCAACGTGAACGGCCCGATCGCCGAGGCCGTGCGCGGGCTCGACGCCTTCGACCAGCGAGGCGTCGACCGCGCGCTGCTCGACCTCGACGGCACCGCGACGAAGAGCGCCCTCGGCGCGAACGCCATCCTCGGGGTCTCGCTCGCCGCGGCGAAGGCCGCCGCGGACTCGAGCGGGCAGCCGCTGTACCGCTACCTCGGCGGTCCGAACGCGCACGTGCTCCCGACCCCTCAGTGCAACGTGATCAACGGCGGGGCCCACGCGGACAACGCGCTCGAGCCTCAGGAGTTCATGCTGATGCCGGTCGGCGCGGCGTCGTTCGCCGAGGGGTTGCGGTGGGTCGCCGAGTGTTTCCACGCGCTGAAGGGTCTCCTGCAGGAGGCGGGGATGAGCGCGGCCGTCGGTGACGAGGGCGGGTTCGCGCCCGCCGTCTCGACGGCCGAGGAGGCCCTCGGGTGGCTGATGCGGGCGATCGAGAAGGCGGGTCTCGAGCCCGGCGCCGAGGTGGCGTTGGCGATGGACCCCGCGGCGAGCGAGTTCTACCGCGACGGCCGCTACCACCTCGAGGGCGCCGACCGCACGGCCGACGACATGGTCGCCTTCTGGTCGGACCTGCTCGACCGCTACCCGATCGTGTCGCTCGAGGACGGGCTCGCCGAGGACGACTGGGGCGGCTGGGTCACGCTCACGCATGCGCTCGGCGATCGCGTCCAGCTGGTCGGCGACGACCTGTTCGTGACCAACACCGAGCGTCTGGAGCGCGGGATCCGCGAGGGCGCGACGAACGCGATCCTCGTGAAGGTGAACCAGATCGGGTCGCTCACCGAGACCCTCGACGCGATCGCGCTCGCGCAGCGCTCCTCGTTCGGCGTCGTGATCAGCCATCGCAGCGGCGAGACCGACGACGCCACGATCGCCGACCTCGCCGTCGCGACGAACGCGGGACAGATCAAGACCGGGGCGCCCGAGCCGCGGCGAGCGCACCGCGAAGTACAACCAGCTGCTCCGGATCGAGGAGGGACTCGGCGAGAACGCCCGGTACCCGGGGCGCTCCTTGATGACCGGTCGACCACCGGGGGGCGGCGGAGCGCCATGAGCGCTCGGGCCCAGGCGACTTCCCCCGCCAGAGCCCGAGGGGAACCCGCACCGCACCGCGGACACATCCGCCTGACCCCGCGCGCCGCCGTCTTGTTCTGCGCGGTGTTCCTCGTGGCGATCGCCGCGATCGCGCCGGCGCGGAGCTACTACGACTCGCAGGAGCAGGTCGCGCAGCTCCAGCGGCAGGCCGATCAGCTCGCCGCGCAGAACCAGACGCTCGAGGCCCGGATCGCCGACCTCTCGGACCCGCACACCCTGGAGCGTCTGGCGCGTGAGTGCCTCGGGATGGTGAAGCCCGGCGAGATCGCCTTCGTCACGATCCCGAAGGGGAGGGCGCCGACCCCGCCGAACTGCGGCTGAGGCCGTCGACGAACGCGAGCATGGCGCTCTCGCAGACCTGTTCGTAGCCGATCGCTTACGTAGATGGCGTTCGCGGTCGGGTTCGCGAGGTCCGTGTAGAGGAAGCAGAAGCGCTTCCCGCGAGCGAGAAGGCGGCGGCTGAGCTCGGCGACGAGCGAGGTCGCGTAGCCATGCTTGCGGAGCGCCCGCGGCGTGAAGACCGGACCGACCCGGACCCCGTGCGGCGTGGCGCCGCCCCAGCCCGCGACCGACACGACCTTCCCCCCGTCCTCCCAGAGCAGGAACCCGTCGCCGTCGCCGCCGAGGCGCCGGTCGACGGTGGCGCGGACCTGCTCCTCGCTCATCGCCTCGTATCGTGCCGCCTCGTCCGTGAAGTCCCGCACCCACTCCAGCACCAGGTCGCGGTCATCCGAGCCGGCCACGCGAGCCCGGCCCCGCGCCGCAGGAACGTCGAACACCGCGCGGAGCGCGTAGATCCCTTGCCGAATCTGCGTTGCCCACGTGCAGCCGGTGAGTGCGGACCACGCCTCAGCGAACGCTCCGACCTCGGGCACGGCTCCCGTGACGCCGGGCAACCGGATCCCCGAGGCGTGGATCGCCTCGGCGATGGCGCCCGGCGCCCGCTGGTCGAGCGGCTGCGCCACGATCACGTTGTGCGGCGGTGTCTGGATGGCCGCGCCGACCGCGGCACCCTGCTCCTCCGCGACCCACAGATGCCATGCGGGGTACGTGGCAGGGTGCCGGACCAAGGTGTCGGCGACGCCGAACAACAGGTTGTGGCGCGCCTCGCCTCGGAGCAGCAACGGGGTCACCACGTCGAGCCACGCGCCCACGTCGTCGAGCCGTCGCACGTCCACCAGGCGATGCTACGCGAGCGTTCCGTGTCGGTCATGCTTCGCGGCGTCGACGGGCGATCGTCGAGCCGTCGCTGCTCGGACCTCGCTCGGCGCCCGTTCCCGCACGTTGACGTGCGGGTTGCCTCTCGCGCACACTTGCCCCCTCGCCCGGGAACGGCCCGGGTGCGCATCGGAAGGAGTCGGGAGATCGCTGAGATCGAGGTCGGAGCCGTGATCCAAGGGACGGTCGCGCGCATCGAGAACTACGGAGCGTTCCTGCAGCTCGAAGACGGTCGGATGGGGCTGGTCCACATCTCCGAGATCGACCGCAACTACGTGCGCGATGTGCACGACCACCTGCGCGAAGGCGACAAGGTCGACGCGAAGGTCGTCGCGATCAAGGACGACGGGAAGATCGACCTCTCGATCAAGGCGCTCCAGGATCCGGCTCCGCCGCGTCCGCGCCGCGGGAGCGACCCAGAGTTCGAGCAGATGCTGAAGAAGTTCATGCGGCAGAGCGAAGAGCGCCAGGTCGACTACCGCCGCGCGACCGAGCACAAACGCAAGTAGCGCCCTCGACGTGCTCGTCGACCACGCCGAGCTGCGCGAGGCGGACCTGATCGCGGTCCGCGAGCAGCTCGGCCGTGCACCCACCACCACCTTCCGGGTGATCGCCCGCTGCACGGGCGGTCACCCTCTGGTGATCCGCAACGCCCCGCTCGGCCCGGACGGCACCCCGTTCCCCACGACCTATTGGCTCACGTGCCCCGAGGCCGTGAAGGCCGTCTCGCGTGTCGAGGCCAGCGGCTGGATCGGCCGGCTGAACGAGCGCTACGAGCACGACGCGGCGTTCCGCGCCGAGGTCGACGCGACGCACGACGAGGCGGCGGCCGACCGGGCCGAGGAGCTCCCCGCGGCGCGCGACTGGGGCGGGGTCGGCGGTACGCGTCGGGGGCTCAAGTGCCTGCACGCGCACTACGCGAACCACCTCGCGGGCGGGACCGATGCGGTCGGGGCGTGGGTCGCGGGCCAGGTCGAGCCGATCCATCCCGAGCAGCGCCCGGGACGGATCGCCGCGATCGACCAGGGCACGAACTCGTGCCGCCTGCTGGTGGTGGAACCCGGTCTCGCGCGGGATGCCGATCCGACCGAGCTGGCGCGCGACATGATCATCACGCGCCTGGGCAAGGGAATCGACGCGACCGGGCGATTCGATCCGGAGGCGCTCGCCGCGACCGAGGCGGTGCTCGCCCGCTACTGTCGCCGGGCGCGCGCGCTCGGTGCCGAGCGGATCCGTGTCGGAGCCACGAGCGCGGTCCGCGACGCCGAAGACCGCGACACGTTCCTGGCCGTGGTCCGGGAGCATGCCGGTTCTGACCCAGAGGTGATCGACGGCGCGCACGAGGCCGCGTTGTCGTTCCTCGGCGGCACGCACGGCCTCGACGCCGCCGACGGGCCGTTCCTGGTGCTCGATATCGGTGGCGGTTCTACCGAGTTCGTCGTGGGAGCGCGGCCCGCCCGCGCCGACCGCGCGCTCTCGACGCAGATGGGCTCCGTGCGGCTGACCGAGCGGGTGCTCGCGGCCGATCCGCCGGCGGCGAAGGAGCTCGAGGCGGCGCGTGCGGAGATCGCCCGCGTGTTGGACGAGGCGGCCGCCGCCGTGCCGATCGCGCAGGCCCGCACGTTCGTGAGCGTGGCCGGCACGGCCACCACCCTGCAGGCGATCGCGCTCGGGCTGGCGCGGTATGACCCCGACCGGATCCACCGCACCTGGCTCTCGCTCGGCGACGCCGAGGGCGTCCTGGCGGACCTCACGGCGATGACGAACGCCGAGCGCGCGGCGCTCGCGGTGATGGCGCCCGGCCGCGGCGACGTGATCGTGGCCGGGGGGGATCCTCGTCGCGGTGATGCGCCGCTTCGGGTTCGAACGCACCCTCGTCTCGGAGACCGACATCCTCGACGGGCTCGCGTTCGAGATCCTGGGCGTCGAGTAACCTACCCGGCCGTATGCCCAGCAGAGCACGGGATCGGCACCTCGCGAAGCTCGCGGCGCGCCGCCAGGCGGAGCGGCGCGCGGCCAGGCGGCAGCGCAACACGATCCTGTGGGTGATCGGTGGCCTCGTCGTGGCCGCCGTGGTCGTGGTCGGCGTGGTGAACCTCACCGGCAACGGCACGAGCGCGGCCTCGGGTTCGGTCACGCCTTCGGCGAGCACCTCGGCCACGCCCACGAAGTCGGGCTTGCCGAAGAAGACCGGGACGGTGACGCCGCAGGCTTCCCCGGCCAAGACGGTCGCGTGCGGCGCATCGAAGCCGAAGGACGCCGGGAAGCCCAGGCCGCAGTTCGCGAGCGCGCCCTCGCCGGAGCGCCGTCCTCAAGAAGGACACGACTTACACGGCGGTGATGAAGACCTCGTGCGGCACGATCACGATCGCCCTGGATGCGACGGGAGCGCCGAACACCGTGGCGAGCTTCGTGTTCCTCGCGGACCAGCACTACTTCGACGGCCAGTTCTTCCACCGGGTGGTCGACTCGATCGACGTGATCCAGGGCGGCGACCCGCTCGGCACCGGGACCGGCGGCCCCGGATACACGATCCCCGACGAGCTGACCGGCAAGGAGGACTACAAGACCGGGACGGTCGCGATGGCCAAGGCGCAGGCGCCGAACTCGGGCGGGAGCCAGTTCTTCATCATCACCGGCCCGCAGGGCACGAACCTGAACGGCAGCCCGAACTACACGATCTTCGGGCACGTCACCTCGGGGCTGAGCGTGGCGCAGAAGATCAACGCGCTGATGCCGACGACCGACGGCACCTACGACGGCGCGCCGACCCAGGCCGTCTATATCGAGTCCGTGACGATCGTCACGAAGAAGGTGCCGGCCTCGCCCTCGGCCTCGCCCTCGGCCTGATCCGGCTAGAGCCGCACGATGTGCGGCGCGTCGATCCCGACGGTGACGCCGCGCGCGTCGAACACCAGCCGCGCGCGCTGGACGAGCGCGTGCACGTCCACCTGCGGGTGCGCCGTGAGGATCACGACGACGTCGTAGGCGCCGACCGCCTCGTCGTCGAGCCGCACGCTGACGAGGTCGCGCCCGCCGATCGAGGTCGTCGCGACGAAGGGGTCGTGATACGCGATCGTCGCCCCCTTCGCGGCGAGCGCCTCCAGGACCTCGACGGCCGGGGACTCGCGGAGGTCCTCGACGCCCGCCTTGAACGCCACGCCGACGCCCAGCACGGTCGAGCCGCGGACCGGCTTGCCGGCGTCGTTGAGCGCCTCGGCGATCCGGGTGCACACGTAGTCGGGCATCCGGTTGTTGACCTCGTTCGCGTGCTCGATGAAGCCGACGCGGTAGCCGAGCCGTTGGCCCGCGCGCCACGACAGGTACGTCGGGTCGATCGAGATGCAGTGCCCGCCGACGCCCGGCCCCGGCCAGAACGGCTGGTAGCCGAACGGTTTCGTGGCCGCGGCCTGCAGCGCCTCCCAGATGTCGACGTCGAGGTCCTTCGCCATCACCGCGAGCTCGTTCACGAGCGCGATGTTCACCTGGCGGTAGGTGTTCTCGATCAGCTTGGCCATCTCGGCCTCGCGCGGGCTCGAGGTCGTCACCACCGTCTGCACGAACGTCGAGTAGAAGCCGACCGCGAGATCGCGGCAGCGCTCGGTGAGCCCCGACACGATCTTCGGCGTCTCGTCGATCGGTGGCTCGAGCGGCCCGGGTCGATCCGCTCCGGCGAGTATCCGAGCGCGAAGTCGCGCCCGGCGAGGAGGCCCGAGGTCTCGAGGATCGGGCGGAGCAGCTCCTCGGTGGTGCCCGGGTAGGTGGTCGACTCGAGGACGACGAGCGTGCCGGACGTGAGGTGCGTCGCGACCGTCTCCGTGGCCTCGCGCACCATCGTGAGGTCCGGCGCGCCGTCGGCGAGCGGCGTCGGCAGGCAGAGCACGATCACGTCGGCGCCGTCGAGGGCCTCGGCCTCCGACGTGTACGTCACGTCGTCGATCCCCGCCAGGGCCGAGTCCGACACGTCGACGATGTAGGAGCGCCCCTCGCGGAGCGCGGAGACCTTCGCGTCGTCGACGTCGAACCCGATCGCCGGGAAGCCTTCCTGCGAGATCCCGACCAGCAGCGGGAGCCCGACGTAGCCGAGCCCGACGACCGCGACGACCGCCTCGCGATCGCGGATGCGGCCCGCGAGTCGCTCGAGCGGGTCGACGTCGGTCGGGAGCGTGCTCACGACGCGGTCTCCTCCACGGGCGTTACGAGCCAGTCGTCGATCTCCCGCAGGATCGCCGCTTTCGCGACGTCGTCGGCGAAGCTCGCGCGCACGGCGATCCTGGCGAGCTCGGCGAGCTCCTCGTCGTTCAGCCCCCATGCGCCGCGGGCGGCGCTGTAGACGTCGGCCAGCCACGCGCCGAACATCGGCGGATCGTCGGAGTTCAGCGTCACGACCACACCGGCGTCGCGCAGACGCAGGAACGGATGCGCTTCCAGCGACGGGTAGGCGCCGGTGGCGACGTTCGAGACGGGACACACCTCGAGCGGGATCCCGCGGCGCGCCAGCTCCTCGACCAGAGCGGGATCGTCGATCGCGCGCACGCCGTGTCCGATCCGATCGGGGTGGTAGAAGCGCAGCGTGTCCCACACGTTCTGCGGCCCGGCCCACTCGCCTGCGTGCGGGACGCTCTTGAGGCCCTCGGCCTTGGCGCGTTCGAACAGCGGCGCGAACCGCTTGACGACGGTGCGCTCGCTGCCGGCGGCGCCGAGCGCGACGACGCCTCGCCCGGCGAACCGCAGCGCGACGTCGAGCACGCGTTCGCCTTCGTCCAGGCCGAGGTCGCGGACCACATCGGGGCACAGGCGCACGGTGACGCCATGGTCGCGGCGGCCGGCCGCGAGCCCGTCGAGGACGGCTTCGATCGGACCGAACCAGTCGCCGCCGATCCGTTGCGCGTGGTTCGACGGGCTGAACACGGCCTCGGCGTAGCGGACGCCGTTCGCGGAGAGGTCCTCGCAGAACTCCACGGCGATCCGGCGGAAGTCCTCCAGCCGCGTCAGGAGCGTGCACAGCTCGACGTAGTTGTCGATGAAGTCCAGGTGATCGCGGAACCGCCAGCCGTCGTCGACGAGCCCGTGCGGGAGTCGCGAACCGGTGCGATCGGCGAGTTCCCGAACGGTCTCGACCCGGATCGAGCCCTCCATGTGGATATGGAGCTCGGCTTTGGGGAGGGCTCGGAGGTCCCGCATGGGAACCGATGGTAGCGTCCGCGCCGCCGCCCAGCCGTCGCGGGCCCGCCGGTCCCGAGCACGCCCCGCTAGCCTGCAACGCGTGGCGCGTTACACCTACGGGGACTCGGAGCTCGCGGCCGAGCGGCTCGCGCTGGTCGCCGCCTGCTTCGAGCCGACCACCCGGGCGTTCCTCGAGGTGGCCGGGCCGGCCCAACCGGGCCTCGCTCTCGACCTCGGCTGCGGACCGGGGCTGACGACCCGGCTCCTTCATCGTTCGCTCGTGGCCGAGCGGACCGTCGGCATGGACGCGTCGGCGGCCTACCTCCGCCGCGCGCGGGTCGGCGCGCCGGCGGGCGTGAGCTTCGCCGAGCACGACGTGACGCAGGTCCCGCTGCCGGGCGCGCCGGCCGACGCGATCTACGCGCGGCTACTGCTGGCGCACCTCGCCGCCCCGCTCACGGTCGTCGCACGCTGGACGACCCAACTCGCATCCCGCGGGGTCTTGCTGCTGGACGATCTCGAGGCGATCGAGACGGACGAGCCGGCGTGCAGGGCCTATCTCGACGAGGTGGCGGTTCCCGTGGTGCGGTCGCAGGGCGGCGCTCTGCTCGTCGGGCCGGCGCTGCACGCGATGTCCGATCCACCAGGGACCGAGCGTGTCCACGACGAGGTCGCCTCGTTCAGGCCGCCGGCCGCCACGAGCGCGCGGATCTTCGCGATGAACCTCGCGGTGCTGACCGAGCGCGGGGAGATCGCGCCGCACCCGGACCTTGCCGCCGAGCTCGACGCGGTCGCGGACGGGCGAGCGCACGCCGAACCCGTGACCTGGCGGATGCGGCAGCTCGCTCTTCGCCGCCTGGGATGATGCGGACGTCCGAGTCGAGGAGGAGCACCGTGGCGACGCACGCGAACTTCGTGGCCGGCGAGTGGGTCGAGACCGGGACCGTCGTGGCCGACGTCAACCCGTCGGACCTGTCGGAGGTGGTCGGGGAGTACACCGTCGCCGACGAAGCGCCAGGTCGACGCGGCGATCGCGGCCGCGGTCGAGGCCGCGCCGGTCTGGGCGGAGGCGACGCCCGCGGATCGGTTCGGCGCGCTGGAGCGGATCGGGCTCGAGCTGGCCGACCGCGCCGAGGAGCTCGGCACGCAGCTCTCGCGCGAGGAGGGCAAGCCGAAGGCCGAGGGCGTCGCCGAGGTCCTGCGCGCCTCGCAGATCTTCCGGTTCTTCGCCGGCGAGGCGCTGCGGATCCCGGCGAGCACCTGCGGAGCGTGCGCCCCGGCGTGGACGTGGACGTGCTGCGCGAGCCGGTCGGCGTGGTCGGGCTCATCACGCCGTGGAACTTCCCGATCGCGATCCCCGCGTGGAAGCTCGCGCCGGCGCTCGCGTACGGCAACGCGGTCGTGTTCAAGCCCGCCGAGATGGTGCCTGCGAGCGCGTGGTCGCTCGTGGAGATCGCGTCGCGGAGCGGGATCCCCGCCGGCGTCGTGAACCTGGTCGTCGGGCCGGGCCGCGTCGTCGGCGAGCGGATGCTGCACGACCCGCGCGTCCGCGCGGTGTCGTTCACGGGCTCGCAGGCGATCGGGGCGCGTGTCGCGACGTCGATGGCGGAGCGCTTCGGCAAGTACCAGCTGGAGATGGGCGGCAAGAACCCGTTCGTGGTGCTCGACGACGCCGACCTCGACGTCGCGGTCGACTGCGCCGTGCAGGGCGCCTTCTTCCAGACGGGGCAGCGGTGCACGGCGTCGTCGCGGCTGATCGTGACCGAGCGGATCCACGACGCGTTCGTCGAGGCGACGGTCGCGCGGATGCGGCAGCTGCAGGTCGGGCACGCGCTCGCGGAGGGGACGCACATCGGCCCGGTCGTGTCGGAGGACCAATTGCAGCAAGACGTCGACTACCTGGAGATCGGCCGGAAGGAAGGCGCCGAGATCGCGTGGGGCGGGGAGCGCCTCGAGCGCGACACTGACGGCTACTACCTGCAGCCGGCGCTCCTCGTCGGCACGACGAACGACATGCGGGTGAACCGCGAGGAGATCTTCGGCCCGGTCGCGACGGTGCTCAAGGCCGGCGACGTCGACGAGGCGCTCGCCCTCGCGAACGACACCGAGTTCGGTCTGTCGGCCGGCGTGGCGACGACCTCGCTCAAGCACGCCGCACTGTTCCGCGACCGCCTCCAGGCCGGGCTCGTGATGATCAACCTGCCGACGGCCGGCGTCGACTTCCACGTCCCCTTCGGCGGCACGAAGGGCTCGTCCAGTGGCACCCGCGAGCAGGGTCGCTACGCGGTCGAGTTCTTCACCACGGTCAAGACCGCGTACGTGAGGCCCTGAACACCGCTCACTCGGCCGGGACGAAGGTGCCGACGGCACGCGCGCAGACGACGCCGGCGGTGTCGCGGAGCTCTCCCTCGGCGCGGCCGACGCGCCGTCCCGCATGGATCGTGCGTGCCGATGCCAGGACCTCCCCGATGCCCACGGGCCGCAGGTAGTCGATACGGAGGTCGACGGTCGACCAGTCGCGGTCGGTCGCGGCGATCAGCGCGAACGACAGTGCACTGTCGAGGAGGGTCGCGGCCACGCCCCCGTGCGCCACGGCGCTGTCTGATCCGTTGCGGGCCGAGGGGAGCAGGCTCGTCCGCAGTTCGATGCCCTCCTCGACCTGCTCGATCGTCATGCGGCCCAGCTGTTCGTGGAACGGCACGTCGTCGAGCCATCGCTGGAGCGTCTGGGCGTCCATCGGGCCTCTCACGATCGGCTGGTGGAACGGGTGCAGTCTATCGGTGCGAAGGTCGCTGCTACGCTCCGCGATCACGATGACCGCGCTCGCGCTCGACCACCTGATCGTGTTCGGTGAGGTCGACCGCGTGGGCGACGAGATCGCCGCCGCGCTGGGCGTCGACCCCGACGACGGGGGCACCCACCCGGGCGCAGGGACCCGTAACCGGATCTTCGCGCTGCAGGGCGGCCGCGCCCTCGAGGTGCTCGGCCCCGATCCGGCGCAAGGCGAGCCGCCTCACCGGGCGCCGACCGTCGCGGAGGACGGATCGCTCTGGTGGTGGGCGGTCCGCTCCGACGAACCGCTCGACGCTCTGGCTGCCCGACTCCGGGCCGACGGCTTCGAGACGACCGCGCCCGACGCGGGGGAGCGGATTCCGCTCCAACGGCGAGCGACTGGCGTGGGAGACGATCGACCTCGTCGGGCACCCGTTCGGCGAGACGCTTCCGTTCGTGATCCGCTGGCGCGAGGGCGTCCCCCCGTCGCTCGGGGCGACCGCTCCCCGATGCGTCCTGCGGAGCTTCGTGCTCGGCCACCCCGACGAGCAGGCGCTTCGGGACGCGCTCACTCGGCTGGGGGTCGACGCGCACGTCGAACGCGCCGACCGACCGTCGCTGCGGGCCGAGGTAGCGAGCGAGATGGGCGCGATCGAGGTCGCGAGCCGGTGAAGGCGCTGGTCTTCCACGAGCACGGGGGACCGGAGGTCCTGAGGATCGACGAGATGCCGACGCCCGAGCCGGGCGAGGGCGAGGTCCTCGTGCGGGTGGAGGCCGCGTCGTTGAACCACCACGACCTGTTCACCCGTCGCGGGATACCGGGCATCACCACGCCGCTGCCGATGATCCCGGGTTGCGACGCCGCGGGCACCGTGGCGACCGTGGGCCCCGGCGTGCAGGGTTGGTCCGAAGGTGACCGGGTCCTCGTGGACCCGCTGATCGGCACCACGGGCATGATCGGCGACACGGCCTGGGGTTCGTTGGCCGAGTACGTGAAGGTCGGGGCCGACCAGCTCCTCCGACTGCCGGACGACGTCGACGTGGTGACCGCCTCGTGTCTCCCCGTCGCCTACGCAACCGCGCATCGGATGCTGTTCACCAGGGGGCGGCTCGTCGCGGGCGAGCGGGTACTTGATCCTCGGGGCGAGCGGCGGCGTCGGCACCTGTTGCGTCCTGCTCGCGAAGCTCGCCGGGGCGCGAGTCGATCGCGGCCACCAGCAGCGCCGAGAAGGCGGCTCGCCTCCGTGAGCTCGGCGCCGACGAGACGATCGACACGTCCGAGGAGGACATCGTCGGGTACACGCGGCGCACCACCGGCAGGCTCTTCAGCGGTGGCGGCTTCGACGTCGTCATGAACTCGACGGGCGGCCCGACGTGGGCGCCGTCGCTGCGCTGCGCGCGGATCGGCGGGCGGGTGCTGCTCTGCGGCGCCACCGCGGGGTACGAGCCGCAGACGGAATCTCCGCTACCTATGGACGGCCGAGCTCGACGTCCTCGGCTCCGACGGGTGGCGTCGTGAGGACCTCGCCACGTTGGTGGACCTGGTCCGCGACGGGCGGCTGCGGCCGGTGATCGACCGCGTGCTGCCGCTGGACGAGGCGATCGAAGGGATGCGCCTGCTGGAGGAGCGCCGGGTCTTCGGCAAGGTCGTGATCGCGCCGTGATCCCGGACCGAGCCGTGGCCTCGGAACCTCGGCGTCCTGCACCTCCCCTCGGTCGGGACCGGGGCGACCGCGTTCGTGGATTCTCTCGACCGAGGAGCCCGAGCGGGTGACCTACGACGCCTTCGAAAAGCGGTGCGCGCGGCTCGCCGGCGGGCTCCGGGCGGCAGGGATCGAGCGGGGCGACCGGGTCGGGCTCTTGGGCGAGAACTCCTGGGCGTACGCGGCGGCGTTCTTCGCGATCGTCCGAGCGGGCGGGGTGGCCGTGCCGCTCAACACTCGCCTGCCAGACGACACGCTCGGCTACATCGCGGACGACGCCGGGTTGGCGCTGGCGCTCGGCGACCGCGGCCTGCTCGCGAGCCTGCCGGCTGGGCTACCGACCGCCGAGCTGCGCGGAGGCTCGCCGATCGGCGACCCGCTCCCCGCGGTGGACGTGGACGGGATCGAGCCGGCCGTGATCCTCTACACCAGCGGCTCCACGGGCCGGCCGAAGGGCGTGGTGTGCAGCCACCGGAGCCAGGTCGTGTCGGTGCGGGACTGGGCCGGGCTGGCGACGAGCCGCAGCATGGAGCGGACCCTGGTGGCGGCCCCGCTGTATCACAAGAACGGTCTGGGAGAGACGAAGATCGCGCTGTCGATCGGCGCGGAGGTCGTGCTCCAACCCCGATTCGACGCTCGGGCCTACCTGGAGGCCGCGGCCTCGTACCGCTGCACGACCCTGTCCGGCGTGCCCACGATGTTCGCGCTGATGCTGGCGCAGGACGATCTGCTCGCCCGCCTGGACCTGAGCGCGGTCCGCGGGATCGAGGTCGGGTCGGCGCCGTTCACCGAGGCGCTCCTGGAGCGGGTCAGGGCGGCGTTCCCGGACGCGAGGATCTTCAACTCCTACGGCACCACCGAGTTCCCCGCGATCTTTGGCGACCATCCCGATGACCTACCTCCTCCGCGCACGACCGTCGGCTATCCGCTCGGATCGGTCGAGGTCCGCCTTGTCGGCGACGCGATGCAGGACGCGAATCCGGGCGAGCTGTGGGTCCGCGGCGAGGGGGTGATGGACGGCTACCGGGGGTTGCCGGACGCCACCGCGGAGAAGCTCGTCGACGGCTGGTGCCGGACCGGCGACGTGATGCGCCGCGACGAGCAGGGATGGTTCCACTTCGTCGGCCGCGTCGACGACATGTTCGTGTGCGGCGGAGAGAACGTGTTCCCCGGGGCCGTCGCGCAGCTGCTCGAGTCCCATCCGTCGATCCGCCAGGCAGCCGTCGTCGCGGTGCCCGACGACGTCAAGGGCGCCGTCCCGGTCGCCTTCGTCGTCCGAGAGCCGGAAGCGACCCTCGACGAGGCGGCGGTGCGCTCGTGGGCGCGCGAGCTCGGGCCCGCCTTCCAGCATCCCCGGCGCGTCTGGTTCCTCGATGCCCTTCCCCTCAGCGGGACCGAGAAGGTCGACGTCCGGGCCCTGGAGGCCGAGGCGGCCCGCCGCGGCGCCTCGGGCTGAGTTCGGCCCGGTGCTGCCCAGGCCAACGGAAGGTCAAGGTTCCTCAACGGGAAGGTGATCCCTCTACGTCGTCGACGACCGGCGAGACGCCGGCGACGCATCCTCGTCATGGAGGTGGGTCGCCTGAGGACGCAGCACGCCGCGCCGGTGTCGGCCGCCGACCGGCCGGGACGGACCCTGGATCGTCTCGGTCCGCTCGAGATCGCGATCGGCCTGCTGGTCCTGGCGACGGCGCTCTCGCTCGTGCTCGTGAGCCGGTCCGTCGCGTCGCGGACGACGATCACGGCCCGGCCGCCCGCCGTGCGCGTCTCCGCCCCGCCCGGCCCGGTCGAACGCCCCCTTGCCCCCGACGACTCACGGGCCGAACGAACCACCGGCGGCGACGTCGTTTGACCCTCCGAGCGCAGGGCCGGTAGCCTCGGCCGGTCGTGACGCCCGACGCGATCGCCCCGCTCGTCCTCCTCGCTGCCGGTCTGCTCGTGGTGGCCGGGGCTGTGAAGGTGGCGCGGCCGCGAGCCACCGGGCAGGCGCTCGTCGACGCCGGGTTGCCGGGCAGCGACGCGCTCGGGCGGGCCGTCGGGGCCGTCGAGATCGCTGTCGGCGGGGCCTCGCTCGTCCTCCCGGTCGGGGCGCTCGCCCTGGCGGCCGCCTACGCCGCGTTCGCCGCCTTCCTTTGGTACGTGCTGCGGACGCGGCCGGATGCCGGTTCGTGCGGCTGCGCGGGTGCGAAGGCCGTGCCCCCGAGCAGGCTGCACCTGGCGCTGAACGTCCTCGCCGCGGGGGCCGGCCTCGCGTACGTGTCGGTCGGCGGCCCGGCGCCGGCCGCGTGGCTGGCGGGTCTCGGCGGGATCGCCACGGTCGTCCTCGCCGGGCTCGTGCTCGCCGGATGGCTCGCCGTCGTCGCCGTCACCGAGGTGCCGGCGGCGTGGCGCTCCTGGGTCGCCCCGGTCCACCGGGAAGACGAGCACCACCATCACGACGAGCACGGCCGGACCGACGAGTCGCTCGCGCGGGCCGGCATCGGGCCGGGCCACCCGAGCCTGTGGCCGGGCGTCGACCCCGAGGCGGTCGCGTGAGCCTGACCGCGACCGGGCTCCTCGACCGCGCGACCAGGGCCGTCGCGCCCCGAACCGGGACGAAACGTCCCAAGCAGCGCCTGCAGCGTCTCGCGACCGCTGCCTCCGCGATGGCCGTCTCCCCGGTCCGCTACACGACGCGGCCCGTCGCCGCGAGGGACGTGGTCCGTCGGACCTGCTCCCAGTGCCCGGCGCACAGCCGGTGCTGCGGCTCCTACACCGCGTTCTGCTGCACCCTGCCTGGCGGCTCGAACTTCGGCTGCCCGCCCAACACGTTCGTGGGCGGCTGGTGGCAATGCAACTACGGCGGCACGAACCTGTGCGGCACCACGAACCTCCGCTACTACCTCGACTGCTCGATGAACCACGGCGCGAAGTGCCCCGGCGGATGCCACTGCGGCGACAACGACTGCAAGAACTTCAAGACGTGCTGCGTCGTCTTCCGCTACGGCCAGTGCAACACGGACATCCCCTACGTCACACCGATCCAGTGCAGGCTCGTCACGTGCGTGATCCCGTGCCGGATCGATTGCGTGAACTGCAACTGCTCCTCGGCGGTCGACCAGCACACCTGCACGCACGAAGCGGGGTGCCTGTGAGCACCGGCGTCCTCACCGCGATCGTGGTCGTCGAGACGATCGTGCTCGCGCTGCTCGCCGTGCTGGTGGTGGCGCTGCTGCGGAGCCACGCCGAGATCCTGCGACGGCTGCCGGCGCCCGACGACGAGGACGCCCCCGCACACCACGAGCACGGCGGCGCGCAGCCGGTTTCGGTCGAGCGCTCGCCGAGCCTGCCCGCGCATCTGCCCGGCCCGCGCGGCCGCGCCACCGAGGCCCACGACATCGCCGGGCGGACCCTCGAGGGGGACCAGGTCGTGGTCTCGATGGCCTCGGGCGTGAACACGGTCCTCGCGTTCCTGTCGACCGGCTGCCTCACGTGCAAGACGTTCTGGGACGCGCTCCAGCCGGCGGCACGTGTGCCGCTGCCCGGCGGCGCCCGCGTCGTGGTCGTCGTCAAGGACCCCGAGTTCGAGAGCCCGTCGCGCCTTCGGGAGCTGGCGCCGACCGACGTTCCGGTCGTGCAGTCCTCGCAGGCGTGGGAGGACTTCTCGGTCGCGATGTCGCCGTACTTCTGCTTCGTCGACGCGAAGACAGGGACGGTCCGCTCGGAGGGCGCCGCGATGACCTGGGACCAGGTGGCGTCGCTGCTCCGCGACGCGCTGCTGGACGAGGAGCTGACATCGCGGTGACGCCGGTCGTCGCCGTCGGCGTGATCCTCGCGGTGGTTGGCGGGCTCCGTTCGACCTGGTCGCCGTGAGGAGCGTCGATGCTGGGAAGCATCACCCCGCTCGGGGAGCGGGGACGCGGATCGAGGTGGTGGCTGACGGCGACGGCCTACCTGGTGGGCTCCGTCATCGGCGGACTCGTGGTGGGCGCGCTGGCCGGGGCGGTCGGGGCGGTCACGGTCGGTGCGCTCGACATCTCGACCGCCGTGCGGCTCGCGGTGCTCGGCGTCGGGCTGCTCGTCGGGTTCGCGCTCGATCTGCGACTCGGCGGTCTGCGCTTGCCCACGAACCGCCGGCAGGTCGACGAGGAGTGGCGCTCCCGGTACCGCGGCTGGGTCTGGGGGCTCGGGTTCGGCGCGCAGCTCGGGTTCGGCGTCGTGACGGTCGTGACCACCTCGACCGTCTACGCGACCGTGCTGGCCGCCACGCTCACCGGCAGCCTGACCGGCGGGCTCGTGGTCGGGGGTGTCTTCGGGCTGGCGAGGGCGCTGCCGGTGTTCGCGGTCGCCGGGGTGCGCAGGCCGGAGCAGCTCCTTCGCGTGGACGCGGTGCTCACCCGTCTGGCCGCGCCGGCGAGGCGAGCCACCTACGTCGCCGGCGGTGCGGTCGCGGCGCTGGCGTTCGCGGGAGCCGTCCGATGGTGACGCTTCGCGGCGAGGGGCTCGCGCTGGAGGTCCGTCGCGGGTGGGAGGCGCGGATGTGGACCCCCGACGTCCCGCCGCCGGCGATCAACCGTCCAGTGATCCGGCTCGCGAACTTCCCCCTCCCGCTCACCAAGGACACCTACGCGGAGGACGTCGCCGACGCGCTGCAGCGCGGGCAGGTCGTGGCCTCGCTCGTCGAGTTCGATCCCGCGCTCGCCGATCGTGGGCTCTACGCTCCGCAGGGTGTGCCCGACCTGCACGCGGACGATCTCGACCCGCGAGCGGTCCAGCGGCCGCATCCCGGACGCGCCGGGCTCCAGCGGTTCTTCTCGGTGAACGGCCGCGCGTTCAGCCTCTACGTGATCGCCCGCGAGGGGCCCGGGATGCCGGGCGCCCTAGGCGAGCTGGCCGCGTCGCTGCGGAGCCTGACGGTGAGTCCGCCGTGACCGCGCTCCTGTGGGTCGCGATCGCGATGCTCGGCCTGCTCGTGCTCTGGCTGGGGCTGGCGCTGGCCGGAGCCGTCCGCGAACTGACGGCGCTGCGCGAACGGGTGGACGCGTTGGCGGGGGCGGCGCCGGTGCATCTTTCCTCGGGACTCCCGTTGGGAGCGCCCGCGCCGGCGTGGGAGGTCAGGACCGCCGAGGCGGACCTGCGAACCTCGTCGGCCTTCGCAGGGACCCGGCACCTCGTGGTGTTCGCCGACGCGGACTGCGCCGCGTGCGACGACGTCGTGCCCGGTGTGGTGAGCGAAGCGGCATCCGGTGCACTGCCGCCGGTCGTCGTGATCGGCCGCGGTCCCGCGCAGGCGACCCCGGCCTCGTGGCGGAGCGCCGATCCGCGCGTGATCGTCGGGGCCGAGCACGGCGACGACGTGACCGCCGCGTACCAAGTGGAGACCAGCCCGCACGTGTTCGTGGTCGACGAGTCGGGCTTCGTCGTCGCGCAGGGCGGCGCGGCCTCGGTGAAGGACGTGCGCGCGCTCGTGCGCGGCGCCGACGGGATCCGGATCGTGCCCGGGACCGGCGATGGCTGATCCGCTCACCCGTCGAAGCTTCCTGACCCGCGCGTCCGGCGTGGCGCTCGCGGGACTCGCCCTCGCGTCGGGACTCGGTCGCGAACGGGCGTCCGCCCACGTGTCGCCGCCGCCGTGCCGGACCCGGTGCGAGCCGATCAGCAGGACCGGGTGCGCCTGCGGCGGCAACCTCTACCGGTGCACGGGTTGCGGCAGGTCCGTGCACGTCTGCGCGACCCGCGACCGCTTCGCGCCCTTCTGCCTGCGCCGCGCCTGCTGAGCCGCGTCGATCACGAACCCGACCGGAACCACACCCGGTAGTCGGTGAACGAGGGCTGGTAGCGGTCGTAGCCGACCCGGCGGATCCCGCCGGTCCATGCGAGCGACGGCTCATCGTTCACTCGGTAGGGGACGTGGCTCGCGTCGGTGAGTCGACGGAACGTCCACGTCGCGCCGCCGTCGGCCGATCCCGCGTACAGGACGTCGATCCGCGCGCCCTTCGCGAGCGGATCGCAGGGATCGGTGAGCGCGGCGTTGCGCCGGCACCCGGCGAACGCCACCACGATGGCGTTGTCGGGGACCGGGAGCACGGCGGGACCGTAGCCGCCGTCGTAGACGACGGAGCCCACCGTCATCGGCCAGGTCGCGACCGTCACGGGGTCACCGATGGTGACGCCGTCGAACATCCGCACCTCGAGCGCGTCGGCTGTCGTGTACGCGATCGCGACGCGCGGATCGGTCGAGGTGACCGAGCCGCCGGCGCCCGGGTAGCGCACGCCGTCGTTCGGACTCGCGGTGGTCAGCCCCACGGGCACCGACGTGGGGCCGAGGTCCGCGCCACCGCTCGAGGAGGTGAGCGCGACCTGCTGCCCACGCGGGGCGGAGAACCAGACCACGGCGAGCTCGTCACCGCGCGCGGCGACGTCGGGGAGCGCCGCGTAGCCGGCGCGATCCCCGGTCGAGTGCGAGGTCGTGGTGCCGATCGTCCGCACGGTCCAGGTGGCGCCGCGATCGGGGCTGATCGCGAGACGCACCGAGCCGCTGTTGGCGTTGGTCCACACCGCGTAGATCCTGCCTCCTCCGACGGCTACGCGCGGGTAGTCGACGCGCCCGTTCGCGGGGGTGAGCGTGTGGACCGGGCGCCAGGTCGCCCCCTCGTCGACGCTGACGCGCAGCTGGAACCGGCGCGGCTTCGACGGGTCCTCGTGGAGGTAGCTCGTCTGCGTGACCCACCCGACGACGGCGACGGTGCCGTTGGCCGCGAGCGTCGCTCGTTCGGCCTGCACCTTCTTCGGGCTGACGCGGAGCGGCTTCGACCAGGTCGGGGTGGGATCGGAAGCCGGCGCCCGCTGGACGAACACACCCATCGTCGGCCCCTTGTCGGTGGCGCAACTGCCGGTCGGCGGCGGGCAGTCGCTCGCCCACGCCGCGAGCATCCGGTGCGTGGTGGCGGCGAGCGACTTCCCCGGGTTCCAGGTCGACGGGGGAGCGAGCGGTTTCGGCTTCGTGAAGACGACCGCGGCCGACGCGGGGTTGGCACCGGCGACCACGCAGACGATCGCGAGCGTCAGCACCGCGGACAGCGTGCGGATCCGTCGCATCGCGACGCATCCTACCGAGCGGGGCTCACCATCCGTTGCGGTGGACCTGGTCGGCGAGCGCGCGCCGCTTCCGCGCCGAGCCCGAACCCGCGGGGGCCTCATCCTCGGCCCGGTAGCCGAACCCGAGCACGCCCACGGGCCGGATCCCCTCGGGGACGCCGAAACGGTCGAGCAGCTCGCGCTCGCCCACGACGATCCCGAAGAACCACCCTCCGAGCCCTTCGTCGACGGCGGCCAGGAGCGCGAGCATCGAGGCCATCGCCGCATCGATCTCCCAGAACCGGACCGGCCAGTGCTCCTCTCGATCCATCCCGAACGCGATCTTGTCGGGCTCCGCGTACCGGGCGAGGTACGGCCGCTTGTCCGCGATCGGCAGCACGATCACCGTCGGCCCGCTGGCGATCTCCTCGGGATCGGTCGGGAACTCCGGGTCGTCGGTGAGCCGCCAGAACTCCGCGACCGTTTCCGGCGTGTCGAGCACGACGAAGTCCACACCCTGCGAGAAGCCGGCGGTCGGCGCGCGCCGGGCCACGTCGAGGACCCGGTCGATCACGTCGGGCGGCACAGGCCGCTGGTCGAACCGCCGGATCATCCGCCGCCTGCGCACCACTTCTCGGAACTCCATCCGCGCAGCGTACGCGGAACAGCGAGGCCGGCGAACGCTAGAGTCAGCTCACAGCCCGGGTGCCGGAACAGGCAGACGGAGGCGCCTTAAAAGCGCTGGCTCGCAAGAGCGTGTGGGTTCGACTCCCACCCCGGGCACGAACGTTCGCACCCCGTCGCCATCTCGAGGTTTCGCCTCGACCGCGGAACGGCACGCGACGTGCGACGTGTCGGACTCTGCTCAGCCGCGCGGTGCATCGTGATGGTTCCGGGCACCGACCGAAACCCAGAACTGTCGTGATAGCCTGTGCCGCCGCTCCTCCGACGTGAGGAAGGCGCGGGAGCCTCCCTTGCACGTCATCATCACCCTCCCCGCATACCGTGCCGAGACGACCCTCGAGAAGACACTCGCGGAGATCCCGGCCGGGATCGCTGACGAACTGATCCTCGTCGACGACGCCAGCCCCGACGGAACCGTCTCCGTGGCGCGCAACCTGGGTCTGACCGTCGTCGTCCATCATGAGAACCGCGGTTACGGCGGCAACCAGAAGACCTGCTATCAGGAAGCGCTGAACGCCGGAGCTGACATCGTGGTGATGCTCCATCCCGACTACCAGTACGACCCCAAGGCTGTTCCGCTGCTGATCGCACCGATCCTTGCCGGCGACGCCGACATGACCTTCGGTTCTCGCTTCGCCGGCCTCGGAGACCCGCTCGGCGGGGGGATGCCCGTCTACCGCTATCTCGGGAACCGCCTGACGACCACGGCTGAGAACCTGCTGCTGGGAGCTCGGTTCACCGACATGCACAGCGGTCTACGGGCGTATACGAGGCGATGCTTGCAGTCGCTGCCGTTCCTCGGCTACTCGGACGACTTCCTCTTCGACACGCAACTGCTGACCGAGGCGGTCACTGGCGGCCTGCGGGTGGTCGAGGTGCCGATCCTCACGCGCTACACGAAGGAGTCGTCATCGATCTCGCTCGCTCGCTCGCTCCGCTACATCTCGGGCAGCCTTGGGTTCACGGCGGGCACGTGGGCGCAGCGGGGGCGTCGCGGGAGGCGGAGTCCCGTCACCCACACGGGATACCGACGAGGCCGGATCCTTGGAACGGGGCCTGCGCACGAACAGCGGTGCGTTCTGTGCGGACGCACGACGATGATGCTCGTCTACCCCGCCAACGCTCGGGGAGAGGTCGGCGTCGAGGAGTTCGCCTGCACGACGGGGGCGCTCGCGGAGCACGATGACATCGTGCAGTGCACGAGATGCGGGATGGTCTCGGCGATCTCGACCCTCCGACCCGAGGAGATCGTCGACAACTACAGCCGGGTGGAGGACGAGACCTACCTCAAGGAAGAGGCCGCCAGGCGGGAGCTGTTCGACTGGTTCGTGACGAGGATCGAGCGATACACGACGAGCGGTAAGCGCCTGCTCGAGATCGGATCCAACGTGGGGTTGTTCCTCGATGTGGCTGGAGCGCACGGGTGGCAAGCACGTGGGATCGAGCCGTCGAAGTGGGCGGTCGAGGAGGGTGTCTCTCGGTACGGCGTCGAGCTGGAAGAAGGCACGATCGAGGATCTGGAGGTCGGGTCGGGCGAGGTCGACGCGATCGTGATGTCGGACGTGCTCGAGCACCTGACCGATCCCCTCGCAGCGCTCCGCAAGCTCAGGGGGATGATCGATGAGGACGGGCTGCTGGTCCTGTCGACGGTCAACCTCGACGGGCTGCACGCGCGGTTGCGCCAAGGCGCCTGGCCATGGTTCATCCGGTCGCACCTCCACTATTTCGGCGAGGCGACGCTCGCTGCCATGCTTCGCCTCGCGGGGTTCCGCATGGTGGAGTGGACGATCGTGCCCCGTTCGTTCCATCTCTCCTACGTAGCGGACCGCGCAGGCTCGTCTCACCAGCGAGCTGCCGCCGTCGCTGCGGCGATCACGAGCGTCGCCGATCCGAGGGTTCCCGTGGGGTGGCTCGGCGACATCACGTTCATCGCCGCGCGGCCCGTGACGATGGCCGGTGGATGAAGACCACCAGTGGCCTTTCGATGAATGGTCCTGAGAACGAGCGTGCCGGGTCGCAGGTCTCCGGAGCGCCGCCCGAGCTGAGCGCTCGCGAGCGGGCACTCGCGACGTTGCTCCTCGTAGGCGTGGGGGTCTGCTTCCTCATCCTCCAGCTGACGCTCGTCTCGATGCACCGTCGTCCCACCTGGGACGAGGCGATCTATCTGTCGCAAGTCGCGCCACGGGCGCGGGCCCTGTGGTTCCTCCCGTGGCGCGCCAGGGGGATCACGCTCTTGATCGCTCCCGTGCTCGATCTGGGCGGGTCGGTTGCCGCTGTACGGCTCTTCCTGGCCTTGACGTTCTCGACGGCGCTTATCGTGGCGTACTGGATCTGGATCCCCGTACTCGGCGCGGGGGCGCCACTCGCGTCCGCGTTCTTCGCGGGTGGGTGGCTCGCGATCGAGTCCGCCTCCGAGATCAAGCCGAACGTCGCGGCGAGCCTCCTCGGGATCGCCGCCGTGGGGCTCCTCGCCCGCCGGCTGAGAGGCGAGGACGGAGGCGTCGTGATCTGGGCTGCCGTGTCGGTCGCTCTCATGGCTCTGTTCCGACCGTCGGAGGCCGCCGCGCTCACAGCTGCGGCGTGGCTCTATGTGTTGCTGCTTCGCCGATCTGACTGGCGCATCCTCGTGCCGCTCACGCTCGGGTTGGCCGCCGGGTGGTTACCCTGGCTCATCGAGATGTCGGTCCGGTTCGGCGGGCCACTCGATGCCCTCCGCCTGTCGAGCGCGGCCGCCCAGGCCGGCAAGGCGTCGATCTGGCAGAACGCGTCCTTGTACCTGGCCAACACGAACGGCCAACTGACGGGGATACCGGTCCTCGGGGTCGTTTGGTGGGGTTGGATCATCATCGCCTGGATCATCGCCGTGATCGGCGCTAAGACCAGACCGGAGCGCGCGGCGGTTGGACTGTGCAGCTTCGCCGCGCTCGCGTTCCTCCTCGAATACTTCGCGTGGATCGGTGTCCATCAGGACCGGTACCTGCTCCCGGCGTACGGGCTGGTCGCGGTCCTCGCCGCGGCGGGGATCATGTCGCTGCTCCGCGGCCCCACCCTGGCGAAGCGCATCGGGGCGTTCAGCTTGGTGCTGGTGGTCCCATGGGCCGTCTGGCAGGGGTCGGTAGTCCGCGGGGTCGAAGATCAGGCGCGCGAGCGTGAGGCCATCCTCGTACCGGTCGGGGCGCGGGTCGCCGAGCTGGCCGCGGGTCGACCGTGCACCCTGGTAAGCACGAACTCCGCTCCGTACCTGGCTTACGCAGCAGGCTGTGTCGTTCCCGTCATCCCGGCACGACTTCAGCAGCTCGCCCAAGGGAGCGCGCCTTTCGCCCAAGGAGCGATCCACCATGGAGGACCTTCGACATCCGAGCTGAAGGCGCTGAGCGAGGGCCATGGATTGGTGTTCGTCGTCGCCGCGGGGCGTGTCTCGCCCCCCCTTGCGTCGCTCTCGCCGAAGGCCAAGTTCACAGAGGGGAAGCAGCTCTGGCGCATCTACGAGCTTGGCGCTCATGAACCGGCCACGTGACCACCTCGGGCACCGATACGATCATCCATCCACAGGAAGGGGCGAGTGAGCACCGATGGTTGAGCTCAACACCGTCGAGACGATGCGCGTGCCCGTCACCACCACCTATCACGGTGTTGACGTGACGGAGGACTATCGCTGGCTCGAGGACGCGGAGTCCGAAGAGACGAAGGCGTGGACCCAGGCGCAGCACGAGCGCACGATGGCCTACTTGAGGTCTCTGCCGTCCTACGAGGAGATCCGCCGCAGAGCCGAAGAGGTCCTCGCGGCCGACTCCACCTCGTACGGAGACCCGAGGCGGGCCGGCGACACGTACTTCGCGCTCAAGTTCCAGCCACCTCGGCAGCAGCCGTTCCTCGTCGCCCTGACCGATCTCGGCGACGCGGCAACCGAACGCGTGCTCGTCGACCCGAACGCGATCGACCCGAGCGGGGCCACCACGATCGACCGGTACGACCCCTCGCCCGACGGGCGCCTCGTCGCCGTCTCGCTGTCCTCGCATGGCACCGAGGACGGCACCCTGCACCTGTACGACGCGGCGACGGGCGACCTCGTCGACGTGCGGATCCCCCGCGTCCACAGCGGCACCGCCGGCGGATCGCTGGCGTGGAAGGGCGACGCGACCGGGTTCTGGTACACGCACCACCCGGCTCCCGGCGAACGCCCCGAGGAGGACAGGGGCTTCTACCAGCAGGTCTGGTACCACGAGGTCGGCGACACGACGCAAGACCGCCCGGAGCTCGCCGGCGTGTTCGCCGACGACCGGATCGTCGAACAACGCCTGTCGTCCTCCCCGGACGACAGGTGGGTGTTGGACCGGGCGCAGAAGGGCGACGGAGGAGAGTGGCAGCTGTTCGCGCGGGCGCAGGGGGAGGGCGGATGGTGGATGCTCGCCGACATCCCCGACAAGGTCGTCGGCGCGGCGTTCGGCCCCGGCACGCTCTTCCTGCTCAGCACGAAGGGCGCCCCGCACGGGGAACTCCTCAGGCTCCCGATGACGCCCGGCGCCACCGTGGCTGACGCGGCCGTCGTCGTCCCGCACTCCGCGCTCACGATCGAAGGGTTCGCCGTCACCGACGGCCTGCTCTGGGTGCTCGACATCGACGGCGGTCCCTCCAGCCTCCGCGTCTTCGACCACGACGGCGCGCCGCTGCCTCCCGTGCAGCTGCCCTCGGTGAGCTCGGTCGAGGGCCTCACGCGCCTGGGCGACGACGAGGTGGCCTACGCGGTCGAGACGTTCACGTCGCCGCGCTCGTGGTGGGTCGCGGCCGATGGCGAGCCCGCCCCTCGGACGACGGCGCTGGACACGACCACACCGCTGGACTTCTCCGACGTCGAGGTGCGACGGGTCTTCGCCACCGCCGACGACGGAGCGCATGTGCCGGTCAACCTGATCGCGCGCAAGGGTGTGCTGGACGCCGGCGCCGCTCCGACGCTGCTCACCGCGTACGGCGGCTACGGCATCTCGCTCAAGCCGTCGTTCCAGCCGGGGGACCTGCTCTGGCTCGAGCAGGGCGCGGTGCTCGCGGTCGCGAACCTCCGCGGGGGAGGCGAGTACGGCGAGGAATGGCACCACGCCGGCCGCCTGCTCACCAAGCAGCGTTGCTTCGACGACTTCGCGGCGTGTGCCCGTCACCTGGTCTCGACCGGGGTGACCACCGGGGAGCGACTGGCGATCATGGGCGGTTCCAACGGCGGCCTGCTGATGGGCGCCGTGCTGACCCAGCACCCGGACATCGCTCGGGTGGTGATCGCGGCGGTGCCCGTGCTCGACATGCTGCGGGTGGAGCTGCACCCCAACGGCGCCTTCAACGTCACGGAGTACGGCACCGTGGAGGACCCGGCGTTCTTCGAGGCGCTGTACGCGTACTCGCCATACCACCGAGTCGTCGACGGGACGCCGTACCCGGCGGTGCTGCTGACCGCGGGCGAGTTCGACCCTCGCGTCGACGCGTACCACGCCAAGAAGATGACCGCGCGCCTGCAGGCCGCCACGTCGTCGGATGACCCGATCCTGCTCCGGATGGAGTCAGGCGGCCACGGCGTCGGCCAGTCGCTGGATCAGATGGTCGGGATGCTGAGCGACGTATACGCGTTCGCCTTCGCCCAACTCGGCGTCGAGTGGTCGCGCTAGGCGACACGACGCTTGGTGACGCTGCGCTTCGGGCGTCGCGCGCGTCGACTAGGTCCGTGTCGTGGACGCGCGTGCGTCGAGCCAGGTCGGCACGAGCTCGAGCTGAGGCCGCTCCCGCACGCCGTCGATCAGGTCGAGCAGCATCTGAGCCGCTCGGCGCCCCTGCTCGGCGTAGTCCCAAGACAACGTGGTGACTGGAGGGTCGGCGTTCGCGGCGCGACCGGCGTCGTGGGTGCTGGCGAGCAGCAGGTCCTCGGGGATCCGCATCCCGCGTTCATGCAGGCTGGACAACGCAGCCACTCCCGCGAGCTCGATCGGCACGTACAGGGCGTCGATCCGTCGATCGAGGAGGGTGTCGAGCGACGCGGCGAGTGCCGCATCCCGATCGTGCACCAGCACGTCGATGTCCATCACCTCCAACAGCTGCTCCCGGCCCCCGCGTTCGCACCAGCGTCGGTAGCACGCGATCGTGTCCTGGACGAACGCGTTGAGCGGGGGGACGGACAGGAGCGCCACACGCTCGGCCCCTGCGTCGACGAGATGGTCGAGGACCATGCACGTGCCCTGTTCCTCGTCGGAGGTGACGACGGCGTCCGCGTCGCCGTTCTCAGGGTCCCGTCCGATCGTCACGAACGGGATCCCGCGCCTGCGCAGGACGGGCAGGGCCGGGTCGCCCTCGATCGGGTCGATCACGATCACGCCGTCGAGCGAGACCCGGTCCCAGACGAATCCTCGATGGCTCGGCGGCGCCACGACCAGCGCGTAATCGCGGTCGACGGCCTCCCCCGACGCGGCCCCGATCAGCTCGGTGTAATAGCCGAACTCTGAGAACTCGACGCCCTCGGGCGGGAGCGACGCCATCGCGGCGATCAATCCCGTATGACCCGACACGAGGCTCCGAGCGGCGGGATTGGGGCGGTAGCCGAGCCGTTCGGCGACCTCGCGGACCCTCCGGCGCGTCTCGGGGTTCAGGCGTCCCTTGTCGTTGAGCGCGTGTGAAACCGTCGTCACGGACACGCCCGCTTCTTGGGCGACGTCCTTGATGCTGACGCGGTGGACAGTCATCGAAGCGATGCTACTCGGTGGGGTGCGTTCCTCGTCAGGTTCAGACGTCCCCGGCGCGGCGGCGGCGGCCGAGCTGCTCGATCAGGTCGGCGGCGACTCGCTTGCCGTCGTGCGCACGGATCCCGTTCCCCGGCCGCGGCCATGCGCGTGTGGAGGTCCTCGTCGGTGAGGAGCCTGTCGACGGCGCCGCGCAGCTCGTCGTCGGCGAAGCCGTAGGTGTCCAGACGCACGCCGAACCCGAGCTCGTCGACGCGCTGCGCGTTGTCGTACTGGTCCCAGAACAGCGGCAGCACGATCATCGGCTTGCCGAAATGGAAGGCCTCGGTCGTCGTGTTGTTCCCGCCGTGGGTGATCACCATGTCGCATCGCGGGATGATGGACGTCTGCGGGATCGCTCGCCTCGCCCCACATGTTGTCGGGAAGGTCGAACTCGACCGCGCGCGGACCCTTGCTGACGACGTAGCGGTGCGGGGTGTCGGCGAGCACCGTCACGAGCCGGCGCATCAGCTCGACGTCGGCTGACCCGAGCGATCCGAGCGACAGGTACACGAGCGCGCCGTCGCGTTCGCGGAGCGCGTCGGGCACCTCCCACGGCTCCTCGGTGTCGCGCACGCTCGACTCGAGGCGGTGCCACGTCGGCGCGAGCGCTCGCGACCGCGGGTAGTCCGCGACCTCCGGGTACACGGAGAGGTTCAGGTGCGCGGACTCGTGGATGAACTCGAGGTCGGGCACCGGCGGCGCCCCGTTGTCGAGCACGAACGCGTTGTACCGCTCCCAGGTCGGCCGGTGCACCCGCTCGTACTCCGCGCGGTAGGCCTCCCACTCGGTCGTGTCGCCGATCGGGTAGCCGCTGAAGACCGGCGGCAGGGCGGGGTCCTTCATCTCGAGCGGGTTGCACGACATGATCCGGACCCACGGGGCACCGCTCGTGAGCAGCGCCGGGAACGCGTTCACGTTGTCCTCGACGATCACATCGGGCTGGGCGCGGTCCAGGATCGCGCTTCAGCTGCGGCTCGCAGTAGGTGGCGCCGTCGATCAGCGAGGAGAACACGGGTTCGATGAACGTCGACAGCTGTTCGATCGTCGGCTTGCGGAACTCCGGCGCCGTCTCGGTGATGAAGTCGGTCCAGAACTGCCCGGCGTCCTGCTCCTCCTCGTCCTCGGGCGGCGGCGCGAGGTCGACCAGGTCCTCCTCGAACCCGAGCGGCTCGAGCCGGCCCTTCCACGACGCCTCCGCCGCGAAGACGACGCGATGCCCGCGCTGCTCGAGGAGCTTGCCGATCCCGACGCAGTTGTTCGTGGGCCCGTAGGCGCTCTCGGGCATGAACACGATCGTGAGGCGGTCCTCGGCCATCTCCCCTCCGGCGCTGCGAGTGGCGAGATGCTACCGGCCGGACGCGGTGGCCGTGACGTCGACGACGAGCGGCCGGTGATCCGAGACGGGACTCTGCACGATCGCGAACCCCGAGATCGGGACGTCCCGCGACGTCCAGATCCAGTCGACCCGGTCGCCCGGGAACGCCGGGTCGCTGGCGGTCGACATGGTCGGGTCGCCGATCGTGTCCTGCACGCTCTGCAGCCCGGCCTGCTCGTACATGCGCTGGTCCGGCTGGCCGGGCTGCATGTTGAGGTCGCCGGCGAGCGCCAGCGGCTGGTCCTCGCTCCACGCCTCGAGGATCGCCTGTGACTGCGCGGTGCGGGTCGCGACGGTGTGCCCCTCGAGGTGCGCGCCGATCACCCACAGCCCGTCGGGCAGGCGCGCGCGCACCGCGCTGCGGTGCTGCGGACCGGAGCCGTAGGGCAGGTGCAGGACCTCGGTGTCGGTGAGCGGGAACGCGGACAGGATCGCGTTGCCGAACTGGTCGTCTGCCCCGGGGGCCCAGGCCGCGTGCATCCGGAGGCGCCGAGCGAGCCATGCGAGCTCGTCGACCTGCCCGGCGATCGGCCAGCCGCGACCGACCTCCTCGAGGACGACCACGGTCGCGCCTGTCGCCTCGATCGTGCGTGCCGCCGCCTCTGGGTCCAGCTGCCCGTCGGCGTCGATCGCCGTGTGCATGTTCCACTGCAGGACCCGGTCGCCCGCCGGCGCCGGGCTCGGGTGTGAGCCGTAGACCGGCCAGGCCGCCAACGCGATCGCACACGCCACGACGGGCACCGCGAGCGCCGCGAGCGGCACCTGGCTGGGCTCCTCGTCACGGCGTCGGAGCCCGAGGGCGGCGAGCAGCGCCGCGGCCGCGAGCGGCCAGATGGCGCGTGGCACGGGCAGCGGCGCGCTCACGTGGATCTGGTACGCGAACGCGCACGCGACGAAAGCGAGCATCCCGAGGGCCACCCCCGCGTGCGTCCGCCACGCGTTCGCGTGCACGCCGGTCACGCCGAGCGCGCGTACGAGGAGGTCGGCCGTCGCGACCTGCGTGAGGACGACGGCGGGCACGACCGTGCTCGTCAGCGCGAGCAGGGCGGTGCCCATGAGGACGCCGGCGCCCGCGGCCCAGGCGAGCCACGGAGGATCCGGCCGCGACGCCGTCACGACGAGGAACGCGAGCGCGAGCAGGTCCGCGACGAAGACCGTCACGAAGGCCCACGGCAACCCGAAGCCTGCTTCGGACGACTGGAACGCGGGGTTCTGTACGAACAGCATCTGCAGGAGCAGCACCGGCCCGAGGACCGCGCCCGCACGGAGGGACCCGCCGCCGGCAGCTCCCGCGCGGAACCCGGCCCCGAGGGCTACGAGCGCCGTGGCCACGAGCGCGACGGCGACGGCCGCCGCTCCGGGTTCCGAGCGCCAGGCCGGGTCCCACGTCTGGTAGGCGGCGCGTATCCCCGCGTCCACGGCGAGCCCCGCGACGAAGGCGGCGGCGGTCACATGCCCGCCCATCCGGGAGCGCGTGGAGATCCAGCGCCGCGCCGAGCCCGACGAGCCCGGCACCGACCCCGACCACGGCGAGCCAGAGTGGGATCGGGCGGACCCACTGGATCGCGAGGCGAGTGACCGCGAGAACGACGACCCCGGATGCCAGGGTGACCCGCCCGCCGGCCATCCGCCCGAGGGCGGCGCCGGCTAGGGGCGCGAGGACGAACCCCAGGAGCGCCCACGCGACCGCCGCCGCCGCCCCGCTCGTGTCGCGGGCCTCGTACAGCAAGGGGAGCACGACCCCGATCAGGGCGGCGAGCAACGCGACGACCACCGCCACCAAGACGAACGCCGTCACGTCGCGTTGTCTGCGCGCCTGTGGGGTCCGCACGGGTTGCCCTCCGGCGACACCCTACGGCTGTGTGCGATGCACCGCCGAGGGCGGAAGGTCCCGAACCGTGCGGGGACGGATCGGGCTACGCGTTCGCTTGGGCGCCGACCAGGTCCAGGGCCTTGCGGACCGCGACCGGGGCGTCGGGCGCGAACCCGTCGGCTCCGGCCTCGTCGGCCCACTCCTGGGTCACGGGGGCGCCGCCCACCATCACGCGGACCTTCTCGAGCAGCCCCTCGGCGCGGAGCGCCTCGATCACGACCTTCTGCTGGGGCACCGTGGTGGTGAGCAGCGCCGACAGCCCGACGATCTGCGGCTCGAGCTCCTTCACCGCGTTCACGATCTTCTCGGTCGGCGTGTCCTTGCCGAGGTCGATCACCTCGAAGCCGGCGGTCTTCATCATCGCGCCGACCATGTTCTTGCCAAGGTCGTGTAGGTCGCCCTTCACCGTCGCCAGCACCACGCGCGCCGCGGCCTTGCGCTCGCCGCCGGCCGCGAGCAGCGCCGGCTCCACCATCTCGTTGCACATCTTGAACAGCGTGGCGGCGGCGACGACCTCGGGCAGGAAGACCTCGCCGCGGCTCCACATCGCCCCGAGCTCGAACATCGCGGCGGCCATGCCGTCCTGCAGGATCACGACCGGGTCGACCCCGTCGTCCAGCAGCTGCTGGGTGGCGGCCAGCGCCTCCTCGCGCTTGGCGCCCATCAGCGTGGTGCGGAGCGTGGCGAGCATTTCCTCCGACATCGCGTCCTCCGGTTCCGTGTCTTCCCGCACCGTAGAGGGTGCGGGCCTGCGATACCAAACGGGGCGTCAGACCCCCGCGGTCACGTACTTGGCCTCGAAATCCTCGACGATCCTGCGGATCTCCTCCGCCGCGCCGTCGGGGAGCGGGTAGGGCTGGTGCGTCGCGATCGATCTCCCGGGCGCGCTCGGCCGCCTTCGCCTTCGGGAGCGGGCGGCCGCCCGCCTCCCAGTCCTCCCAGTTCGAGCGGTCGAACATCTTCGTCTGCCACACCTCGCGCATGTGGGAGAGCGTGTGGTCCTGGTCGAGGAAGTGGCCGCCGGGCTTCACCGCGTCGATCACGTCGACCGCGAGCGCCTCGGCGTCCCATGACCCGATCCCCTCCGACAGCGAGCAGATCAGGTCCCACAGCTCGGCGTCGAGCACCAGCTGGGCGGCGCTGAACACGCGCGCCGCGTACAGCAGGCCCGCGCCGCTCGCCATGTCGACCCCGCTGATCCACGACGCGAACCCCGACAGTCCGTTCTCGGCCCCGCCCTGCCAGTCGCTCGTCTTCGACCCGGTCGCGAACGTCCCGACCATCGACTTCAGGCCGTAGGCGCGGGCCAGCTGGGCGTTCGCCATCTGGAACAGCAGGTCCTCGGGGCCGCCGCAGGTCGCGGCGCCCGACCACAGGTCCATCGTGGTCGCGCAGCTCGCGTAGAAGGTGCGCGCGCCGGGTGCGAGCAGCTGGTGGGCGATCACGCCACCGACCACCTCGGCGTTCGAGATCACGAGCGTGCCGGCGCGCGTGATCGGCGCCGTCGCGCCGAGGATCGGCATCACCATGAACCCGCTCGGCACGCCGTCCTGCGCGAACGCGACCGCGGCGGCGAGCGGGCCCCCGTCGTAGACGAGCGGCGACACCGAGCACTGGAACGCCGACAGGGTCGGGCGCGCCGTGAAGTTCGACTCACCGCCGGAGGCCGCGGCGGCCATCTCGGCCGACGCGTGCGCCTGCTCGGGCGTGACCGCGGTCATCATCACGACGTGCTTGCCGGTGTTCAGCAGGTTCGCCTCGAGGTTGTGCAGCGGCTCGGAGGGGACCGGCATCTCACGGCTGACCGCCGGCTGCCAGATGTAGCCGATCTGCGGAAGCGCGTCGCCGATCAGGGTGGCCATCGCCACGTCGTCCTTGCGCGAGGCGCGGCGGAGGTCGGTCTCGAGGTCCACCACCTCGGCCGCGTTCCCGTCGATCCCCAGGTAGCCGCGGGTGCCGTCGAGCACGAGGTCGAGCCCCGGCTCGCGGGCCGCGAACGTCACCTCGGAGGGCACCAGCGCGAGCGCACCGGCCTGGACCTCCCGGGGGAACGTCGCGCGGCCCGCGCTCTCGTCGATCACGGCCCCGGCCTCGCCGAGCTGCTTGAGCAGCGCCTCAGAGCGCACCTCGATGCCCGTGCGCTCGAGCACCTCTTCGGTGGCCTCCCTGATCGCCGCGACCGCCTCCTCCGGCAGGATGTCCACCGGCGGGGTGCGGTGCTTCACGTAGCGGATCTCGCGGTCGGCCATGCGGCTCCTCCGTGCTGACGGTTCGGTCGGGCGGCGGACGATCGATTCGGGACAGCAGGCACGTTCGCACGGGCCCCGGGCCCGGCGAAGGGTCATGGCTGACTCGGGGTCAGAGACGATGGCCCGCGCTACCCTCAGGCCCGTGCACGACGTCGGCGAGCAGGTCCATCGGGCGGTCGCGGACGGCGACCACCACCTCCTGCTGCCGGCCCGTCTGGCGGGGGCCGTCCGGTTCGCCGTGGCGCCCGTGGTGCGCGATCAACTGGCGCTTCCGGGGAGCGCGCTCCTGGTGGTCCTGGAGAGCGGCGAGGAGGTGATCGCGACCCCGCTGGTCCCCGAGCACGACGCGGTGCGCCGCGCGCTCGCGGGCGACGGGGCGTTCGCCGGTCTGCTCGAGACGATCGGACGCGGGGCGACGGTCGGCCGGTTCGCCGCCCGCGCGTACGGGAGCGTGCCGCCCGGGCGCGACGAGCGGGCGATGGACGTCGACCAGTCGAACGACTCGGTGGTGGTCGGCGGCGCGGCCGTGGTGAAGGTGTACCCGCGCGTGCATCCGGGGCCGCAGCCCGGACTCGACCTGCCCGCCCACTTGGCCGCGGTGGGGTTCGCGCGCACGCCGCGGCCGATCGGCGCCCTCACCTGGACCGACGACGCCGGGCGGGCCGCCCTCCTCGCGACGGCGACGGCGTACCTGCCGGGTGCGCGTGACGGCTGGGACTGGCTCGTGGCCCTCGTGCTCGACTGGCTCGACGGCGGGTCCGCCGAGGACGCGCTCGCTCCGGCCACGGCGATCGGCGACCTCGTCGCGGGGCTCCATCGAGCGCTCGCGACACCCTCGGCGGTCTTCCCGCAGCCCGTGTCGCAGGCCGGTTCGGGCGAGATCGCGGGGTGGACCGAGCGCGGCCGCGCGATGCTCGCCGAGGCGCTCGAGGTCACGGCCGGCGCCGAGGGACATCGGCTCCGCGCTCTCGCGCCGGCGGCGAGCGACGCGTTGTCGACGCTCGGCACCGTCGACGCCACACCGGTGATGCGGATCCACGGCGATCTGCACGTCGGCCAGATCCTGCGCTGGGAGGGAGGCGACGCCGTGAGTGACTTCGACGGGAACCCGCTCGCGCCGGCGTCCTCGCGCACGCGCCCGGATGCGCCCGCCCGCGACGTAGCGAGCATGGCGCGGGCGCTCGACCACGTCGGACGGGTGTGCGAACGGCGACGACCCGGCCGGCGGGCCGACCTCGGCGGGTGGATCGCCGAGGCCCGCACGCGCTTCCTCGCCGCGTACGGGGACGGGCTCGGCGACCGTCGCGACCTGTTCGACGAGCGGCTGCTCCGCCCGTTCGAGGTGATGCAGGAGTGCCACGAGTACGTCTACGCGGCGCGCTACCTCCCGCGCTGGTTGTACGTACCGGACCTGGCGATGCCGGCGCTGCTCGCCGCAGACTCGCGGCGATGAACCCCGCCCTGTTCCTGGCCGACCTCGAGGCGAAGCCCGCACGCCTCCGCGGGCTCGCCGAGGCGTTCGAGCAGGCGCCGCCCTGGGGGGCGTTGCCGGTCGAGCCGCGGCGGATCGTGTTCCTGGGGATGGGATCGTCGCGCTACGCCGCGGCGGTCTGCGCGGCGCGCTTACGCGCGGCGGGCCTGGACGCGGTGGCGGAGTTCGCGAGCGCCGTGCGAGGGTGGCCCGGCGGTCCCGGGACGGTGGCGATCGGTATCTCGGCGTCGGGCCGGACCGAGGAGACCGTTGCGGCGCTCCGGCGCCACCGCGACGCGGGCAGCATGGCGATCGCCGTCACGAACGACCCGCATTCGGCGATCGGGGCGGCCGGATCGTCGGTGGTCGACCTGCTCGCCGGCCCCGAGGCCGGCGGCGTGGCGTGCCGGACGTTCCAGCACACGCTCGCGGTCCTGCTGGCCCTCGAGGAGCGTCTGGCCGGCCGGGACGCCTCGGGCGCCGCCCGGCTGGCGCGCGCCGCCGCCGACGCCACCGAGGACCTCCTGGCGAGGCGGACCTCGTGGCTGCCCGGCGCGGTCGACCTGCTCGCCTCGACGGGTCACGCCTTCGCGATCGCGCCGCACGAACGGCTCTGCTCGGCGGAGCAGGGCGCGCTGATGCTCCGCGAAGGCCCGCGGCTGGCGGCCGACGCCTGCGAGACGGGGGACTGGCTCCACGTCGACGTGTACCTGACGAAGCCGCTCGACTACCGGGCGGTGCTGTTCGCGGGATCGCGGTTCGACCCGGAGGTGCTCGCCTGGGCACGCGAGCGCCGCTCGTCGATCCTGACGGTCGGCGCCGATCTCCCCGACGCCCGGGCGTCGATCCGCTACCCGGGCGACGACGAGCCCGACGTCGCCCTGCTCACCGAGATCCTCGTCCCCGAGCTCGTCGCCGCCGAGGTCTGGCGGCGTCAGGGCTGAGGGCTAGGATCGGCCGGTGGCGCGCACCCCTCCTACCCGCGACCAGGCGCTCCGGATCCTCCGGGACGAACGCGCCCGGGTCCTCGCCATGCTCGACCGGCTCCCGCCGCGCGCGTTCACACGGCCCGGGCTCGGCGGCGGCGACTGGTCGCCGAAGGACCTCCTCGGCCACCTCGAGTCGTGGGAGGAGCACGCCCTCGGCGCGCTCGACGCGTGGTCGCGCGGCGAGCGGGCTCCGATCGACGTGGCGCTCCGCGCACGCGGGCTAACCACGGTGAACCGAGGCGAGGTCGAGCGCAAGGCCGTTCGGTCGGCCGCAGCCACACGATCTTCTGCGGCCGCGACCCACGCGGCGCTCCTCGACGCGATCGCGGCGATCCCGCCGGCGCGGTGGTCGGCGCCGCCGGCGCCGCGCGGGCGGCTTACGCTGGGCATCAAGGTTGGCCGGATCACTCGCCGGGCCGGGGCTGTTCGACCACGACGCCGCACACCTGAAGGACCTGCAGGCGTTCGTGGCCGCCCATGGCCGCTGAGCCGCAGGGCCCTAGGGACGGATCACCACGGGGGTCCCGAGCCGAAGGATCGGCTCGAACCGTCCGAGCGCCGACTCGGAGACCCGGACGCACCCGGCCGAGACGCTCCGCCCGATCGACCACGGCTCGTTCGTGCCGTGGATCGCGAGCTGGTTGCCGCCGGTCCACCCGGCGGGCAGCCGCGGCTGGATCCCGCTGATCCCGAACGCGAACGACCCGAGCGACGACCCGGCCGCGAACGGGACCCGGTCGGTGACGAAGTAGTCGCCGGCGGGCGTCGGCGACCAGGGCGCGCCGGTCGCACCGGAGACCCGGTAGACGACCCGGTCGCGCTTCGTCACCACCACCCGGTGGGCCGACAGGTCCACGTGCACCTTGACCCGGGTGGTCTCGCGTGCGAGACCGGCCAGGGGGATCCACCCGTCGCGGTGCGGCCAGACGTAGGGGAGGGCGACGCGTCCCCAGGTGCCTGCGCGGTTCGTCTGTTCCACCCACGCGACGAGCGGGACGCCGTAGTACTTCGACGCCTCGGCGACGGTCCCGACGGCGGGAGACGACGACCACGGGTTGCGGTGCGCGACGATCCCGCCGGCGGGGACGCGGACGAGCAGGTGCGGCGCGGGCCGCGGAGCGCGTTGATCCGGCGCAGATGCGGGCGACGCGATCGTCGGCGCGCCGAGCAGGTGCGGCCGGGCGTCGACGCCCGCCGGATGGGGGCCCGCGTGTCGGACGGCGGGCGTCGCCAGCTCGAGGGTGGAACCGACGCCACGGGGCGTGGCTGCGTGCTGGCCGGCCAGCCGCGCCGCGACCGGCGTGGTCACGGCGAGCATCGCGCCGAGCACCGTGGCCACCGCGGACGCGCGAAGCGGCGATCCCCACATCCCCCGCATGCGTCCCGTATCGACCGCTCTGGGTCCGACCCTGAGCCCTTCGGCCATCGGCCAGAGGAGGGCCCTGCCGCGGTTGCGCGCGAGCGACTAGGCTCAAGAATCTCCGGCACGTGCGAGCGCCGAGCACCTTCGACGAGGAGGAGGCACGACATGAGCGACGCGATGCGAACGACGGCCCGCGAGCTGGTGGCGCTCGGGCAAGGGGATCTTGGCCGCCGACGAATCCACGGGCACGATCAAGAAGCGGTTCGACTCGATCGGCGTGGAGTCCACCGAGGACAACCGTCGCCACTACCGCCAGATGCTGTTCACGACCCCGGGCCTGGGCGACCACATCAGCGGCGTGATCCTCTACGACGAGACGATCCGCCAGTCCACCGACGACGGCGTGCCGTTCGTGAAGGTCCTCGAAGCGGCCGGCTCGATCCCCGGGATCAAGGTCGACACGGGCGCGAAGCCGCTCGCGCTGTTCCCGAACGAGACCGTGACCGAAGGCCTCGACGGCCTGCGTGAGCGCCTGGCCGAGTACCGCGAGCTCGGCGCGCGCTTCGCGAAGTGGCGGGCCACGATCATCATCGGCGAGGGCACCCCGACCGGCTACGCGATCGCGGCGAACGCCCACGCGATGACCCGCTACGCCGCGCTCTGTCAGGAGGCCGACATCGTCCCGATCGTCGAGCCCGAGATCCTGATGGACGGCGGCCACGACATCGAGGCGTGCGAGGACGCCACCGGCAGGACCCTCGACGCGCTCTACGCCGAGCTCGCGGCCGCGCGGGTCGACCTGCCGGGCTCGCTCCTCAAGGTCAACATGGTCGTCCCCGGCAAGGGCTCGCGGAACCAGACGAGCGACGCGGAGATCGCGCGCGGCGACGATCCGCTGCCTCACCGCGTACGTGCCCGCCGAGGTGCCCGGCGTCGTGTTCCTGTCCGGCGGCATGTCCGACGAGGAGGCGACGAGCCGGCTGAACGAGATGAACAAGATCGGCGGCGTTGCCTGGGAGCTGTCCTTCAGCTACGGGCGCGCCCTGCAGGCGCCCTCGCTCAAGGCCTGGGCCGGCCAGGCTGCGAACGTCGAGGCCGCTCAGCACGCGCTCGCGCACCGAGCGACGATGAACGGCCTCGCGCGCAGCGGCGCCTACGACGCGTCGATGGAATCCGCCGCGTAGGCCAGGCGCGCCTCGACCTCGTCCAGCAGCGGTCGCGCGCCGAGCGGCGCCAGCTGGGCGTGCGCACGCTCGAGCGCCTCCCGCGCCTCGGCGGTCCGTCCGAGCGCGAGCAGGCACCGGCTCTCCCCGAGCAGGCACTGACCGGTCTCGAGCGGGAAGCCGAACGCCTCCCAGCCTTCGCTGAGGCGCCGGTACGCGTCGAGCGCGGGCCCGTCCGCCCGCGCGCTTCGTCGAGCACGGCGACCGCCGTGTCGTAGGAAAGGCGCCGGCGCTCGATCGGCGGCCCGGGATCGTCGGGGATGAGACGCTCCGCGGCGTCGAGGTCGCCGGCCGCCACCACGATCCGGACGATCACCGGGAGGAACGTCACCCGCACCTCCGGCACCTCGCGGACCGCCTTCTCGAAGGCGTCGACACGCGCGAGCGCCCCGGCGTGGTCGCCGCAGCCCTCCGCGATCGCCGCGCCGATCGCGCAGGCGGTCGCGCGGAACTCGGCGTATCCGAGCAGCTGCTCGTGCTCCTCGACCTCGGCGAGCGCCGCGGCCGCCGGCTCCAGCTCCCCTCGGCGCACGAGGACCCAAGCGGTCGCGAAGCGCCCCCACATCCCGATCTGCGACGACCCGTGACGGGTGTCCCAGGCGATGAGCTCGTCGGCGAGCGTGAGCACGCGGTCCCAGTCCCCGAGGTCGAACCGTGATTCGAGCTCGGCCGTCTTGCCCCACATCTCCGAGACCGCGAACCCGCGGGCGGCCGCGAAGGCCTGGAGATCTTGCGCGGTCTGCAGCGCGGCGGCGGGCCCTTCGCGGAACCACGTCAGGTACGCGAGGTTCCCGAGCGCCGCACCGAGGGCCTCGGTCAGCTCGTGCTCGCGCGCGAGGCGGATCGCCTCGCGGAGGTCGTGCAGGCCCTCGGACTCGCCGCGCTCGGCGCGGACGCTGCCCCGGTACTGCAACGCGAGCGCCACCGCGTCGACGGGCTCGCCGCCGGCAGCGACCTCGAGCGTCCGCTCCGCCCACGCGATCGAGCGGTCGTAGTCGCCCGCGACGAACGCCTGCCCGGAGATCCGCGCCGCGACCCGCGCCAGCTCCGGTCCGGGCGGAAGCGTCTCCAGGGTCCGAACGGCGTCGTCGAAGAGCGGGTCCGCCTCGGCCAGGCGGCCCTGTATCACGAACGACCGCGCCAGCTCGGCCATCAGCTCACCCGCGCGGCGACGGTCGTCGGTCGCCAGCGAGGCGGCGATCGCGTCGCGGTACCAGCCCTCCGCGTCGGTGAACGCCCCGATCGACCAGGCGGCCGACGCCGCGTTCGCGAGCGTCTGCGCGCGCCGTTCGTCCTCGGGCGGGAGCAGCGAGAGGGCGCGGGCGTAGTAGCGCGCGGCCGCCCTGGCGTCGAGCGCGTCGACGCGGTCGCCGGCGAGCAGCATCGCCTCGGCCGCCTCCCGTTCGAGCGCCGGGTCGCGCTCGTGCGACAGCTCGAGCGCGAGGTCGAGGTGGTACGCGATCTCCTCGGCCACGTCGGCGGCCCGGTCACCGCCGATCGCCCGAACCCACGCGGCCGCGTTGCGATGCTTGCGCGCGCGTTCGGCCTTGAGGATCTGCCCGTACGCCACCTCGCGGGCCACGTCGTGGCGGAAGCTGAACTCGTGCTCCCCCTCGACCGAGGAGGGCTCGTGCGGCGTGATGAGCTCGCGCCGCAGCAGGAACGGCAGGCGCGCCTCGACCTCGTCCCGCCCGGCGTCGCCCACGGCCGCGACGGCGCCGGGCCAGAAGACCTTCCCGATCACCGAGGCGTCGTGCACGACGGCCTTGAGATCGGGGGGAGCGCGTCGAGCCGCGCGACGACCAGCGCCTGCAACGATCCGGGAACCGGGATCGCCACCTCGGGCCGCTCGGTCGCCCCAGTGTCGCGGAGCATCCGGACGAACTCCTCGGCGAACAGCGGGTTGCCCCCCGCGCGGGCCAGGAGCGCCTCGCGGGTTGCCTCCGGCAGCGCCATGTCGGTGAGCAGCACGTCGAGCAGCTCCTCGCTCTCGGTCGCGTCCAGCGGCTCGAGCGGGATGTCGATCCGGTGGGTCAGGCTCGCCACCCACCCCGGGAACCGATCCTCGAGCTCGTTGCGGGCGACACACACGAGCAGCAGCGGCACGCCCCGGAGCTCGTCGGCGGCCACCCGGATGAACTCGAGCAGCGCCTCGTCGGCCCAGTGCAGGTCCTCGAAGATCACGACGGCCGGCCGGTCCGCGGCGAGCGAGGCGACGAAGAGCCGCCATGCCGCGAACAGCTCGTCGCGCGGCGGTGGGTCCGCGGGCCCGGGGAGGCCGACGAGCGGCTCGAGCATGCTCCGCACCCACGCCCGTTCGGTCTGGGGGATCAGCAGCGCCTCCACGGCGACGTCGAGCTTGGCCGCCGTCTCGGCCGGCGGGTCGGTGTCGAGGATGCCGGCCTCGGCTTTCACGACCTCGCCGAGCGCCCAGAACCGGACCCCTTCGCCGTAGGGTAGGCACCGTCCGCGCCGGTAGCGCAGCAGGAACGGGAGCCGTTCCAGATAGCCGGCGAACTCGCGGACCAGTCGCGTCTTGCCCACCCCCGCCTCGCCGGTGAGCATCGCCACGACCGGCTTCTCCTCCCCGTGGCGGCCGGCGTGCGTGGCACGCTCGAACGCCTCTTGCAGCGCCTCGAGCTGCGCTTTGCGTCCGACGAACGGCGTCGAGGAGCCCTCGCGGTCGACCACGACGCGGCTGCGAGCACGCAGCGGCCGCCACACCGCCAGGGGCTCGGACTTGCCTTTCGCGCTGACCGGCGGAACCGGCTCGTAGACGAAGACTGAGGACGTGGCGCGGAAGGTCGTCTCGCCCACGAGGATCCCGTCGGTCGGTGCCGCCGCCTGAAGGCGGGCGCACGTGTTGACGATGTCGCCCGCGATCGACCCGCCGATCTGCTCGCCGGGCACCGTCGAGACGAGCGCCTCGCCGGTGTTCACCCCGATCCTGACGTGGAGGTCGAAGCCGAGCGATCCGTGTAACCCGGCGATGGCCTCGAGGGTCTGCAGCGAGACGCGGACGGCGCGCTCCGGGTCGTCCTCGTGGGCGACCGGCATCCCGAAGACGCCGATCACGCCGTCGCCGAGGAACTTCTCGACCGTCCCGCCGTAGCCCTCCACGAGGTCCTTCACCGCCGTGTGATAGGCGCGGAGCGTCGCCTTCACATCCTCGGGGTCCATCTGCTCGGCGCGCGCCGTGAACCCGACCAGGTCGCAGAACATCGCGGTGATGACCTTGCGCTCTTCCGGGCCGACCCGGGCCGTCAGGGCCGCCCCGCAGCGCATGCAGAAGTTGGCTTCGGACGGGTTCTGGGTGCCGCAACGGGGGCAGACGCGCACGGCCCCAGCATAGGGATAGGAAGCGTGCCCCGGTCTCAGTCGACGGTGGCGGCCTCCACCGGCGTGTCGTTCGTCTGTGCGGCCCACCCGAAGTACACGGCGGCGAGCAGCAGCGCGATGCCCTCGGCGTAGTAGATGGTGCGGAACCCGATCACGGACACGATCGCCGCGCCGAGGACGAACGAGATCATGTAGGGGATCGTCACGGCGGCGTCGGCCGCGCTCATTACGCGCCCCTGCATCTCGAGCGCGGTCCGCCGCTGCATCAGGGTGATGAACCCGACGTTGAACAGCGTGATCGCGACGCCCAGGACGACCGCTCCGACGAAGACCGGCACGAGCACCGCGGTGCCGAACAGCGCCAGACCGATCCCGGCCGCGACCGCTCCGGCCGCGACCGTCCACACCTCGCCGACCCGCCGGATCGCGAGGCCCACGACCAACCCCGCGGCCACCGAGCCCACCCCTTGGACGGAGGAGATCACGCCCAGGAACTCAGGCGGACGGTGCATGCCTTGGTCGATCACGGCGAAGACGGCGACTTCGGTGACCCCGATCGCGAGCGTCACCAGCGCGGTCCCGATCGTGAGCCGGCGAAGGTCCGTGGTGTGCGCGATGTGCAGGAGGCCGGCCTTGAGCTCGGGCAAGAATGCCTGCGGCTCCGTCCGCTCGAGGTCGGGCGCGTGGACCGCGAGCAGGAACAGCGCCGAGATCACGAACGTCGCGGTGTCGAGCCCCGCGACGACGTGGCCGCCGGCGACCGCGTACAGCGCGGCGCCGGCCAGCGGAGCGAACAGGCGCATCGCCTGGTTCGTGGATTGGAGCAGCCCGTTCGCGTCGCCCAGCTCTTCCTCCGGCAGCATCCCCACCAGCAGCCCGGATCGCGCCGCCTGGTAGATCACGACGCACACCCCGTAGAGGAACGCCACCACGTAGATCTGCCAGACGTCCCCCCGGTCGTGCACCGTGAACAGTCCGAGCATCACGACGGCCGCAGCGAGGTCGGTCCAGATCATCAACCGCCGGCGCGAGACCCGGTCGACGAACACCCCGAGCGCGGGTCCGAACAGGGAGGGGATCACGATCGGCAGGAACGTGAGGCCGGCGGCGGCGTTCGAGCCGGTGAGGTCCTTCACCCACACGGCGAGCGCGAGGAACATCGCGTAGTCCCCGAAGGCGGAAAGCGTCTGGCCGATCGCGAGCAGGCGGAAGTCGCGACGCCGCAGCAGGGCCCGCATCTCACTCACCCGCCGAGCGCGCCGCCGAGCGGCGGACGCGGATGTCGCCGGACACCGTCGAGGCCGTGAGCTCGAGCTGGGTGTCCGTCTCGCCGGGCGTGCCGGCGTCCGGGCCGGAGTCCAGGTCGGATCGGACGTCCCCGGTCGTGGAGGTGATGTCTAGGTAGACCCCGGTGCCGGCGGCCACGCCCACCTCGACGTCGCCGGAGACCGAGCGGATGTTCGCGGTCCCTTCGATCAGCGAGGAGACCCTGACGTCACCCGACACGCTCGCGGTCTGAAGCTTGCCGTCGACCGGGCCGAGCCGGATGTCGCCCGAGGCCGTGCGGACCGTGGCGCTGCCGCGGACCGCATCGACCGAGACGTCGCCCGAAGCGCTGTGCGCGCTCAGATCACCGCCGACGCCGGTCCCCTCGATGTCGCCGCTGCCGCTCTTGGCGGTGACGTCGCCGGTCACGTCGGCGAAGCGGAGGTCACCCGAGCCGCTCCGGTAGGCCAACGAGCCGAGCGTGCCGTCGCAGGCGAGGTCGGCAGAGCCCGTGTCGCAGCTGACGCGCGTGCCGGTCGGCACCTCTAGCAGCACGTCGATGTCGCGACCGAGCGCGAGGAAACGGACGCGCTTGCCGCGGAACTCCACGAGCAGACGGTGGCCCCCGCCCGCGAGCGGGGTGAGGGAGATCTCCACGTCGGAGAGGTCCCGGAGCCCCTCGATCTTGACGCGGGTGGTGGCGCGTTCGGAGGCCCGGACGCCCACGTCGCCGGACGGGATCCTCGATCTCGGCCTCGAGGCCGTCGGGGGTGTCGAAGGTTCTTTCCATCGTCGTCTCCTAGCTGCGGGCGTAGCCGGTGATGCGGTTGCCGACCTTGCGGGAGCTCGGGGGTCTCCGGTCGAGGGCGCTCGAGATCGCGCGGACGAGCCACGCGTTCACCGAGAGGCCCTCAGCCTCGGCGGCCGCCTCGACCCGGACCTTGAGCGCGTCGGGCATCCGCAGCGTGAGCCGAGAGGTGCCGCCCTCCTCGTCGGGAGTCAGGGCCGGCGGGGGAGCGGGCGCTTCGGGGGCGCCCACGTAGACGAGCCTGGCGTCGCGGCCGGCGAGGCGCACCTCGACGTGACCTGACGGGAGCTGCTCCGACAGCTCCATCGACGCCTCGCTCAGCGCGTCGAGCAGCCGGAGCTGCAGCGACGGGTCGAGGGCCCGTCCGAGGCGCTCGGCCACCGCCTCCGCCTGCTCGTCGCCCTCGACGACCGCGGACAGATCGCCGCGGACCGCCTCGATGTGGGGGGTGAGCTCCATCTCAGGACTCCTTGCGACGTCCGATCCGGATCCGCCGCTCGGTCCGGTGGCCCAGACGCCACCGCTCCGCCTGTGCGATCCGCTCGTTCACCTGCTGCTGCGATGTCTCTCGCCGACCTGTCTGGAACATGCCGCCCTCCTTGGCGTCTTTCGGCTGTCAGTGCGCCGTCTTGTTTGCCGTCTTTATGACGTCACTATGACGTCAACCGTGCCGTCTGTCAACCCTCGATCCGTCCTCCGCATGCATGCTGTTAGGGTCGGTCGCGACCTGACGGGAAGGCGGAGCGGATGGGATTGCTGGTGATCGGGGGTGCGAGGTTCTCCGGGCGGGCCCTGACGGGGCTCGCCCTGGAGCACGGGCACGACGTCACGATCTTCCATCGCGGGTCCGGTCCGGACGATCCGTGGCCGGCGGCCACCCACGTCCACGGCGATCGCAAGGACGGGTTCGGCGACCTCGCGGGGCGACGGTTCGACGCGATCGTGGACACGTGCGGCTTCGTCCCCAGGACGCTCGAGGAGAGCGCCGCGGCGTTCCCCGATGCCGGCCGCTACCTGTTCGTCTCGTCCCTGTCGGCGCATCGCGACGACGCCCGCGTGGGTGCGACCGAGGACGACGACGTCCACGCGCCCCCGTTCCCCGAGACCGAGGAGATCACCGAGGAGACCTACGGGCCGCTCAAGGTCGCCTCCGAGGAGGTCGTCCGCGCGCGCTACGGGGAGCGGGCGACGATCGTCCGGCCCGGGTTCATCGTGGGGCCTTGGGACCCGACCGATCGCTTCACCTACTGGTTGGTCCGGCCCACGCGCGGCGGGGAGATGCTCGCGGCCGGACCGCCCTCCTACCCGATGCAGTGGGTGGACGGGCGCGACCTCGCCGCGTTCGTGCTGCTGCTGTGCGAGCAGCAGACGCCCGGGACGTTCAGCGTCGTCACCCGCCCCGGCGAGGCGACGATCGGCGAGGTCGTCGCCACGGCCCGCGACCAGGCCGGCGCGGACACGACGTTCACGTGGATCGACGAGGCGTTCGCCTCGGAGCGGGGGCTCACCGAGGACCCGGCGGACCCGCTGCCGATGTGGGTGCCGTCGATGCCGGGGTTCCACGCGTTCGACCCGTCACGCGCGTTCGCGGCCGGGCTGCGCACGCGCTCACTCGCCGACACGGTCACCGACACCCTGGCGTGGCACGCCGAGCGCGGGTCGCCGTGGCCGCTCCAGGCGGGGCTGTCCGACGAGCGCGAAGCCGAGCTGCTCGCCGCATGGCAGGCGGAACATTGAACGACCGTTCAACCCTCTGACCGTGGGTCTTTGCACGTCATCGGCATGAGGCGTATCATCCGACGTCTGCTTCCTGAACGGAGGTTCAAGGACCGATGACCGGACGGACCGCCGCGCCGCTCGATCCAGGCGCCGTCGAGAAGGTGCTGGAGCGCTACGACCGGGCCCTCACGCTGCCGGGGGAGGCGTATTCCTCGCGGGCGGTCTTCGACTGGGAGGTCGAGCACTTCTTCGAGGGGTCCTGGGCCTGCATCGGGCGCGCTGCCGACCTCGGCGTGATCGCACCCGGCAACCAGCGCGCCGTCCGGGTCGGCCGGCAGAGCTTCGTGCTCGTGCGCGGCGACGACGGCGTGCTCCGCGGTTTCCACAACATCTGCCGGCACCGAGGTCACGAGCTGCTCGCCGTCGACGAGCAGCGGACCCAGCGAGGGATCCGATGCCCGTATCACGCGTGGGTGTACGGCCTCACCGGGGACCTGCGGGCGGCGCCGCGGTTCGACATGCCCCAGTTCGACAAGACGGCCTTCCCGCTCGTGGACGTGCGCGTGGCGGAGTGGCACGGGTGGGTCTTCCTCAACGCGTCGGGCGACGCGCCACCCTTCGAGGAGCACGTGGGCAACCTCGAGATGGTGATCGACGGGTACGCGCCCGAGACGCTGCGGCTCGGCGCCAGCCACGAGTACGAGCTCGCGGCGAACTGGAAGATCGTCGTCGAGAACTACCTCGAGTGCTACCACTGTGACGAGATCCACCCGGAGCTCTGCCGCGTGACCCCGCCCGAGTCCGACGTCGCCTACGGCGACCGTTCGACCGGCGTGTGGGTCGGTGGTCCGATGGAGCTCCGCGATCGCGCGGTGACGATGTCCCTCACGGGCGAGTCGCTCGGCGTGTTCATCCCGTCGCTACCCGAGGACAAGCGCCGTCTCGTCGGCTACGCCGCCCTGTTGCCGAACCTGCTGATCAGCCCGCACCCGGACTACGTGATGACGCACCGGATCGTGCCGCTGGGGCCCGACCGCACCTGGATCGAGTGCGCGTGGTTCTTCCCCGAGGAGGCCTTCGCGAAGGAGGGGTTCTCCACCGACTACGCCTCGGAGTTCTGGGACGTGACGAACCGCGAGGACTGGGGCGCGTGCGAGTCGGTCCAGCGCAGCGTGTCCTCGCCCGGGTACCGGCAGGGTCCGTTCTCGTACTGGGAGATCGACGTGTTCCGGGCCCAGGCGATGGTGGCGCGCGGCTACCTCGAGGGCCGGCTGGCTCCGCCGCAGCACACGTTCGTCGACGGCGTCGGCCGCGGGCTGGCCGGTTTCTGAGGCCAGCGTCTACTGCAGGTGGCGGGGGACCGTGCGCTCCCACCGTCGCCGGCGAACCACCTCGGCTCCCTCGTGCACGTCGAGCTCGAGCTCCAGGTGCCAGGCATCGCGGTCGGAGCGGAGCGTGCCCCGCGACGCGGTCCGCACGGTGGCCTCGGGCCACACGAGCTCGAACATCACCTCGCCGCTCGCGCGCGTGTCGGCCGGGTCGTCGCGGCGCAGGACGATCTCGCCGCGGTAGGCGTCGCTCATGCCCGGGGATGCGGCCCGGTCACCGCCGTGGTCGATCGACACCGCCCTCGTGCGGGCGATCACGTCGTCGCGGACCTCCCAGACCACGCGCCCGGGCCGGTGCGCCTGCGTCTCGCCCTCGTCGAAGACCGGTGGGGGGAGCGCGCCCGGGCCGACCGCCGGCAGCACGAGCCGCGAGGACGTCGGATCCACGCTGAGCCTTCCTGCCTGCGGGGGCGGCCAGCTGGAGGGGAAGTCGCTGCCGGCGACGTCGAGGCGCATGGGGGCGCCGGCAGGGAACGCGAACGCGGTCGCGTCGAGATCGAACGTCACGCGCACCGGCTCGCCGGGCACGAGCGGGGCGACCGCGTCGTGACCGTCGCGGTGCGTGAGGTTGAGGATCGCCCGCGTGACGAGCTCGGAGGCGCCGTCGGGGTGGACGCAGCAGAGCTTGGCGGACACGAACGCCACCTCGGTCGAGGACGTCAGCGTGAGCTCGACCCTCGGGTGCCCGACGATCTCGAGCGGATCCTCGAGCCGCCACTCGAACACGAGGGAGCGCGCCTCGTCCTCGCGCTGGTCCCACGGGGATCCCGAACGGCAGGTCGGCCGCGCACCAGATCGACCCGGTCGTCCCCACGTCGCCCTCGACGGTCAGGTCGGTCCCGTTCGGCGCGGCCGCCTCCGCGAGGTCCAGCGCGCGCGGCTGCGATCCGACCGGCGGCCAGCTCGCGTCCGCCCGCCAGCGGCCTTCGAAGGAGTCCAGGTCGGCACGCGGCGGCGAGGGCTCGCGGACGAAGATCCGCAGCGCCGGGTCGTGCTCGGCGCCGTTGGGCTCCCCGGCGAGCCAGCGGCGCCACCAGCGGATCATCACCGGCACGTGGTCGATCCGGGGCCCCGGCATCGACAGGCGTGGGCTCATGTGGCTCCATGGGCCGAACAGCACCTGCACGGGGGCGCCGATCCGCTCGAGCGCGCGGAAGGCCATGTTGCGGTACCCGTCGGCGTGCCCGGCGAGCACGAGCGTCGCGGCCCGGATCCGCTCGTAGCCGTCGAAGAACACCGAGCCGTGCCGCCAGTACGGCTCGTCCTGCTGCTCGAGCCAGTTGAGCTCCCAGGGCTCGTTCGCGTCGATCCGGGCGAGCCACTCTTCCCGCCAGCCTTCTCCGAACACCCCCGGCACGGGCGGCAACGCGTTCATCGCCACCATCATCAGCGGGTAGTCGAGGAAGTCGATGCCGCGGCGCACGCCGCCGCCGTAGTGGACGTCGTCGGTGTAGCGGCGGTCGGTGGCGTAGATCGGGATGATCGCCTTGAGCGCCGGCGGCTGCAGCGCCGCCACCTGCAGGGAGTTGAATCCGCTGTAGGAGGTCCCGTACATCCCGACGCTGCCGTTGGACCACGCTTGCTCGGCGAGCCACGCGATGGTCGCGAGGTGATCGTGCCACTCGCGCTCGGTGTACTCGTCGACGGCGACGCCTTCGGAGGACCCGGTGCCGCGGACGTCGGCGCGGCATAGCGCGAGCCCGCCCTCGTCACACAGGCGCCGGTAGATCGCGGTCGCGTCGGAGACGTCGTCCTTGCGGTAGGGGCGGGCCTCGAACACCACCGGCCACGGCGGCGGGACGTGGTCGGGGAAATGCAGCGTGACTGCGATCCGGGCGCCGTCGTCCATCGTGATGAACCGGCGCTCATCGGTCATCGCGCCGCGCCCCCGCCGATCTCGAAGGTGGCGACCTCGCCGGCCCCCTGCGTGCCCAGGCCCTGTCTGCGTGCGAGCGCACGCATCCCGACGACGGCGAGCCCGATCGCGCTGAGCGAGATCACGAGCATGAAGGTCGCGGTCGCGTTGAGCGCGGGGTTCGGGGCGGAGCGCCCGGTCGTGTAGATCAGCATCGGCACGGTCTGCGTGTTCTGGCCGCGCGAGAGGAACTGGCTCGTCACGAAGTCGTCGATCGACAGCGCGAACACGATCATGAAGGCCGCGAAGATCGCGGGGGACAGCACCGGCAGGAGCACGCGGCGCAGGGCCTGCGTGGGAGACGCACCCAGGTCCATCGCCGCTTCCTCCAGTTCGGGGCCCACGCCGAAGATCCGGCCGCGGAGCACGACGACCACGTAGGGGATCGACCAGGTCACGTGGCCCAGGATCTGCGCGAGGGTGCCGGGCTCCGGCCACGGGTACAGGTACACGAACACCAGGAACATCCCGGTGGCCAGGACGATCTCCGGTGTGACCAGCGGCAGGAGCATCAGGAAGTTCGCGGAGCCCGCGCCTCGCCCGCGCCAGCGCGCGAGCCCGAGCGCGAGCGCGATCCCGATCGGCGTGGCGATCAGCATCGCCCCCGCAGCGAGGACCAGGCTCTGGCGGATCGCCGAGGTCAGCATCTCGTTGTGCAGCAGCGAGAGGTCGGGGTCGCCGGTCCACCACCGGAACGAGAAGCCCTGCCAGACGCTCCGCGACCGGCCCGCGTTGAACGAGAAGGCGATCGCGATCACCACCGGCGCGATCGCCCACACGATGTAGAGCCACGTCCACACGGTGAGTCCGCGGTGCTGGCGCCACGGGTTCGTCCAAAGCGACCGCACGTTCACCGCGTCATCGCCTCCCGCGTGCTCCGCGCCGTCGACACGATGTAGTAGAGGGTGAGCAGCGACACGATCAGCGCCAGCACGGTGACGAGCGCCGCGCCTCTGGCCTGGGCATAGCCGTAGGTCGATCCGAGCAGCAGATCCTGGATCTGGTTGCCGATCATCGACGTCTCCGGCCGGCCGTTCGAGAGCAGGTAGGCGGTGTAGAAGTCGCCGAACATCGGCAGCATGATGATGGCGACCCCCGCGAGGATCCCTTGCTTCGAGAGCGGCAGCGTCACGCGCCTGAACGTCGACACGGAGCCGCCCCCGAGGTCCCACGCCGCCTCGAGCATCGAGTCCTGGATCCGGTCGAGCGCCGCGTACAGGGGCAGGATCAGGAACGGCACGTAGCCGTAGACGAGCCCGAAGATCACCGTGACGCTCTTGCCTTCGAGCCACGGGTACGGATGCTGGAGCAGGCCCACCGTGACGAGGACCCTGTTCACGAGCCCGTTGTCCTGCAGCAGCCCGATCCAGGCGAGCATCCGCATCAGGTAGGAGATCCAGAACGGCAGCACGATCAGCGCCAGCATCACCCCGCGCATCCGGCCGCGGATCCGCGACACGTGGTAGGCGACCGGGTAGCCGATCACGAGGCAGAGCGCCACCGCGATGAATACGTAGCGGAACGTGCGCAGGAACAAGATCCAGTAGATCCCGCCCGGTTGCAGTTCCTGGAAGACGTAGTGGAACGACGCCCGGTCCCACATCGCAGGGTTCCACTGGGGCTGGGCGTTGCCCAGGACGGGGTCGATCGTGCCGCCCGCCGTCGACAAGATCGCGTAGAACGGGACGACGAACAGCAGCACGAGCCACAGGAGTCCCGGCAGCGAGGCCTGCTGCCAGAAGCCTCTGGGGTAGAGCTGCGTCAGCGACGATGCTTCCCCGCCCCGCTTCTTACGGCGCGCCATGTGGCGCGGACGGTAGCACCCGCTCCCGGTCGCGTGTCCGCAACCCTGGGTCACGTGGGTTGCGCCTCGGTTGGCTTGACAGCGCCTCCGGTCCTCTGTACGTACATCCCGTCCGCCCAGCCCGTGAGATGACCCGCGAGACGAGGGGAGCCGTTGATGCCGCACCCGAAGGAACGTTCGTCGCTGTCTCGCCGTGAGTTCCTGATGCGTTCGCTGGCAGCCGGGGCGACGCTGCCCACGCTGAGCGCCATCCTCGCCGCGTGCCAAGACAGCAGCACGGGCACGGCCAGCTCGAACGCGTCCGGCCAGCCCCTGGGCCCGGGAGGGATCCCGCTGGGGTCTCCTGACAACCCGGTCAAGCTGCCCACGTACGCCGACATCGCGCCGATCCCCGACGGTCAGTCGCCCGAACCCGGCCCGCTGCTCGTCTACAACTGGGACGACTACGTCTACAAGAAGGTCCTCAACGAGTTCCAGTCGCAGTTCGGCGTGGAGATCAAGTACCAGCAGTTCCTGGGCATGTCCGAGGCGATGCAGAAGATCCAGAGCGGCACGGTCGACTGGGACGTCTTCTTCCCGACGATCGAGAACGTGGCCAAGCTCGTGGCCGGGAAGTTCGTGCGGCCGTGGACGAAGTCCTACGTCCCGAACCTCACGAGCAACGTATGGCCGTTCTTCTCGGACCCCTGGTACGACCAGGGCGCCCAGTACACGCTTCCCTACCTCACCTGGAAGACGGGCATCGGCTACCGGCGCGACCACGTGTCGAAGGAGCCCGACCAGTACGACATGCCGTTCGACATCTTCTGGGACACGCAGTTCAAGGGGAAGGTCGGGGTGCTCGACGAGTACCGCGAGACGATGGGGATGGCGCTGCTGAAGAACGGCGGCACCGACATGAACTCCACCGATCCGACGGCGATCGCGGCGGCGGGCGACACGCTCGTCTCGCTGATCGACGCGGTGAACGTCGAGGTCGGCCCGGGCGACTACCAGAAGCTCGCCGAGGGCACGAGCTGGGTGCGCTACTCGTGGTCGGGCAACATGAACTACGCGCGCTGGTACCTGCCCAAGGGCGTGTCCACCGACGTCCTCGGCTTCTACTACCCGCCCACGGGGGGCTGGGAGGTCGCGAACGACACCGTGGTGCTGAACAAGGACGCGAAGAACCCCGTCCTCGCGCACCTGTTCATGAACTTCCTGATGGACAAGCAGGTGGCCTTGACGAACTTCGGCTACGAGGGGTTCCAGCCGCCGCTCGTGGGGACGACCGACCAGGAGTTCTACAAGGCCGGCTACATCGCGCCGACGCTGCGGAACACGCTGATCCACGAGGAGGACTTCAACCAAGGCCAGCCGGTCCTGCCGGTCACCGCGGCGGTCGACCAGATGTATCAGGACGCCTGGTCGAAGTTCAAGGCCGGCGCGTAGCGTCGCCGATCGTCACCGCGTCACGAGGGGCCCGGCCTGCGGCCGGGCCCCTCGTGCGTCCGACGCCGGCGTGTAGCCTCGTCGCTCGTGCCCACCCGCAACGACCTTCGCAACGTGGCGATCGTGGCTCACGTCGACCACGGCAAGACCACGCTCGTCGACGCGATGCTCTGGCAGTCCGGCGTGTTCCGGGCGAACCAGGACGTCGCCGAGCGCGTGATGGACTCGATGGACCTCGAGCGCGAGAAGGGCATCACGATCCTCGCGAAGAACACCGCGGTCCGCTACGGCGACGTGAAGATCAACATCGTCGACACGCCCGGCCATGCGGACTTCGGCGGCGAGGTCGAGCGCGCGCTCACGATGGTCGACGGCGTGCTGCTGCTCGTCGACGCCAGCGAAGGGCCGTTGCCGCAGACGCGGTTCGTGCTCCGCAAGGCGCTCGAGGCGCGCCTGCCGGTCGTCCTGGTCGTGAACAAGGTCGACCGGCCCGACGCGCGCTCGGCCGACGTCGTCCACGAGGTCGAGGAGCTGTTCTTGGACCTCGACGCGGACGAGCATCAGATCGACTTCCCGATCCTGTACGCGAACGCCCGCGAAGGGCACTGCGGCACCGCTCCCGACGCCCTCGCGCCCACGCTGGAGCCGTTGTTCGACACGCTCCTGTCGCACATCCCTGCCCCGTCCTACGACGCGGACCACCCGCTGCAGGCCCTCGTCACGAACCTCGACGCGTCGCCCTACCTGGGGCGGCTCGCGCTCTGCCGCGTGCGGGAGGGGACGCTGCGGCGCGGCCAGCAGGTCGCGTGGTGCCGCGCCGACGGTTCGATCGAACGCGCGAAGATCGGCGAGCTCTACGTCACGGAGGCGCTCGATCGGGTCGACGCCGAGGAGGCCGGACCCGGCGAGATCTGTGCGATCGCGGGGATCGCCGAGATCACGATCGGCGAGACGCTCGCCGACCCCGAGGATCCGCGCCCGCTGCCGGTCACGCGCGTCGACGAGCCGAGCCTGTCGATGACGGTCGGGATCAACACGTCGCCGCTCTCCGGGCAGGACGGCGACAAGCTCACCGCCCGCCTGCTCAAGAGCCGCCTCGACCAGGAGGTCGTGGGCAACGTCTCGATCCGCGTGCTCGACACCGAGCGCCCCGAGCTGTGGGAGGTCCAGGGCCGCGGGGAGCTCCAGCTCGCGATCCTCGTCGAGGTGATGCGGCGCGAAGGCTTCGAGCTGACCGTCGGCAAGCCGCAGGTCGTGACGCGCACGGTAGACGGGCGCCTGCACGAGCCGATGGAACGTGTCGCGATCGACGCGCCCGAGGACTACCTCGGCGTGGTCTCCCAGCTCTTGGCCCTGCGCAAGGGCCGGATGGAGCACATGGTGAACCACGGCACGGGCTGGATCCGGATGGAGTACCTGGTCCCGTCGCGGGGCCTGATCGGGTTCCGCACCGAGTTCATGACCGAGACGCGCGGGACCGGCCAGCTGCACCACGTCTTCGAGGGCTACGAGCCGTGGCACGGCGAGCTCCGGACGCGTCCGAGTGGGTCGCTCATCGCCGACCGCCGCGGCGTGACCACGCAGTTCGCGCTGCTGAACCTCCAGGAGCGCGGAGCGCTGTTCGTCGGCCCGGGCGAGGAGGTCTACGAGGGGATGATCGTCGGGGAGAACGCGCGCGCCGACGACATGGACGTCAACCCGACGAAGGAGAAGAAGCTCACGCAACATCCGCCAGTCCACGGCGGAGGAGCTCGTGCGGCTGATCCCGAAGACCCAGCTGTCGCTCGAGCAGGCGCTCGAGTTCCTCCGCGAGGACGAGTGCGTCGAGGTGACGCCGAAGAACGTCCGCCTGCGCAAGGTGCTCCTCGTCCCAGCAGGAGCGCGTGCGCGCGTCGCGCCGCGGCCGCCCCCCGCGAGGGCTGAGCGCGCCGTCTCGGCGACAGCCCGGTAGGGTCGCTGGCGACGCCACGCCGCACGATCGCCGACGTTCGATCAGTTCCCGGGCTGAGCGCCGGTCGCCCCGGTGCGCTCGTCCTGGAGCACGGGGCCGATCGTCGCGCCCAGCCGGCGGAGCTCCTCGAGGTGCAGCACCGAGAGGTGCTCGAGCACGCGGCGACCGCGGGCCGTGAGCACCAGCCGCACGACGCGCTGGTCCGCCGGGTCGAGCCGGCGTGCGACGAGGTCGGCGCGCTCGGCGCGGTCGACGAGCTCCGTGGCGCTGTGCGGACGGAGCAGCAGCGACTCCGCGACCTCCCCGACCGAGGGGCCGTGGGGCGTGTCGCTCCCGCGGATCGCGAGCAGCAGCTGGTGTTGCGCGGGCGTCAGGCCGGCCTCCGCGGCGCGCTCCTCGCTCCAGTGCAGGAACCGGCGCAGGTTCGTGCGCAGGCGCAGGAGCCTCGCGTAGTCGTCGTCGCTCAGGGCGGTCACGTGGCGCATCGTCCTTCCTGCCAAGAATATCGTGACACGATATTCTTGCTGGCATCCACCATGGATGTCTCTCGCCGTCGTCTCGTGCTGCTCTCCGCGCTCGGCGCGGTCCTCGGCGTGCTCGGAGGGGTCGCGGCGCTCGTCCTGATCCGCTCGATCGCGCTCCTCACGAACCTCGCGCTGTTCCACCGGTCGGCTGGACGCTGCCGTCGTTCCGCGACCTGCAGCCCTCGCTCTGGATCCCGATCGTCGCGGCGACCGGCGGGTTGATCGTGGCGCTGCTCGCCCGCTGGTCGCCGGTTATCCGCGGCCACGGGATCCCCGAGGCGATGGAGGCGATCCTCACGAAGCAGAGCCGGATCTCTCCGAGCGCCGCGGTCGCGAAGCCGGTCTCGGCGGCGGTCGCGATCGGCACCGGCGGCCCGTTCGGGGCCGAGGGCCCGATCATCGTCACGGGCGGCGCCCTCGGCTCGCTGATCGGCCAGGCGCTCAAGATGTCTGCGGCCGAGCGCAAGATCCTGCTCGCGAGCGGCGCGGCGGCGGGGATGGCCGCGACCTTCGGCACCCCGCTCGCCGCGGTCGTCCTCGCGATCGAACTGCTCCTGTTCGAGTTCTCGACGCGGGTGTTCGTGCCGCTCGTCGTCGCGGCCGCGGTCGCCGGGGGGATGCACACGCTGTTCTTCGGGCCCGGTCCGCTGTTCTCGGCGCCGTCGCATCCGTCGATCGGGATCGTCTGGCTGCCGCTGTTCGCGGTGCTGGGCCTCGCGTGCGGATTGCTCGCGGCCTTGATCACGAAGGGCCTGTCGGTCGCCGAGGGGCTCTACGAACGCCTCCCGGTCCCACCGTTCTGGTTCCCGGTGATCGGCGGCGCGCTCTTCGGGCTGGTCGGACTGATCGACACCCGCGCGCTCGGGGTCGGCTACGACGCGATCGACGACGTCTTGCTCGGCAGGCTCGCCCTCGGCGCGCTCGTGCTGCTCGGCACCACGAAGCTGGTCGTGTGGTGGATCGCGCTCGCCTCCGGCACGAGCGGCGGCACGCTCGCACCGCTGCTGCTGATCGGCGGCTGCTTCGGCGGCGGGCTGGGGACGATCGCGGCGCACGCCGTTCCATCGCTCGGGATCTCGCCGGGCGCCACGGCGCTCGTCGCGATGGGCGCGACGTTCGCCGCCGCCACGCGCGCACCGTTCGCCTCGATCGTGTTCGTGTTCGAGCTCACGCGCGACTTCGGGATCGTCCTGCCGCTGATGCTCGCGGTGGTCGTCGCGGTGCTGGTGTTCGACGCGCTGCTCACCGAGAGCCTGATGACCGAGAAGCTCGCACGCCGCGGCCTCACGGTCCGCTCGGAGCTGCACCACGACCCGTTGCGGACGCACCGGGTCGCCGAGGCGATGACGACCGACGTCGTGACGGTCCCCGCCGGGGCGACGGTGGCGCAGGCCCGCGCGGTCGTGGGGAGCCGGCTGCACGCGGCCTACCCGGTCGTACGCGACGACGGCTCCCTGGAGGGCGTCGTCACGAGCGCCGCCGTGCTCTGGCCCGATGGGCCCGACGACGCGCCGGTCGAGGAGCTCGCGGTGCGCGACGTCCCGACCGTCGCGCCGAGCGCCGCGCTGCTCGACGTGCTCGCCGCGATGCACGACGAAGGCGTCGAGCAGATCCCGGTGGTCGAGGACGGCAGGCTGGTCGGCCTGTGCACGCGCACCGACCTGTTGCGGGTCCGCTCGGCCCAGCTCTCGCACGAGCGCCTCGAGCCCGGCTGGCTCGAGCGTCGCCGGTCTCCCTGAGGGCGGGGGGACCGGGCAACACGCGGTCGGCGCCGGTCATGCCAGGATGCCGCGGTGACCTGGCACCTGGAGACCGACCGGCTGCGCCTTCGCCCGCTCCGCGAGGACGACCTCGACGCGTTCCACCCCGTGGTTGGCGACCCCCACTCGATGCGCTTCTACCTCAAGCCGTTCACGCGGGAGATGGCGCGCGAGTGGATCGAGCGGGTCCTGCTGCGCTACGAGCGCGACGGGTTCGGACTGCTCGCGGTCGAGGAGAAGGCCACCGGGGAGCTGATCGGCGACTGCGGCCCGATGCTGATGGAGGTCGACGGGGAGCACCTCCCCGAGCTCGGCTGGCATATCCGCGCGGACCGCCAAGGGCTCGGGTTCGCGACGGAGGCAGGGGCGGCGTGTCGCGACCGGGCGTGGGAAACGCTCGACACCGACCGGCTGATCAGCCTGGTCCGGCCCGAGAACGTCGCGTCCTGGTCGGTCGCGAGGAGGCTCGGGTTCACGCCGTGGCGCGCGACGGTTCGCGTCGGGATGGCCCACGTGGTGTGGGGCCTCGAGCGACCGTGAGCCCTCAGCGGTCCGCGAGGGCCTTCTCGGCCAGAGGCACCGTGTCTTCGGGCTTCACGTTGTAGAAGGGCTCGAGGATCGTGCCGTCGGGGCCGACGAGGAACGAGGCACGGATGATGCCCATGTACGTCTTGCCGTACCTCGTCTTCTCCCCCCACACGCCCCAAGCGTCGGCCACCGCGTGGTCGGGATCGGAGAGCAGCGGGAACCCGAGGCCGAACTTCTGATCGAACTTGGCCTGGGCCTCCGGCTGGTCCGGCGAGATCCCGACGACGTCGACGCCGACCGACTTCAGGTCCTGCCGTGCGTCGCGGACCGCGCACGACTGGGTCGTGCACCCGGGCGTGTCCGCCTTCGGGTAGAAGTAGACGAGGAGGCATGCGGCCGCGGAAGTCCTCGAGGCTGACCGTGTTGCCGTCCTGATCGAGGAGCGCGAACGGCGGGAGCAGGGTCACCGGTTGCCAGGGTCGTCATACCCACCATCGTCGCACGGGTCGCGCGTAGGGTGGGTCCGGAGGTGACCGGCATGACCTACGGACGCACGGTGGTGATCGACGGGACCGTCGAGGAGACGATCCCGCGCGTGAAGGAGGCGCTGAAGGAGCAGGGCTTCGGGGTGCTGACCGAGATCGACATGAAGGCAACCCTCAAGGCGAAGCTCGACGCCGACGTCGAGCCCTACGTGATCCTCGGCGCGTGCAACCCACCGCTCGCCTATCGGGCGCTCGAAGCAGAGCCGGACATCGGGTTGCTGCTGCCCTGCAACGTGATCGTTCGCGCCCACGAGGGACGTGTGCTCGTGTCGGCGCTGGACCCCGGTCTGATGTCGACGATCACGGGTCACCCCGACCTGCCGGCGATCGCTGAGGAGGCGACGTCGTTGCTGGACGCGGCGTTGGAGAAGGTCGCCGCCAGCGGGTAGCCGCGGCTACTCGGCGATCTCGATCCGCTCGATCACGACGCTCATCGAGAGGGCGGTCCTGCGCCTTCGTGGGCGCCTTCGCGATCGCCTCGACCACGTCGTAGCCGTCGGTGACCTGCCCGAAGATCGTGTGCTTGCCGTTCAGCCACGGCGTCTCGGCGACGGTCACGAAGAACTGACACCCGTTCGTGCCGGGGCCCGCGTTGGCCATGGCGAGCCTGCCGACCTGGTTGAAGGTCGGGCCGCCGGGCGGGCATTCGTCCTCGAACGTGTAGCCGGGGCCGCCCGTGCCGGTGCCGGTGGGGTCGCCTCCCTGGATCATGAAGCCGTCGATCACGCGGTGGAAGACCGTGCCCGGATACAGCGGCTCGGTCTTGGTGCTACGGTCGCGCGGGTCGCGCCACTCCTTGGTGCCCGTGGCAAGCGCGACGAAGTTCTCGACGGTCTTGGGCGCGACCTCCGGCATCAGCGTGACGGTGAACGATCCCTTGTTCGTGACGAACGTGGCGGTGCTCATACCTTCTCCGATCGGCTGGCTTCGTGGATGCAGCCTATCGGGGCACCGCACCCACGCGACCGGCGGGTCGCATCGAGTTCGGGCGTTCGGTCGCCGATAATCACCGGGTGATCGACGTCAAGGCACAGCTCGCGCGGTTGCGGAACGCCGACGGCGGTTTCGGGCCCGTGGCCGGCGCGCCCTCGGAACCGGCAACCACCGCCATCTCGGCGCTGGCTCTAGACGACGATGCTGCGCGTCGGTGGTTGGCGGATCGACATCGGCGCCGACGGTTCCGTGACGGACGACGTCGGCTCCGTCGTCAACGACCAGACCGCGGTGGCGGCCTGCGCGCTCGGCCGCGGGCCGGAGCTGGAGTCTGCCCTGGACCACATCGAAGCGCTCCGGGGCGTCTACGTGGCCTCGACGACCGAACATCCCGCACACACCCGACGTGCTCGGCTGGCCCTGGACGGACGGGGGCTTCGGCTGGGTAGAGCCGACCTCTTGGGCAGTGCTCGCCCTGCGCGCGCACAGGCCGTCGTCGTCATCGCTCGACGACGGCATCGCGCTCCTTCGCGATCGCGAATGCCGCGGCGGAGGATGGAACTACGGGAACCCCGTGCGCGTTCGGGCAGGAGCTCCCTCCCTTCGCACAGACGACGGCCATCGGCCTCCTCGCAGCCCGTGGGCTCGACGCGGGCCTGGAGCAGCGCGCTCGAACGGTGCTGCCTGCCCTCGTGGCCGCGGAATCCGAGGGCGTGCTCTCGACCGCCACCGCGGCCGTCGCGCTCGCTGCCGCAGGAGATCCCGCCGCCGACGTCGCTCGCACCGCGGTCATGGGCGCCGTCGACGACCTCGCAGCTTGGCCCGCTGTCGACGTCTACGCGCTCGCGTGGGCGACGCTCGCACTCGACGTCGACCATATTCGGGAGGTATTCGCCCTCATGACGGGCGCCGTTGACCGCCGCACGTTCCTCCGGCTCGCCGGCGCGGGCGCCGCGACAGCGGCCGGCATCCTCGTGGCCCGCCGGTGGATCGATCCCGCCGCCCCGCCGCCCTGGGATGCCTCGGCGTTCCCGCCGCCTGGCGAGGCCCACGTCGCGGTGCTCCGTGCGTACGGCTACGAGCGGGATCCTGACCTCCATCGTGCTGGATGGGCTTCGTGCGATCGGCGCGGACGTCCGTGGCGCCCGCGTGCTCTTGAAGCCCAACTTCGTCGAGTACGACGCGACGACGGCCGTGAACACCGACCCTCGCCTCGTGGCGGCGACCGTCGAAGCGATGCGCCGGCTCGGTGCACAACACGTCCTCGTGGCGGAGGGACCGGGCCATCGACGGGACACGCGCTACGTCATCGAGGCGTCGGGGCTCGGAGACGCGCTCCGGTCGGTGCACGTGCCGTTCGTCGACCTCAACGTGGACCAGGCTCGTGTGCTCAGGCTGAAGTCTCGCTACACGCCGCTGTCGCAGCTCGCGCTTCCGGCGGCGATCCTGGATGCCGACGTGGTGGTCTCGATGCCCAAGATGAAGATGCACCACTGGGCGGGTGTCACTCTGTCGCTCAAGAACTGCTTCGGCTGCGTGCCCGGGCGAGTCTACGGGTGGCCGAAGAACGCGCTGCACTGGGCGGGGCTCGAAGGGTCGATCTTGGATGTCGCCGCGGCGGTGCGCCCTGATCTGGCCATCGTGGACGGCATCGTGGCGATGGAAGGCAATGGCCCGATCACGGGGAACCCTGTTCACCTGGGCGCGTTGGTCTTCGGTGACGATCCCGTGGCGACCGACGTCACCGCCGCCCGGATCATGGGGGTGGACCCAGAGCGCGTCGCTTATCTCGCGGAAGCGGGCAGGTTCTTGGGCCAGGGCGACCCGGAGTACGTCGAGCAGCGAGGCGAGGACCCATCGACGCTTGCGAAGCGTCTGGATCCGGCGCCCGGATTCGATCAGATCGATGGCGTCGTGACGCGACGAGCGGGAGGCCGCAAGCATCCCGCTCGGTGCCCGAACATGCGCGTACCCATGGAGCCCGCCCGCCGATGACGAAGGCGAGCCGCGATCTCGGTTGGCTGGGTGCGATCTGTGCGGGCTTCGGGATGCTCTGGTTCGCACCGTATGCGAGGGGGCTGCGTCTGCCGATCGGACCCGATGTGCTCGTCTACCTATGGTGGTCCCGCGCGGCCGCGGCACGAGGGCTGTCGGTCCTGGGGTTCCGAGGGGGAGCCCCGGCGGTCTTGCTCACCCTGGCAGGAGCTTTGCACATGCCGCCGACGGCAGTGCTCGCGGGGTTGCTCATCGCGCTGGCCGTCGCGGTCGTCCCACTTTGCGCCTCCCTCGCGAGGAGGGCCGGCGGCGGTTCTGCGTGGCTCGCCTCTGCTGTCCTGGCGGGTGCGTTCGCACGGTTCCTGGTCTGGGGCTATCTAGCGAATCTCTCATTCTCCGTGGTGTTCCTCGCGGCCCTGGTGCTCCTCGTTGCACCCGGCGATCGGCGCTCGACCGTAGGCTCCGCGTTGTTGCTCGCTGCCGGCGGACTACTCCACCCGCAGTTCCTCATGCTGGGCGCCACGGTCTTGTTCCTCGCGGCCGCCGCGGCCCGGTGGCGGGATCACGACATCAGCGTGACGCCGAGGCGAACGGCAGCGGCCGCCGGTGGTGGCCTGCTCATGGCCGGCCTCGGGCTCGCATCTCTTCGCATCGGACCCCCCGCACTGTTGGCCGACACAGCACCAGATGCGCTGCTTCGGGCTGCCGGGCTGACGCGCGAACTTGTGAACGCCTACCGAGTGAGGTTCGAAGCACTAGTCGTCACCGACGGCCTGTGGTTGCTCCTGGAAAGCGGCTTCGCGGTTGTTGCTCGAGCGACCGGCTTCGTCGGTCGACTCCTCGGCACCTGGGGTGCCGTCACCGTGCTCGCCTTGCCGATGACGTTCCTCTTGCCGTTGTTCGCCGGTCAACGCCTCGTGTTCTTCGCGTTCTTCCTACCTGTCCTCGCCGGGATCGGTCTCGTACGAGTCGCGCATCGGACTCCTTGGTCCACACTCGGGAAGCTGGCCATCGTCGCGGTTCTCGCGATCGTGGTCCTTCGCACGGCCGCATGGTGGTGGAACGCCGAGCCGTACGTGTCGGAGCCGGAACTCGCGGCCGCCGAAACGGCAGCGCGGGTCGTCGAGACGCTGCCGGCCGGGGCTCAGTTGGTGTTCGTCGTACACGAGCCCGATCGCGCGCTTGTGCTTCCTTCGCAGGTCCTGAATACGATCCGAACGGTCCTGCCTCCGGACCGTGGCGAGGATGTGCGCGTCTACTTCGGCCCGCCCGGGGACGTGTTTGCCCGTCGACCGAGCTCCAACGACCCCGTCATACGGGCACTCCAGCAGCGCGTCGTGAACACGCTGGGCCAAGATGACCCGGTCGTCTTCGTGCTGCGGCCGTTCGACGATCAACTAGCTGCGTTCACTGATCCACGTTTGCATCCTCTGTCGTCGGATGTCGCCGTCTCGACCGCGCCGGCGACGCCGCCAGCTCCGTACGTTGGGGTCCAGCGGACGTCCCGAGGTGGCATAGCGCTCGCGCTCTTGTTCATTGTGGCGATGCTCTGTGCCGCAGGGCTCGGCTGGTCTTTGTCGCTGCGACGAGACGGGTTCGAGACGGCGGCGCTCACGCCAGCGTGCGGTCTGGGTGCGCTCGTCGTGGCCTCGATCATCGTTGACCGGCTTGGGTTGCCACTTTCCGGGAGCGCCGGACCGACCGTGGTGGTCGCCCTTGCGGCCGTGCCGGGTTACGTGCTCGCGTTCCGACCCGGAAGACGTAGCCAGCCAGCCGCCCCGCAACCTATCCGCCGATGATAAGGGGGACCGGGCCGCGGTCAGGCGAGTTGGGCCCGGAGGTCTGCCGCGCTCGTCACCGGCTGCCGGCAGCTGAACCGCTCGCAAACGTATGCGGTGGCGTGGGTGCCGAGCATGGTGCGACGTTCGAGCAGGGGCACGCGGCGACCGGCCTCACCAGCAGCGTCTCCAACGGCGAGCACGAGGTTCGGACGCCACGTGGTGCGAAGAACCTCGTCGATCAGCGCGACCGTGTCAGATGCCGACGGATCGCCGACGACCGCCACCTCTCGGGCGGGGCCGATCCACAGGTCCACCGCGCACAAGGCGTGGCCGAACCCCGTCGGAGCCTGCATCGCCGCATCTCGGACGAGACGGAGCGCCGCCTCCGCCCCGCGTTCGTAGGCGGCGTCGCCCGTGAGCAACGCGAGCCGGAGCAGCGCTTCGGCGGCAAGCGAGTTGCCACTGGGCAGCGCGTTGTCGACGAGGTCCTTCGGGCGCACGACGAGTGATTCCGCGTCTGTTCGGGTCTGGAAGAACCCGCCACGCTCCCGGTCCGCGAACGCCTCCAGGAGGACGTCACAGAGCGTCCGTGCACGCTCGAGCCAGATTGGATCCGCGGTGGTTTCGTAGAGGGTGAGGAACGCCGCAGCCGACCCAGCATGGTCATCGGCATACCCGTTCGCTCCGCGACGGCCGTCACGCCACGTCCGCGCGAGCGATCCATCGGCGCCACCCAGCTCCTCCCAGATGAAGGTCGCGCACGCGACCGCCGCCATCGTGTAACCGTCTTCGGTGAAGACGCGCCCCGCTTCGGCGAACGCGCGGACCGCGAACGCGTTCCACGCTGTGACGATCTTGTCGTCCGTCGATGGCCGAACCCGCTCCTCACGCGCTGCGAACAGGACACGCGTCGCCTCGGCGAGCGCATCCGGGTCTTCTTCCGAGACGTGCGGTGGTCGCCAAAGGACGTTCGTGCCCTCCCAGTTCCCTCCAGGGGTGGCGCCGAGCGCGACCGCCGTCTCTTCGCCGACCAGGGCGAGGAGTTCGTCCCACGACCACACGAAGAACTTGCCCTCGACGCCCTCGCTGTCGGCGTCCTGGGAAGAGAAGAAGCCGCCACGTTCGTGCCGCATCTCGCGGAGTAGGTACCTGAGGATTCCTTCGGCGACCCTCCGGAACGCGTCATCGCGCGTGAGGAGCCAGGCGTGCACGTACGCCAGTACGAGCTGCGTGTTGTCGTACAGCATCTTCTCGAAGTGCGGGACGTGCCATCTCTCGTCCGTGGAGTAGCGGGCGAACCCTCCTCCCACCTGATCGTGGATGCCGCCGGACGCCATGCGCTCGAGGGTGAGGGCGGCCATCTCGAGCGCACCACGGTCTCCACGCACCGCCAGCCGCAGCAGGAACTCCAGCACCATGGGTTGGGGGAACTTCGGGGCCCCCCCGAAGCCGCCCCACGTCCCGTCGAACTGCTGCTGCAGCCGGGCGCGTGCCCCACGTTCGACCGCTTCATCCAGTGGGGCGTCGGACGGCCCAAGCCGCGTCGGAGCCGCGAGCGCCTTCACGACCTGAACTCCGTGGTCTTCGATCTCCTCGCGCCGCGTTGCCCACGCGGCGGCGAGACCCTCGAGGACCTGCCGGAACGAGGGCATACCGTGTCGTGGCTGATCCGGGAAGTAGGTGCCGGCGTAGAAGGGGCGGCCGTCGGGGGTCAACCAGACCGACATCGGCCACCCGCCTTGGCCCGTCATCGCTTGGACGGCCTCCATGTAGACGGCGTCGACGTCGGGCCGTTCCTCACGGTCGACCTTGATCGAGACGTACCGAGCGTTCAGGAGAGCAGCCGTCTGGTCATCCTCGAACGACTCTCGCTCCATGACGTGGCACCAATGACAGGCCGCGTAGCCGACGGAGAGGAAGATCGGCTTGTCGTGCGTGCGCGCTTCGGCGAACGCCTCCTCGCCCCAGGGGTACCAATCGACGGGGTTGCCCGCGTGCTGCAGCAGGTATGGGCTCGTCTCCGACGCGAGGCGGTTCAGGGTTCGGCCCGTCATCAGGCCAGTTTCCCGGCCCGCGGTTCGAACGGCACGCCGTTCAGGTGGTCGCCCTTCCGTGCCGATGGGTCTCATGGATGGACACCGTCACGCTGTTGCTCGTGGAGCATGGGTACTCCTTGACGCAATCGTTGGCCCTTGCATTCGAGCGCCACGAAGACATCCGGGTCTTGGGTCCCGTCTCCGATCCGGATGAAGCCCTGCGAACGCCCGGTTTCGACGTCGTGATCATCGACCTGGCGACCCACTTGGCGCTCGTCGCCGGCCTGTCCCGGCGGCTGCCGGAGACGCCGATCCTGGGGTGGAACCCGGCCGACGACCCGGGCACGGCAGCGGTCGCTCTCGCTGCGGGGGCCGTCGGTCTCCTTCCTTCGGTCATCGAGGCGGATCTGATCGTGAGCGCGGTGACCCGCGCGATGGCTGGGGAGCTCGTTCTTCCCGATCTCCACCTGCGTTCCCTGGTCGGTCGGGTCACGCGAGGCGGTCACGCAGAGCCCGACGGTCTCGCCTCGCTGACGCCGCGAGAGCTCGAGGTCCTCATGCTGATCTCCGAAGGCCGCTCCACCCCCGACATCGCCACCCGTCTCGGGATCTCCAACCGCACCGTGCAGAGCCACGTCAAAAGCGTCCTCGCGAAGTTGGAGGTCCATTCGAAGGTGGAAGCGGTTCGGATCGCCTGGCGCGACGGCGTCGTGGCGGTCCCCGCCTGATCACCGTGGCGGAGTAGCCTCGGACGATGTACCCGGTGCGGGTCACCGCGGTGGCGGGTCATGCCGTGGTCCTCGGTGTCGTTCGGCTCGCGTGCGATGCCTCACCCGGGTTGGCCCTCACCGGTGAAGCGACGACGGTTCCCGACGCCGAGGCGCTGATCGCGATCCGATCCGCCGGATGTCGTTGTCGTCGATCTCGACATGAGGGACTCGCGTGGCTTCATCGCTTCGATCCGACGGGGGCGGCTACGCGGGCGAGATCTTGGTCCTGTCGGACCGAGCCGACGGTGCGTCGGTGCTCTCGGCGATGCGTGCCGGAGCCAACGGCTACCTCGTCAAGGCGAGTGGTCTACGAGCAGTAGGCTCCGCGCTTCTGCGGGTGGCTCACGGGGAACGGGTGCTCGACCCGCAGCTCGAACGGTCGGCGGCGGATGAGCTTCGCCGGGTGGCGAGACAGGCGCGGGAGGGGACGGACGTCATGTCCTCCCTCACGCCACGCGAACAGGAGGTGCTCGCGCTGCTCGCCGAAGGGGCGACGATGCAACAGATCGGACGACGCTTGGGGATCTCGCCACGGACGGTCGAGACGCACGTCGGGAAGCTCTACCGGAAGCTCGGAGTGCGGACCCGGGTCCAAGCGGTCGCGCGAGCCGCGTCGCTCCGCTTGATCGAGCTTCCCTAGCGCCTCAGGCGCCTCCCCTCGGAGGCCGATACCACCCGTGAACAGCGGGGTCGCGTCCTCGGGTAGGCTTCGAGGTACTCAGGAGAGAAGCGTGCAGATGGAAGCAGCGTCGGACGAGGTCCCGGTGGCCTCGGCCCCCCGCCGGCGCACCGGCGTCGTCGTGGTGGATCCCTTGCCCGTGGTTCGCGCTGGGCTCGTGCGGTTGATCCGCGAGCGCCACGACATGGAAGTGCTCGGAGAGTCCGGCGATGCCGAGGACGCGCTCGAGCTGCTCTCGAGCTCGAGGCGTGCCCGCGTAGCGGTCCTGGTCGGACTGGGCTTGTCGGGCGAGAGCGATGCCTTCTCGCTGATCCGGGGCGTGCGAGAGCGCTTCCCCTCTCATGCGATCCTCGCGGTGGGCGCCGACGCCGAGCCGGCAGCCGTCAGCCGGGCGCTGTTCGTCGGTGCCGACGGATTCGTGGACAAGACCGTGGATCCCACGGAGTTCCTCGACGCCATCCGTCGCGTCGCCGCGGGCGAGATGGTGCTCGCCGGACCCGCGACCGCCGCGATGGGCGAGATCGCCGCCACGATCGAGCGCCGCCGAGATCTGGACGTGAAGCTGACGCAACGCGAACGCGAAGTCTTGTCTATCGCCGCCGAGGGATTGACCGCCAAGCAGATCGCGAACCGCCTCGGTGTCCGCGAACGCACGGTCACGACCCACCTGGCCCGGATCTACGGGAAGCTCGGAGTCGGGAACCGTCTCGCCGCGATCCGAACGGCCGCTCGATCCGGCTACGTCACGGTGATCTCGCCCGAGTAGCTGCACGTTCGAGGCTCACGCGGGTACCAGCAACACCCCGTCGTCATCCCGGTACGCCACCGTCCAGGACGGGTCCTTCTCGAGCAAGGGGAGCAGCTTCCACGTCGCGCTCTCGGCGACGATCGCATCGGGCTTCCAACGGTCCAGGACCTCCTGCCAGCGCGCTCCCGCGAACGCGACCTGGCCGTAGTCGTCCCAGACCTGCTGGGGGTAGATCTCGATCCGCGAGTCCACGAACACGGGATCCTTCGGCACCGCGAACTCGAACCATGAGCCCCACGGCTGATGGACGAGCAGGCGGGAGCCCGCGGGCAGGGCCTCGACCGCCCGTGTGAGTCCCGGCGGCGCCGACCCGAGTTGCTTGTCGGCTCCGGACCCACGCCACCATGGGAGCAGCGCGATGATCATCACGAGGAGGCTCCCGATCATCACCCAAGGCACCAGGCGTGACTCACGGACGACTTCTCCGCGTTCTTCCGCGGCCACGGGATGCAGGAGACCGGCGACGACGACCGGGACGATGACGCCCCACCACACGATCGCGCGTTGTGCCGAGAGAGCTAGCAGGAGGAAGACCACGATCGTCGCCAGGCTGGCCCAATCGACGGTCCGCGGCCGCCGTCCGAAGTAGACGAGCAGGACGATCGACGAGCCGAGCATGAACCATCCCGGAAGGTTGGCCAGGCTCACCGGCGCCCACTCGGTGATCGTCTTGCGGATGATCGGGTTCGTCGACAGGTCGTACGCGTACGTCCACGCGCCGAAGCCGAACGGGTTGACCAAGGTGGCCAGCGCGGTCGCCACCGTGATCGTCAGCGTCGCCCGGGCCGTGCGCCGGCGCGATATCACGTCCTCGAGCCATGCAAGCCCGACGAGGAGCGGGAAGAGCGTGAAGCTGCCATGAAGGCTCGCGGCGATCAGCGCGAACACCGGGATCCACCAGAGGCGGCGGGGATGCTGCTCGCGTTGCGCGAGGAGCAGGATCGTCGCGGCGACCAGGGGGAGAGCGAGGAGCTGGGGGCGCAGGGCGAGGCCCGGGACCGCCACCAGGAATCCACCCAGCGTGAGGAGGCTCGCGGTTCGGGGGGAGGCTCCTCGGACCCGGCACGCTCGGTACACGAGGCCGAACGTGGTCGCCACGAGCGCGGCGCGAAGAGCAGCGAGGGTGGCCCAGCCGCCGAACCGATGGAAGAACGCGAGCACCACCTGCGAGCCCCATTGCTGATCGGTCCACGGCGCTCCCGGTACGGTGAACGAATACGTGTCCGCACGGGGGAGGGATCCGGTACGCAGGATCTCGTCTCCCGCTCGGATGTGATACGTAAGGTCGATCGCGCTCATCCTCGACAGGAGGACGACGACCACCGGAAGGAGGAGCGGGAGCGCGGCCCAAGCGAGGTCCAGGGGCCGGTTCGCACGGACGATGCCGCTCGTCATCTCGGCTTCGTCCGTCATCGGAGGGGATGCTAGCCCCAGCGGGACACTCCTTCCCGGAGGGTACCCTCCGTCCGTGACCTTACCGCCCTATGCGTACGTTGAACTACGTACGGATACTCCGTGAAACTCGGAATTCCCGCGGCCGGGCCTTCCTTCTACTGTGCCTTCGGGCGGGGTAGCATCCGCCCCCGGGGCCGACGTCGGACCCGGACACGGGCTCAGGAGGAAGGGGGTGACAGATGTTCCTTCGTCTCTACACGGGCGCGAGCGCCTGGTGGAACGGGCTGAAGGCGCAGGCATCGGAGGAGGCCGGCGCTACGGCGGTTGAGTACGCGCTGATGGTGGCGCTGATCGCGGTCGTCATCATCGCGGCGGTGACCTTCATCGGTACTTCCGCTAGCTCGAAGTTCGACACCGTCGGCAGCGCTGTTTCGGGCGCCAGCTGACATCAGCCACAGAGCGACCGGACCGCCGGCCGCTCGCCCGTCCGGACATCTCTACCGGGCGAGCGAGGGACCGGCGATCAGGGGTGAACGGGATGCTACGCAAGCGGTTGGGCGACCAGGACGGGGCGGCAGCGGTGGAGTTCGCGCTGATCGCGCCCATCCTGTTCATGCTGATCTTCGGCATCATCCAATTCGGGATCGCCTGGAGCCAGAAGGAGATCTTCGTCCAGGCTGCGCGCGAAGGTGCGCGCTACGCCGCGGTCGGTTGTGAGGTGCCGACGGGTTGCACGAGCGGGCAGGTGGCCACGCGGGTCGTGGACTCGTCCGTCGACTATCAACTCACGGATGGGACCAACACCGGCGCCGGGATCGTCTCGGTGACGCCCGATCCCGGCTGCGCGAGCGGAGACGCGGGGCAGTTGGTGACCGTGCAGTGGACACAGAACTTCCAGATCACGATCCCGTTCATACCGAACATCAACGTCGACGCACCGATCAAGGCGGTGTTCCGTTGCGAGACCTGAGACGTCGCGTCTCGAGCAGGCTGCTCAGCTTCCGTCGCGAGGAGACGGGCGCGGTCATCCCGATCGTCGTGCTCTCGTTCATCGCCTTGATCGGGATGGTCGTGATCAGCGTCGACGTCGGCGGAGTGGTGGTCCAACGCCGGTACATGGTGAACGCGAACGACTCCGCGGCACTTGCGGCGGCGCAGTCGTTCGCGCTCAACGAGAATGGGGCCGACTGTCGCCGGCGGTATCTGGTCGCCGGCGCAAGACTCCGCGAATCGGTTGGCCAACGCGAACGTGTCCGGATCGACGCGCGTTTCGTTCCAGCCGGACTGCACGCAGCAGACGGTGGCGGTTCAGTACTCGAAGCCGCAGCAGTTGTTCTTCGCTCCCGTCCTAGGTTTCGGGCCGACCGCGAACGTGGCGGCGACGGCCACGGCCGAGTGGGGATCTCCCGGGGTCGCGAACCCGCTGCCCATCGTGATGTACGAGCAGGCCTACAACAACTGCAAGCTCGACACCGACGGGATCCCAGGCAGTCGTTGCTACGTGTGGGAGGACAACGACAACACCGTGGGACCGCAGTCCGCGTTCGGTCTGCTGGACCTCGGCGATGGCTGGGACGTGGCCGGGGACGCTTCCTGTCCGAACCCCGGGACGACCACCGTGCAACAGTGGATCCAGCAGGCTGGACAGGTCACTGCGCCGCTGAACTACCCGGCCGCCACCTATGTCTGCCGCATCAGCGGGATCGCCACCGTGAACTGGCAGCTCCTCCAAACGCTCGACGGCAAGGTGTTGTTCTTCCCGATGAACAGGTGCGACACTACGCTGCCGGGCAACCCGTACGGCCAGGTGGACGCGAACGGAGACGAAGTGTCCTGCCCCGGCACCCCCGACAATACGACATCATCGGGTTCGTGGCGTTCCGTCTGATCCAGGTGTACTCCCCGAACGACGTGAGCGTCTCGTGGACTCGTGCGCGTCCCCGCCGAAGGTGACCTTCCCCGGCGCGACCAGGTCTTGTCGCTCGACGTGTTCGGTCAGGGGAAAGGCTGCTTCAGCACGCCGCCGGACCAGATCGACAGCGCTTCCGTGAAGGTGACCAAGAGCGGTGGTCCGAACCTGAAACGAGGACCGGACGGCAGCACGTGTGCGGCGCAGTACGACTGGTGCTACGACCCCGTGCTTCGTCAGATCGTGTGGTCGAGCGGGCCCGCGGGCGACTACAACGTCTCGTTCAATTTCCGCAACCCCGGTCCGTGCGGGTACCCACCATCTGGCAACAACTCGGGGCACTGCCTGGTGCTCGACTTCGTGAAGAGGTACCTGGGCGGTTCGGATCCGCTGGGAGGGTTCGGCGATTCGAACCTTCAAGCCGTGACACTGGTTAAGTGAGCAGGAGCGAACGCCGAAGACTCAGTGGTCTTCCGTGAGGAGAGGAGCAGGGCAGTGAGGTCTCGAGGTCTGGTGGTCGCCATCGCAGTGGTGCTTGCGGTCCTGGCGGCCGTGGGGGTCATCGTCTACACGAACCAGGTGCGGAACAACGCCACGTCCGAGGGGACGACGGCGGTGATCGTGTCGACGCAGGACATCCCGGCGGGGACCGCGCTCGATCCGTTGATCCAGCAAGGGGTCTTCGCGACGGTCAACGTCCCGAACGACGCCTTCGTGCAAGGAGCGGTCACCTCGCAGACGCAGCTGCAGGGGCAGACGACCGCCGCGCCGATCTACGCGAACGAGCAGATCCCGCCGGACCGGCTCGCCACCGGCAAGGGCAACATCCTCGGGATCGACGAAGGCCACGTGGGGCTCGGGCTCGCGGTGGATGGAGCGAGCGCCGTCAACGGTGCCGTCCAGGTCGGCGACCACATCGTCGTCTACGCGACCTTCAACAAGGGCACGCCGGTCACCAAGCAGGACCTCCGGCAACTGCTCTCGTCCGTCGCAGATCACGAAGCTGTTCTCAGCGGCGGCGCCACGACCGGGCTCGCGCAGGCGCAGGTCTTCCTGATGCCGTTCGACGTGACCGTTGCGCTGGTGCCGTCGGTCAAGGTGCTCTCCGTCCAGAACCCGCCGGTGGACACCACGTCGGGGCGGGCGCAGACCGGCGCGTCCACGTTCATCCTCGATCTCACGCCCGATGACGCGCAGAACGTGATCTTCGCGACCGAGAAGGCCAGCGTGTACCTTGGCCTCTTGCCGCCGGACAACTCGGACGGCTACAAGGTGGGCGGTACGATCGGCGTGCCGATCGGCAGCGTGACGGGAGTGGTCGGGAAGTGACAGACGCCAGCGTCGTCGCCGTCGGGACGCCGCAGTCCTTCCGCCAGCAACTGGCGCGTGCCCTCGAGGTCGAGGCCGACGACGTCGGCTGGGTGCAGTCGGCGACGGCAGCCGAAGAGCTGCTGATCAACGCCTACAACCCGATCGACGTCATGGTCCTGTCGCCGGAGGTGAAGGAGCCGGACGCCCTCGGGCTCGCGGAGTTCGTGGGACGCACGGCGCCGGGGACGGCCATCGTGCTCGTCCGCGACCACACGTGGAACGGTCTGCTGCCGGCCGCGATGCGCGCCGGGATCCGCGACGTGGTCGACATGACCCAGGGCACCGACGAGCTCCGCGATGCCGTGGAGCGCGCGATCGTGTGGGCGGCGAGCCTTCGACAAGTGGTCGGGGGCGCCCGCTCGGACGGGCAGAAGACGACCCGGGGCCACGTGGTGTCCGTGTTCTCGTCCAAGGGTGGGTCGGGGAAGACCTTCCTCACGACGAACCTCGGCACGGCGATCGCGGAGCTCACCGGCGAGGACACCGCCGTCGTCGACCTCGACGTCGACATGGGCGACGTGTTCACGTACTTCGGCCGCGAGCCCAGCTCGTCGATCACCGACCTGATGGCCCTCGGAGAAGGTGCGAGCCACGAGGACATCCGCGAGGTCGGGGTCGAGGTAGCCCCCCGCGTGTGGGCGTTCGGCGCCCCGCCGGACCCGGCGGCGGAGGCGCCCGCCGGGGAGGCCGTGGGCAAGTTCCTGCGGACGCTCCGCAGCGACTTCACGTTCGTGGTGGTGGACGCGTCGGTCGACTACTCGGACTCCGCGCTCGTGTGCTTCGACCTGTCCGACGTGATCTGCCTCGTGACCGCCCTCGACGTGGTCGGGGTGAAGCACCTGTCCAAGGCGCTCGACACCCTGCTCACGATCGGCTTGCCGCGGGAGCGGTTCCGGGTGGTCCTGAACCGGGCGGACTCGAAGGTCGGTCTCGACGCCAGCGACGTCGAGCGGGTGATGAAGATCTCGGTGGACGCGATGATCCCGTCGAGCCGGCTCGTCCCGACCTCCCTGAACAAGGGTCGCCCGGTCGTGATCGACGAGCCGAACTCGGACATCTCCGCGTCGATCCGTCACCTCGCGGTGCGGTTCACCGGGTTGTCCGAGGACGTAGGCGCCATGTCGATGAACGGTGAGATGGCCGATCGTGCCGGCAAGAAGCGGTTCGGCCGGTTCGCGAAGAAGAGCTAAGGAGGCACCCGGATGTCCCTCGCAGATCGCCTGGCGAAGGCCCAGCAGCGGGACCGCATCTCCGAGGTGCGCGGCCGCGTGCAGGAGCGCCTGGTCGAATCCCTCGGTCCGCGGCTGTACGACGCCACCCTGTCCGACACGGAGCTCGAGGGCCTGGTCCACCAGCGCCTGCGCGAGCTCCTCGACGAGGAAGAGGCGCAGCTCTCCGCGCAAGAGAAGCTGCTGATCGTTCGCCAGATCGGCGACTCGGTCCTGGGCCTCGGTCCGCTCGAGCCGTTCGTCCGTGACACCGAAGTCACCGAGATCATGGTGAACAACTGGGACACGATCTACGTCGAGCGCGCCGGCAAGCTCTACTGGACCGGCACGAAGTTCCACGACGAGCAGCAGCTCCGGCGCACGATCGACAAGATCGTCGGGAAGATCGGCCGTCGCGTCGACGAAGCGTCGCCCTACGTGGACGCGCGTCTGCCCGACGGCTCCCGTGTGAACGCGATCATCCCGCCGCTCGCGATCGACGGTCCCTGCCTCACGATCCGGAAGTTCGCCGCCGACCCGTACCAGGCCGACGACCTGGTGGAGTTCGGCACGATGACCTCCTCCGTGTCGCGGTTCCTCGAGGCGTGCGTCCGCGGTCGGATCAACGTGTTGGTCGCCGGCGGGACCGGCGCCGGGAAGACGACGACGCTGAACGTGCTCTCGTCGTTCATCCCCGACGACGAGCGGATCCTCACGATCGAGGACGCGGCCGAGCTCCGGCTGCAGCAGCCGCACGTGGTCCGCCTGGAGGCGCGCCCGCCGAACATCGAGGGCAAGGGGCAGGTCACGATCCGCGACCTCGTCCGCAACGCCCTGCGCATGCGCCCCGACCGCATCGTCGTCGGCGAGGTCCGCGGCGCCGAGGCCCTGGACATGCTCCAGGCGATGAACACCGGTCACGACGGCTCGATCAGCACGATCCACTGCAACAGCCCGCGCGACGCGCTCAGCCGTCTGGAGACGATCACGATGATGGCAGGGATGGACCTGTCGGCCCGCTCGATCCGCGAGCAGATCGCCTCGGCGATCCAGCTGATCGTCTATCAGCAGCGTCTCAAGGACGGCACCCGCCGCTTCACCCACGTGACCGAGGTCGCCGGGATGGAGGGTGAGGTCATCACCTTGCAGGACATCTTCCTGTTCGACTTCCACGCGGGGATCGACGAGGAGGGCAAGTTCCGCGGCCGGCTGAAGTCGACCGGCCTGCGGCCGGCGTTCCTCGAGAAGCTCGCGGAGCGCGGCGTCTACGTCGATCCGGAGCTCTTCGCGCTGGAGCCGGGAGGGAACTGATGCTGGCAGAGTCCTTCTGGACGAGCTCGACGGTCCAGTACGTCCTCGCCGGGCTGGTCGCCATGGTCGCTTTCTTCCTGGCGTGGTTCCTGCTCGGGACCGCCGCCCGGGCGAGGAAGGATCGCGACGTCGAGGCTCGGATGCGCGCCGTGATCCAGCCGGGACAGGCGAAGGTTGCGACGGCCGCCGCTACCCCTGGCACGGGCTGGATCCCCGACCAGGTCACGAGGTTCGGCGAGCGGTTCGCCGAGGCCAGAGGCTTCAGCGACCGCCTCGACCTGGAGTTGGAGGCCGCGGGCGTCTCCGTGCGCTCGGGGGAGTTCGTCGTCATCTCGGTGGGGTCGGCGCTCCTGGTGGGGATCCTCGGCGCTGCGCTGATGCGGAACGCCCTCCTCGCGCTCGTGTTCGCGGCCATCGGGGCAGTGATCCCGACCGGGTTGCTCCGCACAGCGCTCGGCCGCCGGGCGGACAAGCTGCGGGAGCAGCTTCCGGACGTCCTCACGATCATGGCGGCGTCCCTGCGGTCCGGTCACAGCTTCCTGCAGTCCCTCGACACGGTCGCGAAGGAGATCGCGCATCCGGCCGCAGCGGAGTTCCAGCGGGTGGTCGCCGAGATCCGGCTCGGCCGTCCGGCCGAGGACGCGCTCGAGGCGCTCGCGGTGCGGGTCGGCAGCGAGGACTTCAAGTGGGCCGTGCTCGCCGTCAACATCCAGCGCGAGGTCGGCGGGAACCTGGCGGAGATCCTGGACAACGTGGCGGATACGCTGCGTGAACGCGCCATGTTGAGGCGTCAGATCCAGGTGCTGACGGCCGAGGGGCGGTTGTCCGCATGGGTCCTGACGCTGCTCCCGATCGGGATCGGGCTGTACATGGGGGCCGTCAACCCCGAGTACATCGGGCTGCTCTTCACGACGACGATCGGATGGGTGATGCTGATCACGGCCGCTGTGCTGATGGTCCTGGGCATCCTGTGGATGAGGAAGATCGTGAACATCGATGTCTGAGGTCTGGCTGTTCCTTGCGATCGGATGTCTGTTCCTGGCCATCGTGCTGGTGGGGGTTGCCCTCGACCAGTCGATGGCCGAGAAGCGCCGCGCCGTTCGCCTGCTGGAGTCGCAGGTGGTCGGGGCGTCAGGCCAAGCCACGCCGCACATCGACCTGCGCGAGCAAGAGATGCAGGAGAACTTCGGCACACGGGTGCTCGTGCCGATCCTCGGCCGCGCGGGGAAGATCGCCAAGAAGGTCACGCCGATCGATTCGCGCGACCGGCTCGCGAAGAAGCTCGTCCTTGCCGGTCAGCCGGCAGGATGGGACGCGGAACGGGTGCTGGCGTTCAAGATCGTCGGCGCGGCCGCGGGCTTCGTGGCCGGGTTGCTGCTCATCCCGCTGATCCACCTGGCCCCGCTCCTGCAGATCGTCGTGATCGCCCTGCTCACGTTCTCGGGTTTCATCATCCCCGACTCGATCCTCGGCAGCCGCGTGGAGGACCGCAAGAAGGAGATCCTGCGGACCCTCTCGGACACGCTGGACCTGCTCACGATCAGCGTCGAGGCCGGCTTGTCGCTCAACGCGGCGATCGCGCAGGTCGTCCGCAACGTCCCCGGCGTGCTGTCGTCGGAGTTCGCGCGGATGCTCCAGGAGATCCAGCTCGGTGTGCCGCGGTCGGATGCGTTCCGTCACCTCGCCGAACGGACCGACGTGGAGGAGCTGAACGCGTTCGCCCTTGCCATGATCCAGGCGGACATCTTCGGCGTCTCGATCGCGAGCGTCCTGCGCACCCAGGCCGAGCAGCTGCGGATCAAGCGTCGCCAGGCGATCGAGGCCAAGGCGCAGCAGACGCCGGTGAAGATGGTGTTCCCCCTGATCGTCTGCGTGCTGCCGTCGCTGTTCGTGGTGATCGTCGGGCCCGGCGCGATCCGGATCTTCGAGCAGTTCATCAAGGGCTGAGAGGCGGCCTTTCGGGGCCGATCTGGCCTCGGGCGGAGGTCCGTAGGAGAAATAGGCCGTCGGTTGGTTGCTCGTACTAGCCCTTCTGGCCTACGATGGCCCCCTGAACCGCGACCAGAAAGGTTGTACGACCGATGAAGCGACTCATGGGGATCCTGGCGCTCGCCACGATGACCGTCGTGGTCACCGCCGGCACCGCCCTCGCCCAGACGACCTACCCGCCCACCACGTCGGTCGAGGCCGCCAGCGGCGGCAACGGCCCCACGGCCTTCACCGGCGGCAGTGTGGCCAAGCCCGCGCTGTTCGTGGCGGTCCTGGTCGTGGCGGGGCTCACCGCGCTGTTCGTGGCTCGCCGCCGCGGCGCGCGCGTCGCAGGCTGAGCGCGGCTAACCGAGCGCGTTCGCAAGATCGCGCCACCATCGCAAGGGCACCGGGGCGCTGAACCGTACCTCGAGGACGGTTCGGGGTCCCGGCGTGCCGTTCCAGGTGGCGGTTCCTCCGTCCACGCTCATCGGCTCGCTGGTCCAGGTGATCCTCGTGCCGGCCGGGGCCTCGACCGTCACGTGCGCCCGCGTCGGCTCCACGGTGGTCTGTCCCGGGAAGACCAGCCGGTAGGCGCCGGCCGACGAGTCACCCTGCCAGGCCCCGGTGGTCTGCCACGACACCGAGAAGCGTCCGGTCCTGCCCGACGCGATCGTGCGGTAGTCCCGGAACCACTGGACCCCGAGCTCCGAGCCGTTGGCCACGCCGATCGGGACGCCGTCGCGGGCCGCGCCGGTGAGCGTGCAGGGATCGTGGCACCACACGGCCACGAACGAGACCTGGTCGCCGGCCTTCGCACCGGGCAACCGTGAGTTCGGTCCGATCACGTAGGCGGGGACCCCGTGGTCCGGCGCCGCGTTGTGGATCGTGACCGTCATCTGCTCGTGGGCCTCGCCGGTGCCGCCGAGCTGCACCGAGTAGTCGACGGTCCGGGTCGCGTAGTAGTCGACCTTGTTCCCGCCCCCGTTGTTGACGATCACGGCCGCCACGTCCTGGCCGGGGTCGGGAGCGAACGCGCCGGCGACCCCGGCCGTGGTGAGTCCGCGTTCGAAGATGGGGTTCGTGCTGTACACGAGGAGGTGGCCGTCGGCCGCCGCCGACCCGAGGGCCTTGAGCCGTGCGGCGCCGCGTCCGCTCATCGACAGGAACCGCGCGAACACGTCCTTGGCGACGGTGCCGAGCACCGCCTTGCGCTCCTTCTGATCCTCGAACAGCTTGTACGCGGTGTTCGTAGAGACGGCCACGACGTTGTCGGCGTCGATCCGCACGTTCGTGCCGGGTATCTCGACCGAGCCGGTGAGCGCGAGCATGTCCTGCAGCGCGAACGGGTCGACGGCGATCACCCCGTCGAGCTTCGTGCCCGACCCCTGCTCGTAGTTCCCGAGCGCGGCGCGGGCGGCCGAGGGGAAGTCCGGGGTCATGTTCATGTTGGGCCAGGACGCGGCGCCGCCGAACTGGTCGTAGTTCGCCCGGTAGTCGGGGTTCGGGTCGGGGATCTGGTCCGACAGGACCCGCGGCAGCGACTCGGTCGGGGAGGTGCCGGAGAACGAGGGGCGGCCGTCGCGGAACGTCAGGATCGTGTAGGCGCCCCAGAGGCCTCCCGTCCCCCGCTGTTCCGCCGGGTTCTGCGCGACGACGAGGTAGCGGGCGGTCCCATCGGCACCTGCGAATGCGGGGAGCCCTGCGGCGAGGTCGGCCCCCGTGCGGAAGACCTTCGCGGCGTCCTCGGCCTGTTGCTGCGCATCCCAGCGTGCCTGCCCGATCGGCCCCACGAGGAACGCCGACGGCGCGGAGGAGATCGCCGTGAGCGCGGCGTCGGCGTCGTCACGGGCGCTCGCGAGCGCGGGCGCCACCCTCGCGTAGGTCTCCAGGGGGAGGGCGCCGCCGGTCGGGGTGAGCGCGTCGAACCCGCCGGGGAGAGCGCCGACCGCCTTCGTCACGCGAACGCCCGCATCGGCCAGGTGCGCGCCGGCCGCCGCGAGCGCGGCCGCGACGTCCACGTCGTTGCCGAGGAACGGCACCCATGTCGCGACCCGGCCCGGTCCGCCGCCCGCGTGCGTCGAGGCCGACGCGAACCGGTCCTGGGCCGCGGCGAAGGCCTGCTGGGCGGGGGCCATGCGTCCGTTCGCGAGGGCCGTGCGGCCCTGCTGGAGCGCGCGCCGGCCCTGCTCGAGGTCGGGTCGGACGCGCAGGAGCGTGAGCCCGACGAGGGCGACCCCGACGATCGCGGCGAGCACGAGGACGAGCGCCGCCGCGCCGAGCCACCGGCGTCGTGGCCGGGGCGGGTCCTCGGGGGTCGATGGCGTCGCCATGTGCAAGCGTCTGGGGAGGCGCCGCGGCGCCGGTGCGCCCCAACGTACCACCGAGGCCCTCGCGGTTCCTAGGATGGCCCGCGCGGGCGCGCGGGGGCCCGCTGTTAGGCTCTGCGGCCGATGAAGGTCGCCTACCAGGGGGAACCGGGCGCGTACAGCGAGCGCGCCGTCGCGGCCGTGTTCCCCGATGCGCAGACGCTCCCGTGCGAGACGGTCCGCCTCGTGTTCTCCCGGGTGACCTCGGGGGAGGCCGACTTCGGCGTGGTCCCGCTCGAGAACTCCCAGGCGGGCTCAGTCAACGAGACCTACGAGCTGCTCTGGCACACGAGCCTCATCCGGATCGTCGGCGAGACGATCGTCCGGGTGGACCACGCGCTGCTCGGCGTGCCCGGCGCGCGCCTGGAGGAGATCCGCCGCGCCCGGTCGCACTGGCAGGCCCTCGCGCAATGCGAAGAGTTCCTGCGCTCGATGCGGATCGAGCCCGTGCCGGTGCACGACACGGCCGGCGCCGCACGGCTGATCGCCTCCTCGGGCGACCGCGAGGAGGCCGCGATCGCGAGCGTCGACGCGGCCGCGATCTTCGGGCTGACCGTGCTCGCCGAGCGGATCCAGACCGACAAGGAGAACTTCACGAAGTTCTGCGTGATCGGGACGAAGGACGCCGGGTTGGGCGAGCCCGACAAGACGTCGCTCGTGATGGCGGTCCTGGACGAGCCGGGGTCCCTCCTGCATTCGTTGGAGCCGTTCGCCGCACGCGGGATCAACCTGCACAAGCTCGAGTCGCGTCCGCGCCGCGGCCGGCCGTTCGAGTACGTGATGTACGTGGACGTGATGGGCTCGGCGCAGGACCCCGCCGTCCAGCAGGCGCTGACGGAGGTGGAGCGGCACACGTCGCTCCTGCGGGTCCTGGGCACGTACCGATCCGCTCGCGAGCCCGTGTGACCCGACCCCTGCCTCGGCGCGCCCGCGGGCCGGGGCTAGGATGACGGCCATGCCGCCCGCAGGTCGCCACGCGACGCGCTCGCGTGACCGCGTCCCGTTCTGGCTCGTGGCTGTCGTGACGATGACCGGCCTGGTCGCGCTCCTCACCACCGCCGGCGACGCCTTCGGCGGCGCCTCCTCCCCGCAGCCCGCGGCGCCCTCGTCGATCCAGACCCCCGCACCTGCCAACACGTCGTTCCCCGGGCTCACGACCTTCCGTGGCAACGACAGCCGCAGCTACTACGGAGAGGGACCGGTACCGTCGAACCCCGTGATCCGCCTGGAAGTACCCGAACGACGGCTCGAAGCTCTGCGCGAAGTCGCGGGAGGGGCTGGGCAACTCCCCGCTCGAGGAGTGGTGCGGGACCGGCTGGACCGGCCAGCCCAACGTCGTGCCCTGGAAGGGCGGGATGCAGGTCCGGATCGGCGCCTACGACGACAACTACCACTTCCTCGACGCGGGGAGCGGGCAGGAGAACTACCCGGCGCTCCCGACCGGTGACCTCGCGAAGGGCTCGGCGACGACTGACCCGGACGGCTACCCCCTGTACTACGCGGGCTCACGCGATAACGACTTCCGGATCGTCGCGATGGATCGCAAGGAGCCGACGGTGCTGTGGTCGATGAACGCGCACACCAGCGTGCCCCGGCCGATCTGGAACGACGACTGGGACGGCGCCGCGCTCGTCGTCGGTGACTACCTGCTGGAGGGCGGCGAGAACAGCTGGTTCTACGTGATCCGCCTCAACCGCGGGTACGACGCGCACGGGCTCGTCACCTTGGCCCCGAAGATCGTGGCGAGGATCGCCGGGTTCGACCAACGACTGTTGCAGGACGTGGCGCAGTCCGGCGGCACGATCGATGGGCTCGACGAACGCTACGACGTGTCGATCGAGGATTCGGTCGCCTTCCGCGACGGCGTCGTGTACTTCGCGAACTCTGGCGGGCTCGTGCAGGGATGGGACATCTCGGACCTGCTCGCCGGCGGGACCGAGTACCACCGGGTCCTGCGCTTCTGGACCGGCGACGACACCGACGCCTCGATCGTGATCGACGACCAGGGCGACCTCTACGTGGCGAGCGAGTTCCAGCGGTTCAACGCGCGGGCGCGCGAGGTGGGACAGCTGATGAAGCTCGACCCCTCCAAGCCCGAAGACCCGCTCGTGTGGAGCATCCACGCGACCGAGATCGGGTTCGAGGCCGCGGGCGGCAGCTGGTCGACGCCGGCCCTCTACGGCGACTACGTGTACTTCGCGACCGCGGCCGGCCGGGTGCTCGAGGTGAACCGCGAGACGGGCGAGATCGTGTGGCAGCTGCAGATCGCGTCGCCGTCGATCGTGTCGCCCGTGGTGGTGGACGGGACGCTCCTGCAGGGCGACTGCAGTGGCCACCTGTACGCCTGGGACGTATCCGACCCGGCCGTGCCGCCGCCGCTGGAGTGGAACCTGAACCTCGGCAACTGCGTCGAGTCGACGCCGGCGGTGTGGCACGGCTGGCTCTACGTCGGGACCCGCGAGGGATACATCTACGGGATCGCCGACCGCGGCACCGTGGCGCCGACGTCGTAGCCTTCTTCGCATGGCGATCGCGGTGGGTGCCGAGGCGCCGGCGGTCCGGGGAGTGCGGGACGGAAGGCCGCGCGCGATGATCTTCTACAAGGCCACCTGCGAGGTGACGCAGCAGGTCGCCCCGCTGTTGGCGCGGCTGGGCCCAGCGTATCCGGGCGCGGTCGTGGGCGTGGGCCAGGATCCGCAGAGCGACCTTGACGGGTTCGCGGCGACCTACGGGTGGGGGTTCCCGCAGGTGCCGGACCTGGCTCCGTACGAGGCCTCTGACGCCTACGGGATCGTCTCGGCGCCGACGGTGATCGTGGTCGACGCGGACGACCGGGTGCTCGACGTGGTTGAGTCGTGGGACCGCGACGGCATGAACCGTGCCTCCGCGGCACTGGCCCGGCTCGTGGGCGCCGACCCGCTGGTGATCTCGACGCCCGACGACGGGTTCCCCGACTTCAAGCCGGGCTGAACGACCAGCAACGTCTCCTCGGTCTGAGGGACTGCGGGCTCAGCGGATCACAGGGCGAACGAGAACTGCTGGCGGAGCGCGTCGGTGCGCCACACCGTCAGCCCGATCGTGACCACGAGGATCGCGAGCAGCGACACCACGAGCGTGACCGTGCCGGTCCTTCGGTCGCCGATCCCGTCCACGGCGGCGCCGGCCGCGAGCCCGGCGATCAGACCGCCGACGTGCGCGCGCCAGTCGATCCCCGGGATCGTGAACGACAGCACCAGGTTGATCACCACGAGGGTGATCGCGCTGCGCACCCGCTGCGCGTAGAACGCGAGCTCCCGTCGACGCCACGAGTACGCGAGGAACGCGCCGAACACGCCGAAGATCGCGCCCGAGGCGCCCACCGAGACGACCTGCGGATCGCCGAACGCGTAGCTCGCCGCCGAGGCCGCGAGGCCGGTGACGAGGAAGATCGCGAGGAACTTCCAGCGGCCGAGTTCCTGCTCGACGATGTTGCCGAAGATGTACAGGGCGTAGCCGTTGAACGCGATGTGGATCAGGCTCGGCGTGCAGGAAGATCGCGGTGAACAGGCGCCAGTATTGGCCGGCCGCGATGCCCCCGGGCTGCCCGTGGACCGTCACGAGCCCCACGCTCGCGCCCAGCCGGTACAGCGTGCCGACCGGCGGCCCGGACACGAGCGAGCCGACGCCGCCGACGACTACCTCCACCACGTAGACCCACACGAGCGCGAGCAGCAGGACGTTCGTGACCGTGAAGCCCCGGGCGGGACCGACCGCGACCCGCGTCGCGGGGCGGCGGAACTCCTGCTTCGCGCCCTTCACGCACTCCGGGCACTGGTGACCGACGGGCGCCGGCACCATGCAGTCGGGGCAGATCGGGCGTCCGCACCGCGTGCAGTGCACCGCGGTCTGAACGTCCGGGTGCCGGTAGCAGCGCTCGGTCAGCGCGGGTGGCGGCGGCGGGATCGGGGGTGGTCCACGGCCACGATGGTACGGGGCGGCGCCGGATGCGCGCGGGCCCGCTATCCGGTGGCGACGCCGTCGAGGGCGTTCAGGACCTCCTGCGGGTCGAACAGCGGCCCCCATCGCTGGACGATCTTGCCGTCGGGTCCGATCAGGAACAGCCACGGCTCGGTGAGGTCGCCGTTGCGGTAGAGCCACTGCTTCGCGGCAGCGTTGATCTGGCCTTTCGCGTAGTCGGCCCAGATCTCGACGTGGATGTAGTACGCCTCGCCCGGGCGGGCCTTCGCGATCTGCTCCAGGGCATCGGTCGACGGTCCGCAGAACTGGCTCTGGCAGTAGACGGGGGTGGAGAACAGCACGAGCGCCGGCTTCCCCGCGGCGATCGCCTGCGCGATCGTGTGCTGGTGCAGCTCCGGATCGGGGACCTTCGCGCCGTCGATCGCACGCGAGTCGACCGCCTGGGGATCCACCTTCGAGGCCATCGTCAGGTTCTGGGTGAGGAACGCCTCCTCGCCGGGCGCGGGCAAGGCCGGCTTGGCGGCGACCTGGAAGTGCGCGGAGAGCTGGATCGGGGTGCCGTCGACGGTGAACGACACGTCGGCTTGCCACACACCCGGCGCGTCGAACCGCACGTCGTCGGCCTGGTAGACGCCGCGGGCGACGTCGGGCGTCGTCAGGGCCGGCGTGCCCGAGGCGCTCCCGGACGTGCCCGGCGCCGGCACGTAGTGCGCGGCGGTGTCGGTCGTCGTGCCGGCGCCTCCCTGGGACGGCGCGAGCTTCATCGTGATCGTCCCCGAGGTGAGCAGCGAGACGCCGGACTGGCCGGTCGAGGAGAACACGCCGACGTCCACGGCCTGCGGCGGGCCGACGTACAGGTCGGTGCTCGCGACCTCCGCAGCGAACGTGGAGGGGTCCACGCCACCGGCAGCAGCCGACGACGCGGAAGAAGTGTTGGAACTCGTTCCGCCGCAAGCGGTAGCGACGAGCGCGAGGAGCGTCGAGAAGAGGAGGAGGCGGCGCGTCATGGGTCCATGTTCTCATCGGGCCGCCGATGACGCTCAGATCGCCTGCTCGAGCCGAAGCAGCCGCAGGCGGCGGTCTTCGTCGCCTCCGTAGGTGCCGAAGCCCGGACCCGCGGGGACCACGCGATGGCAGGGCACGAACAGCTCGATCGGGCTCCAGCGCAGCGCCGACCCCGGCCGCGCGAGCCGCGCCCGGCCGCCCCGCTTCGGCGGCCACGTCGCCGTAGGTGCGCAGCTCGCCGTAGGGGATCGCGCACGTCGCCTCGAGCACCGCGCGGCCGAACGACGTCGGCGCGAGGCGGAGGTCGACCGGCACCGTGAAGCTGCGGAGGCGTTGGGCGAAGTACGCGTCGAGCTCGTGCCCGACCGGGGCCAGCCCCCGCGGATCCTCGGCCCACGCCGCGCCGAGCTCGGCCGCGAGGCGCGCGGGATCGCCTCCGGTCGTCGCCACGACCCCGTCGCTCGACACGAGCACCCCGAACGGCCCGAGCGGGGTCGCGAACGTCGCGACCCGCAGGGTCAGACCGGCGGCCACGGCCAGGGACGGCTGCCGGGTTCGGGGGCCGGGAAGCAGCCCTCCCGCAGGAGGGCGTCCAGGCGCGCCGCGGTCGCGTCGACCTCGTGGCGGGCGAGGAACGCCTCGAGCGTCCGCCGGAGGTCACCGCGGGGCTCGAGCGCGAGCGAGGCGCGCTCGAGGTCGGCGCGCGCGGCCTCGGGGATCGGCTCGCCGATGAAGTCCCAGATCACCGTGCGGAGCTTCGGCTCCTCGTTGAAGCAGACGCCGTGATCGATCGCCCAGATCGTCCCGTCTTCGCCGAGCAGGCAGTGCCCGCCCTTGCGATCGGCGTTGTTCGCCACCACGTCGAACAGCGCGATCAGCCGGAAGTCCTCGGCACGCTCCTCCTGCAGCGTGAAGAAGTGGTGCTCGGGGTCCGACGTGACGAACCGTTGCGCGGAGCCGCGTCCTTCGGGCCCGTCGCGCACGAGCGTCGTCGGGATGTGCGGCCAGCCGAGGAACCGCGCCAGCTGGTAGGCCGCCACCTCGCGACGGTGCAGCGTGCCCTCGGGGAAGTCCCACAGCGGGATCTCTCCGCGCCGCGGCTTGTAGATCGCCAGCGTCTCCTCGTCCCGCGTACGGCACCGCGCGAGGAACGTGTAGTTCGACGAGTTCGGCATCAGGCCGAGGATCTCCATCCGGCCCTCGGCGAGCGCCCCCGCCGCGTCGCTCAGACCCGCGGCGTGCGATGCCCGTTCGTCGCCGGACACACGTGCCCCTCGGGGTCGATCGGGTTGCCGCAGAACTGGCACGTGGGGCGGCCACGCTCGGCGACCGCCGCGCCGTGCAGCGCGAGCGCGACCATCTGCTCGCGTGTCGCCCACAGGCGGATCGTCTCGGGCTCCTCCGCGAGGACGTTGCGGACGTCCTCATCCTCGCCCTCTTCGAGCTCGGGCTCGAACTCTGTGATCTCCAGCACGAACCGGTCCTCGTCGCGATCGAAGCCGAGCGACAGGCGGCCCGCCCGCCAGCGAGGGTCGACCGGCTCCTCGAGCGAGGGACCCTCGTCGACATCGGGGAGCTCTTCGGGCGCTTCCTCGAGCAGCTCCAGCACCGAGGACGCCAGCAGCTCCACCTGCTGCTTCTCGACGATCACGGTGACGAGCTGCTCGCCGGCACGGGCCTGCAGGTAGAAGGTGCGCATGCCGGGCTCGCCGATCGCGTCGGCGGTGAGGCGGTCGACGGGGCCGAGATCCATCGCGGCTATCCTCGCACCTTCCCGCGGCGACCGGCCCCCCCGGGGCGGCGCGGCGCCGAACCGCACGAGCCCGCCCGCGTCGTTCACCAGCAGGACCCGCGCGTCGCCGTGTCCGTCGAGCGCCAGGACGGACACCGACGCCGTGTCCACCACGATCCGCTGGAATCCGTCCAGCGGCGTGCCGAGGTAGTGCGCGACCACGATCCGCACGATGTCGCCGTGGGTCGCGACGGCCACGCGCCCGCGCCGGTGGCGCCGTGCGATCCGCTCGACCTCGGCCACCGCGCGCGCTTGGGCCTCGGGGAAGGACTCGCCGCCGTCGGGGAACCGGAACGCCGAGGGCTGGCGCTGCACGGTCTTCCACAGCGACGTCCGGCGGAGCTGTGCGAGCGAGCGGCCGGTCCACGATCCCGCGTCCATCTCCTCGAGCTCGGTGCGCCCGACGATCGCCAGCCGCTGCGCCGCGGCGAGCGGCTCGACGGTTTCGACGCATCGCTCCAACGGGCTCGAGTACAGCGCGGTCAGACGCACGCCGTCGAACCGGCGGACGAGCTCCTCGGCCTGAGCGCGGCCCCGGTCGTCGAGCCCGATTCCGGACAGGCGGCCGTAGAGGATCTTCCCGGTCTGTGCGGTGAGGCCGTGGCGGATCAGGAAGAGCGTCGCCATCAGGGGAGGAAGCGTACGGGGCCCGGCGTGATGCGACCGCGTCAGGACGTGCGGGCGGCCGCCGGCAGACGCACCTCGAACGTCGAGCCGCGACCGAGCTCGCTCTCGACGGTCACGGATCCACCGTGGTTCTCGGCGACGTGCTTCACGATCGCGAGGCCGAGCCCGGTGCCGCCGGTCTCCCGCGACCGTGCCCGGTCGACCCGGTAGAAGCGTTCGAAGACGCGCGGGAGGTCGCGCCTCGGGATCCCGATGCCCGTGTCGCGGACCAGGAGCACGACGTCGCTCCCGTCCACGGTGACCGACACGTCGACCCGCCCGCCGCCGGGTGTGTAGCGGATCGCGTTGTCGACGAGGTTGCGCACCAGCAAGGCGAGGTCGCGGGCGGAGCCGAGGACGGTGGGCACCCCGTCGGCGTGGACCGAGACCGCCACCTCCGCCTCCGAGGCGTCGTCCTCGAGACGCTCCACCTCGTCGGCGACGAGCGCGTCCACCCGGACCCGCTCGCCGAGTTCGCTGCCCGTCTCCAGACGCGACAGGTCGAGGAGGTCGGAGACGATCCGCGAGAGCCGCATCGCGTCTTTCTCCAGCTGCTCGGTGAATCGGTGCGCGGCGGGAGGGTCGTCGATGGCGCCGTCTCGAAGGGTCTCCGCCGCCGCCCGGATCGACGCCACGGGGGTCTTCAGCTCGTGTGAAGCGTTCGCGACGAAGTCGCGGCGGACGGCATCCAAGCGCCGCGCCTCGGTGACGTCCCTGAGGACGAGCAGGACGGAGCCGTCATCCCCGGCCGGGGTGGCGGTCGCGCGCAACCATCGGGAGGGCGCGCCGACCTCGACCTCTGCGTGCATCGTGTCGCCGACATATCCCGCGCGTCTGACGGCGTGCTGGAGCTCCTCGGGGTGGAGCTCGCCAACCCACGCGGGCGCGAACCCGAGCAGACGTGCGATCGAGTGGTTCGCGAAGACCAGGCGCCCCTCTCGATCCACCAGCATCACGCCGTCTTCCATCGATTCGAGGATCAGCCCACGCACCTCGAGAGCCTCCGCCTCGGTCCGCTCGCGCACCTGCAGGGCCGCTTCCGCGCGATCGGCCCGATCGTGGGCGGAATGCGTCCGCCGGCGCCAACTGACGGCCACGAACACGATCCCCACCACCGACAGGGCAGCGATCGTCGCGAAGATCAGCAGGTCCCTGTCCATGGGCGGAGTGTACGGAGACGTGGGAAGGGATTCCGGCGTCGTTCACCGACCGTTCGCTCACCGGACGTCTTCACGCCGGCCCTCGCTGCCGGTGATCCGGCGTTCACCATCCGTTCATCCCCGTGTCCCGGTGCCGCCACTTGCTGGGGCGACCCTTTGGAGGTCTGTGTGGCAACGGGAGGAGGAACCGATGAAGATGGTTACGAGGACCTCGGCGGTGGTGACGGCGCTCGTCGCGCTCACCCTCGTCGGGGTCGGTTGTTCCAGCAACAGCTCGTCGAGTTCGGCGAGCGGCGGAGGCACCTTCCAGGGTGCGCCGCTCACCGGTGCAGGCTCCACGTTCGCCCAGCCGATGTACCAGCTGTGGTCGCAGTCGTTCCTCCAGAAGGAGCCTGACGCCAAGTTGAACTACCAGGGGATCGGCTCAGGCGGGGGGATCGAGCAGTTCACGCAGAAGACCGTGGACTTCGGCGCGACCGATGTGCCGTTGCAGTCGGACGAGATGGCCGCGCTCCCTACCCAGAACTACATCCAGTTCCCCACTTGCCTCGGTGCGGTCGTCTTCGCCTACAACGTCTCGGGCGTCGACACGGGACTGAAGCTCGACGGCCCCACGATCGCCGACATCTTCCTCGGCAAGATCACGAAGTGGAACGACCCCGCGATCAAGAGCCAGAACTCTGGCGTGCAGCTGCCCGATGAAGCGATCAAGGTGTTCCACCGTGCCGACGAGTCGGGGACGACGGCGGTGTGGACCGGTTGGCTCTCGGATGAGAGCAAGACCTGGGCCGACCAGGTCGGCGCCGACAAGGCCGTCCAGTGGCCCGTCGGCTCGGGCGCGAACGGCAACGACGGCGTCGCCGCCGGGGTCAGCCAGACAGAGGGCGGCGTGGGCTACCTCTCCTATGACTTCGCCGTGACGGCGAACCTCGGGATCGCGGACATCAAGGCGGCCGACGGCTCCTACGTGAAGCCGAGCATCGATTCGATCAGCGCGGCTGCCGGCGGGCTCGCGTTCCCGATCAAGCCAGACTCGAACATCCTCAACTCGAGCGCGTCCGGTGCATACCCGATCGCGAGCACCACGTACGTGTTGATCTACACGGACCAGACGGATCAGAACAAGGCGCAGACGCTCGTCGACTTCTGGAACTGGGCGCTGACCGACGGACAGTCGCAGACCGAGCAGATCAACTACGCCCCGCTTCCCACGGACTTCGCGCAGAGCGCGCTCAAGGAGCTCGCGAAGATCAACGTCAACGGGACGGCGGTCTCGCCTTCCTCTTAGGCTGGGGCTGAGCGCACCAGATGCGGACGGACGGAGACGCCACGCTCGCTGGAGGAGCCGTGGCGGCGCGGAAGCGCCGCCACGGCTTCGCCGACCGCGCGTTCCGTGGCACTACCCTCGCCGCGGGGCTGGGGCTCTTGGTGTTGCTCGGCTTGCTCCTGTGGGTCCTGGCCGACGGCGGCTGGCGCGCGATCGCCGAGTTCCACCTTCGCTTCCTGATCGGGCGGGACTGGAACCCCGTCGCCGGACGGGAGAGTTACGGCGCGCTCCCGTTCATCTTCGGGACCGTCGTCACGTCGGCGATCGCGATGGTCCTCGCGATGCCCGTCGGGGTCGGGGTCGCGCTGTTCTTGAACGAGACCGGATCGACTTGGCTGCGCAATCCGCTCGCCGTGCTGATCGACATCCTCGCGGCGATCCCGAGCGTCGTCTACGGGCTCTGGGGGCTGTACGTGCTCGTGCCCCTGTTCGACAAGTCGGTCGAGCCGGCGCTCGAGGCCACGATCGGGAAGGTGCCGCTGGTCGGGCGGCTGTTCCAGGGTCCGACGGCCGGTGGCGACCTCCTGACGGCAGGCGTGATCCTCGCGATCATGATCCTGCCGATCGTCACCGCCGTGTCGCGCGAAGTGATCGCGGTCGTGCCCCGAGACCTGCGGGAAGCGTCGCTGGCGCTCGGGGCTACTCGGTACGAGACGATCCGACTGGGGGTCCTCCCGTACGCGCGGCCCGGCATCGTCGGCGCGGGCATGCTCGGTCTCGGTCGCGCCCTCGGGGAGACGATCGCGGTGGCGCTCGTGGTCGGCAATAGCCCGAGGATCGGTGCGTCGCTGCTCGGACCGGGCTACACGATCCCCGCGGTGATCGCGAACGAGTTCCGTGAGGCGACGAGCGCCGGCCTGCACCGGTCAGCCTTGTTGTTCCTCGCCCTGGTGCTGGTCGCGATGGCGCTCATCATGGCGTCGGTGTCGCGCCTGCTCGTCCGGCGCACCGAGCGGCTCGCAGGGGAGGATGTCGCCACCCAAGACGAGGCAGCGGCAACCATGATCGGGTTGGCATGAGCGTGAGCGTGGCGTCCGGGGTCCAGGAGCACCGCGTCGTGTCACGGTCGCGACGGCTGAAGGACCGGCTGTTCACGACGTTCCTCTGGGGGTGCGTGGTCGTCGCGCTCGTGCCGCTCGTGTTGATCATCTGGCGGGTGGTCCGACTGGGTATCGCGGCGATCTCGGTCAGCTTCTTCACCGGGACGGCGCTGCCGGCGCAGTTGCCGAACGGGGGCATGAAGCAGGCCCTGATCGGATCCGCGATGATCGTCGGGATCGCGATCGCGTTCTCGGTGCCGTTGGGCATCCTCACCGGCATCTACCTCGCGGAGTTCGGCCGAGGACGGGTTGCGGGCGTGATCCGCTTCGTCGCCGAGATCCTCCTGTCGGTGCCCTCGATCGTGGCGGGGGCGTTCGTGTGGGCTCTGGTCGTCGTCGCGATGGGGAGCTTCTCTGGCCTGGCCGCAGGGATCGCGCTCACGGTGCTGATGTGGCCGATCATCGCCCGCGCCACCGAGGAGGTGCTCCGGCTCGTGTCCGGCGACCTTCGGGAGGCGGCGCTCGCGCTCGGCCTGCCCCGGTGGAAGGTCATCATGAGGATCGTGCTTCCGGTCGCGGGCTCGGGCGTGCTGACGGCCGTCATGCTCGGGGTCGCGCGCGGGATGGGGGAAACCGCGCCGGTGCTGCTCACGGCGCTGGGGAACGACTTCGTGAACACGGATCCCCTCAAGGCGACGGATGCAGTGCCGCTCCGTGTGTACAACTATGCTCAGTCGGCGTACGAGTCGTGGCGCACCCTCGCCTGGGGGGGCGCGCTGATGCTGCTTGTGGGGGTGTTGGTCCTATCGATCACCGCGCGCATCCTTTCGATCAGGCAACAGAGCAGGATGAGGTGAGGGCGATCGACGTCTCCGGTCTCGACGCCTGGTTCGGCCCGAAGCAGGTCCTGCACGGCATCGATCTCGCGATCGAGGACCGGACGGCGACCGCGATCATCGGCCCCTCGGGCTGCGGGAAGTCCACCTTGATCCGCTGTCTCAACCGGCTGCACGAGGAGGTGCGCGGGGCGAGGGTCGAGGGCAAGGTGCTGTTCGACGGCCAAGACATCTACGCGCCGGACGTGGACCCCGTCGCGATCCGTCGGCGGATCGGCATGGTCTTCCAGCGTCCGAACCCGTTCCCGACGATGAGCATCCTCGACAACGCGGTCGCCGGGCTCCGCCTGGCGGGCGGCTTCGGCAAGACCGAGCTCGAGGGGCGGGCCGAGAAGGCCTTGCGGTCCGCCGGGCTCTGGGACGAGGTCAAGGACCGGCTCAAGGAACCCGGCGGTCGTCTGTCGGGCGGCCAGCAGCAGCGCTTGTGCATCGCGCGCGCCCTGGCGGTCGAGCCCGAGGTGCTCCTGATGGATGAACCGGCGTCTGCGCTGGACCCGGCCTCGACGCTGCGGATCGAGGAGCTGGTGGGCGAGCTGAAGGACGAATACACGGTCGTCATCGTCACTCACAACATGCAGCAGGCCGCGCGGGTGTCGGAGTGGACGCTCTTCATGCTCTACGGGGAGGTCGTGGAGTACGGGCCGACGACGAAGATGTTCACCAATCCCGACGACCAACGGACGGAGGACTACGTGACGGGGCGGTTCGGATGACCGAGATCCGCAGCCGGTTCCACGAGGAGCTCCATGGGCTCGAGCAGGAGGTCCTCGAGATGGGCGAGCGCGCCGCGGGGGCCGTCGAGCGGGCGGTGCACGCGATCACGCACCGCGACGACGCAGAGGCGCAGCTGGTGGTCGACCTCGACGATGAGATCGATCAGCGGTACCTGGACATCGAGTCCCGGACGCTGCAGACGCTCGCGCTGCAGACGCCGGTCGCCGCCGACCTGCGGCTGGTCTCGGCGATCATCCACTCGAGCCTGCATCTGGAGCGGATCGGCGACCAGGCGGTGAACGTCGCCAAGCTCCAGCTCATCACCCGGGATCTGCCGAGCAGCGATCCGATGCGCCGGCAGCTGGCGGAGATGGGTGACCTCGTCGTGGAGATGGTACGAAGTGCGATGCACGCGTTCCGCGACCGCGACCTTGATCTCTGCCTGCAGCTCCCCCTGATGGACGACCCGGTCGATCGGATCAACCGCGCGACCCATCTCGAGGCCCTGAAGCTTGCACACGACCCGGCCGCGCTGGATTGGGGGATGCACATGAACCTCGCGGCTCGTGCGCTCGAGCGGGTCGGCGACAACGCGGTCGACATCGCCGAGCAGGTCGGCTTCTTGATCACCGGCGAGTTCCGTGAATACACGGATGCCTCGCACGAAGAGGTCGGTCCCTAAGTGGCCGAGGTGTCGAGGATCCTGCTCGTCGAGGACGAGGAGTCGCTCGTCGAGTCCGTCCGGTACTCCCTCGAGCGTGAGGGGTACGCGGTCTCCGTGGCGACGGACGGCCGCCGCGCGATCGAACGGTTCCGCCACGAGCTGCCTGACCTCGTGATCCTGGACCTGATGCTGCCCGAGATGTCGGGACTCGACGTGTGCCGGATGATCCGGGAGCGCTCGACGGTGCCGATCGTGATGGTCACCGCGAAGGACTCGGAGGCCGACAAGGTCGCCGGGCTCGAACTCGGCGCCGACGATTACGTCACCAAACCCTTCTCGATGCGCGAGCTCGTTTCGCGTGTCCGCGCCCACCTGCGCCGCGCCCGGATGGCGGATGCGGTCGAGCCGGCGCCCGACGAGCTGCTCGCGGGGGGCCGGATCGAGATGGACGTCGGCCGCCATGAGGTCAGGATCGCGGGGGAGCTCGTGGGGTTCCCGCCGAAAGAGTTCGAGCTCCTCGAGGCGTTCCTGCGCAGGAAGGGCCGGCTCCTCACCCGTGACTTCCTGATCGAGGAGATCTGGGGTCACGACTACGTCGGCGACACGAAGACGCTCGACGTCCACGTGAAGCGGGTCCGGCAGAAGATCGAGGACGACCCGCACGAGCCGGAGTTCCTGCTCACCGTGCGCGGGCTCGGGTACAAGTTCGTCGGCTGAGCGGCGCGGGACCTTGGTCCCGGCGTTCTCCCGACGTTTACCGTATGGACACCTTCGGCACGGCCCCTGTACCTTCCGCTCGGCCATTCCAGGAGAAGGGAAGCACGCACCGTGCCGTTCCAGGTCATCCCGCGGGAACTGGCGTTCTACGACCTGCTGGACCGGGCGGCGCGCAACGTGGCCGAGGGTGCCGGCGAGCTCCTGTCGATGGTCGACGACCTCGGTGAAGCGCAGGTGCACGCCGAGCACATCCGAGACCTCGAACATCGCGGCGACGACCTGACCCACGAGATCATCGCGACGCTCAACCGGACCTTCGTGGTGCCCTTCGATCGGGGCGACATCTACCGCCTCGCCACGGCCCTCGACGACATCCTGGACCATCTCGAGGCCGTCTCTGACCTCATCGTGCTCCTGCGGATCGACCGAGCCGCTCCCCGGGTTCCGGATGCAGGTCGAGGTGCTCGCGCGCGCCTGCGGGGCGGTCGTCCGCGCGGTGGACGACCTGCCCCACCTTCGCACCGCACAGCACGACCTGGTGGCGATCAAGCGCGCGGAGCGCGAGGGGGACTGGGTGTACCGGCGCGTCGTCGCCGACCTCTACTCGGGCGACTACCGGGCGATGGAGGTCCTGATGTGGAAGGACCTCCTGGTGCGGATCGAGGCGGCGGTCGACCGGTGTGAAGACGTCGCGAACCAGATCGAGACCGTGGCGGCGAAGTTCGCATGACGATCACGATCGCGCTCATCATCGTGATCGCGCTCGCGTTCGACTTCTTCAACGGGTTCCACGATGCCGCGAACTCGATCGCGACGGTCGTGTCGACCCGGGTGCTCACTCCGCAGATCGCCGTCGTGTGGGCGGCGGTGTTCAACTTCGTCGCGTTCCTGGTGTTCGGCACGAAGGTCGCGGACACGATCGCGAGCGTCGCCCAGCCCGGGACCTTCACGAACGCGAGCATCTTCGCGGCGCTGATCGGCGCGATCGCGTGGGACATCATCACGTGGCTGCTCGGCCTGCCCACCAGCTCGTCGCACGCGCTGGTGGGCGGACTCGCCGGGGCCGCGGTGGCGAGCGTCGGCTGGGGCGCGCTCGTGTCCTCCGAGTATCAGAAGATCGCGGTGTTCATCGTCCTGTCACCGATCCTCGGGTTCCTGCTCGCCTTCACGTTCATGACGATCGTCTACTGGGCCTTCCACCGCTACCGCAAGATCGAGAAGCTGAACCGCGGCTTCCGGGTGGGGCAGCTGTTCTCGGCTGCGGCCTTCAGCCTCGGCCACGGCGGGAACGACGCGCAGAAGACGATGGGGGTGATCCTGACCTTGCTGATCGCGAACGGGATCCTCCCGCAGGGGGCCCCGGTCCCGCTCTGGGTGGTCTTGTCCGCCCACACCGCGATCGGCCTCGGTACCTTGTTCGGTGGGTGGAGGATCGTCCACACGATGGGGAGCAAGATCACGAAGCTGCAACCGGTGAGCGGGATGTGCGCCGAATCCGCGGCTTCGATCTCGCTCTTCTTCGCGACGTTCTCCGGCGTGCCGGTCTCCACCACCCACACGATCAGCGGGGCGATCGTGGGTGTCGGCACGACCCAGCGCTTGTCCGCCGTGCGCTGGGGCGTCGCCGGGCGCGTCGTGTGGGCGTGGGTGCTCACGATCCCCGGCGCGTTCGTCGTCGCCTACCTCGTCTATCTCCCGATCAAGGCGCTCACGTGAGGGTCTCCCGGCGACCGCTGTTCTTCCTGGGGGTCGGGATCGCGTGCCTGCTCCTGTACGGTCCCACGCCCCCGCAGTTCCGCTGGCTCAACCTCGCGATGGCCGCGCTCTCGTTCTTCTGGTTCGTGCTGCTCGCGATCGAGGACATGACGAAGGACCCGCGCACGGGCTCTCCACCCGAAGGAGACGAACGATGAAGCTCAAGATCTCGCAGCGGCCCGAGGCGTTCTTCGACCTCTTCTCGCGAAGCGCCGAGAACCTCACCGGCGCGGCGGAGCTGCTCCAGGACCTCGTGGCGAACTACGTCGAGGTCGAGCTCAAGGCCCGGCGGATCCAGGAGCGCGAGCACGAGAACGACACCGTCACGCACGAGATCATCCAGCGCCTCAATACGACGTTCATCACGCCGATGGACCGCGAGGACATCTACACGCTCGCCTCCGCCCTCGACGACGTCGTCGACGCGATCGACGCCGCCGCCGACGCCTTCGTCCTGCACAACATCGAGGCGCCGCGCCCGGCGATGATCCAGCAGGCGGACGTGCTGGTGCGTGCCGCGAAGCAGACGGAGGAGGCGCTCAAGGTCTTCCCCAGCCTCAAGCGGGACCGTCTCGAACCCTACTGGATCGAGATCAACAGCCTCGAGAACGAGGGCGACCGGCTCTACCGTCGTGCGATCGCCGACATGTTCTCCGGGGACCATCGGGCGATGGACGTCCTCAAGTGGAGGGAGGTCACCGAGATGCTCGAAGAGGCGCTCGACGGCCTGGAGAACGTGGCGAACGTCGTCGAGTCGGTCGTGCTGAAGCACGCTTGAGGCGGGTTCGGGTGACGAGACGCGACCTCGTCAGACGGTCTCGGGCTCATACAGATGGACGACGCCGTTCTGCCCGGAGCCACGGCCGAAGTACCGCCATGCGGGAAAGTTGAAATCGGCGGTTACGGACGTCGGTAAGAGGACGGCCGCCTCCAAGAACGACTGGAGGTCGGGCACGGCGTAAACGTTCGTTTCCCAGCCGCGCCGCTCCAGCTCACCGATGGTGTGGCGGACGCTGCTCGCCCATCTGACCGACAGGCGGCTCACGCCCCACGAACGGAGGCGCTCCAAGACGACGTCGGCTTCCTCCGGTGCGACCGTGAGGAGCGGGGTGAGGAAGTCGATCGGGCAGGATGCGACGGCGTATGGGTGGCGGTCGCGGAACGACTCGAAGCCAGCCGCGCCCACCACGTCGACCTCGCCGTTGAACCACACGCGATCGTCACCGAGCTCGAACTCGTCGATCAGGTCGAGGGCCCCACGGAGGGTGCCGTCGTCCTCCTTGACGTCGATCTTGATCGAGCGACCCGCCGCGCTGAGCATCTCGAGGTTCGATCGTGCCAGCAAGGAAGGTTCGTCGCGGCTCCAAGGGCGTTCGTTGAATCCATCGTGGCGGAGGACGAGCCGTCCCACGGGATCGCACCGGAGGTCGACCTCCGCCCACGTGATCCCCGAGTCCAGGAACTGCCGCAGGTTCTCGGCGTCGTTCACGCCGTGCCAGACGAGCTCGACGTGCTCTCGAAGGCGGTCCTCGCTGATCAACCCGCCGAGCTCGTACGCGGTGCCCTCCACGACGCGAAGGCCCTCCGCGCGCTGCGACTCGAACATCGTGTCGGCGTGCAGGAACATGATGTCGCTGCGACGGTGTGACGCGAACATCGCGGTCAGGTTCTCGGGTTCGTTGTCGATGACCGCTACCGGGCGGAGCCCAAGCGCACGGATCTCGTCGAGTGCCGCCACCTTCGCGTCCGGAACCGTCCTTCCGTCGCTCCGCATGAAGAGGAGCTCGGGCTCGAACCGCACACGTGCGGCTTCACCGACGGCGTTCATCGAGTCGAGCGTGAGCAGCCGCATCTGCTCGGGGCGGCCTGTGTTCAACGCTACCCGCGTGCCGGGTTGGATCTGGAACCAGCGGATCACGCTCAGGACTCCGCGGTACGGGGCGCTCGCCGCGATCAGACCGTCTTCGTCCCAGAGATGGAGACGAGAGAACGCGGCGACGTCGTCTCGCCGATCCTCGGGCACGCCGAGGCCCTCGAACAGGGCCTCGACCTGGTTCTCCGGCGCCGTGATGTCCTCGGCTACGAGCCCGTGGAAGATATCCGTCCCGTGCTCGCGGTCGTACGCGAGCAGCACATGTGCTATGAGGTGCCGAAGATCCAAGATCGTACCGTCGATATCGAACACGATGGCGAGTTCGTCCGTCGGGTACCTGTCGCGGACCGCCGTGTAATGGCCCGCGAGAGCGCGCATCCAGTCGTCGCTCTTCGCCTGGTCGGGGAAGGCCATGACGACACGCTAACGACGGATCGCATGTCCGCACGTGTAGGTCTCGGAGCGTTCACGCAAGGTTCCTCCGTCGGTCGAGCGCGCGCGTCGTCCCGGTTCCGCTGGCTGGCGGCTGGCCCCTGCGCCGGAAGACCTGACGTCCCCGAACGTTCACCGCACATTCGCGCTTGCGATGCCGTCCGCTACCGAACGCTCCTCATGCCCCCCATACGCTCGCCGGATGCGGATCGCCGTTCTCGATCTGGGCAGTACGTCCTTCCGGTTCGCCTTGGTGGACGTCGATGGCGAGGGTCGTATCGTCGAACGTTCGCGCAAGCGTGCGGCATTGAACCTGGGTCTCGTGGTCGGACGGAAGGGCCGGGTCCCAGAACCATACGCCGCCGCCGCGGTCGACACTCTGGTGCGGTTCCGCACACAGGCGGAGCGGTCCGGCGCCGAGCGCGTCATCACGGTCGCAACGAGCGCGCTGCGAGACGCCTCCAATCGGGAGGAGCTGGCGAGACGGTTCGAGCTGGCAGTGGGACATCCGGTCCGATTCTTGAGGGGCGAAGAGGAGGCCACCCTCACTTTCGCTGGACTGCGTGCCGGTCTTCAGCTGAGGGAACGAGTGGTTCTGGGTCTGGACTTGGGAGGAGGCAGCCTCGAACTCGTGGTCGGCGAGGGGTCGTGCCCAGTGTGGGTCAAGAGTCTTCCTCTGGGCGCCGGCAGGCTGACGGGGATGTTCGTGCACCACGATCCCATCCGGCGCACCGAACGGAAGGGGCTACAGGCGTCCGTGAACGACAGCCTCCTGGACGTGACTCCCGAGGTACTGGTTCAGCGGCCGGAGACATGCATCGCGGCTGGTGGCACCGTCAAGGCGATCGCCCGGCTCATCACCTCGGGTCCCAGTGACCCCCGCGCTTCGCTTCATGGGACAGCGATAACTGCACGCCAACTCCACCGGATCCGTGATCGGCTCGTAACTTCCTCTCGATCCGAACGCCTGCAGCTATCTGGGGTCGGTCGACATCGAGTCGACACGATCGCGGCTGGCGCGGTCGTGCTGTCCACCGTGGTCGACCTGACGGGCCGCGACGACTTCATCGTGAGCGAGTGGGGGCTTCGCGAGGGGATCATCTTGGAGTCCCTCGGCTTGATGGACACGACCTCGGTCGATGTTCACGAGGACCCCGCACTGGCTCGATCGGGTTGAAGGACCTTATCTCGCGCACGCGGGAGGGGAATCGGGGGCAGGACCATCGAGGAAGATCTGACCCGCTCGGCCGGCTCGATCGCGAGACAACAGGGTCTCGAGCAGCGTCAACGCGCCGCCCGGTCTCGTCCCTGATCCGCGTACTCAACCACGCTCTTCCCGGCGAGTTCCGGCAGCTCCAGTCCAGGTAGCGCTTGCCGAGGAAGACCGGGCAAGCGTCACCGCGGCCCATCGTGACGACCACGTCGGCCGCCTCCACCCCAGCCGTCTACCGCGAGCTCGGTGACGTGATCGATCGCGAGTGCCCGCCTGCGTGCGCGGCGCCACGCGAGGATAGGGATGAAGTCGTTCACCTTCGCTCCGTCAAAGGCATGCACCTCCTCCGAGGCGAGTAACGCCAGGTCTCGCGTGGGCAGCATGCCTTCGAACTCTGCCAGCAGGTCGTGCTCGACGATCTTGATCGCACGACCGGCAACGTCGGGGGTGATCGACGACATCCTCGCTCTCCCCAAGGCTAGCCACTGGGACGAGGGGGTCGGGTGAACGCCGGATGAACACAGGTCATCGGACCGATGAGGCAAGCCGGTGTCTACCGCGGTAACGGAGGGCGAAACTCCCACGTCCTCGGAGTGAAACATCCCGCGATCGTCTAGCGGCCTCGGGCTGAGCCGGGCACGCTAGCGGCGTGGACGAATATGACATCTGGACCGAGCATCCGGCGACGCGTGTGCGCGCTCGCGTACGCGTCTTGCACGTGATCGAGTCGGGAGCCCAGGACGGCTACACGGTCGAAGGGCTGAGCAACACGCTCGGACTACCGCTCTTCGAGGTACGGGGCGCCCTCGCCGAGCTGACGGCGGACGGGCTCGTCGTGCGAGTCGAGGACGAGTACGCGAGCTTGCTCCAGTTCGACTAACCCGGGGGCGCACGCGCTCGTGGGCTCGGTCTAGGCTGTCAGCGAGGAGGCAGCGTGTCCCTCTTGAACGCGCTCGTGGCGATCGGCGCGATCTTGGTCGTGCTCGCGATCGTCCTCGTCGTCCGGCGGAACGCCAAGGACTTCCGGAAGCCTGGCTCGGACTGAGCGCTGCTAGGGCTGGGAGCGCCAACAGTGCCCGTCGAGCCAGGGGAGACCGTTGGAGGACGTCGATGAGGCCACGATGCCAGCCTGGGAACGTGACGGCGGTCGCGATCAGCGGCCGATCCACGCGACGTGTTCCTTCCACGCCTTTCGCGTAGGCGCCCGGGCTCACGCAAGGAGCCGTGCGGCTTGGGCGCCGGTGGACCCGGCTTGCTGTCGATCCTCCCGGAGCATCTCCCAGGACACGGCCACGGCGCGTAACTAGCGTGGGGTACGGATCCGGGTCGTTCTCCGCCTTCGGACCGGGTGCTTGGCCGCGCGCTCGACCGCCGCGAAAGGCTGCTGGGCACGAAGCCGATGGAACGCGGAGAACGCGTCGTCGTCGTGCTCCTGCCAGCGTGCGAGCGCCGTACGGCCGGCCGGGGTCATCGCGAGGTCATGCCGGCTGAGAGCGTCGGCTCCAAGGAGCGGGAGCCACAGATCCCTTCCCGCGTCCTCGAACCCCAGGTACTCGGCCACGATCTGGATCGGGGGGAAGCCGGGCTCGTCGTACTCCTCGACGGCGTAGAAGCGCGGACACCGATCGACCGGAAGTCTCGTGATGTCTTCCATGCCGGGAATGCTCGCCGCCCCGATCCACGAGGTCGAGGTATCGGCGGTGAAGAGGCGGTGAACGTTCCGCGAAGCATGACACGATCGGAGGCCGGCACGCGGAGGCATCAGGGGACCGGGCCGCGCGTCGCGGCGAGCGTCCCGGCGTCGCGGAACCCCAGCCGACGGTACATCCGCACCACCGGCGCGTCGCCCGGGTCGGCGAACAGGCAGACGTGCTCGGCGCCGTCCCCGTGCGCTTCCTCCACGATCCGTGCGGTGACGGCGCTCGCGTAGCCGCGGCCGCGCGCTTGCGGGAACGTCACCACGTTGTCGACGTAGCCGACCCCTTCGAGCAGGAGCAGGGCGCCCAGCGAGACGACGGCTCCATCCGGGTCGCGCACGCCGAACCAGCGCTTGCCCCCGCGCGCGAGCACGTCGGCCTCGATGAGGCGGAGCTGCGCGACCGCCTCGCCCGGCTCGACGCCGAACAGGGCGAGCGAATCCGCGACGCGGTCCCACAGCTCCTCGTCGGGCTCGAGCTCCTCGACCGCGACCTCGGCCACGCGCGCCGATACGGCGCCCCCGTCGTCGTCCGTGTCCATCACGAGGTCCCACGTGAGCCGGTGCCCGCGCGAGGACAGCTCCGCCAGCAGGCCGGTCGTCACGTCCGGGTGGAAGCTCACGACGTGCAGGACGTCGACCCCGGCCGCCGCCAACGCCGGCAGGAGCTCCTCCTCCACGTCGGCGGCCCTGAGCGAGGCGGCGGGCTCGTCGATCCGCGCGTAGTTCGCGTCCCAGATCCGTGGGAACCGGCCGTCCGTGACCACGGCGCCCCACCACGTCGGCTGCACGTCGGAGAACAGCGCGTCCAGCGCGCGCCAGAACCGGTGCACGTGCTCGGGGACGGCCACGGACGGCGAGGCTAGCACCGTCCTGTCCGGCCGACGGCGTGACGCGGGGTAGGCTCGCCCCCGTGATCGAGGTGCGGGTCTACCCCGACGACGGCGGCGCCGTGCGAGACGGGCGCCTGGCGGACGTCCGCGAGCTGCTCGGACGCGAGGACGCGTTCGTGTGGCTGGACGCCGTCGATCCCACCGACGCGGAGCTGACGACGATCGGCGGCGCCTTCGACCTGCACGCGCTGACGCTGGAGGACGTGCGGCACCGTCGCCAGCGCCCCCGGGTCGAGCTGTTCGATCGGTACGCGTTCGTGGCGGTCCGGCCGCTCTCGCTGGGTGCGGGGGAAGAGCTCGGCGAGCACGAGGTCCACGCCGTCGTCGGACGCCGCTACCTGGTGACGCTGCGCTACGGACCCGATGCGGCGCCGGTCGACGTCGCGCGACGCCGGTGGGAGGGGCAGCGCGACGTGCTCGCCTCGGCGGGCGGCGGGTTCGCCGTGTACCTGGTGCTCGACGAGATCGTGGACGGGTACCTGTCGATCATCGAGGAGCTCGAGGACCGCACCGACCTCGTGGAGGACGAAGTGTTCGCCGCGGAGCCCGGCGACAACGGATCCGCACTTCAGGAGCGGATCTTCCGGCTGAAGCGCGAGGTGGTGCGGGTGCGCCGGGTCGTCGCACCGCTGCGACAGGGCCTGGACTTCCTCCAGGAGGATCCGCGCCTGGCCGGCGCCATTCTCCAGCCGTACTTCCGCGACCTCACCGAGCACGTGATCCGCGTCTCGGAGCTCGCCGACAACATCCGAGACCTGCTGACGTCGCTGCTGGAGGTACGGGTGGCGCAGGTCGCGAACCGCATGAACGAGATCATGAAGAAGCTCTCGGCGTGGGCCGGGATCATCCTGGTCCCCACGTTGATCGCCGGGATCTACGGGATGAACTTCCAGCACATGCCCGAGCTGGGGATGCGGGCCGGCTATCCGGGTGCGCTGGTCGTGATGGGCGGCTCGGCGCTCGCCCTGTACGTCGGGTTCAAGCGGCGGGGCTGGCTCTAGATGTGTCGCGCGCTCAAGGTCCTGTGCGTCGCGCCCGACGCCGAGGCGTTGGCGGCGCTGAAGGCCGCGACGGTGGCGGCCGACTGGGAGCTCTGCCCCGGCGCGACCGACCTGCTCGGGGCGCTCGACCAGATCGACGTCGAACGCCCCCACCTGCTCGTCGCGTTCGGGGACTTCGAGGAGCTGGTCGCGCTGGTCGCCGAGCGCTTCCCGGGGATGCGGATCGTCACCGACCGGGACGCGCCCGGGGCCACGGTCGTGGCGACGTCGCTCGAGGACGTCCGGGGCCTCCTGCGAGGGCAGCCCCGCCCGGGCGGTCCGGTCAGGTAGGGCGCTCAGCCGCCCCAGGCCCCCCAGCCGTGCTTCTTGACCATCCGCATCGTGACGAACGCGTTCGCACGGCCGTTGTAGGCCGACCAGCCCTTGAAGCCGTAGGTGTAGGCACGTCCGGGCCAGTAGTTGCACAGATGCTGGAACAGGCCCTCGGCGCACGAGGAGGAGTTGTAGGCCTTCGGGTTGAACCCGGATTCGCGGCGGGCGATCGCGAGCGCCTTGGTGGCGCTCACGCCGTAGTGGTGTGCCGAGCAGCGGATCAGCTGCTTGACGTAGTAGGGGCCTTGCCGCCAATCGATCGGGCAGATCTTCTTCGAGACGTACGTGTACCGGGTCGCCTTCGTCGTCGCTGCCGATGCCTGCGGGACGGGGAAGGCGGTCCAGATCGCGGTCACGATCAGCGTCGCGACGAGGGCGCGACGGAGCCGGAACGCTGTCGTCATACGCATCTCACCCCCGCGGTGAGCGGAGCTGGCCGCTGCGCTCGCGTGTGCCGGAGCCGGTGAACGGTTCACCGTGTCCGGCGGACACCGCGGTAGGTCGTGGGTGCTCGCATCACCTCCTGGTGGTTGCTCAGTTATGTGTGACCTGACTTCCCACGGTCTGTGCCGCCCCTGCGACCCGGCGCGCGGAAGCGTGACCGCACCCTGGGAAGGCGGGGCGCGCCACCGTGCGTCGGGAAGGATCGGACGGGATCGTCCGTAGGAAGGTCCGCCGACATTACCGGCCTCCCCATCTGACCGACAACCTGAACATGACCTCGGGTCATCTCGGATGGTGCGACCATGGTCCGCATGGGACGGGTCTTGTTGGCGGCGCCGCGCGGGTACTGCGCCGGGGTAGAGCGCGCGGTTGAAGCCGTCGAGCGTGCGCTCGCGTCGCACGGGGCCCCCGTGTACGTGCGCAAGCAGATCGTTCACAACCTCCACGTGGTCCGCGACCTCGAGGCGAAGGGCGCGGTCTTCGTCGACGAGGTGACCGAGATCCCCGAGCGCGCGGTTGCCGTGCTCTCGGCCCACGGCTCGCCGCCCACGGTGTTCGAGGAGGCGCGCCGCCACGGGCTCGAACTGATCGACGCGACCTGTCCGCTCGTCACCAAGGTCCACGTCGAGGCGCGCCGGTTCGCCGGCGAGGGCAAGACGATCGTGCTGATCGGCCACGCGGGGCACGAGGAGGTCGAGGGAACGAGCGGGCAGGCGCCTGAGCGCACGGTGCTCGTGCAAGACGTCGAGGGCGCCCGGTCGGTCGAGCTCCCGATGGGGACGCCTCGCTCGCCTACCTCACCCAGACCACGCTGTCGGTCGACGAGACGAGCGAGATCGTCTCGGTGTTGCAGGAGCGGTTCCCCGGGCTCGAGGGGCCGCCGCGCGAGGACATCTGCTACGCGACCCAGAACCGGCAAGACGCCGTGAAGGCGATCGCGCCCCGCGCCGACGTCCTGCTCGTGATCGGCTCGAAGAACTCCTCGAACTCCAACCGGCTCGCCGAGGTCGCGAAGGAGCGCGGGACCCCGGCCTACCTCGTCGACGACGAGACCGAGGTCGACCCCGCCTGGCTCGACGGCGCGGAGACCGTCGGGCTCACGAGCGGCGCGAGCGCACCCGAGCACCTGGTCGCCGAGATGCTCGCGTGGCTCGCCGCACGGGGGTTCGACGACGTCGAGCAGATCGCCGTCGCGCAGGAGGGCGTGCGCTTCAGCCTGCCCAAGGGCGTGCGCGAGGTGCCGGGTTCGGCCGGCGCGCCCTCAGGCCGCGTCTGAGCCGCGGCGGCTCAGCTCCAGGCGCTGAACTGGTCGCGGTCCTCGTCGGGCTCCTCGTATTCGATCGACACGAGCGTGCTCGAGGACACGATCCCAGGGATCGCGTGGATCTGCTCGAGGATCACGCCGGAGGCGATCTCCCACGGATGGGGGACGCACGTGAGGAGGTCCCAGGCGCCGCCCAGCACCGCCACCCCCGCCACGTCGGGCAGGTCGCCGAGGCGTTCGGCGATCCCGGCGGGGGCGCCCGGCTCCGCCTTGAGGTGGACGTAGCAGGCGTTCGGGACGATCGGCGGCGGCTTCGGACCGCCGAAGCCGGTGATCCCGATCCGATCCGGCGGCACGACGGGAGCCGTCAGCGTCCGGGTGATGCCGTCGATGTTGTGGAACTCCGACAGCACCACGCTCGCGATCGTCGTCAGGTCGGGGCCCTCGGCGTGGAGCAGCACGTCCCAGTTGCCGACGACCACCACGGCGCGCCGCACGCCCTGCTTGCTCGGCAGACTCGCGAGCACCTGACCGACCTTGCCGGGGGAGACCCGGGCGTACACGTACGCGTCCATGGGCGGAGGGTAGGGGCCGCGGCGGCCCTGCTCAACCGTTGCGCGGGCGCGAACCTATGCCGACCCGGCTCGCTCCCCCGCCGAGTCGTCCACGGGCGTTGCGCCGCAGAGGGCGAGGAGCTCCTCCTCACCTTCCTCGGGCCCGATCGACAGGAGGCGGTCGCCGGCCCGCAGCACGAACGTTCCGCGCGGGCGATAGGTCCAGCGGGCCCCGCGCTGGATCCCGAGGACGAACATGCCCGTCTCGGTCTCGACCCGCAGATCGCGGAGCGACCGGCCGTCGGCGGCGGAGCCGGGCGCCACCGTCGTCTCGGCGCTCGTCTCCTCGGTCTCCTCCAGCGCCATCTGGACCACCGGATGCAGCGGCTCCCCGTGCTCCACGTACCACGTCATATCGCGGGCGGCGTCGCAGATCGACTCTGAGGCGCTCGCCAGACGGATCAAGCCGCGGAGCTCGTCGACGTCGCGGGACTCCGGCGCCGCCCGCAGCACCCAGGACTCGAGCTCGTCCTGCAGGGCGTCGCTCCGCGCCTCGAGCGCGCCGACCTCGGCCGCGAGCGCCCGGTTGTGGAACAGCAGCGACGAGTAGGCGATCCCGACCGCCGCCTCGGACAGGTCCTTCATCTCGACGAGGATGTCGACCGCCCGGTCGAGCTCGGACAGCGGCGGCGCCCCGTCGCCCGGCGCGGCGGGCAGCGGCGGTGCTCCGGCCACCGTCCGGATGAGGGGCACCCCTTCCTCCGGCCCTCGCACGAGCAGGACGTCGCCCGCCGACACGACGTCTTCGGGCCCGGGGTCGAACTCCCACTGGATCCCGTTGCGGATCGCCATCACCCACATCCCGGTCTCGGTGGGCAGCGAGAGGTCGCGGAGCGTGCGCCCGATCGCGTCGGACTCCTCTCGGATCCGCACGCGGGCCGTCACCTCATCGGCGTGACGGAGGTCGGGGCGCAGCGCGTGCGGGATCCCCAGGCGTGAGGCGACGACCCGCGCGATGTCGGACGCGGCGACCCCGATGCGCTGGATCGCGTCGGCGATCCACAGGACGCCTGCCATGCCTTCGGCGTCCTCGGGGCTCCGCGCCGCGAGCATCGCGATCGCGCGGAGACGCCGGAGCTGATCGCTCATCCGGTCGTCGAGCCGGCCGACCTCCTCGGCGAGCTTCTCCTCGTCGAAGAACACAGCGGCATAGGCGAGGTCGACCATCAGCTCCGACGCGTCCTTCAGCGCCGCGAGGAGGCCCTTGACGTTCCTCGGTTCGTCCTCAGACATGGGCGTTCACGCCGAGCATGAGGATAACGAGTACGAGGCATAGAGTGCCCGCGAGGTCCATCACGGCCGAGCTGATCGGGATCGTGACGTTGTCGGGGTCCCAGCCGAAGCGGAAGACCGAGATCGCGCTGTAATAGGCGACCGCGCACGACACGATCGTCGCGAGCATCCCGGCGAGCAGGCTCACGCTCAGCATCGTCGCGAGCCCCGGAGAGGCTTGGCCGGTGGCGACCGCGACGACGTGCGCCGACACCCCGACCATGAAGAAGACCGACACGGCGAACACGACGTTGATCCCGATGTCCACCCAGGCGAGCGGCTGCGGCATCGGCGTCGGGTCGATCGCGCCGACGTGGAGCTTCGAGTTCAGTCGAGACGACAAGATCCCGGCGAGCGCGTTCGTGTCCTCCAGGAACGGCGGGACCAGGATGAACAGCGCCGGGAGCGCGAGGAACCGCTCCAGACGCAGGTCGACCACGGTGCCGGCGAGCAGGTCGATCAGCCCCGCCGCGAACAGCACGACCATCGACTGGCGGACCACCCTGCGGACGAGAGGGGCGTCGTCGCGCCACCCACGGATCGTGCCGGCCAGACACGCGAGCGCGGTGGCGGCCGCGAGGAACGGGGTGATCGTGTGCACGTGCTGCACCAGCAGCGTCGCGACCCACAGGGCGGGCAGGGTCGCCACGTCGCCGATCGCGGTGACGAGCGGGGCCGAGACGGAGTCGAGGTCCCACAGGCGCCGGTGCGACCACACCGCGATCGCGACGGCCGCCGCGCCGACCACCACCGAGCCGAGCAGACCGCCGACGATCGAGATCGTGACGAAGTCGGCGACCGACATCGCCTCGCCGCTGAAGGCCACCGCGACGATGTGGGCGGCCGGGCCGAGGAACAGGCAGGTGGCGAGCGTCAGGTACCAGGCGCCGCGCGCGTTCTGCCCGAGGAACCCCTCGCGGCTGAGCGAGGGCTCGAACTGCCCGGCGTTGATCCGGAGCCCAAGCGGGAGCCGAGGGCGCCGAAGATGTTCCCGCGCATCCCGATCGGCGGCCGGGATCAGGACGACCAGCCCGGGCAGCTCGTTCAGCTGGCGATCCATGAACGCGAGCGCGAGGCCCGCCAGGAGATCGCCGCCGGAGGAGATGAACAGCGCCACGAACCCCTGGACGAGGGTTCGGCGCTCCGTCCGCCAATAGGTGCGGAGGCGGCGAGCGAGCGAGGCGCGTGACCGCGCCATCGGTACTCCTTCATCGTCGTGCCTCCGGATCGGCGCTCGTGCTCCCCGGCGAGAGCCCGGGGCAGTATGGCTGGAGGCCGCGCGCGGGACAACCGCAGCGCCGCTCGCGCGAGGCGGCGCTCACTCGACCCAGTGCTTCGTCACGAACAGCCAGAACGCGAGCCCGGCGTCGGGTCCGTACCGGCGGAACCGGCGCACGATCGCGGCGTCCGCAGGCGGCGTGCGTCGACCCACGATCCGCGCGTACGTCGGACGGGTCCACGAGTCGAGGATCAGCCGCGAGTTCCGCCCGAGGGTCATCATCACGTGGGCCGCGGCGTAGGGCCCGACCCCTGGGAGGGCCAGCAGCGTCCCTCGACCTCGTCGTCCGGGCAGGTCCTCGCGCGAGGCCGCGCCGAGCGCCTCGAGGTCGGCCTCGCCCCCGGCGACGAGCTCCGCGAGACGGACGAACGACGGCGCCCGGTACCCGGCGCGCACGACCTGCCGGTAGAAGGTCTCGTCCTGCGCGGCCATCGCCTCGGCTGTCGGGAACGCGTTGGTCAGCGGGTCCTCGTCGTGGCCGGCGACGGGCTCGCCGAGGTGCGTCACGAGCGCCTTGACCATCGTGGTGGTGAGCGACCACGAGCAGTTCGTGGTGCAGACGGTCTTGACGACGTCTTCCCAGACCGTGGGGCTGCGGAGCATCCGGCCCGCGCCGCTCCTCACCCAGTCGAGGTCGGAGTCGGCCGCGGCCTTCGCGTAGAAGGCGGACAGGTCCTGGTCGAGCCGAAGACGTGGGCGGCGCCGGTCGCGAGCGCGGCGCGTGTGGCGGGGGAGACCGTCTTCGGGCCGAGCGGCTCGACCACGGCGGTGCCGGAGGCGCCGGCCCGGACTCCGGACGCGGCGCGGAGCGCGCGCGTCCGGGCGCAGGGTGACGTCGAGGGTGCGCGCTTCCTCGTCGACGCGGAGCGGCGGCAGGTCGAAGAACCCGTGAGAGGTCAGGGTGCGCCACAGGTCCACCGGTTCGCCGCCCGGGCCGCGGAGCGCGAGGGTGATCGGCTCGGCCATCCGTTGCAGCGTACGGTCGGGTCCGGGTCAGCGGCTAGCATCGACGCCGTGATCGTGTTCACCGACGGGCCGTCGAGGTGCTGCGGGCCGCCGACGCCGGGGCGCGCCGGTTCAACCCGGACGCACGGATCCGCGTCCGGCGCGCCGGCGTGGGCGTCTCGTTCGAGCTGACCGACGAGGCGGCGCCGACCGACGAGGTCGTGGATGCCGGGGGCTGCGCCGTGCTGGTCGAGGCGGGGCTCGCGGGGACCGTCGACGCGGGCGAGCACGGCGTGCTGACCCTGGAGGAGACGCGATGACCCTCGACACCCGCGCGGTCGACGCGGAGCTGCGGGCGCGGCTGGCCGCCCTCGACGCCGAGCTCGGCGACCTCACCGAGGTGCCCCGCGACCCGATGGCGCCGCTCGGGTTCGGCAAGCGGATCGGCGACGGCACGACCGAGGCGGTGGACCGGCTGGCGAAGGTCGGCGCGGCCAAGGAGCTTGCCGCGATGCGGGCCGACGTCGCGCGGGCGCTCGAGAAGCTCGAGGACGGCACCTACGGACTGTGCGACCGGTGCGGCGCGCTATCCCCGACGAGCGCCTCGAGGCGCGACCGGCCTCGATCCTGTGCGTCCGCTGCGCGTCGGCGCGGGGGTAGGGTGCCACGGTGGATCTCCTGAAGCGGTTCCTCGCCACCCCGATGGGCTGGATCGCCCTGCTCGTCGTCGAGTACGCGATCTTGCTCACGCTCGTGAAGGCGTTCATGCCGGCCGACGTGTCCGTGACCGTGTGGTGGGCGATCGTCGGCGGAGCCGTGGTGGGGCTGACGATCTTCAACTTCCTGCTGCGCAGACGCTGGCAGCTCTGAGGCTCACGCGCTGAGGTCCTCCGACGGCCGGTACGCCATCAGCTCCGGGTAGCCCATCGCAGTCGCCCACGCGCCGACGACGCAGGCGAGTCCCCCCGACACCACGCTGAACGTCGGGGACACGACCCGAGCGACCACGCCTGCCTCGAGGTCGCCGAGGCGCGGACCGCCCGTCACGACGAGGATGTGGATCCGCGGACAGTCGCCCGCGAAGTCGGTCGGGGACCGCGAGCTGCAGGATCGTCGAGCGGAAGATCGCGCTGATCACGTCGGCCCACCCGGCGACAGCGAGCGCCACGAGCCCGAGCCACAGGTCGGTCCCCGACAGCCCGAACAGGGCGATCGAGGCCCCCCAGACGGCCACCGCCCACACGATCGCCCGTCCGCGGCGCACGCACGCGCCGCGTCCACCCGCTCGTGAGCGCCCCGAGCAGCGCACCGACCGCGGGAGCGGAGAACAGCAGCCCCACCATCGCTTCGCTCCGCTGGAACTGGTCCATCGATCGAGAAACGTGAACAGCGCGCGCGGCATCCCGAAGATCATCGCGATCAGGTCGATCACGAACGTCGACTGCATCAGCCTGCTCTCCTTGACGAACGGAACCCCTCGACGATCGCGCCCCAGCCGGTCGCGTTCTGCCTGCGCCCTCCGGCGGATCGGGCGGATCGCAGGGCGGCCGCGAACATCAGCACCAGCGAGCAGACGTCGATCGCGTAGGCCACACGCAGCCCGAACCGCCGATCACGACGCCGGCGATCGCCGGACCGAACAGGCCCGGCCGCGTTCCAGACGACCTGGTTCAGCGCCTGCGCCGAGGGGATCAGCTCGGCGCCGACCAGCCGTGGGGTCATGGCCGAGCGTGTCGGCGAGTCGATCGCGCTGAAGGTCGCCGCGACGAGCAGGGCGAGATAGACGGCCCAAGGGGCGGGTCCCCGAGCGATCGCGCCGGAAGCAGGAGCCCCGAGCCGAGCATCGAGCCCGACCTGCGCGAGCGCCAGCAGCAGCCGGCGGTCCCAGGCGTCGATGCACGGGGCCGAACGGCGAGCGTCCCGACCAGCGAGCCCCACGAGCCAGACGAGCCCGCTCACGCCCACCGCGACCGCGAACCGGTCATCCGCGTGAGCTGGATGAACACGGCCACGAGCGTGAACTGGCTGCCGATCGTGGGGCGATCGAGCCCGTCCATACGCGGCGGAAGTCGCGCGAGACGCGCAGCGGCGTGAGGTCGATCGCGATCCGCCGCAGGCGGTCGCTGGCGGACATCGCGCCGACGCTAGCAGCTCGCGGTGTCGTCGAGCGGTGGCGGGCCGTCGGTCACACGCCGAGCGCTGGCGGCGATCGACTCCTCGAGCACCGTGAGCCCGTCCTCCAGCAGCGCGTCGTCGATCGTGAGCGGCGGCAGCAGCCGGATCACGTTCCCGTAGGTCCCGGCCGTGAGCACGATCACGCCCTCCTCGAGGCGCTGCGCGCAGATCGCCGGCCTCGTCGCGGCCGTCCAGCGGCTCCTTCGTCGACCGCGGTCCGCGACGAGCTCCATCGCGCACATCGCGCCGCGGCCGCGGACGTCGCCGACCTGCGGATGCCGTCGCCGCATCTGCGTGGAACCGCGCCATCACGAGGTCGCCCACGTTCGCGGCGCGTCGAGCAGCGCCCTCGCGCTCGATCTTGTCCAGCACGGCGAGCGCGGCCGCGGCCGCGACCGGGTTCCCGCCGTAGGTGCCGCCGAGCCCGCCGACGTGCACGCGCGTCCATCAGCTCGGCTCGGCCGGTGACGCGCGCTGATCGGGAGGCCGCCGCCGAGGGACTTGGCGGTCGGGACCATGTCGGGCATGCACGCCCTCGTCCTCGATCGCGAACCACCTGCCGGCCCGGCCCATCGCCGCTCTGGATCTCGTCGGCGACGAACACGATCCCGTTCGCCCGCGCAGAACTCCGCGAGCCCCTTCACGAACCCGGGGGCCGGGACGATGAACCCGCCCTCGCCCTGGATCGGCTCGATGATCACGCGCGGCGATGTTCTCCTCGCCGATGTGCTTGTGCATCTCGTCGATCGCGTAGGCGAGCGCCTCCTCCGCGCAGTGCTCCGGGCCGCTCGGCCACCGGTACGGGTAGGCGAACGGCAGCCGGTAGACCTCCGGCACGAACGGGCCCATGCCCTGCTTGTACGGCATCACCTTCGCGGTGAGCGACATCGCCATCAGGGTCCGGCCGTGGAACGCGTGGTCGAACGCGACGACGGCGCTGCCGTCCCGTGGCCCGTGCGCGCGATCTTGATCGCGTTCTCGACCGCCTCGGCGCCCGAGTTCGCGAACATCGTCTTGGCCGGTCCCTCGATCGGCGCGAGTCGCGTTCAGCCGCTCGGCGAGCTCGATGTAGGGCTCGTTGGCGCGTCACGTGGAAGCAGGTGTGGGTGTCGAGCTCGAGCTGGCGCGCTGGCGGCCGCCACCACCTCGGGCGCCGTGTGCCCGACGTTCAACACGGAGATCCCGGTCGCGAGGTCGATCAGCCGGTTGCCGTCGACGTCCTCGACGATCGCGCCCGAGGCGCGCGCCGTCACGATCGGGTGGAGGTTGGAGACGCCGGCCGGGACGGCGAGCGCGCGCCGCTCGAACCACTCGCGGACTCTTCGGGCCGGGGATCTCGGTGACGACCTTGCGTTCCTGCGGGATGTCCATCGTCGTGTCCTCCTCGGTACGCGTTGTCGAGCGGGCCGCGGAGACCCCGGGCCTGGCGCCATCCTGTCACCGTGCTCCCGTCCGCGCGCAGCGAGAGACGGCCCTGAGCGGCGTTCAGCTTTGTACGGATTGGCGCATCCGAACGCGCGAGCACCGCCCGGTCCGGGGCGCCGCTCTGTACGGTCCGTACAATGCCGGGCGATGGCCGTCACCGTTCGTGACATCGTGTCGATCCCCGGTATGCCGCTGCGGTTGCTCTCCGGCGAGGCGCAGACGTCGCGCCCGGTGCGGTGGGTCCACGTCAGCGAGCTCGAGGACCCGACGCCGTGGCTCAAGGGCGGCGAGCTGATCCTCACCACCGGGATGGGGTCGGAGCCTCGCCGGCCAGGCAGCGCGCGTACGTGAGCCGGCTGGTCGACACGAAGGTCGCCGGGCTCGGGTTCGGGCTGGGGTTCGGTCACGACAAGGTGCCGAAGGCCCTCGTCGCCGAGGCACAGAAGAACGACCTTCCCGCTGTTCGAGGTTCCCTACCCGGTGCCGTTCATCGCGATCACCGAGGCGGTGTTCACGCGCCTCGTCGCCGAGCAGTACGACACTCTGCAGCGCGCGGTCGACGCCGAGCACGTCCTCACGCGCGCGCTGCTCGAGGGCAAGGGGCTCGAGGGCGTCGCGGCCTCCCTCGCCCACGTGATCCATGGCTGGGCGTTGCTGCTCGACCTCCACGGGATGCCGCTCGCGGCCACCGGGCGCCCCGCGTCGCTGCGCCAGGAGCGCGTGTGGGACGGAGCTCCGGAGCTCGCGTCCCGAAGGCGGCAGCTTCTCGCTCACGCTGGTCGACCGGCGGCCACCATGTCTGGGTCCAGCCGGTCAGCGCAGCCGGGCGGGTCGAGGCGTTCCTTGCGGTCGGTAAGCCCGAGCAGCCGAGCCACTTCGACCGGATCGTGGCGGGCCACGCGCTCTCGCTGTTCGCCATCGAACTCGCCAAGACGCGAGCGGTGGCCGACGCCCAGCGCCGGCTCCAGGGAGACTTCTTCGACCGTCTGGCCGCAGGCGACCTGTCGGAGGCGGAGGCGACCCGCGGGCTCGCGCGGTTCGGGTTCGAGCGCGACGCGCGGGTGCAGGTCGTGGCGATCGAGCCGCTCGACGACGACCTCGATCCCGACCAGCTCTCGCTCGTAGCCACGGACCAGCTGTCGCGCGTGGGCGACGGGTTCCTCGTCTCGGCCCATCCGGGCGGGATCCACGTGCTGCTTCCCGCCGACCCATCGCGCGACCTGGCCGACCTCGCGAAGCTCGTCGGCGCGAAGCTCGACCGCGAGCTCCGTGCGGGTTCGGGCTCCCCCGCGGCGCCCACGGAGGCGGGGCGCTCGCTCCGCGAGGCGCGGTACGCGCTGCAGGTCTGCCGGCTGGAGGGCTGGGCCACCGCCGGCTTCGAGCGATCTCGGGCACGTACCGGCTGCTGCTCTCGATGGCCGACCCCGACGCCCTGCGCGCCTTCGCCGACGCGATGCTCGCTCCGCTCGACACCTACGACGCGGAGCACAGCGGGGAGCTGCTGTCGAGCCTGCAGGCGTTCCTGCAGCACAACGCCCGGTGGGAGACGGCGGCGGCCCAGCTGTACGTGCACCGCCACACGCTCCGCTACCGGATGCGCAAAGTGGAGGAGCTCACGGGACGCGACCTCGCCAACTCGTTCGACCGCATGGAGTTCTGGCTGGCGCTACGCGCCCGCGACCTCCTGGCGGCGGAGGGCGACGGCTGAGGTTGTCCACCTCGTACATCGACGCTTCGGCGCACGGCCGTTGTGTCGGGTGGTGGGTGGAACGGCGGTTCGGGGATACTGCAACGGAACGGGTCGTTGACCCTCGCGGGGGTCCCTACACAGGGAGGTCGTGCATGGCCGACAAGAAGACCTGGGGGATGTACGTCGGCGGCGAGTGGGTCGAGTCCGGACGCGGCGAGTCAGAGCCCGACATCGACCCGTCGACCGGCGAGGCGGTGGCGACGGTGCAGGTCGGTACGCGTGAGGACGCGGACCGGGCCGTGGACGCCGCGAAGAAGGCGTACGAGGAAGTCTGGTTCGACACCCCCGCGAAGGAGCGCTCGGCGATGATGCTGGCGCTGGCCGACGCGATGGAGAAAGACGCTGACACCCTCGCGAAGCTCGAGTCCGAGGACGTCGGCAAGCCGATCGCGGTATCGGCTGCGGACATCCCGTTCATCGTCGACAACCTGCGGTTCTTCGCGGGCGCGGCGCGGCTGCCCGAGGGCAAGTCCTCCGCGGAGTACGAGAAGGGATTCACGAGCATCATCCGGCGTGAGCCGCTCGGCGTCACGGTCGGCATCTGTCCGTGGAACTACCCGTTGATGATGGCGATCTGGAAGCTCGGCCCGGCGCTCGCCGCGGGCAACACCTCGATCATCAAGCCCGCCGAGATCACGCCCCGGACGACGTTGCGGCTGGCGGAGCTCGCGGCCGACATCCTGCCGGCGGGCGTGTTCAACGTCGTCACCGGCCACGGCTCGGAGATCGGCGACCAGCTCGTGAAGCACAAGGACGTCCGTCTGGTGTCGGTCACGGGCGACACCGCGACCGGCAAGATCATCGCGGCCAACGGGTCGGGGAGCAACGTCAAGCGGCTGCACCTCGAGCTCGGCGGCAAGGCGCCGGTCGTGGTCTTCGACGACGCGAACGTCGAGAAGCTCGTCGAGACCCTGCGGTTCGCCGGCTACACGAACACCGGGCAGGACTGCACCGCGTCCTGCCGTGTGGTCGCAGGGCCTGGGATCTTCGACGACCTCGTCTCGGAGCTCGTGCCGGCGGTCGAGTCGATCAAGGTCGGCGAGCTCGGCGACGAGTCCGTCGAGATGGGTCCGCTCGTCTCGCAGGGCCAGCGCGAGTCGGTCGCCGGTTTCGTCGACCGGGCCCAGGAGGCCGGCGCGAAGGTGATGACCGGCGGCGAGACGATCGACGGCCCCGGCGCGTACTACAAGCCGACGGTCGTGGTCGACGTCGACCAGAAGGCCGAGATCGTGCAGCAGGAGGTCTTCGGTCCGGTCGTGACCGTCCAGCGGTTCTCCGACGAGGACCAGGCGGTCGCGTGGGCCAACGACGTCGTCTACGGGCTCGCGTCGTCGGTGTGGACGAAGGACGCCGCGCGCGCGATGCGCGTGGCGCGCCGCCTGCAGTTCGGCGCCGTGTGGGTCAACACCCACTTCATGATCTCCGCCGAGATGCCCCACGGCGGGTACAAGGAGAGCGGGTACGGCAAGGACATGTCGATGTACTCGCTGGAGGACTACACGCAGATCAAGCACGTGATGTGGGCGCTCGACGCCTGAGCCGTCCGCGCACGGAGGAACGGTGGCGAGGGGGCGTCCCGCCGGGGCGCCCCCTCGGCACGGAAGGTGGTGAAGTTCCATATGTCCGTCCGTCCGTTCTACGTGAACGGGGAGTGGCGCACCGGCGAGGGGACGTTCGAGGTCAAGAGCCCCTTCGACGCGAGTGTCGTCGCCGAGCTCGGCGTGCCGACCGAGGCCGACGTCGAGGAGGCCGCCGCGGCCGCCGCCGCGACGTTCCAGGAGTCACGCAGGCTCTCGGTCGCCGCGCGCTCGACCGCCCTCGACCACATCTCGCGCCGTCTCGCCGAGACGCTCGAGGAGAACGCCGAGCTGATCGCCCGTGAAGGCGGCAAGCCGCTCAAGTGGGCGAAGGTCGAGGCCACCCGCGCGGTCTCGACGTTCCGCTGGGCGTCCGAGGTCCTGCGCCACGGCGACGACGAGTTGATGCGTCTGGACACCGAGGCCGCGTTCGGCTCGCGTGTCGGTCTGCTCCTGCGCGGTTCCCGGTGGGCCCGGTGCTCGGCATCACGCCCGTTCAACTTCCCGCTGAACCTGGTGGCGCACAAGGTCGCGCCGGCGCTCGCGGTCGGGCGCGCCGATCGTGGTGAAGCCCGCTTCCGCGACGCCGCTCGGGGCGCTGCGCCTCGCGGAGCTGTTCGACGAGACCGAGCTGCCCAAGGGCATGTACCAGGTGCTCCCGGTCCGCTCGAAGGTGGCCGACGCGATGGCGCGCGACGAGCGCTACCGCAAGATCTCGTTCACCGGTTCGGCGGCGATCGGCTGGTACCTGAAGTCGCTCGATCCGAAGAAGCGGGTGACCCTCGAGCTCGGCGGGAACGCCGGCGTGATCGTCCACAGCGACGCCGACCTCGACCTCGCCGCGCAGCGCGATGGCGTTCGGCGGCTACTACCAGGCCGGTCAGTCGTGCATCAGCGTCCAGCGGGTGCTGGTCGCAGCGAGACGTCTACGACGACTTCGCAGAGCTGCTGACCAAGCAGGTGCGAGCAGCTGAAGGTCGGCGACCCGATGGACCCGACGGTCGACGTGGGCCCGGTGATCGACCGCGGCGAGGCTCGACCGGATCACGGCCTGGGTCGACGAGGCGGTCGCGCAGGGCGCGCAGGTCCTCACCGGCGGCAACGGCGACGGCCCGTTCTTCGAGCCGACCTTGCTGTCGCAGACCACGCCCGAGATGAAGGTTCGCTGCGAGGAGGTCTTCGGGCCCGGTCGCACGATCACCCCGTACGAGACGTTCGAGGAGGCGCTCGCGGAGGTGAACGACTCGAAGTACGGCCTGCAGGCGGGCGTGTTCACGAACGACCTCAACCGCGGTGTTCGAGGCGCACCGCGACGCTCGAGGTCGGCGGCGTCATCATCAACGACGTCTAGGCGTTCCGCGCGGACCAGATGCCCTACGGCGGGTCCAAGGACTCGGGCTTCGGCCGCGAGGGCCTGCGGTTCGCGATGGAGGAGATGACCGAGCCGCGGATCATGGTCCTGTCGCACGTGCCGCTGTAGGCGCGGGCCCGCAGGGCGCTTCGAGGGGCGCCCTTCGGGGCGCCCCTCGCGCGTCGGGAGCCCGAGAGGCGATGCCGGCCCCGGCGAGCGACGGGCTGGGTATCGTGTCGCCGTGCGCGACGGCCCGGTCTTCACGCTCCTGCCGTTCATCGTGCTCGTGGCGCTGTCCGCCGGCTTCGTGGTCGTGTTCCGGCAGCGCGCGGCCGCGCGCCGGAGCTGGCGGCAGCGCGTGCTCGCGGAGCCCGACGTCGGCGGCGCCCCCGCGCGACGTGCGGCCCCGATCGCGCCCGTGGTGGGGGAACCCGTGGTTCTGGCTCGGCGTCTGCGGGGTCTTCGCCGTGCTCGGGCTGTTCGTGTGGCCGGGGCTGTTCGGCGGGACCTTCCTGTTCCTGCCGTTCGTGTGGGTGTGGCGCCCGCGCCGAGGCCCGGAGATGGATCCGCGGACCAACGGCCACAGTCGCGGCGACGCGATCGGCTAGTCCGCCGGGGCCTCGTCGGCCGGCTCGAGCCCGAGCGCCCGCTCGGCGAACGATCCGACGATCCGGGCGGCCTCCTGCTCGCGGCGCCAGAAGAAGTGGTCCGTGCCCGCGACGACCGCGACCTCGGCGTCGGGGAACGCGCCCGCGTAGGCGCGGAGGTCCTCGGGCGGGCAGTAGGGATCGTGCTCCCCGGTGAGGAGAAGGGCCGGACGTCGCAGGAGGCGCAGGTCGGCGACGTCGGGCATCGGCGGGAGCGCGACGTCGCCGGGGCGAAGCGGCATCCCGATCAGCGCGACGGCGCCGACGCGCCGGTCGTCGAGCGCCTCGCGGAGCGCGACGCTGGCCCCGAACGACCACCCGGCCAGGAGCATGGGGCCGGGCTCGGCGATCCGCTCGCGGACGAACCCGACGGCTGCGCGCGCGTCCTTGAGCTCGTCGCGACCGCCGCCGTAGGCTCCGGCCGAGCCCATCACGCCGCGGAAGTTGAAGGCCAGCACCGCCAGGCCGCGCGCGGCCGCGAGCTCGTTGCGGACCGCCCAGAGCAGCGGGTGGTCCTTCGAGCCACCCTGGCGCGGGTGCGGGTGACAGAGCACGGCGGCGCCGAGCGGCGGCCCCTCGGGCATCCGCAGCTCGCCCTCGAGGCGGAAGCCGTCCTCGCTCGAGAAGGTCACCCGCTCCATCGTTCTGGCACCATCGCACCCGTGAGTGGCGAACGCCAACCGCGAGGCGTCGGGTTCGCGCTGCGCGACCCTTTCCCCTGGGCCGAGCTGGCCGCGCTCGCGCGGGCGGGGGAGGAGGGCGGCTACGCGGCGCTGTTCCTGCCGGAGATCACCTCGCGCGACACCTTGGCGGCGATCACGGGCCTGGCGTCGGAGACGTCGCTGTTCCTCGGGACGGGCGTGGTCCCGCTGCCCTCGCGCACGCCCCGCTCCTCGCGATGGCGGCCGCGACCGCGCAGGAACGCTCCGGCGGGCGGCTGGTGCTCGGGCTGGGCACGGGCCCGAGCGGCCCCGGCGCACTGGCCCGTCTGAGGGCGGTGGTGAACGCGTTGCGGGTCCTCTTCGCCGAGGGCGTCGCCGATCTCGACGGCGGTCGCCTCGAGCTGTCGCTCGTGCCCGAACGACCCCCGCAGCTGTGGATCGCGGCCCTCGGGCCGCGGGCGGTGCGCACCGCCGGGGCCGTGGCCGACGGGGTCCTGCTGAACTGGTGCACGCCCGAGCGGGTGGCGCGCGCCCTCGTCGAGGTCCGCGAGGGCGCCGAGGAAGCCGGGCGTGATCCCTCTGCGGTCACGGTCGCCGTCTACGTCCGCGCGAGCGTCGGGGACGAGGCAGGCCCGGGCCTCGCCCGCCGGGCGGCCGGCGAGTACGCGTCCTACCCGGCCTACGCGAGGCAGTTCGCGGCGATCGGGTTGGAGGAGGAGGCGGTGCGGGCGGCGCAGGCGCATCGCGACGGACGTCCCGACGAGGTGCCCGACGCGCTCGTGCGCGCCGTGTGCCTGCTCGGCGACGCGGCCGAGGCTCGCGCGCGGCTGCGGGCCTACGCGGAGGCTGGTGCGGCGCTGCCCGTCGTCTACCCGCTGACCGGCGGCGCCGACGTCGGCAGCGCGCTCGCCACGCTCACGGCGCTCGCCCCGCTCCCCTGACCGGCGTCGTTGTCACCGCCCGGCGGGAAGGTAGGATTTACACGGTCCACACCGTGCGAATCGGGTCGAGAGCGAGGAAGAGATCCAGGATGACCTACACGATCTGCGAGCCGTGCATCGACGTGAAGGACCGGGCCTGCGTCGACGAGTGCCCGGTCGACTGCATCTACGAGGGCGGCCGCATGCTGTACATCCAGCCGGATGAGTGCGTGGACTGCGGCGCGTGCGAGCCGGCCTGCCCGGTGACGGCGATCTTCTACGAGGACGACGTCCCCGGCGAGTGGAAGCAGTTCACCCCGATCAACGCGGAGTACTTCACGATCTCGGGGGTCGGCTCGCCCGGTGGGGCGGCGCAGGTGGGGCCGTCGACCGCCGACCATCCCACGGTGGCCGGCTGGGCAGCGGTCTGACCCTCGCGCGCTGAACGTCGCGAGCCCCGGGCCGAGGGCCCGGGGCTCGTTCGTTGCGCGGAGCCGGCCGGTCCTCGGCCCCTGCGCTCAGACCTCGGCTCGGTCCGCCGCGCCGTCGAGCGGGGTGAGCGGCTCGGCGGGGAAGAACACGCGGAACGAGGCGCCGCCCCCCTCGCGCTCGGTCACCCACGCGCGCCCTCCCTGCAGCTCGGCGAAGCGCCGGACGAGCGTGAGGCCCACGCCCACGCCGGGTGCGTGCTGCGGCGCGTCCGGGCCTTGCTGGAACGGCTCGAAGATCACCTCACGGAGCTCTTCGGCGATCCCCGGGCCGTCGTCGTCGACCCTCAGCAGGCATCCGTCGTCCTCGTCGTGGACCGTCACCCAGATCGTTGCGTCCGCGGGGGTGTGGCGCGCGGTGTTGGCGAGCAGGTTCTCGATGATCCGTTCGACCTTCGCGGCGTCGACCGGCACGACGACCGGCTGCAGGTCGGTGATGAGCCGCGACGCCGGCACGAGGTCGGACTCGGCGACGACACGGCGCACCAGCGCCCCCACATCGGTCGGCTCGATCTTGGGCTCGACGATCCCGCGTGCGAGCCGGTCCAGGTCGAGGAGGTTCGTGACGAGGCGGTCCAGACGCCGCGCGTTGCCCGCGATCCGCCGGGCGAGGTCCTTCGCGTCGTCCTCCTCCAGATGCACGTCGCCGCGCTCAAGGGTGATGGCGAGGCCGAGGATCGCCGCGAGCGGTGTCCGCAGGTCGTGCGAAACGGCCTGCAGGAAGGTGTTCTTCATCTCGTCGAGCGCGCGGAGGCGTCGCGTGGCCTCGCGCTCGACGTGCAGGGCACGCTCCAGCTGCTCCTCGGCTCGCTTACGTTCGGTGATGTCGAGCAGGAAGCCCTGCCAGAACGGCGAGCGACCGTCGATCCGGACGAGCTTCGCGTCGTCTTGCACCCAGACGATCCGCCCGTCCTTCGCGATCATCCGGTACTCGAGCGAGAAGCGGTCGGCGACCTCCTGGTTGCTCAGCAGGTCCGCCGAGAGCACGCGGTCGCGATCCTCCGGGTGCACGATCCGCGACCACAACGTCTGGTCGTTCAGGACCTCGTCCACCGTGTAGCCGAAGACCTCGGGCTGGCGAGGAGAGATGTAGGTGGTGCGGGAGATCGATGGGTTCGCGGGATCGAATTCCTGCGTGTAGATCACCGCCGGGTTCTGCTCGACGATCGTGCGGAACTTCTCCTCGGCTTCTTGGAGCCGGCGCTCTGCTTCCTTGCGCTCGGTGATGTCGATCAGGAAGCCTTGCCACCAGCCGTCGTCCTCGCCGGCCCCCGGGACGAAGACCGCCTCGTCGTGGACCCACACGTAGGTTCCGTCGGCGCGCCGGAACCGGTAGTCGGCGGAGAACGGCTCGCCGGAGGAGTTCGCGTGCGTGTTCTGCGCCAGCATCCACTGGACGTCCTCGGGATGCACCCGGTCGCGCCAGAACCCCGGGGTCCAGCGCCACTCCTCGGGGTCATAGCCGAAGACCTGTGTCGCCTGCGGGCTCACGTAGAAGCGCTCGGGATCGTCCGACGGCGGCTCGCGGTAGATCACGGCCGGGAGGTGCTCGACGGTCGCGCGGAGCACGCGCTCGGCCGACGCCAGCTGCTCTTCCGCCTCCTTGCGCTCGGTGATGTCGAACAGGAACCCCTGCCAGAACCCGTCGCCGTCGGCCGTCGGGACGAACACGGCCTCGTCGTGGATCCACAGGTACGTGCCGTCGGCGCGACGGAAGCGGTACTCGGTCGCGTAGAAGTCGTGGGTCTCGTGCGTGCGTGCGTCGGTGGCGTCGACCCGGGCCCGGTCGTCGGGGTGGACGTGTTCGATCCAGAAGTCCGGCGTCCACGTCCATTCATGCGCGGTGTGTCCGAAGATCTGCTCGACCTGCGGGCTGAGGTAGAAGTGGTTCGGGTCCGCGTCGGGCGTTTCCATGTACACGACCGCGGGGATGTGCTCGACCAGGGCCTGCAGGCGTTCCTGCGCCACCCGGAGCTGCTCCTCGGCCTCCTTGCGGTCGGTGATGTCCAGCATCACGCCCTGCCACAGCAACGGTCGCCCGTCCGCGTCGCGGATCAGGTGCGACTCGTCGTGGATCCAGACCGTCCGCCCGTCGGCGGCGATCAGCCGGTAGTCCTGCCGGTAGGGATCGCCGGTCGCTGAGGTCCTCGACGACTCCTCGACCACGGCTGCGAGGTCGTCGGGGTGCACGATGGTCCGCCAGAAGCCGACCGTCCCTGCCCACTGCTCCGGCGTGTACCCGAGGAGCGCCTGGACCTGCGGGCTGATGTAGAGCATCGTCTCGTCCGGATGCGCCACGTCGAGGTCGGGCGCCTCCTGGTAGGTGATCGCCGGCGTGTGCTCGACGAGCAGCCGGTAGCGCTCCTCGGCGGTGCGGATCCGATCCTCGGCGGCCTTGCGCTCGGTGATGTCGAGGATGAAGCCCTGCCAGTGCACCGGTTCGCCGCTCGGGTCGCGGATCAGCACGGCCTCCTCGTGGACCCACACGGTGCGCCCGTCCGCGGCGAGGTACCGGTAGTCCACCGACATCGGCTCTCCCGTGGCGTTCACCTGCTCGGTGGCTGCGAGCACCCGCTCCCGATCCTCCGGATGCACGATCCGGTCCCAGAAGTCGGGTTCGCCGAGCCATGACGTCACCGGATAGCCGAAGAGGCTCTCGGCGCGAGGGCTCAGGTAGTCCATCCGCGTGGCGCGGACCGTCCCGGGCTCCAGCTCCTCGGTGTAGACCGCGGCCGGCATCTGTTCGACGAGCACCCGGAACCGCTCCTCCGCCAGCCGCAGCTGTTCCTCGGCCTCGTGGCGGGCCGTCACGTCGAGCATGAACCCTTGGAAGAAGTCGACCTGGCCGTCGTCGCGGTAGATCGTCGTCGAGGTGTCGTGCACCCAGACCCAGTGCCCGTCGGCGTGACGCATCCGATACTCCTGGTCGAACATCTCGAGGTCGTCCACCGAGAACGCGTCGGTGGCCCGCAGCTCGGCCAGGTCGTCGGGATGCATGATCGAGAACCAGAACGAGGGGTCGTCGAGGAACCGCTGCGCCGGGTAGCCGAGGACCGATTCGATCTGCGGGCTGATGAAGGCGACCCGCGCCGCCTCCGACCCGTCGAGCCCCGTCGGCTCGTCGATGTAGGCGACCGCGGGGATGTTCTCGACGACGCCGCGGTAACGGAGCTCGGCGGCGCGCAGGCGCTGCTCGGCTTCCTTGCGCCTCGTGACGTCGGTCATGAAGCCCTGGTAGTGGGTGACCTCGCCCGCGTCGTCACGGACCGGTGTCGACACGTCGTGGATCCAGACCCAGTGCCCGTCGGCGTGTCGCATCCGGTATTCCTCGTCGAACGCGACGTTGTCGCGCCCGGCCGCGCGCGCGGCCTCGTCGACGCGGTCGTTGTCCTGCGGATGGATGATCTCGAACCAGAAGTCGGGGTCGCCGAGGAACCGTGCGGACGGGTAGCCGAGCAGGCCCTCGATCTGCGGGCTCATGAACCCGATCCGGACACCGTCGGGCTCCACCACGTCGAGGTAGGTGACCGCCGGGATCTGTTCGACGACGCTGCGGTAGCGGTACTCGGCCGCGCGGACCCGCTGTTCCTGGCGTTGGCGCGCGATCGACGCCCCGAGCAGGGTGGCGACGGTCCGCAGCCCGTCGAGCTCCGAGAGCGACCACTCGCGCTCGACCTCGCGGTCCTCGAGCCCGATGCACCCCCACCACGCGCCGTCGACCGTGACGGGGTGATACGCGAGCGAGACGATCCCCTGTGCGCGCAGGTCGGGTTGTTCGGACTCGGGGAACAGAGCGACCGCTCCGACGATCGGCTCGCCGGCCTCCATCGCCCGTGCCCACCGGCCGAACCCTTCGTTCCACGCCGCATCCGAGACGCTGGGGGACCCGCACGAGGGAGCGACGTCGGGCGCGCACCACTCGCATACGAGGGACAGGCGCAACCGCCCGTCCGCGTCGGTGCCGTTCTCCGTGATGCATGCGCGCGAGACCTCTGCCGCGAGGCTCAAGCGCGCGAGCACCTCGGCGGCGACATCGTGCCAGTCGGCGGCCAGCAGCAGTCGCTCCGCCGCGAACGCGACGGTCTCCAGGACCGCGTCGCGACGGAGCGGCGCCGCTCGCGCGGCACGTGCCGTACCCGCCACCCAACTCCTCCTTGGATCCCCGGCTCGGCCCCGGGCGCGCGCGCACGCGACCACGGGGTGGGTCGTATGGGTGGATTATCGGCGCAGGTCGGCCCGGGTGGAGTCCGGAATCCAGGGGTCCGTCATCTAGTTCGTTCGGACTATCCCGCGGGCGCTGCGGGCCTCAGGCGGTGGGTGCGGCTTCGACGGGCTCCGGGACGGGGAACAGTCCCGGCGTCGAACCGGCGGCCGGCAGCTCCTCTGGCGAGGGCCAGCGTTCGCGAGACTTCTGCGCCAGCTTGAACATCAGCTCGACCGCCTTCGGGTCCTCCTCGGCGGCACGCTTGGCCTCGATCACGCCGTCGGCGACCGCCCGGTCGAACAGCTCCTGGCCGCGCTCGGTCCGCACGATCGTGAGCGACCACCCGTCGCCCTGTCCGAGGCCCCCGAACGAGATGTCCGCGTGCTCTGCCGCGAAATCGGGACAGTGCAGGCAGCCCGGCCGCGTGAAGCGGTGCGACTGCTTGAGCGAGTACGTGATCTCGTCGCCCGTGTCGGTGTAGAAGAGCAGCTTGCCCTTGATGTTCACGCGGACCAGGTGGTCGAGGTCGATCCCGAGCTCCTTCTGCGCGATCTCGACCATCAGGCCGTCGTAGGAGAACGACTTCGAGCAGAGCAGCCCGAACGTCCAGGCGATCTTCTTGCGCCACTTGTTGACGCGACGGGCCTCCATCGTGCCGGTCACCGAGGCCTGGCACCCCATCCCGACCAGTGCGACCTTCGACAGCCCCATCTCGGCGGCCTTCAGCAGCGCCAACGGGTTGGCGCTGTACGTGTAGCGGCTCCCGGCGGCGGCGAGCACGCCCTCGCGGTCGGTGACGACGGCCGGCTCGCAGTCCCACTGGCGTTCGTCGGAGAGCACCGACGTGGCCGCTCCGTCGATCTGCCCGGTTTCCAGCCCCCAGATCAGCAGCGCGGACACGACGCCGCCGTCCTGTCCGTGCATCAGCGTCTCGGGGGCGGTCGCCCGCGCCAGGTAGATCTCCCGGAAGAGCCCGATCAGCTCCTCGGGCTTGCGCGTCTGCCCGAACAGCGTCGTGTCGACCTCCGACTCCCATTCGCGGAACCGGGGGCACGCGAGCGTGCAGAGCGAGCATCCCTTGTCGCCGTGAGCGCATCGGTCCGGACCGTCCTCCTGCAGCTGCACGGGTTTGTGGTCCTCGTACCCGAGGACGTGGAACGGGCAGGCGACGATGCAGGCGGTGCAGCCGGTGCAGAGTCCCGAGGTGACGACCTCGTGGAAGAGGTCGCTCCATTGCGTCTTCTCGGCGGTCGTAGGCATGGACCCAGGATAGTCAGGGGCCGCGTCGTGGAGAAGGCTCGGGGCGGGGCGAACGGCCCGTCGCGACGGGGACGAACGGACGCGGCGAGGGGCTCAGATGCTGAAGGACTCGCCGCAGGCGCACTCGTGGACGGCGCGCGGGTTGCGGACGCGGAGGCCGCCGCCCATCAGCGCGTCGTCGAAGTCGAGGGTGGAGCCCTCGACGATCGGCACGCTCTTGGGGTCGATCACGACGCGGACGCCGTCGGCGCCGTGGACCACGGCGTCGTCGGCCGCCGGGACGTCGGTGAAGGAGAGCTCGTAGGAGAACCCCGAGCACCCGCCGGCCACCACCCGCAGCCGCAGCACCGGCTCGGCACGGCCCTCCTTCTCGGCGAGGAGGCGCACCTTGCGGGCGGCCTTGTCCGTCACGGCGAACGGGGCGGCGGTCGTGGCTTCCATGGGCTCCAGTGTAGGACCGGTGCCTTCGAACGGGGTCAGGCACCGAGGAACGCGACCGCGGTCCGCGCGTACACGCGCGCGGCCGTGACGAGGTCTTCCACGGCCACCCACTCGTCGGCGGTGTGCGCGACCGTGAGCGAGCCCGGGCCGCAGATCACCGTCGGGATCCGCGCGTCGTTGATGTAGAAGCGGGCGTCGGTGATGCCGGTGAACCCCACGTCCGGTGGGGTGGCGCCGGTCTCCACGGTCAGCGCCGCCCGCGTGATCGAGGCGATCGCGCTGTCTGGGGGCGCCTCGGCCGCATCGGTCCATTCGCGGATCGCGAGATCGATCGCCACCTCGGGATGCTCGACCCGCAGGTCCTCCACGACCGCGCGCAGCGGGCCCAGCACCGCGTCGGGCTCGGTCTCACCCGGGATCAGGCGGCGATCGATGTCGACCGCGCAGCGATCGGGGACGACGTTGGGCGCGCTGCCGCCCTCGATCAGCGCGGCGTTGATCGTGGGGCGTCCGACCAGCGGGTGCTCGAGGTCGGGCAACCCGTCGGGCAGGCGGAGCAGGAACCGGGCCATCGAGGTGATCGCGTTCACCCCGAGGTGCGGCTGCGAGCCGTGAGCGGCCGTGCCGTAGGCGGTGGCGGTGATCCAGGCGCCGCCGCGCTCGGCCAGACCCGGGCGCAGGTCGCTCGGCTCGCCCACGATCGACGCGTCCTGGTCGAGGAAGCCCTGGTCCCAGAGCACCTGGGTGCCGTGCATCCCCGCCAGCTCCTCGTCCGCGGCCAGGTGGAAGACCAGGATCCGCCGAGGTCGATCCCGGCGCGGCGGATCGCCGCGGCCGCGCCGAGCGCGGCCGCGATCGGCCCCTTCATGTCGCAGGCCCCGCGTCCGATCAGCCGCCCGTCCCGGACCTCCCCCGCGAACGGCGGGCGCGACCACGTGTCGAGCGACCCGGCCGGGACCGTGTCGAGGTGACCGTTCCACGCGAGCGCCGGTCTCGTGTCCCCGCCTACGCGGGCGAGCACCGACGGACGGCCCGCGGCGCCCCGGACCACCTCGGGGGCGGCGCCGAGGGACGCCAGGATGTCGCCGGCGACCGCCGCGGCCTCGTCCTCGGTGCCGCCGGGGTTCTCCGAGCGCGCGCCTATCAGCGCGCGGGCGAACCCGACGATCTCCTCGGCGTCGACCTGGGCGGCGGCCGCCTCGGCGGCGGCGGAACGGACATCGGGCACGGCTGCGGACCCTATCAGCCGGCATCCGACGATCGCTGACCGACGCTTTGACCGCGTGCCGCCTGCGCAGTCCTACGATGCCGGGCATGTCCGACGACCTCGCGGGGCTGCGCGCGCGCCTCGAGCAGGCGCCCGTGCCGGTGCCCGCGCCCGGGGACCGGCTGGCCGCCGTGCTCGCGCTCCTCGTGCGCGATCCCGAGCCGTCGCTGCTGTTCACGGTGCGCGCGGCGACGCTGTCGCGCCACCCCGGCGAGGTCTCGTTCCCGGGGGGTCTCCGCGACCCCGAGGATGCGGACCTGGCCGCCACCGCGCTCCGCGAGACGGAGGAGGAGGTTGGGATCGCGCGCGACGCGCCGGAGGTCCTGGGCGCGCTCCCGGCGGTGCATACCTTCGTGTCGGGGATCCTCGTGACGCCGTTCGTGGGGGTCCTGCCGAGGCTTCCGGGACTCTCGGTCAGCGACGTCGAGATCGCACGGGCGCTCACCGTGCCGCTCGCGACCCTGCACGGCGTCGAGGAGCAACGGGAGCTCCACCGGGAAGCGGGGCGCGTCTGGAAGGGTTGGTGGTACGAGACGGGCGACGTCACGATCTGGGGCGCGACCGGCTTCATGCTCCACGCGTTGCTGGACCTGATCCGGAAGGAGGAACCGTGGCTGCTCCGGGAGCCGTGACCCCCGAGGACGCCGAGCTCCGCATGCTGCTCGGAGACGCGCGGACGATCGCCGTCGTCGGCCTGTCTTCCAGGCCGGACAGACCCTCGTACGGGGTCGCCCGCTACTTGCAGGAGCACGGGTACCGCATCGTGCCGGTCAACCCGGAGGAGACCGACGTGCTGGGCGAGCCCGCGTTCGCCTCGCTCGAGGACCTGCCCGCCGACCTCCGGATCGACGTGGTCGACGTGTTCCGCCGGGCGGAGGAGACGCCCGAGGTGGCCCGACAGGCGGTCGCGATCGGCGCGAAGGTGCTGTGGCTGCAGGAGGGGATCGTCAACGACGACGCCTACCGGATCGCCGACGCCGCCGGACTGGGCGTCATCATGGGGGTCTGCATCCGCAAGGTCCGCGAACGTCTACAGATGGAGGACGCGACGTGAAGTGGGAGTACTTCGTGGCGCCGGTGCTCGAGCACAACCCGGCGGAGATCCTGAACACGTTCGGGGAGGACGGCTGGGAGCTCGTGAACGTGCTCGCCCAGCCGACCCCGATGGGCCAGACCTCGCTCGTGGCCTACCTGAAGCGGCCGAAGGCCTAGGAGCGCCCGGCGCGCCGGAGCTGGCGCCCTCCCCATACGCGCAGCCCCAGGCCGAACGCGAGCGCGACGAGGGCGACGACCGCGATCCAGGTCCGCGCCGACGCGCCGTCCCCGGTCGCGGGGGGTGAGACCGAGACCGTGGACGCCGCGGCGTCGAGCCGATAGATGCCGTCGGCCGCGGCCACGTACAGGTCGCCGTCGGGCCCCCCTTCGAGGTCAGTGACCCCCGACGGGAACCGCGCGATCGGCGTCGCCTCGCGGGTCGTCGTGTCGATCCGTCGGACCAGGCCGTCCTTATACGAGCCGACGAACAGGTGGCCGCGCCACCAGGCGCAGCCGGTGAGCGCCACGGTGTCGTGGAACACCGCTACCGGGTCCCGGAACCGTCCACCCGAGTCCCCCGTGACGAGCGGCCAGCCGTAGTCCGCGCCGGCGACCAGGCGGTTGACCTCGTCGTTCTTGTCGGGGCCGTTCTCCGTCTCCCAGATCTCGCCGTTCGCCGGGTCCTGGCACAGGCCGAACGAGTTCCGATGGCCGTAGGTGAACACCGGGTTGTCGGCACCGAAGGGGTTCCCGGGTGCGGGCCTCCCGTCGGCGCTGAGGCGTAGGACCTTGCCGCCGACGTCGTTCGTGTCTTGGGCCCGCTGGCTCTCGTGCGCCTCGCCCACCGCGACGTAGAGGTCGCCGTCCGACGCGAACAGCAGGTCACCGCCGTTGTGGTACACGCCGGCCGTCGGGAGGTACGTCTGCAACAGCTGCACCGTCGTGCCGACGTCGCCGTCGGCCCTGACGCGGACCAGCTCGTTGCGTCCGGTCGCGGCGTCGGACAGGTACAGGACCACCCAGGGCCTACCGGACGCGAACCTCGGGTCGAGCGCGATCCCGAGCAGGCCCGTCTCTCCGACGTTGCCCACGCCGAACGTCGCGAACGGCGCCGGCAGGAGATCGCCGCCGGCGCTCACCACGCGGACCCGGCCCGTGTTCTTCTCCGTGTAGAACAGGCGGCCGTCGGGCGCGAACGCCATATTCGTCGGGAAGTCGGCGGGGAGCCAGGGCGCCGAGGTCTGTGCACGCGCGGGGACCGGCGCGAGCGCGAGGACCACGAGGAGCGCGGGCAGGACACGTCGGTGCATCGCCCCTCAACGGTACCGGCGCTGGGGTGCGTCGATGCTGCGGATCGACCACGCCGTCTCCGCGGTGCGCGTGGTCGACTTCGTTGAGGCCTACGCGAGCGCCTGCGCCAGGTCCTCGATCAGGTCCTCGGCGTGCTCGAGCCCGACCGAGAGCCTGACCAGCTCGGCGGGCACCTCGAGCGGCGAGCCCGCGACGCTCGCGTGGGTCATCGGCCCCGGGACCTCGATCAGCGACTCGACCCCGCCGAGGGACTCCGCCAGGACGAACACGCGCGTGCGTCGCGCGACGTCGAGCGCCCGCTCGGCCGTGGAGACCGTGAACGAGACCATCCCGCCGAACCCGCGCATCTGCCGCGCGGCGAGCTCGTGCCCGGCGTGGGATGCGAGCCCGGGGTAGGCCACGCTCGTCACCGCGTCGTGCGCGACGAGGAAGTCTGCGACCGCGGCGGCGTTCGCGCAGTGCCGCTCCATCCGCACCGCGAGCGTCTTCAGCCCGCGGAGCGCGAGGAACGCGTCCATCGGGCCCGGCACGGCGCCGACCGCGTTCGTGAGGAAACCCAGCGCCTCGATCAGTCCGGGATCGCTCGTCACGACCGCCCCGCCGATCAGGTCGGAGTGTCCGCCGATGTACTTCGTCACGCTGTGCACGACCGCGTCGGCCCCGAGCGCGAGCGGTCGCTGCAGCGCCGGCGTCGCGAACGTGTTGTCGACGACCACCTTCGCGCCGGCGTCGTGCGCCGCGCGGGCCACCGCCCCGATGTCGACGATCTTGAGCAGGGGATTCGACGGCGTCTCGACCCACACGAACCGGGTCTGGGCGCGGAGCGCGCCGGCGAGCGCACCGGGATCGGTCAGGTCGCAGGTCGTGAACTCGAGGCCCCACGGGGCGAGCACCGTGGAGAGCAGGCGGTACGTCCCCCCGTAGACGTCGTCGGCGAGCACGACGTGGTCCCCGGGCCGAAGCGTCAGCAGCAGCGTCGTCTCGGCGCCCATCCCGCTCGCGAACGCGAAACAGCGCTCCGCGCCCTCGAGCGCGGCGAGCGCCTGTTGGAAGGCTTCGCGGGTGGGGTTGCCGCCGCGCCCGTAGTCCCAGACCTTGGGCCGGCCGACCGCTTCCTGGGCATAGGTCGAGTTCTGGTAGATCGGGACGTTGACCGCGCCGAACAGCCCCTCGGGGTCCTGTCCCGCGTGGATCGCCTCCGTTTCGATGTGCGGCTCGATGCGTGGCTCGTCGTTCATCGCACCTCCGGGGGGATCGCCCACCCGCGTCTCGTGAGCTCCTCGATCGCCGCCTGGCCCTCGCGGGCCCGGCGCCACAGGAGCGACTTGCGCTTCGCGTCATGTCCGGGCGCGAACTCCCCGCGCGTGAGCTCGTGGCACGCGCCGCACGCGCACTCGCGGAACAGCGGCGGGGTCTGCTCGTCGCGGGCCTCGTCGGGACAGGCGCGGAACGGCCGCGCCGGCAGCGAGGACACGGGCAGGACGATCACGCCCTCCTTCGGGTCGCCGGGCGCGAACCGCTTGCCACGGAGCGCGAGCACGCCGGTCAGGGCGCAGAGTGCGGCGTCGACCCGGTCGGCCGTCGTCAGCTCGTCGGTCCGCACCCCCTGCGAGCGCAGGAGCCGTTCGCGCCAGGCACGCTTGCGCACGCCGGCGGGCGGGAGGCAGCCGGCCAGCACCGCGGCGGTCGCGTGCGGGAAGACCTCCATCGCGGTGCCGCGCACCTCGCCCGCCCGGTAGCGGGAGAACCCGCGCTCCTCGGCCACCGCGAAGACCCGGAAGCCGACCTCCATCCACCCGTAGAAGCGGTTCTCCCTGCCGTGCTCGGCCGAGGGCGTGTTGAACGCGTGGATGTTGCACTCGGCGAGGAGCCGCTCGGTGAGGCGCGAGCGGCCGGTGGGCGCCCAGGCCGGCGGCGCGTCGATCGCCACGACGTCGGGGGCGAGCTCCTCGATCGCCTCCGCGAGCGCCTCGACCCGCACGCGAGAGCGGACGCGCCGCGGGACGAGGGCGTCGTCGAGCAGGACCAGGTCGAGCCCCTTGCCGACGCCGACGTCGATCCCGAGCGCGCGCACGTCAGGTGGAGGGCGCCTGCCGCCGGTGGGCCAGGAAGTCCAGCAGGTCGCTCCGCGTGAGCACGCCGAGGACGTGGCCGGCCTTGGCGACCAGCACCGCCGGGGCGCGCTCCAGCTCGGCGAACGCGTCGTCGACGGCCGCGTCCCACTCGACCGTCGGGATCGGCGGCGCCATCACGGCGGCGACGTCGGCCTGGAGCGCGTCCGGATCGCGGAACACCCGCTCGAGGAGCTCTCGGTCGCGGATCGAGCCGACGATCTGCGAGACGTCGTCGCTCTCCTCGCGCAGGACCGGCGCCTGCGAGATCCCGTTGGCCTGCAAGACGTCGATCGCCTGGCGGACCTTGTCGTGGGCCCGCACCGTGATCAGCGGCGGGAGCTCGGCGCCCTTGGACGACAAGACGCGGTCGACCGTGATCACCTCGGGCCCCTCGAGGAAGCCGTACTGGCGCATCCAGGCGTCGGAGTAGAGCTTCGACAGGTACTGGCGGCCCGTGTCGGGAAGGAGCACCACGATCGTCGCGTCCTCGCCGTAGTCGCGCGCGACGGTGAGCGCGGCGTAGACGGCCGAACCGCACGAGCCGCCCACGAGGATCCCCTCCTTGCGGGTCACGGCGCGTGCGGTGAGGAACGCCTCGCGGTCGGGCACACGCACCCAGCGATCGACCACGCTCGGGTCGAAGGTGTCGGGCCAGAAGTCCTCGCCGATCCCCTCGGTCAGGTAGGGGCGGGGCTCGTCCCCCGTGTAGACGGAGCCCTCCGTGTCGGCCCCGACGATCGTGACCTCGGGCTTCATCCGCTTGAGGTACCGCCCGACGCCGGTGATCGTGCCGCCCGTGCCCACGCCGGCGACGAACACGTCGACCTTCCCGTCGGTCTGTCGCCAGATCTCGGGGCCGGTCGTCTCCTCGTGGGTCTGGGGGTTGACGGGGTTGAAGTACTGGTTCGGCTGGTAGGCGCCGGGTATCTCCGCGGCGAGGCGGTCGGCGACCGAGTAGTAGGACTCGGGCGACTCGCGGGGGACCGCGGTGGGGGTGATGACGACCTCGGCGCCGTAGGCCCGGAGCAGCGAGATCTTCTCCTGGCTCATCTTGTCCGGCATCACGAAGATGCAGCCATAGCCCCGGATCGCCGCCGCGATCGCGAGGCCATGACCGGTGTTGCCCGAGGTGGGCTCGACGATCGTGCCGCCGGGCCGCAGCAACCCGCGCGCCTCGGCGTCCTCGATCATCCGGATCCCGATCCGGTCCTTCACCGATCCGCCCGGGTTCAGCATCTCGAGCTTCGCGAGGATCGTGGGACGCAGACCGCGCGTGACGCTGTGCAGGCGGACCAGGGGCGTGTCGCCCATCGCGTCGAGGAACGTGTCGAGCACCTGCATCCGGACCCCCTGTGGACCAGCATCGACGGCGAGCCGTGGCCCCCATCGTCGCATGCGCGAGCGACGTCGGCCCGCGCCGACCTTCCACGGTTCGCTCAGCCTCGGAGGGTAAGCTGCCGATGCTTCGCCCCAGGCGGGGTCGGACGGGGGATCGGATCAGGGTGAGCGACCAAGAGGCAGGCGGCGGCGAGCGGCTGCTCGTCGTGGACGACGACCCCTTCATCGCGCGGCTGCTCGAGATCGAGCTGAACGCGGCGGGCTACCAGGTGCGGGTCGCGAACGACGGCGAGCAGGCGATGACCCTGGTCGAGGAGGAGCCTCCGGACCTCGTGATCACCGACGTGATGATGCCCCACGTCGACGGCTTCGAGCTCACGCGGCGCCTCCGGCAGGACCCGCGCAACGCCAAGATCTCGGTCATCATCCTCACCGCGCGCGGGCTCTCGGCGGACAAGCTCGAGGGCTTCGCGATCGGGGCCGACGACTACATCGTCAAGCCGTTCGACACGCCGGAGCTGCTCGCGCGGGTGCGCGGGGTGCTCCGTCGGTCCCGGGAGATGAAGGATGAATCTCCGCTTACCGGTCTTCCGGGCAACGTCCGCGTGCAGGAGGAGATCGAGGCGAAGGTCGCCGCGGGCGGCGAGTTCGCGCTCCTGTACGTCGATCTGGATCGGTTCAAGGCCTTCAACGACCATTACGGGTTCGCCCGTGGCGACGAGGTGATCAAGGAGGTCGCGCGGCTGATGGAGGACGTGATCCACGAGCACGCGCCCGAGGGCGGCTTCGTCGGGCACCTGGGGGGCGACGACTTCGCGGCCGTGATCGACCCCCAGGCCGCGGCGCTCGTGGCCGACACGATCGTCCAGCGCTTCGACGAGCGGATGCCCGACTTCTACGACCCCGAGGATCGGGCGCGCGGCTGGATCGAGGTGCTGAACCGGCGCGGCGAGCCGCAGCGCTACGAGCAGGTGACGATGTCGCTCGGGATCGCGAGTACCCAGCGGCGCGCGTTCGCGCACTTCGCCGAGGTGGTCGCGGTCGCCACCGAGATGAAGAACTACACGAAGGGCACGCCGGGCTCCTCGTGGGCGATCGACCGTCGCGCGACCGACGGCTGAACCGCGGGCCTCAGCCGAGCGGTCCCGGCTCCGCCAGGTAGTAGCCCTGCCCGAACCGCACGCCGAGCTCGCGGAGCGTCTTCAGCTCGGCTTCGGTCTCGATCCCCTCGGCCACGATCGACATCCCCATCTCCTCGGCGAAGGAGATCAGCGCCGAGGCGAGCGCACGGCGGCCGCGGTCGGCGTCGATGTCGCGCGTGAGCGAGATGTCGACCTTCACGATGTCGGGCGACAGCTGCAGGGTGTGGCGCAGGCTCGCGAAGCCCGCTCCCGCGTCGTCGATCGCCACCCGCACGCCCATCGCGCGCAGACCCGCCAGGGCGACCGAGAGCTCGTCGTAGTCCTCCACCGGCTCGTGTTCGGTGATCTCGACGACGATCCGGTCGGCCACCGGCGCGAGCACGAGCAGGAGGTCGGCCGAGGTGGCGGCTCGATGAGACGTGTTGAGCGAGAGGTATGCGCCCTCGGGGATCAGCTCGAGCGCGGTGAGCGCCTGGCGGATCGTGGCGAGCTCGAGCTGTACCCCGAGCTCGAGCGCGACCGCCTCCGCGAACCAGGCGTCCGGCGGGCGGAGCGGGATCGAACGGAAGCGGGCGAGCGCCTCCACGCCGGCCGTGATCCCGGTCTCGAGGTCGACGATCGGCTGGAACACCATCGAGACGCCCTCGCCCTCGACGAACCGCTCGATCTCTTCCCGAAGGGCCTCGAGCTGCTCGTGCTCGATCTCCTGACGCCGCAGCTGCGACGACAGCTCGTGGACGATGCCGCCGATCACCTCGGCGGACAGGCTCGTGCCGCCGTCGTGCACGCGGAGGATCGAGCCGAGCGATCTCGTCCGCGGTGGTGCCCTTCACGAGGTAGCCGACCGCGCCGGCGCGGAGCATCTCGAGCACCGTCGGACGGTCCTCGAACGCCGAGAGCGCGATCACGCGGGTGCCGGGGGACAGGCGCTGGATCTCACGGGCGGCCCTCGGACCGCCACCCGAGGGCATCTTCACGTCGACGAGCGCGACGTCGGGCTGCTCGCGCTCGGCCAAGGCGATCGCCTCGTCGGCGTCGCCCGCCGCGCCCACGAGCAGGAGCTCGTCCTCGTGCGCGAGCAGCTCGGCGAGCGCGCCGCGGAGCGCCGGCTCGTCGTCGGCGAGCAGCACGCGGATCCGCTGCGGGTGCGCGGCAGGCGAGGGAAGACCGACGGAGCCCACGACGGGCAAGCTACCTGCGCGCCGATGCTCCTTCAATCACCGTAGGCGGGATAGCATCGCCCGGTTGACTGACACCCGACCGTCGCGCTGGATCGAGGAACGACCCTGACCGAACGTCACGTGGTCGCGATGGGGGGCGGTGGGTTCCTGATGGGCGACCCGCTGCTCGACCGGTTCGTGGTCGGGCTCACCGACGCGGCGCGACCGCGGATCTGCTTCGTGCCGACGGCCTCGGGCGACGCCGACCGGTCGGTCGCCAGGTTCTTCGAGTCCTTCCCTGCGCGGTCGTGCGAGCCCTCGGTGCTGCGCCTGTTCGATCGGGAGGTCCAGGATGTCGTCGCGTTCCTGGGCGAGCAGGACGTCGTCTACGTGGGGGGCGGGAACACGTTGAACATGCTCGCGGTCTGGCGGCTGCACGGCGTGGACACCGCCCTGCGCGCCGCCTGGGAGGCCGGGGTGGTGATGGCGGGGATCTCCGCCGGCGCGAACTGCTGGTTCGAGGCCTCCACCACGGACTCGTTCCTGCTCGGGCACGCGGATCCGCTCCTGGACGGCCTCGGGTTCGTGCGCGGGTCGTTCACGCCGCACTACTCGGGGGAGCCGGCGCGGCGGCCGTCGCTGCTGTCGCTGGTGGGCTCCGGCGCGCTGCCCGACGGCTACGCATGTGACGACTTCGCGGCCGTCCACGCGGTGGACGGCGAGGTGCGCGAGGCGGTGGCCTCGATGGATGACGCCCGCGCGTACCGGGTGCGGCGCGAAGGAAGCGCTGCCGTAGAGGAGCCGTTGGCCGTCCGTTCCATCAGGTGAGCGGGCGTCGCGGAGGGTAGCCTCTCGGCCGTGCCGGTCGTGCTGGGGGAGCCGCTCTCGCTCGAGGACGTCGTCGCGGTGGCACGCGGCGCCGAGGTGGTGTTCCCCGACGCCGCGCGCGAGCGCGTCCGCGCCGCCCGCGCGGTGGTCCAGCGCGCCGTCGAGGAGGACCGCACGATCTACGGCGTCACCACGGGGTTCGGCGCGCTCGCCGACACCAGGATCGATCCGGCGAAGGCTTCCGACCTCCAGCACGGCATCGTGACGTCGCACGCGACCGCCGTCGGGCGTCCGCTCTCCGGGGAGGAGGCGCGCGCGATGCTCCTGCTCCGCGCGCACGTCCTGGCGCTCGGGTACTCGGGGGTCCGGCCCGAGGTGGTCGACCTGATGGTCGCGATGCTGGCGGCCGACGTCGTGCCGGCGGTGCCCGAGCAGGGCTCGCTGGGCGCCTCGGGCGACCTCGCGCCGCTGGCGTGCCTCGCGCTGCCGCTGATCGGCCGTGGCTCGGTCCTCACGGCCGACGGCGGGGCGGAGCCCGCGGGGGACGCGTTCGCCCGCGCCGGCCTCAGCCCGCTCCGCCTCGAGGCGAAGGAGGGCCTAGCCCTCGTCAACGGGACGCAGGGCATGCTCGCGATCGGGACGCTGGCGCTCGACCGCGCGGAACTCCTCGCGAAGACCGCCGACGTGGTCGCCGCGATGACGATCGAGGCCGCCCTCGGCACCGACGCGCCGTTCGACGAACGGCTCCAGCGCCTCCGACCCCATCCGGGCCAGACCGCCAGCGCCGCGAACCTTCGCCGCCTGCTCGCGAACTCGCCGATCCGCGAATCGCACCGCGACAGCCCACATCTCGTGCAGGACGCGTACTCGCTCCGGTGCGCGCCCCAGGTGCACGGCGCGACGCGCGACACCTGCGCGCACGTCCGTGGGGTCCTCGCGATCGAGACGAACAGCGTGAGCGACAACCCGATCGTGCTCCCCGACGACGACGAGGTCCGAAGCGGCGGCAACTTCCACGGGATGCCGGTGGCGGTGGCGCTCGACGCGCTCGCGCTCTCGCTCGTGTCGCTCGCCTCGATCAGCGACCGCCGCCTCTACCGCCTGCTCGACCCCAAGACCTCCAACGGCCTGCCGCCGTTCCTCGTGCCGCAGAGCGGGCTCAACAGCGGGTTCATGCTCGTCCAGTACACGGGCGCCTCGCTCGTGTCGGAGTGCAAGTCGCTCGCGCATCCCGCGTCGGTCGACTCGATCCCCTCGAGCGCCGGCCAGGAGGATCACGTCAGCATGGGGATGACCTCGGCGCGGCACGCACGCGAGGTCGTCACGAACGCCGAGATGGTGCTCGCGCTCGAGGCGCTCGGCGCCGCCCAGGCGCTCGACCTCCGCGCACCGCTCGAGCCGGGGCCGGCCACCCGAGCGGCCCACGCCGCGATCCGCGCGAAGGTGCCCTTCGTGGAAGAGGACCGCGAGTTCGGCGAGGACATCGCCGCGGTGGTCGGGCTCGTGCGCGACGGTTCGCTGGTCGACGCCGCCTCGTCGGCGATCGACGACCTCGCGTAGCGCCCGTCCGTAGACTCGGGTCGAGATGGTGATCGAGACCGACATCGTGCTCCCGTGCCCGGCCGAGGAGGCGTGGGACGTCCTCGTCGACTGGGAGCGGCAAGCGGACTGGATGCTCGACGCCGACCGTGTCGAGGTCGTCTCCGCGCAGCGCGAAGGTGTGGGCGTCCGGCTCGCGGTGAAGACGCGGATCCTCGGGATCCCCGCGTTCACCGAGCCGATGGAGGTCACGGACTGGGAGCCGCCCCGCTGGCTCACGATCCGTCACGGAGCCCTCGTGCGCGGGACCGGGGCGTGGACGCTGACGCCCGTGGACGAGGGCACGACGTTCACGTGGACGGAGGACGTCCGTCTCGCCGTGCCCGTCGTCGGAGGGCTCGCGGCCCGGCTCTACGCCCCGGTGATGCGACGGCTGATGACCCGTGCGATGGCCGGTCTGCGCGCCTCGATCGTCGCGCGCGGGCCGCGCCGCGCCTGAGCGCATCGCACGGGCCGCACCATGCTACGGTCGGAGCAGATGCAGGGGAGCCCGGGCCGACCGGGCTGAGAGGCGGGAGAGGTCCCGCGACCCTTGGAACCTGATCCGGTTCGTACCGGCGGAGGGAGCGCACGAATGGCCACCGTCACCGAGCGCCTCGGAGACGCGCTCGAGCGCGAGGCGCCGCAGTGGGGGATCCGCCCGGTCCCGCCCGAACTGCGGCAGCTGCGAGGTCTCGACCAGGCGGTCCTGTGGGGCGACCTGTCGATCGGCCTGCTCGTCCTCGTCACCGGCACGCTGCTCGTCCCCGCGCTCGGCCTGCCGCAGGCCCTGCTCGCGATCGTGGTCGGCACCGCGATCGGCTGCCTGCCCCTCGGCCTGGTCGCCGCGGCCGGCGCTCGGGAGGGCGCGCCGGCGATGGTCCTGTTCCGCCCTGTCCTGGGCCTGCGCGGCTCCTACCTCCCTTCCCTTGCGAACCTGATCCAGCTGGTGGGCTGGACCGCGTTCGAGCTGTGGGCGATGGGCCGGGTGGCGAACGCCGTCGCGATCGACCTGTTCGGCTGGGGCGCGCCCGTGCTCTGGCTGGCGATCGTCACAGTGATCTGCACGGGCCTCGCGCTCGCCGGCCCCATCTTCACGGTTCGTCGCTGGCTCGAACGGTTCGGCGTGTGGATCGTGATCGCGGTGGCCGCGTGGATCACCCTGCGGATCCTCACCGAGGGCTCGCTCTCGGCGATGTGGTCGCGCCCCGGCAGCGGCGGCCTCCCGTTCTGGCTCGCCGTCGACCTCGTGGTCGCGATGCCCGTGTCGTGGCTCCCGCTCGTGTCGGACTACTCGCGGTTCGGCCACACGGCGCGCGGCGCCTTCGTCGGCACCACGGTCGGCTACGCGATCGGCAACGTCTGGTTCTACCTGCTCGGCGCCCTGCTCGTGCTCGCCGCCGGTGCCGGTCCCGACGTCCTCGACGTGGGCACGACGATCGCGGCCGCGGCTGGTGGCGCGGTCGTGCTCCTCGTGCTCCTGGTCGGCGAGTCCGACCAGGCGATGGCGAACGTCTACTCCTCGGCCGTGACGATCCAGAACGTCAGGCCCGCGTGGTCCCAGCGCGCGCTGATCGTCGCGGTCGGCGCGGCCGGGTTCGCGATCGCCGCCGTGATGGGCAGCGACGCCGCGAACACCCTCGAAGCGTTCCTGTTCCTGATCGGCTCCGTGTTCGTCCCGCTGTTCGCCGTGTTCCTCGTCGACTGGGCCGTGCGCGCCCGCGGCCACTACGGCGAAGCCGCGCTGTTCGAACACGCGGCGCCCGGGATCCGCTGGCGCGCGGTCGTCCCGTGGGCCGTCGGGTTCCTCGTGTACCAGTGGTGCGCCCCGACCACGCTCGTCGGCTGGTGGTCGACGGGACTCGAGCATGCGCTCCACGGCTGGCTGGGGTTGCCGTTCCCGCTGGTCGCCGGCTCGGCCCTCGGCGGGACGCTGCCCGGGTTCGCGGCCGCGTTCGCCACGGCGCTGCTCGTGCTCGGCGTCCGGATCCGCGGCCGTCGGTCCTGAACGTCTCCTTCGGTCGCATCGCCTGCGATGCAGCGCGCTCCTGGATCGCCGCCCCGGAGCACGTGGCTTAGGATGCGCCCATGACCCTATCGGGAGCAGTCGCCCGCTCTAGGGGCCCGTACCGTCTCGCCGTCACGCTCGCGTTGGGGATCCTGTTGTGCCAGTGCACCGGTCAGACGTCCTCGACCTACTCGGCGCAGCCTTCCTCGAACCCGTCGACCTCGCAGGCTCCGCGGCCTTCCACCGCTCCTCCTGCCACGATCAGGATGGTCAGCTCGGCCAGGCTGCCAGCGACCCCGGCCGCGATCGCTGCCGGTGCGAGGAGGATCTGGGTCGCATCGGGTGGGAGTCCCTCGGGGACGCTCGTCGAGCTGGCTGACGACTCATCCCGGATCGTCCGGCACGTGAGGGGCATCGGGTGGGCTCCGAGCTCCGTCGCGGCCGACGCCTACGGCGCGTGGGTCGTGAACTCCCCTACGACTTCTCCCGGCCGGGCAGTCCCTTCCAGGATTCGGTCACCGGGGTCGGGGACCGAGGCCGGACACGTACGGTCGCCCTACCGCATCGCGATCCGGAGATGGTGACCGTCGGGCTGGGCGCCGTCTGGGTCGCGAGCGGGATCAGGCCACTGGTCTGGCGGATCGATCCCAGTGACCTGCAGGTCCGTGAAGTAGGTCTCGATCTTCACGCCGTGGGACTGAGGAGCGGCCAGGTCACCGCGATGTCGGTTGCTGACGGCGAGCTCTGGGTCGCGGTCCAGGCCTTCAGACACCACCAGCCCGAGTCTCTGGTCGCGGCCTTCAACCAGAACGGCGTACGTGTGGCCAGTTCAGTGCTGCCCGGGCTCGGTGTCTCGTACCTGTTCGCGAGCGGGTCTCAACTGCTCGGCGTGGTGGAGGGTCGGCTCGCCAGCTTCGGCGGGCCACCCTTCGAGCATCTCTCACCGATCACCCTCCGGACGCGACGCCCGATCTCGGTGGCCTCGGGTCACGGGCTCGTCTGGGCCGCGTATCGAGGAGGGGAGGTCGAGGCGATGACGCCGGACGGGAACGTCCTTTCCGGCTACCCGGCAGGCGCCGATGTCACGGCTCTTGTCGCGACTGGCTCTTCCTGTTGGCTGCTGGAGCCCCTCGCGCGAAGACTGGTCAAGCTCACCCTCGTCGGCGCCTGAACCCACCGGGCGTCAGACCGTCTCGGCCGGCGGCGGGGCCAGCACGAGCAGCACCACCGCGGGCTCCGGCGACGCGTTCCGCAGCGTGAGCTCGTCCCCGGCGGGCACCACCAGCGTCTCCCACTGCTTCATCCTCGACCGGGACTTGCCGACCTGGGCCGCTACCTCGCCGGCCATCACGAGGACGAGGCCATCGGCCCCGGCGTCGTTCATCGGACCCACGCCCTGGGCGCCCTGGAGGCAGATCACCTGGGACCACAGCTTGTCGGTCTCGTGGAGCACCTCGGTGCGGGCGCCCTCCTCGTCGAAGCGGACGAGGGCGGTGAGGTTGCGGGTTTCCATCGCGGGTCAGGGTACCTGCGGCCGCCACTAGACTGCGGTCCTCGCTCGGAGCCAAGGAGTCGCGACCGTGACCAAGCTGACCTTCTCGTCGGAGCCGCCGCGCGAGGCCTCCGCCGGCGTCCTCGTCGTCCCCGTGTTCGAAGGGCCGGAGCCGGGACCGGGGGTGAGGGAGACGCGGCTGCTCGAGGCGTACGAGGCGGCGCACCTGACCGGAAAGAAGGGCGAGCACCTGCTCGTGGCGAAGCGTCGCGGCGACCGGTTCGCGGCCGACGCGGTGCTCTTGGTCGGGGTCGGCCCCCGGGAGGGGTTCGACCTCACGGCCGCGCGGCGCGCCCTCGGCAAAGCGGGTCCGACGGTGCGGCGGTTCGGGACCGCGGCCACGACGTTCCCGCTCGCGTTCGGGGTCCGCCAGGCGGCCGACGCGGTGCAGGCCTCGCTCGAGGGTCTCGCGCTCGGCGCCTACCGGTTCCTGCGCTACAAGACCGGCGACGAGGACGGCGGTGAGCTGACGAAGGTCACGGCGCTCGGCTCCGCGCGGTGGGACGCGAAGGCGATGCGGGCCGCCGCCACCCGCGCCGACGTGGTCGTCGAGGCCGTGTGCTGGGCGCGCGACCTCGTGAACACGCCGGCCGGCGACCTGCCGCCCGTCGCGATCGCCGAGGCCGCGCAGGCGATGGCGAAGGAGGTCGGGCTCACCTGCAAGGTGTGGACCGAGACCGAGCTCGCGAAGGGCGGGTTCGGCGGCATCCTCGGGGTCGGCAAGGGCTCGGTGAACCCGCCGCGGATGATCGAGCTGACCTACGCGGGCGCCGCCAAGCGCGAGACGCCGATCGCGCTCACCGGCAAGGGCATCGCGTTCGACTCGGGCGGGCTGTCGCTCAAGACCGCCGAGGGCATGGAGACGATGAAGGACGACATGGGCGGCGCCGCGTCGATCCTCGCGACGATGAAGGTGCTCGCGCGGCTCAAGCCGAAGCTGAACGTGGTCGCGGCGATCCCGTGCAGCGAGAACATGCCGAGCGGCTCGGCGCAGAAGCCGGGCGACGTGATCCACCACTACGGCGGCAAGACCTCGGAGGTCCTGAACACCGACGCGGAGGGACGGCTGATCCTGGCGGACTCGCTGGCGTTCCTCGCCGAGAAGCAGCCGCAGCTGATCGTGGACACCGCGACGCTGACCGGCGCCTGCGTGGTCGCGCTCGGCCCCGACATCACCGGCGCGATGGGCACCGACGACGGGCTCGCCGCTGATCTGGTCCGTGCCGGGGAGGCCGTCGGCGAGCCCGTGTGGCAGCTGCCGTTGCACCGCGACTACCGCTGGATGATCGACTCGAGCGTGGCCGACGTGAAGAACACCGGCAAGCGCTGGGGTGGGGCGATCACGGCGGCGCTGTTCCTCGCCGAGTTCGTGGGCGATACGCCGTGGGTCCACCTCGACATCGCGGGCCCGGCCTTCTCCGACAAGGGCAACGACCTCGGACCCGAAGGTGGCACCGGCGTCCCGGTGCGCACGTTGGTGCGGTTCCTGCTGGATCGGGCGGGCGCGTGACCGACGAGGACCGCGAGCCGCGGACCGGGCCGGCGCTCTGCGTCTTCGCGCACCCCGACGACGCGGAGATCAGCGCCGGCGGCACGATCGCGAAGTGGGCCGCCGCCGGCCGCGAGGTCCACCTCCTCGTCCTGACGAACGGCGACCGCGGCTCGAGCGACCCCGCGCAGAGCAGGGCCGAGCTCGCGGCGATCCGCAAGACGGAGACCGAGGCCGCCGCCACGGTGCTCGGGCTCGCGAGCGCGCAGATCCTCTCGACCCACGACGGCGAGCTCGAGAACACGATCCCGGTCCGCGAGGCCGTCACGCGGCGGATCCGCGAGGTCCGCGCCGAGACCGTCCTCAGCGTCGACCCCACCGCCGTGTTCTTCGAGCACCGCTACTACAACCACTCCGACCACCGCACCGCGGGATGGATCGCCTTGGACTCGTCCTTCCCCGGCAGCGGCAACCCGCACTTCTTCTCCGAGCACCTCGGCGAGGGCCTCGAGGTCCAGGAGGTGACCGACGTCTGGCTCGGCTGGACGAACGAGCCGAACCACGCCGAGGACATCACCGACCACTTCCGCGCGAAGGTCGACGCGCTCGCGGCGCACGCGAGCCAGCTCACAGAGGGGATCCGGTTCTTCGAGGAGTTCCTCGAGAAGGACGCGAAGGAGTCGGGCGAGCGCGCCGGCGTGACCTACGCCGAGGAGTTCCGGGTCCTGGACCTGAGCTGACGACCCCGGGCCGCTACGCGCATCCGTTCCGGAAGACCTCCGATCCCATCGAGAAGCCGCGACGGACATCATCCTCGGAGATCACGCGGAGCTCGTCGCCCTGCAGGACCATGGTCGTGGTATGGACGTGCCACGGGCCACCGAGCGTGTCGCCCAGCGCCTCCGCATGGATGGACACCAGTCGCCTGGTCCCGGTGGGACCCACCTCGCACACGATGGGACTCTGCACGCCCGAATCGAAGCCGCCTCCGAGCACGGCCGGACCAGGCTCGACGTAGGGGGGGTCGCCGGGTTCCGCGATGACGATCGGACGGAATCCCGGCGGGGTCAACACGGTAGAACTCCACGAGCCCGATCGCCCCGGCAGATGTCACGTCGATCGCGAGCTCGTCCCGTCCGTCGTCGTCGAGATCGGTCGCGGCGAACACGAACGCGCACTCCCCGCCGCGGCAGTCGGTGAACGGTTGCCGCAGGACGATGCCCGAACCGAACCAGATCACGACCTCCTGTCCCAGGAGGTGCGTGACCACCTGGCCCCCCTGTGCGCAGGTGACGCCTTGCGGCACGATCTCGAAGAAGGTCGCTTCGTCGGCGGTTCCGTCGCCGTCGAAGTCGCCGGACGTCGTCGCCTGCGGGCAACGGGCCTCCGTGGTTGACGCGCTCGGTGATCGGACAGGGGCGACGGGCTCTTCGGGCGCCTGGAACGCGCGGATCGCGAGAAAGACGGCTGGGATCGCTACCGCGAACGCGACCACTGCGGCAAGAAGGCGGGATCGATCGCGTCCGAGCCGAACGGCTCCGGGTCGACGGCGATCGGCCTCGAGCCAAAGATCAGGGGCCTCCAGTCGATCGAGCGAATCGAAGAGCTCCTTCAGATCATCCATCGTCTTCCTCCAGGATCGTTCGCAGCCGCTTGCGTCCCTGACTCAGGTGCACGCGTGCGGTCGCCCCGCTCGCTCCGAGGATCCGGCCGATCTCCTTCGTCGGATAGCCGATGTAGTAGTGGAGGATCAGCGCGGCTCGTTGGTTCGGCGAGAGCCGCGCGAGGGCGGCGACCAGCAGGGAGGGCGGCTCCTGCATCTCGAAGCCCGTATCGACGGTGCGAGCCACGAACCGACGACGTTCCTGCAACTCGCCGGAGGCGATCTTGAATGCCGCTCGCCACACCCAGCGCCGTGGATCGCGGATGCCGTCGCCGCGCCCAAGGGCCTGGGCGAACGCTTCGGCTACCGCGTCGCTCGCCACTTCACGGTCCCCGGCGAAGGCAACCAAGGCCCGCCACAACCGGGCTCCGTCCTCTCGATACACGCGCTCGAGCTCGTGATCGATCCTCACCGACGCATCCTGGACCACACCCATACAGGGGCGCGCAGCCGGCCATAGGTGTAGGGGGCATCGGGGATCCGTGCGTTCCCGCGTCGGGGCACGGCGTCAGCGAGTGATCGCGTCAGGCCTTCGGGTAGTCGTCGGCGAAGTCCCAGGCGCGGAGCGAACCGGGCTCGAGCCGGATCAGCACGTCGTCCGGGTTCGCCCATCCGTCGGCGCCCTCGTCGCCGATGTAGCGTGCCGCGATCCGTTGCCCAGTACCGGTGTCGGCGTCCCTCAGTAGCCGCACCTGCGCCCGCACCTCGATGCCGCGATAGGGCGGTTCCTGCTCGCAGACGACGATCGACGCTCGCGGGTCTCGCTCGAGGTGGCGCACCTTGACGTCGTCCTGGCCAGTGAAGACCGTGAAGCCTCCGTCGCGCCACTCGTGCCAGACGGGGGAGAGCAGGACGTCGCCGTCGGCCGTGCGCGTCGCGAGCACGGCGAGCAGCGGCCTGTCGAGCAGGTCCCCCAGGTCCTCCGGTCGCAGGTCGCGCCGCATCGACCCGAGCCTATCCGCCGATCGCCTCCCGCGCAGCGTCTACGTGAACGGCCTGCGCGGGATCCCCAGTGTCTCGGCGGACGTCGTGAGCCGCCTGCCGAGCTCGGCGATGATCCGGTCGCGCGGGGACGAGGTCGTCTCGATGTCGACGGACAACCGGTCGGCGACGGCTCGGAACAAGCGCTCGCCCGCGAAGTACCGTCGCCCCCGTCGCTGTCCCTCCGATGCGAGGAGCCCAGCGGCGACCGCGGTGGTGAGATCCTTGGTTGCGGTCGCCGGGCTCACCTCCGTGAGCGAGCGGTAATAGCCGGCGGTCACGTCTCTGCCGAAGAACGCGTCCCACAGGGCGTTCGCCAGCCGGCGCTCCATCCCCACGTCCTCGGCGGCCTCTTCGACCGCCATCCACACCTGCCGCTCGGCGTTGATGCGGAGATCGAGCGCGCGCACCTGCTGCACCTGCGCGTGCAGATGTCCCTGCACGAACATCGTGACGTCGGCGTCGGGGTCGAACCCTGGGCCGAGACAGGCGAAGAGCGCGTAGTAGTCCCGCACGTGGCGTCCCCACCATTCCTCGAGCGACGTGAACTCGCGCCGTTTGAACCCGCCCCTGTACATCGCGAGCGAAGCTAGGATCCGGGCGGACCGTCCGTTGCCGTCCGCGAACGGGTGGATCGCCGCGATGACGACGTGGATCCACGCTGCGGCCAGCGCGCTGTGTGCCGTGGTCGCCCGCATCTGGACGGCGGCCTCATCCAAGAGGGCATCCACGTGCTCGCCGGGGGGAGGGAGGTACACGTCCTCGCCGGTTGCGCGGTCGGTGACCCAGGCCTGTTTGTCGGTGCGCGGCCGGCCCGCCCCGTGGTCGTAGCGACCGGCGAGCACGCGATCGTGCAGGCCGACGATCAGCCCGCGATCCCACGTGAACGCGGGGTCGTCCGCCTGGCGGAGGACGAAGTTCATGGCGTCCCGGTAGCCTTCGACGAGCCGTCGGTCCTGCGGCTCGACCTCGGGCGGTTCCTCCCCGGCCAGGATCCGGCGGACCTCGTCGACGGTGACGTTCACCCCCTCCATCCGGGTGGACGCCGCGACCGCCTCCGCTTCGAGGTCGCGGCGCAGGCGCCCCTCCCACGTCCTGGGGAGGACGCGAACGTCGAGGAGCTCCTTCCAAGTATCGAGCTCTCCGAGGAGATCGCTCGATCTCGTTCGTCTCAGCGAAGGGAAACATGGCGACGCAAATCGTATCACTCAAACGCTAGCGATATCGTCTGGATATCGCTCGGCCTACCAAAGTGACTGGACCACAGCGATCCTGGAGCTCGCGAGGTGGGATAGCCGCTACTCCTTGACGCCGAGAGAGAGGATCACCTCGCGGCGGTCGTGGAGGGGGTCGGGGAAGCGCTCGGCGAACACCGCGCGCACCCGATCCATCAGCGAGGCCCAGCCCTTCTCGCCGAGCATCTGGCGGACGAACCGGCCCGTGGAGCCGATCGCGAGGCTCTCGACGTAGTCCTCGCGGGCGTACCGGTGCTCGTAGCTCGCGCGTTCCGTGCGCACGTGCTTGAGCCCCGCGTCGATCAGCGTCTCCTCGAGCGTGGTGCGGTAGCGGAAACGGTCGCGGTTCGGGTAGGTCGTCTCGAGCGTCGGCTCGAGCATCGACGAGGGCACCACCGAGTCGACCAGCTCGAGCCACGTCTGCGTGAAGGCGTCGCGTCCGTCGGCCCAGGTCGCGAACGCGAGCCGTCCGCCGGGCCGGGCGACACGGATCAGGTCGTACAGCGCGGTGTCGGCCTTCTGGAACTGCGCGAGCACGAAGCTCGCCGTCACCACGTCGAACGCGCCCGTGCGGAACGGCAGGTCGAGCGTCTCTCCGGCGGCGACCGGCACCTCGGGACGGACCTTCCGTGCGACCTGGAGCATCCCGAGCGACGGGTCGACCCCTACCGCCAGCGCGCCGCGCTCGAGCGCGGCGCCAGCGACCACGCCGGTCCCGGTGCCGACGTCCAACAGCCGCTCGCCGGCCGCGAGGTCCGCGAGGTCGAGGAGGTCGCGCGCGGGGAGCAGCGTCAGGGGCGCCTGGATCCGCTCGTAGGTCTCCGCGACGCCGTCGTAGGAACGCCAGTCGTCCACGTCCCAAAGGGTACCGGGCGGCTCCGCCCGCCAACCCGCGCCGGCCCCATCGCCGCCCCGATAGGCTGGGGGGCCGTGAGCGAGGGCGGCCGCACGTGACCGGGTTCGGCGGCGTCCTCGCGTTGGTGCTGTCGGAAACGGTCGCCGGGGGGCTGGCGTTCACCTGGCTGTCGCCCCTGTGGAACGAGACGAAGCGCTCGTACTTCACGATCTACGGCGTCCTGATGACCCTGCTGTTCGCGCTGCCAGCCTGGCTCGCCGCGCGCGGCGGCGCGCTCCCCGGCGACCAGGCGGCCCTGTGGGGGGTGCGGCTGACGCTCCTCACGCTCGTCCTGGTGGCGGCCTCGACCCTGCTCTTCCTCGTGCGCCAGCCGACGGCGGGGCGCATCGCCGGGCTGCTCTCGGTGCCGGCGTCGATCGCCGTGCTGTTCGCGTTCGCGCAGACGTCGCGGCAGCCCTACCCGCTGGCGCTGTTCCAGCTGCTCGCGGGCGCGGCCTTCCTCGGCGCCGCGTACGACGGGCTGTTCCTCGGCCACTGGTACCTGACCGACCGCAAGCTCGGCCGGACCCCGATCAACCGCGCCACGACGGTGCTGCTCGTGGCGACCGTGATCGAGCTGGTCGCGGTCATGAGCGGCGGCTTCTCGGGCACCGCCTCCTCGCCGGCCTTCAATCCGCTGCTCACGGCGGGCGCGCTCGCGCCGTGGATCGCGGTCGGGATGACGCTCACGACGCTGTTGATCGCGGCCCTCGTGAAGGCGGCGCTCCGCGGCGAGCGAGCGTCGGCCGTCCAGTCCGCGACCGGTTTCTACTACCTCGCCGTCGTCACGGCCTTCACCGCAGAGGTGGCCGTGAAGACGCGCTTCTTCCCGGCGTAGGCCATGCTCGCCGCGCTCGTGATCCTCGTCGGGCTCACGGCGGAGATGGTCGGCTGGTGGCTCGTGTCCGTGCGGGGGCGCGACGTCTGGGGCCTGATGCCGGTGGTGCTCGCCGCGATGGCCGTGGCCGCGCTCCTGATGGAGCGCGGCGACCTGGTGTGGGGGACGCCCGCCGACGCCGCCCTGGGCGCCGCAGTCGGGCTCGTCCTGTACCTGGGGACCCGCGCGTTCGTGTGGGTGGCGAACCACTGGGAGCCGTTCCGACGGCAGGTCGCCGACGAGTACGGGCAGGCCGCGACGATCACGCTCGCCCGCTCGCTCGTGCTGTCGCTGGTGGTGATGGTGCCGGCCGAGGAGCTGTTCTGGCGGGCGTTCGCGCTGGCGCGCCTGGACGCCGCGTGGGGCGCCGCCGCCGGCGCGGTCGGGGCTTGGCTCCTGTACGTGGTGGCGAACGCGCCGAGTCGGTCGCTGCCGATCGTCGCCGGCGCGATCGTGGGCGGCGGGGTCTGGGTCGCGCTCTGGTGGGCCACCGGCGGCGTGCTCGCGCCGCTCGGGAGCCATATCCTTTGGACGGGACTGATGCTCGCGCTCCCACCCGGGGCCGGGCCGGAGGTGGGGCACGCGTGAGCTTCCTATCGACGGCGGTGCAATCGGTGCTCGAAGACGGCTCCTTCTGCGCGGTCGCCGCCGTCACGCCCGACGGGCCGCACTGCACCCCGCTCGTGTTCGCAGCCAGCGGCGGTCGCGTCTGGCTCACCACGTCGCGCCGCTCGGTGAAGGCGCGGACCTGGCGGGCCGAGCCCACCGTCGCCGGGCTCGTGCGCCACGGCGATCTCGCCGTCACCTTCACGGGCACCGTCAAGACCTACGACGCGCTCGACAAGCGGACCTGGGGCGGCGCCGTGGCCGGCGCCACCTCGATCGCCCGCGCGACCGCCACCTTCAGCCGGAAGAACGCGCGGTTCTTCGCGGGCTACGCGTTCGACGCCCGGCAGGTGCCGTTCGCATGGACGCCGCCGGGGCGCGTGTTCGTCGGCGTGGACCTCGAGCGCACGGCGCTGCTGGACGCGGACGGCGTGCAGGAGGGCCGCGGACGCTGGGGGGGCGAGCCCGGGTCGCACGGGACCTTCCGCCGCCGCTCGGCCGGCGACGACCCGTTCGCCGCGCTGCCCGAAGAGGTCGTGGGCGACGTCGGCCGCGAGGGCGAGGGGTCGCTCGCCATCGCCGGCGAACGTGGCCCGGTGGTGCTGCCGGTGCGCTGGCGAGCCGAGGAGCACGCGCTGTACGCGGCGCTGCCCGCGGAGACGCTCGCGCTGGCGGGCGCCGATCCGGACGTGCGCGTCGCCCTCACGGTCGACAAGCCCTCCGTCTGGCGAGCCCGCGACATGGTCGGGGCGATGATCCAGGGCGACGCGGCCAGCTTCGTCGACGGCGTCGTCGGTTCCGGCGCCAAGACGATGCGCCAGATCGCCGGCGCGATCGCGACGTCGGCCGACGCGCTCGTGCGGATCGAGCCCTCGCGCGTCGTGTGGTGGAAGGGCTGGTCGAGCGGGAGCGCGCGCCTGCCGTGACCACCGTCGAGTACTCCGTCGAGGTCGACGCGCCGCCCGAGGTCGTCTGGGAGGTGGCGAGCGATCCCCGGAACCTCCCGCACTGGGACCGGCACATCGTGAGCGTGTCGCTGCCGCCCACCCCCTTGGAGGCGGGCAGTCGCTACGAGACCGAGATGGGGTTCATGGCGGTGCGCGCCCGCGTGCCCTGCGAGGTGCTCGAGTGGGACCCGCCGTGGCGCTCGGTGATCCATCTCGGCGGGCTGCTCGACGCGACCGTCATCACGTCGATCGCCGCGTTGCCGCGCGACCGCAGCGTGCTTCGGCACGAGATCGAGTACATCTTCCGCGGGCCGCTCGGGAGGTTCGCCGCCGCCAGCGTGAACGCCGTCGGCGGAGCCGAGTTCGCGCTGCGCCGGGGCATCATGGCGCAGAAGCACGAGATCGAGGTGCGGTCGGAATCCCGGCGGGGGGGTTCGTAGGTCGTGAGGCTCGGTCGATGGCTATGGGCGTGGACCCTCGCGGCGGCGGCGCTCGCCGTCGGGTACGGCGCGCTGAAGGGCGAGGAGGGCCCCGCCGTCGACCTGGAGCTGTTCGAGCTCGCGAACCGCGGCCACGGAGAGACCGCGGACCGCGTCTTCGACGGCGTCACGGAGCTGGGGTCCTTCTACGCATCCGGCGCCGCGGCTGGCGTGCTGGTTGCGGCCGGCCGGCGTGGGGCGGCGGCCCGGGCGCTCTCGGCGTGTGGCGCGACCTGGCTGCTCCTGCAAGGCGTGAAGCGGCTCGTGAACCGCCCGCGCCCGTCCGACGCCGATCCCGACGGCACGCGCCTGCTGATCGCCCAGCCGAGGGCGACGTCGTGGCCGTCGAGCCACCCCGGCGTGCTCACGACGTTCACGCGGGTGGCCGCCCGCGAGCTCGGTGCCGGCGGCGGCGCGCGGGCGGCGCTCACGGGTCTCGACCTGACGGTCGCGGCCTCGCGCGTCTACCTCGGCGTGCACTACCCCTCCGACGTGGTGAGCGGCCTGCTCCTGGGTCGCGCCGTCGCGCGCGTGTGGCCGCGCGGCCGCGGCGCGTCAACCCCTTGACTCGCGGGGACCGCTGTTAGGCTCGACGCCGATGTTGGTGCTCCTCGGCTCCGTCGGCTGGCCCGTCCTCGACCGCTTCCGGTTCGGCAGCGTGTTCGCGATCTCGCCCCACGGACTGCTGATCGCGATCGGCTTCATGATCGGCGCCTGGCTCGTGACGAAGCTCGCGCTCCAGCGCGGGATCCCCTTCGAAGCGGCGAACGCTGTCGTGTTCTGGTCGCTGATCGGCGCGATCGTCGGCGCCCGCGTGGGCTACGTGATCGCCCACGTGTCGGAGTTCTCGAGCCCGCTCGAGTGGTTCTTCATCTGGAAGGGCGGGATCTCGCTGCTCGGCGGGATCACGGGCGCCACCGTCGCCAACGCCGTGAGCATCAAGCGCGCGAAGTACGGGCGACTGCGCTTCTTCCAGGTCGCCGACAGCGTGGCGCCGGGCCTCGCGCTCGGGATCGCGGTCGGGCGGATCGGGGACCTGATCATCGGCGACCACCTCGGGCGTCCCACGTCGTGGCTGCTCGCGTGGGCCTACAAGGGCGGGACGCTCGCGCCGCCCTTCGTGTGCGCCGACGGCGTGTGCCAGGCGCAGCTGCAGGGCGGGCACGTCGAGATCATCACGCGGAGCGGCGCCCGGCTGCTCGACCAGACGGGCACGGTGATCGCCAGCGGCACCGGCGTCCACCAGACCGCGATGTACGACATGCTCCTGGCCTGGGTGTTGTTCCTCGTGCTCTGGACGTTCATCCGCAAGGACCGGCGCGAGGGGATCGCGGCGCTGATCTTCGCCACGTGGTACGGGTGCAACCGGCTGCTCGAGGACTCGCTCCGGATCGACAAGCGCTTCGGTCCGCTCACGGGCTCGCAGTGGACCGCCCTCGCGGTCGTGCTGGTGAGCATCGGGCTGCTCGTCTACTTCGCGACGACGAAGAAGCCGGGCGCGACCACGCCGGCACGCATGCCCCTTCGCCGGGCGCCGCCCGAGGCGGAGGTGGGGGAGCCGCCGGAGACCTCCGAAGCCGAGGACGCCGCGACGCCGGCGTCGTCCTGAGCCCGCCGACTACCGCGTCGTCAGGCTGAGCGGCTTGCCGATCTTGGACTTCGTCGCAAGACGCACCGCGTGCGCCGCCTCGCGGAGCGCCTGCGACGCTTCGCCCTGCGGGTCGGCGATCACGATCGGCATCCCGGCGTCCCCGCCCTCGCGCAGGGCCGGGACCAGCGGGACCTGCGCCATCAGCGGCACCCCGAGCGTCTGCGCCGCCTCCTGCCCGCCGCCCTCGCCGAAGATCGGCTCGCGCTCCCCGCAGTGGGGGCAGATGTAGTAGCTCATGTTCTCGATCACGCCGATCGGAACGCAGGTTCGTGCGCTCGGCCATCTTCCCGGCGCGCTCGGCCACCTTCCGCGCGGCCTCCTGCGGCGTCGTCACGACCACCATGGAGGCGCCGGGGATGAACGACGCGAGCGAGATGCTCACGTCGCCGGTCCCGGGCGGCAGGTCGCACAGCAGGAAGTCGAGGTCGCCCCAGTAGACGTCGCCGAGGAACTGCTCGATCGCCTTGTGCAGCATCGGGCCCCGCCAGATCACCGGCGTCTCCTCCGGCACGAAGAACCCCATCGAGATCACGCGGACCCCGTGGGCCTCCAGGGGCAGGATCATGTCGTTGAAGCCCACCGGCTTGCCCTCGGCGCCGATCATGCGCGGCACGCTGAACCCCCACACGTCGGCGTCGAGGATCCCGACCTTCGCGCCCTCCTGCGCGAGCGCGCACGCGAGGTTCACCGTCACGCTGGACTTGCCGACCCCGCCCTTGCCCGAAGCGACCGCGACGATCGAGGTCGAGGGCGGGAACGAGATCCGCTGCCCGGCCGGCGCGGCGGGCTGGCCGCCGCGGAGCTTCCCGACGAGCGCCTCGCGCTGCTCCGGGCTCATCGGCGTGAGCCGCACGTCCACCCGCTCGACGCCGTCGAGCGGCTGCACCGCCGCCGTCACGTCGGTGGTGATCCGGTCGCGGAGCGGACACCCTTCGATCGTCAGCAAGACGTCGACGCGGACGACGCCGCCGTCGACCTCGATCGCCTCGAGCATCCCGATGTCCTCGATCGGACGGCCGATCTCGGGGTCGTTCACCTGTCGCAGGGCGGCGCGGACGTCTGCTTCGCTGACCACGGGGTGCTCCTTCAGCTCATCTCGAGGGCTCTTCTCGGCGGCGGTGCTCGATGCGGCGTAGGCTGATCCCGATAAACACGGTCGAAACCGTGCAAACCCAGTCTACGACGGAGGCGTGCGAGCACCGATGCCCGAACCGGCGCCGATCGATGTCCACAAGGCCCTCGCCGACGATACGCGCTACCGCCTGTACCGGTACCTGCGCCTGTCGGGGCGCCCGGTGCCCGTCCGCGAGCTCGCGGCGCGGCTGTCGCTGCACCCGAACACGGTCCGTCCGCACCTGCGCCGCCTCGAGGAGGTCGGACTCGTCGCTTCGGAGGCCCGCAAAGGGGCCACGGTCGGACGTCCGCAGACGCTCTATGTGGCGGTGGACACGGAGGGCCGGGAGGGCCGTGACTACCGGCTCCTCGCGGACATCCTGTCCGGGCTGCTCTCGGCGCCACGACAGCGGGCGCGCGCGCAGGAGCAGGCGCGCGAGTGGGGCGCGTACCTGGTGGGGCGGGCCGCGCCGAAGCCGGGCGTGCGTAAGGTCACCGGTCAGAACCTCGCGGTGATCCAGGAGGCGCTCTCCGACGCCGGGTTCACCCCTCGCTTCCGCAGGCGCAAGGGCGGCAAGACCGTGGAGATCACGCTGCGCGACTGCCCGTTCCGCGAGCTCCTGGAGGACCATCGCGACCTGGTGTGCAGCGTCCACCGCGGGCTCCTCGAGGGCATCCTCGGCGGCGCCCGGCCGCCCCTCGCGATCGGGTCGTTCGAGCCCCTCGCGGACCGCTCGACCACGTGCCGCCTCGTGGCGACCGCCGCGAAGTCCCACGCCTCGGACTGAAGTCCGCCCTCCTCGCCGCCGATGGGAACACGGGGCGCGGGCAGCCCGCCCGCTCGTGACGTCCCCACGAACGTTCGGCGAGAGGTGCGAGAGGGATGGATGCGGAGATCGTGCCGGAGTTCAACTCCTGGCTCGAGGAGCTGGTCAAGGGGGAGGGATCGGACCTCCACGTGAAGGTGGGATCGGCCCCGATGCTGCGGCTGCCGCACGGGCTCGAACGGCTCGAACGCGACCCCCTGACGGCGATCGAGACCCAGGCGATCGCCGACGCGATCATCCCGGTCGAGCGCCGGGAGATCTTCCATGACCGCGGCGAGGTCGACTTCGCCTACTCGGTGCACAACGTGGGTCGGTTCCGTGCGAACGTCTTCCGCCAGCGGGGGTCGATCTCGATGGTGCTCAGGAAGCTCCGGTTCGGAGGGCCCGCCTTCGCCGAGGTGGGGCTGCCCGAGGCCGTGAAGACGCTCGCCGACGAGCACCGCGGGATGATCCTGGTGACCGGGCCGACCGGCTCGGGCAAGACCACGACCCTGGCCGCGATGATCGAGTACATCAACCGCACCAAGCCGGTGCACGTCGTCACGATCGAGGATCCGATCGAGGTGCTGCACAAGGACCACGTCGCCTCGATCAACCAGCGCGAGGTGGGCAACGACACCCAGGACTTCTTGACGGCGCTCCGCGCCGCGCTGCGGCAGGACCCCGACGTGATCCTGATCGGAGAGATGCGCGACACCGAGACGGTCCGGGCGGCGATCGCCGCGGCCGAGACCGGCCATCTGGTGTTGTCGACGCTGCACACGGTCGACGCGACCGAGACGGTGAACCGGGTGATCGATTTCTTCCCGCCCTACCAGCAGAAGCAGGTCCGGCTCGCGCTCGCCGGGACGCTCCGGGGGATCATCTGCCAGCGGCTGGTGCCCACGGTCGAGGGCGGTCGCACGCCGGCGCTCGAGATCCTCGTCAACACCGGCCGCGTCGCCGAGCGGATCGCCGACCCGGACAAGACCCACGAGATCAAGGACGTGATCGCCGACGGCGCCTACTACGGCATGGTCACGTTCGACCAGTGGCTGCTCCGGCTGATCGCCGACGGACGGGTGTCCGTGCAGGACGCGATGAAGGCGGTCTCGAGCCGCCACGACTTCGAGCTGGCGCTGCAACAGGCCGGCATGTCGATCCCGATCTGAAGGGACCCGGACACGAACGTCCCCGCCCCGATGGGGTACGGGGCGGGGACGTCGTTTCGTGTCCCGGCGGAACGGGAGGGTGTGTGGTTGCCGGCCGGGCCACCCTGCAGCGGTCCATCGGGGGAGAGGACTGCCGAGCACAGCGTGGCGCGCAGAGCGTGAAGGGCGCGTTGGAACAGGGTTAAGGGCAGGCCAAGCCTGGACGCCGGACCACCTCAGGCCGAGGACGTCTGTCCGTTGCCGCTTCCGCTGACCTCGCCGAGCGTCGCGAACGCCGCCACCAGCCCCGACAGCTCCATCGGCACCACGATCTTCGACGACGCCGACATCCCCACCTGCTTCAAGGCGTCGAGGTACTGCAGCTGCATCGTCTTGTCGTCGACGGTCGAGGCGGTCTCGAAGATCTTCTGCAGGGCCAGCGCGAAACCCTCGGCGCGAAGGATCGCCGCCTGCCGCTCGCCCTCGGCGGTGAGGATCGCCGCCTGCTTGGACCCTTCGGCGTTCAAGATCGCGGCTTCCTTGTTGCCCTCGGAGATCGTGATCGCGGCCTGCTTGGAGCCCTCCGCCTCGGTGACGACCGCGCGGCGCGTCCGCTCGGCGGACATCTGCCGGGTCATCGCCTCCTGGACCGAGGGCGGGGGGATGATCTCGCGGATCTCGACGTTCGTGACCTTGACGCCCCAGCGCTCGGTCACCTCGTCGAGCTTGGCGCGCAGCAGGTTGTTGATCTCGTCGCGCTTGGCCAAGACGTCGTCGAGGAGGATGTCGCCGATCACGGCGCGGAGCGTCGTGGCCGCGATGTTCGTGGCGGCGCCCGCGAAGTTCTGGACCTTCACCACGGAGGTGGCGGGGTCGAGGACCTTGTAGTACAGGATGAAGTCGATCGCGATCGCGGCGTTGTCCTTCGTGATCGAGTCCTGACGCGGGATCTCCAGGTAGAACTCACGCAGGTCGACGGTGATCCCGCGGTCGATGAACGGGATCAGGATCACGAGGCCGGGGCCGCGGGTGGCGTGGAGCTTGCCGAGCCGGAACACCACGAGCCGCTGGTACTCGGGAACGATCTTGATCGCCTTCGCCAGCAGCAGGACCACGAAGACGATCAGCAGTCCGACGATGATCCACAGCACCGGCATCAGGTCGTTCCTCCTTCTTCAGATCTGGCTTCGGACGTGGCTTCGGACGTGGCTTCCGATGTTGCATCGGATGTGGCTTCAGATGGGGCGAGCTCGGGGCCCGAGCCCTCGCCGACGGGCTCCACGGTGAGGACCAGGCCCTGGCGGGCGGTCACGCGGATCCTCGCGCCCCCAGGGATCGGCGCCGGTGGGACTCGTCGCGCGCCACTCCTCGGCGGCCACCCGGACGATGCCGCCCTTCGGGCCGATCCCCATCGGCAGGGCGACCCCCTCGCTGCCGATCAGGGGCTTGCCGACCTCGATCGAGGGTTCCCGGCGCACGCGGAGCGCCGCGGCCACGAGGACGCCGAAGAACAGCCCGGCGCCGATCGCCACGCCGATGAGCACGCCCGGCGCCACCCGGACGCCTCCGGAGCGGTCGTAGAGGAACCACCCGCCCAGCAGGAGCGTGATCACGCCGATGGCGCCCCACACCCCCAGCCCCGGCGCCTTGAGCTCGATCACGAAGGCGACGACCGAGACGATGAGGAGCACGATCCCGATCAGCCGGACGGGCAGCAACCCGAACGAGATCAGCGAGATGATCAGCAGGATCGTCCCGATCGTGCCGGAGAAGATGTGCCCGGGCACGATCAGCTCGAGGACGATCAGCCCGAGCCCCAGCCAGAAGAAGAGGAACGCGAGGCTCGGATCGAACAACGCGTGGAGGAAGCCGACGAACCCGCCCATCGACTGGGGCTGGAGGGTCGCGTCGGCCGTCGAGAGCGTCACGCTGCGGCCGTTGCCCAGGGTGATCGTCTGACCGTCCAGCTGCGACAGCAGATCCTCGGTGGAGTTCGCCTCCAAGTCGATCACGTCCTGCGCGAGGGCTTCGTCGGCCGTGATGGACGTGGCGTCGGTCACGAACGTGACGGTCACGTCGGCGTTGCGCCCGTAGGTCTCGGTGAGGGTCCGCATGTAGGCGGCGGCGTCGTTCGCGATCTTGTTCGACAGGTCGCCGCCGCTCAGGCCGATCGGGGTGGCCGCACCGACGTTGGTCCCCGGCGCCATCGCGGCGACCGGGCACGACTCGAGGATGAAGGCGCCCGCCGAGGCGGCGCGTGCCCCACCCGGCGCCACGTAGCAGATCACCGGGATGTCGGCCGACAAGATCCCCTGCGTGATCTGGCGCATCGACGAGTCCAGGCCGCCGGGTGTGTCGATCTGGATCACGACGGCCTGATCGCCGGCGTCCTGGGCGCGCGCGATCGAGCCCGTGAGGTAATCCGCGACGAACCCGTCCACCACGCCCGACAGCTCCAGCTGGACGATCGTCTGCGACGGAGCGGTCTGCGCGAACGCGGCATGCGCTGCGACGGCGAGCCCGGTGAGGGCGAGCGTGACCCCCACCAGCAGGCGTGCGGCCTTCGTTCGCATCCTCGTCCCCTCCTCGCGCGTGGGTTCGCGCTCGGGTCTTGCCGCGAGCGTACGACGCCGGTGCGCCCGCGCGAAGCCCCCGAACGGAAGTGGCCGTTGCGGTGACCGCGTGTCACCATCGCACTGAGGGGATCGCAAGCCTCCCCGTCGAACAGGGCCGTACAACCGGAAGGAGCCTTTCGTGCAGGGACGCACCGAAGGCCCGCTCCTCCCTCGGGAGGAGCAACAACTGATGGAAGGACTCCTCGCCGGTGACGACGCTGCGCTCCGCACCCTCTACGCTCGGTTCGGCCGCCCCGTGTACACGATGGGGCTGCGCCTGCTGGGCTCCCGAGAGGCCGCGGAGGAGCTCACCCAGGACGTGTTCCTCGCCGCGTGGCGCAAGGCCGCGCGCTTCGACCCGTCCCGGGGCCGGCTCTCGACCTGGCTCATGACCATCGCCCACAACCTCGCGATCGACCGCCTGCGCCGCGACACCGGCGTGACGCGCCCGACCCTGGTGCTCGTGGACCAGGTGCCCGACGAGATCGGCAACGACGACACCGAGACGCTGCTGGCCGAGCGCGACGAGGCGCTCCGCGCGCTGCACGTGCTGTCCGACGGGGAGAAGCGCCTCCTCGTGCGCACGTACTTCCGGGGGATGACCGCGCGGGAGATCGCCGAGGCCGACGGGATCCCGCTGGGCACGGTGAAGACGAGGCTGCGGACGGCGTTGATCAAGGTCCGCAAGGCGAACGAAGCGAAGGAGCCCTCGTGAACTGCCTCGAGGTCCGCGACGCGCTGGCCGAGCACGCGCTCGGGGTGGCCGGTCCCCGTGCCGGCGAGGTGGAGCGGCACCTCGCCTGGTGCGCCGCGTGCCGCAAGGAAGAGCGCGACCTGGCGCAGGCGGCCGCCACGTTGGGCTTCGCGCTGGCGCCTGCCGAGCCCGATCCGTCGCTCGAGGATCGAGTGGTCGAGGCCGTCCGCGCCCACGCCGCGCCGGGGGCTCTGTCCGTCTCGCGGGGACGGCGGCTGCGGCGGACCACCGCCGTGGTCCTCGCCGCCGCCTTGGCGGTCGCCGGTCTGGGTTGGGGAGCCGTGATGGCCGGCAAGGCCGCACGGACGCAGGACCAAGCCGCGCAGGACGCCGCGAGGTCCCACGACGCCCTCGACCAGCTTCGACGGGTCATCAGCGACGCGGTGTTCGCCGACGCGAACACGCAGGCGCTCCTCGGCGTGCTGCACCCCGCGGCGGGTGTGCAGGCCGGCGGCTCTGCCCTCGCGATCCTGTCTCCCTCGGTCGCGGACAGGGTGCTCGTGATCGTGAGCGGGCTGCCCGATCGCGCGTCGATGCTCCCGTACCGGGTGCAGCTCACCGACGGGCGGGGACAGCGGGTGCCGATCGGCAAGATCTGGGTGGTCGACGGCGACGGCGGCGCGTCGATCGGCCGGCTCGTGACGCGGGACCTGCACGGGTTCGTCCACGTGCAGATCCGCGACGCCCGCGGCCACATCGTGCTGAGCGGCGCCCTCGAGGTCCAGGCCCCGGTGGCATCGCCCACGGTGTCGGCGAAGGCGCCCCCGAGCCCGGCGGGCTGAGGACGGCGCCGGTCCCACGTATCCTCGACGGATGCGCTTCGGTCTGAGCCTGCCGCACTACGGCTTCTCGCTGCCGCGGGGTACGCCCATCACGTTCGAGGCGATGAGCGGTTGGGCGCGCCGCGCGGAGGAGCTCGGCTTCGACTCGGTCTGGGTCTCCGATCACTTCTTCTACTCGTTCGGCCGCTACGGGGCCGATCCGTCGCCGATCGCCTCGCTCGAGCCGCTGACGTCCCTGGCCGCGCTCGCCGCCGTCACCGAGCGCGTCCGCCTGGGCGTGCTCGTCCTGGGCGCGCCGTTCCGCCATCCCGCGATGGTCGCGAAGGCCGCGGCCACGGTCGACCAGCTCTCGGGGGGGCGCCTGGAGCTCGGGGTCGGCGCCGGCTGGCTCCGCGACGAGTTCGACGCGTTCGGCTACGGGTTCGGGACGGTCGGGGAGCGCTTCGACGCGCTCGAGGACACGCTGGCCGTGCTCCGAACGCTCTTCGAGGCGAACGGCCCCGTCTCCTACGAGGGACGGACCGTCACGCTGCGCGACGCCGTGCTCGCGCCGGCGCCGGTGCAGCGCCCGGTCCCGGTGTGGGCGGGCGGCAAGGGCGGGCCGCGGCTGCTGCGTCTGGCCGCCCGGTACGCGACCGGGTGGAACTACGTGTGGCGGTTCTCCGAGGAGTGGTACCGGGGCAAGCTCGACGACGTCGAACGGGCGTGCGAGGCGGCCGGCCGCGACCCGGCCTCCTTCCGGCGGACCGTCGGGCTGTACAGCCTCCTCGGCGAGGACGACCGCGGCGCCCGGGCGGCGTTCGCGCGCGGCCAGGCTGCGATGCCGGGCGCCGCCCTGGACGCCGACACCTACGAGGCCTGGTGCGCCGAAACCCTGTCGGGGACCCCGGAGATGGCGATCGAGCGGATCGGCACGCTGGAGGACCTGGGGGTGGAGGAGCTCGTCGTCGCGCCGTGGGTCCTGCCGTTCGCGATCCCGGAGCCAGAGCAGGTGGAGCTGTTCGCCGAGCGGGTGCTGCGGCCGCTCCGCGCCGCCCGATGACCCCTCGGGAGGCGGTCCTCGCCGTCCTCGCCGACGACGGCGGCCCGCTGCATCGGACCGTGGTGCAGGATCGGCGCGCTCCGTGCCGGCTACCTCGATCCGTTCGAGGTCGGCGACGTCCGCAAGGCCGTCCACGCGGCGCTCCGCGAACTGGTCGAGGAGGGCGTCGTGCGCAAGGCCGGCACCGGGGTCTACGCGGCGGTCTGAGCCACGGTCGGCGCGGAACGCCTTCCGCTACGGCCGGTACTGGATCGGTGAGAACCGCTCGAGCTTCTCGAACGAGTGATGCGACTCGATGTAGCGAAGCGTGCCCGAGCGTCCCCGCAGGACCATCGAGTACGTGGTGGCGCCGTCGGGCCAGTACCTGACGCCCTCGAGGAGGTTGCCGTCGGTGATCCCCGTGGCCGCGAAGAACACGTCCTCGCCCGCCACGAGATCCTCCGTCATCAAGACGCGGTCGAGGTCGAACCCGTCCGCGAGCAGCGACGCCCGCTCCTCGTCGTTGCGGGGGTACAGGCGGCCCTGCATCGCGCCGCCCAGGCACTTGAGGGCCGCCGCGGCGATCACGCCCTCGGGCGTGCCTCCGATCCCCATCAGCATGTCGACCTCGGTCCGCGGCGCGGCCGCCACGATCGCCCCGGCGACGTCGCCGTCGCGGATCAGGAACACCCGTGCACCGACCTCGCGGATCTCGGCGATGAGGTCGAGATGCCGGTCGCGGTCCAGGACCGTGACGGCCACCTCCTCCGGCCGCTTGCCCTTGGCCTTCGCGACCTGCCTGATGTTCTCGGCGACGGGCGCGGTGATGTCGATCACGTCCGCGGCGTCGGGCCCCGTCGCGATCTTGTCCATGTAGAGGGCGGCGCCGGGGAAGAACATCGCTCCACGGGGCGCGAGCGCGATCACCGCGAGCGCGTTCGGCTGGCCGATGCTCGTGAGCGTCGTGCCGTCGATCGGGTCGACGGCGACGTCGGTCTCGGGGCCGATCCCGATCCCGACACGCTCGCCGTTGTAGAGCATCGGGGCCTCGTCCTTCTCGCCCTCGCCGATCACGACGACACCGTCCATCGAGACCGTGTCGATCATGAGCCGCATCGCGTCGACGGCGGCCTGGTCGGCGGTGTTCTTGTCGCCGCGGCCGACCCAGCGTCCGGCGCCGAGCGCGGCCGCCTCGGTCACACGGACGAGCTCAAGGGCGAGGTTCCGGTCCGGGATCGACGACATCTCTGCCTCCTCGAGGATGCGATCGGGGTGGTTGCCGCATCCTACGCCGGGGCCGCGGGCGGTAGCATCCGCCGTTCGGCAGCCCAGGCCAGGGTTCTGTCGAGGGTGTCCGCGAGCGCCGTGTACCGCAGCCCGAGCTCCTCGGTCGCGCGTGAGCCGTCGTAGCGGTGCCCGTGCAGGAGCGTCCGGACGGCGGCCGGGCACACGGGCGGATCGTCGCCGCGCGAGAGCCTCGCCACGGCAGCCGAGACGGGAACGAGGGCGCGGACGGCAGCCCTCGGAACCCACACGACGTGCTCGGGGCGCCCGGTGCGCGCGCGCAGCAGCTCGACCGCGTCGGCCACCGGGAGCGCGGCGCCGCACAGCACGTAGCGTTCGCCCGGACGGCCTCGCTCGGCCGCGAGCGCGTGCCCCTCGGCGCAGTCCTCGACGTCGACGAGCGAGATCCACCCGCGGAACAGCACCGCCGTTCGTGCGCGGGCGATCCGCAGGAACAACCGGCCCGTCCCGGTCTCGCGGCCGGGCCCCTGCACGGAGGACGGGTTGACCGACACGACGTCGATCCCGAGCTCGCGTCCGAGCGCGAGCACGGCGTGTTCGCCCAGGTACTTCGTGCGCTCGTAGGGCGAAAGGAACCGGCCGCGGTGCGGGGAGCCCTCGCGGCCGATCGTGCCGGTCTCCTCGCCCAGGGTCGCCGCCGACGAGGTGTGCACCACGCGGGCTACGCCGGCGTCGGCAGCGGCGCGCACGACCGAGGACGCGAGGTCCACGTTGACCGCGTACAGGGCGGCTTCGTCGCGGGGACACAGGCGGTTGAGACCCGCCACGTGGAAGACGACGTCGCAGCCTCGCATCGCCTCGGCGGTCGCGCCGGTGTCGGTGAGGTCGACCCGCACGGGTCGCGCGCCGAGCGCCGCCACGGTCTCGGCTGCCGCGTCGGTCCTGGCGGCGGCGACCACCTCGGTCCCGCCCGCCGTCAGCCTGCGGAGCAGGGCCCCGCCGACGAACCCGGATCCACCGGTGAGGAAGGCGGTCATCCGCGCCGGGAGCCCGCGACCACCCCGAAGTAGCGCGCCACGTAGTCGGCGCCCGACCACACCGTGACGGCGACGGCGACCCACAGCGCCCAGGTGTACAGCTCGTACCCGCCGAGCACGACGTCGGGTCGCCAGATCGCCAGCAGGATCGCCACGAATTGCACGTTCGCCTTGGCCTTGCCCAGGAGCGAGGGCATCACGACCGATCCCTCGGCGGCGCTCGCCGCCCCCTTCAGGCCGAGGACGAGCATCTCGCGACCGACGATGAGGAACGCGACCCACGCGGAGGCGGCCCCGACCGCGACCAACGCGATCAGCACGCCGGAGACCAGGAGCTTGTCGGCCGTCGTGTCCAGGAACGCGCCGAACGCCGAGGTCTGCTTCCATCGGCGCGCCAGGCGGCCGTCGACGAAATCGGTGACCGCCGCGAACCCGAACAGCCAGGTCGCGGCGACGTCGGCGCCGTGGGTCCCGTGCAGCACGAGCGCCATCACGACCGGCGTGAGGACGACCCGCAGCCAGGTCACGACGCCCAGGAAGAACGCTGCTCGCTCGTCTGCGCGGCTCACCGGGCGAAGACTACCCGAGGGTTCCGTTCACGCGCGGTGCGACGCCGCGGCGACGAGCAGCTCACGGACCTCGCCGCCCGAGGCCGCGTCGAGGGCGCGACCGGCGAGGGCGCGCGCGGCGACCAGGTCCGTGTCGCGCACGGCCTGCTTGACCACCGCGATCGCGGGAGCACTCATCGACAGTTCCCGCACGCCGAGCCCGAGCAACAGCGCCGTCGCGTGCTCGTCGGCGGCCAGCTCGCCGCACACCCCCGTCCAGCCGCCGTGGGCCGTCGAGGCGTCGGCGGCCATCGCGATCAGCCGCAGGACCGCGGGATGCAGTGGGTCGGCGAGCATCGCGACGTGCTCGTTGCCGCGGTCCGCCGCCAGCGTGTACTGCGTGAGGTCGTTGGTGCCGATCGAGAAGAAGTCGACCTCCGGGGCGATGTGGACGGCCGCGAGCGCCGCCGAAGGAACCTCGATCATCACGCCGACCTGCGGGCGCGCGGCGCTGCGGAGGGACCCGCGCGCTTCCTCGAGCGCCTCCCGGGCCGCGCGCACCTCGTCGAGCGTCGCGACCATCGGGAACATGATCCGCACGGGATGATCGGCCGCGACCCGCAGCAACGCGCGGAGCTGCGTCCGCAGGAGGTCCGGTCGGGCCAGCCCCAGCCGCAGCCCGCGGACGCCGAGGAACGGGTTGGGCTCGGGGGGCTGGTCGAGGTAGGGGAGTGGCTTGTCGGCCCCGGCGTCGAGGGTCCGCACGAGCAGCGGCCGCCCGGCCAGGCCCACGGCGGCCGCACGGTAGGCGGCCTCCTGCTCGTCCTCGTCGGGCATCGTGGCACGCCCCATGAACAGGAACTCGGTCCGGAACAGGCCCACCCCGTCGCATCCGGCCTCGACGGCCGCGGCGACCTCCTCGGGTCGTCCGATGTTCGCCGCCACCTCGATCCCGACGCCGTCGCGTGTCGTGGCCGGCTGGTGCGCGTTCGCTCGCGCGGCACCCTCTGCGGCCGCCCGGCGTTCGGCCCGGTCGTGCAGCGCGTCGACCACGTCGGGCGGCGGGTCGATCGCCACGGTTCCGGCCTCGCCGTCGAGCCCCACCGTCGCCCCCTCCGCCACGGCGGCAAGGCCGTCGCCGAGCCCGACCACCGCCGGGATCCCGAGCGCCCGTGCGAGGACGGCCGCGTGCGAGGTCGGGCCGCCGTGCGCGGTCGCGATCCCCAGGCACGTCGCCGGGTCCAGCCCGACGGTGTCGGCCGGCTCGAGGTCGGAGGCAAGCAGCACGCCCGGCGCGTCCAGGCGTGGGCGCGGCGGCTCCACCCCCAGCAGCGACGCGAGCACCGTGCGCCCGACGCTCCGCAGGTCTGCGGCCCGGGCGCGCAGGTAGGGATCGGGCAGCGCGGCCCAGGTCTCGGCCATCGCCTCCACCGATCCGGACCAGGCGCGCGCGGCCGAGGCGCCCGAACGCACGGCCTCGCGGGCCGGCTCGAGCAGCGCGTCGTCCTGCAGGAAGAGCACGTGCGCGTCGAAGATCGCCGCCCGTCCCGCGCCCACGCGCGCCGCCGCGTCCTCGCGCTGGCGCCCGATCGCCTCGGTCGCGGCGGCCAAAGCACGGTCGAGCGCGCGCTGCTGGTCCTCGGCGGAGCCCTCGGCCGGGGTCTCGGGCACCACGAGCTCTGGCACGTGGAACCGCCGAGCCGGCGCTATCGCGATGCCGGGTGAGGCGGCGAAGCCGCGCAGGATGCCCTCGGCGCCGAGCTCTGCCGGCGCCGCCTCCGGCGGCGGGACCGCCGCCACGAGGTCCTCCGGCGCCTCGTCGAACCGGCGGCCGGCCAGCGCGCGGAGCGCCTCGACGGCCTCGGTCGCGCCCGGCCCGCGCGCGAGCACGTCGATGTCGTGGCCCTGCGTGACGCCGAGCGTGGCCACGGCGTTGAGGCTCCGAGCCGACACGGGCCCGCGTCCGGTCGTCGCGTTGCTCACCCGGACGTCTGCCTCGAACGCGCTCGCCGTCTGGACGAACCGCGCCGCCGGCCGAGCGTGCAGCCCGTGCGGAAGGTCGACCGTGAGCTTCAGATGAACCTCGGGGCCCTCCTCGAACCGCGCCTCGGGGGCCGCGGCCGCTTCGGACACGGCCGGGACACCGAGGTGGGCCGACTTGCCGGCGAGCCCGCCTCGCGCCTCGCGTTCGACGTCGCCGAGCGACGTGCCCAGGCGCGCCGAGACCGCCGCTGCCACGGCACCCTCCACGAACGGTGCGTCGGACAGCAGGACCCGCGGGCGACGTTCCTGGTCGAGGAAGTCGAGCGCCATCTCGGCGGACAGGACGGCGCTGCCGAGATCCATCAGCACGAGCACGCCTGCCTCGGACCACACCTCGTCGATCGCGGCGAGGACCCGCATCGCGTCGGTGCCGATCGGGTGGTCGGCGCCCTCCAAGCCTCCGGCGGTTGCGATCGCCACGCCCTCGCCCCCCATCTGCCGGGCGAGCGCCGCGGTCCCCTCCGCCGCCTCGTGGCTGTGCGAGACGAGGACGATCCCGACCATGCCGGGCCTCACGCGCGAGACGCCAGGGTGCCGATCAGGAAGAAGCCGTAGCCGATCGTGGCGAGCCCGAGCCCGACGAGCCCGACGTCGATCCACCGGCGAAGGCTCGGGCCGGGGTCGAGGTCGAGCAGGACGCTGCGCAGGCCGAGCATCGAGTGCAGCGTCACGAACAGCAGGAAGAACGACTCGATCGTGAAGATGACCGGGTTGCCGATGTACTCGAGCACCTGGTGGTAGGTGCGCAGCCCGCCGACCTCTTCGACCACGAAGTGGTTCGCCACCATGTGCACGGTCACCAGGACCAGCAGGGCGACCCCGGTGAGCGCGGTGAGCCGCCATTCGCGTACGGAACGAGCGGGCCGGACGTGCGGCGTGCGGCGCGTGGTGGCCGGAGGCCGGGTTCGGACGGTCGCCATCACTTCGTCCCCACGATGTGGATCGCGCTGTACAGGAGCGCCAGCGTCCCGATCACGGTGAACGCCCACCACAGGGCCTTCTGCCGGTCGGGGACGACGCCCGTGCCCACGAGCGCGACACGGATGCCGTTGAGACCGTGGTAGAGCAGCCCGAAGATCAGCAGCACGTCGAGCCCGAGGAACGCCCAGTTCGTCGCGATGCGCAGGAAGTCGTTCCAGGACTGCTCGCCGCGCAGCAGCAGCGAGAGCACGGCGAGGTGCAGGTACAGGTAGAACACGAGCCCCAGCCCGGTCACCCGGTTCACCGCGAACGCGAACCCCCCGAGCGCCCGCCCGCGCGGGTCGAACCACCCCGAGGTGGGCACGCCGACGCCCTTGCGCTGGATCGGCCCTCTCGCGGCCCGCTCGGCCGCGCCGGGGATCCCGCTGGATCGATCGCTCATCCGCCGTCGCCTCCTGCGAGTCGGAACGGCCCGCCGCCGACGAGGATCCCGCGGAGCGCCATGATCCGCTCCGCCGGGTCCACCCCCGAGGGACACGCCTCAGTGCACTCGAACGCCGCGTGGCACCGCCAGGCGCCGACGGGGTCGTCCGCCCAGTCGAGGATCCGCTCGGGGTCGGCGCCCCGAGGCTCCTCGAGGAGTCGCTGCGCAGCCGCGAGGGCCGCCGGGCCGACGTATTCGTCCGAGGTGGCCGAGACCGGGCACGCCGACAGGCAGAGCCCGCACTCGATGCAGTCCTCGAACCGCGTGAAGGCCTCGATCCCGTCGGGCGGAGCCGCCTCGGTGAGGTACCCGCTCGTGCGGACCGCGCCGAGCGTCTCGGGGAAGCGGTCGTAGAACTCGTCCATGTCCACGACCAGGTCGGTCAGGACCGGGATGTTCGCCAGCGGCTCAACGGTCACGATCGAGCCGAGGTCGTGCACCGTCGTCACGCACCCCAGCACCTCCCGGCCGTTCACCCGCAGGCCGCACGTCCCGCACGACGCGTGGAAGCAGGAGTGCCGCAGGGCGAGGCTCGGATCGACATGGAGCTGGATCCACCGCAGCGCCTCGAGCACGGTGGTCCGAGGGTCGACCGGCACGTCGAACCCGTCGAAGCGGGACTCGGCGTCGCCGCGCTTGTAGCGGAAGACGCGGAACCGCCTCGTGGTCGCCTCCGCCTGCGGCGCCGTGGCCGTCTCGGTCGCGCTCATGCCAGCCTCCGTCCGGGCTCGGCGAAATAGGCCGTGTGGGGGAGCGTGACGAACTCCCGTGTGCGGCACTCGGCCGCGACGCCGAGCTTGCCGCAGACGACGTTCGCGCAGAGCTCGGCCATGCCGCGGAGCGTCGTGGCCTTGCCTCCGGTGATCGTCACGAACCCCTCGACGCCGTCGCCGGCATGGTCGATCGTCTTGAACGTGCGCGACAGTTCTCGGCCGGTGTCGGCCTCGCCGGTGGAGCCGATCAGGGGGCGCGCGGCGGACCACGCCGCGCGGAACTCCGCCTCCCGCACGGCCGGGATCAGCTTCGAGCCCTCGTCGTACATCCGCCGGACGTGATCCTCGGGCACGTCGAGCTCTTCGGGGTCCTCGACGGTCCACGAGCTGGTGCCGACGATCGACAGCGCCCGCTGCGGCACGACGATGTCGCCGTCGCCCGAGCGATGCATCCGGTTGATCACCATGTTGCAGAGGCGTCCGCGCAGGGCGAGCAGCACGCCGGGGGAGGGCCGGATCGGCACGTCGACCCCCGCCATCCGCGCGATCTTCTCCGACCACGGGCCCGTCGCGTTCACGACGAGGTCGGCGCGGAGCTCACCCTCCGTCTCGGTCACGTGGTCGCGGAGCACCGCGCCCTTCACCGTCGAGCCCTCCACCACGAGGTCGAGGACCTCCATGTAGGTGTACAGACGCGCGCCGTGATGCTTCGCGGTGGCGAAGAAGCGCAGCGGCATCCGCATGGCGTCCATCGTGCCGTCGGGCACGCGCACGGCGGCCTTCAGCGCCGGGTTGAGCATCGGCTCCAGGCGCAGCGCCTCGTCGGGCCGGAGCTCCTGGATCGGGATCTGCGACTCCTTGCACCCGCGCACGAAGTCGTCGTAGTAGGCCATGTCCTCGTCGTCGATCGCGACGAACAGGCCGTCGTTCTCCTCGAACGAGCCGGGGCAGATCCGGCGCAGGATCGCGTTCTCCTCGATGCACTCGACGGCCGACTCCTGGTCGCTCACGGCGTAGCGGGCGCCCGAGTGCAGCAGGCCGTGGTGACGCCCTGTGGTGCCGGAGGTGAGTTCGCCGCGCTCGACCAGCGTCACCTGGACGCCACGGAGCGTGAGGTCGTGCGCCAGCGCGCCGCCGGTGCCTCCTCCGCCGATGATCAGGACGTGCGGGCTCGTCGTGGTCGCGTTCATCGGTTCCTCATGCCGGTCGGGCTCCGGAGGCCGGCTGGCCGCCGGCCTCCGTCACCTCGACCGTATCCCTTCAGGCCGGTTGCGTTCCTAGACCCAGTCGAACGTGCGGGTCACGGCCTTCTTCCACTGCGCGTACTCGTGCTCGATCTCGTCGGCGCTCAGCTTCGGGGTCCACTCGGCGTCCTTGCCCCAGTTCTGGCGCAGGTCCTCGTAGGATCCCCAGAAGCCGACCGCGAGCCCGGCCGCGTACGCGGCGCCCAGCGCCGTGGTCTCGGCCACCTTCGGCCGGATCACGGGCACCTGCAGGGCGTCGGACTGGAACTGCATCAGCGTGTCGTTGTAGACCATGCCGCCGTCGACCTTGAGCTCCTTCAGCTTGACGCCGGAGTCTGCCTCCATCGCGTCGAGGACCTCGCGGGTCTGCCAGGCGGTCGCCTCGAGCGCGGCGCGCGCGAAGTGGCCCTTGGTGATGTACCGGGTCAGGCCGACGATCGCGCCGCGGGCGTCGCCACGCCAGTACGGCGCGAACAGGCCCGAGAACGCCGGGACGAAGTACATCCCGCCGTTGTCGTCGACGGTCTTCGCGAGCGTCTCGATGTCGGCCGAGGTCGCGATCAGCCCGAGGTTGTCACGCATCCACTGCACCAGTGCGCCCGTGATCGCGATCGAACCTTCGAGGCAGTACACGGCCGGCGCGTCGCCGAGCTTCCACCCGACCGTCGTCAGGAGCCCGCTCTTGGACGGGACCATCTCCGTGCCCGTGTTGAGGAGCATGAAGTTGCCCGTGCCGTACGTGTTCTTCGCGTCGCCGACGTCGTAGGCCGCCTGGCCGAACGTCGCGGCCTGCTGGTCGCCGAGGTCGCCGGCCACCGGGATCCCCGCGAGCGTGCCGATCGCGTTCCCGTACACCGCCGAGGACGGCATGATCGTCGGCAGCATCGACCGCGGGATCCCGAAGGCAGCGAGCTGCCCGTCGTCCCAGTCGAGCGTCTGCAGATCCATCAGCATCGTCCGGCTCGCGTTGGACACGTCCGTGACGTGCGCGCCGCCGCTCGTGCCGCCGGTCAGGTTCCAGATCACCCAGGTGTCGATGTTGCCGAACATCAGGTCGCCGGCATCTGCCGCCGCCCGGGCGCCCTCGACGTTGTCCAGGATCCACTTGACCTTCGTGCCCGAGAAGTAGGTCGCGAGCGGCAGGCCGGTCTTCTCACGGAACCGGTCCTGTCCGCCGTCGGCCGACAGCTCGTCGACGATGTCCTGCGTGCGTGTGTCCTGCCACACCAGGGCGTTGTAGACGGGCTCGCCCGTGTTGCGGTTCCACACGACCGTCGTCTCGCGCTGGTTCGTGACGCCGACCGCGGCGAGGTCGCTCGCCGAGATCCCCGCCTTGGAGAGCCCGCCGTCGATCACCTCGGTGCAGCGTGTCCAGATCTCCTTCGGGTCGTGCTCGACCCAGCCCGGCTTCGGGTAGATCTGCTCGTGCTCCTTCTGGTCCACCCCGACCACCGCACCGGCGTGGTCGAAGATCATGAACCTCGTGCTGGTGGTCCCTTGGTCCACCGCAGCTACGTAGTCAGCCATCGAGTGATGCACCTCCTTGTCGTCGTGGTTCGCTTCCCTTTCCTCTCATCGGCTCCAGGTCTCGGCGGCGGTCCGCAACAGGAGGTAGGAGGATGTCGCCCCCGGGTCCTGGTGGTTCGCGCTGCGCTCGCCGAGGTAGCTCGCTCGCCCCTTGCGGGCGACCAACGGGATCGTCGCGATCATGCCCTGCTCGGCCGCGTCGGCCGATCGTGCGAGGGCATCGGCGAACGACGCCCCGTCGTCCACGGCCTTGCGGAAAGCGTCGCGCCCGGGCACGAGCGCGTCGACCATCGTCTTGTCCTCGAGCTCGGCCTTGCCCCGGGCGATCACACCGTCCACGGCCGCCTCGAGCATCGCCGCCCAGTCCTCGGGCTCGACCTCGGACTTGCCGGCGCTCTTCACGCCGAGCTGGAGGAACAGCGTGCCGTACAGCGGCCCGCCGGCCCCGCCGACCTTCGAGACGAGCGTCATGCCGACCGTCTTGAACATCGCGCCGATGTCGTCACCGGCGGAACCGTCCAGCTGGCCGATCACAGCTTGCATGCCGCGGTTCATGTTGATCCCGTGGTCCGCGTCGCCGATCGCGGAGTCGAGCTCGGTGAGGTACTCCTTGTTCTCGGCGACGACGACGGCGAAGGCCCGGACGAACCGGACCGCATCGTCGTACGAGATCCCCACGGACTCCTCCCATCCGCCGCCGACGATGGGGAGGCCAGACCTCCCCATCGTCGCGCGACGTCCTCAGACGCCCCAGCGCAGACCGGGCGTCTTCACCGGTGCGTCCCACAGCTGCACCAGGTCGTCGTCCAGCTTGAGCAACGTGATCGAGCATCCCTGCATCTCGAGCGAGGTGATGTAGGAACCGATCAGGTTGCGTTCGATCGTGATGCCGCGGCCGTCGAGGAACGCCGCGAGCTCGTTGAAGACGATGTAGAGCTCGATCATGGGCGTGCCGCCCATCCCGTTCACGAACGCCAGGACACGGTCGCCCTGCGCGAGCGGGAAGTCGTCGACGATGGCGGTGGCCATCATCTCCACGATGTCGTGCACCGGCTTGAGCGGCATCCGCTCGCGCCCGGGCTCACCGTGGATCCCGATCCCGATCTCCATCTCGTCGTCGCCCAGCTCGAAGGTGGGCTTGCCGGCCGCGGGGACGGTGCACGACGTGAGCGCCATGCCCATCGAACGGCCCTGCTCGTCCACCTTGCGGCAGACGCCGGCGACCTCGGCGAGCGGACGGCGTGCTTCCGCCGCCGCCCCCGCGATCTTCTCCATCAGCACGGTCGTGCCGACGCCACGTCGTCCGGCCGTGTAGAGCGAGTCCTGCACCGCGACGTCGTCGTCGACGAGGACGGACTCCACTTCGATCCCTTCGGATCGGCAGAGGTCGGCCGCCATCTCGAAGTTCATGACGTCGCCCGTGTAGTTCTTCACGATGTGCACCACGCCGGCCCCGCCGTTGACGGCCTTCGTCGCCGCCTCCATCTGGTCCGGTGTGGGTGACGTGAAGACCTCGCCGGGGCAGGCCGCATCGAGCATGCCCATCCCGACGAACCCGCCGTGCATCGGCTCGTGACCGGAGCCCCCGCCCGAGACCAGCGCGACCTTGCCCTGGACCGGCGCGTCGGCACGCACGACGTAGTGCGGGTCGATGTGCACGGTCACCAGGTCCGGGTGCGCCAGGGCGACGCCGTGCAGTTCCTCACGGACGACGTTCTCGGGGTCGTTGATCAGCTTCTTCATCCCGATATCTCACCCCCTCGTTGCTGCGTCGCCGTTGCCTCAGAGCTTGAAGAGCGTGTACGTCCCACTCTGGAAGAACAGCCAGTTCGCAGCGATCGCACCGAGGATCCCGCCGATGAGCGGCCCGACGACCGGGATCCACGAGTACCCCCAGTCGGAGCCCCCCTTGCCGGCGATCGGCAGGATCGCGTGGATGATCCGTGGCCCGAGGTCACGGGCCGGGTTGATCGCGTAACCGGTCGGGCCGCCGAGAGACAACCCGATCACGAGCACCAGCAAGCCGACGGGCAGCGCGCCACCCGCGAGCGCGCCCCCGACCGTCATCGAGCCCGCTATCCCGGAGATGTGGATGAAGAACCCGCCGCCGAGCTTGACCGCGATCGCGACGACGCCGAAGACGAGCACGAAGGTGCCGATGATCTCGGTCACCAGGTTGGCCGCGCTATTGCGGATCGCCGGCGCCGTGCAGAACACGGCCAGCTTCAGCCCGGGGTCATCCGTCTCCGGCCAGTGCGGCAGGTACGCCAGCCAGACGAGGAACGCGCCGATGAACGCGCCCACGAACTCGAACACGACCGTGAGCACGACTTGGGTGAACGTCCACCCTTGGAGGAACCCGCCGGCCCACAAGCCGATCGTCACCGCGGGATTGAGGTGCGCGACGCCTCCCGCCACAGCGACGCTCGTGAGGACGCCCATGGTCACGGCCATCCCCCACGCCCACGTGATCACGATCCAGCCGGAGTTCTGCGCCTTCGACTTGTTCAGCAGGACGCCCGCGACGACCCCGTCACCCAACAGGATCAGCGTCGCCGTGCCGACGACCTCGCCGAGGTACGGATCCGAAACTGCCATGTTGCCGACCACCCCCTCATTCTCATGCCCCTCCCGGGGCGCGGATATCCACTACGTAGCGGACCTCCCTCTGTGCCGAACCGCAACCGCGAGATGGGGCATGAAAGAGGCGGCATCGCCACATCTTGTTCGGCATCGTCGAACAGATGGCCAGACGCTGGGCGTTTGACAGTCCGTGACCGTGTGGCAAGTGTGTCCGGGGGTGACACGAGGATGACCGGGGCACGTTCCACCGCCAGAACGGCCGAGCCTTCGCTCGACACAGCGTTCCTGCGCCGGTGGCTCCTGCTTGCCGCGGAGGGCATCGCGGCACAGCGTGACCACCTGACGCAGCTCGACGCCGCGATCGGCGACGCCGATCACGGCGTCAACATGGACCGCGGGTTCTCGGCGGTGTCCTCGTTCCTGGCGGTGAGCGACGGGATGCCCCCAGCCGAGCTGCTGGCGCAGGCGGGGAACACGCTGATGTTCCGCGTGGGTGGCGCCGCGGGCCCTCTGTACGGGACGGCGCTGCGCGAGGCCGGCCGTGCGCTGGGGGACCGCAGGACGTTCACCGTGCGCGAGCTGGGCGAGGCCGTTGAGGCCGCCCTCGCCGGGATCGTGTCGCTCGGCGCGGCGGACGAGGGCGACAAGACGATGGTCGACGCGTGGGCGCCCGCGGTGCGTGCGCTCGTCTCGGAGGCGGGCAGCGGCGCCGCCGCCGCGCTCGACGCCGCGCACGTCGCTGCGGAGCACGGCGCGATGACCACCACCCCGATGCAGGCCCGGAAGGGCCGCGCCTCCTACCTCGGACCGCGCAGCGTCGGTCATCAGGACCCCGGGGCGGCCTCCACTGCGATCTTGTTCAACGCCCTGACGCGTGCCCTCGGCGAGGCGGCACGGTGACCGTGACCGGCGCCTCGTCGCGCCGCTCGACGATCCAGTCGGTGGACCGCGCCGCACGGTTGCTCAAGGCCCTCGCGTCGGGCACCCCGCGCCTGGGCGTCACCGAGCTCGCCGATCGGCTCGGGATCGCGAAGACCACCGTCTACGGTCTGCTCCGCACCCTCGAACGGCAGGGCCTCGTCGAGCAGGATCTCGAGACCGGGAAGTACCGGCTCGGACCGGCGATGCTGCAGCTGGGCAACGCGTTCCTCGACCATCATGAGCTCCGCGCGCGTTCGTTGCCGTGGGCCGACACGCTCGCCAACCGGGCCGGCGAGGCCGTCCGGGTCGGTGTGCTGCACGGGCGCGAGGTCCTGGTAGTTCACCACGTCTTCCGCCCCGATGACTCGGTGCAGATCCTCGAGGTGGGCGCCACCCTTCCCTGGCACGCGTCCGCGCTCGGGAAGGTGCAGGCCGCGTTCCTCCCTGCGGACCGGCGGCGCACGCTGCTGGCAGGACCGCTGCCGCGGCTCACCGGCAAGACGGTCGTCGAGCCGCATGCCCTGGCCCTCGCCCTCGAAGACGTGGTCGCGGCGCGGTTCGCGGTGGACGACCAGGAGGGCGTGATCGGCGGCGCCGAGATCGCCGCGGCGGTGTTCGACCATCGGGGACATCCGGTCGGCGCGCTCGGGCTGGTGGGGCCGGTCGAGCGGTTGCTGCCGGGGGGACTCGCGCCGGAGCCGCTCGTGACCGCCGTCACCGATACGGCGAAGCGGCTGTCATGGGACATGGGCGCGCGCCAGCATCGGACGCGCGCCACCGATTCAGGGTCCTGACGCGAGGGCCCCGTGCGCCGACGGGACCTCGGACTGCTGGGCCTCGGGATCGTCGCGGTCTCGTTCTCGTCGGTCCTGGTGCGGATCGCGGGCAACGAGGACGCGCCGGCGTTCGCGATCGCCTTCTACCGATGCGCGTTCGCCTCGGCGATCCTCGTGCCGCTCGCGTGGGTGCGCCATCGTGACGAGCTGCGCTCGCTCACCACCCGGCAGTGGCGTCTGGCGCTGCTGTCGGGTCTCGTGCTCGGCGGGCACTTCGCGACGTGGATCCCGTCGATCTCGCTGACGACCGTGGCGGCGAGCGCAGTGCTGGTCCAGACCCAGCCGATCTGGGTCGCGCTGTTCGGCCGGTTCGTCGGCGAGCGGCCGACACGGCTCGGGATCGCCGGCATCGGGGTGGCGATCGCGGGGACGCTCGTGATCTCGGGTGGCGGTTTCCAGGCCGGCTCGCGGGCGGCGGCCGGGGACCTGCTCGCGATCGCGGGCGCGCTGTTCGGGGCGATCTACGTGCTGCTCGGCCGGAACCTCCGGCCATCGATCTCGCTGGTGACCTACACCGGGGTCGTCTACACGACCTCGGCGCTCGCGCTCGCCGGTGTGATGCTCGCCACCCGGACGCCGTTCACCGGCTTCTCCCCTGAGGTGTGGGGACTGTTCCTGCTGATCACCCTCGGGCCGCAGTTCGGCGGTCATACGGTCTTCAACTACCTGCTCGGTCACCTGCGTGCCTCGATCGTGTCGGTGGCCCTGCTGGCCGAGCCGGTCGGTGCGGCGATCCTCGCGCTGGTCATCCTCGGCGAGGTCCCACCGGTCTCGACCCTCGTCGGAGGCGCGATCGTCCTGGCCGGCGTATTCGTGGCGATCAGGGCCGAGGCCTCGCGGATGCCCGACGTCCTCGCCCAGCCGGTGGACTGACGACTCCGCAGCGCGTCTGGGACGCTTCCCGTATGTCCGCGTTCGACCTCCACACGCATTCGACCTGTTCCGACGGCACGAACACGATCACCGAGAACGTGCGCCTCGCGCAGGAACGCGGTCTCGCGGGGATCGCGATCACCGACCACGACACCACCGACGGGTACGACGAGGCCTTCGCGGCCGCCGAGGGGGCCGATCTGGAGATCGTCACCGGGATCGAGTTCTCGGCCGAGTACTCGGGCGCTTCGTTGCACGTGCTCGCGTACTGGGTCGACCCCACGCACGAAGGGCTCCGCGAGGAACTGCAACGTCTGCACGACACCCGTTTCCGCCGCGGCGAGCTGATGGTCGAGAAGCTGCGGGAGCTCGGCTACGACCTGTCGTTCGAGCGGGTCCGGGCGATCGCGGGCGACGATCTGATCGCACGGCCCCACGTCGCGCAGGCGATGGTGGAGGCCGGCATCGTCCAGACGGAGAAGCAGGCCTTCGACGAGTACATCTCCGACGACGGTCCCGCCTACGTACCGAAGCACGCGCTCGACCCGGTCGACGCGCTCGAGCTGATCCGCGACGCCGGCGGCGTCTGCGTGCTCGCTCACCCCGGGATGTGGAAGGGCTCCGGCTCGGTGCCCGAGGAGCTGATCGAGCGGATGGCTGAGGGTGGGATGGTCGGGCTCGAGGTCGACCATCCCGACCACGACGAGGACCAGCGCGCTCGGTACCGGGGGATGGCCGAGCGGCTCGACCTGGTGCCGACCGGGGCGTCGGATTGCCACGGCGCGCGCTACGGGTACCGCCTCGGGTGCGACACGACCCCGGCCGAGGTCTACGGCGAGCTTCGGCGGCGTGCGGGCCGCTGACCGTGGCGCGGGTCGAGCGCGTCGCCGACCCCGCCGATCCACGGCTGCACGACTTCACCGGGCTCCGCGACGTCCAGCTCCGGTCCCGCCGGGAGCCCGCCGAAGGGTTGTTCCTCGCCGAGGGTGAGCGCACGATCCGCCGGGCGCTCGCGGCGGGCTACCGGCCCCGCGCGGCGCTGACGACCGAGCGCTGGCTGCCGGACCTCGACGACGCGCTCGTCGACGTCACCGTCTACGTCGTCACCGACGAGGTGCTCGAGGCGAGCGTCGGGTTCCCGGTGCATCGCGGCGCGCTGGCGTCGTTCGCCCGCAAGCCCCTCCCACCCCTCGAGGAGGTCCTGGCGGGCGCCGCCCGGCTGGTGGTGCTCGAGGATCTCGCCGACCACACGAACGTCGGGGCCGTCTTCCGCTCCGCGGCCGCGCTCGGGTGGGACGGCGTCTTGCTGACGCCGCGGTGCGCGGACCCGTTGTACCGCCGAGCCGTCCGTACGTCGATGGGGGCCGTCTTCGCGGTGCCGTGGACCCGCATCGACTGGCGTGATGGCGTCGACCGTCTGCATCGCGCCGGCGCGAAGGTGGTCGCGTTGACGCCGGCGCCCGACGCCGAGCCGATCGAGACCGCGGCGCTCGCGCCTCCCTTCGCGATGGTCCTCGGGTCGGAGGACCCCGGCGTGTCGACGCGATGGTCCGAGGGGGCGGACGTCCGGCTGCGGATCTCCATGTGGGCCGGGGTGGATTCGCTCAACGTGGCCGCCGCCGCGGCGATCGCGCTCTACGCGCTCGGTCCCGGGGCGGCCGGGCCCGTCCTGCGTCCCTGAACGCCCGCCAGGCTACGATGCCTCGACCGTGGTGGAGGTCGTGTTCCTGGACATCGGCGGCGTGCTCTACGACGACCGCGTATACGCCGAAGCATGGCGTCGCGCGCTGCGGGAGGAAGGCGCGGACTTCACCGACGAGGCCTTCGATCGGGAGTACGCGGCCTGCAAGGCGGCGCAGGACCGGTCGTTCCGTCGCGCGCTCACCACGGCCTTCCTCGGGCCCGACGTCGACCTGCGTGCGCTCGAGGAGCGGGCTTCCCGCCATTGGCACTACCCGCCGTCGGCGCTGCACGCCGACGTCGTGCCCTGTCTCACGACGCTGCGAGAGGCCGGATACCGGTTGGGGGTGATCGCGAACCAACCGAGCCGCGTGCGCGAAGCGATGCTCCGCGACGGCCTCGTGCCGTTCTTCGAGGTGTGGGGGGTGTCCGAGGACCTCGGCCTGCAGAAGCCCGACCCCTCGCTGTTCGTCCACGCGGTGCGCACGGCCGGAATCCCACCCGGGCGCACCGCGATGGTGGGGGACCGGCTCGACTACGACGTCAGACCCGCGCGCGAGGCCGGGATGCGGACGGTCTGGGTCCTGCGCGGCGAGGCGCCCGAGCACCCGACCCCCGCGCAACTCGCCGAGCCCGATGCCGCGATCCACGGGCTCGACGAACTGGTGCCGGCGCTGGAGGCGCTGGACCGATGAGCACGATCTTGATCGTCGGCGGCGGCTACATCGGGATGTACGCGGCGATCCACCTCGAGCGGCGGCTGAAGGGCGCCGGCCACGAGCTCGTGCTGGTCAACACCGACAACTTCATGCAGTACCAGCCGTTCCTTCCCGAGGTCGCGAGCGGGTTGATCGATCCGCGCGCGGTCGTGGTGCCGTTGCGCGGCGTGCTGCGCCAGACCCGGCTCGTCGTCGGCGAGGTCGAGCGCATCGACCACCGGCGCAAGGTCGCGTCGGTCCGCCTGGACGGCGGGGAACGGCGCGAGCTCGACTACGACGTCGTGATCCTCGGCGCGGGCTCGTGGCCGAGGACGCTGCCGATCCCGGGGCTGGCCGACCACGCGGTGGGGTTCAAGAACGTCGCCGAGGCGATCTGGCTCCGCAACCACGTCCTGTCGCGCCTGGATCGCGCCGACGAGCTCACCGACGAGGACGCCCGGCGCGCCGCGCTTTCGTTCGTGCTCGTGGGCGCCGGGTTCGCGGGGGTCGAGCTCCTCGGCGAGCTCGAGGATCTCGCGCGGGTCGCGGTGGGCCGCTACCCGGGTCTTCGTCGCGAGGACATGCGGTGGGTGATGGTGGAGGCCGGGCCGCGGATCCTGCCCGAGCTCGAGGAGGGCCTGGCCGCCTATGCGACCGAACGCCTCCGCGAACGCGGGATCGCGATCCAGACCCGGACCCGGCTGGAGTCGGTCGTGGACGGCGTGGTGCGCCTGTCGAACGGCGAGACCTTCCCCGCCGAGACGGTGGTGTGGACCGCGGGCGTGAGGCCCTCGCCGCTCCCGCGCGACAGCGGGTTCCCCGTGGACGAACGCGGCCGCGTCCGTGTGGACGCCACGCTCCGCGTCGAAGGGCTCGCCGACGCCTGGGCCGCGGGGGACGTCGCCGCCGTGCCGGACCCGGACACGCCCGCCGGGCTCTCGCCGCCGACCGCCCAGCACGCGCTCCGACAGGCGCGCCGTCTCGCCGCGAACGTCGCCGCCACGCTCGCCGGCGGGCGGGTCGAGCCGTTCCGCTACCGGAACAAGGGGATGCTCTGTTCGCTCGGGCATTACCGGGGGGTCGCGAACCCGCTCGGGATCCACGTCCGCGGCTTCCCGGCGTGGTTCCTGCACCGCACCTATCACCTGTTCTACATGCCGACGTGGGGCCGCCGCGTGCGGATCGCGCTGGACTGGACCGTCGCGCTGCTCTTCCCGCGCGACCTCGCCCAGCTGGGATCGTTCGAGCAGCCACGCGCGGCGTTCCGCCGCGCCGCCGCCGAGGACGACGGCGGCGCTAGCTGAGCCGGCGCTGGCGCTGGAGCTCGCTCGCGGCCTTCAAGGCCTTCTGCGACCGAGCGATGTCGGGCAGCTCATGCCCGCCGGCGAGCTCTTCGGCCGCCCACCGCGTGAGGTCGCGGATCGAGATGATGCCGACGACCTTGCCGCGGTCCACCACCGGCAGGTGGCGGATGTTCAGCGTGACCATCTTGTCCGCCGCTTCGGCGATGTCGACCTTCGAACCGACCGTCTCGAGGTGGCGGCGGGTCATCCCGTGGACCACCTTCACGGTATGGGGATCGCCGCCTGCCGCCACGAGGTTCACGATGTCTCGCTCGGTCACGATCCCGGCGAGCTTGCCGCCCGACTGCAGGACGACCACCGAGGAGATCCCGAAGGAGCGCATCACCTTGGCCACGTCGGCGAACGTGTCCTCCGCGTCGGCCGTCTTCACCTCGGTGTGCATGATGTCGGCGACCTGCATCGGGTCCTCCTCGTTCGTCGGCCGTCCCGCCGTGTCGTCGGCGTGGTCGTGGGCTCCGAGCCTACCGCGACCGATACCCCAGGGGGGTCCCGGCGGCAGCGGGTCACCCCGCCGTATAGCGTTGCGCCGTGCGGCCCTACGGTGCCGTGGAAGCGACGGACGGATGAGGAGGCATCGATGACGACCCAGGAGGCACGTCCCGGTTTCAGCGCGGAGGAGGCCGCGGCGATCGCGGCACAGCTAGGTATCGACTTCGCCACGGAACCGTTCGACCTGGACCAGTTCCGTCGCGGCATGGACGTCGAGCTCGAGCACGGCCGGCGCGACCCCGCCACGAACGTGACGAACGACGATCCCCTGATCACGGGCCGGATCGCGCTCGCGCACCTGAAGGAGATCCCCGACTACTACGATCGGCTGGCCGAGATGGAGGCCGAGGCCGAGGGATGAGCGGGCGGTCGCCGGCCCCGATGCGATGATGCGCGGCGAGACCGGCCGTATCGACGGGAGGTGACCGTGGCGTCGTTCTACGTCGCGGACGTCACGTTGTTCGACGGACGTCGCGTGCAGTCGCATCGCGGCGTCCTCGTGGAAGGCGAGCGGATCGCGTGGGTCGGCGCCCACGCGCGCGCGCCACGCGAGGCCGCGCGTGCCCGCACGGTGGACGGAGCGGGAGCGACGCTGTCGCCGGGCCTGATCGACTGCCACGTCCACCTCTCGATGGACGGGACCGCGGACTTCGCGGCGGAGGCCCATGAGCTGAACGAGACGCGCGCGGTGGCGAAGGCCACCGTGAACCTGCGCAGGCACCTCGCGGCGGGCGTCACCAGCGTCCGCGACCTCGGCGGGCCGGGGATGGCGGAGCTCGGACGGTGCGTGAGCGAAGGGATCGTGCCCGGACCCAACCTGGTGCCGGCGGGGCTCGCGCTCACGATCACCGGCGGGCACGGGCACAGCGTCGGGTTCGCGCGCGAGGTGGACGGTGCCGATGCCGTCCGGCGCGCGGTCCGCGAGGAGATCCGATCGGGAGCGCGCGCGATCAAGCTGGTCGCGACCGGCGGCGTGCTCACCCCCGGGATCGGTTCGACCTTCACGGCCTTCACCCCCGAGGAGCTCGCCGCCGCCGTCGGGGAGGCCCATTCGTGGGGCTGCGGCGTTGCCGCGCACGCGATCGGCGCCGAAGGAATCCTCCAGGCCGTCGTCGCCGGCGCCGACTCGATCGAGCACTGCGTGCAGGCCACCACGGCGGTGGTCCGAGAGATGAAGGCGCGCGGCACCTTCCGCTCGGCGACGCTGGTGGCGCTGCTCGGGATCGCGGACAACCCTGCGGAGGTGCCCGCCTACGCGGTGCAGAAGGCGCGGGCGCTCGTGGCGGACGCGAAGGAGGGCCACGCGCGGAGCGTGCGCGCCGGCGTGCGTCAGGTCGTCGGGACGGACGCGGGGACGCCGTTCAACCCGCACGGCAACGCGCCGCGCGAGCTCCTGTCGATGGTCGAGTGGGGGACGCCCCCGCTCGACGCGATGGTCGCGGCCACCGCGAACGGTGCCGAGCTGCTCCGGCTGCCCGACGTGGGGACCGTGGAGACCGGCAAGCTCGCCGACCTCTGCCTGTACGCCGGCAACCCCGTGGAGGACCCGCGCACGGTGCTCGCCCCGCGGCGCGTCTGGAAGTCCGGACGCCTCTGGCGGGGCTGACCCATGCTGCCGCTGCGCGACGCGACGCCGCGCCTGCGGCTGCCGGTCGTCACGGTCGCGCTGATCGCGGTCAACTTCGCGGCCTTCTTGTTCTGGCAGCCGACGCTCTCCGGGGGCGGCGACCTCGCGCAGCAGGACTTCTTCTGGTGCCACGGCCTGATCCCGTACGAGATCGCGCACGACGTGCCGCTGGCGCGCAGCGGACCGGCAGGCGCGCGCGAGATCGCGATCGACTACCAGGTGTCGCTGTCCGAAGCCGGGCAACTGCAGACGCACCTGGCGCGGACTCTGCCCGGACAAGAGCCCGTGGCTCGCCGTGCTCACCTCGATGTTCCTGCACGGCGGCTGGCTGCACATCCTCGGGAACATGCTGTTCCTCTGGATCTTCGGGGACAACGTCGAGGACGCGCTCGGCAAGCTCGGCTACCTCGGCTTCTACCTCCTCGGCGGGGTGGTGGCCGGTGCGCTGCAGTTCGTCATCGGACCGAACTCGACGATCCCGAACGTCGGGGCCTCGGGCGCGATCGCCGCCGTGCTCGGCGCCTACATCGTGATGTACCCGCGGTCGCGGATCCTCACGGTGGTCTTCTTCTTCATCATCACGGTCGTCGAGCTGCCGGCGACGGCCGTGCTCGGCCTGTGGTTCGTGCTGCAGCTGTTCCAGGGTGTCTCGGGGCTCGCGGGGCAGATCAACAGCGGGGTCGCGTACTTCGCGCACGTCGGCGGGTTCGCGTTCGGAGCCCTGGTCGCGTTCGTGTTCTTCCGGGGGAGGCGGCGCGGGGTGACCGTGCGGATCACGCGGCCGCCGCGGCTGCCCGGACGTCCCGACGTGTGAGCCTCACGGCTCGCGGGTGATCCGTTCGATCAGCTCGGCGCCGCGCGCGATGTCCGCGAGCTCCTGATCCGAGAGGCTCGCGAGACCCGAGGTGAGCACCTCCAGGCGCTGACGCCGGCCCTTGGTGAGGGTGCGGGAGCCCTTGGCGGTGGCGCGGACCAGGACGCCTCGCGCGTCGGCAGGGTCGGGTCCGCGCCGGACCAGGCCGTCGCGCTCCAGCCCGTCGACCAGGCGCGACATCGTGGGAGCAGTGACGCCCTCGGCCGCCGCCAGCGCGCCGATCCCGATCGGACCCGCGTAGACGACGACCGAGAGCGCCGACAGCCGGGGAGGGGAGACGCCCAGGGCGTCGTCCTCGGCGCGCAGGCGACGCAACAGGTGGAGCGCCGCCGAATGCAACCGGTCGGCGACCGCCTCGACCTCTCGCGCTGGGGAAGTTCGCCTTGACACGCTCTTCGGTTCCTGCTTCACTCAGCCCGTCTCAGATATTTGTTTAGGCTAAGCAAATAGGAGCCTAGCGGGAGGTCGGGTCGATGGCAAGCACCTCGGGGGAGCTCTTCGCGGCGATCGATGATGGCGACGCGGGGCGGGTGCGCGCGATCCTCGAGGACGACCCCGGCCTGGCGGCGGCGCGCGACGCCTCAGGCGTCTCGGCGCTGATGCAGGCCCGCTACCGGTTCGACCCTGCGCTCGTCGATGCCGTGCGCGCGCACGTCGATGTCCTCGACGTGTTCGAGGCCGCGTCCTTCGGCGACCTCGACCGCCTCACGACGATCCTCGACGCCGACCCGGCGCTCGCGACCGCCCTGAGCGGCGACGGATTCACCCCGCTGCACTTCGCGGCGTTCTTCGCGCAGCCCGACGCCGCGGCCCTGCTCCTTGCGCGCGGAGCGGATCCGGACGCCCACGGGAACGGGTGGATGACCGGAACGGCCCTGCACAGCGCCGCGACGAGCGGCTCGGTCGAGATCGGGCGGATGGTGCTCGACGCGGGCGCCGACCCGAAGGCGCGCCAGTCGCACGGGTGGACGCCCCTGCACTCGGCGGCCCAGAACGGCAACGCGGCGCTCACCGCGTTGCTGCTCGAGCGCGGCGCGGACCCTGCCGCGACGAACGACGACGGGAAGAGCGTGCTCGAGCTCGCCCGTGACGGCGGGGACGCCGCGACGATCGCCGCGGTCGAGGCCGCGCTCGGCTGAGGTCTACGCGCCCGGGTACGGGTCGAACGCGTACTCCTGGGCGAGCGAGTCGCAGGGGTTGCCGCGCCCGTAGACGATCCGGCCGGCGGTGACGTCGGCGACGCACCAGAAGACGGTCTTGGACTCCGAGGCGCCGGGCTCGGGGTGCCGGCAGACCGAGTCCGGCCGGGTCTCGTGGTCGCTCAGGATCGTGCGGAGGCTGTCCATGGTGACCGACGCCGGCGGCTGCGCGGCGATCAACGTCCGCGCGCGCTCGTAGCGGACCTGCGAGCGCCCTGCGTAGGTCGGATCGCCCTCGTAGGGGAGCATCCGGTCGCAGACGTAGTGGTTCGTGTGCGCGAAGTGGTCCTCGGCGTCGAAGCCGGTGACCTCGGCGTCGGTGGCGCTCCCCTCGACGTTGGCGAGCGAGCCGTCGGCCGCCGAGAGCACGTTGTTGTAGGACGACGCGCGGTCTGGGCGCAGGGCGAGGTCCACCATCTCGCCGAGGGAGCGGGCGCGGATCATCTCGAGCACCTGGTGGTCGCGGCTGATCCCGACGCGCTCGTCGTTGGGGCTCAGCTCGTTGCCGGTGAGCGACAGGCCCGCCGAGTTCCACGCGACCGACAGCACGGGGATCCCGCCGAGCTGGAAGACCACCGGGTCCCCGTCGACGCGCTTCTCGAGCGCGACGATGTGCGCCTCGGCCTCGGGGCGCAGGTCGTTGTTGTGCGCGACCAGCAGGTGTCCGTCGGCGGTGGCGCGCGGCCCCGCGACGACGTCGCTGCACCGGCCCTGCGTCACGCGCTCACGCGGCTCGTACCAGATCTCCTCGATCGAGGCCGCGAAGAACGCGAGCGGGTCGACGTCGGCGGCCTCTGCGCAGCCGTCGAGCTCCTCCATCAGCCACGGCAGCCGCGGCGCGGTGAAGTCGCGGTAGGCGGCCGCGAGCGCGCGCTGCTCGCCCTCGGTCCGCGAGCCGGGCAGGTCGTCCCACAGGTGCGCGAGCTCCTCCTGGATGTGGTCGCGGACGGCCTCGCCCATCTGGTGCCCGACCTCGCGGTGGGTGCCGGCGACACGGATCAACGGGAGCGTGGGCGGTGTCATGGCCGGAAGTATGGACGAGCCGGTGGCGCCTGCGTCAGCGCCTGCGCTCCATCAGGAAGCAGCGCGCCCGCTCGCCGTTGCGCGTGTCCATGTCGAGGACCTCGCGAACCCTCACGAACCCGGCCTTCTCGTAGGCGCGGTGGGCCCGGGCGTTGCCGACCTCCGTGACGAGCGCGATCCACGACGCGTCGAGGTCCTGCTCGAGGTGGCGGCAGAGCAGGTCGATCGCTTGCGCGCCGACGCCGAGCGCGTCGGGCTCCCCGATGAAGACGTCGATCCCGAATGTCCGCTCGTCGAAGGGCACGTCCATCGCGTGGGCTTCCTCGGCGAAGGAGGCCCACCGGTAGGACTGGATGTAGCCGACCGGACGCCCATCGCGCTCGATGATGCACGGCGTCGTCGGCGAGGACGGATGCGTCCGCTCGCCGTACTTCGCGGCGACCTGGTCGGGGGTGGGGGGCGGCTCGTCGGGATCCCACCAGGCGTGGACGTGCGGCATCGCGCGCCATCGGGTCATCAGGGCGAGGTCCTCCGGCTCGTTGCGCAGGCGCCGGATCGTCAGGTCGCCCTCGGTGGCGACGTCGCCGTCCACGCGAGGATGCTCGCACGACCCGGTCGCTCGCGCGGGTCATTGCGGCTCGAGCCGGTGCATCTCCTTGCGGATCGAGTCCTCGGTGAGCGGCTTCGGAGGCACGAGCGCGTTCCAGGCGTGGATCGCGAGCCCGATGCCCCACCCGAACAGCACCCATCCGGGCCAGAAGTACCCGGCCCCGGTGGCCCACCACAGGAGGATCAGCCCTGCGTTCACGATCAGGTAGACGACGAGCTGCTCGTAGAACTCCCGCCGGTCCTTGATCCGCTTGATGGCCTCCTCGCGGAGCTCGTCTTCGTTCATGCGCATCCCTCCACCCGTCAGGGTGGCGCGTCCGGGCTCCCTGCGAAGGGGCCGTCCGCACCGTGTCAGAGGGGCCACTTACCTTCAGACGCATGGAGACGAACGAGGTGTGGCGATGAGCGTCGACGCATGGTTGGTGCTGGCGGCCGCGGTGCTCGGCCTACTCGGCGGGATCGCGCTCGCGCGCGGGCGCGGCGCGGATCGCGCCCGGGGCGACGGCGACGTGAGGGCACAGCTCGCCGTGCAGGCGGCCGAGCTCCGTCGGATGGCCGACCAAGGGTCGCAGCGCGAACTGTCCGCCGAGCAACTTCGCCAGGGGATGGAGGGCGCGCGCCGCGCGCTCGACGAGCTCCGGGTACGGGAGCAGGAGCGTCGCACGGTCGACGACGAGCAGCGCGAGGTGGTCCGCCGGCTCGCGACCGTCCTCGCGGGTGGCGCCTCGAAGGGCAGAGCGGGGGAGCACATGCTCCGCGAGCACCTCGCCGAGCTGCCGCCGGCGATGCTCTGCACGGACTTCCGCGTCAACGGCAAGGTCGTGGAGTTCGGATTGCTGCTGCCCGACGGCCGCCGGTTGCCGATCGACTCGAAGTGGACCGCCCTGGCCGAGCTCGAGGCGCTGGAGGCGGCCGAGGACCCGCTCGAGCGCGACCGATGCGCCCGCTCGGTCGAACGTGCGGTGGTGGCAAGGGCCAAGGAGGTCGCGCAGTACCTCGACCCGGCCGTGACGGCGCCGGTGGCGGTGGCGGCCGTGCCCGACGCCGCCTACGCCGTGCTCAAGCGCGCGCACGCCGACGCCTACGCGCGCGGCGTCGTGATCGTGCCGTACGGCTCGGCGCTCGCGATCGTCCTGTTCCTGTACTCGTTGGTCCGCCGCTACGGCGAGGCCGCCGACGTCCAAGCGAGCCTCGCAGAGCTGGTCGGGGTGCTCGACCAGATGGAGTCGGTCGTAGAGAACCGCTTCGCGAAGGCCGCCGTGATGCTCACCAACGGCGCCGACGAGTTCCGCTCGCAGCTCGGCAAGGCGCGCGGCTCGATCTCCCGTGCCCAGGTCGTGACCGGCGAGCCCGCGGACGGGGCCGAGCCGCCCCTCGAGGAAGGGCCGTCGCTCGCGGTGATCCGCTGAGCGGGCTCCAGCCCGGCCCGTGGCGCCGCTCGCTAAGTGGTGAGGCCGCGGGCTTCGTCGCTGTCCGGTTCGTAGGTGGCGATCAGGACCCCTTTGGTCGTGCTGACGGAGTCGGTCAGGCGTAGCGATGCGAGCACGCCCTCAGGGAACAGGCGGCGGCCGGTACCGAGCACGAGCGGGTGGATCATCAGCAGGTACTCATCGATCAGGTGAGCCACCATCAGCGCAGCGATCAGCTCGCCGCTGCCCATGATCACGAGGTTGCCGCTCGATGCCTGCTTGAGTTCGGCCACAGCGGCGGGGACATCGCCGTCCAGAAGCGTCGAGTTCGGCCATCCGAGCCTCGTCGCGGGGTTGTGCGACGCGACGTACTTCGGAGCGTTGTTGAGCGCGTCCTTGAACGGGCCGCCCTTCCGGTTCCACGCGCTGAGCATGTCCTCGTAGCTGCGGCGGCCGAAGAGGAATGCCCGGTTCTCCCCCATCCGCTCTGCCATCTTGGCGACGATCAGCTCATCGCCACGTGGGGTCGCCCATCCGCCGTGCGTGAAGCCGTCCCGGGTGTCCTCGTCGGGTCGGCCGGGGCCCTGCATCACGCCGTCCAGCGTGATGTGGTTCATCACGACGACGTTCCCCACGTCTGTCCTTCCTTGGGCAACCGCCACCGCAGACGACTACGGATGAACCGCCCCGGGTTCACCGGAGGCTCGGCTCGGTGGGTCCGTCAGCGTAGCGCGGGTCGTGCTCTTGTCGAAGGGCCTCCTCGAACTCGGCAGGTGGGATGTAACCGATCGGCCAAGCCTGCTCGTGTCGGCCAGATATGACAGTTCTACCCGTGCTTTGCATACTTATTCGGATGGGGACGACGCCGGTGGCGGTGCTCGGGGCATCCGGGTATTCAGGGGGCGAGATCGTTCGCCTGCTCGCGGGACATCCGCACCTCGAGGTGACCTTCCTCGGCGCCAAGTCCTCGGTGGGCGCGACGCTCGCGGACGTCTTCCCGCATCTGGGGTCGATCGCAGCGGGTGGGCTTGCGTTGCAGGAGATGAGGCCTGAGGCGGTTGCGGGGCAGGCCGAGGTCGTCTTCTCGGCACTGCCGCACGGGGCGTCGGCGGAGCTCGCGCCGGCGCCGCTCGAGGCGGGGCTCACCGTGATCGACCTCGCCGGGGACTTCCGGCTGCCGGCGGAAGCGTATCCCGACTGGTACGGGTTCGAGCACCCGGCGCCTGCATGGCTCGACAAGGCCGTGTACGGGCTGCCGGAGCTGTTCGGGGACCGGCTGGCGGGGGCGCGGTTGATCGCGAACCCGGGGTGCTACCCGACGCCGGTGATCCTGGGGACCGCGCCGCTGCTCGCGGCCGGGCTGCTCGCGACGGGTCCGATCCGGGTGGACGGTAAGACGGGGTTGTCGGGGGCGGGGAGGGCCGCGGCCGAGTCGTCGCTGTTCACCGCGACGGAGGAGTCGGTGCGGCCCTACCGGGTGCCGGGGCATCAGCACACGCCGGAGATGGAGCGCGGGATCGAGCTCGCGACCGGCGTGGCGCCGAGCGTGCTGTTCGTGCCGCACCTGGTGCCGACGGTCCGAGGCGTGGTGACGACGGTCTACGCGGAGGCGGCGCCGGGAGCGACCACCGCGTCGCTCACCGAGTGCCTCGCGGCCGCGTACGAAGGGCGGCCGTTCGTCCGCGTAATGCCGCCCGGCGCGATGGTCGACTCGAAGCGCACGCGCGGCACGAACGTGTGCGAGCTCCAGGCGGTCGTCGATGAGCGGACCGGGACCGCGGTCGTCGTGGGCGCCGTGGACAACCTGATCAAGGGCGCGGCCGGCCAGGCGATCCAGAACGCGAACCTGGCGCTGGGGCTCCCCGAGGAGACAGCGCTCCCGACCGTGGCGGTGTACCCGTGAGCGCGGGCGTGACGTACCCGCGCGGGTTCCGGGCCGCCGGCGTCACGGCGGGGTTCAAGCCGAGCGGCCAGCCCGACCTCGCGCTCCTGGTGGGCGAGCCTGACACGAGCGCGGCCGGCCTCTTCACGACGAACCGGGTGGCCGCCGCGCCCGTGCACGTGTCGAAGGCGCGGCTGGCCGCGGGGCGCGGGCTCGCGGTCCTCGTGAACAGCGGCCAGGCCAACGCGGCGACCGGCCTGCAAGGCGTGACCGACGCGCTGGGGTCCAGCGCCGCCGTCGCGGACCTGGTGGGTGTCACCGCCGACGACGTCCTCACGTGTTCGACCGGGGTGATCGGCGAGCCGGTGCACATGGTGGAGCTGCTGGCGGCGCTCCCAGCGCTGACGCAGGCGCTCTCGGAAGAAGACGGTGCCGACTTCGCGCGGGCGATCATGACCACCGACACCGTGGCGAAGACGGCCGACGCCGACGCGGGACCGTTCCGGATCGGCGGCGCCGCCAAGGGCGCGGGCATGATCAGCCCGAACCTCGCGACGATGCTCGCGTTCGTCACGACCGACGCGCCCGTCGAGCGCGCGGAGCTGCGTCTGCTCGCCGACGCCGAGCTGAAGCCGCGGTTCAACGCGTTCACGGTCGACGGTTGCACGAGCACGAACGACACCGTCCTGTTGTTCGCGAGCGGGGCGGCGGGCGGCGAGCCGCTGCGCCCTGGCGACGGGCGGTTCGAGACGCTCGCCGACGGGGTCGCGACCGTCGCCGACGCGCTCGTCTCCCAGCTGATCCACGACGGCGAGGGCGCGACGCACGTGCTGCTGGTCGACGTGGAGGGTGCGGCGAGCGACGTCGACGCGCGGCGGGTGGCCAAGGCGGTCGCGGATTCGCCGCTCGTGAAGACGGCGGCGTTCGGCGGCGACCCGAACCCGGGACGGATCGTTCAGGCGGTCGGGTCCTGCGGCGTCGGCGTCGATCCCGCCTGCATCGACGTCTGGATCGGCGGCGTCCTGCTGGCAGCCGGCGGGACGATCCTGCCCGAGTACTTCACCTCGCCGGCGCTGCACGACGCCGCCGCGGCCGCGATGCAAGCGCCGGAGTTCGTGATCCGCGTGTGCCTGGGCAGCGGCCCGGGGCGCACGCGCGTCCTCGGCTGCGACCTGTCCTACGAGTACGTCCGGATCAACGGGGAGTACACGACGTGATGAGCACGAACCTGCCGCCGCAGACGCGCGAGCGGACCCTCGCGAAGGCGCGGACGCTCCTGGACGCGCTGCCGTTCATGCGCGAGCACCACGGGAAGGCGATCGTCCTGAAGTACGGCGGCGCGGCGATGGACAAGACGGGCCTCGCCGCCTCGTTCGCCGAGGACGTTGCGCTGCTGCGCTCGGTCGGGATCCGGCCGGTCGTGGTGCACGGCGGCGGACCAGCCGTGACGCACATGTCGGCGCGCCTGGGGATCGAGACCCGGTTCGTCGACGGGGTGCGCGTCACCGACGCCGAGACGCTCGACGTCGCGACGATGGTGCTGGCCGGCAAGCTCAACACCGAGGTGGTGGCCACGCTCGTCAGCGGGGGTGTCGACGCCGTCGGTCTGTCCGGCGTCGACGGACGGCTGCTGCTCGCGCGCAAGCAGACCCAGGCCGAAGAGACGCCCGACCTCGGCTTCGTCGGTGAGGTCGTCCACGTCCGCGCCGACGTGCTCTCCGCGCTGCTGGACCAGGGCTTCGTGCCGGTGGTCGCGTCGATCGCGCTCGACGAGCACGGGCAGGCGTACAACGTGAACGCCGACGTGGTCGCGAGCGAGCTCGCGGTCGCGCTCGGGGCCGAGAAGCTCGTCTTCCTGAACGACGTGCCCGGGCTGGTCGGCCCGACCGGCGAGCTGCTCTCGGAGCTCTCCGCCTCGCAGTGCCTCGACCTGCTAACACGGGCGGGTGTGGTCGATGGCGGCATGATCCCGAAGCTCGAGAGCGCGGTGCGCGCGCTGAAGGCCGGCGTCTCACGTGTGCACCTCGTGGACGGCCGGGTCGAGCATTCGCTCGTGCTCGAGCTGTTCACCCCCGAGGGGGTCGGCACGATGATCGCTCCGGACGCGGGGGAGCAGGGATGACCCGCGCGAACGGCCACGCGAAGGGCCGTCGCCAACAGGCGATCCTCGACCTGGTCGCGAGGGAGCCGCTCGGCAGCCAGGAGGAGATCCGCAACCGCCTGGCCGTGCTCGGGGTGGCGGCGACGCAGTCCACGATCAGCCGCGACGTCGAGGAGCTGGGGCTCGCGCGCGTGCACGACGCCGACGGCCTGCGCTACGTGGTGCCCGGTGCGGCCGGAGGCGGCGCGCCGCTCGGGCTGCTCCGCCGGCTGCTCGACGAGTTCGCGCTGTCGTTCGTCCGCAGCGACGTCGGCCTCTTGGTGCGAACCCCGCCCGGCGCGGCGGCCGCGCTCGCCGAGGGCATCGACCGCGTCGGGCTCACGGAGGTCGCCGGCACGATCGCCGGCGACAACACGATCCTCGTGCTCGGGCGGGAGGGCGTGAAACCCCCCGCGATCGAACGAGCGCTCACCCAGATCATGGAGGCAACGGGATGACCCCTACTCGCACGGCGGTGCTCGCGTACAGCGGCGGTCTCGACACGTCGGTCACGATCCACTGGCTCGCCGACCAGGGCTACGAGGTCCACGCGGTGGCGGTCCACGTGGGTCAGCAGGAGGACTTCGCGCAGGTGGTCGAGCGCGGGGAGCGCGCGGGCGCGGCGAGCGTCCGGATCGTCGACGCGAACGCGCGCTTCGCCGACGAGGTCTTGACGAAGGCGATCAAGACGAACGCCCTGTACGAGGGGAAGTACCCGATGGTCTCCGGTCTCGCGCGGCCGCTGATCGCCGACGAGGTGGTGCGCGTCGCGCGCGAGCTCGGCGCCGACGTGGTCGCGCACGGCTGCACCGGCAAGGGCAACGACCAGGTCCGCTTCGAGGTGTCGTTCATGGTGCTCGCGCCCGACCTCACGATCCTCGCGCCGATCCGCGACGCGCACATCCCGCGGGAGAAAGCGCTCGCGCTCGCCGACGAGTGGGGGATCCCGGTTGCGAACGTCGTGGCGACGTACTCGGTCGACGAGAACCTGTGGGGCCGGACCGCCGAGTGCGGTCCGCTCGAGGATCCGTGGGTCGCGCCGACCGAGGACGCGTTCGCGCGGACGAAGCCGGCGGCCGAGCGGCCGAAGGAGGCCGCCGAGGTGGTGCTGGCCTTCGAGCGCGGCGTGCCCGTGGCGCTCGACGGCCGGGCTATGCCGCTCACCGAGCTGATCCGCGCCCTCGACGCGCTCGCCGGCTCCTACGGCTACGGCCGGGTCGACATGATCGAGAACCGGCGCGTGGGCATCAAGAGCCGCGAGCTCTACGAGGTGCCGGCGGCGCTCTCGATCATCGCCGCGCACCAGGCCCTGGAGGACCTGACGCTGGAGCGCGAGGTCGCGCATCACAAGCCCCTGCTCGAGCAGCGGTGGGCGAACCTCGTGTACGACGGGCAGTGGTTCAGCCCGCTCCGCCAGGCGATCGACGCCTACGTCGACGCGACGCAGACCCATGTGACCGGCGACGTCCGGCTCCGGTACGAAGCCGGGACCTGCACGGTGGTCGGGCGCCGCGCCGCGTCGTCGCTTTACGACCTGTCGCTCGCGACCTACGGGAGCGAGGACGCGTTCGACCAGTCGCACGCGGAGGGCTACGTCCGCTTGTACGGCCTCCCGCTCAAGATGTGGGCGGCCAAGCAGGGCCTCGACGCGTGAGCGGATCCGGCGCGGGCGGGCAGCTCTGGGCGGGGCGGTTCTCGACCCCGCCGGCGCCCGAGGCGCACGCGCTCGGCCGGTCGCTGCACTTCGACGCCCGGCTCGCGCCGTTCGACGTCGTCGCGTCGATCGCGCACGTGGGTGCGCTGGTGGACGCCGGGGTGCTCGGTCCGGAAGAGGCGGACGCGCTGACCGACGCGCTGAGGGACGTCGGCGAGGAGCTCGCCGCCGGCACGTTCGCGTTCGACGAGGGCGACGAGGACGTGCACTCGGCCGTGGAACGCGCGGTGACGGAGCGGCTCGGCGACCTGGGCGCGCGGCTGCACGCCGCCCGGTCGCGGAACGACCTCGTGGTCACGGACCTTCGGCTGTGGCTGCTCGCGGTGGGCGACCGGATCGGCGCGGCGCTGACCGCGCTGGGACGCGCGCTCGTCGGCCGCGCCCGGGAGCACGCCGAGACCGTGATGCCGGGCACGACCCACGCGCGGTTCGCGCAACCGGTGACGCTCGGCCACCACCTGCTCGCCCACGCGTGGGCGCTCGCGCGCGACCTCGAACGGCTCGACCAGTGGACGGCGCGGACCTCCGTGTCGCCGCTCGGCGCCGGTGCGATCGCCACCTCCACCCTCGGCCTCGATCCCGCCGCGACGGCCGAGCGTCTCGGGCTCGCGGGCGCCTTCGCGAACTCGATCGACGCGGTGAGCGACCGGGACTTCGTGCAGGAGTTCCTCGCGGTGGCGTCGATCCTCTCCACGCATGCGTCGCGTCTGGCCGCCGATCTCGCCCGGTTCACCGACCCCGCGCTCGGGTGGGCCGAGCTCGACGAGGCGTACTCGACCGGGTCGAGCATGATGCCGCAGAAGCGGAACCCGGACACCGCGGAGCTGGCGCGGGCGAAGGCGGCGCGGGTCGCCGGCGACCTCGTGACCCTGACGGCGTTGCTGCAGGGCCTGCCGCTCGGGTATCAGCGGGACCTCCAGGAGGACAAGGAGCCGGTCTTCGACGCGGCCGACACGCTCGAGCTCGTGCTGCCGGCCCTGACCGGGGCCGTCCGCACCGTCCGGTTCGACGTCGGCCGGATGCGCGCCGCCTGCGACGACGAAGGCCTCTACGCGACCGACCTCGCCGAGGCGCTCGTGTCCTCGGGCGTGCCGTTCCGCGAGGCCCATCGCAGGACGGGGGAACTCCTCAAGCGGCTGAGCGAAGAGGGCCGCTCGCTGCGGGACCTGACCGCCGAGGGATGGTCCGCCTTCGGCGTGCCCGAGGGGAGCTCGCTGCTCGACGCGGACCGAGCCGTCGCGGCGCGCGGCGGTCGGGGCGGGCCGTCGCCGGCCTCGGTCCGCGCACAGGCCGACGCGCTGGAGGCGCTGCTCGGCTCCTAGACGGGTCAGGCGCGCTGGCGCCGGAGCACGAGCACGCCGAGCCCCGTCATCGCGAGCGCGAAGAGCACCAGCGCCAGGACGTCGTTCGCGACATCCCCGAACCCCTGGCCGGCGAGCATCACGGCGCGGAGCGCGTGCACGGCGTGGGTGATCGGGAACAGGAGCGACAGCCACCGAAGCGGCGGCCAGAGCGTGGCGACCGGCCACCACAGGCCGCCGAGGAAGATCTGCGGCAGCAGCACGAGCGGGATGAACTGGATCACCTGCAGCTCGTTCCGCGCGTAGAACGAGAGCGCGATCCCGAGGTTCACCACGCCGATCACGAGCAGCAGCAGGATCACCAGCACGAGCCAGAACGGACCGGCGACCTTCGCGTTCAGCACGAGGATCGCGTAGCCGAGCACGAACCCCGACTGCACCGCCGCGAACGGCAGGAACCCGAGCAGGTAGCCGGTCAGGATCTCGGACTTGGTGATCGGGGAGGCGAGGAGGCGTTCGAGCGTGCCGCTCGAACGTTCGCGCAGGAACGCGACGCTCGTGAGCATGAACGTGAACAGGAACGCGAACGTCGTGACCATCGCCGGGGCGGCGAACGAGATCGTCGAGGGACGCGAACCCCCGTGTAGGTCGATCCGCCGGACCTCCACGCCGGGGAGGGAACCTGCGGGGACCTCCTCACCGCGAGCCACCGCGCCGGCCCGCGCGGCCGCCTGCACGACCGCGCTCTCCACCTGGAGGTCCTCGCCCGGCACGATCACCGAGACGGTGGGCGCGCACGGCGAGCCGACGCTCGGGACGCAGTCCATCCTCGCCACGACCGCCCCCGCCACCTCGCCGTCGCGGACGGCGCCGGCAGCCGCGTCGGCGTCCGGGTACGCGGTCGTGACCTGGATCCCGTCCACCGACTCGATCGCCGTGAGGAAGGCGCCCTGCCCACCGACGACCGCGACCTTCAGGGGTCCTTGCTGTCGCCGACCAGGTAGCCGATCAGCGCCATCACGATCAACGGCACCACGACGATCAGGCCGAGGCTCCGACGGTCATGGCGGAACCCACGGACGATCCTGAGCGCCAGCGCCCAGATCCGCACGCCGCTCACGAGGGCGTCTCCGCACGCAGCCGCAGGAACGCGTCCTCGACCGATGACGCGCCGTGCCGTTGGACGAGCTCGCTCGCCGTCCCCACGTCGAGGATCCTTCCGTCGGCCACGAACGCGATCCGGTCGCAGCGGTCGGCCTCGTCCATCACGTGGGTGGTCACCAGGATCGTCGTGCCGGCGTCGCGGAGCGACGAGAACTCCTGCCAGAGCCGCCGGCGGAGCTCGGGGTCGACCCCGACGGTCGGCTCGTCCAGCAGCAGCAGTCGGGGGCCGTGCACCATCGCACAGGCGAGGTTCGCCAGCTGACGCTGGCCGCCGGAGAGCTCGTGCACCGGCCGGTCGACCTTCTCGGTGAGACGCAGCAGCGCCAGCAGCTCCTCGCCGCGTGTCTTGGCGTCGCGTGCGGTCAGCCCGTACACCGCGCCGAAGAACGAGAGGTTCTCGCGGACGGAGAGGTCCTCGTACAGCGCGGCGGACTGCGTCATATAGCCGAGCTGCCCCGCGACGCGCCTGCCCGGGGCCTGCCCGAGCACGGCGATGGTGCCGGCGTTCGAAGAGACGAGCCCGGCCACGGCACGGATGAACGTCGACTTCCCGGCACCGTTGGGGCCGATCGAGCCCGAGGATCTCGCCCGTGCGCACCGAGAGCGTGAACCCGTCGAGCGCCCGGACCGCGCCGAAGGTCTTGACGAGCCCCTCGGCTCGGATCGCCTCGCTCCTCGTGCTCATGCGCGCATCTTCACGCATCCAGACGCTCCTCACCGCAGCCGAACGACCCTCCAGGCCCGGGGTCCTAGGCTGTGCCAGATGCGGTTCGTGGTGGGGGACTTCGCGCGGGAAGACGCCGACGCGGTGGCGGTGTGGAGCTACCCGCCGCCCTACGACGTCTACGACGAGGCCAACGATCCGGACGACCTCGAGACCCTGCTGGACGAGACGAACTGGCCCGGCGTGTTCTTCGCGGTCGACGATGCCGACACCGGGTCGCTCGCCGGGTTCCTGGAACTCCGCCATCGGGGCGACGAGGTGGAGGTCGGGCTCGGGATGCGGCCCGACCTCACCGGGCAAGGCCTGGGCCCGTCGTTCGTCGAGGCGGCGCTCGCGTTCGCGCGGGACCGGTGGAGCCCGTCGACGTTCGCGCTGGACGTCTTCCCGTGGAACGAGCGCGCGATCCGCGCCTACGAGCGTGCGGGCTTCGTCCGCGGCGAGGTCTACCTCCGTCGCTTCGAGAACGGCAACGAGCGGACGTTCTTGCGCATGACGCGTCCGGCCTGACGGCCGGTACGCTCAGAAGGACATGGAGGAACGGACCTTCTCGAGCGCGGTCGTCGTGTTCGCCCACCCCGACGACGCGGAGTTCATGTGCGGCGGCACGATCGCGAAGTGGGCGAGCGCGGGCTGCGAGGTGCACTACGTGGTGTGCACCGACGGGTCGGCGGGCTCCAACACGCCGGGTGAGGATCGCGACCACATGCGCCCGAATCCGGGAGGCCGAACAGCGTGCCGCGGCCGAGGTGCTCGGCGTCGCGAGCGTGACGTTCCTCGGCGCGGTCGATGGCCTGCTCGAGGTGACGCCGGAGATGCGCAAGGGCGTCACGCGCGAGATCCGCCGACGCCGGCCCGAGGTGGTCGTCGCGCCCGACCCCGGAAGGCTCTGGTCGGGCAACGGCTACATCAACCATTGGGACCACAAGCAGGCCGGGCTGCTCGCCCTCACCGCGGTGATGCCCGACAGCCCGACGCGCGTGATGTTCCAGGAGCTCGAACAGGAGGGGATCGAGCCGTACGAGATCCCGAACCTGTGGCTCGTCGCGAACGAACCCGACACCTGGGTCGACATCACCGGCACGATCGACCGCAAGGTCGCGTCGCTTGCCGCGCACGTCTCGCAGGAAGGCGAGGCCGCCGCTCCGTGGGTCCGCGAGCGTGCGCGCGAGGTCGCGGCAGCGAGCGGGCTCGGCATGGAGTACGCGGAAGGGTTCAAGGCCTTCCGGTTCGTGGACGACGAACAAGAAGCGCAGGTAGAGGCGGAGACATGAGCGAGGACTTCCCGATCGAAGAGCCCGACGCCGACGAGCCGTTCGAGCTGAGCGCGCAGGAGCGCGAGGACATCGCCGCCGATCTCGAGGACCTCCGCGCGATGCGTGCGGTGTTCGAGCAGCAGAGCGTCAAGGGCGTCGTGATCGCCTGTCAGGACTGCGGTCAGAACCACTACTACGAGTGGGAGCTGCTGCGGGACAACCTCGAGCACATGCTCTCGAGCGGCGAGCCCCGGATGCACGAGCCCGCCTGGGACATCCGGGAGGACGAATACATCCAGTGGGACTACGGCAAGGGCTACGTCGACGCGCTCGCCGACACCGGGCTCGAGCCGGACCGGCGGATCGAGCTGACCCAGTGCCCGTGGTGCGAGACGCCCTTCGATACGTCGTTCCGTTTCTGCCCGACGTGCGGCCGGTCGCTCGGGGCCGTGCGGCTGCTGCGTGAACTGCTCGACCGCGGCGTCGAGGAGCGCGAGGCCCGCGCGATGCTGGTGCGCGCCGGGTACGAACCGTTCTGACGCGGAGCGTTCCCCTCCGGGTATCCTGCCCGCGCCATGATCCAGTGGGCCCTGTACTTCCACATCGCCGCGGTGCTCGCGCTGCTCGCGACCCACGGCGCCTCGATGCTCGTGCTGTACCGGATCCGCGGCGAGCGCGACCGCGCGAAGATCCTGTCGATGCTCAACCTCTCCGGCGAGGCAGCCACGCCGACGTACGTGTCGCTCGTCCTGGTGCTCGCCACCGGAGTGTGGAACATGTTCTTGATCCACTCGCTCACGAAAGCATGGGTCTGGCTCGCGATCGTGATCCTCGTCGCGATGGTCGGGCTGATGATGATGGTGGCCAAGCCCTACTTCGTGCGCGTGAAGGCCGCCTGCGAGGTGCGCCCCTCGGGCGTGCCGCGGGTCTCCGACGAGGAGCTCACGGAGATCACGAAGTCTTCGACCGCCCACCTGATCACTGCGATCGGCGTGGTCGGCCTGTTGGCGATCCTCTACCTGATGGTCTTCAAACCCTGGGCGTTCTGACCCGCTACGCGGGCGGGAGCGCCCGCTGCGCCGGGCCGTTGACGACCTCGCCGAGCGGGCTGTAGCGCGAGCCGTGGCAGGGGCAGTCGAACGTCTTCTCGCCCGGGTTCCAGCCGACCGTGCAGCCCATGTGGGTGCAGCGCGCCGTCATCACGTGCAGCTCGCCGGCCTCGTCCATGTAGGCGGCCATCTTCTCGCCGCCTCGCTCGATGATGCCGCCCTCGCCGGGACCGAGCTCGGACACGATCTGCACGACGGTGCGGCACATCAAGACGTCGGTCCTCGCGCGGTCGATCACCTTCTCGGGGATCGACCCGAGGATGAAGCCCTTCGCGCCGGCGATGCCCTTGTTGCCGACCACGAGGAGGTCGGCGTTGGCCGCGGTCGCGCCGCGGAGGATCTCGTCGGTCGGATCGCCCTCGCGTAGGTTGACCGTGACGTCCACGCCCTGGCCGTAGACGGCGATCGTGTCCTGCATCACGAGGTCTCCGGTGGAGGGATGGCCGACGAAGATCAGCGTGACGGGCGCGCCGAGCTCGCGCGCGAGGTCCATCCCCTTGCGCGCCGCGCGGTCCGCGGTGGCCGAGCCGTCGCTCGCGACCGCGATCCGCTCGTACGGCGCGTGCGGGTCTCTCGACGTGCTCGCGACCATCAGGAGGTCGCAGAGCGTGTGGTGCACGAGCCAGCGCGTGAGCTCCGAGAGGGTCTCGCCCTCGCCGCGTGCCACCGCCATCAGACCGACGTCCTTCTCCTCGGCCACGGCGAGCAGCGCATCGCCGGCCCGGCCGACGCCGTGCACGGTCTCGATCCGTGAGCGACGGACCCCCGCGGCCTCGGCGGCATCGGCAGCCACCGCGAGCCGTTGGTCGATCCCTTCGGAGGAGACCGAGCCGGCGGTGATGATCAACTGTGACGAGGTGGCGCGCGCGAGCATCGCGGCGGTCTCGCCCGCGCGCGCAGCGGGCGCCGACCCGTCCGTCCCGTAGACGATCCGTCCGTACATGTCCCGAGGTTAGCGCGCGGCCCCTGCCGGCGGCTCCAGCACGCAGTCCTCGGGCAGCTTGTCCGGACGCAACCCCTTGAACGAAGGCGCCCGCATCTTGCCGACGCCTCTCGTGATCTCCAGGTACGCGACCTCGCAGACGACCCGGGGCTCGACGAAGACGGCGCCCCTCACCCCGCGCAGCTCCTCGACGGCCGGCTCGGACGTCGCGAGCGGCTCCAACTGCTCGAGCACGACCGCGAGCGTCGCGTCGGTGAAGCCGGTGCCGACCTGGCCGATCCACCGCAGCGCACCGCCGCCGTCGTAGGCGCCGACCAGGAGCGCGCCGAAGGTCGCGCCGCGGCCGCCCTGGCCGGGGGTGAACCCGAGGATCGACGCAGTCCTGCGTGTTCAGGAGCTTGATCTTCCGCCAGGCGTCGGTGCGTCGGCCGGGCAGGTAGGGCGATCCGATCCGCTTCGCGACCACCCCTTCGAGCTGCTGGGCGCGAGCGGCATCCACGAGCGCCTTCCCGTGCTCCTCGACGTGCGCGATCAGCTGCAGCCGCTCGTCCTGCTCGACGACGTAGGTCAGGAGCTCGCGGCGCTGCTCGAGCGGGAGGCCCGTCACCTCGCGGCCGTCGAGCCAGAGCAGGTCGAACACGACGAACGTCACCGGGATCTTCTTGCGCGCGCGCTCGATCTCGCGCGGGTTCGCGAGGTTCATCCGCTGCTGCAGCGCCTCGAACGAGTTCTTGCCGTCGGCGTCGAAGGCGACGATCTCGCCATCGATCACGGCGTTCACCTCGTCCACCAGCTCGTGGATCATGTGCAGCTCCGGATAGATCGCCGTGACGTCGCGTCCGGTCCGCGACCGCAACACGGTCTCGCCGGTCGAGAGCTCGGCCAGGCACCGGATCCCGTCGAGCTTCGGTTCGAACCACCAGCCCGGATCGTCGAAGGCCATGCCGCCGCCCTCGGCGAGCATCGGGGTGTACCGGGGCGGCGCGCCGATCAGCGGCGCGACCTGCTTCGACGCGAGGAACGCGAGCCAGTCCGTCCTCGTCTTCACGAAGTGGAACTCGAGGCCCGGGTAGCGCCGGCCGTGCAGCACGAACGAGACCTTCGTGTCGGTCCACTCGACCGGCTCGTACCAACCGTCGTCGAAGATCCGGACCTCGCCGGCGCCGTAGTGGCCCTGGGGATCGTGCCCTCGAACTTCCCGTACTCGAGCGGATGGACCTCGGTCTGGACCGCGAGCCGTTTGTCGCCCTTGGCGGTCGGGAGCCCTTTCGGGACGGCCCACGACGGCAGCCCGCCTTCCTTCTCGAGGCGAACGTCGTAATGCAGCCGCGTCGCGCGATGCTTGTGGATCACGAACGAGTTGCCGGTGCCGATCTGTTCGCCCGGTGCCGGTTCGGACGTCCCTTCGGGCCCGAACTCGCGGCGGCGCACGTATTCCATCAACGCCGGGTCTCGGGACTCGGCGACGATCTCGTCGGTGGTCTTGGCCGCGACCGACGGCGAGGCCGTGCGCGGCAGGGAGCCGCTCGGCTCCTCGACCTCGACGCCCAGCGCCTCCATCGCGGGGGCGAGGTCCTCGCCGGGGCCCAGGACGGGCGCCCAGAGGTCCCCCAGCCGCGCGAACCGCTCCCAGACGTTCTCGACGCGGAAGTCGTGCGGCTCGAACCCGCCCTCGAACACCTCGTCCCACGTGAGCGGCGTCGACACGGGCGCGCGCCGCTCTGGCCGCACCGAGTAGGCGCACGCGATGTTCGCGCCCTGTCGGTTCATGTTGTGGTCGATGAAGACCTTCCCGGTGCGGTCGGCCACGCGCCAAGCCATCGTCGTGCGGTCGGGGTCGGCCCTGTGGATCAGCCGCCCGCAGGCGCCGACGAACGCGCGGGTCTCGTCGTAGGTCCACCGTCCGCGCTCGAGCGGCACGTAGATCTGCATCCCGGTCGCGCCGCTCGTCTTCGGGTAGGCCTGGATACCGAGCTGGTCCAGCAGGACCTTCACGTGCCGCGCCACCGCGAGCACGTCCTCGTACGTGTAGGGCGGGAACGGGTCGAGGTCGAAGAACAGGTAGTCGGGATGGCCCGTGTCGTCGCAACGCGAGTGCAGCGGGTGCATCTCGATCGCGCCGAGGTTCGCGACGAACAGCAGCGTCGCCAGGTCGTCGACCGTGAGGTAGTCGATCCGCCCCTCCTTCGCGTCCTCGGACAGGACCGTGCAACGGTGGACCCAATCCGGGGTGTGCGAGGGCGCGGTCTTCTCGTAGAAGTCGTTGCCGTCGATCCCGTCCGGCATCCGCTTCATCGTCAAGGGGCGCCGCTCGAGATGAGGCAGCAGCAGCTCGGCGACGTTGAAGTAGTAAGCGATCAGATCGCCCTTCGTGTAGCCCTCGTCGGGCCAGAAGATCTTGTCCAGGTTCGACAGGCGCAGGCGTCGATCGTCGACGTCGAGCCACCAGACGTCGCCGTCCTTCTCCGCCGGCAGCGGACGCGGGACCTCGAGCGTGAACGCCGTCCGGGCCCTCCGTCGTTTGCGCGTCGGCATCTCGCCGATGCTAGCCGGGGTGTGCGATCGGCGTGCCGGGCGGGGAGAGGCGAACGCGAAGGCGGGCCGCCCTTCAGGGCGGCCCGCCTCGTGCGCCACGAAGGAGGAACCTACGGGGCTTGCGACCCGTAGACCTCCAGCTCGGACATGTCCATGAACGCGCACCCACCGAACGCACCGGGGTCGGGCGCGGCCGGGCCGCACCGCTGCGACACGCCGCCGGGTCCCGTGGGGTCCGGCGGGCAGTCGGTCGCGTTCGTGCAGGTGTCACCCGTGGTGGGCACCATCGGGTTCAGCATCGTGAACCGCACGAACTGGACGCTTGCGGTGAGCGCCCCGCCGTCTGCCGGGACGTCGTTCAGCTGGCCCGTGTTCCCCGCGTAGAACGTGCCCGTGTGCCACAAGGTCCAGCTGGTGCCGTCCGCTGAGGTCTCCACCCGGTAGTCGTGGGTGGAGGACGACAGCGGGTCGCCACACGTGTGCGACGGGTCCACCGCGATGCTCGAGACGTCCACCGCCACGGGAAGCTGGATCTCGATGTGCTTCGGCGTGACGTTGCCCGTCTCGGCGCCGTCGTTCGTGTCCGTGCTGCTGCCCCAACCGGTGCCGAGCGACCCGTCGATCGCTCCGTCGGGCCCGCACCCGAACGGCGAATAGTCCGGGCCGTCGAAGGCGGCCACGAGGCCACCGCCGGACGCCGACGCCCAGTCGCGTGCGAGCGCCCAGTCCACCGTGTTCGTGCCGGTGGCGACGTCCACGGTCTTGACCCCGATGTCGTAGCCGTCGGCCACGGCGTTCACGTCCGGGTAGCTCCCCGTGAACACGTTGGGGATCGAGTAGCTGCCGCCCGCGTCCGTGACGGCGAGGTAGTCGCCGGCGAATCCCGAGTCGTGGCCGCCGAAGGACACGACCGCGCCCTGGATCGGATCGGTCGTGCCGGCGTCGGTCACGGTCCCCGACACCGTGCCCTTGGGGTCGCCGGGGCTCGGCGGCATCGAGAAGTCCTCGATCGGCTTGGAGTCGTCGCCGTTCAGCGTGCCGGCGAAGTAGCCCATCCCGCGGTGGGCGAAGACGGTCCAGATCGTGTCCTGGTTCGCGCCGGCGTTCAGGACCTCATCGGCCTGCAGGATCGCGTTGCGCTCGTCGAGGAACGACGGGTTCGCCGGGGAGAGCTCCATCGCGCGGGTGATGAGTCCTTCGCTGGTGGCCGGCCCGAGGGCGGTGCGCAGGTCCCACAGGGTCTGGCCCCAGATCTCGCCGTCCGCGTGCACCTCGGGCTGGCCGATGATCGCGCCGTAGTCGCCGTAGGTGTAGCCACCGGCGTGGCCCACGGTGGGCGTCCCCGGACACCTGGGACTCGTCGACCCGACCGGGCAGTCGATCGGCTCGGTGCGGATCAGGTCCCGGGTGCCCTCCACGGACCGCCCCTCGCGGAGCTCGCCGGGCGCTCCCGTGTCCGTCCACAGGTGCCGGTTCACGAGGAAGTCCAGGGCGTACCAGTCGCTCCAGGCCTCTCCCATCGCGCCGGCCTGCGTGTTCCCGAGCGTGGAGAACCCGCTCGCGTCCACGACGAGTCGGTTCGACAGGCCGTGCGTGTACTCGTGGAAGACGATGTCCGACGAGTCGGCGCCGTCCACCTGGAAGAACGGATCCGCCCCGGCGCCTCCGAGGAAGCTGGTGACGGGGTCGTTCCACAGGTACATCTGCATCGTGGGCGCGAACCCGTCCGGCGGCGTGCTCATGTTCGCGTTGTCGGTGTGGTTCGGGTCCGGCAGCCCCATCGGCCCCCCGCCGATGTCGAGCGTGTTCGCCCCGTCCATCGCCTGGCCGAGGACGGGGTCGCCGCCGTAGCCGTTGCCGGACGGGTTGAACAGCTGGAAGTTGCCGGCCGCCTGCGTGAAGCCGATCGGCTTGGCCTGCAGGTGGTTGTGGTACCTGTTCAGGAACCAGAAGAGCTGGGCGCCGCTCTGACGGCGGTTCGTGCGCCAGGAGAACGCGCCAGTCGGGTTCTTGAGCGGATCGAGCCGTGAGTTCCAGGCGCACGGATGCGCCGCCCGGCACGGCGAGTTCTTCGTGTCGTGGAAGGCCACGAACGGGAACGTCCAGTTGCCCTTCGCGTTCGGCCGGATCTCCTCGGAGGCCTGCGCCTTGTTGTCGTCGTTCGTGTCCGAGTACACCCAGGCGTTGGTGCCGAACAGGCGCTTGGTCGCGGCGAGCAACGGCGTGAGGTTCACGGTGTGCTGCGTGCCGCCCACCGAGGCGCCCGGGTAGTTCTCGAAGACGCTGGCGGACGCCTGATCGGTCAGGCTGTGGCGGTACAGGGTCTTGCCGCTCGTGGCGTCGACCACCGTGAGGTACATCCCCTGCTTGCCCGTGAGGAACGTCTGCCACGCGAGGTGGGCGCCGTTCGCCATCGGGAAGTAGACCCGGGTCGCGGTGGGGCCGGTCTGGCGCACCGTGCCGGACGCCGAGATGCTCGGGAGGCCGCGAACGTGGGTGAGGCGCGCGTCGCGCACGGCGGTCGCGATCGCGGTGGCCGGGGAGACGGTCGGAGCCGTCGATGCGGCCTCGACGCGGGCGACGGGCGAGCCGAGGACGTTGATCACGCGGCCGTCCTTCGTGACGTTGATCTTCACGCCTGCGCCGAAGACCGGGATCCCTGCGTGGCTCTGGGTCCAGGAGAGGTGGTGGGTGCCGTCGATCGACACGTAGTCGCCGCGGAACGAGAGCGTGGCGAGTGTCGCGTCCGTGATCCCGAACGCCGCCTCGTGCCGGCGCAGGTACTCAAGGGCGATCGCCCGTGCCGAGCCGCTGCGCGGGCCGCTCAGGAAGCCGTTCAGCTTGGCCACGACGCGCGGGGTGCCCGTCACGGGGTCGAGCTGCACGACGCCTTGGACGCCCAGGTCCGCGTGCAGCGCGCGGAGCGCGGGCGGAGCGCCCTTGGCCAAGGTGGCCTCGCGGATCGCCTGACGGACCTGCCGTTGCTGCGCCCGGGCGTCGTAGTACCGGGCCTTCACGCGGAAGAGCGCGTCGTCGCGATGGGCCCGGACGAGGTTCGCCGCGGTTGGAATCGACCTCGCCTGGACCGGTTGCGTCCCGAAGGACAGTACGGTGAGCAACGAAACGCCGACCGCGGCGAACCGCCAGCCGGCGCGATGGTGCGGAGCCATGGATCCTCCCTCCGTGCGCCCGGTTGCGCGCCAGTGTCATCGCTCGCACGGACCTTCTCAAGTCCGTCGGGTGGAGGAGCCGCCCGCCCCCCTTCGAGGGGACCAAAGGGTAGGGTCGATCCCCTGCCTAGACTTCGAGCAGACCGACGAGGGAGGGCGCGATGGAGTGGCTGATGCAGCTCGCGAGCGAGCTGGACGTCGATCCGATCGAGGAGGGGCGGCAGTCCGATCTCCTGGATGTGGCCCGCGACGTCGCGCACCGGACCGAGCGCAAGGCGACGCCTCTCGCGTCTTACCTGCTCGGCGAGGCGGTCGGCCGCCGGATCGCTGCCGGCCAAGACCCCGAAGAAGCCTTCGCCGCGGCGCTCACGGACCTGCGCCGAGCGCTCGAGAGCGCGTAGCGACGAACGGGGCTACGGTCTGCCGATGGGAGACGACACCGTTCGGGTCGCGATCGTCCAGCGGCCCCCCGTCTTGCTCGACCGCGACGCCACGATCGCGCGGGTCCTCTCGCACCTCGACGAGGTCGCCGGCGACGGCGCGCGCCTGGCCGTGTTCCCCGAGACCTACGTCCCCGGCTACCCCGAGTACATCTGGCGCCTGCGACCGGGCGGGCGGGACGACGAGGACCTCGCCGAGCATCTCCACGGGCTCCTGCTCGCCAACGCCGTCGACCTCGAGGCGGACGACCTCAGGCCCGTGCGCGAGGCGGCGGCCCAGCACGGCGTCACGGTGGTGCTCGGTGTCCACGAGCGAGACGGGCGGTTCAGCCGCGCGTCGGTCTACAACACCCTGGTGACGATCGGGCCCGATGGGACGGTCCTCAACCGGCACCGCAAGCTCGTTCCGACGAACCCCGAGCGGATGGTGTGGGCGCACGGCGACGGCAGCGGCCTGCGCGTCCTCGACACGCCGATGGGTCGGCTCGGGGGGCTGATCTGCTGGGAGAACTACATGCCGCTCGCGCGTTACAGCCTCTACGCGCAGGGCGTCGAGGTCTACGTCGCCTCCACGTGGGACGAGGGCGACGGGTGGCTCGCCACGATGCGCCACATCGCGCTCGAGGGCAGGTGCTGGGTCCTCGGCGCGGGGTGCTCGCTGCGGGCGAGCGACGTGCCGGAGGGCTTCCCCGCGCGCGAGCGCCTGTACCCGGACCCAGACGAGTGGCTGAACGCCGGTGACTCGGTGATCGTGGCGCCCGACGGCGAGATCGTCGCCGGCCCCTTGCACCGGGAGCACGGCGTGCTAAGTGCCGACATCGAGCCCGCGCGCGCCGACGCCGCCCACTACACCCTCGACGTCGCCGGCCACTACCAGCGCCCCGACGTCTTCACGCTGCACGTGGATCGCTCGGTGCGGCCGCAGGTGGTATTCGAAGAGGTGGACGGGCCCGAGACGTCCGGGTCGTAGTCGTTTGCCTCGCAAGGCAACGCTGCGGGGTAGGATGCGGCTGTCGAGCGGGAGGTGCTGCGGATGTCGATCGCGAACCGTCTGAAGACGAACCCGGGGGTCTGGACGCTCGTCCTCGGTGGGCTGGTGGCGTTCCTCGGATCGTTGGCCCGCCTGGTCACGATCGAGGGGCCGAATGGGAGCGCGTCGATCTGGGCGCTCAAGACCACCACGGGCACGTCGCTGTTGTTCATCGCGGTCCTGGTGATCCTCTGCGGCGCAGGCGTCGCCGTGGCCGGCGGCGGCGGCCGGATCTGGTGGGCGATCTTGGGTGGCGTCCTGGCGTTGGTCACCCTGTTGTTCGGCCTGCTCTGCATCGTGAACCCCGCGGAGGCGGCCACGCGGATGGCGTACACCGAGGCCTATTCCACGGCGGTCGGCGGCGTGGTGCCCCCGGGCAGCATCTCTGACGCGTACCGGTCGGCGTTCGACGCGGGCACGCTGACCGCCTCTTCGAACTTCGGCGCGTGGCTCGCGGCGATCGGTGGCGCGGTCGCGCTCGTCGGAGCCGCGATCTCCCTCGTGCGTCCGCACCGCAAGGTCGTCCCCGAGCTCTAGGCCGAGAGCCGGAACGTGGGCCGGACGTAGGCGACCCGGGCAGCTCGGGCATGCGGCGCTGACGGGGTCGACGGATGGTAGTCCCGCCGAGTGGGTACCTCGGGCTAGACTGACTGCTCTTCGGCCGGCGGAGGGGGCCGGTCGACCGACTCCCCCGGGGGGACCCATGCCTAGGTCGATGTGGAAAGGGGCCATCTCGTTCGGCCTCGTCACGATCCCGGTCGCCGTGTATCCGGCGACCGAGGAGAAGACGCTGCGCTTCAACCAGCTCCACGACGAGGACGGCGGCCGGATCCGCTACAAGCGCGTGTGCGAGAAGGACGGCGAGGAGGTCTCCTTCGACCACATCGTGAAGGGGTACGAGGTCGAGAAGGACCGCTACGTGATCCTGACCGACGAGGACTTCGACTCCGTGCCCGTCGAGTCGAGCCGCGCGATCGATATCCAGCAGTTCGTGGACCTCGACGAGATCGACCCGGTGCTGTTCAAGAAGAGCTACTACCTCGTGCCCGACGAGACCGGCGCGAAGGCCTACGCGCTCCTGCGCGAGGCGATGAGCGAGGACGGCCGCGTCGGGATCGCGAAGGTGAGCTTCCGCGACCGCGAGCATCTCGCCGCGCTGCGGTTCAAGGACGACGCGTTCGTCCTCGAGACGATGTACTGGCCCGACGAGATCCGCGAGGCCGACTTCGGCGGCGTCGACGTGGGTGCCGAGGTCCGCGACCAGGAGCTCTCGATGGCGCGCCAGCTGATCGAATCGCTCACCGCCGAGTGGAACCCCGACGCGTTCACCGACGAGTACCGCGAGGCGTTGGTTCGGATCGTCGAGGCCAAGCTGAACGGCGAGGAGATCGAGGTCGTCGAGCCCGAGCCCACCGCGAAGGTCGTCGACCTGATGGAGGCGCTGAAGGCGAGCGTCGCCGCCGCCAAGAAGGGCGCGGCGCCCGAGCCCGAAGCGGCGCCTGCGAAGCGGAAGTCGCCCGCCAAGAAGACCGCTGCGAAGAAGACGGCGGCGAAGAAGACGGCCGTGCGCAAGAAGGCCGTCGGCGAGTAGGTGAGCGCGCTCCCCGCAGGTGTCGACCTGCGGCCGGCGGAATCCGGCGTCCGGATCTCGAGCTCGTTTCTGCCCTGTACCTGGCGTGCGACCTCGCCGACGTCGGTGAGCCTGACCACCAGCGAGACTGGATCGCCGAGTCGTGGCGGAGCCCGTCGCACGTGGGCGCGTGGATCGTGTCCGACCCCGTCGGTGTCGCCGCCTACGTCGAGCTCGATGCGGTGGACCCGTCGTCGTCGCTCGACGCGTTCACGCCGGTGCGGCCGGACCTCCGCGCAGGTCCGCTGCGGGCAGCGCTGCTCGCGTTCGTCCAGGAGCGGGCCCACGAGGTGGTCGCCGACGCGTCGCCACGAGTGTTCGTGTCCGGCGCCCAGACCGACCCGACGTTCGGAACGGACGCGCTCGGAGCCGGGTTCGTGAAGGTCCGGACGTTCTGGCACATGCAGCGCGAAGTCGACCCTTCCTACGACCCGGGCGAACCTCTTCCCGGCCTCTCGGTCCGTCCGTCGGTCTCAGGTGATGACGACCACGCCGTCTTCGTCGTCCTCGACGCTGCGTTCCGCGGTCACTTCGGTATCGATCCGATGCCGGAGGAAGCCTGGCGTGAGGAGTTCTTCGGGATGGCGATGTATGACCCCTCGCTCGTGCTGATCGCCGAGGTGGACGGCGCGCCCGTGGGCGTTGCGGCGAGCTTCCTTCCGGACGGGATCGGGTGGGTGGGCGACCTTGGTGTCCTCGAGGCCCATCGCGGCCGCGGGATCGGTGGGGCGTTGCTCCGCGCCTCCTTCGCCACGCTCGCCGCCCGAGGCGTCACTCACGTCCGTCTGAACGTCGACGCCGGTAACGAGACCGGAGCGCCGGACCTGTACGCCTCGGTCGGCATGACGGTCCGCCGGGCGTTCGACGTGTACGAGAAGCGCCTCGGCGAGGGGTAGGCCAACGGGTAGGCTTGCGCTCCCATGAAGCTCGTCACCGCGATCGTGAAACCGCACCGGATCGAGGAGGTCAAGGAGAGCCTGCGCGAGCTCGGCGTGAACGGGCTCACGACCACCGACGTCGAGGGGTTCGGGCGCCAGCGCGGGCATACCGAGGTCTACCGAGGCGCCGAGTACCAGGTCGACTTCGTCCCGAAGGTGAAGGTCGAGGTCGTCGTGGACGACGCCGACGCCGACGAGGTCGTCGAGACGATCGTGAAGGCCGCTCGCACCGGCAAGATCGGCGACGGCAAGGTCTGGGTGACCGACGTCGAGCGGCTGGTCCGGATCCGCACCGGCGAGATGGGCCCGGACGCCCTCTGAGGGCGAAGGGCGGGGCCATGCCCGCGACCGATCCCGTCTCCACGCTCCGCGGCGAGCTGGACGCGCTCGCTCGCGCCTACCAGCCCGGCCATCACGGGCGGTGGTCGGCGTCTCGGCGGAGCGACCTCCTCGACGCCGCGCTGCGCGCGTTGTGGGAGCGAGCGGGCGCGCCGGCGGGCATGACGCTCGCCGCGCTCGGTGGGTACGGACGCCGGCTGCAGCTTCCCGCCTCCGACGTCGACCTGCTGGTCCTGCACGAGGGGGTCGACCCGGTCGAGGTGCGACGCGTGACCGACGCCCTCCTGTACCCGCTCTGGGACGGCGGCTTCGTGGTCGGGCACGCGGTCCGCACGCCACAGGAGTGCCTCGCGGCGGCGCAGGAACGGCTCGACGCCTGGACCGCGATGCTCGACGCTCGCGCGCTGGCCGGGGACGAGGCGCTGCTCGCGCGCGCGCTCACCCCGGTCCGTGCGCTCGCGACCGGCGACCCCGAGAGCTTCGCGCGGCGGTTGCGCGACGCCGCCGCCGAGCGCGTCGAGCGGTTCGGGTCGTGCGCGCAGCTGCTCGAGCCTGATCTGAAGGAGGGCGGCGGGGGCCTGCGCGACGTGGCTTCGCTCGGCTGGCTCCAGGCCGCGGTCGGCCGTCCGCTCGAGGGCGCCGGGCTGCTCGGCGCGCACGAGCGCGTGGCCGTGGACGCGGCCGAGGAGTTCCTGGTGCGAGCGCGGAGCGCGATCCACCTCGAGGCCGGCAAGCGGAGCGACCGGCTCCTCCTCGAGCTCCAGCCTGACGTGGCGCGGGGGATGGGGTTCGTCGACGAGCCGCGCCTGCTCGCGACCGACGGGTTGATGCGCGCGCTGTTCGCCCACGCGCGGGACGTGGAGGCGGCCGCCCACGGCGCGATCGCACGGTTGCTCGCCACAGTCGGCGCGCCCGAATCGGCCGCCCTGGCTGACGCCGACGACGTGCTCGAGGCGCTTGCCGACCTCGCGGAGCGCGGGGAGGTGGCGTCGGTGGACGTGCTCGAGGCCGTCGCCGCGGTGGACCTTCCACCGACGGTGGCCTGGACCGACCGCACGCGCGTGGCGTTCGTGCGGATCCTCCACACCGGGCCGCGGGGCGTCGCGATGCTCGACGCGCTGGACCGGCTCGGCCTGCTCGAGCGCTACCTGCCCTGCTGGACCGACGTGCGGTGCCGCCCGCAGCGCGACCCCTACCACCGGTTCACGGTCGACGCGCACCTGACTGCGGCGGCGGCGCGGATGGCGACGATCCTCGCCGGCGACGGCGATCCGGAGGACGCGGTCGAGCGCCAGGCCGTGAGCGACATCGCGCATCCCGGCGCGCTGCTGATCGGCGCGCTGCTGCACGACATCGGCAAGGTCGGCGGCGGCAACCACGTCCCGGCGGGCGCGGAGATCGCGCGCGTCCAGATCGGCGCGATGGGGCTCGGCGCCGAGGACGCCGACCTCGCGACCTTCATGGTCGCCGAGCACCTCCTGTTGCCGGACACCGCCACCCGGCGCGACCTCACGGACGAGAACCTGCTGCTCGACGTCGCAGCGCGGATCCGCACCCCCGAGCGGCTCGCGGCGCTCTACCTCCTGGCGAAGGCCGACGCCTCCGCGACCGGCCCCGCTGCTTGGACACCCTGGCGACAGACCCTGATCCGCGAGCTGGTCGCGAAGATCCAGCGGGTCTTCGAGCGCGGCGACATGGGCGACGAGCTGGCCGCGCGGCTGGCCGAACGGGTCGAGCGCGTGCGCGAGCTGTTGGCCGAGGAGCCCGAGCCCGAGGTCGACCGGTTCGTGCTGCGGATGCCGCGCGGCTACTTCTTGAGCGTCGAGCCGGCGCACGCGGCGCGCCACTTCCGCACGATCGTCCCGGCGCTCGGTTCGCACGACGTGCGGTCGGTCTCGGCGCCGGGTTCGCGCGCCGGCACGTACGAGGTGCTCGTGGTCGCGCTGGACCGACCCGGCCTCCTCTCGTGGATCGCGGGTGCGCTCGCGCTGGGCGGCATCTCGATCCTCTCGGCGCAGGTCTTCACCACCGAGGACGGCTGCCGCGGTCGACCTGTTCGAGGTGCAGGGCGCGTTCGACCCGGAGATCACCGAGGCCCGCTGGCGCGAGTTCCGCACGTCGCTCCGCCGCGCGATCGAGGGCTCGATCAGCCTCGAGCGCAGGGTCGAGGACAAGCGGCGGCACTACCCGCCGCCCAAGGTGCGCACCCCCGTCACGGTGCACGTGGACAACGAAGCATCGGAGTTCTCGACGGTGATCGAGGTGGGTGCGCCCGACCGGATCGGGCTGCTGCACGACGTCACGCGGACGTTCGCCGACCTGCACCTCGACGTCCATCTCGCGAAGGTCGCGACCTACGCCGGCCGGGTGGTCGACGCGTTCTACGTGCGCGACGCCCTCGGCCGCAAGCTCGTCGACCCCGCACAGCTGGACGAGGTCGAGCGCGCGCTCCGCGAGCGGGTGACCCCGTCGGTCTAGGCTGCGACGCGATGCTGAACTGGTTCCGGCGCCTCGGCCGCCGCCTCTTGGGAAGCGGATGGCACCCGGAGACCTTCGTGTGCTCCCGGCGCGGCCACGTCCTGCCCGCGGCCCGGGTCGCGACCCTGCGCGCGCAGGACGGGGGCGTCGGGGTCGACGTCCCCGACGGGCGCCGGTTCGCGCGGTGCCTGCGGTGCGACGCGTGGCTCGAGGTGCCGAAGCCGGCGCCAACCGACGCGACCGCCGAGACGCTCCCGCCGCTGGCCCAGATCGCCTTGCCGCGCCGCGGCGAGGAGCTCCGCGAAGCGATCATCCTGCGGGTGATCGCGCTCGACCGCGTGGTCCACGTCGTGCTCTTCGGACTGCTGTTCGGCGTGGCGTTGCTCATCCGCCTGAACATCGGACCGCTCCGCGGCGAGGCATCGGCGATCCTCGACGCGTTGCGCACGGGCGCCGCGAACTCCCGGACCGGAGGCTCGCAAGGATTCATCGTGACCGAACTCGAGCGGCTCGCGAACGTCCGCTCCGGCGCGGTCGACGTGGTGATGTTGACGGCGCTCGGCTACTTCGCGCTGGAGCTCGTGGAGGCGATCGGGCTGTGGCACGAACGACGGTGGGCCGAGTACCTCACCGTCGTCGCGACGTCAGGGCTGTTGCCCTTCGAGATCCTCGAGCTGACCCGGCGGGTCACGGTGATCCGGATCGGCGCACTCGTGGTCAACATCGCGATCGTCGTCTGGCTCGTCTGGCGCAAGCGGCTCTTCGGCCTGAACGGCGGCCGGGCAGCCGGCGAGCACGAGCGGCCCGACCCCCAGGTGCTGCTGGCGCCGCCCGCGACGATCCCGGCGGTCGGCTGACCGGATCCTGTCGCTGTCGACGTGAGCGACGAGGTCCTGGCCGACGCGCTGCGGCTGGGCATCGTGTTGCCGTGCCGAGGACCGGCGAGCCGCCCCGTAGGCTCACCGACACGATGTCGAAGCGGTCAAGGCTCGTCGGGGCGGCGCTCATCACCGAGGCGCTGCTCGTCGTGGCGGCGCGCCTCCTGACGTTCGTCTACGTCATCGCGCGCGAGACCTACCTCGCCGACAGGTTCAGGACCCCGCTCTCGGCCTTCGTCCCCTGGCTGCTCGCCTCCCTCGCGGTGGTCGCGGTGCTGCTGTGGGCGGGCGTTCGGTTCCGGTCGGCGCCCGAGGGGCCGTGGCGGAGCGCACGTTTCACCGGCCGCGTCGCCATGATCGCCGCCCTGGGGGTCAACGCCGCGACGCTCGTCCGGGCGGTCATCGGGTTCCTGAGGTCGTTCGACCGTGGAGCGCAGGTCCTGGTCGCGTGGGCGCTGTTGGCGTTGGTGTGCGGCGCCGTCTGCGTCGGGATGGTCCGCACCGCCGGGTTCCTCGGTTCGAAGGGTCCGGTCCCGGGTGCCGGCTAGGCCTGACGGTCGCGGTGGCGCCCGGCCGCCTTGGGGGTGGTCGCGTTCCCGCCCTGGGATCGGCGCCCATGGATCCGGCATTCCGAGGGACCATGAAGGCGTCCGGCGCACGTCACCCTTGGTGATGGGTCGGGTCCGACCGAAGCAGGGCAGTGGCTCATCGACTCCGTCAAGCTTCCCGCGCCGCGTGCGACGATCAGATATCACGATCGGGGGTAGGTCGGCTCGACCAGCCGGGGACCGTGTGGTCAACTGCCGGTACGGACATCGACGCACGGGAGGAACGAAGATGGGCGCCTACGAGCACGATGTAGACACGCTCGAACGCGAGTTGAGCGGTCTCCTCGGGGTGTTCCGTGGACTCAGCCCCGAGCAGTGGCAGACGCAGACGCTCCTCGTGCCGTTCGATCCCGAGCAACCTCATTGGACGCTCTTCGAGCTGGCCGGCCACTTCGACATCTCGATCGGGCTCGCGCACATGCTTGTGGACGACCCGCAGCCCGAGGGGCAGCCTGGGCGTGACCGGGTGAGCTTCTTCATCTTCCCGCGGTCGGAGGTGGCGCCGGTCGTCTACGACTACGCGTACACGATGGTCGATGGCAAGACGCCGGGGGACATGCCGGATGCGCTCGAGACCACCTTCTCCAAGGTGATCGAGGGGGCGCGCTCGAACCCGCCCGGGCTGATCGGGCCCGGGTACTACGCGCTGATGGAGCTGGGGGAGTTCATCCCGAGCCGGGTCTTCGAGGCGGTCGTGCACGGGCTGGACCTGACCGATCCGCTCGGCATGGACCCGATCGCGACCCCGGACGGGATCGCGACGACCGCGGCGATCCTGGACGAACTGCTCGCGCGCCGCACGGTGGGCACGCGCCCTCCGGACCTCACCGACGACCTGGAGTGGATCCGCGCCGCCTCGGGACGGAGGCCGAGCGGGGAACACCCCGACCCGCGGCTGCCGCTGATCGGTTGAGGCCCGGCCGAGCCGAGAGGACGGCCGCTGTGATCCCTACCTCCGCGTTCGCCATCCGGTAGAGGCGCCAACGGTCGGACGACCGCGGGATCGCCGTGTGTGTTGCCCAGTCGTCGCCCCCGCGTGGTGGACGCTGGCCGACGCGTCCGGCAACGAAGCCGACGCGGCCACCGTGCTGGGTCGCGACTGAGCCCACCAGGCTAGTCCTCCGCCCAGGGCACCTCGAAGAGCTGCACGGGTTCCGAGAAGCCCTTCAGCGTCGCCAGTCCCCGGTCGAGGAACGTGAACCGCTTCCCCAGCACGAGCTCACGGATCGACGCAGGCACGTAGATCGTGGCCGGCGCGGCGACGGCGCACAGGCGCGCCGCGAGGTTCAGGGTGGCGCCGAACAATCGGTCGCCGTCGGAGATCGGCTCGCCGGCCGCCAAGCCGATGCGCAGCTGCAGGGGTGCAGGGTCGTCGGTCCTCGCGTCGACGGCGCGCTGGAGCGCCACGGCGCAGGCGAGGGCGTCGGCCGCCGAGCCGAACGACGCGACGACGCCGTCGCCGGTGTGCCCGATCCAGCTCCCGCCGAACCGGTCGAGCAGCTCGTGGATCTGCGCGTCGAGCGACAGCACGAGCTCCTTCGCGGCGACGTCGCCGATGCGCTCGAGCATGCTCGTCGACCCGACGATGTCGGTGAACATGATCGTGCGGAACGCCGAGGCCGCCCACGGCGAGCCGGGGTCGGGATCGGTGATCGCGCCGAGGAAGGACGTAACGGCTCGCTGGTCGACCTCCAGGATCGTGTGCGGGACCTCACCGTGCGAGGCGCGGTGCGCCTCCTCGATGCTCTCGGCGTTGGGCCCGTCCACCAGGCAGAAGGTGGAGCCGCGGTCCTCGTCGCACCAGTAGGTGAGGAATCGCACGCCGTGATCGTCCTGGATCTGCAGATCCTGCACGTGCATCTCGGCGACCTCTTCGGCTGTCAGCCCGGGAAGATCGTGTCGGTCCATGAACGTCGGCATCGCCTCATCCTGGAGGGGGCAGGCGCTGCCCGGCAACCGCCGACCGGCGCTCGACGAGGGCCGGTCCGTCCCCTTCGAGTGGACGCAGGCGATCGGCTCCGCCCTTCTCTCCGGTAGTCGGTCTTGGGCGACATGCGAATGAGACCGCTCGGTCCTTCCCTCGGCGTCGCAGATGTGTCTTGGTCGATCCTCGCTGCTACTTCCCTGGCTCGACCTGGGCGGCTTGTTCCGGCGCGGCCTCCGTGCCACGGGCTGGCCGACCCTCGTGCTCGGGACCGCATGGATGCCCTCGTTGAGCAGTCGACAACTCTTCGTCCTCGGGTGGGGAGAGCATGGGGCGGCCGCCCTTGGCGCGGTGGTCGCGATAAACGGGGCGATATCGACGGCCTCACTCGTGAGCGCGGACCGTGCGGTGGCCTGGCGGGGGCGAAGGTTGCCTTGTGACGCGGGCGAGCGGTCCTGCTACTTGTTTGGGGCCCGACCAGGGCTTTCAAGGATCGACCGGAGCCTCTGCGCCATCTTCGGGCTCACGCCCTCGTCCTCGTGCTTGAAGTGATCGCGGCATGGCCCAGAAACGTTGCAGCACAACGGCACTCTAGCACTGGGAGTGCGCCGTATCAAGCCTCCCACGACCAGCACTTTCACATTTCTCGCGGCATTGATGTTGCCCAAAGTGTTGCCTGATTTGCTTTAGTTCTCGCTTCCTCCCACGACCATCACTGTCGTCGAAGGTCAGTTCGCGACCCGGTACAGGCGCCAGAGGTCCGGGACGCCCTTGAGCTCGTGCTCACCGGCGTCCTCGAAGACAAGGCCTGAGCCAGCCGTGAGGTCCTTGACGGTCTGGGAGACGAGTACTTCGGAGGGCCCCGCCAGGGCTCCCACGCGCGCGCCGATGTGCACCGCGATGCCCCTGATGTCGTTCCCCACGTGCTCGACTTCGCCGGTGTGCACGCCGGCTCGGATCTCGATGCCGAGGTCGCGCACATCCGAGGCGATCGCTGTCGCGCAGTGGGTTGCGCGCGCGGGGCCATCGAAGAGGGCAAGCAAGCCGTCACCGGTCGACGCACGTATCGGCCGCCGAACGTTGCGATCTCCCGCTTGGCGACGGCATCGTGCTCGGCGAGCAGGGCTTTCCACGGCTCGTCACCGAGTCGTGATGCGTGCTCGGTAGAGCCCACGATGTCGGTGAACACGACGGTGCCGAGGGCTCGAGTCTCGCTGTGGCCGACCGGGCTTCCCACGACGAAGCGCTCCAGCTCGTCGAGCAGGCCGTCGGCGTCGCCGAGGAACGGCCACCAGTCCTGCCCCTCCAACTCGACGAACTGCGCGTCGGTGATCGAGCCCGCCAGGCGCCGGCTCCAGGACACGGGGTTGACCCGGTCTCCGGTCCTGTGCAGCACCTGGCTGGGGACCGCGATCGCATCGAGGATCCCAGCGATGTCGGTCGCATACAGGAGATCGATGAACCCTGCGAAGGACCCCGGACTTGCCGCATGCCCCTGCAGGCGCGAGAAGAAGCCGTACAGATCGCGATCGTGCAGGTATGAGGGCGACAGGTGTTCGTACATGCCCTGTTCGAACGCGGGCGTTCCGAACGTCTTCTCCCACTCGGCGTTGTCCCGTGCGATCGCTTCCTCGGTGTTGCCCTCGTCGAGTTCCTGTTGGCGCTTCGAGAGCGGTGTCGAATAGAGCGACAGGGACCGGACCCGACCCGGGGCCGTCGCGGCCAGCATGGCGCAGAGCTGTCCACCCTCGTTGTGCCCGAACAGCGCTGCCTTCTGCGAGCCGACGGCATCGAGCACGCAGAGGACATCCTTAACCGCGTCCTCGAGAGGAGGCAGCTCATGCCGTGGGAACCGGTCTGACATGCCCACGCCGCGCCGGTCGATCGTGATGAGGCGCGACCACCCGGCGAGCCGCTCCAGGAACGCGGCAGCCTGCGGGCACTCCCACATCATCTCGACGTCGGAGACGTACCCCTGGATGTAGACGAGAGTCGATCGGGCCGTCCCCGACGACGCCGTAGGCGATCGCGACGTCGCCGTTCCACGCGTACTGAGCTCGAGGCGGAGTCAAGCCACCATCCGGGGGAGGCGCCATCGGTTGAGGAGGTCTGCGGCATCGCCGTCCCAAGGGAGCTCCACGCCGAGGTTCTTCACGTCGCCAGTCTCGCTCGCGCCGAACGCCAGGCGCAAGTTGTTGCCCGATCTGTTGCCTGGTCGTCGGCCCCGCAAGAAGTTACATCTGCTTCATGCTTTGGAGCGCAGGATGTCTTCGAGGCGCTTCGCCATCTGGGGACTGGCCCCGAGATCTTCGTGCTTGAAGTAGACGAACACGCGCGCGTCGCCGTCGAGCGCCGGCTGGATCCTGCCGGCCCAGGTCGCGAGTTCCTCGTCGCTGTACTCGGTCTTGCGCAGGCGCAGGTAGCCGACGGGTTCCCACGACAGGTCCTTGGGCTTCGGGTCGTGCTCGTCGGTCTCGGCGACGCACCACGCGACGCCGGCGTCGAGCAGCCGCTCGCGCGCCTCGGCCCACGACGCGTGGCGGAACTCCATCGCGAACGCCGGCCCGCCGAAGGACGGCAGCGCCGCGAGGAACCCCTCGAGCAGGTCGGCGTCGTACACGAGCGTCGGCGGGCACTGGAAGAGCACGCAGCCGAGCCGATCCTCCAGCAGCGACGCCCGCGCCAGGAAGTCGCGCACGTCGTCGCCGACGTCCTTCAGCTTCTTCCAGTGCGTGATCCGCTGGTTCGCCTTCAGCGTGAACACGAACCCGTCGGCCGCGCGCTCGCGCCAGGTCGTCAGGGTCTTCTCGGACGGGAACCGCCGGAACGTGTAGTTGATCTCCACCGACGACAGCTGCGACGAGTAGTACGCGAGCATGTCGTCCTTCTTGAGGTCCTCGGGGTAGAAGACGCCCTTGCGCCACTCGTCGTAGGCGAACCCGGAGGTCCCGAGATAGAGGCGGCCGCTCATCAGACGATGATGCCACGACGCCCGCGGGAGCGGTCCTCTAGGCTCGGAGGCGATGCAGCGAGAAGAGCGGTTCACGGTCTCGACCCCGCGCGGGGACGTCACCGCCGCGTGGATCGAGGCCGACGGCCCCGTCCTCGTCGTCGGACACGGCGCCGGTGTCGGGATGGACCATCCGTTCCTCACCGGGTTCTGCGACGCGGCCGCCACCGAAGGGATCGCCACCATGCGGTTCAACTTCCCCTACCTGGAGGCCGGCCGGCGCTCGCCCGACGCTCCCGCCAACGCGATCGGCGCGTACCGAGCGGCGTTCGACGAGGCGGCGCGGCGGGCGGGGGGCCGGGCGGTCCTGGCCGGCGGCAAGAGCTACGGGGGCCGGATCGCCTCGATGGCGGCGGCTGAGGGGTTGGCGGCGCACGCCCTCGTCTTCCTCGGCTACCCGCTGCACCCGCCCGGCAAGCCCGAGAAGGTCCGCGACGAGCACCTGTATGCGCTCGCGCAGGCGATGTTGTTCCTGCAAGGCACGCGCGACCCGTTCGCGGAGCCCGCCATCCTCGCGCGGGTCCTTGACCGGCTCGGCGAACGCGCCGTGCTGGTGTCGTTCGAGGGAGCCGGCCACTCGTTCGAGCGGTCGCGCAAGGACGACCCGGCCGCCTGCGGGGCGGCCCTCGCTCCCCACGTCGCCGCGTTCGTGCGAGACCATCCGTAGATGCCCCGCAAGAACCGTCGAGCGCCGACCGAGTACCTGCCGTCGCGGGCGCTCCGCCCGCGTTCGGCGCCTCCGCCGTGGGCCGAGGTCCCCGGGTACGAGATCCGCCACGTCGTCGGCGACAAGCCCTACCGCTGCCCGGGCTGCGACCACGTCGTCCGCCCAGGTCTCTGGCACCTGGTCGTCGTCCCCGACGGCGCGCCGGACGACCGTCGACACTGGCACACGGAGTGCTGGCGTTCGGAGCTCCGTCGGCAAGGGCTCCTGCGCCGCAGCGACACCGACAGGTTCTGAGCCAGCCTGCCCGGATCCGTCGGACCTCGGGGTAGGCTCCGGCGTCATGGAGCCGACGACGACCGCGCATATCGGTGCCCGGCCTGCGCCTACATCCTGCGCTGCTGCGGGTGGTGACGGCGCGGGCCGCCGTCCGAGGCCGCGTGACGCCGTCACACCTGGGGTAGCATCCCGCCGATGGCCGATCCGGTACGCGCGCGGATGTGGGAGTCGGGCGGACGCTGGTACGCGCACGTCCTCGACGCCCCGATGTTCGTCGAGGTGACCGGCACCTCGCGCTGGAGCTGCGTCGAGGAGCTCCGCAAGGTGGCCGGCGACGACGTGGTCCTCACCGTCGAGGTCGTCCCGCAGGTCGTCGGCGTGGCGGAGGCGGCCGAGATCATGGGCTGGGATAAGCGGCGGGTGATCACCTACATCGACCGCGGGCACTTCCCGGAGCCGATCACGTCGCTCGCGTCGGGCCGGATCTGGCTCCGCGAGGACGTCGAGGCCTACGCGGACGAGTGGCGCGAGCGCCACCCCGTCGCCAAGGGCGCGCGATGAGTGAGCTGGGCGAGCGTCGGATCTACCTGATCCGGCACGGCAAGGCCGACGCACGTTCGACCGCGGAGGCGCAGACGCCCAGAGGGCTCGCAGCCGACCCGCCGCTGGACAGGACCGGCCGCGAGCAGGCCCTGGCGCTTGCGAAGCGGCTGAAGAAGATGCCCGCGCCGGCCGCGATCTACTGCTCCACGCTCACGCGTGCGCGCGAGACGATCGCGCCGTTCGTGGAGGAGACCGGCGCGGAGGTCGTCTACCGCGACGAGCTCGTCGAGTGGTTCGGCGGCGACTGGGAGTTCAAGGAGTTCGAGGAGCTGCTGGTGGAGCACCCCGAGATCCCGCAGCGGATCTTGTTCCAGGACCCGCTGTTCTTCCTCGCGCCGGGCGGGGAGTCCTTCGAGGCGTTCCAGGGGCGCGTGGTCGGGGCGATCGAGGGGGCGCTCGCCGACCACGACGACGGCGACGTCTGGGTCGTGTGCCACGGCGGCGTGATCAACGCGTACCTGGGCTGGTGCCTCGAGATCGAGGAGCAGGAGATGTTCTTCCTGCCCCCGAACACCAGCATCAACACGATCAAGGTGCTCGGCGACCGCCGTGCGCTGTGGTTCCTGGCCGACGACACCCATTGGACCGAGCCCAACCTGTTCCCGGACTAGGGGACGGGCCCTCGCGCGGCGTAGGTCGGTATCCTCGCGGTTCCGGGACACGAAGGAGCGATCGACGTGGGCGTGCGGTTCCTGTCATCAGAATGGGCCGAGACCTTGACCACCACCCTGAACGCCAACCAGGAGTTCGCGCAGGCCGCAGCGGGCAAGACGGCGACGATCCAGCAGGTCATCACCACGTCCGACGGCGACACCCACTACTGGACCAAGATCGCCGACGGTTCGATCGCGATGGGGGTCGGCGACGCCGAGGGTCCCGACGCGACGATCACGCAGAGCTACGACACCGCGGTCGCCCTCGCCCGTCGCGAGCTATCGCCGGTGACGGGATTCATGATGGGCAAGATCAAGGTCGCCGGGAACATGGGCCTCGTGCTCGGGCTGCAGGGTGTGCTCTCGCAACTCGCCGACGCGATGGCGACCCTCGACGTCGACTATTGAACCGGCGGCGTGTCCTTCAACGCCCCGACCGAGTACGTGCCGTTCGCCCGCACCAGCAGGCGGCCGTCGCCGTCGAGCACGTCGGCCTCCGCGTAGGCGACCTGCGTGCCCACCCGCACGGCCCGGCCCACCGCCTCCAGCGGACCGGGCTTGGCCGGGCGCAGGTAATGCACCCCCAGCTCGACCGTGACGTGGCGCCGGCCGGGCTGCATCGCCGAGCGGACCGCCAGGCCCATCGCGGTGTCGGCCAAGGTGGCGAGGACGCCGCCGTGGATCAGCCCCTGCAGGTTGAGGTGGTCGGGGCGGGCCTCCCACCGCAGCCGGACCTCGCCGCGCGCCGCGGCGGCGACCTCCATCCCGAACCCGAGGTGGAAGGCAGAGCCCGCGATCCGGTCCCGTAGGTCCTCGAGGACCCCCGGCCCTTCGTCCATCCTCGCCCCTTTCCGCGCACGTAGTCTCCCATGGGCCGGGTTCCCGTTTGACGGTGTCCCGGCCCCACCGCAGAATCGCTGCGGCCGGGCCCCGGCCCGGGTGAGCGTAGAACGGAGGTATCGATGCCGAAGGGGTTCCACAGGTTCGCGCTGCCGCTGGTGGTGCTGGCCATGGTCACGGCGGCCTGCGCGAGCAACAGCAGCAGCACGAGCGCGGCCGGTTCGGGCTCGGGTTCGTCGAGCGGCGGGACGTGCACGTCCGACATCAAGGTCGGGCTCGCGCTCGACATCGGTGGTCTCGGCGACAACGGGTTCAACGACCTGGCGTACGCGGGGATGAACAAGGCGATCGACGACGGCTTGATCTGCAAGGAGAACACCAAGCTGATCGAGTCCAACGCCGATGGCACGAACCTCGACGAGAACGTGCAGTCGCTCGCCGACGCCGGCTACAACGTCATCATCGGCACCGGCTTCTCGTTCTCGCCCGGCATCAACGAGCTCGCGCCCAGCTATCCGAACACCGACTTCGGCGTGATCGACGGGTACGCGACGTGCGGCACGGCATGCGGCCTCACGAACGACGCCGACAAGATCCCGAACGTCGTCGACCTGACCTTCAAGGAGCAGGAAGGCTCGTTCCTCGTGGGTGTGGCCGCGGCGCTCGAGGCAGACAAGGAGAACTGCAACAACGTCGGCTTCCTCGGCGGCCAGACCGGCCCGCTGATCGAGAAGTTCCAGGCCGGCTACCAGGCCGGGATCGCGGCGATCGACAAGAACATCACGGTCCAGGTCGAGTACATCGGCGACTCCACGAAGGCGTTCAACGACGCGATCCAGGGTGAAGCGCTGTCGAACAAGATGTACGACAACGGGGCCTGCATCATCTACCACGCCGCCGGGAAGTCGGGACTGGGGCTGTTCAAGGCCGCCGCGGCGCAGAAGAAGCTGGCGATCGGCGTCGACTCCGACCAGTACAAGGTGGTCACGCCGGACCAGGCGCAGTGGATCCTGACGTCGATGATCAAGCGGGTCGACACCGCGACCTTCAACACGATCAAGGCCGCCGCCGACAACAGCTTCAAGGGCGGCACGGCGGAGGTGTTCACGCTCGCCGACGACGGCCTGTCGTACTCGACCTCGAACACCGCGCTCATGACGCCGGACATGATCAAGGTGGTCGACGAGTGGAAGCAGAAGATCATCAGCGGCTCGGTGACGCCCCCCACGGCGCCGCCCAAGCCGTAGCTCGGAGACGGACGGGATGATCGACGACCAGGGGGCGGGGCGCGGCAGCGCCCCGCCCCTCGTCGTGCTGGAGCACGTCTCCAAGCGCTTCCCCGGCGTGCTCGCGAACGACGACGTGTCGATCGACCTGCGCACCGGCGAGGTGCACGCGCTGATCGGCGAGAACGGCGCCGGGAAGTCGACCCTGATGCGCGTGCTCTACGGCATGTATCCGCCCGACGGCGGGCGGATCCTGATCGGCGGTCAGGAGGTCGAAGATCTCGTCGCCCCGGATCGCGATCCAGCACGGGATCGGCATGGTCCACCAGCACTTCGTGCTGGTGGACCCGTTCACCGTGACGGAGAACGTGATCCTCGGTGACGAGGGCGAGGAGGTCCTCCATCGCGAGCAGGCGGAGCAGAAGGTCGCGGCGCTCGCCAGCAGCTACGGCTTCCAGATCGACCCGCGGGCCGTCGTGGAGGATCTCTCGGTCGGCGAGGAGCAGCGCGTGGAGATCCTCAAGGCGCTGTATCGGGGGGTCGACGTGCTGATCCTCGACGAGCCCACCGCGGTGCTCACCCCGGCCGAGACGCAGGAGCTGTTCGCGAACCTGCGGAGGCTCCGCGAGGACGGCAAGAGCATCGTGTTCATCAGCCACAAGCTCGACGAGGTGCTGCAGATCGCGGACCGGATCACCGTGCTGCGACGCGGCGTCGTCGTGGGCGAGACCACTCCCGCCGAGACGACGAAGGCGAAGCTCGCCGAGATGATGGTCGGCCGTCCCGTGCTGTTCAGGCTGGAGAAGCCGGAAACCGTGGTCGGCGAGACCGTGCTGCGGCTGGAGGACCTCCGCGGAGGGCGGCTCGCGGGTCTGTCGCTCGAGGTCCGGGCCGGCGAGATCGTCGGGGTCGCCGGCGTCGAGGGCAACGGCCAGCGGGACCTCGCCGATGCGATCATGGGGCTCCGCCCGCTCGAGGCCGGCGCGATCACCTTGCGCGGCCGCGATCTCACCGCGATGACGACCGAACAGATCCGCAACGCCGGCGTCGCGTTCGTCCCCGAGGATCGCCACGAGCAGGGGCTCGTGCTCGACATGAGCCTGTGGGAGAACTCGGTGCTCGGTCGCCAGGACGACGCCGCGTTCTCGAACAAGGCCGGTGTCCTGTTCATCCGGAAGATCAAAGAGGTCGCCCGGCGCCTGCTCGGCGAGTACGACGTCCGGGCGCGCTCGATCGACGTGATCGCGCGGACCCTCTCGGGGGGGAACCAACAGAAGATGATCCTCGCGCGGGAGCTCGAGACGGATCCCGATCTGTTGCTCGCGGCGCAGCCCACGCGCGGTCTCGACGTCGGCGCGATCGAGTTCGTCTGGCGGCAGATCCTCGACCAGAAGGCGGCCGGGCGCGCCGTCCTGCTGATCTCCGCCGAGCTCGACGAGATCTACGCGCTCTCGGATCGGATCGTGACCCTGTACGGGGGCAGGATCACGGCCGAGTACCCGCCGGATGCACCCGTCGAAGAGGTCGGGCGCGGGATGCTCGGCGACGTGCCTGTGGGGGAGGCGACCTGATGGCGATCGGACAGGCCGCGCTGCCGCAGGAGACCGCTCGGGAGCGCCCCGAGTGGCTCGAGGGGCTCGCGGGCCAGATCGGCGCGCTGCTGCTCGCCTTCGTGATCGCGCTCCTGCTCGGCAGCCTGATCATCCTGGCCTACGGGGAGAGCCCGCTCACGGTCTACGGATCGATCCTGCACTTCTCGTTCGGGCAGAAAGAGGGGTTCGGGTACGTCCTGTCCGCGGCGACCCCGTTGATCTTCTCGGCGCTGGCGGTCGGTGTGTGCTTCAAGGGTGGGATGTTCAACATCGGTGTGGAGGGCCAGTACATCGTCGGGATGATGGTGGCGTCCTGGGCGGCGCTACACCTGGACTTCATGCCCGGCCCGCTGCTGATGTTCACGACGATCGCGTTCGGGATGCTCGGCGCGATGGTCTTCGCGGCGATCCCGGCGATCCTGAAGGTCAAGACCGGAGCGCACGAGGTCGTCACGACGATCATGCTGAACGGGGTCGCGCTCTCGCTACTCGCGTGGGCGTTGAACGGGCCGCTCAGGTTCACGGCGCCGTCCCAGTACAACGTGAACCTGCGCACGGACCCCTTCAAGGCGAACGCGAAGATCCCCGACCTCGGACACGTGTTCGGGATCCCGCTCAGCACCCACCTGTCGTGGTTGTTCGTCGGGGCGGTGCTCACCGCGGCGGTGACCTGGTTCGTGCTCAAGCGGATGCGCCTGGGCTACGAAGCGCGTGCGGTGGGAGCGTCGCCCGGCTCCGCGCAGGCGGGCGGTGTCTCGGTCGGTGAGGTCCAGATCAAGCTGTTCTTGCTCTCGGGCGCGCTCGCCGGACTCGTCGGGATGCAGCAGCTCCTGGCCGACAAGGGATTCTTGCCGATCCAGTTCGAGGCTTCGCTCGGGTTCACGGGGATCGCGGTCGCGTTCCTCGGACAGAACAACGCGTTCGGCATCGTGTTCGCGGCGATCCTGTGGGGGGTGCTGGCGCGCGGGGAGACCGCGGTGCAGATCGACACCACGATCCCGCGCGAGTTCATCATCATCCTGCAGGGGATCTTGATCATCTCGGTGGTGGTCACCTACCAGGTGGCGCAGCGCCGGCTGCTCGCCCGTCAGCTTCGACGGGCGGCAGCGGTGGAGGACTTCGGCGATGCCGGCGCCAGCGCCGACATCGAGGGCCTGGCGAAGGAGAACCGCTGATGCCCCTGGGCGACATCGGTGCATCGATCGGGATCGCGCTCACGTACTTCACGATCATCTACATGACGGGTCTCGGCGGTCTCTTCAGCGAGCGCTCGGGGATCGTGAACATCGGCCTCGAGGGCATGATGATCGTCGGGACCGTCACCGGCTCGTGGGGCACCTTCCACTTCACGCCGATCTTGGGCATGCCGTGGGGGCCCATCATGGGACTGATCGTCGGGATGATCGCCGGCGGCCTGTTCGCCTCGATCCACGCGCTCGTCACCGTGACGTTCAACGTTGACCACATCGTGTCCGGAGTGGTGATCAACCTCGTCGCGGTCGGGATCGCGCGGTTCCTGTCGACGATCTTCTTCAACGGGCAGGCGACCCAGTCGCCGTCCGGCCAGCCGCACCTCAACCCGATCGACATCCCGTTGCTGTCGAGCCTGCCGTGGGGCCTGGGGAGGGCGTTCCAACAGCTCTCGCCGGTCGTGATCCTGGCGATCCTGCTCGTGTTCCCGGTCACGTTCGCGCTGTACCGGACGCGGTGGGGCCTGCGGCTGCGCTCGTGCGGTGAGAACCCCGACGCGGCGCGCTCGCTCGGCGTCCGCGTCGCCCCGCTGCGGTACCAGGGTGTGATCCTGTCGGGGATGCTCGCCGGGTTCGCGGGCGCCTACATGGCGGTCGAGGTCCAGTACAGCTGGACGGAGGGCCAGACCGGGGGTCTGGGCTTCATCGCGCTGGCCGCCTTGATCCTGTCGAACTGGAACCCGATCCGCTTGATGCTGGCGTCGTTCATCTTCGGCTTCGCGCAGGCGATCCCGTTGCGGCTGATGGACGCCCCGGTGTTCCGGCTGATCCCCGACCCGTTCGTGCGGATGACGCCGTACATCGTGACGATCGTGGTGCTGGCGGGGTTCGTGGGGAAGGTGCGGCCTCCGGCGGCTGCCGGCAAGGCCTACGAGGGAACGAGCACGTAGCGGTCAGACCGTGCCGTGCAGCCGGTCGCCGAAGTCGCCCAGCCCCGGCAGGATGAACCCGTGCTCGTTCAGCTGGCGGTCGAGCGCGCCGGCGATCACGGGGACGTCGGGGTGGTCGGCCGCGAGGCGATCCACGCCTTCGGGCGCCGCGACCACGCAGACGAACACGATCCCCGTGGGTGCGGCCGACGCCTTCACGTGGGCGATCGCCGCGGTGGCGCTGCCTCCGGTCGCGAGCATCGGGTCGAGCACGAGCGCACGCCGTCCCTGCATCGGCGGGAGCTTGGCGTAGTAGTCGCGCGGACGAAGGGTGATCTCGTCGCGCTCCATGCCGAGGTAGCCGACGACGGTCTCGGGGTACAGGTCGGTGACGGCGTCGAGCAGCCCGAGGCCGGCGCGCAGGACCGGGATCGCCACGATCGGCTCGGCGAGGCGCTCGCCCCGCATCGGCTCCATCGGCGTGTCCACGGTGATCGGCTCGGTGCGCAGGTCGCGGGTGGCCTCCAGCACGAGGAGCCATCCGAGCCGCCGCGTGAGGATCCGGAACTGCGCAGGGTCGGTGTCGCGCGCGCGCAGGCGCGCCAGGAGGTCCTGGGCGAGCGGGTGGTCGAGCACCGTGGGCGCCATGGGCGGATGGTATCGGCGGACGGCTTCGCTTGCCGGTGCCGTCCGACTCTGCGACCATGACCGGCGACATGCAGCGTCCCTACGGCTTCTGGTTCTTCTACGTCGGGCCCGGCCCGGCATAGTCGCCAGCAGCCACCGAGCAGCACGCGACCCCGGGCCGGACGACCCGGGGTTTTCCATCCCCGGGCCGCACGAACGGACCGAACGAGGAGGTTCGACCACATGGTCGTCGTCATGACGGCAGAGGCGACGGACGCCGACATCGAAGCGGTCTCCGAACGGGTCCGCGCCAACGGCGGCGAGGCGTTCGTGTCCCGCGGCACGGTCCACACGATCATCGGCCTGGTCGGGGACACCGAGCGCTTCAAGGCGATCGACTGGCACCAGATGCAGGGCGTCGACCATGTGATCCAGGTCGGCAAGCCGTACAAGATGGTTGCCCGCGACACCCACCCCGAGACCACGGTCGTCAAGGTCGGGGCCGTGCCGGTCGGTCGCGAGACCTTCACGCTGATCGCAGGTCCCTGTGCGGTCGAGTCCGAGGAACAGACGATGGAGGCCGTGCGCGCGTCGAAGGAGGCGGGCGCCGCGATCATGCGGGGCGACGTCTACAAGCCGAGGACGTCCCCCTATTCGTTCCAGGGGCTCGGCGAGCGCGGGATCGAGATCCTCCAGCAGGCGCGCAAGGAGTTCGGGCTGCCGTTCATCCTCGAGGTCGTTGACGTGTCGCAGGTCGCCGCCGCGGCCGAGTCGGCCGACTGCATCCGGATCGGCACCCGCAACGCGCAGAACTTCGAGTTGCTGAAGGAGGTCGGTCTGTCGAACAAGCCCGTCATGCTCAAGCGCGGGCTCGCGATGACGGTCGACGAGTGGCTCCAGGCGGCGGAGTACGTCGCGCAGCGCGGGAACTCCGAGATCATCCTGTGCGAGCGCGGGATCCGCACGTACGAGCCCTCGACCCGCAACACCCTCGATCTCGGAGGGATGGCGGTGGCCCAGCACGAGAGCCACCTGCCCGTGATCGTGGACCCGTCGCACGCGGTCGGGAAGCGCCACCTCGTGGCGGCGATGGCCAGGGCAGCAGCCGCCGCCGGCGCCGACGCGGTGATGATCGACGTGCACGGCAACCCGGAGCAGGCCCTGGTGGACGGCGCGCAAGCGCTCTTGCCCGAGGAGATCGTGGAGCTCGGCCACCAGCTCGAGGCGATCGCGCGGGTGATCGGCCGCGAGATGAACCGCTAGACCGCAGCGGGGACGTTCGGGGTCAGCTCGAGGATGTCGCAGCTGGTGCGCCAGCGTGCGAGCGACTGCTCGGGCGGACCGTTCCGGGAGCGGCGACGGTCGACCAGGATCTTCGCCGCCTCCTCCCACTCCGGACCGTGCAGCACGCGGGGCGCGACCGTGAATCCCTCGAGCGAGGTGTCGCGGCCCTTACGGCGCGTCACCACGACCATCTCGTTCGCCTCGCCGACGCCGGGCACGGTCTGCTCCTCGGGTCCCGGTGTGCGCTGCGACAGCACGTAGATCCGCCCGTTCTTGTAGGCGAACCACGCGGGGATCGTGCGGCGCACGCCGTTCACCTCGGTGCCCACCCAGATCACGTCGGACTTCTTCAGGCCGTCCTCGGTGTCCTTCGAGAGCTTCGCCGGCGCCGCCTGCACGAACACGGGCACCTCGATCTCGCCGACGACCTGCTCGTCGAGCACGAACGAGGCAACGTAGATCCCGGTCTCGTCGAACGCGGCGCCGTCGACCTCGTCGAGCTCGGTCGTGAGGTCGAACATCCCGAGCATCTTGCGGTAGACGGGCCCGAACCGGTAGATCATCCGGCCCGACGGGCCGTAGAGGCGGACCTCCTCCTGGACCAGCCCCACCGGCACCTTCCACGCGCGGAAGAGCACGAACGGCAGCGCGGGACCGGGCTGGCCGGCGAGGTAGATCCCGTCGGGGGACGTGTCGCCCTGCGTCCGCCAGACCCTGGAGTCGACGACGGCAGCCGCGACGAGCTCTCCGATCGGATCCATCGGGGCGGAAGGATACACGGGGGCCGTGATCCGGTCGGCCGGGGTGTTCCGTGCGGGTCCGGCGGGGTCGCCTACCCTTCGCCGTGACGCGGTGGCGCCGCTCCCTCCGCCAGCCGCTGCGCCAGCACGCGCATCACCCCCAATGCCACATCGGGCCGCTCGTGGAGCATGCTCTCGAACTCGCGGTAGCCGATCCGGATCGTGCGCACCACCCCGTCGGCCACCAGGGACGCGATCCTCGGCGATCGCGTGAGCAAGGACATCTCGCCCACCACCTCCCCGGGGCCCCTGCGCGCCAGCTCTCGCGCGGCCCCGTCGGCGCTCCGGGTCACCCTGATGGTGCCCTCGACCACGATGTGCAGGTCCTCCCCGAGCTCGCCCTCCACGGCGATCGACTCGCCGTCCGCGTAGCCGCGCTCCTCCGTGATCTCGGCGACCCGCTCCAGGTCGCTCGGTCCGAGGTCCGCGAAGAGCGGCACCTTCCGGAGGAACAGCACACGCTCCATGAGCGGGATCGTCACGACACCGGGCACCGAGACTCCTTCCCGTCGGGCGCGGACGAGCTCCGCGCATCGTCGGATCGTCGGTTCGTCGTCGGCGAGCGTCCGTCCGAGCCAATCGACCGGGGCCACCGACCCGGCCGGCTCCCACGCCGAGAGGAGCGGACGCACGAGCTCGGCGTCGGTCGCCGACTCGAGCGTCTCCAGCGCCCTGGCACGTTGGTCGGCGGAACCGTCGAGGTTCTCGATCGCGATCGCGGCCGCCTCGCGCCATGGTGCGATCATCGTCACCGCCCACAGCCCGCACCGGGCGGACCGTCGTTCGCGCTCCACGAGGGCGTCGCGCAATAGCGACTCCGCCTCCCCGTCGCCCGGGATCGCGGACGCGACCTCGCGGTCGTCCATGACCCGTTCGGCGACCCCGCGGACGAACGTCCGGATCGGGGCGAGGTGACCGTCCGCGTGGACGAGCCGTGCCGCCTCGATCCCGGCGTCCCCCGTCCGCGGGTCGTCGAGCGCGGCCAGGACGTACGCGAGGGCATCTGCTCCGGCCGCCGCGAGCGCGCGGCCGGCGGCGCGGCGTACGGCCCGATCGGCGTCCGCCATCGCCGCGAGCGCCGGACCTCGCGCCCGCTCCGGCGCCGCGGCGGCGAGCCGTTCGAGCGCGGCGGCCCTGACGTCTGCCGACGGATCGGCGACGAGCCCCTCGGCCAGGTCGGCGGCCGCATCGCTCGGTGCGAGCGAGAGCTGGTCGAGCGCGAGCTTGCGGTCATGGTCATCGCCGTCGCGGAGGAGCCGCTCGAGCCGGCGCGCTCGCGCGCGCGGATCGTCCCACAGCGCCCGCGCGGACGCCGCGGCCGCGACCCCGGCGTCGTCGTCGTCGATCTCGCGCCTGAGCGCGGCGTTCCCTGCCGGGGTCGACGCGTCGAGCGCGCGGACGGCGGCGAGCCTGACGATCGCGTCGGGGTCCTCCAGACCCCGCGCCACCGCGGCAGCCGTCGGCTGATCGCCGGACCCGTCTGCGAGCTGGTACGCGAGCCGGCGCATCCGAACGTCCTCCGACCGCATCGCGTCCCCGAGGACGCGGGCGCTCTCCGCGTCGACGCGCAGCGGCATCGGCGTCCAGGTGGTGGGCTTGGCGAACACCTGCGGCCGGCCGGCCCGGAGCGCTTCGAGGAGCGCGTCGACGTACGAGCGTCGGATCGCGAGCGCCGCCACGAGCGTCAGCACCGACGCCACGAGCCCGATGGCGGCGAACGCCCGCGGCGACAGGACGTCTTGCCCGACGAGCGCCACGACGCCGGCGATCGCGGTGCCTACCTGGGCCGGGCCTCCGTTCAGGAACGCGCGCGTCTGGTCTCGACGGTCGTCGGGGATGACGTTGACCAGCGTCTCCCAAGCCGGAGAGGCCACCCCCTGCAACCAGACGCCCGTCGAGATGCGGAGCGCGACGAGCGTGACGAACCCCGACTCGACGAGCAGGATCGCCGAACGACCCCGTGTAGAGCAGCGGCAGGACGAGGATCATGACGGCCACCCCGAACCAGGCGAAGAGCCGGTTCGTCAGCAGCATCGAGACGAGGAACGCGGCTCCGGTGATCGCCGCCCAGACGAGGCCGAAGAAGCCGGCGAGCTCGTCCGCGTCCGGGAACCGCGCCGTGGCGACGGCTCGCGAAGGGCAGGAACAGCGAGTAGAAGAGCACCGAGAACAGCACGGCCGCGGCGGCCATCGCCACGAGCAGGTCCGGCTGCGGCGGACGTACCCGAAGCCGTCCCCGATGTCGCTCAACGCCGATCGTGGCCGAGCCCTCCGGGTCGGCCGACCCGGCGCCCGCCCGAGCACGAGGACGCACAGCACCGAGGCCAGCCCCAGGCATCCCGCCCAGACGAGCAGCAGGTTCTCCGCTCCCACGATCGCGGCGAGCGGGCGGGTGGCGAGTCCGCCGACGACCGACCCCAGGATCCCGCCGGCTCCGAAGATCGGGAACAGGCGCTTGGCCTGCTGGGTGTCGACGACGGTGCCGGCGGCGCCCCACAGCCCGATCGCCTGCGCGAGCGTCGCGAACGCGACGGTGATCCAGATCGCCGGGTAGATCCACGTGGACCTTCGTGGCCACGATCGCGCGCTCCGTCACGACCACGAGTGCGAGCAGGACCGGCGACCAGACGTAGATCATCGCGGTGGCGCATCCGATGCCGAGGATCGCCGTCAGCGCGAACATCGCGACCAGCGTCGAGGCCGATCTGTGCCAGGTACATCAGCGGGAGCGCGTGCGTCGCCGATCCGGTCGAAGAACAGCGCGTCGATGCCGCTCTCGCCGATCGCGATCCCCGCCATCGAAACGAACATCAGGGCGACGAGCAGCCCCACGCCCCGTCCTTCGCCGGTGCGGATGCCGCAGCGCCCGCCACGCGACGTTCACGTGCGCGGCCTATCGCAGGGTCGTCGGGACGGGGGCCGCGGGGAGCACGAAGGCATCGATCGGATGGCCCTTGAGCGACAGGTGACGTCGCTCGAGCGCGCCGGTCTCGAGCGACGCCCCTTCGACCGCGGTCCCGGTGACGAGGATCTCCCCCGCGGCCGCCTGCGACGTGAGGTGCGCGGCGACGTTCATCGGATCGCCGAGCGCGGTGAAGTCTTGGGCGTCGTGCGTGCCCACCATCCCCACGAAGGCGGTGCCGGTGTGCACGCCGGCGCCGAGCGGGATCCAGGGTCCGTCGGGCGTGCCGTATCCGGCCGCGACGAACAGCGCCCGCGCCGCCTCGAGGGCTTTGGCTGCATGGTCGGGTCCGGCCATCAGCGGGATGAAGAGTCCGACGACCTCGTCGCCGACGAACTTCTCGATGATCGCGTCGTGCTCGATCAGCACGTCGCTGGAGGCCTTGTAGAAGCGGTCCATCAACCGCGTGAACTCGAGCCCCGACACCTGCCGCGCGATCTTGCTGGAGCCCCGGACGTCTGCGAAGAGCATCGAAAGCTCGATCTCGGCGCCGCGGACGTCCTCGCGGCCGGGGGGCGCCGGGCACATCGCGGCATGCCCTTCCAGCCCCTTGAAGCACCGGCCGCAGATCTTCGGGTACTTGGCCCAGGGCCCGAACCCGTACGGTCGCAGGAGCACGGCGCCGGGCCCGCGGAACGGGGCCTTGCAGAGCCGGCAGCGGGGGCTCGATGGGATCAGCCGCAGCGGGCTCCGGTCCTGAAGGTGCGGATGCGTGCCGCTGAGGAAGTCGTGCCACTCCTGTTCAGGGGTCGCGTAGGCGCCCATCGGCCAAGGGTATCCGCCTCCCGGCGCGCCCGCTAGGTGTCGGTTCTCGCGCGTCAGACCGTGCGGGCGAGCCACAGGCGCGGCTCTTCGAGCTCCGGCAACGAGGGCATCGCCTCGGCCGAGTCCCACATCCGCGCGAGCGTCGCCTCGTCGGTGAGCTCGACCACGGTGTCGCAGAACCGCCGACCCGTCTCGTACTGCTCGCGCTTCATCTCGATCCCGAGCAGGCGCTCGAACACCGGGTCGGCCCGCTCACCCTCTCGGTACCGGCGCATCGCCTCGGTGATCCGCGGGTAGGAACCGAGCAGGTGGCCGCCCACGCCGTGCATCACGTGATCGCCGTAGCCCTCGGCGGCGGCCATGAACGCCTGGATCCGCCCGAGCTTCAGCCGCTGCTCGTCGTCCAGGACCGTCCCGAACAGGCCCTCGTCGTCGCCGAGCGCTCGCTGCAACGCCTCGGGATCGGCCGGGTCGATCGCCGCGAAGCGCTCCTGGATCGCAGCGACGTCGATCGTCATCGTCTGCAGGAAATCGTCGACGACCTCGACGAACCGTGCGCGCGCCCACGGCCGTGCGAACTCGAACCGGTGCGTCACCTCGTGCACCGCCACGTACGTGCGGAACTCGCGGGGGTCGAGCGACCAGTCGCGCTCGAACGACGCGAGGTTCGGCACGACGAACAGCAGCCCCGGGTGACCTTCCCGCGGCACCGCGACGTCGTACTGCCCGAGCACGTGCTGCGCGAGGAACCCGAGCACCTGCCCGACCTGCGTGCCCTGCAGGAGCGGCCCGAGCTGCGCGAACATCGCGCCCATGGGGCCCATCTCCTCGGGTAGCTGTTCGCGCATCGCGCGTTCGAGGGCCTCGCCCATCCGTCGGGCAGCCGGCTCGAGCAGGCCCTGCAGCGACGCCGTGTTCGCGGTGACCCATCCGGCGCGGCGGATCGGCTTCACTTCGGCCACGTCGGAGGGCGGTTCGAGCCCCGTGAAGGATGCGACCTGGAGCTCGGCGACGCGCACCGCGTCCTCGAGCTGATGCCGATCGTCATCGGTCGGGTCGGGGTCGGGCCCGGCCTCGACGGCGCTCGCGATCCCGACCTGGCGCGCCAGCTCCCAGTTCACCGGGCCGCTCGAGGAGGCCATCACGCGCTGCAGCTCGCGGAACAGCGGCGCGTCGCGCAGCGCGTCGGGGTCCATCCCGAACGGGAAGCCGAAGGACGGGTCCATGGCGGCCAGCCTACGACCTCGCCGCGCTACGATGGCCGCCGTGTCCGCCCCAGACCGCTCTCTCGTGCTGGTCACGGACGAACCGCTCTCCGTCGACCGGGCGCTCGACTTCATCGCCGATCCGGGCGCCGGCGGCATCTGCTTGTTCGTCGGGACCGTCCGCGACCACAGCGACGCCGGGGGGGAGGTCACCGGGCTCACCTACGAAGCCTGGGACGAGCTCGCCACGACGCGGCTGCGCGAGCTCGCCGAGGAGCTGCACGGCACGTGGCCGCTGCGCAAGGTCGCGTTGCTGCACCGCACGGGCACGCTCGCGGTCGGCGAGGCGAGCGTGATCGTGGCGGTCTCGTCGGCCCACCGCGCCGAGGCCTTCGAAGCGTGCCGGCACGGGATCGACCAGCTCAAGGTGGACGTCCCCATCTGGAAGAAGGAGTCGTTCACCACCGGGGACGCCGAGTGGGTGATGGGGGCGTAGTGGGCCGCGACCTCGCGATCGACCTCGGCACCGCGAACACGCTCGTCTACCGTCAGGGCGACGGCATCATCTTGACCCAGCCCACGATGGTGGCGCTCCGAGAGGACGACGGCGAGGTCGTCGCGATCGGCGAGGACGCGTGGGAGCTGATCGGGGGCGACTCGGGAAACGTGATCGGGATGCGCCCGCTCCGAGCGGGCACGATCACCGAGTTCGAGGTGACCCAGCGGTTCCTCGAACGGGTGATCCGCCGGGCCGGCGGCTCGCGCCTGCAGCGCCCGCGCGTGCTGATGTGCATCCCCGCGGAGAGCTCCGAGGTCGAGAAGCGCGCGATCGAGGAGGCGGTCTCCAACGCAGGCGGGAAGGGCGTGACCCTCGTCGAGGAGTCGCTCGCCGCCGCGATCGGCGCGGGCCTGCCCGTGCACGAGCCGATCGGGAACCTCGTCGTGGACGTGGGGGGCGCCCGCTCGGAGATGGCCGTGGTCTCGATGGGCGGGGTCGTGTCCGGCCACGCGGTCCGGGTCGGCGGGTTCGATCTCGACGCGGCGATCCAGGAGCACCTGCGCACGGTCTACGGCGTGGCGATCGGCGAGCGGTCGGCCGAGGAGATCAAGCTCGCGATCGGGTCGGCGTTCCCCTCGGGGGCGGGTCGCGCGGCGCTCGTGACGGGCCGCGAGCTCTCGAGCGGCAACACCGTCGAGGTGAAGGTCGACGAGGACGAGATCCGCCAGGCCATGTCCCCTCCGGTCGGCAAGATCGTGGCGGCGGCCCGACGGACGCTCTCCGAGGCGCCGCCCGAGCTCACGCACGACGTGCTCGAGACCGGCATGTTCCTGACCGGCGGCGGGAGCCTGCTCAAGGGCCTCGACCTGCTGCTGGCCCAGGAGTGCGAGGTGCCGGTGCACCTCACCGAGCGCCCGCTGCAGACCGTGATCGTGGGAGCCGGCCACATGCTGGAGCACCTCGAGGACTACCGGGCCGCGTTCCAGCTGGTGCGCCGGCGGTGACGACGACGTGGAGGTGACGCGGTGACGTTCTCGATCGTGGGATTCGACCCGGCCACCGGGGATCTGGGCGTCGCCGTCGCCTCGAAGTTCCCTGCGGTAGGCGCCGTGGTGCCCTACGCGAAGGCCGGTGTCGGCGCGGTCGCCACGCAGGCGTGGTGCAACGTCTCGTTCGGCCCGGACGGCCTGCGGCTGATGGCGCAGGGGATGAGCGCCGCCGAGGCGCTCGATGCGGTCCTGGAGGCCGACGAGGGACGCGACGACCGGCAGGCCGGGTTCGTCGACGCCTCCGGCAGCACCGCGACGTTCACCGGCACGAAGTGCTTCGACTGGGCGGGCGGCGGTGCGGGGGAGCACGTCGCTGCGCAGGGCAACATCCTGCGCGGCCCCGAGGTCGTCGATGCCATGCTCGCCGCCTACGACGCCACCGAGGGCGACCTGTGCGACCGGCTGCTCGCGGCGCTGCTGGCGGGTGACGGGGCCGGCGGCGACCGGCGGGGCAAGCAGTCGGCGGCGCTGCTCGTGGTCCGCGAGGGCGCCGGCTACGACGGTCGGAGCGACCGGTACATCGACGTACGGGTCGACGACCATCCCGACGCGCCGCAGGAGCTGGCCCGGATCTTCCGGGTGTGGGACGAGACGATGCTCGTGCGCCGCGACCCGCTGCTGAAGTCCACGCCCGAGCTCGTCGCAGAGCTCCAGCGTCGACTGGCGCTGCTCGAGTACTTCGAGGGCGACGCGACCGGCGCCTTCGACGACGCAACGCGCACCGCGCTCGCGGACTGGGCGGGCTGGCAGAACCTCGAGCTGCGCCTGCGCGAGGACGATCTCGTGTCGCGCCAACTGGTGTTCGAGCTGCGCGACGTGACACCCGAGCTCACGGAGCAGGCGCCGGAGGTCGAGGCCGGTCCCTAGGGGCCCGGGGTCGCGCCGCCGTTCGAGGCTGCGTTGCCGATCAGGTGGAACAGCAGGGAGAACCCGATGTACACGGAACCCGCGAGCAGCACGGCTCCGACGATCACCATGATCGACGAGCCCCAGCAGCCCGGTGATGCGCGTCTGCCAGTCGGTGCTGATCGCGCCCACCGGCACGTAGCCCGACCCCGGGCCCGACGCACCGGCGCCGGACAACGCCGCGCTTTCGGAGCCCTCCTGAGCGTCTCCGGTGCGCAGGGTCACGAAGTAGACGGCGGCCCCGACGGCCGCGGCGACGAACAGCACGAGCAGGTACGGCATGGGCGCCTCCTTCCCGCGGAGCGTATCCCCTTCGAACCGTCGCGCGTGGAGCCGCGGAGACTCCGTCGTGCGCCCGTACCATGGGGCGCGATGGCACGCTCACCCCGCCGGCTCGCGCTGATCGTGGCCGGCGGAGTTCTGGCGGCGCTGCTGGTCGCGGCGGCGTGGGTGCCGATCCCGTATTACGCGGTGGGCCCGGGGCCCACCCGCAACGTCTTGCCGTACATCCGGTTCCAGGGGCCTCCCCGCTACGACGCGAGCGGCAGCATGTCGATGACGACCGTCCAGTACTTCCAGGTGACGCCGCTGCAGGCGATCGGCCGGTGGCTCGACCCCAACTGGGCGGTGGTCCGCCAAGACGTGCTCTACCCCGGGGGCACGACGGTCCAGCAGGACGAGACCCGCTCGATCTCCGACATGGACCAGAGCAAGATCGACGCGACCTACGTGGTGCTCTCACGGCTCACGGAGTACCCGAAGGATCACGGACCCGGGGTGCTCGTCGAAGGCACCGCCGAAGGGTGCCCGGCGTACGGGCACCTGTTCGCCGGAGACGTGATCACCGCGATCGACGGCTCGACGATCCGTTCGCGGAACCAGGCCGTGCGGATCCTCGACGCGAGCGGCGCCGGCGACACGCTCCGCTTCACGCTGGACGTCGACGGCAAGACCGAGCACGCCCGGTTCACGAAGGCCGCATGCGGCGCGCACGGCGAAGCGCTCGTGGGGGTGGTGCTCGTCCCGAACTTCCCGTTCCCGGTGCAGATCGGGAGCGGTAACGTCGGCGGCCCCTCCGCCGGCCTGATGTACGCGCTCGGCCTCTACGAGCTCATGACGCCCGGGGACCTGACGGGCGGGCGGGCGATCGCCGGTACCGGCACGATCGGCCTGGACGGCACGGTCGGTCCGATCGGCGGGATCCGCGACAAGGTGATCGGCGCCGAGGACGCCGGCGCGAGGCTGTTCCTCGTCCCCACGCAGAACATGGCCGCGCTGCGGAGGATCGACACGGGCACGATGCGGCTGGTCTCGGTGGGCTCGTTCGACGAGGCGCTGCAGGCGTTACGGGGGGCATCCGCGTCGGGGTGACGTAGGCTTTGCGGCGGGTCGCCCGCCACGCCGGGCCCGAGGGAGAGCACGTTGTCGACGATCCGGATCGGTGCACGTCCGAGGCGCTGGCCGCTGATCGCCGTCGGCACGATCGTCCTCCTCGGCATCGTGTTCACGGCGCTGTCCGGCTTCGTGATCGACCTGCTGTGGTTCGGCGAGATCCACCAGCGCGGTGTCTTCCTCACGACGCTGTGGACGAAGGTCTTCCTGGCGGTGACGTTCGGCGTGCTCTTCGCCGTGCTGCTGTACGTGAACCTGCTGATCGCGCGGCGGCTCCGGCCCACGACCAGGGCGCTCACGCCGGACCAGGAGATCCTCGAGCGGATCCGCGACCTCTCCGAGCCGTTCCTTCGGTGGGTCGATACCGCTCGGCGCCGTGCTGCTCGGCGTGTTGGTGGGTCTGGGCGTGATGGGTCGTTGGCAGACGTACCTGCTGTGGCGGAACTCCTCCGGTATCACCTTCGGCAACCCCGAGCCCCTCTTCGGCCGCGACCCGGCCTTCTACGTCTTCACCCTGCCGTGGCTCCGGTTCCTCCAAGGATGGTTGTTCTCCGCGCTCGTCGGGGTGACGATCCTGGCGGCCTTGGCGCACGTGCTGTGGGGCGGGATCCGCCCGCAAGCGCCGCTGTTCGCCGACAAGGTGACGCCGGCGGCGCGCGCGCACCTGTCGGTGCTGCTCGGGCTGATCATGCTCGTCAAGGCGTGGGGCTACTGGCTCGGCCGGTTCGACCTGCTGACCTCGGGGCGCGGCGTCGTGCAGGGCGCCTCCTACACGGACGTGCATGCTCAGCTGCCGGCGCTCAACTTCCTCGCGATCGTGGCGGTGATCTGCGCGATCCTGTTCTTCCTCAACATCCGGCTCCGACAGTGGAGCCTCCCGGTGATCGCCGTCGGGCTGCTCGCGCTGGTGTCGGTGCTGCTCGGTGCGCTCTATCCGCGTTCATCCAGCAGTTCCGGGTCAAGCCGAACGAGCAGCAGTACGAGCAGCCATACATCGATCGCAACATCGAGGCGACCCGCACCGCGTTCGGGCTCACGTCGATCCAGGAACAACAGCGCGACCCCGCAGGACCCCTGACCGTCAAGCAGCTCGTGGACAACCGTCCCACCGTGTCCAACATCCGTCTGTGGCGCGGCGTGCCGATCCTGCAGGAGAACTTCCAGTCGCTGCAGCGCTACCGCCAGTACTACGACTTCAACGACGTCGACGTGGATCGCTACCCGGTCAACGGCAAGGACCGGCGTGCTGATGATCTCGGCGCGCGAGATCCACCAAGACGGGCTCACGCCGTCGGCGCAGACCTGGCAGAACCTGCACCTCGCCTACACCCACGGCTATGGTGCCGTCGGCGCGGAGGTCAATACCGCGGGTGCCCAGGGCCAGCCGGTGTTCTCGTTGGGGAACCTGCCGCCGCAGGGAGATCCGCAGATGACCGAGCAGCGGATCTACTACGGGGAGAGCAACGACGTGCCGTACGTGGTCACCGGCACCACGACGAACGAGCTCGACTACCAGGGCTCGCCCGAGAGCCAGCACCGTACCAAGGCGCGGGCGGCATCCCGCTCAGCAACTTCTTCACGCGGGCGCTGTTCGCGTGGAACTTCAAGGACTACAACCTGCTGGTCTCCGGCGCGATCGACAGCAGCAGCAGGATCTTGATCAACCGAGACATCCAGACCCGGGGTCCGAAGGCCGTGCCGTTCCTCGGGTTCGACGCCGACCCGTACTTCGCGGTCGTCGATGGTCGCCCGGACTGGATCTGGGACGCCTACACGTACACGAACCAGTACCCGTACTCGCAGACCGTCGACGTCGCCCAGGCGACCGACTCGCTGTTGGCCGGCGACGTGAACTACCTGCGCAACGGGGTGAAGGCGGTCGTCGACGCGTACGACGGCACGATCACCTACTACGCGGACATGACCGAGCCGATCGTGCAGGTCTGGAACCGCGCGTTCCCGGGCCTGTTCACCCCGATGACCGACGCGCCGGCGGCTCTCGTGGCGCACTTCCGCTACCCGGAGAACCTCTTCCAGGTTCAGGCCTACCAGTACGCGAACTACCACGTCACGAACGCGACGGCCTTCTACCAGAAGCGGGACTTCTGGCAGGTCCCCGACGACCCGACGCGCTCGAGCGAGACGCTGGGCGCCGTCAACGCGAAGCTCCGCCCCTACTACCAGCTGATCCGATTGCCTGGAGAGGACCAGGAGCAGTTCCAGCTCGTACTCCCGTTCGTGCCCGCAGGACCGCCAGAACATGGTCGGGTGGATGGCCGCCTCCTCCGACCCCGGCCACTACGGCGACATCACCGTCTACCGGTTCCCGGAGGGCCGCAACATCGACGGCCCCTCGCAGGTCTTCGCGCGGATCAACCAGGACCCGACCTTCTCGGGACAACGCACGCTGCTGCGCAGGCGGGCTCGGACGTCCTCTTCGGTGACTTCCTCGTGATCCCGATCGACGACTCGTTCCTGTACGTGCAGCCGGTCTACGTGCGTTCCAACCAGACCGCGTCGATCCCCGAGCTGCTCACGGTCGCGATCGTGAACGGCAGCGGGGGCAACGTCGTCCTCGCCAACAACCTGCAGGACGCCCTGCAGCAAGCGGTCCAGGGGCAGGTCCCCAGCGGCGGCGGCGGTCAGGAGCCGGGCGGGAGCGGTCGGTCCAGCAACGCGTCCAGCGGTTACTGGCCGAGGCCGCGGCCACTTCAGAACGCCCAGACGGCGCTGACGAACGGCCAGCTCGGCACCTACCAGAGCGAGATCGACGCGGCACAGCAGGCGGTGCAGCAGGCCCAGCAGCTGTTGAGCGGCAGCGGTTCGGGCACCGGCGCTTACCGTCCGCGTCGCGCGGGTCGCCCTCGATCAACCCGACGGTGGTGCCGACGCCTTCGGCAAGCCCGTCCGGATGACGGCTCAGTCCTCCGCCAGCCGGTAGTCCGTCGCCTCGAGGTCGGCGACGTCCATCTGCGCCTTCTGCAGCCGCCCGCTGTAGTCCCAGTTCATCGCCTGCCAGCGCGTGAACTGGTCCAGGACCCACACGCCGGACTGGCGCGACCCGTTGCCGCTGCGCCCGTTGCCGCCGAACGGCAGGTGGGCCTCGGCGCCGCTCGTCGAGTTGTTGACGCTCACCATGCCGGCGGAGACCCGCTGGCGGAAGCGGAAGGCGTGCAGGGGGTCGGTCGTGTAGATCGAGGACGAGAGGCCGTAACCGTGGCCGTTCGCGAGCGCCATCGCCTCGTCGAACGTCTCGAACGTCGCGACCCCGACGATGGGCCCGAACGTCTCGGTGGTGGCGAGGTCGTCGTCGGCGCGCACCCCGTCGACGATCGTGGGGTGGTAGAAGAGCCCGGCCTGCGGGTCGCCGAGGAAGCCGTCGCGAGGGTTGTCCGGCGTGATGCGTCCGATCCCGCTCGATCCGAGCACCGTGTGGTGGTCGCGGATCAGCCCCAGCCATCCCTCGAACCGCTCGGCGAACCGCTCGTCGATCATCGGCCCGTACAGGACGTCCGCGGTGGGGTCGCCGATCGGCGCCTCGGCGACCGCCTTGGCGAACCGCGCGAGGAAGTCTTCGTGGACCTCGGCGTGGACGATCGCCGTCCCCAAGGACGTGCAGCGCTGGCCCGCGGTCCCGAACCCGCTGAACAGCGCGCCTTCGACGGCGAGGTCGAGGTCGGCGTCGGGCATCACCACGAGCGGGTTCTTCCCACCGAGCTCCAGGCACGGCGTCTGCAGGTGCCGACCGCAGAGCTCGCCGATCCGTCGGCCGACGTCCGTGGACCCGGTGAACCCCACCTTGTCGAGAAGGCCCGCTTCGAGCTATCGCTCGAGACCCGAGAACGTGGACACGCCGTCGGCGAGCACGAACTGGAAGGTCCCTTCAGGGAACCCCGCGTGGAGGAACAGCTGCGCGAACGCCTCGGCGGTGGCCGGCGTGTACTCGGCCGGCTTCCACACCACCGTGTCCCCGCAGAGGAGCGCCGGCACGAGGTACCAGGACGGCACGGCGACCGGGAAGTTGCCGGCGGTGACGATCGCCGCGGTGCCGACCGGCACGCGGAACGTGAACAGCTGCTTGTCGGGCATCTCGCTCGGCACGGTCATGCCGTACAGGCGCCGTCCTTCGCCGAGGAAGAACGTGCAGGTGTCGATCACCTCCTGCACCTCGCCGAGCGACTCGCGCATCGGCTTGCCGATCTCGCGCGTGATGACCCGGGCGAGCGTGTCCTTGTTGTCCTCGACGAGCCGCCCGAGCTGCTGGATCGCCCGGCCGCGAACCGGCGCGGGGACCGCCGCCCAGTCCGGCTGCGCGGCTTTGGCGAGGCGTGCGGCCTCGAGGAAAGTGGACGCGTCGCCGAGCCGCGCCTCGGCCACGACGTCGTCGAGGAGCGCCGGATTGGCGATCGTGCGGACGCCGCCGGGCGCGTCGGCGGCGGGGCGGCCGTTCAGGAGCGAGCTGACGGTGCGCATGCGGGCGATGGTACGCGCGGGCCAGGGCTCACGCGCGGGCGGGTGCGGGCTCGCGCGAGCCGACGCCGCGCAGCGCCCACCACGAGAGCAGCGCCGCGCCGCTCGCGACCACGGCCGCCCCGGCGAACAGCGTCGGCGGTCCCAGGTGGACGTAGACGAACCCGCCGATCGCCGGTCCGACGATCGGTCCCATCGACCAATGCGCCGTCTGCATCAGCGCCTGCCCCGTGTTGCGCAGGTGGGCCGAGACGAGGCGGTCGGTCAGCACCACGAGCGCGCCGTACTTCAGCCCGAACCCGGCGCCGGAGACGGCTCGGAAGAACGCGACGGCGGTCGGCGTGTTCGACAGCGAGTACCCGAGCAGCGACACGATCGAGATGGCCACCCCCACCAGGAACAGGTTGCGCATCCCGAAGCGCGCGCCGAGCGAGGAGCCCCACGTGAAGAACGGGATCTCGATGAACGCGGCCGCCCCGGCCGCCAGTCCGATCAGGAACGGCCCGCCGCCCGTGCCCAGCATCCGCAGCGGCACGAACCCGTCGGTCGAGGAGGTCGCCACGCTCAGCAGCAGCAGGCCGGCGAGGAACGGCCGCAGGCGCGGCGACTCGCGGAAGGCCGCGCCGATCGCGCCCAGGCGCGTCGGGCGCTCGTCGCCGACGTGGACACCGGCCGGCGAGGGGAACCGCGCCGCCACGACCGCGTAGATCAGGCACGTGGCCGCGTACAGGGGCAGCAGCGGCCACAGGCCGACCGCCTGGTACAGGGCGCCGAACGCGATCACCGCGACCGCCCATCCGAGGCTCGCGAAGCGGCGGATGCGCCCGTACGCGTCGGCGCGCTCGGGCCCGAGGATCCAGAGCGCGAGGGCGTCGCCGAGCGCCGTGCCCGGGGCCGACGCCGCGGCCATCAGCACCGAGATCGCCCCGATCGCCCAGATCCCCCGGCCGGTCGGCATCAACAGGAGGGCGCAGCCGGCGGTCGCCAGCGTCGAGACGACCAGCGCCCGGGCGGTGCCCATCCGCGTGTCGGCCCCGTGGCTCCACACGGGGGCGGCGACCACGCTCGCCAGGGCCATCGCCGACAGGACGAGCCCGATCTTGTCCGGCGTCAGCCCCCGCGACTGCAGCAGGGGACTGAAGTAGGGGAGCAGCGCCGCGGTCGAGATCCCCCCGAGCGCGAAGAGCCAGCGGATCCGCCGATCCAACCGTGCGTCGGGGGCGTGCCGCTCGCCGACCTCCGGATCGTCCATCCGCCCTGCTCCTCCGGGGCACAGCATCTCAAACGGCGCCGTCGACTCGAGCCTCGTGGCGACACGGTCGCGGTCGCGCGCGGGTCGTGTCGCGAGGCTTCCGTCGCACGGCTGGAGGGTCAGGCTCGACGCATGGCGCTTCGGATCGTCGCCATCGTGACCGTGATCGCGCTCGGCGCGCTCGTGGCGTGGCGCCCCGTGCCCGCGGTCACGGTTGCGCTCGTAGTGGCGGAGGCGGAGGCGTCGGCTCCTACATCGACGCCCGCGGCGACGGACCCCGCGGTGTCCCCGCTCACGTCGCCGAGGGCGGGCCGTCCAGTGGCTCGATCACCGGCCCTTGACCGACGCGGAAGATCACGCCGGCGTTCGGGACGTCCCCGGGGTTCCCCTCGCGGTGGGGGACCCCGGCGGGGATCGACACGAACCCGCCTGGGCCGGCCTCGACGCCGTCGCCGTCCGCGTTGAACTCCACCCGGCTACGCCCTCGCGTCACGTAGCCGTACGTGTCGTGCGCCGGGTGGACGTGCCAGTCCGACCAGGTGTGGGGCTCCGTCGCGATCGTGCCGACCCACACGTGCTCGTCGGCGAACGCCTCGCGACGGTCGATGCCGGGCGTGGTGAGCGCCGGGATCGTCAGTTCCTCCGGCGCGCGGGACCGCGGCTCCGTCATGTCGGTCTCCCTTCGTCGCCGGCGAGCCTACTCCTTGCCCCGGAGCGGTCTTGTCGTTCGCCGGAGGCATCCGCTAGCCTCGTGATGCGGGGTGGAGCAGTCCGGTAGCTCGCTGGGCTCATAACCCAGAGGTCGAAGGTTCAAATCCTTCCCCCGCGACGCAGAAGTGGCAGGTCAGAAGGGGCGGCCGACTCGGCCGCCCCTTTCCTTGTCCGGGGCGAGACCGGCGCGTGCAAACATCTGCTAACGGAGTGTCTCTCCCTCCCCGTCGATGACGCGCGCAGCGGCGGTCGCGGCCTCTCTTGAGCGACGGGTCAGTACGTGGTTGTAGCGGTCCTGGGTGAAGGCGACTGAGGAGTGCCCGACTCTGTCGGAGATCTCCTTGGCGGCGACCCCTGCGTCGTGCAGAGCCACGACGTGAGAGTGACGCAGTCCGTGCGGCGTGAGGAACGGAAGACCTGATGAACGGACGAGACGCTCGAATCGCTTCGTAACCCAGTCCGGATGGATTGCCTGCCCATCCTCCCGGGTGAACACCAGCGATGTGGCCCACATAGGCCGCACCCCACGCCTCTCGCTCATGGTCCTGCTTCTCGAGGTAGAGCCGCAAGAGCCCGGAGGGTCTCGGCATCCAAGTAGATGTCGCGGCGCCCGCGGTCACTCTTTGGAGTCGAGACACATGGCTTTCCGTCGACGACGACAAGGGCCTGCCGCACGCTGAGGTAGCCGTCTGCGAGATGGAGGTCTTGTCGCCGCAAGCCGCACACTTCGCCGCGCCTCATGCCAGTCAGCGCCATAAGCCTCCATGCGGAAAGGAGTCTGTCGTCGTGGACGTGGGAAAGGAACGCTCGCACTTGGTCCGCGGTCCAAGCCGTTCCGAAATCGAGTTCCGGTCCACCGGCTATTCGAGGGGGAGGAGTCGGTCCACCATCTGATGGGAGTACAGATAGCGAGCGAGAAACGCCGCAAACCGTGGACAAAGGCCAGGTCAGCGTGGGTTCGGGGCATTCCGCCGAGAAACGCCGCAACCGTTGAACGGGCAGTCCAGCAAGGGCCTCCGGGATCCGGGCCCGAGCGAGAAACGCCGCAATCCGTGGACAGAGGAGGTGCTCGAAGGGGTCAGAGGCGAGCGCGTCGCTGTGAGCTGAAGATCAAGATAACGGTGTGGACCTACACCAACCTTGACGTATGTGACCCCGAAGGGCATGGTGGTCATTAAGGCGAACATGAACCGAAGTGTGTGGGAGGAACCTAAGAGACGGCGAGCGAGGGGGGGCACAGATGGCCGATTTCCAGAGCAAGCACCCACCCTATTCCGGCGAGACTAGCGCGGCTAATCCCGGTCTCGCGTCCCAGCCCGCGGATCAGATGTCGCTGCTGGGGTGGAGAGGCAGCAACAACAACAACCTCAACCTCGCGTTCCTGGATCCGCAACCTGAACAGACAGCCCAAGACCACGCTGGGCGATACGTCGCAGGTGGCTCCGGCGCTGGCGCTGTTCCAGAATCGTTGGACCATCGCCTGGGTCGGAGATGACGCCGAGCGGAGTATCAACGTGGCCGCTATCGGCTTCGATGGCGACGGCTCTCACGCGCACATCATCAACAGGCAGCGCCACGGGAGCACCGACTTCGCGCCGGCGCTGGCCTCATCGGGCGACGCGCTGTACCTGGCCTGGGCCGGCCGCGATGGTGAGCATACGGTCAACGTGGCGCGTTCGACCGACGGATTCAACTTCTTCGGTTTCCCTAAGTGGAGCGGCCACTCGACGTTCCACGCGCCCGGGCTGGCGTTCAACGGGGGTCGTGGGATCCTGGCTTACATCAACCCGAACGGGATACTGGTCCTGGTTGAGATCGATGACCTCGCCAATCCGCGGCCTGCGTTCGTGAAGGTGCTCAGTGAGACCAGCAGCATGGACGTATCCGTGACCGCATGGGGGGACAGGTTCGCTGTCGCCTGGACGGGTGACGGCGCCCACGACCTCAACGTGGCCGAGTACGACATGACCCCGGACCCCTCATTCGTGAAGGAAACCTACGGGGATACCAGTGTCTTTGGTCCGTCGCTCTCCAAGCGTCGGCTCCGTCAGGATCCGCACAGCAATGTTCCCGATACCGAGCAGCTGACCATCGCTTGGGCTGGCTCGGATAACGCGCACACGTTGAACGCCGCCGTCGTTCGATCGCGGAACGCCGCCTGAACGTCCGGCTTCTGGCCGATATCGACGCCGAGGAGACCAAGACGGCCCGAAGACCTCCGGAGGCCTGGCTCTTCAGCCCGGGAGCCTTCTGCTCCTCGGCGGCGGCGCTGTGACGAGTCGCTCCTGTCGCTGGTGGTACACAATCCACCCGTGGCCACGCTTGAAGGCCTGCTCACGGCCCTCTCGCCGGATGCCGATCTCCGAGGTCGGCAGTTCGAGCGCGTCGCTAAGTGGTTGCTCGAGAACGACCCCATGCAGAAGGCGCAGTTCCGCAACGTGTGGCTCTGGAGTGAATGGCCTGATGCCGACGGGCCAGACATCGGTATCGACCTCGTCGCAGAACGGAGGGACCGCTCTCTCGTCGCGATCCAGGTGAAGTGCTACGCGGCCGAGTACCAGGTCCCTAAGCGCGAGATCGACTCGTTCCTCTCAGCCTCCTCGCAGGAGCGGTTCGCCGAGCGCCTGCTCATCGCGACGTGCGACCTCGGCCGCAACGCCCGCCGCACGATCGAGGCGCAACAGAAGCCAGTCCATACGCTCCTTCGGAGCGACCTGGACCACTCGCCCGTGTCGTGGCCGACGAGCCCGACCAGGTTGCAGCCGTGGACACGAAGCCCCGGCGACCGCGTCCGCATCAGAAGCGTGCGATCCGTGACGTCATCGAGGGCTTCGAGCGAAACGACCGCGGCCAGATGATCATGGCCTGCGGGACCGGGAAGACGCTCACCGGCCTCTGGATCGCCGAGGCTTTAGAGGCGCAACGGACTCTTGTCCTTGTCCCGTCGCTTCTGCTCCTTGCTTACACGGTCCGGGAGTGGAAGTCCTCCGACGCCAGGGGCTTCGAGTTCCTTGCCGTCTGTTCGGATCAGACGGTCGTGGGTGAGGACGCGATGGTCGCCCACACCGCCGACCTGCCGTTCACGGGGGTGACGACGGACCCTGAGCGGATCGCCGCGTTCCTCCGAGGGCGCGGCCCACGGGTCATCTTCTCGACCTACCAGTCCTCACCGCGGATCGCCGAGGCCCAGGCGATGCCTCGCGTGCCGAGCTTCGACCTCGCCATCGCCGACGAGGCCCACCACTGCGCCGGGAAGGTCGACGAGGCGTTCGGTGCGATCCTGGACTCCGGGCGCATCCGCGCACGCCGAAGGTTGTTCGCAACCGCGACGCCGCGTATCGCGAGCGGCTCCCTGAAGCGCGCTGCGGCCGACTACGACCTTGAGGTCTCATCGATGGATGACGAGGCCGTGTTCGGGAAGGTGCTTCACAGGCTGACGTTCGGTGAGGCCATCCAGCGCGACCTCCTATCCGACTACCAGGTCGTCGTCATGTTCGCGGACGACGAGGAGGTGCGCGACTACTTCGAACGCGGCGTGTTCGTGCAGACAGATGACGGTGCGGTTCGGGATGCCCGCACGCTCGGCGCCCAGATCGGGCTCGCCAAGGCGATGCGCCGCTTCGGGCTCCACCGCGTGGTCACGTTCCACTCCCGCATCGGCCTGGCTGCGCGCTTCGCGACCACCTTGACCGACGTTATCGACTGGATGCCAACATCGGCACGACCTGCCGGGGAAGGTCTGGACGGCGCACGTGTCGGGCCAGATGCCGAGTGGACAGCGCGACCGACTCCTGCGCCGGCTGGCTGCCGCGAGGGGATCGGGACGGGCCGTGCTTTCCAACGCGCGGTGCCTCACGGAGGGGGTTGACGTGCCGACCCTAGACGGCGTCGTCTTCGTCGACCCGCGCAGGTCCCAGGTGGATGTGGTGCAGGCAGTGGGCAGGGCGATCAGGAAGGCGGAGGACAAGAAGATCGGGACGATCCTCCTGCCCGTGGCCCTGCCTCCTGATGCCGAAGCCGACGAGGAGCTTGCTGCCTCCGTGTTCGAGCCGGTGGTGAAGGTTCTGCGGGCGCTTCGAGACCACGATGCCGAACTGGCTTACGAGCTTGACGAGCTGCGAGTGGAGCTTGGGCGACTCGGCACGGTCGCTCGGCTCCCGTCGAAGATCAAGACCATCGCGCCGACGAACGTGGGATGGGACTTCATCCGAGCCTTCCAGGTCCGCGCTGTGAAGCTCGTGACCCCCGGCTGGGATGAAGCGTTCGGACTGCTTCAACGGTTCGTAGATCGCGAAGGGGACGCGCTTGTACCGGTCGCCCACCATGAGGACGGTTACCACCTCGATCGTGGGTCAACGCGCAGCGCACCGCCTACGGCCGGGGCGACCTCAGCCGCGAGCGTGTCGCACGTCTCGATGGTGTTCGAGGGTGGGCGTGGAACGAGCGTGACTACCGCTGGGAGCAAGGATTCGCCGCCCTCCAGCGGTACTTCGACAGGGAAGGGGACGCGCGCGTCCGACATCCCTACTCGGACGAGAACGGCTTCAGGCTTGGCTACTGGGTGGTCTCTCAGCGAACCGCCTACGGCCGGGGCGAACTCAGCAGTGATCGAGCTTCGCGCCTCGCAGCACTTCCTGGCTGGACTTGGTGACCCGTTCGTCGACCTGTGGGAGCAGGGGTTCGGCGCCCTCCAGCGGTATGTCGACAGGGAAGGGCACGCCCGCGTCCCTGGTCGTCTACCGAGAGGGTGGCTACCGTCTCGGTGCATGGGTCGTCAAACAGCGAGCGGCCTATCGAAGTGCTGCCCTCAGCGACGAACGTGTCGCTCAGCTCGAAGCAGTGCGGGGATGGATCTGGGACCCGCACTCGGACCAGTGGGATCAAGGCTTCGTCGTCCTCCAGCGATACGTCGGTAGGGAAGGGAACGCGGGAGTCCCCTCCGACTACGTGGAGCGCGACGGCTTCCGGCTAGGACAGTGGGTCGGTGCCCAACGTGGGCGCCGTGGTGACCTCAGCGATGAGCGGGTGGCTCGCCTCTCGGCTCTGCCAGGCTGGGTGTGGGGCGACGAGGACCGCTGGCAGCAAGGCTTCGACGCCCTTCAGCGGTTCGTGGAACTCCGCGGCGATGCCCGAGTCCCCAGTGCCTACCAGGATGAGGACGGTCGTCTCGTTGGGAGGTGGGTCGTCAAGCAGCGTGCCGCCTTCAAGCGTGGTGACCTCAGCGACGAACGGATCGCACGCCTCAGGGCTCTGCCCGGCTGGGCATGGAGCGAGCACGAAGCCCGGTGGGAGCAAGGGTTTGCGACCCTCCAGCGGTACGTAGTGCGGGAGGGACATGCCAGCGTTCCCGGCACGTATCGGGATGAGGACGGCTTCCGCCTCGGAGAGTGGGTCAAGACGCAGCGGACCGCGTACGGTCGAGGCGACCTCCGCAGCGAACACGCCACGCGCCTCGGTCGTGTTCGAGGCTGGATATGGGACGAGCACGACTATCGCTGGGAGCAAGGATTCGCCGCCCTTCAACGGTATATCGATCGGGAGGGGAACGCCCGAGTTCCGGTAGCCCACCGAGAAGCTGGCTACCGTCTCGGCAGATGGGTCACCCATCAGCGAGATCTGTACAGCCAGGGCGAACTCAGCAGTGATCGAGCTTCGCGCCTCGCAGCACTTCCTGGCTGGACTTGGGATCCGTTCGTCGACCTGTGGGAGCAGGGGTTCGCCGCCCTCCAAAGGTACGTCGATGAGGGAGGAGACGCGCGCATTCCTAAGCGTTACGTGGACGAGGATGGGTTCGCCCTTGGTGGCTGGACGCAGACGCAGCGAGGCTTCTACCGGCGTGGGGTATTGAACGAGTCGCGGGTCGCCCGCCTGGGGGCCTTGCCAGGATGGGTTTGGGACGAAGCTCAGGACCGTTGGGAGCAAGGCTTCGATGCCCTTCAGCAGTACATCGCGCGCGAGGGACATGCCCTCGTTCCAGCCACGTATCGGGATAGGGACGGCTTTCGCCTTGGAGACTGGATTCACACCCAGCGCAGGAACTATGTGCAAGGCGAACTCAGCGCCGATCGGATCGCCCGTCTCCAAGGAGCCCACCCGACCTGGCAGTGGCGGGCAACGGGTCGCCGCCGTGCCCGGAGCGAGCCCATCCGGCACGAGCCCAACGCGAAGACGAATCCCGCGACCGGCAGGTGAGGTTCTGTGGTGCAGAGGCGCTGCACTAAGCGACGGAATCCGACGTCTTCGCGCCGCGCTAGCGGACCTGCCGCCGAAGTCCCGCGACCTGCTGCGCCGCGTCTCCGCCATCCGGGGTCCAGAGTCCCGCCTCTTACGAGCGCAACGGCTGGTGTTCTGGAAGTACCAACCCGGGCAAGGCAATCTCTCATTGAGATCGACGCGGTCCGAAAACATCTGTGGGATGCCGGACCCCAACGTAGGCGGGTTAGGCACCGGCCCGTCCCAATGACAAGGCACCGGCAGCCACAAGACACGGCTAGTGCTAGGTTCCTCCTAGAGGGAACTCCTTAGGGGAGGGGGAGCCATGGTGCAGCGTCACCTGTCGATTTTGCCGCACTACGTCCGCTTCGGAGGGAACGCTCCGGCGGGACACAAGTACACGGTCTCTTACGAGAAGTACCCCACTTGGACGATAGCTGAGCGCTACAACTGGGGGAACTGGCAGCACCGCGTTCTCGTCGGCCCGAGCGGCGTGGACTTCGAGTCGAAAGGCAGCTACGAGGGATCGCTCGGCGCAGCTGGGCACGTATATGAGGCGCTCGTCCTTCCCTACGTGCTCGACGACCGCGACTTCGGTCCGACGCTCGACGCCAAGGAGGCAGAGACTCTTTGGGAGACGCGCCTTTTCTACGACTGTGCGGTCGGTGTGGCCGAGCGGACGAAGCTGATTGCGGACTGGGGAGTGCCGTTCGGAGGGACCTGGATTGACCCCGTCGCCTACACGACCGAGGCAGCCACCATCCTCATCAGCGTCGGGACGGCTCAGCCCGTCGCGAAGCCCGGTGCCCCTCACGAGTTCGTGTCGAATGACTACGTCGTCGACCGCTCTGTTCACCATGGTGCAACATCGGCAGGTACTCATACGCGCTACCTGTACCCCGGACACGATTACTGGATCTTGATCGTCGCCGTCAGGCCGGATGGAGCCTGGGACGAAGTCGTCCAGCAAGTCACGCTCAAGAGACGAACGCTAGAGGTGGCCGCGACGAAGATCCACGTGATCAACGACGGCGATCCCGGCGGATCGGGCGAGTGCGACTTCTCGTTCTCATTCCTGGAAGGAAACCCCGAACTTAGCGGAGGGTATGAGTCGGAGATTCTTCTTGGAAGCTTGCCCGAGCGCGATGTCACCGATGGTGAAGACATACAGCTACAGGACGTCTATGCGAGTGGGCCGTCGATGTCCGAACGTTCGTACCTGAAAGTCATCGCGGGCGGAACTGACCATGACGGATGGTTAGAGGATGACGAGCAAGCACTTGGCATTGACCAGATCGACTATCCGTCGGGACCGTCGTCCGAAGAGTTCAGTCGCTCGATTACGCTCGTCGCGTACCCGTTGAATGGCGACTTCACGTTCACGCTCTTCTACGACGTGAAGGTGGCCTACACGACATAGAACCGGCACCCGTTCGACCGCCGCCTGCTGGAACAGTACGGGAGCCCGCCTACGAACGGATGTTCCGGATCGGCCTGCAAAGCGCCTCGATGTACGGGCCCCGGCTCACTCGCCTCCGGACTCTTGGAGATGGTCCGTCTCGGCCTCACCTGTGCTCCTGTGTGGTTTCACGAGGCGTAGCCTTCAGCACCTATGACTGCCGACCTCCGCGCCGTGCTGGCGGACCTGCGGCCGAAGTCCCGCGACCTGCTGCGTGTCGGAAGAAGACGCACGAAGGCCCCCGGACGAACCGGAGGCCAACGGTGCCACGCGCGACCGGTTTGTGACGGGGGCGACCCGTACGGTGCGGCGTGCGTCCTCATCCCCGGAATGCCCTCCGATTAGACCTCGGACACGACGTTCATCGCCATCCTGCATCGGCGCTAGGCTCGACCGGTGACGGAGTTCTCGACCTGCTCGAGCACGACCGGCCCGCTGCCGGGGTTCACCGTCGCTCAGGTCGCGTGGCGGATCGGTGTCATCCCGGCCGTCTACCGCGAGCTCGAGGCCGGCTCCGTGAAGGAGGCACTATGAAGTGGGTCACTCGCGAGAACGCCAACGTCGATCGGATCGCCTGTCCCTGGCTGATCAAGCGGTTCATCGACCCGGACGCGGAGTTCCTGTTCGCGCCTCGCGATGAGGTGCTGGAGGTGGCAGCTCGAGACTCGGCTCATTCCTACGATGCGCCCGGAGCCGAATACACCCACCGCGATGGCAAGTGTTCCTTCGACGTGCTCGTTGAGGAGTTCAACCTAACGAAGGATCCTGGTCTCGTGGGCCTGGCCCAGATCGTGCACGCAGCCGACATCTCAGAAGACATCGACACCTCGCCTGAAGGCCGAGGACTCTCCGCGATCGCGCACGGGTTCGCGCTGCTGCACGGGACCGAGGACCACAAGAAGATCGAGTTGGAGACGCCGATGTACGACGCGCTGTACGCGTGGTGCCAGCACGAGGCCGCGAACGGTTGAAAGAGGCTCCATCGCCGCACGCTACTTGCGCCCCGGCGCGTGCGCCGGTTGTACTTCGAGTAGGTAGGCACTGGTGCGCAACTCGTCGAGGGAAACATGCAGGTCAGAGCCCTTGACGGAATCACGCCGCCTCCGCGTTCGAATGGGCGGGTCCTTCCAAGGGTCCGCCCGTTCGCGTTCGGGGCGTCGCTTCCGTCCAGATACGTGCGGGACGATCAGGATGTTTCCGGCGTCTCCTCGATACGCCCGGCCTCGACTCCGAACCTCCAGACGTCGATCGCCGGGGGCCGGATGCCGAGCGTGGTCAACGCCGTGCAGATCTGACTGCGGTGATCGCTGCCGTGATCCAGGGCCGCAGCGAGCCGCATGCCGATGGACGCGACGCGGCGGAAGCCGTCTGCCGGATCGACCTCCGTCACCATCGCGTCCGGATCCGGCGACCGCAACACGAACGACGACCAGCGAGCGCCGTTCCGCTGCATCATCCGATGGATCGCTCCGAGCTCGAGGCCCGCTTCCTCAACATCGGCCAGGTTCCGTCCCTCGAGGATGTCGAGGTCCCACGTGTCGCCGTCGACGAGGTGGGCGAGCGTCTCGATGATCGGTCCCCGCGTCCCGGGGGCTACGTACTGCAGCTGTTGCGGTGAAAGGACCTCGCAGGAGTCGATCAGTTCGATCGTCGCCCACGCGTGGTGCGCGAGGGCGGCCTCGAGCAGAGACGTCGTTGTCATCGTCGTTTCCTCCCTTGCGTCGGACGCGTTCAAACGCGCCGACGACGTCCGGTCCAACAGCGAACGGGTCGGTGTTGACTACCGCGGCGAGGAAACCGGCTCCATGGGCAGCATCCTACCCTTCGCGCGAGCGAGCCTCTCATCGAGCGTCCCAACGTCCGGTGACAGAGGAACGCGAACTCCTGGCTGATGTGACGCGTCGGCCGAGGTCGCTTCCGGCGAGACGCGACACCCCGCCTCGCGGCGTCGATCTGACCTTATGCCGTGATCCGTTCCATAGGTGAGCCAGGTGGGCAGTGGGTGGGCAACCCACGGAGGAAGAACCCGCAGGTCAGAGGGGTGTCGGAATCACACCGCCTCCGCGTCCCGAACGGGCGGGTCCAAGTGGCCCGCCCGTTCGCGTTGACGAGAGCGGCGGCGACCGAAACCTCAACTCACCTCACGTCGCATGAGACGCGGATCGTCGTGATCGCATCGGGCTCGACAGACACCGGTCGCGGCACACACTGCGCGTCGCCACTATGTGGAACGAGTCGGTACGAGCCGGGCGGGAGCACGATCGAGAACCCGCGTCCCTCCTCGAAGGACGCTGAGGCGACCTGCTTCCCTCCCGTGTCGAAGACCGTGACGCTTCCGGGTTCGAGATGTGGCGACGCTGCTGAGGCCGAGACGGGCGGCGGCCCGCCGATGTACACGAGGTCGCCGCGCACCCCCGAGGTCGCGTCGCGAGTACATGAAGCGGACGCAAGCGTCACGATCAACAAGGCGATGCACACGAGGACGAAGCGCCTGCCCATCAGCCGCATCATGCCTCTTGGCGAGTCGCTTGTGACGCGTGTCGCCGAACGCGCCTAGGTTCGTCCTGTGAGCGACGGCCAGGTGCAGGACAAGTCGGCCGCGTGGCTTCTCCACCGACGCGACGGCGACGACCCCGAGCAACAAGCGAAGGCGCTCGAACACCTCGTTCCCGTCCGCGACCGTGTCTTGCACAACGCCGGGGTACATCCCGGCGACGTCGTACTCGACGTTGGTGCAGGCGACGGCCTCATCGCCTTCGCGGCGGCTGAACGCGTCGGCACCAGCGGCCACGTGATCTTCTCGGACATCTCCGAAGACCTCCTCGCGCACGCTCGATCTCTCGCCGCTGAGATCGACGTCGCGGAGCGGATGGAGTTCGTTCGAGCCGATGCCGCCGACCTCGGTCCGATCCCCGATGCTTCGGTCGACGTCGTCACCACGCGCTCGGTCCTGATCTACGTGCAGGACAAGGCGAGGGCTATCCAGGAGTTCTACAGGGTGCTTCGATCAGGAGGTCGCGTCTCGCTGTTCGAGCCCATCAACAACTACTTCCCGGAGACACCCGACGAGTTCTGGGGCTTCGACGCCCGTCCGGTTCGCGACCTCGTGGAGAAGGTCTGGCGCTACGAAGGCTGGGGAGAAGAGCGCGACGCCGAAGACCCGATGATGAACTTCACCGAGAAGGACCTGTTGAGATACGCGGAGGACGCCGGGTTCCAGGAGTCTCACGTAGAACTGCGAGTCGATGTGGAGCCGGGTACTTGGGTCGTGGACTGGGACAGGCTGCTAACCACGTCACCAAACCCGAACGCCTACACGGTCGGGGAGGCGTTGCACGGTGCCTTGACCGAGGACGAGTTCCTTCGCTTCGAACAGCATCTTCGACCACTCGTAGACACCGGACTCGCTCGGATTCGCTCCGCCTTCGCGTACGTGGGCGCGACCAAGTAGTCGCCTCCGGGTAGTCGCCGGCGAGAAGCGAAGCCCAGGCTCCAGGGCCCGCTAGGCGCGAGTTCCCGGAGTTGACTGACCACTTCGTAGCGGCGCAGACGGTAGGACGCAGCGTCGCGGTCAGCGGGTCACTGATCAGGCTTCGGCCCCCGGGAAAGAGCGTGCCATTCGCCGCGACGACGTCGGCGACGAGCTCTCGGACGTATCAACCTCTGCACGCTGTACCCGGAAGCTCGCCGCACGATCGTCCGGCTCCTGGCCGAGGTGGACGCGGCGGGTAGGCGCGTGCTTCCCGCGCTCAACGCCTCCAGAACCGCCACCACGGCCGTTTCGGGGCGGTGCGGTCGCCTTCATGAGCGTGGTGTAGCTCCCGCTGGATCTCAGCTTCCTCGCGCTGACGTTCCAAGTTCTGCTCGACCGCGAACTCCGGTGCGAGATTCGGGTCCTGCCCGCCCGTCCCCTTCATCAGGGGACCTGGGATCTTCGACATCTGCACCACCATCCGATCTAGACGCTAGGTGCGCTCGAACGTGACCGGCACGCTGTACCCGGAGGCGCGCGGCATGTCCGGCTGCATCCAGGCAGGAGTCGAGGCTGCCTCCCGCTGCACAGCCTTCGCGTAGGTCGAACCCTTCGGAATGTCGAGATTGCTGCAAAGGGCCGACGGCATGATGTCCGTGCAGCCCCACAGATGCCCGAAGAGCCAGGGGATCGGACGCTCCTCGCCGTCCAAGAAGAAGTCGGCGGGAATCACGTGTTCGTCCTTCCCCGCGTGGACCCAATCGGCGAACGCTTCCCGGAGGTGTCCGGATGCGTGCATACCAACCTCCTCCCGGCGCCACTGACGCCATCAAGGAGGGAGGTTCGGCCCTCGGACGGGCTGGTGTCTCCCTCAGACCGCCGGCAAGCCTTCCGTCCCGGTCGATCTCCATGCCTTACCGCGTCCCGCTCCGCGAGGCGCGGGGGAAGAAATCCGAGTACCCGCAGACTAACACCGGCTCCGGGTCGAAGGTCTTGGAAAGAAGAGACACGTTCGCCCTGGCTGGACCGCCTCACCCGCGGAGCAGCGTCCGCGTCGCGCCACGCCGACGCCCGTAATGGATCGAGTCCGACACCCGCGAGGACGTCTGAACCGCTGCTAGATGGTGCGTGGCGGCTCTGGCACTACGACTGAGTGGACCGGAGCCTTGATCCAGACTGGCGTCACGTCAAGGCCTCCGGTCATCGCGCGAGGGTCGCGACCGCTGCATCGAGCGCAGCCAGGCGCCATCGTGCCACCCACCGGATCCGCCTGTTCGCGAGCGCGACGCGAGCGTCGAGCGGTCTGAACCACGTCGGCGTGCGCCACCCCTCGTCGGTCGTGCCTGATCCCTCGGCACGCACGAGGAACACCGGGGCCCGCGACGCCAGTGGCCGGAGGAGGTCTCCAACGGTCTTGATCACCGATACGTACGTGACGGGAGCGGCGACGCTCGCGCCGACGACGCCGGCCTCCTCGCGGAGCTCGCGGACCGCCGCGTGCTCGGGCGTCTCACCGGGGTCGATCCGCCCGCCGGGGATCGTCCATGGCCCGCGACGCGAGCGGACGAGGAGCACCTCGACGCCGGCCGACGCGGAGCGATAGCAGACGGCGAGCGCGCGTGTGCTCATCCACCCGACGCTACCCTGCGGCATCGTGTTCGCGCGTCGCACTGATGTCGTCGTCGAACGCGAATCGATCTGACTTCAACGTCAGGTCGACCTGGCCACCAGGACCGAGCACAGGGCGGGTCCACACGATCCTGTGCTCGTCCTCGATCAGGTGCTCGCTCGCTTCCGACCGCAGAGTCCGGGTGTAGATGGAAGCACTTGGCTGCGACAGTCGAGATCACCACGGTGACGTGCTTCGCTTTCCCCGCGCCCTCGGCGTTCTTGACGAACAGGATCACGTTCCCGGTCGCCACCCGTCGCCCATCGAGCGTGGTCGTGCTGCTGGCGCCGGTTGTCGCGTCGAGGGTCAGGCGTGGTCCGCGAGGTCGGCTCGGAAGTCCTTCCACCAGGATCTTGACCAGTACGCCTCGAAGGATCAGAAGCAGTCCGCGCGTCAGCCAGTCCCTGGGGCTGAGGCGAACGGCGAGCAGCACGACTGCGGCCAGCCCAATCGCAGCCAGCACCTAATCCAGCCAACGCTTCCTTCTGAGTTTCGCAAGCCATGTCCTCACGGCTCGAAGCGTATGCGCCGGGCCCTGACGACCGCCAATCAGCGAAGCCGAGACCGACGCACTCTCGCAGCAGGCGACCGCTATCAACTCGTGGCCGCGCTTGACAGCCAACTTGAGAGCCGAGCCCGTGGGCAACGCTGGACGTCAGTGGACGAGAGTGGAACCAACGACCGCCATCTTCGGACGCGGTGGACGTATATGGACTGCCCTGGACGACTTCTCAAGGACTGCTAATCCGTAGGTTGTGGGTTCGAGTCCCAGGCCCGGAGCTGTGTGTGATCTCTCGAGACATCGGGGCATACGCGTACTCGCGACATCACTCCACGTTCAGGCCGCTCAGTTGCGGGCTGCCCGCATGGGCGTTGTGGAGTGGAACGTCAGGCGGGTGTTGCTGCAGTCGATTCGAGACATCGGGCTTCTAGCGAGAACTCGATGCCTGCTTGGGACCCGACCTTTCGCGATCCTGCTCCCAGAGCCGTTCTCTTCCGCATCGGTGAGCTCATCCTCCTGCGTCAGGCTCCTGCGTCAGGCCGAACGAGATGAACGATCTTGTGGGGGTGTGGACCCTGGCTATGCTGCGGCCCGGTCGGTAGCTCGTTGAGGACGATTACAGGCGGCGGTCGAAGAGCGGTGTTCGTGGTCGTCGACAGCAACGAACTCGCCTGAACCGCTAGCAACGTGGTCGCAATCACAAGCACCACAACGAGCGCAGCGAACTTCGTCCGCGACCGTAAGTCGGTGCCAATCGTTCCGATGGCCATGACCCTTCTCCCTCGCCGAGTGGGCAATCTGCCCAAGTTCGTCTCGGAGGACGGTAGGCCTGGCATAGGTAGCGACGAATCGGCAGTCATCCCTACGTTTGGGCATCTCGGCGTTCGAGGGTGTCGAGCTCACCCCGGAGCTCTCTGCGCGATCTGATCCCAAGCTTGTGGTACGTGCGAGACAGGTTCGCCTCGACGGTCTTCACGCTGATGAATAGCTGGTCGGCGATCGCGCGGTTGGTCATGCCTTCTGCCGCAAGACGCGCAACCTGCTTCTCGGTGGGCGTCAACTCCGCCGGAGCGGACGCCCGGCCGCTGATGCGGGCGAGCTCGCTCTTCGCCTTCGCGGCCCACAGCGGCGCTCCGAGCTCCACGAAGATGTCGAGCGCCCCGTGCAGGAGTTCTCGAGCGGATTTCTTCTGCCTCATTCGGCGGTGAACCACGCCTGCCACGAGGAGCGTCCGCCCCAGCTCGAAGGGTTGCGGAACCGAGGCATGCAAGGTGAGAGCGCGCTGCAGATGCCCGACGGCTACGGAAGGATCGCCGCGTGCGCCCGCGATCAAGCCACGACAGCGACCCCCCGTCGCCAGCGCGAGCGGGCGGTTGAGGGTCTGCCCCTGTTCCTCCAACCGATCAGTGAGCCGCTCGGCGGCCCCTAGCTCACCGAGCACAACGAGCGCCTCGACCTCGTCGGGCACGAAAGGAAAGGCTCCCGGTTCTCGAAGTCCCATCCCATCGGTGAGTGCGATGAGCGGATCGAGCCAGGCGTGACAAGCAGCATGTTCCCCGAGGGACAGCTCCAGGAAGCCGAGCGCCGATCGTGCCCGGATCTCATCCCATCTGTCGCCCGTTCGTTCACAGAAGGACAGCGCTTCGATGCCGTCGATACGGGCCTGTGGTGTGTCTCCCGTCACGCCCTCGATCGCTGCCTTCACGGGGAGGATCTCAGCGAGGACGTCGGACCAGCCGGACTCCACCAAGATCGCGTATGCCTCCCGAGCGTGCTTGGCCGCCAGCTGCCAACGCCCGGCGCGGTACTCGACCTCAGCGAGATCCGTCCGGACCTCCCACGTCAATGTCTCGTATCCAGCCTCGAGCCGCCGATCGAGCTCGATCTCGAGCGTTCCTCGGGCCGAGTCGAGCGCGCCCGCCCACGTCTGCAGGCGACCGAGGCACGTGCGAGAGGTCGATAGCTCGTTGTACCAGAGTGCTCCCTCCAGGGAGATCCCGCGCTCCAGGAGGGAGTTCGTGTCATGACCGAGCACGCCTGCAGCCATGGCCTTGATGGCGAGCGCCGTGCGGAGCGGTAGCGGTTCGTCGAGTCCCTCGGCGATCTCGAGTGCCGCGTCTGCCCAGGAGGTAGACGCGCGGGGGTCGCACGCCCAGAGCGCCGCCCATGCCAGCTCCGTGAGGATGTGTGCGTGTGTCAGACGGTCGTCGCCGACTTCGTCAAGCGCACGAGTGAGGAGGCTCGTGACACGAGTCACGTCATCCCACCTGACGGACGCCATCCGGTACAACGTGTGCGCTCTGGCCGGGCCGGGCTCGAGCTCCTCCAGCAGGCGCTGCTGCAGATCTCGCGCGCCGGCGATGTCGCCCGCCGCCCACAGGTTTCCCACCACACCGTGGCGGCGGCGCCAACGGAGTCGCTCGATCGTCTCCGGTGGCGTGACCGTAGCCGCCAACTGGTACAGCTCCGAGGCCGCCGCGGGTGCACCCCTCGCCTCGGCCTGTTGTGCGGCATGTTCCAACGCCGCCGCCGCAGCTTCGTTGGGACCCTCGATCGAGAGCGCCAGATGGCGGGCCTGCTCTTCCGGGTCGGTTGCGATGCGCGCGAGGCGCGCGTGGACGTCTCGAAGCATCCGCGACGATGCACCGCTGTACACGGTGGAGGCGAGGAGCGGATGCGTGAATCCGATCCTCCCTCCCCGAAGCTCGACGATCCCTGCCTCCTCCGCTTCGTCCAGTCCCGATCGCTCTCCGCCTGCGTCTTCGACGAGGACTAGTGTCGGCTGTGCCGAACACGCTGCGACCAGTAGGGCCTGACCCGCCGATGCCGAAAGGGCTGAGAGCCGGCGACGTAGTAGCTCCTGGAGGTCCATCGGAACCGGAAGGGGTTCCCCCGGTCTCGGGATGGACTCCTCAGCCCCGAGCGCCCGGCCGATCTCGACCGCGAAGAACGGATTCCCTCCCGACACCTCGTGGATCCGCTTCACGAGCGGAGGGCCGAAGGAGCGGCCGAGGCGCTCCCCAAGCAGACGCCTGAGCGGGTCTGGGGCGATCGGGCCGAGTGTGAGCCGATCCACGCCGGACGGCAGGCCGGCCAGGTCTAGGGGATCGGTGAGGCCGGGCGCGACCCGCTTCGTCGCCAGGACCGAGATGGAGCCTTCATCTACACGCCGGAGCGCGAAGGCCAGTGACCGTGCCGATGGCGTGTCGGTCCATTGCACGTCATCGATCGCGATCGTGACTTGGCTAACGGATGTGAGCGAACGCAGCACGCCCAGCACAGCGAGGGAGACCGCGCGAGCATCTGGCCGGGAACGAGCCGGCGGTCCGATCAGGAGGGCTGCCTCAAGCGCACCGCGTTGACCGGAAGGTAGCTCCTCGAGCGCCGCTTCAAGGGCAGGTGCGAGCAGGTCACCGAGGACCGCGAACGAGAGCCTGGTTTCCACCTCGGCAGCCCGGGACGTGAGCACCAGGCCCTTGGCATTCGCGAGTTGCAGTCCCTCTCGCCAGAGAGTGGTCTTTCCGATCCCGGCCTCGCCCTCGAGTAGCAGCGCGCGGGGCCCCGAGCGGTCGTCGTCGATGAAACGAGCGATGGCGGCGAGCTCTTCCTCGCGCCCGAGGATCGCGTCTTGGGCCACGATCGAAGACCCCTTCGCACGTGTTGCGCTCCGCAGAAGGCCTCATCGTAGGCTCCCGGGTCGCGCTTAGCGCTTGCGGGCCTTCCAGACGTCTTCGATCGGCCATCGACGGGCCTACTCCGGGGGAAGCGAGCTCATCGGACGGCGCTCAGGGCCTGGCTCGCGCGCTGGAACGCAGCCCTAAGTCGCGCGTCACTTACGCCGAACCGTGCCATCTCCTAGACCTCGTCGCGTGGCACGAACAGGAACTCGGCATCGACGCGGTACACGCCTGAGACCGAGTCGCCGAACTGGGACGACGGCTGCCTCGTCGGCATCGACTCCACGCGATGGCGCGTAAGGCGCTCAGGCGAGGAGCGAGCCCCGTCCCTCACGGTGGGATCTACACGCCGTTCATCCTCGTCAAGAACGCGCGCGGTCGGAGTGAGGCCCCTCTGCGCTACTCGTATGTCTCGCGAGCCCTCTTGCCGTCTCGCCTTGTCAAGGACGCAAAGGCTCTCGACCAACTGAGGGGTGACAGACATCCGAAAGCAGATCGTACGCCAGCAGAACGGCACCCTTGACGTCATGCGTGCCTTGGATCAAGTGGCGAAGCCAAAGGAGAGTGACGCGGCATACCCTGAGCGAACGTCCTGAACCTCACCGCCTGCGTCCAATACCCGAGCTAGACCCCGACCTCGAGGAAGGCGAGCACCCGGCCCCAGCGGATGTCGCGGGTTAGGTAGTGGGCGTTGTCGAAAGGTCGTGTCTCCACCTCGATACCCTCGTCTCAGTGTCAGAGTGGCCGCCGGAGATGCTTGCGAAGGATCGGCAGGAGGCCGGGTTCACTGTCGCTCTGGTCGCGTGGCGGATCGGCGTCAGCCCGGCCGTCTACCGCGAGCTTGAGGCCGGCACGCGCTCGCCGACGTTCGACACCTGGGACCGGATCTGCAGGCTGTACGGGTGGCCGCAGACGTTCGTCGGAGCCAGCCACGTGGGGGAACCCCCCTCGATCCGGCTTCCACGACGTCCCAGAGCAAGCCGGTCCGGTTGAACAATGTCTGACTCATAAGGGAGCGTTTAGGGATGCTGGTGCATCCATGGACCGTGCGAGCAGAGGGTGAAGTCGTGGTGCCGTTCCCGTCAGGACGCGTCGAGGCATGGGCCCGCTTCGACACGTTCTACCTGGAAGAGCACGAGCGCCTCTTCAAGGCTCTCTACTTCGTGACCGGGAACCGCCACGATGCGCAGGAGTTGATGCAGGACGCCTTCCTGCGCCTATGGGAGCGGTGGGACGGGATCGAAAGGATCGAGGATCCCACCGGCTACCTCTTCCGCGTGGCCCTGAACGGGTTCCGGATGAAGCGGCGTCGAGCCGCGATGTCCGTTCGGAAGGTCATCCCGGTGCCGGAGCGACGCGATGTGTTCCTCGATGCGGAGATGCGCGCCGACGTGCGGCAGCTCCTCCTCCAGGTCACGCCGCGCCAGCGTGCTGCCCTCGTGCTCGTGGACCTGCTCGGCTATCCATCCGAGCAGGCGGCGCGCATCTTGCGCGTACGTCCGTCCACGGTCCGGGCCCTCGCCACGAAGGGGCGTCGAGCCCTCCGCGCCATGGAAGGAGCACAGGATGCCTAAGGTGCAGGAGGTGTTCGACATGGCTACGCAGAAGGTCCGCCCCGATCCCGACTCGCTCGAACAGCAGCATCGCGATCAACTGCGCCACGCTGCCCGGCAGAAGACGGCGGTCTTCGTCCTCGTGGGCGCGCTCGTGATCGGAGTGGTTGCGCTCGGGATCACCACCCTAGGTTCAGACGACGATCACGGGGTTCCCCTCGGGCCCGATCCGACGCCATCTTCGCAGCCCACGTCGCCATCCTCGCTGCGAATGGTGACGGAAGGTCCCTTGGAACCTGGGCGGTACGTCATTTCCACCACCGACCCCGACTTCAACGCCTCGCACCAGATCACGATCGAGGTCCCCAAGGGCTATTCGGGTTGGGAGGGCGCGGGCGTCTTCAAATACCCCCGACTGGTGTGGGGGGAGACCGGAGTGGCCATGTGGGTTGTCGATGGCGTCTACGCGGACGCCTGCAACTGGCGCGGCACGCGGTCGGCGATCTCCTCGGCAGACGAGCTGGTGGCGGTTCTCGCCGATCAGAGGGCGCTTCGTCCGACGACACCGGTCTTCGACCTGGTTGACGGCTCCCCCGCCACGGCTATGGACATGACGACGCCCGACCTGGCCGAGCTGGGTCGGTGTGACGCTGGCCGGTTCACGTTGTGGTCGGCCCCAGGGGGGGGACAGCGGTACCTCAACAACCCCGGCGAGACCGAGCGCCTGTTGATCCTCGACCTCGACGGTGCTGTCCTCGTGATCAATGCTCCACTCGTTGCGGATGTGCCCTTCCGGGTCCGTACCGAGGTGGGGTTCATGGTGCAGTCCATCCGGATCGATCCCATCAAGTAGGGGTACCGGGCGCGTCTCGGACCGATCGCATGCGCTCTGTGAACGGACGCGGCGAACGCTTGAGAGCGGGTGACACCTCAGGTGCCACTCGCTCTGTCCTGAACCGTCCTGACCAATCCTGAAGCAACCACAACCTTACGGCGGACCTGCCGCCGAAGTCCCGCGACCTGCTGCGCCGGGTCCTGATCGGCGACCAGCCGACCGCGACGCCGCGTCCTACCGGCTACGCCGCTACCGCGACGACGTCGGCGACGGGCTCTTCGAGGTGATCGACCTCTGCACGCTGTACCCGGAGGCCCGCCGCACGATCGTCCGGATGCGGGCCGAGACAGACGCCGAAGGCTGAGGCCGTCGGACCGGACCGGCAGCTGTACGGGTGGCCGCAGACGTTCGTGCGATCGGTGCGCAGCACCTAGTAACGGCGCTCGCGTGGGAGACGCGTCTTCAGGCGCTCGTGGATCCAGCACGTCGATGAGTCGTTGTACGTCGACAGGATCGTGTCGCACTCGGGTCGGTCGCACGTGCGCCCCTTCGCGGCGCGGACCTTCTTGCTCTTCTCGGGTACGCCGAACTGCGTGCGGTTCGTCTCACCATTCATGTCCATCCCTCGGGGAGGATCTCCGGACCCTAGAGATAGGCGAACCGGTGATGCAGGGCCGAAGGTCACCTCCTTGGAGGGGCCACCCGTGGCCGACGGTCTCGCGCTTCAGGGAACCCGGCGGGAGTAGCGTCCGCGACGACGTGAGCCTCAGCCCGCAGTCGCTGTACTCTGCTGTCAGGGAACCCTGACGGAGGGGTGTCGCGGTGAGCATACGCGCAAAGGCGATTCGGCTCGACGCGCAGGCGACGAAGGGCCGCCTTCGATTGGTCGGGACGTGGGGAAAGAAGCCACTCGAGGACCTCCGGGTTGCATGTGGTGCTTCAGTCGCGGTCGACAAGCTGATCCGACAGACGGTTGAGGATGCGCGGCGCAAGGGTTGCACGTGGGCCGAGATCGGTCACGCACTTGGCATATCGAAGCAATCAGCCTGGGAGCGGTTCTCCGGCGAGGACTGAACGCCGTCGGATCCCTCCAGGTACCGAACGCTCGCGCACCCCGTCGGGATGTCGCTGGGTCTGTCTCACTTCGACTTGGGTGAGCGCGAGGTCTGGCTCCTCACGAACTTCGTACCCCCAACGGCAATGAGCACGACCCCTACAGGCACCAGGACGAACGTTGTGGTCCAGACCGCGAGACCGACGCCGATCGCCAAGAGCCCGCCAACGAGCCACGGCCAGGCGTTCTTCATGTAGGAAGCGTAGCTATCCGGCACCGAGAGCCCGTTCGACCTCAGGCGATATTAACGGACCCTCTGGCAGCCCAGGGTCTTAGGCTTCGTCCATGGACGCAAGACCGGCTCCGGACGTCTACGATGACGAACCTTGGGAGTTGGTCGCCGCCTACCGAATCACCCTCTGGGAGCAACCCGCTAGGCCGCCCAACATCGACCAGCCCGCGAGTGGGTTGGAGCCTTCCCGGGGGCGCCCATGGGGTGGGAGGAGGCGACGTTCGAGCTTGCTGGCGCTCAGGACGTTCGCGAAGTGATCCAGTGGGCGGAAACGGCGCTCGCTTCGGGCGAGGGTCCGGCAAGCGGTCGCGGCGTTCCGGTACGAGACCGCGAATACGTGATCTACGCGAAGGCGCAAAGTGAGGATCGTTGGCTTCACGTTGCGGGCTGGACCCCAGTGCTGCCGTCGGATTCCCCGTTGAATCTGGGACGCCTCAGGTGACGCTCGGACACCACGGAGTGCTATCGCGTCTCGCCCCAGCCGAGGTCTGCAGGGACCAACGAGAAGACAACGCAATCGACGGGCCGGCCGCCGATCTCCGCGTATGACCGAAGAACGCCCTCCTTCACGAAGCCGCTCCGCTCTGCTACCCGTAGGGATCGGTCGTTCGACGGCTCGGTCGACAGGGAGAGGCGAGCCATCCCCAGCTCCCCGAGCGCCCATCGGGAAACCAGTTGCACGGAGCGAGTGGCGAAGCCCTTTCCTCTGGCCTCGGGCAGGAGCCAGTACCCCACGCTCCCACGATGTGAGTTCGCCAGGTCCACCTCCACCCAGACACGTCCTAGGCAGGCATCGTTCGGATCACAGACGGAGAACGTTGCCCCGGTGCCCTGGGTCCAGCGCGTCCAGCTGAGTTCCAACAGCTCGCGTGCCGTAAACTCAGATGGGTCGACCCACCGGACGACATCCGGGTCGACGATCCCCCGTTCGATCGCAGGCAAGTCCTGATCGCTTGGCACTCGAAGTGCGACAACGCCATCGCTCAGGGGTGGATCGGGAACCGCGAGTTCCACACCGCCAGGATAGGGTCAAGCGGGGGTCCCGGCTAGGACGCCCCGCAGACAGCCCTTCGAGGGACATCCCCGAACGTTGGGGCACCACGGCGTCCTGTTCCTCGACGAACTGACCGAGTTCAGGCGCGACGCGATCGAGGCGCTCCGTCAGCCGTTCGAGGATGGACGGATCGTCGTGACGCGCGCGCTCGGTTCCGTCGAGTTCCCGGCGCGGTTCACGCTCGTCGCGGCGACGCTCCCGTGTGCGTGCGGCTTCGAGGGGACCCGCGCAAACCTTGTCGGTGTCGCGACGACCAGAAGGCCGATACCAACAGAAGCTGTCCGGTCCGCTCCTCGACCGGATCGACCTTCGGCTCCGCGTCACTCCGGCCGTCTACCGCGAGCTCGAGGTCGAGCGCCCGCTCAGTGCAGGCTGTTGAGGAATGCACGAGCTGCCCGCTTCGAACCGAGCACGTGCAGTGCCACATGTTGTCCGTGCTGCGAGACGATCGCGCGTGCTCGCTCGGGTTCTGAATGGCGCTCGCGCAAGATGACACCGACCAACCGCCACTCATCGAGCAACCGTCGTCTCACAGAATCGCGGCAACCTTCGGGCATCTCACCGACAGGCTTTCGAACCCCGCGCATGAACGCCCGACCCGCGCATGTCCACCACGGAGTGTCAAGCAACACGAGGGTCTCCGCTCGTTCGAGGCGAAGGTCGAGGCCTCGCTGGGTGTTGCCGTCGACAATCCAGGCATCGCCCGCTAGCAGGCCGCGTTGCCTGTCCCGCCACTCGTCGTCGGACGGCTTGACCCAGCCTGGTTTCCAGTAGTGGAAGTCAAGATTGATCACCGGCAAGCCAGTCTTCGCCGATAGCGCCCGCGAGAATGTGCTCTTCCCGGACCCTGCCATCCCGATGACGAGCACGCGGTGCCCGACGGCCCTGGACGCCTCGTTCACCTGCTCAGTTTCCCAGAGGCCCAGAACAGGGTGTCGAGAGGGCCCGAACGAGTCCGTCGACGAGCTGACGGAGTTCCGCCGGCGACGTCCCAGCACCGTGATCCCGGTCACAAGGTCGGGCACGTATATGTTCGCCGCCGCCAAGTCGGTCAGGCGAGGCAACGCTCGCGAACCGCGGCGTCAGTCTCTAGACGGAACCGCCTATCGATGAGCGGGTTCGCCGTGCATGGGCGATATCTGCTGATGGACAACAAGCCAGCGTCCGTCGGGCTGTTTGCCGAACACGATCGTCTCTATCTCAAGCTCCCTTTCTTCGCCGGAGTCGGTGCGCTGACGGCTGTCGATGGAGTGGATCAGGACGGCCGCGTCGCCGAACAGCCGGAGTTTCAGGATGCGCGTATCGACCGAGAGTGGCGGTACGAAACCGCCCTGCTCTGCCAACCAACGGTCCCATGCTGATCGGTACTCGTCCAACGAACCGAACCACCGCCCGCCGTCGACTACCGTCGCGTCGTCGGTGAAGCAGGCAAACTTGTCGTCCAGTCGTCCTTCGCGAAAGGCGGCCACGAGCCGCTCGTATGCTTCGCGGACCTCACGCTCCATAGCTCGACCCTCTCATTCACTCGGCGCGGACCAGCGTGTTCCCGGATTCCCAACAGGGCCTGTCCCCAAGGGAAACACTGCCATACGGAGGGGCCCAGCGGATCCGCTCGTGGGGAGGCCAGTTCCAGGTACATTCGCGAACCCTCGGGCACCGCGGCGAGCTCTCGTTCGACCGGGGCATCGGATGCTCTGGGCGGCGCGCTTGCCTGATCCATGACGAGCGAACCGCCCCCCGGACGAACGGGGCGTCGGGGAGTCCGGCGCCTCTCGTGTGCCGGACCTCGACGCATCCGGGCGTGTACGTTCCTGGCATGACCGCGATGTCGTCGTCGCTCGCGCTGATCGAACAGCTGGTGGAGTGGGTCGGTCCGGTCTTCACCACGATCGGGTACCTGCTCGTGCCGGTCGCGGTGTTCCTGGAGACCTCGGCGCTGATCGGGCTCCTCGTGCCGGGCGACGTGATCCTCGCGCTCGGGGGCGTCTACTGCGCACGCGGCGACCTGGCGGTCCCGGTGCTGTTGCCGCTCGCGATCGTCGGGGCGTGGGCCGGGCAGACGACCGGGTTCTTCCTCGGGCGACGCTACGGTGAGTCGCTCGTGCGCAAGGCGCCGCTCGTCAACCGCGTGGAGCGGCACCTCGGTGAGGCCCAGGTGTTCCTGCGCCGCCACGGCGGCAAGGCGCTCGTGTTGGGACGGTTCGCGACGGGGGTCGCGGCGTTCATCCCGTTCGCGGCCGGCATGGCGAAGATCGAGCCGCGGCGCTTCCTCGCGTTCATGATCCCGACGACCATCGTGTGGGCGAGCGCGATCTTCTCGGTCGGATACTTCCTCGGCACCAACCTGCAACGCGTCGACACGGTGCTGTCGAGCATCGGTTGGGGAGCGCTCGCCCTGGTCGCGACGGCCGTCGCGATCGCGATCGTGGTGCGCAAGCGGCGCGCCGGCCGTTCGGTGTGATGCTCCCGGGGTTCCTAGACTGAGCGTATGGCCGCCTTCCCGCGGGCGACGGCGCTCGTCGCTCTGATCGTCGTCTGCGCGACCGCGTGCACCGGCGCGACCACCACCACGACCGAGCCTGTCACGCCCACGGCAACGGTTCCCTCCTCGCCCGCGGGCGGCTCGGTGTCGCCCGCTGCAGACCTCGGCCGCACCCCGGGCGATCCCCGCTACGAGGTCCGTCTGCGCTCCGACGCGATCGGTCGCACCTGGACGGGCACGGAGCGCGTGACCTTCACGAACACCGGATCCGAGGCCCTCGACGAGATCTGGCTCCGCGTCTGGTCCAACGGGATGGACGGATGCGCGCCGCTCGCGATCGACGTCACGCACCTGAGCGGCGGGAGCCTCGGCGCGGCCACGGTCGACTGCACGGCCCTGCCGGTCGGCCTGGACGCGGCCCTGGACCCCGGCGCCTCCACCTCGCTCGGGATGCACGTGCGGATCCGACTGCCGATCCGCAACGACCGGTTCGGCTATCACGACGGCATGGCGCTGGTCGGCACGGCGCTGCCCACGCTCGCGATCCACGACGACCGGGGATGGCACCTCGACCCCTTCGTGCGGATTCGGGGAGAGCTTCTACTCGGTCGCGGGTTCCTACCGGGTCGCGCTCGACGTCCCCGCGGGTCTCGACACCGCTGCGACCGGGGTCGCGGTCTCGCGGCGCACCCACGGGGGGCGCGTGGTGAGGACCTACACGACCGAGCACGTCCGCGATTTCGAATGGGCGGCGGGGGACTTCGTGGCGCTCGCGGGCACGGCCGGCGACACGCGCGTCCGCGTCTGGTACCTGCCGCACATGCTCGCCGGCGACCGTGCCGAGCGTGTCCTCGACACCGCGGTCCGCTCGATGCGCGCCTTCGACAACGCCTTCGGGTCCTACCCGTACCCCGAGGTGGACGTGGTGGTGACGGCGTTCATCGCCTACCGAGGGATGGAGTACCCGCAGATCGTGTTCACGAACCCGGGCACGGCGCCGGTCGCGCACGAGCTCGCGCACCAGTGGTGGTACGGGGTCGTCGGCAACGACCAGTACGCATCGCCCTGGCTCGACGAGTCGTTCGCGACGTGGTCGCAGTTCCTCCCGTTCCGGCCCTGGACCTCGTGTCCGACCTACGACTGGCCGTCGGCGACCGCGCGCCTCACGAACGGCATGGGCTACTGGGTGCATCACCGCGACGACTACGGCGCGATCTACGCCGGCGGCGGCTGCATGCTCGCGGACCTCGCCTCGTTGTTCGGGCTGCAGGCCTTCGAACGGATCCTGCGGGACTACGCGGCGGCCCACGCCTTCTCGATCGTGCGGGCGCAGGACTTCGTCGACGCGATCGACGCCGCCGCGGCGTCGCAGACGGTCACCGGGTTCGACCCGGCCACCTTCTGGCAGACCTGGCGGGTGCAGACCGGCGCCTGAGTGGACCGCGGACCGCCCGGCCACGTAGCATCCGCGTGACCGCGGCCGAGTCGACGAGGAGGGTGCATGGCCACCAAGGACGTGATGGACCGCCTCTCGCAGGTGCCGATCTTCGCCGGTTGCACGCGCCGTGAGCTGCAGACGATCGCGAAGGCCGTGCGCTTGATCGAGCACGAGAAGGGCACCGCGATCGCCGCCGAGGGTGAGCCGGGCGCCGGATTGTTCGTGATCGACGAAGGGGAGTGCGACGTCACGATCGGCGGCCGCAAGGTGAACCACCTGAAGCCCGGCGACTTCTTCGGCGAGATGGCCCTGCTCGACGGCGGCCCGCGCACGGCGACGGTCGTCGCCACCACCGACGTCAAGCTCTTCGCCCTCACCGAGTGGGTGTTCCGCGGTTTGCTCGTCGAACATCCCTCGATCGCGATCCGCACGCTCGAAGCGATGGCGGCACGGCTGCGGGGTGCGACGCAGGCCGCCTCGGCCCGTCCCGCCACGGTCTGACGGCGCGAGCCGCCGATGTCGGGACCCACGCCTCCGCAGGAGGTCCTCGCGCTCGCCGAAGAGCGCTTGGCCGCGCGCGCCGCGAAGGACTTCGCCTCGGCCGATGCGCTCCGCGACCGGATCCACGGCCTCGGGTGGGACGTGACCGACGGGCCGGGTGGGTTCTCGCTCGCGCCGCTGGAGGCGCCGCCGGAACCGTCGGGCGCGACCGCTGCGAACGACGTCGCGTCGCTCCTGGACGAGCCCGCCGTCTACGACGTCGCCGTGCACTGGGTGTGCGAGGGGTGGCCGCACGACATCGACCGTGCGCTCGCGGCGTTCCGGACGCACGCCGGCGGCAGGCGTCTGCAGTTCGTGGTCGCCGACGTCTCCGGCGAGGCGGGGGAGCGCTGGGGCGACGGCGGCGACGTGGAGGTCTTGACGCTCGAGCCCGGCACGGGGTGGGCGGCGGCCCGCAACGCGGGTCTGCGGCGTTCGCTCGCGCCGATCGTCCTGGCGATGGACGGCTCGGTCGAGCCGACCGGCGAGGTCTTCGGACCGCTGGAGGCAGCCTTGGCCGATCCCGCGGTCGGGATCTGCGGTCCGTTCGGGATCGTCACCGCCGACCTGCGGGAGTTCGACGAAGCGCCCGGTCCCGGGCCGTGCGACGCCGTCGAGGGCTACCTGATGGCGTTCCGGCGCGACGTGTTGCGCGACGTCGGCGGGTTCGACGAGAAGTTCCGCTGGTACCGGACCGCCGACATCGAGTGGTCGTTCCGGGTGAAGGACGCCGGCTACCGCTGCGAGGTCGTGACGGTGCCCGTCACCAAGCACGAGCACCGGATGTGGTTCGAGACGCCGCCCGCCGAACGTGCGAAGTGGTCGAAGCGGAACTTCTACCGGTTCCTCGACCGCTGGCGCGATCGCTGGGACCTCGTGCTCTCGGGCGAACCCGCGCAGAGCGACCGGACGGACTGAGGGCCGAGGCCCGTCAGTCGGCGGGCATCGGCGGCGCCGGCGGCATCACGGGATGCGCCGAGGGCGTCGCGTGGATGATGGGCGCGGACGACTTGGCGACCGACGCGGCCGCCACGCGCCGTTCGAGCTCGCGCTTGGCTTCGTTCGGCTCGGGGATCCGCTTCGCGCCGGCCGCGTAGGCCTCGAGGTCGGCGCCGTCGATCGTCTCGGTCACGAGCAGCAGCGCGCTCAGCTTGTCGAGCAGCTCGCGCTTCTCGATGAGGATCTGCTGCGCGCGGTCGTGTGCCTCGTTCAGCAGCTTGAGCACCTGCTCGTCGATCTTCTCGGCGGTGCCCCCGGAGATCCGCGGGACGGGGGCGAACGGATTCATCTGGTCTTCGTGGCCGAGCGAGAGCGGACCCACCTCGGGGCTCATGCCGTACTCGGCGACCATCGCCCGCGCGATCTGCGTCGCCTTCTCGAGGTCGTTCTGCGCACCGGTCGAGATCTCCCCGTACACGAGCTCCTCCGCGACACGCCCGCCCATCGCGAACGCGAGCATGTCCTTCAGCTCGGGTTCGGTGGCGAGGTAGCGGTCCTCGAGCGGACGGGTCATCGTGAGGCCGAGCGCCGCGGTCCCGCGCGGGATGATCGTGACGCGGTGCACCGGGTCGAGGTTGTCGCAGAAGTGCGCGACGAGGGCGTGGCCCATCTCGTGCGAGGCCACGCGTGTCTTCTCCTTCGGGCTCATCACGCGCGACTTGCGCTCCAGCCCCATCGACGCCCGGTCGATCGCCTCCTCGAGTTCGTCCTCGGTGACCGAGTTCTTCTCGCGGCGCGCGGCGAGCAACGCGGCCTCGTTCACCACGTTCTCGAGGTCGGCGCCGGTGAACCCCGGGGTCCGCGCTGCGATCGTGCGCAGGTCGACGCTGGGATCGAGCGCGACCCCGCGAGCGTGCACGCGCAGGATCTCCTCGCGACCGGTGAGGTCGGGGCGGTCGACGACGACCTGGCGGTCGAACCGTCCGGGCCGCACGAGCGCCGGGTCCAAGACGTCGGGGCGGTTGGTGGCGGCCATGATGATCACGCCCTTGCTCGAGTCGAACCCGTCCATCTCGACCAGCAGCTGGTTCAGCGTCTGCTCGCGCTCGTCGTGCGCGCCGAAGCCGGCGCCCATCGCGCCGGAACGCCCCTTGCCGATCGTGTCGATCTCGTCGAGGAAGACCAGCGCCGGCGCCTTCTCCTTCGCCTGCTGGAACAGCTCGCGGACGCGCGCGGCGCCCAGCCCGACGAACATCTCGACGAACTCCGAGCCGCTCATGAAGAAGAACGGCACGTTCGCCTCGCCGGCCACGGCGCGCGCGAGCAGGGTCTTGCCGCACCCCGGAGGCCCGAGGAGCAGCACGCCCTTGGGGATCCGCCCACCCAGACGCTGGTACTTCTTCGGGTTGCGCAGGAACTCGACGATCTCGCGGAGCTCCTCCTTCGCCTCGTCGACGCCGGCGACGTCGGTGAAGGTGGTCTTCATCTCCTTGCGGTCGTAGATCTTGACCTTGTTCTTGCCCATCGTGAGCGGGTTGCCGGCGCCGCCCGCGCCCATCCGGCGGAACAAGAACCAGTAGACGATCCCCATGAGCAGGACCAGCGGCAGGATGCTCCCGAGCAGCGTCCACCACGGGCTCGGCTGGCTCATCTCGACCTCGATGCCCTTCTCGCCCAGCGTGGTGGTCAGCTGCGTCGGATCGAACGAGGAGGTGAGCGTCGTGGTGAACGACACCGGCTGCCCCTGGTCGTTCAGGAACTGCCCGCTGATCGAGGTGTCGGAGATCGTGACCTTCCCGGTGATCTTGCCGTCGTTCACGTAGGTGAGGAACTGCGAGTACGCGATCGACTGACGGCCCGCGCTCTGGAACAGGCCGTTGAACAGCAAGAGCCCGAGCACGATCAGGATGATCACGACCCACGGCGTCATCCGCTGGCGCGGCAGGCCGGAGCCGGAGCCGGGTCCGTTCAGACCGGGGCGGCGGCCGTTCGAGTCGTTGTCGGGCATGCAACCATGATGACACCCAGCCGGGCGTATGACAGCGAACATCCTCTGCAGCGGCCCCTCCGGGCTCGTCGGGGCCTCCGGGTACCCTGTACGCCATGGCGCAGCGGCCCACGGCACACGACGATCCCGAGCTGCGGGAGCGGTTCGAGCGCGACGTCTTGCCGCTGTTGCCCTCCCTCTACGGCGCGGCGCTCCGCCTGACCCGCAACCCCACCGACGCCGAGGATCTCGTGCAGGAAACGTACCTCCGCGCGTTCCGCGGGTTCGCCGGCTTCAAGGAAGGCACGAACCTCAAGGCCTGGCTGTACCGGATCCTCACGAACGGCTTCATCAACACCTACCGCAAGAAGCAACGAGAGCCGCAGATCGTGGAAGGCCCCGACGACATCGACGAGTGGTACCTCTACGATCGCCTCGGCGGGCGCAACGTCGAGGAGTCCGCGGAGGAGGCGGTCCTCGACCGGATCCCCGACGCCCAGGTGAAGGCTGCCCTCGAATCGCTCCCCGAGAACTTCCGGATCCCCGTGCTGCTGGCCGACGTCGAGGGCTTCAGCTACAAAGAGATCGCCGAGATCATGGACACCCCGATCGGCACCGTGATGTCGCGGTTGCACCGGGGAAGGAAAGCGCTGGAGAAGGCGTTGTGGGACACGGCGAAGGAACGAGGATTGGTCGATGCCTGACTGCGGACACAACTGCGAGGAAACGCTGCGAGAGGTGGAGCGCTACCTCGACGGCGAGGTCTCCGCAGAGGTCACGGTCTGGATCGAACAACACCTCGGTCTGTGCAACCCCTGCATGCAGCGCACCGAGTTCCGTCGGCACATCAAGGTGCTGATCCACGATAAGTGCGGCGAGCACGAGCTCCCACCGGGTCTGCAGGAACGGATCCTGGGACGGATCCGTACGCTCGAGACCGACTGACCGTCCCCTGCTTTCTTCCGCGTCGTGCGGATGCACGAACGTGCGCGTTGGGGCAGACTGCACTCTCATCGCAGGCTGCCCGCCGGCCGGGAGGGGGAGGGTCCGATGGAGGCGATCGCACACGAACGTGCTACCGAGGAGCTCGCCGCGCATCTGTCGCAGGTCTTCGATCAGAGCCCCGACGGCGTCTACGTATGGCTCGACGAAGAGCATTGGCGATGCAACGAGCGGTTCGCGGCGCTGTTCGGCTTCGCCGGCGCCTCGGAGCTGCACGACACCCCGGGCCTGCTGAACCGGCTCGTGGCCGAAGACGACCAGGGCGTGTTCTCGTGGAACTACTGGAACCGCGTGCAGCCGCTCGCGTTCCCCGTCACGTTCCGCTTCACCGGTGTGCGCAAGGACGGGTCCACGTTCGCGGCCGAGACCGACATGGTGCCGCTCTCCTACGGCGGGCACACGTTCGCGTATCACTTCGTGCGGGGGATCGGCTGAGATGGACGACCTCGGCACCGTGATGGGGATCTGGGCGCACCCCGATGACGACATCTACCTGTCGTCGGGGCTGATGGTGCGGGCCGTTCGTGCGGGGAGCCGCGTCGTGGACGTGACGGCAACCCGCGGCGAGGGCGGGTCGATGGACGAGGAGCGGTGGCCTCCCGAGACGATGGGCGAGGTCCGCACCGCCGAGCTGTTGCGCTCGCTGGAGATCCTCGGCGTGCAGGAGCACCGGTTCCTCGACGGTCCGGTCGACGTCGACATGGAGTCGCACCTGGACGGGTCCGGCGCCACGCAGGTCCGCGCGCTGGTCGAGGAGATCCAACCGGACACGATCCTCACGTTCGGGCCCGAGGGCATGACGGGCCATCAGGGTCACAAAGACGTGCACCGGTGGGCGACCGACGCGTTCCACGCGGCGGCTCCCCCCGGCGCGCGTCTCTTCTACGCCACGCAGACCCCGGAGTTCGCCGGGGAGTGGGTCCCCAAGCTCGAGCCGTTCGGCATGTTCCTGCCGGGCACCCCGCCGATCACGCCGCGCGAGGACCTCGCGATCGCCCACCCGCTCGACCCCGACGTGCTCCATCTCAAGGTGAAGGCGATCGAGGCGCACCAGAGCCAGATCGAAGGGCTGCTGGAGGTCTTCGGCGAGGAGGGGTTCAAGCGGTTCATGGCCGAGGAGTACTTCGTGCTCGGCGCTCGGAAGGAGGCGTGATGGCCGCCGCGTCGCTGCAGATCCAGCGGATGCTCGAGGTATTGGGGGCGTTCGTGCACTGGTTCCAGACCGAGGCGAGCGTCACGCCGACCGGTTCGGACTTCCTGTTCGGCAACCCGCACGAGGTCGCGCCGGCCGCCTACGTCGAGGCCCTGCAGCGCGCGACCAGCCCGACCGGTCCGCACCACTTCGCGTACAAGATGAACGAACGCGAGGCGACCACGGTGGTGGCTGCGTCGCTCCGCGAACGGTTCGGGATCGGGTTCCGACCCGAGGATGTCGCGATGACGAACGGCAACTTCTCGGGGCTCGCGATCCTGCTGCGAGCGCTGGTCGATCCCGGTGACGAGGTCGTGTTCGTCTCGCCGCCGTGGTTCTTCTACGAGGCGCTCATCGTGGGCGCCGGCGCCACGCCCGTGCGCGTGTTCGCGCGACGACCGACGTTCGACCTCGACCTCGACGCGATCGCGGCCGCGATCGGGCCGCGCACGCGCGCGATCGTCGTGAACTCGCCGAACAACCCGTCGGGACGGATCTACCCACGCGAGGATCTCGACGCGCTCGCCGCGATCCTCACCGAAGCGGGGGAGCGCAACGGACGGCCGGTCTTCCTGCTGTCCGACGAGGCCTACAACCGGATCGTGTTCGACGATCGTGACTACCCGAGCCCGGTGACCTCGTACGCACGGTCCTTCTACATCTACACCTACGGCAAGACGCACCTGGCCCCGGGCTCGCGCCTGGGGTTCATCGCGTTCCGTCCCGACCTCCCCGAGGCCGAGGAGCTGCGCGACCCGCTGCTGATCTCGCAGATCGCGAGCGGCTGGGCGTTCCCGGTGGCCCCGCTGCAGTACGCGCTCGCCGACCTCGACCGTCAGATCGTGGACGTCAAGGCGCTGCAGCGCCGTCGCGACCTGCTCGTCCCATCGCTCCGCGAGCAGGGCTACGAGGTGATCGAGCCCGAGGGCACGTTCTACGTGCTGGTGCGCTCGCCGGTCGACGACGACCTCGCGTACGCCCGAGCGCTCGCGTCGCGCGACGTGTTCGTGCTCCCCGGGCGGATGTTCGAGATGCCCGGATGGTTCCGGCTCTCGCTCACCGCGAACGACGAGATGGTGGAGCGGGCGTTGCCGCGGTTCGGCGACGCGATCGCCGAGGTGCGCCGATGATGCCGATCGCGCTGCTGGGGGCGGGGGAGTTCGAGGACTGGCACGACGACGTCGACCGATGGCTGTTGGCCCACGCGGACGGAGACGGACGGGTGCTCGTCGCGCCGCTGGCCTCGGCGCTCGAGGGCGACGACGTGTTCGCGTCGTGGGCCGCGAAGGGCCTGGACCACTTCGGGCGGCTCGGCGTGCCTGCGCAGGTGCTGCCCCTCAAGGACCGTGTCGATGCGGAGCGTCCCGAGGTGATCGCGATGCTCGACGGCGCGTCGATGATCTTCTTCTCGGGGGGCAACCCCTGGCACGTCTCCAAAGCGCTCGAGGCGACGTCGTTCCTCGCGCGGATGTGCGCGCGCCTGAGCGACGGGATGGCCTACGCGGGCTGCAGCGCGGGCGTCGCGTGCCTGACGGCACGGACCTACGACAGCGATGCGACCGACCTCGCGAGGGTCTTCCAGCGCGGGCTCGGGCTCGTCCCCGACGTGCTGTTCGCGCCACACTGGGACATCGTCGACGATTGGGTGCCCGGAGCGCGCGCCGCGATCACCGCCGCCGCGGCCCCCGACACGCTGGTCGCGATCGACGAGGACACCGCGATGGTCGGCGACGGGACCGAGTGGGACGTGAGCGGCCGCCAGGCGGTCCACGTGCTCGAGGACGGAGCCTGGACCGATCACGGCGCCGGCGCGCGGTTCGCCCTGCCGATCGTGCTGCGGCAGGCCTGAGCGGACGGCGCGGCGGTAGCATCCGGCCGTGCCGGCGAAGAAGCAGCTCACCCGCGAGGACCCGATCGAGGCGCGTGCGCCCATCGTGATCCGGCGCTTGACGAAGGCCTACCCGGACGCGCACGTCGCGCTCGACTTCACGAACCCGCTCGAGTGCCTGATCGCCACGATCCTGTCGGCGCAGTGCACGGACGAGAAGGTGAACGAGGTCACGGCGACGCTGTTCCGCAAGTACCGGACGCCCGAGGACTACCTGCGGGTGCCCGAGGACGAGCTGAAGGCCGACATCAAGCCCACCGGCTTCTTCAACCAGAAGGCGGCGTCGGTCCGCGCCGCCTGCCAGCGGATCGTGGAGGCGTACGACGGTCGCGTCCCGGACACGATGGAGGACCTCACCACGCTCCGCGGGGTGGCGCGCAAGACCGCGAACATCGTGATGGGCAACGCCTACGGCAAGGTCGAGGGGATCGCCGTGGACACCCACGTCCGTCGCCTCGCGAACCGGATCGGGTTCTCCGACTCGGACGACCCCATCCGGATCGAGCAGGACCTGATGCGATCGATCCCGCGCAAGCGGTGGTTCGACTTCACGTACGTGCTGATCGACCACGGGCGCGCGCTCTGCGTCGCGCGCAAGCCTCGGTGCCCCGAGTGTCCGATCGAAGAGCTGTGTCCGTCGAGCCAGGCGTGAGCGTGGGTTCAGCCGGCGACCGCGTACGGCTCGTCGATCGTGGATGCGGCGACGCCGCGACGGCGCGCCCGCCGGATGTCGCGGCGCTCTTCCTCGTCGAGCCCGCCCCAGACGCCGGCGTCCTGGCAGGTGACGAGCGACCATTCGAGACAAGCGTCGCGGACGTGGCAGCCGCGGCAGATGTCCTTGGCCGTCAGGGTCCGCGCGATCGCCTCGGGCGAGGTGCCGTTGGGGAAGAACAGATCGGGGTCTTCTCCGATGCAGCGAGCCTGCGCCACCCACCACGTGTCGCCCGGATCGTGCCTGAATCGATGTTCAGTCATCACGCATCACCCGGCGCCCTTCCTCGCCGACGTTGCTCGTAGGAGCGGACGCTAGTGGTTGAACGGTCGTTCAGTCAAGAGAGGTTCCCGATCGTCGTCGCGCACCGCGGCGCGAGCGCCGAGCGGCCCGAGAACACGCTCGCGGCGTTCGAGCGGGCGATCGAGGTAGGCGCCGACGCGGTGGAGTTCGATGTCCGGATCACGGCCGACGGGCACGCCGTGGTGCTGCACGACTCCGACGTCGCGCGGACCACCGACGGCGCGGGCGCTCTGGGCGACCTCACGCTCGAGGAGGTGCGCGCCCTGCGCGTCGGCGGCTCCGACGAGCGCGTGCCCACCCTGGAGGAGGCGCTGCGCTGTTGCTCCGGGCGGATCGCGATCGACGTGGAGATCAAGAATCTTCCCGGTGAGTCCGACTTCGAGCCCGGCCGCGAACGGGCGGTCGACGCGCTGTTCGCGGCGCTCGAGCGGGTGGGGTTCTCCGGCCCGGTGCTCGTGTCGAGCTTCAACCCGTCGTCGATCGCCCACGCGCGTCGATCGCAGCCGGACGTGCCGACCGGGCTGCTCACGGGGTTCTCGGTGGGCGGGCGCGAGGCGCTGGCGGCGGCCGCGGCGGCGGGGCACCCGTGGGTGCTGCCGTTCGTGCTGCAGGTCCGCGAGGCCGGGGACGGCTACGCCGAGGAGGTGCACGCCGCGGGACTGCGACTCGGGACCTGGATCGCCGACGATCCCGCCGACGCGGTGGCGCTGATGCGCGCCGGCGTCGACGCCGTCGCGACGAACGACCCCGCGACGATCGTCGCCGCGCGCCGGGAGGCGTTCGGCTGATGTTCCGCAGGAAGCAGCTGCCGGCCGAGCTCGCCGACGCCCAGAGGGGGTTCCAGGCGGTACTCGAGCAGCTCGAGCCCGCGAAGGAGGCGATCACCGACGTCCTCCCCGGGACCCGGATGCCCGGCCGGCCCTTGCACGACGCGCTCGCGGCGTTCGAGGGCGGGCTCGAGCGGGCTGCGGCGCTGATGCCGGCCTGGCGCCGCCCCGAGACGCAGGACGTCTGGGCAGCGTGCGAAACGGGCCTCGCGTCTGCGCTCGCGCTCGCGCACCGGGCCCGCGAAGAGGCGCTCGACGTGATCGGGTTCGAGTGGCTCCTGGGCCTGGTCGAGGAGCTGCTCGATCCGCTGGAGCCGTTCGCGGCCGCCGAGGAGCGGTTCCGCGCGCTCCGCCGCTGAGGGCGGCGCCTGTACGCTCGCATGGTGAGCGCCCGCGAACTCGACCGGATCCGCGAGGAGGTCGTGGCGTGCCGCGCATGCCCGCGCCTGGTCGCCTGGCGCGAAGAGGCCGCGAGGACGAAGGTCGTGCGGTTCGCCGACCACGAGTACTGGGGTCGCCCGGTCCCGGGCTACGGCGATCCCGAGGCGCGGATCCTCGTGCTCGGGCTGGCGCCGGCGGCCCACGGCGGCAACCGCACCGGCCGGATCTTCACCGGCGACCGCTCGGGCGACTTCCTGTTCGCGGCGATGCATCGCGTGGGGCTCGCGAACCAGCCCACGTCGGTCGCGCGCGACGACGGGCTGCGGTTGCGCGACGCGTACGTCGCCGCCGTGAACCGCTGTGCGCCGCCCGGGAACAAGCCGTCCCCCGAAGAGCGCGACCGGTGCCTTCCGTTCCTGGAACGCGAGCTGACCGCCCTGCGGCGGCTGCGCGTGATCGTCGCCCTGGGGTCCTTCGCGTGGGACGGCGCGCTGCGCGCGCTGGGTCCGCTCGGGCACACGGTGCGTCCTAAGCCACGGTTCGGTCACGCCGCCGAGGCGAAGGTCGGGCCCTACGTGCTCCTCGGCTGCTTCCACCCGAGCCAGCAGAACACGTTCACCGGGACGCTCACCCCGGCGATGATCGACGACGTGCTCTCACGCGCCCGCGTCCTCGGCCGCTGATCCGACGCTCGCGAAAACTCACGGTGGGTCGCCGGGGCTTCGCGGAGCGTTCGCGGGCCTCGCGCGTATCGTGGGTCCGTATGGGGCGCCACCGTTACTTCGCCGTGCGCCCGGAGGTGGAGCCGCGCGAGATCAAGCCGGGAACCGCCCGCCGGGTGGTCGACATCTTCAGGCCGTATCGACGGCGGGTCGCGGTGGTCGCGCTCGCGATCGTCATCACGTCGGCGCTCGGCGTCGTGAACCCCCTGCTGATCATCAAGGTGTTCGACAACGCCTTGTTCGGCACGAACAACAGCTGCAGCGGCACCCCCTGCCCGAACCTGCCGCTGCTCTACAGGTACGTCGCGCTGATGATCGCGATCCCCGTGGTCAGCAGCATCATCGGGATCGGGCAGACGTACCTCGCGAACCTCGTGGGGCTGCACGTGATGCAGGACCTGCGCAACGCGCTCTACCGCCACCTGCAGGCGATGCCCTTGGCGTTCTTCACCAAGACCCGCACCGGTGAGATCCAGTCGCGGCTGGGCAACGACGTCGGCGGCGTGCAGTCGATCGTGACCGACACCGCCTCGACGATCCTGGCGAACACCGTGACGATCCTCAGCACGATCGTCGCGATGCTGATCGTCTCCGTGCCGCTCACGGTGCTCTCGCTCTCCTTACTCCCCGCGTTCCTGTGGTTGACGGTGAAGGTCGGCGCGGCCAGGCGTGAGGTGGCGATGAACACCCAGCGGTCCCTCGCCGACCTCACCGCGATCACCGAGGAGACCCTCTCGGTCTCCGGCGTGCTGCTCACGAAGTCGTTCGCGCGGCAGGCGTTCGAGATCGGCCGATACGGCGAGGAGAACGAGCGGCTCACGAAGCTGCAGATCCGCCAGACGATGATCGGCCGCTCGTTCTTCGCGGTTGTGGGGACGTTCTTCTCGATCACCCCGGCGCTCACGTACCTCGTGGCCGGCTGGGTGAACAACGGTCACGTCGATCCCGTGATCGCGTCGGGGATGCTGGTCGGGTTCACCACGCTGCAGTCGCGACTCTTCTTCCCGATCGGATCGATGCTGCAGGTCTCGACCGACGTGCAGGCCTCGCTCGCGCTGTTCGACCGGGTCTTCGAGTACCTGGATCTGCCGCACGACATCGTCGACGCGCCCGACGTCGAGCCGCTCGCCGGCGTCCGCGGCGATGTCGAGCTCGACCGCGTTCGGTTCCGGTACGAGACGCCCAACCCGGATGTGCCGGTCTCGCCCGACGGCGACGGCGGCCTGCCCGGTCACACGCAGGCGCGTCTGTGGACGCTCGACGACGTGTCGCTGCACATCCGGCCCGGTCAGCTCGCGGCGCTGGTGGGTCCCTCGGGCGCCGGGAAGACCACGATCACCTACCTGGTGCCTCGCATGTACGACGTGCAGGAGGGCGCGGTCCGGATCGACGGGAAGGACGTGCGGAGCGTCTCGCTCGAGTCGCTCGGCGAGACGATCGGGACGGTGACGCAGGAGACGTACCTGTTCCACGACACGATCCGGCGGAACCTGCAGTACGGGCGCCCGAACGCCACGCATGAGGAGCTGGTGGAGGCCGCCCGGGCCGCGAACATCCACGACCGGATCATGGAGCTGCCCGACGGCTACGACACCGTCGTCGGCGAGCGCGGCTACAAGCTCTCGGGCGGGGAGAAGCAGCGGCTGTCGATCGCGCGCGTGATCCTCAAGGACCCGGAGATCCTGATCCTCGACGAGGCCACGTCCTCGCTCGACACCACGTCGGAGCGGCTGGTCCAGGCGGCGCTGGAGCCGTTGATGGAGGGGCGCACGACGATCGCGATCGCGCACCGGCTGTCGACGATCTTGCGCGCCGACGTGATCTTCGTGCTCGACCGCGGCCGGATCGTCGAGCAGGGCACGCACGCGGAGCTGCTCGCCAAGGGCGGGCTCTACTCGCGGCTGTACGAGCAGCAGTTCCGGGACCAGCCGCGGGACCCGGAGGTCACGCCAACCCCGGCGGACCGCTGAGCGTTAGCTCCTTCGCGTAGCCGAGCAGCCGGAACCCGTCGGGGAACACGTGATCCTCGGACCGCTCGTAACCGAGCGAGGCGTACATCCGCTGGGCGATCTGCATCCGCTCGGTCGTGTGCAGCGTGATGCGGGCTTTGCCCGCCCTGCGGGCCCTGGCCTCGCAGGCCAGCATCAACGCGCGTCCGGCGCCGCGTCCCTGGGCGGCCGGGTCGATCCCGAGCATCCGGATATGCGCGCGGTCGGGGTCGAGGGGGTCGTCGTCTTCCTCGGTGCGGCCGTCGAGCTCGAGGGTGGCGCTGCCCAGGATCGTGCCGTCGTGGACGGCCACCAGGACGACCGTGCGGCGCGCGCGGTCGGCGACGTCGGCGATCCGTGCGAGGTAGGACCCCCAGTCCTCGAGGTCGTCCTCGGGCCGCAGGAGCGCGCGATAGGCGGCCGCCGTGACGCGGCCCGCCTCCGCGTATTCGCCCGAGCGGGCATCACGGACCTGCACGCCGGGCTTCATCCCGCCACGTTCACGCCGACGAGCCTGCCTACCCCGTACGTCACGATCGCGGCGCTCATCCCGATCGTGAACTGCCGGAACGAGGACCACCAGAGCGAGCGCGCCGTCAGCCGCGCGCTGAGGGCCCCCACCACCAGGAGCGCGAGTCCGGTGACGCTCGCCGCGAGCAACGTGACGGTCGGTCCCGACGCGAACAGGAACGGGACGAGCGGGATCACGGCGCCGATGCAGAACATCAGGAACGACGACCCTGCGGCGCCCCAGGGCGAGCCGAGGCCCTCCTGCGGATCGATCCCGAGCTCCTCGCGCGCATGCGTGTCGAGCGCGGTCGCGGGGTCACGCATCAGCTCCGTCGCCACCTCGTCGGCGAGCTCCGCCGACAGGCCCTTCTTCTGGTAGATCTCGGCGAGCTCCTGCCGCTCCAGCTCCGGATCGCCGTGGAGCTCGTGCGCTTCGAGGTGGAGCATGCGTTCGAGGACCTCGCGCTGGACGCGCATCGAGATGTACTCGCCCGCCCCCATGGAGAAGGCGCCGGCGAGCAGACCGCTGATCCCCGCGAGGAGGATCACCCCGCGCGCTTGGTCGGCACCGGCGAACCCCATGATCAGGGCGCCGTTGGAAACCAAGCCGTCGTTCATGCCGAAGATCGCCGCCCGAAGCGTGCCGCTCTTGCCGCCCCCGGATGCCTGCTCGCCCTCGTAGGGACCGGCGTGGGGGAGCAGTGGGCGCTGGCGGAGGCGCCGTCGCGCGGCGAGCAGCTCCGGCAAGCGGCGCTTCGTCTCGCGATCTCGCTCAGACAACGGTTCGCCCATCCCGTGGAGGCTATCGCCTCGTCGCGTGGTCAACGGCATTGACCGAACCGTGGCGTCCCGGCAGTATCCGCGCGTGGCCGATCTCACGCGTCTGCTGCTCGAAGCCCGGCGTGCGCTCGCCGAGGAGCTCGCGGAGGACCTCGCCGACCGGGGCTACCCGGAGCTCCGGCCCGGGCACGCCGCGCTGTTCCTCGCGATCGACCGGCGTACCGGCTCGCGCCTCACCGACATGGCCGCGGCCTCGCGGCTCACGAAGCAGGCGATGATGGCCCTGGTGGACGACCTGGAGTCGCGGGGGTACGTGCGTCGCGTGGCCGACCCGGGCGACACGCGGGCGAAGCTCGTGCGGCTCACCGCGCGAGGCCGCGGGGCCGCGACGGAGTGCCGCCGGGCCGTTCAGACGATCGAGCAACGCACCAAACGCCGGCTCGGAGATCGCTCCTACGACGAGCTGCGCGAGGCTCTCGAGGTCCTGGCGGGCGAGGGCGAGGAGGAGTGATGCTGTTCCACCTCGGGACGCCGCTGTGGCAGATCGTGGTGCGCACCCTCGCGGTCTACCTCGTGGTGGTGCTCGGGTTCCGGGTGTTCGGCAAGCGGCAGCTCGGACAGATGAGCGTCCCCGATCTCGTGATGATCCTCCTGATCGCGAACGCGGTCCAGAACGCGATGGTCGGCCCGGACGTGTCGCTCGTCGGCGGGCTCGCCGCCGCCGGCGTCCTGCTGCTCGTGAACTTCGTAGTGGTCCGTCTCGTCGGCCGCGGCGGACGCGCGGAGCGGCTTCCTCGAAGGCGTGCCCCACGCTGCTCGTGAAGGACGGCGCGTTCGTCGACCAGGCGTTGCGCCACGAGGGCTCGCGCCGACGAGGTGATGATGGCCGTGCGCGAGCACGGGATCGATGGCGTCGGGAGCGGTGCGCGCCGCCTACCTCGAGCCCGACGGCACGATCAGCGTGATCCCGATCGACGCGCAAGGTGTTCCACGGCAAGCAGCGCGTCCCGCGGATCCGGCAGTTCCGCCGGGGGACCGGCTGATCCGAGGACGCGGGTAGCATCGGCGTATGCCAGAGGAAGCCACCGGCAAGACCGGCGTCCCGAGCCCGAAGCGCCAGAAGCCGGAGCGGCCGCGCGACGACCTCGGCCGCCCGCTGCCCTGGGACGCGGAGAACACGCTCGAGCTGCCCGACTTCGACGCGATGTCCCTGGAGGACAACGACGCAGCTCGGCACGGCGCTTCGTCCGCGAGCAACGGTGGTTCGGCGCCGCACGAGGCGTGGGAGACGGCCTGGAAGCAGATCGCGCGGGCACCGGCGACGAGGAGTTCTTCAAGGGGCTCTCGCAGATGGGGGCCGGCTACGTGCACCTGCGCCGGGGGAACGCGCACGGCGCCGTGACGCTGCTGCGCCGGGCGGCGCGCCGGGTCGGCGGCTACCCCGACGGGCACCGTGGGGTCGCCGACGCAGGCGCTCTCGGCGCGGCTGCGATGCCGACGCCGCCGCGATCGACGGCGGGGCGCTCGATCCCCGGCCCGGACGCGACGGTGGCCCCGGTCCCGGTGTAGCCTTCCGTCGGCGCGGCCGGGAGCCGCGTGCGTTCGAACCTGCCACCATCGGAGCCCATATGAGCAGCGCAGCGCAGACCGAGTGGAAGGGACGGATGGGTCCGTTCCCGCTCCTGATCGGTCCCGGGGTCTTCAGCCCCACCTCCACCAGCAAGACCCTCGCCGACGCGCTTGAGGTCGGGTCCCGACGACACCGTGATCGACGTCGGCTGCGGCAGCGGGGTGCTCGCCTTCGTGGCGGCCAAGCTCGGCGCGAAGCGCGTCTACGGCGTCGACCTGTCGGCTCCGGCGGTCAAGGCGGCCGCCGAGAACGCGAAGGCCCTCGGCCTGGACGACGTCTGCGAGTTCCGCCAGGGCGACCTGCTCGAGCCGGTCCGCGACGTGCGCGCCTCCGTCCTGATCGGCGACGTCTCGGGCATCCCGGACGACATCGCGAAGGCTTCGGGCTGGTTCGAAGACGTCCCGGCAGGCGGCCCCACCGGCGCCGAGCTGCCCTCGAAGTTCCTCCGTTCGATCGGCAACATCCTGGTCCCGGGCGGGCGCCTGTACCTGCCCACCGGCACGATCCAGAACGAGAAGGCGATCCTCGAGGTCGCGCACGAGATCTTCGGCGACCACATGAGCCGGTCCTGGAGCGCGAGTTCCCGCTGCCCGACCTCGTCGCGAGGTCGAAGGCGGTCGCGCGGATGATGAAGGAGGGCCTCGTTGAGCTTCCGCCAGCGCGGCAGCCGGCTGCTGTGGCAGCTCCGGATCTGGCGCTGCGAACAGATCTGACGGCCCGGCGCGGCCCTCGGGGCTCAGCCCTTGCTCTCGCGCATCAGGCCCAGCACCGCCCACCCGAGCACCCCGATCCCGATCGGGAGCAGGATCAGCCCGTACACGAGCGACGCGCCGGTCGCGATCACCCCGAGCACGAGGAACGCCGGCCACGCCGTCGTCGCGGGGAACTCGCCGACCTCCTCGCCGGCGGCGGCGGAGGGTCGCCGCCGGGGTCGTCCTCCGGCAGGGTGGTCCGGAAGACGCCGCGGCGCGCCGCATAGAGCCAGATCACCGCGGGCACGATCGCGAGCACCCACAGCAGGATCGCCCCGGCCCACTCGTAGGTGAGGAACCAGTAGATCGTGCCCGAGACGAGCCCGTAGGCCGTGATCGCGAGGAGGTAGCGGCCCCAGGTCGTCACGGCACGAGCTCCGGATGCTTCGCGTCGAAGGCCGGTCGTTCCGAGCGGATCCGCGGCAGCCGCAGGAAGTTGTGCTCCGGCGGCGGGCTCGACGTGGTCCACTCGAGAGAGAACCCGCCCCAGGGGTCGTCGCCGGCGAGCGTGCCGTGGCGCCGCGACCACCACCAGTCGTAGAGGAACAGCAGGACGGCGAGCGACATCACGACGAACGCCGAGCGAGGAGACGAGGTTCGGCGTGTCGAACCCGATCCCGCTCGGGTAGTCGACGATCCGCCGTTGCATCCCGCGCATCCCCAGGATGAACTGCGGCCAGAAGGTCAGGTTGAACCCGGCGAACAGCAGCGCGAACACCATGTGGCCGACCTTCTCGCGGAGCATCCGGCCGGTCATCTTCGGGAACCAGAAGTAGATCGAGGCGAAGATCCCGAAGACCGACCCACCCATCATCGTGTAGTGGAAATGCGAGATCAGGAAGTACGAGTCGGCGAACTGGTAGTCGAGCGGCGCCGAGGCCACCATCACGCCCGTCACCCCGCCGATCAGGAAGTTGAGCAGGAACCCGATCGCGAACAGCATCGGGGTGGCCGAGGTCGGATCTTGCCGCCCCACATCGTGCCGATCCAGTTGAAGAACTTGATGCCGGTCGGGACCGCGATCAGGAACGTCATCGCGCTGAAGAACGGGTTCGACACCATGCCGGTCGTGAACATGTGGTGAGCCCACACCCCGGTCGAGAGCACGCCGATCGCGAGGGTCGCCAGCACGAACCCCGTGTACCCGAACACCGGCTTGCGGCTGAAGACCGGGATGATCTCGGTGATCGCGCCGAAGAACGGCAGGATCAAGATGTAGACCTCAGGATGACCCAGGAACCAGAACAGGTGCTGGTAGATCGACGGGGTCCCCGCCGCCGAGCGGATCGTAGACGTGCCCGCCCAGCCGACGGTCGATCAGCAGCAGGACGAACCCCGCGATCGCCGGCGGGAAGGCCACCAGCCCCAGGATCGATGTCACCACCGCGTTCCACGTGAAGATCGGCAGGCGCCACATCGTCATCCCGGGGGCGCGCATCAGGAACGTCGTCGTGATCACGTTGAGCCCGCTCATCAGGGTGGAGACGGCGACCATCGCAAGGCCGAGGATCCACACGTCGACGCCGGTGCCCGGCGACCACCGCGGACCCGACAGCGGCGGGTAGGAGTACCAGCCCTGCGCAGCGCCGCCGCCCGCCGACGCGAAGCCCGAGAGCAGGATCAGCGCGCCGCCCCCCGCGAAGAACCAGTACGAGATCGCGTTCAGGCGCGGGAACGCCATGTCGGGCGCCCCGATCTGCAGCGGCACCAGGTAGTTGAAGAGCCCCACCGCGAACGGCGCGACGAACAGGAAGATCATCACGGTGCCGTGGATCGTGAAGACCCCGTTGTAGGCCTGCGGCGACAAGAACTGGTCGCCCGGGCGCGCGAGCTCGGTCCGGATCGCGCCGGCGAGCGCCCCGCCGATCAGGAAGAACACGAACGCGGTGACGCAGTACATCAGCCCGATGCGCTTGTGGTCGGTCGACGTCAGCCACGTGACGGGGCCCGAGCGCGCGGCGGTCATGCGGTGCCTCCGGGGATCGCCTGCTGCTGCTGCGCCACCCACGCTTCGAACGTCGCCCGGTCTACGACCCGGACCGTGAACCCCATGTAGGCGTGGTTCAGGCCGCAGAACTCTGCGCACACGCCACGGAACTCGCCCTGGTCCTGCGGTGTCAGGTCGAACGAGGTCGGGTTGGCGGGGATCGCGTCGCGCTTGAAGTTGAACGCCGGGACCCAGAACGCGTGGATCACGTCCTGGGAGGAGAGGTTCACCTGCGTCGTTTCGTCGACCGGCAGCTCGATCACCGGGCCGGGCACGCCGGGGCCGCTGGGGGCGCTGACCACGTTGACGCCGAGCTCGGGGTAGGAGAACCGCCAGCCCCACGAGAACGCCTGCGCGTCGAGGACGACGTCGGGATGTGGCGTGACGGCATCGACCCCGCGCTCGGTCCGCAGCGACACCGAGAACAGCCCGATCACGATCAGCACCGGGATCGCCGTGTAGACGATCTCGAGCGGGATGTTCGCGTGGAACTGGCGCCCGAGCGCCCCCTCGTCGTCGGAGCGACGTCGCCGGTACCGCAGGACCGACCACACGATCAAGGCGTAGACGATCGCCGCGACCACGATCCCGGCCGTCATGAACACGGTCCACAGGTGCGAGATGTCACCGCCCTGCTCGGTCTGGCCCTTGGGCAGCCCGAACGTCGCCGAACACGAGGCGCTCGTGAGCGCGAGCGCCGCGACGCCGACCGCAGACCGCACGCGACTCATCCGCGCGTCTCCGTCCCGGCGGGTTCTCCGTGCTCCGTGTCGAACCCACCCTCGGCGTTGCGACGCACGACCACCCGCTCGGGATGCGTCATCGGGTGCGGGTCGCGCGCCCCTAGGTCGCGGCAGATCCGGATACGTCGACGATCGCGACGACGATCGGAAGCACGAAGACCGCCGCCTTGAGGTACACGTTCAGGGTGTCGACCTCGACGTCGAGGAACTTCGCGAGCACGTCGTTCGAGCCCGCGAGGGTGAGCACGATGAAGAACGTCAGCCCGCCGGCACCGATCGCGCTGCGCACCGGGGCCTGCCTCGGCTTCTGCGCGAAGTGGTGCCACGCGGTGTCGTGGGTCGCGCGCGCCTCTAGGAACGGCCAGAGCGCGAGCACCGTGAAGATCACGCCCGGGATCACCACGGCGGGCATGAACAGGTTCGCGATCGTGTGACCGAACAGGTGCAGCTCCCAGTTCGGCGACAGGCGCAGCAGCCCTTCGAGCCAGCCGACGTAGAAGTCGGGCTGTGCAGGCGAGGGCGCGGAGTACGGCACGAACGGCCCGTAGAACCAGACCGGGTTGATCTGCGCGAGCCCGCCGAGCGCGGTGAGCACGGCGAAGGTGACGAGCGCGAGCCCGATCGCCTTCACCGCGAACTTCGGCCATACGGGCGTGCCCGTCACGGTCTGCTCGGTCCGTCCGGGCGCCTCGAACTGCGTGTGCGTCTGGTGCCACACGAGCGCGAGGTGCGCCGAGAGCAGCCCGAGCAACGCGAGCGGGATCAGCAGGATGTGCATCACGTACAGCCGCGACAGCAGATCGGGTGCGGGGAACTCGCCACCGAAGAACAGGAACGCGAGCCACGGGCCGAGGAAGGGGATCGACAGCACCGCCGAGTAGATGATCCGCAGCCCCGTGCCGGACAGCAGGTCGTCGGGGAGCGAGTACCCGGTGAACCCGGCGCCGATCCCCGTCACGAACAGCGTCACCCCGAGGATCCACGACAGCTCGCGCGGCTTGCGGAACGCGCCGGTGAAGAAGACCCGCAGCAGGTGCGCCACGATGGCGCCCATGAACACGAGGGCCGCCCAGTGGTGGGTCTGCCGCATCACGAGCCCGGCGCGCACCTCGAAGGAGATCCGGAGCACCGACTGGTACGCGGCCGACATGTGCTGGCCCTGCAGCGGCTGGTACGGACCGCCGTAGACCACGTCTTGCACCGATGCCACGAAGAAGAGGCTGAGGAAGATGCCGGTGAGGATCAGCAGCACGAAGCTGTACAGGGCGACCTCGCCGAGCATGAACGACCAGTGGTCGGGGAAGACCTTGCGAAGGTTGCGCTTGATGAACGACGTGCCGTCCAGGCGCTCGTCCAGGCCTTCCACCGCGCGGCGGACGATCATCCGGAGGACCCCCGCGGCTCGTTCCAGTAGCTCGGCCCGACCGGCGCGTCGAAGTCGTCGGTCGCGCGGAGGACGCCGTCGCCGCCGATCTCGATCGGGAGCTGGGGGAGGGGCTTGGGCGCCGGCCCGTAGACGGGCTCGGCCCCGTTCAAGACGTTGAAGGTCGACTGGTGGCAGGGGCAGCGGAGCTCGTGCGTGGTGGCCAGGTACAACCCAAGGGGGCATCCGGCGTGGGTGCAGATCTTCGAGTAGACGACGAGACCGTCGGGCGCGCCGGCCGCGCGATCCGCGGGGAGCTGCAGCTGATCGGGCTCGACCCTGATCAAGACGGCCTGCGAGTCGCCCGAGCCCTCGAACCCCTCGGGGAACACGGTGATGAACGAGCCGATCTCGAGCGTGTCGGCGAGCACGGCGTCGCCGGCGGCGGTCACGAGCCTGGCGCCCGGGGTCCACGACGTGCGGTCCAGGCGGCTCCCCGGCGCCTTGCCGAGCGACCGGATCGGGAACAGCGCCGCGAGTCCGAGCGCGGCGGCCGCGCCGAGCAGCAGCTTGGACAGGAAGCTCCGGCGGCGGATCTCCTCGACGCCCGACCCGACCGTGTCGGCGACGCTGTCGAGCTCCTCGATCGGGAGCGGACCGTGCTCTCGGTGCTGGGTCTCGTCGTGGAGCCGGGGCATCAGCCGGATCGCCCACACCATCAGGCCGCCGCCGATCCCGCCGAGCGCGAGTCCGAGCAGGATCCCTTCGAGCTGGGTCTGGCCCCCGCGGACGTAGACGACCGCGAGGCCGAGCGCGGCCACGATCGACACCACGAAGCACGCAGCGACGAACCGCTCGGCGCGATTCACAGCCGCGCTCCCGTGAGCCGCAGGATGAGCACGATCAGGCCCAGGCCGATCACGAGCGCGACCAGCCCTTCGGCGACCGCGCCGACCCGTCCGAGCTGCGCGCCGCCCTCGCTGCCGTTGGCACGCAGCCACACGAGGTAGGCGGCGATCGCGTCGACGTCTTGGGGCTGCAGGGTGCGATCGCCGAAGCGGGGCATCACGCCGGGACCGGTCCGGATCGCCTCGCCGATCTGCGTCGGGGTGGCCAGGTAGAGGCTGGGGGCGATCTGCCCGCCCCCGACCGAGGTGCCGCTCGCGCCGGCGCCGTGGCAGCCCGAGCAGTTGCCGAGGTAGAGGTCCATCCCGCTCGGCAGGTTGCCGTTCTCGATCGCGACCTCGGGGATCGCGGGGCCACGGGGCGCGATCGACGCGACGTAGGCGACCAGCGCCGCCCTCTGCTCCGGCGTGAACGGCGAGGGCTGCCGGACCGACTGATCGGCCGGGTTGGCCAGCGGCATCCGTCCGGTCGAAACCTGGAAGTCCACCGCGGCCGCACCGACCCCCTGCAGGGTCGGGCCGTTGTTCGTGCCGGCGGCGTTGGACCCGTGGCAGGTCGTGCAGTTCGTCTCGTAGAGCTGCTGGCCGAGCGCGAGCTGGTCGGTCTGCGCCGACGAAGGCGTCGGACGGAACGACCACGCGAGCTGACCGCAGAGCGCGAAGAGGAGTCCGATCCGCAGGATCCACGACAACAGCCGCGCTTCGGGGCGAGGTCGGGTGGGCTCGCTCATCGCAGCAGGAACAGCGTCGCGAACAGAGCGATCCACACGCCGTCGACGAAGTGCCAGTAGTAGCCGATCGCGTGCGGCGGAGTCCAGGCGGCCGTCGCGGTAGGCGCCCTGGGCCATGCGTCCGAGGATCACGAGCATCAACACCAGTCCGGCGGCGACGTGCAGCCCGTGCAGGCCCGTCATCGCGTAGAAGATCGTGCCGTAGGCGTCGGTCGAGACCGAGAAGTCCAGGTGGGCCCAGTCCCGCAGCTGCATCCCGAGGAACGCGGCGCCCAACGCGATCGTGACCCAGGTCCAGGCGCGGAGGCCGCGCAGGTTCCCGCGCTCGCCGGCCTGCAGTCCGAGGTGCAGGGTGAAGCTCGACAGGACGAGCACGCCGGTGGCGATCGCCGCGAGCGGTAGGTCGAGCTCCACGTCTGCGGGCGGCCACGGCGAGGTCCTCGCCCGCAGGGCGAAGTAGGCGGCGAACAGCCCGCCGAAGAACAACAGCTCCGATGCGAGGAACAGGATCACCCCGAACCGGATCGGCGAGGTCCGCTGCACCGCCCCGTCCGTCGGGACCGACACCTGACCCACGGGCCTCGTTCTACCCGGCCGCCCCGCTTGCGGTCAACGCGCCCAGGTCGGAGGGGTACGGTGGGGCGGATGAGCGTGCCGGTGGCACCTGCGGGACCCGCGTGGTCGGTGTGGGTCTTCGAGCCCTTCACGGTGGCGGGGCTGCTCGCGGCCGGTTCGCTCTATGCGGCCGGCACGATCCGGGTGGGCCGTCGAGGAGGCGCCGAGTCGAGAGGCCGTCAGGCGGCCTGGTACGGGGGGCTGGCGACGCTCGCGCTGGCCCTGCTCTCGCCGGTAGACGTCTACGCGGACGTGTCGTTCGCGGTCCACATGACGCAGCACCTCCTGCTGACGTTCGTGGCGGCCCCCCTGCTCGCGCTCGGAGCCCCGATCGCCCTGGCCCTGCGCGCCCTCGACGTGGGGGCCGCCCGCCGGCTCTCGGCGGTGCTGCGGAGCCGCCCCGCGCTCATCCTCGCCAACCCTTTGGTGGGGTGGCTGGTGTTCGTGGGCGCTGCCTGGGGCATCCACTTCACCCCGCTGTTCGACCTCGCCCTCCGATCGAACCCGTGGCACGCGCTCGAGCACTCGCTCTGGGTGACCGCAGCGTGCATCTACTGGTGGCCGATCGTCGGCGCCGATCCGGAGCTCCGTCCGGTGCCTTACCCGGTCCGTCTCCTCTCGCTGTTCCTGCTGATCCCAGCGACGTCGTTCCTCGCGCTCGCGTTCCAGACCCCGAACGCTCCTGTCTACCCGACGTACGCGCTGGTGGCGCCGCCGTGGGGCCCGAACGCGCTCGCGAGCCAGCGCGACGCGGCGGCGGTGATGTGGATCGGCGGGAACCTGGTGTTGCTGGTCGCGATGCTCCTCGTGGCCGCGGCGTGGAAGCGGGCCGACGACGAACGCCAGCGACGGTTCGAGGCGCGCGAGGACGCTCGGGCTGCCGCCGCGGGCTGAAAGCGCTCGTTACGCGTCCGGGCGCAGGACCGCGACCGCGGCCACGTCGTAGCCGGCCGCACGCAGCAGGTCGGCCCCCCCGCGATCGATCGCCAGGACGATCCTTCGGACGTTGGCGCCCGCCTCGGCCAGTACCTCCGCGGCGCGCTGCACCTGGTGCCCAGTGGTGCTCACGTCCTCGAACAGGGTCGTGGGCGCGCCCGCCGGCACCTCGCCCTCCACCTGCGCGCGCGTGCCGTACTCCTTCGCTCGCTTGCGGACGACGGCCACCGGAAGCCCGGTCTCGAGGGAGACCGCGGCCACGAGCAGCATCGCGGCGCCCTCTGGCGCGCCGAGGAGCCGCGTGTCGGGCGCCAGCAGGTTGGCCGCCGCGTGCGCGACGTCGCGCAGCAGGTCGGGCCGGGTCAAGAACCGGAACTTGTCGAAGTACACCGACGACCGCTTGCCCGAGGACAGGACGAACTCGCCGTGCAGCTCCGATGCCTCCACCATGCGCTGCACGAGGTCGTCGCTCACGGGCACAGGATGCCATGATGGTTCACCGATGGGACGCCCCTGGGCCGTGGGCCGCCGGATCTTCTTCGCGATGGAGCCGGAGCGTTCCCACCTTCTGGCGCAGCGGCTGCTCGGACTGCCGCTCCCATGGGCCAGGATCGGCGGCGCCATCGACGATCCCGCCCTCGTCACCGATCTCGCGGGGGTGCGGCTTCGCAATCCGATCGGCCTGGCCGCCGGGTTCGACAAGACCCTCGCGCACCTCGGGCCGCTCGGCGACCTCGGGTTCGGCTACGTCGTGGGCGGCACCGTCACCCGTGTGCCCCGCGAGGGCAACGCGAAGCCGCGGATCGTCCGGCATCCCGGGCGTCGCGCGCTCGTCAACGCGATGGGGTTGCCGAACCCCGGTGCCGACGCGGTGGCGCGCACGCTCGCCCGCGGGCGCCGCACCTGCCCGCGGTTCGTGAGCGTCGCCGACGAGGCGGTCGAGGACGCGCTCGCCACCGTCGAGCTCGTGGCGCCCCACGCCGACGGCCTCGAGCTGAACGCGTCGTGTCCGAACGTCTCCTGGGGCCGCGATCGCGACACCGAGTCGCACCTGCGGGAGCTCGTGACGGGGATCGTCGCGCGCACGGAGGCGCCGCTGTTCGTGAAGCTCCCGCCGTTCGCCGAGCCCGGCGAACGCGAAGCGGTCCTGGCGCTTGCCGCCATCGCGGAGGAGGCCGGCGCGAGCGGGCTGACGTGCGGGAACACCCGGCCGGTCGAGGAGCCGGGCCTCGCGGTGGGGCGCGGCGGCCTGTCCGGCCGCCCCCTGTGGCCCGGCACCGTGGACGCGGTGCGTGCCGTCCGCGACGAGATCGGGGCAGATCTGCCGGTCAACGCCTGCGGAGGGGTCTTCACCGCGGAGGACGTCGCCGCGTGTCTCGCGGCCGGTGCCACGACGGTCCAGGTCTACACCGCCCTGATCTACGAAGGTCCTCGTCTGCCGGGACTGCTGACCGCGGGACCGGCCGGACGCAGGGCCGCTGCACGCGCGTAACCTGCCGGAACGGCGCACGCGGAGGCCGCATGTTCGGACGTGGCATCGGTTGCGGGCCTCGGCTTCCCCTGTCACGATGCGCCCGTTCCGGTGCCCGACGTGGAGGTCTCGTTGGCCGACGCTCGTCCTGATACCGCATCCGCTCCCGTCGCCGACGGCGACGGGTCCGTCGCCGTGCGGCTCGAAGGAGTCGTGAAGCGGTTCGGCGACGTGGTGGCGGTCGCCGGCATCGATCTCGCCGTCCGCGAGGGGGAGTTCTTCTCGATGCTCGGGCCTTCTGGCTCGGGCAAGACGACCTGCCTGCGGATGATCGCCGGGTTCGAGCAGCCCACCGAAGGACGGATCCTGCTGGGCGGGCAGGACGTCTCGCGGATGCCGCCGTACGACCGCGACGTCAACACGGTGTTCCAGGACTACGCGCTGTTCCCCCACATGACGGTGGCCGACAACGTCGGCTACGGCCTGATGGTGCGGAAGGTCGCCAAGGACGAGCGGCGCCGTCGGGTGGACGAGGCGCTCGCCATGGTCCGGCTGACCGGGTTCGACGACCGCAAGCCCGGACAGCTGTCGGGCGGGCAGCGTCAGCGGGTTGCACTTGCGCGCGCGCTCGTGAACCGTCCGAGCGTGCTCCTGCTCGACGAGCCGCTTGGCGCGCTCGACCTCAAGCTCCGCCAGGCGATGCAGGTGGAGCTGAAGGAGATCCAGCGTCAGGTCGGGCTGACGTTCGTCTACGTCACACACGATCAGGAGGAGGCGCTCACCATGAGCGACCGCCTGGCGGTATTCAGCCACGGGCGGATCGAGCAGGTGGGCACGCCGGCCGAGGTCTACGAGCGCCCGGCCACGGGGTTCGTCGCGGGGTTCGTCGGCGTGTCGAACGTGCTCGGCGAGCAGGGGTCGCGGTCCCTGATGGGCTTCGACGGAGCGACGACCATCAGGCCCGAGAAGATACGGATGGACATCGACGAGACCGAACCCGTGGGGGCGGACGACATCGCGGTCGCCGGCACGGTGACGAACGTCGTCTACCTCGGGGCGGTCACCCGCTACGAGGTGGCGCTGCACGGGGTGGACGACCACCTCGTGGTGATCCAACAGAACCTCCACACGTCTTCGATGGAGGCGCTGCACGTACAAGGAAGCGAGGTCCGATTGGTGTGGGCGCGCCGGCACGCCCGACCCGTCGAGGAGGCGGCCGGCGCATCGGAAGCGGAAGGACGGACAGAGGAGGGGACCGGATGAAGCGATGGAAGCGTTGGGGTGGTCTGCTGGGGATCCTCGCCGTGATGGCGATGATCGCGACCGCCTGTAGCAGCAGTTCCAGCAGCTCGAGCGCAAGCGGAGGGGGCTCGAGCAGTGCCAGCTCGAGCGGTGGCATCGTGCCGCCCGAGCAGGACACCGCGCCGCTGACCTCGGTGGGGACCGGCGAGGGCAAGCTGAACATCATCGCCTGGGAGGGCTACCTCGACCCGCTGTGGGTCAAGCCGTTCGAGCAGCAGTCCGGCTGCCAGGTGAGCGCGAAGTACGCGGGCTCTTCCGACGAGATGGTCACGCTGATGGCCAACGGCGGCGGCGGCCAGTACGACCTGGTCTCTGCCTCGGGCGACGCCGACCTTCGCCTGATCTACAACGGCGACGTCAAGCCCGTGAACATGGACCTGATCCCCAGCTGGAAGGACCTGCTCCCGCAGCTGCAATCACCGCCGTTCAACACGATCAACGACGTGCACTACGGCGTGTCGCTGCAGTGGGGCCCGAACACGCTGATGTACAACACGCAGAAGTTCACCTCGCCCCCCGACAGCTGGAGCGTCCTGTACGACCCGCAGTACAGCGGGCGGATCACCGTTCCGAACAACCCGATCCAGATCGCCGACGCCGCCCTGTACCTGTCCAAGACGAAGCCCGACCTCGGGATCACCGACCCGTACGAGCTCACGCAGGACCAGTTCAACGCCGCGATCGATCTGCTCAAGCAGCAGGGGCCCCTGATCAAGAAGTACTGGGGCCTCGCGTCGCAGGAGATCTCGCTGTTCAAGAACGGCGACGTCGACCTCGGCGCGGGCTGGAGCTACACGACGGGCGCCCTGCAGGCGGCCGGCGCCCCGGTCGCCGAGACCGTCCCGGCCTCCCAGGGAGCGACCGGCTGGGCGGACTCGTACCTGCTCGCGACGAACGCCCCCCACCCGAACTGCGCGTACATGTGGATGGACTACATCACGCAGCCCAAGCCGCAGGCCCAGCAGGGCGTGACCTGGGGTGAGACCCCCGCGAACGCGAAGGCGTGCCCGCTGATGGATCAGATGGCCAAGGGTTCATGCGCCGCCTACCACCTGAACGCGCCGTCGTCGTACTTCGACTCGATCGCGTTCTGGAAGACGCCGCTCGCCGACTGCGGCAACGGTCAGTCCGACTGCGTGCCGTACGACCAGTGGGTGTCGGCCTGGAACACCGAGATCACGGGGTAGCGCCCGAGCGTGGCGACCACCACGGTCAGGAGGTCCGGAGTCTCGGCGGTGCTGTGGCGCCGCCGAGGTCTCCGGGCCACGGCCACGCTCGCCAGCCCACTGGCGTGGCTCATCGTCGTCTACCTCGGCTCGCTCGCCGTGCTGCTCGTCACGTCGCTCTGGAAATTCGAGACGAACGGCTTCGTGGGGGAGATCGTCCACACCTGGAACCTCGACAACTACAAGACGATCGCCACCAACTCCACCTACCGCACGATCATCGCGCGGACGATCGCGATGGCGGCCGCCGTCACGGTCACCGACGCGGCCGTGGCGTTCCCCTTCGGCTTCTACATGGCCCACGTCGCGTCGCGCAGGACGCAGAACATCCTGTTCGTACTGGTCCTGATCCCGCTCTGGGCGAGCTACCTCGCGCGGATCTACTCGTTCCAGTTGATCTTGAACACGAACGGGATCCTCAACTGGTTCTTGGCGAAGGTGGGGATCGGTCCCACGTCGTTCCTCTATTCGAACGTCGCCGTGTACATCGTGCTCTGCTACGTGTGGCTGCCCTTCATGATCCTGCCGGTCTACTCGGCGTTCGAACGGATCCCGGCCTCCTACCTGGAGGCATCCGGGGACCTCGGCGCGCGCAACTCGATGACGATGCGCAGGGTGATCTTCCCGCTGGTCCTCCCCGGGCTGGTCGCCGGATCGATCTTCACCTTCTCGCTGTCGCTCGGTGACTACATCACGCCGTTCCTCGTCGGAGGACGGAACTCGACCTTCATCGCGAACGTCGTCTACTCGAACGTCGGCATCGCGAACAACATCCCGCTCGCTGCCGCGTTCGCGACCGTGTCGCTCATCGTGATGGGCGCGTACCTGCTCGGGGCCAAGCGCCTCGGAGCGTTCGAGGCGCTCTGATGGGAACGTCGTTCACGAAGCTGCTCCTGCGGATCTGGGCGATCCTCGTGATCGTCTTCCTGCTGTTCCCGATCGCGATCGTCTGCCTGTACGCGTTCAACCCGGCGGCGAACTTCCAGTCCTGGCCCCTAGAGGGGCTCACCACGAAGTGGTTCTCGGTGGCCCTGCACGATCAGCAAGTGTTGGACGCCGCATGGCTGTCGGTGCAGGCGGGGCTGGCGGCGACGGTGATCGCGCTGACGCTCGGCTCGCTCGCGGCGTTCGGCGTCCACCGGTTCCGCTTCTTCGGCCGCGAGACGGTCTCGTTCCTGCTCGTGCTGCCGATCGCGCTGCCCGGGATCGTGACCGCGGTGGCTCTGCGGTCGACCTTCCAGTTCGCCGGGGTCGACCTGTCCCTGCTGACGATCGTGATCGGCCACGCGACCTTCTGCATCGTGGTGATCTACAACAACGTGATCGCGCGGCTACGGCGATCTTCTGGTTCCCTGTGGGAGGCCTCGATGGACCTCGGCGCTCACGGGTGGACGATGTTCCGCACGGTGACCTTCCCGGTGCTCTCCACGGCGCTCGTCGCGGGCGCACTGCTCGCGTTCGCGCTGTCGTTCGACGAGGTGATCGTGACGACGTTCACCGCCGGCGCGCAGAACACCCTGCCGCTCTGGATCTTCGGATCGTTGCGCCTCGGGCAGAAGCTCACCGAGATTAATGCGGTGGTCTTCCTCGTGATCCTCGTGACCGTGATCCCGGTGACGATCGCGGCGCGGCTCGCAGGGTCCGGAACGGTGACCCGCGGAGGGGCCAACGCGGCGACGTCGACGGCGGTCTCGACCGCTGAGGCGACGGCGATCCCGTAACGGCTACAGATACTGGCCGCCGCGCGGCGGCTGCTCGGGTTCCTGTCCTTCCGCTGGGGGGTTCGTCGCGAGCAGCCCACGTCGACGCAGCTCCTCGAACTGTGCGCGCGCCGCAGCTTGCTGGGCGAACATCGCGGCCTGGATCCCGTGGAAGAGGCCTTCGAGCCAGCCGACCAGCTGGGCCTGGGCGATCCTGAGCTCCGACTCCGAGGGCAGCCCCTCGATCGGAGGAGCCAACTGGCCGAGCTCCTCACGCAGGTCCTCCGACAAGACCTCCGAGAGCTCGCCGACCGCCCGCTCGTAGATCGCGGTCAGTCGCTTGCGACCGGGTTCGTCGAGGGTCGCCTGGCGGGTCTCGTCGAGCAGCTCGCGCACCATGCTCGCGATCCGCAGCAGCTTGGCGGGCTCGGTGATCGTCTCCTGCGCGGGCTCGGCTTGGTCGTTCTCGATCGGGACGGCCTGCACGATCTCGGGGCTCGGTGCGCTCGGGTCCTGGCTCATGTCTCCACGCTAGCACCGGGCTCCGGCCCTGGACCCTCACGCCTCCAGCGCGACACCGAGCGACGGGCGAGCGAGGCGGAAGCGTGTCCGCCGCACTGAACGCAGGTGGTCCACCTGGAGCGCGGACCGTTCGCCGAGCTCGTCGACACGCGCTTTGAGGGCCGCCGGCCCGCGCCGACGGGCGTCGCTCAGCACGCGGGCCGTCTCCCACACGCGTGGCCGCGCCTCGCGGAGCATCCGCTCGTGGATCCGCAGGTCAGGACCCCCGGGCGCTCGCAGGAGCGGTCGCTCGACCTCCAAGTGCGCCAGCAGCACACGGTCGAGGTGCGCATGGTCGCGGACCCGCAGCGCGACGAGGTCGTCGTCATCGAACGCATCGTCGGGGAGCACGTCGAGCAGTGCCTGCGGCAGGTCGTAGTCCAGGTGGGCAGCGAGCGCGAGCAGGACCAGATGCCCGGGCGACGGCGTGTTGGCGGTCGCCGCCGCCGACACGGCCTGCCAGGGGCCCGGCGCGGAGCCTTCGGTCGTCCATCGCTCCACGGCCTCGAGCCGTCGATCCTCCGACGCGACGATCCAGCGTGCCGCCCACCCCGGATCCTCGAACCCGCCGAGCGCCGCGGTCTCGAGCTCGCGGCGCAGTGCCGCCGTCGTGCGCATCCACACGGCGACGAGGTGCCTGCGTCCGTCGTTCGCCTCGATCATCGGCGGCAGGAGCGCGCCCATGCGTGCGAGCGGGCGGTCGAGCGGTGAGGTCACGTGCGTCCGGGTCCTCCGAGGTTGCGTAGGAGCAGCGCCTCCGCGAGCGCCATCCGTTCGAGATCGGCGAGGTCGACGCTCTCGTCGATCGAGTGGTAGTTCGAGCGGTGATCCCCCGCCCCGATGATCAGGATCTGGATCCCCGGCAGCGTGTCGGCGAGCATCGGCACCAGCGGGATCGACCCGCCCGATCCCATCTCGAGCACCTTCTCGTCGAACGCCTCGGCCAGCGCCTCCTTGACCGCCGCGTACGCCGGCGTCGTGTCGTCGACGAGGTAGCCCACGCCCGACATGTCCGGCTCGATCGTCACATGGACGCCCCAGGGCGCGACCGAGCGCAGGTGCTCGATCAGGATGCGCGTGGCGGCGTCACCGTCTTCGCCGGGCGCCAGGCGCAGCCCGATCACCGCGCGCGCGCTCGGCACGATCTGGTTCGCGGCCTCGACGATCCTCGGCGCCTCGAACGCCAGCACGTTGATCGACGGCCGTGAGAGCGTGCGGTCCGCGATCGTTCCGGTCCCCAACAGCTCCACCTCGGGGAAGACCCCGGACTCCTCGCGGAACTCCTCCTCGCTCACCTGCGTGCCGGTCCACGTGAAGGTCCGCAGGCCGGGTAACGCGACGTTGCCGAGCTCGTCGTGCAGCGTCGCGATCATCCGCGCGAGCGCCGTCACCGCGTCGGGAAGCGGCCCGCCGTACGCGCCGGAGTGCTTGGCCTCCGGCAGCACGTCGACGCGGACCTCGACCGACGTCACCCCGCGCACGCTCGTCCCGATCGTCGGCAGGCCCGTGCGGTGGTTCCCCCCGTCCGCGACGATCGCGACGTCGGCTCGCAGCAGCTCTGCGTTGCCGCGCACGAGCTGCGGCAGGTGTTCGGTGGTGCACTCCTCCTCGCCCTCCACGAGGACCTTCACCGAGCAGGGGAGCGCGTCGCCGAGCGCCCGCAGGGCGGCCGCGTGGATCGCGATCCCGCTCTTGTCGTCGGCCGCCCCACGTCCGTACAGGCGCCCGTCCCGCACCTCGGGCTCGAACGGCGGCGTCGTCCACGCCGCCGCGTCTCCCTCCGGCTGCACGTCGTGATGCGCGTACAGCAGCACGGTCGGACTGCCCTGCGGCCCGGCGATCTCCCCGAACACGGCCGGGTGCCCGCCCTCCAGCTCGAGCAGCCGCGCGTCCCGCACGCCCGCCCCTCGCAGGATCTCCGCCGTCAGCTCCGCCGACGACCGCACGTGCGCTGGGTCGTACCCGGGATATCCGATCGACGGGATCGCGACGAGCCGCGCCAACTCATCCACCAAGTGCGGCGCATCCTCGCGAACACGCCCCCGCAGCTCCTCCGTGTCCATGCCGGCAGACTACCGAGGACCGCCTCCCGAGCCGTTGGTCCCCGACGGAACCCAGCCTTGCGCACTCCCCGCCGACCCAACGCGCCGTCGCGACCGCGGCGCTACGCCATCGGGCCGCTCTCGATCAGCCGCCAGTCGTACGGCGACACGAACGACGTCACGAGCCGGGCGTAGTTCGCACGCGCGTACGCCACCGGGTTCGGCACGTTCGCCATCGACATCGACCCGCGCAGCTGCTCGACGGACTCGTAGCCGCGCTCGTCCATCCAGCGCTCGATCCCCCGAAGGACCGTGTTGACGAAGTCGGGTCCCTCGTGCAACAGCGCGCTCGCCATCATCACGACGTCCGTGCCGACCAGCAGCGCTTTCACGGCGTCCTCCGAGGAGTGCACGCCGGTCGTGAGCGCGAGCGAGCAGCGCACGCGGTCGCGGAGGATCCCGATCCACCGCAGCGGGAGCAGTAGCTCGGTCGAGTCCGACAGGTGCAGCGCCGGGTCGAGCGTCAGCTCCTCGAGGTCGATGTCGGGCTGCATGAACCGGTTGAATAGCACGAGCCCGTCGGCGCCGGCCGCCACGAGCCGGTGCGCCATGTGCCCCACCGAGGAGAAGAACGGCCCGATCTTGACCGCCAGCGGGATCGTCACCTCGGCCCGCACCGCTTCGACGAGCTTGACGTAGCGCATCTCGACGTCGTCGCCCGTCTGGTCGGGATCGGCGGCGATGAAGTAGACGTTCAGCTCGACGGCGTCGGCGCCGGCGTCCTGCATCCGCTTGGCCTGCGAGATCCAGCCGCCGGTCGAGACGCCGTTGATGATCGCGATCACGGGGATCTCGAGGTCGTGCTTGCACGCCTCGAGGTGCCGGAGGTACGCGTCGGAGCCCGTGTTGTAGTCCTCGAACTCCGGCAGGTAGCTGAGCGCCTCCGGGTTCGACTCGGCCTGCAGGTCGAGCACACCGGAAAGCTGGAGCTCGTCGTGCTCGATCTGCTCCTCGAAGAGCGACGGCAGCACGACCGCGCCCGCCCCGGCGTCCTGGATCCGCTTGAGCGTCTCGATCCGCTGACCGAGCGGCGAGGCCGACGGCAGGACGGGCGACCGCAGGTCGAGCCCGAGGTAACGCGTGGTCAGGTCGACGCTCATGCGTCCGCCTCCTCTTCGTCATCGTGGGTCTCGCGGGCCGCGTTCGACGCCGGCCATCTGCTCGTACAGGTGCCAGCGGGCGTCGACGTCGGTCTGGGCGTCCTCCAGCAGCGAGTCGCCGCGCGCTCCGGATCCGTCCGGTGGAGCATCGCGAACCGCGACCTCCTTCACCTCGAACTCCTTCAGCGCGACCGTGGGCTTCTTCGAGTCCAGGTGGAAGGGGTGCTCGCCCCGCGCGGTGAGCCCCGGGTCGAACCGGTAGAGCGGCCAGTAGCCGCTGTCCACGGCTTCCTTCTGGTGCGTCATCGAGGTCGACATGTCGATCCCGTGCGCGATGCAGGTGCTGTACGCGATCACGAGCGACGGCCCCGGATGCGCCTCGGCCTCGGCGAGCACCTTGACCGTGTGCGGCATGTCGGCGCCCATCGCGATCTGTCGCGACGTAGACGTCGCCGTAGGCCGTCGCGATCATCCCGAGGTCCTTCTTGCCCTGGCTCTTGCCGGCCGCCGCGAACTTCGCGACGGCGCCGCGCGGCGTCGACTTCGACGCCTGCCCGCCGGTGTTCGAGTAGACCTCGGTGTCGAGCACGAGGACGTTCACGTCGCGCCCGCTCGCGAGCACGTGGTCGAGCCCGCCGAACCCGATGTCGTAGGCCCAGCCGTCGCCGCCGACGATCCACACGCTCTGCGGGATCAAGCGCCTCCGCGGCCGTCTCGAGGTTCCGCGCGCGCGGGTCCTCGATGCCGCGCAGCCGCTCGCGCAGCATCGCGATCCGCTCGCGCTGGACGACCACGACGTCGTCGCCGTGCAGCGACGCGCCGGCGATCAGGTCGCTCGCGAGGTCCTCGCCGACCGCCCCGCTCAGCTCCTTCAGCAGCGACACCGAGAGCGTCCGCTTCGCGTCGAGCGCGAGGCGCATCCCCAGGCCGAACTCCGCGTTGTCCTCGAACAGCGAGTTCGCCCACGCGGGGCCGCGACCCGCCGCGTCGACGGCCCACGGCGTGGTCGGCAGGTTGCCGCCGTAGATCGACGAGCAGCCGGTGGCGTTCGCGACGATCATCCGGTCGCCGAACAGCTGGGTGAGCACCTTCAGGTACGGGGTCTCGCCGCAGCCGGCGCACGCGCCCGAGAACTCGAACAGCGGCCGCAGCTGCTGGGAGCCCTTCACCGTGTCGGCGCGCACCTCGTGGCGGTCCGGGTCGGGGATCGTCAGGAAGAAGTCCCAGTTCGCGCGCTCGACCTCGAGGTGCTCTTCCTTCGGCAGCATGTCGATCGCCTTGTGCTTGACCTCGGTCTTGGACCGGGCGGGACAGACGTCGACGCACACCCCGCACCCGGTGCAGTCGTCGGGGGCGACCTGGATCGTCATCACGCGCCCCGGGTGCTCGCGGTCGCGCCACTCCTTCGTCTGGAAGGCGACGGGTCCGCCTTCCGCGGCCGAGGGCTCGAACACCTTCATTCGGATCGCGGCGTGCGGGCACACGAGTGCGCACTTCGCGCAGTCGATGCAGATCGCCGGGTCCCAGATCGGGATCTCGCGGGCGATCGAGCGCCGCTCCCATCGCGCCGTGTCGGTGGGGAAGGAGCCGTCGACCGGGAGCGCGGAGACCGGCAGCAGGTCGCCGTTGCCCTCGAGCATCATCGCGGTGATCCGCTGCACGAAGTCGGGGGCCTCGGGCGGCACCGCGGGCGGGCGCGGCTCGCCGGTGATCGCGGTCGGGAACCGTCACCTCGTGCAGGGCCGAGATGGCGCCGTCGACCGCCGCGAAGTTCCGCGTGAGCACGGTCTCGCCGCGCTTGCCGTAGGACTTCACGATCGCCTCCTTGATCGCCTTGACCGCCTCCTCGATCGGCAGGATGTCGGTGAGCGCGAAGAAGCAGGTCTGCAGCACGGTGTTGATCCGCGTGCCGAGCCCGGCCTCCTCCGCCACCCGGTACCCGTCGACCACGAAGAACCGCAGGCCCTTGTCCACGATCGCTTGCTGCACCTCGGCCGGGAGCTTGTCCCAGATCTCCTCGGGGCCGTACGGGCTGTTGAGCAGGAACGTCGCGCCGGGCCGGGCGACCCCGAGCACGTCGAGCTTCTCGAGGCGCTCGAACTGGTGGCACGCGACGAAGTCCGCGCGGTTCACGAGGTAGGAGCCGCGGATCTCGCGCGGCCCGAACCGCAGGTGCGACACGGTGGCCGCGCCGGATTTCTTCGAGTCGTAGACGAAGTAGCCCTGCGTGTGCATGTCGGTGTGGTCGCCGATGATCTTGATCGAGTTCTTGTTCGCGCTGACGGTTCCGTCGCTCCCGAGCCCGAAGAACACCGCGCGGACCGTCTCGGGATCCTCGGTGTCGAACGTCGGGTCGACCGGCAGGCTCGTCCCCGTCACGTCGTCGACGATCCCGACCGTGAAGTGGGTCTTCGGCTCGTCGCGCGCGAGCTCGTCGAACACCGCCTTGGCCATCGCCGGCGTGAACTCCTTCGAGGACAGGCCGTAGCGCCCGCCGATCACCCGCGGCATCCCTCGGACGAAGGCCGCCCGTCCGGCGCCGACCTCTTCGGCGAGCGCCGTCACGACGTCTTGGTACAGGGGCTCGCCGGTCGCGCCCGGCTCCTTCGTGCGGTCGAGCACGGCGATGCTCCGGACGCTGTCGGGCAGCGCCGCGATGAGGGCGGCCCCCGAGAACGGACGGAACAGACGGACCTTGACCAGGCCGACCTTCTCGCCCTCGCCGCGGAGCGTCTCGACCGTCTCCTCGACGGCGCCGGCGCCCGAGCCCATCAGGACGACGACCCGCTCGGCGTGGGGGTCGCCCACGTAGTCGAACAGGCGATAGGACCGGCCGGTGAGCACGCCGAGGCGGTCCATCGTCGACTGCACGGCGTCGGGGACGGCGAGGTAGAAGGGGTTGCAGGCCTCGCGCGCCTGGAAGAAGACGTCGGGATTCTGCGCCGAGCCGCGGAGCATGGGGCGCTCGGGCGACAAGGCACGATCGCGGTGCGCCCGCACCAGCTCGTCGTCGATCATCGCGCGCAGGTCCTCGTCGTCGAGCGGCGCGGATCTTGTCGACCTCGTGCGACGTGCGGAACCCGTCGAAGAAGTGCAGGAACGGGATCCGCGTCTGCAACGTGGCGGCGTGGGCGATCAGCGCGAGGTCCTGCGCCTCCTGGACGGTGGAGGAACAGAGCATCGCGAACCCGGTCATCCGCGCGGCCATCACGTCGGACTGGTCGCCGAAGATCGACAGCGCGTGCGTGGCGAGCGTCCGCGCCGCGACGTGCATCACGAACGGCGTCAGCTCGCCGGCGATCTTGAACATGTTCGGCAGCATCAGCAGGAGGCCCTGCGACGCGGTGAACGTCGTCGCGAGCGCGCCCGCCTGCAGGGCGCCGTGCAGCGCGCCGGCGGCGCCCCCCTCGCTCTGCATCTCGATGACCTCGGGGACCGCTCCCCACAGGTTCGTCTGACCCGCGGCGCTCCAGGCGTCGGCGAACTCGCCCATCGCGGATGAGGGCGTGATCGGGTAGATCGCGATGACCTCGGAGAGCCGGTGGGCGACCCGCGCAGCCGCCTCGTTCCCGTCCACGACGATCCAGGGCCGGAGCGCGGTCCGGTCCGGTAGCAGCTGTGTCTTCATACCGGCATCGTGTACCGGCGATTCCGGACCTTCTAAGGGCGAAAGGCCCCACCGGGGTGGGTCAGGTCGGGCCCCGCAGAGCGCCGAGCGGCCTTTGCGCCGCTAAGGGGCGAGCCGGTCGATCCGCCAGCCGGACGCGGCCGCGTCGTCCGGCGTGTACCGGAACCGGTCGTGCAGGCGGTGCCGGTGGCCCTGCCAGAACTCGAGCTCGTGCGGAACGACCCGGTAGCCGCCCCAGTGCGGTGGGCGGGGAACGTCGTCGCCGGCGAACCGCGCTTCCATCTCGACGACGCGGGCGTCCAGCGTCGCGCGGTCGGCGATCACCGTGCTCTGCTCGGAGGCCCACGCACCGATCCTCGCTTCGCGCGGCCGCGACGCGAAGTAGGCGTCGGAGTCCGCGTCGTCCACGTGGTCGACCGTCCCGGTCACGCAGACCTGCCGGTCGAGGAGCTTCCAGAGGAAGACGAGCCCCGCCCTCGGGTTCTGAGCGAGCTCGCGCCCCTTGCGGCTGCGTCGGTTCGTGAAGAACACGAACCCGCCGTCGTCCACGCCGCGCAGCAGCACGTGGCGGACCGACGGTTGCCCATCGGCGTCCGCGGTCGCGAGCGCCATCGCGTTGGGGAGCGCGACGCCGGCGTCCTCCGCGTCGCCGAGCCACACCAGGAATTGCGCGAACGGATCGAGCAAGAGGTCGGCCCGTCGCAGCGCCCGCTCTGGATGGAACCCGGTGGGCGCTTGCATCGTGCGTGGGTCGGGCATCCCTCGCATCGTAATCGGACGCTGCCCGGGGACAGGATGGTCGGCCCTCGACCCTCGTGTCGTTCCACCGCGGGCCGCGGTTGGCGAAGAGGCTTATGTTCAGGTCGGAGAGCCGAAACCGAGGCGCGGAGCGTCGGGTCTCCGTGGGGAGGCACTCCCGGGAGGTGAGCATCATGAGGGATGCGAGCGCGTTGGAGCGCTACCTCGAGTCGGCGAAGCATCTGACCCGGACACGCACGTCGCTGCCGCGTCCGGCGGGCGCACACCGTCCCATCATCACCATCTCTCGCCAGGCGGGCTCAGGCGCGCACGTCGTGGCGGAGGAGCTCGTCGCGAGGCTCCAGGCGCTGGCTCCCGAGGGTGCGCCTCCCTGGACGTTCTTCGATCGGAACCTGGTGGACCGGGTCCTCGAAGATCACGAGCTGCCCGAGCGTCTGGCCGAGTCCATGCCGGAGGATCGATGTCTCCGGGATCGTCGACACCGTCGATGAGCTGTTCGGTCTGCGTCCGTCGAGCTGGGTGCTCGTACGCAAGACGGCGGAGACGATCCTGCGTCTGGCCGAGATCGGGAACGTGGTCGTGATCGGCCGGGGTGCGAACCTCATCACCGCGAAGGTCGCCTCCGCGTTCCACGTCCGCCTCGTGGGATCGGTGGCGCGCCGGATCGAGTACGTGCAGGAGTACCTGGACCTCGGTCCACGGGAGGCGGCCGAGTACGTGCGCGAGCAGGATCTCGGCCGGAGCCGCTACGTGAGGAAGTACTACGACGGGGACATCGACGACCCGCTCCTGTACCACTTGGTGGTCAACACGGACCGGGTCGCCTACGTGGAGGCGGCGCGGGTGATCGCCGACGCGGTGGTCGCGCGGGAGGAGCCGTCTTGAGGTGGGCGCCCCCGGCAGGACTCGAACCTGCGCACCCGGCTCCGGAGGCCGGCGCTCTATCCTCTGAGCTACGGGGGCTCGCCGGCCGAGTCTAGCAACCGGCCTCGATGCGCCCGGAGCCGCAGCGGCGGCCTCGGTATCCTCCAGACGTGCCACGCGTCTTGCTCGTCGACGACGACCCCGTGATCCTGCGTCTGCTCGACGTGAACTTCCGCCTGGAGGGGTTCGAGACGGCCACGGCGAGCCGCGGCGACCAGGTGCTCGACACCGCGCGCACGCAGGCGCCCGATGCGATCGTGCTCGACCTGATGCTGCCGGGGATGAACGGCTACGAGGTGATCGAGGCCCTCCGCGCCGACGCCGAGCTCTCGACGATCCCGGTCGTGCTGCTGACGGCGCGCGCGATGGAGGAGGACCGCGCTCGCGCCGCGTCGATCGATGCCGATTACGTGACGAAGCCCTTCGATCCCGGCGATCTGGTCGCGCTGGTGCGGTCGCGGACGGAGGGTTCGCCATGACCGAGGGCACGATCGAGGAACGGCTCACCGTTTGGCTGTCCGATGGTCTCGCGGCCGTGGCGCCGACGCTCGGGATCGACGCCGGCGCGCTCCCGGTTCCCGAGGTGCTCGCGCCCCGCCAGAAGGAGCACGGCGACTTCGCCACGAACGTCGCGCTGGCGCTTGCGAAGCCGGCCGGCCGCGCGCCGCGCGAGGTGGCGCAGGCGATCGTCGAAGCGCTGGCGCCCGTGCCGTTCGTCGAGGGGGTGCAGGTCGCGGGACCGGGGTTCATCAACGTGTTCGTGACCGACGACTGGCTGTTCGACGTGCTCCGCCGCATCCTCGAAGAAGGCGCCCGCTACGGCCACGCGGCGTCACACGGCCGGCGCGTCCAGGTCGAGTTCGTGAGCGCGAACCCGACGGGGCCGCTCACCCTCGGCCACGCTCGCAACGCGGCGATCGGCGACGCGCTCGCGCGGCTGCTCGAGGCGACCGGGTGGAACGTCGAGCGTGAGTACTACTTCAACGACGCAGGCGGTCAGATGGACCGGTTCGGCGCCTCGGTCCAGGCGCGGTATCTGCAGCTCGCCGGGCGCGACGCGGAGTTCCCCGAGGACGGCTACCACGGCGCGTACATCGAGGACCTCGCGAAGGACATCCTCGCGGCCGAAGGCCCGGGTCTCGCCGACCTCGCGCCGGAGGAACGGTTCGTGCGGCTGCGCGCCGAGGGCGCCGAGCGGGTCCTGACCTGGATCCGTGCGACGCTCGAGCGCTTCGGCGTCCGGTTCGACACGTTCTTCTCCGAGGCCTCGCTCGCGGACAAGGGGGAGATCGCGCAGGCCGTGCAGCGGCTGCGGGACGCCGGTCAGGCCTACGAGGCCGAGGGCGCCGTCTGGTTCCGCTCGACGGCCTTCGGTGATGACAAGGATCGCGTCGTGATCCGCTCGAACGGGCAGCACACGTACTTCGGCGCCGATTGCGCCTACGTGATCGACAAGTTCTCTCGCGGGTTCGACCACCTCGTCTACGTGTGGGGCGCCGACCACCACGGCGACGTCGCCCGCGTGAAGGGCGCCGCGCAGGCCCTCGGCTTCGACCCCGACGAGGTGGAGATGGTGATCTACCAGTGGGTCTCGTTCCTTCGCGAGGGCGTACCCCTCCCGATGAGCAAGCGCGCCGGCACGTTCATCACCCTGGACGAGCTGATCGACGAGGTCGGCACCGACGCCGCGCGGTTCACCCTGCTGATGTTCAGCAACGACGCCACGATGAACTTCGACATCGACGAGGTGAAACGCCAGTCGATGGAGAACCCCGTCTACTACGTGCAGTACGGGCACGCGAGGATCGCGTCGATCCTTCGCAGGGCCCTGGCCGACGGGATCGCCACGCGTCCGATCGCACGAGGTCGACCTGTCGCTGCTGAGGCACGAGACCGAGCTCGACCTGCTCAGGGCGCTCGCCGAGGTGCCCGGCGTGATCGCGAAGGCGGCTGCGCTGCGCGGACCGCACCGCCTGGCGCATGCCGCGCAAGACGTCGCCGCGCGGTTCCATCGTTTCTACACCGAGTGCCGGGTCGTCTCCGAGGACGAGGCGCTGACGCAGGCGCGCCTGCAGCTGTGCGAGGCAACCGAGCAGGTGCTCGCGAACCTCCTGGCGCTGCTCGGCGTCTCCGCGCCGGAGCGGATGGAGCGTGCGGACGCCTGAGGGGGCCCGGGAGCCGGGCGCCTTCCCGCACGGTGACCCGTGGCCGGCCTCGCTGCGCACCTCACGAGACGGCTTCGTGGTGGCCGGCGCGCTCTTGCCGGAGCTCGCCGCGCGCTTCGGCACCCCGCTGCTCGTGTTCGACGAGCAGGAGATCCGCGACCGGATGCGCGAGGTCCGCGCGCGCTTCTCACGGGTGGCCTACGCGATCAAGGCCTTCACCGCGCACGCCGTGATCCGGATCGCGCTCGAGGAAGGCCTCGACCTGCTGTGCGCGAGCGGCGGCGAGCTCGACGCCTGCCTGCGGGCCGGCGCTCCCGCCGCACGCCTGCAGCTCCACGGCAACGCGAAGAGCGACGCGGAGCTCCGGCTCGCCGTCGACGCCGGGATCGGGCTCGTGATCGTGGACTCGCTCGAGGAGCTCCGCCGGCTCGACGCGGCGGCCTGCGCCGCCGGCCGCGTCCAGCCCGTGCTGCTCCGCGTGATCCCCGAGGTCGACGTGGAGACCCACGAGAAGATCGCCACCGGCCACGCGGCCTCGAAGTTCGGGATGCCGCTCGGCGAGGTCCTCGACGCCGCGCGGTTCTCCGTCTCGGCCGACGGGCTCCGGTTCGACGGGTTGCAGGCCCATGCGGGTTCGCAGGTGCTCGACGTCGAGCCGTACGCGCTGGTCCTCGACGTGCTCGTCGACCTCGCCGGGCAGGTCCGCGACGCGATGGGCGCTCCGGCGACGGTCCTGGACGTCGGCGGCGGGTTCGGCGTCACCTACGACGGCGAGGAGCCGCTCGAGGTGGACGCCCTGGCGGCCGCGCTGCTGCCGCGCCTGCGGGCGGCCTGCGCCGAGCGCGGCCTCGATGAGCCCGCCCTGCAGGTCGAGCCCGGCCGCGCCTTCGTCGCGAACGCCGGCATCACCGTCTACACGGTGCTCGCGCGCAAACAGGTGGGAGGACGCACGCTCGTCGCCGTCGACGGCGGCATGGGCGACAACCTGCGGCCGATGCTCTACGACGCCCGGCACGCGGTCGCGGCCGCCGGTCGTCTCGCGCCGGGTCACGCGCAGCCGATGACCGTCGTCGGGCGCCACTGCGAGTCCGGCGACGTCCTGGCCGAGGACGTCGCGCTGCCGGACACGCTCGCGACGGGCGATCTGCTCGCGGTGGCGGGCACGGGCGCCTACACCTACCCGCTCGCCTCGAACTACAACCGGTTCGGCCGCCCCGCGGTGATCGGCGTGCGCGACGGCGCGGCCACCCCGTGGCTCCGACGCGAGGACGCCGCCGATCTGGACCGCCTCGAAGCCCTCTCGGAGCCGGTCGGCGGGCCGGTCGCGGCCGCGCCCGAGGGCGTCGAGATCCGCCCGGGCCGTCCCGGCGACGTCCCCGCGTTCCTGCCCTTCTGGCGCCAGGCGATCGCCGACGAGCGCACGATGCGCACCGACGACCAGCGCACGACCGCCGCCGAGTACCGCCGCCGCTTCCGGCGCTCGTGGAACGACGACGAGGCGCACATCGTGGCGGTGCAGGGCGGCCGCGTGGTCGGCTACGTGATGGTGGGACGCGACCGCAACCCGGTGACGCGCCACGTCGCCTCGCTCGGGCTGGCGGTCGCGGCGGACCGCCGCCGGCGCGGGATCGGGACGGCGCTCCTGCTCGAGGCGATCCGCTGGGGGCGCGCGGTCGGCGTCGAGAAGCTCCTGCTCTCGGTCTACCCCGACAACGTCCCCGCGATCGCCCTGTACCGGCGGTTCGGGTTCGTCGACGAGGGGCGGCTGTCGAGGCAGTCGCGCAAGTCCTACGGTGACGTGGACGAGATACTGATGGCCGCCTGGATCGGACCGGCGGAGCCGGGCGAAGACCCGTCCGGCGGAAGGGATGAGGGGTGAGCGAACGCACGATCCGCGTGGGGCTGCTCGGGTGCGGCACGGTCGGCGCCGCGGTCGTGCGGATGCTCCACGAGCACGCCGAGGACGTCGCGCGGCGCGCGGGCGTGCGCGTCGTCGTCACGCGGGCGGCCGTCCGCGACCTCGCGCGCGAACGCGACGTGCCGCTCCCGCCCGAGGCGCTCACCCTCGACGGCGTCTCGATCGTCGAGGACCCCGACATCGACGTCGTCTGCGAGCTGTTGGGAGGGCTCGAGCCCGCGCGCTCGCTGATCCTGCGCGCGCTCGAGCAGGGCAAGCCCGTCGTCACCGCGAACAAGGAGCTGCTCGCGAACGCCGGGGAGGAGGTCTTCAAGGCCGCGGCCGCGGCCGGGCGCGACGTCGCGTTCGAGGCGGCGGTCGCGGGCGGGATCCCGCTGATCCGCCCGCTGCAGGAGTCGCTGGTCGGCGAGCGCGTCAGCCGGATCCTCGGGATCGTGAACGGCACGACGAACTACATCCTCACGCAGATGTCCGAGCACGGCTGGGCGTTCTCGGAGGCGCTCGCCGAGGCGCAGCGGCTCGGATACGCGGAGGCGGACCCGACCGCCGACGTCGAGGGCTACGACGCCGCCGCCAAATGCGCGATCCTCGCCTCGATCGCGTTCGACACGCGTGTGACCGCGGACGACGTCTATCGCGAGGGGATCGCGGGGGTGACCGCGCAAGACATCGCCGACGCGCGTCGCCTCGGCTACGTCGTGAAGCTGCTCGCGATCGCCGCCCTCGACGAGGACGGCCAGGTCTCCGCGCGGGTGCACCCCGCGATGGTGCCCGTCACGCATCCGCTCGCGAGTGTCCGCGACGCCTTCAACGCCGTGTTCGTGGAGGGCCCGAAGATCGGGCAGCTGATGCTCTACGGGCGCGGCGCCGGGGGAGATCCGACCGCGACCGCGGTGGTGGGGGACGTGGTGCGCGTGGCGCGGATCTCGTCGCGGGTGCGGAGACGAGCGTGCCGGCCCGCCCGGTGCCTCGTGAGCTTCGCCCGATGGACGACACCACGGGTCAGTACTACCTGAACCTCCGCGTCGAGGACCGCCCCGGCGTGCTCGCCGAGATCGCCGAGCGGTTCGGGCAGCACGGTGTGTCGATCGAGCGGGTGTGGCAGGAGGGGTTCGGCGAGGACGCGACGCTCGTGTTCATCACCCACCGAGCCCGCGAGGGCGCCTTCCAGGCGACGGTCCGGGACCTACGCGGGCTCGCGAGCGTCCGCGACGTGGCGAGCCTCCTGCGCGTGGAGGGCGAGGAATGACGCCCGCCCACCAGTGGCGAGGGGTGATCGAGGAGTACCGCGATCGCCTGCCGGTGACCGACGACACGCCCGTGATCACGCTGGGCGAGGGAGGAACGCCGCTCGTGCGGAGCGAGCCGCTCTCGGCCGAGACCGGGTGCGACGTGTGGCTGAAGTACGAGGGCGCCAACCCGACCGGCTCGTTCAAGGACCGGGGGATGACGCTCGCGATCAGCAAAGCCGTCGAGCAAGGCGCGAAGGCCGTCGTGTGCGCCTCGACCGGCAACACCAGCGCGAGCGCCGCCGCGTACGCCGCGAAGGCCGGCCTCACCTGCGCGGTCCTCGTTCCCAAGGGCAAGGTCGCGATCGGCAAGATGGCCGCGACGCTCGTGCACGGTGCGCGGATGCTCGAGGTCGAGGGCAACTTCGACGCCTCGCTCGACCTCGCTCGCGACCTCGCCGCCCGCTACCCCGTCACGCTGGTGAACAGCGTCAACCCGTTCCGCCTGCAGGGACAGAAGACCGCCGCGTTCGAGATCTGCGACGCGCTCGGCCGCGCGCCCGACATCCACTGCGTGCCGGTCGGCAACGCCGGCAACATCTCGAGCTACTGGATCGGCTACTCCGAGTACCTCGCCGACGGCGTGATCGCCGAGCCGCCGCAGCTGTTCGGGTTCCAGGCGGCCGGCGCCGCGCCGATCGTGAAGGGCGAGCCCGTGAAGGACCCGCAGACGATCGCGACCGCGATCCGGATCGGCAACCCGGCGTCGTGGGGCAAGGCCGTCGCGGCCGCGAAGGAGTCCGAGGGCGGCATCTCGGCAGTGACCGATCGCGAGATCCTCGCGGCCTACCGGCGGATCGCCCGCGAGGGCCTGTTCGCCGAGCCCGCGAGCGCGGCGAGCGTGGCGGGGCTCCTGCACCTGCACGAGGAGGGCCGCCTACCCGCGCGGCGCGACGGTCGTGTGCGTCCTGACCGGACACGGGCTGAAGGACCCGGAATGGGCGGTCGCGGGCGCGCCGCATCCCGTGGTCGTGCCGCCCGATGCGGCCGTCGTCGCGGGCGAGCTCGGGCTGTAGCTCGGCCCGCGGTAGGCTCCGCGCCACATGCGCGTCACCGTCCGCGTCCCGGCAACCTCGGCGAACCTCGGCCCCGGCTTCGACTGTTTCGGGCTCGCGCTCGACCTGTGCAACGAGGTGGTCCTCGACACCGACGCGCCTCCCGGCGTGACCTGGGAGGGGGAGGGGGGCGCCGAGCTCCCGCGCGACGGCTCTGACCTCGTGTCGCGCACGATCGCCGCGGTCGCGAGCGGGATGGAGATGACGCTCCCGCCCTTCGCGCTGCACGGCGTGAACCGGATCCCGCTCGAGCGCGGCCTCGGCTCGTCCTCCGCGGCGGCGGTCGCCGGGGTCGTGCTCGCTTCGCGCCTGCTCGATCTGGGGATCGACGGCTACCGGTTCGAACCCGAACGCCGCGACCCGTACTCGGTGTTCGCCTACGCGGCGCGTCTGGAGGGCCATCCGGACAACGCGGCGCCTGCCGCCTACGGGGGGTTCACGATCGCGCTTCCCGACGGTGACGTCTTCCGCCTCGACCCCCACCCCGATCTGCGACCGGTGGTGCTGATCCCCGACGTCCGGCTGTCGACCGCCGAGGCGCGAGCGGTGCTCCCCGACACCGTCACGCGCGCCGACGCCGTGTTCAACGCCGCGCACGCGGCCCTGATGGTCCAGGCCCTCACGCGCGATCCGTCGCTGCTCGGCGTCGCCCTGCACGACCGGCTGCACGAGGACGCCCGACTCGCGCTCGTGCCCGAAGTGGCCGACGTGGTCGACGAGCTCCGCGCCGCGCACATCCCCGTGTGCGTCTCCGGTGCCGGGCCGTCGCTCCTCGCCTACGACCTGGGCGCGCCGTTCCCGACGGTGCCGCCCGGCTGGCGCGAGCTCCGCGTGGACGTTCGCGCGAGCGGATTCGAGGTCGTTTGAGCCGGAACCGGCGGCGGCAGGCCCGCGGCGAGACGACGGGCCTCAGCCGGGCGAGCAGGCGCCCGTGTCGACGGCCCGGGTACGGCCCGTGGCCCGCGCTACGGCCGGCGCCACCTGTCCCGACGTGAGCGCGTACGCCGCCTGATCATCGAGCGTGCTGCTCGCGAACACCACGCCGGCGACCGTGCCGTCGGTGAGCACGAACGGACCGCCCGAGTTCCCCGGGTGGACCACGGCCTGGAGTTCGTACAGGCGCCGGTGGACCTCCCCGTGCTTGTAGATGTCGTGGCCCACCGCGTCGAGCGCGGTCCGCACGGCGGCGCGGGTCTCGGTCCAGTTCCCGCCGGGGTAGCCGAGGACGACCCCGGGGGTCCCGCGCACCTGCTCCTTGGTCGCGAGCGGCAGCGCCGGCGCCGCGAGGCCGGGGACGCGGAGCACCGCGACGTCGAGCTTCGGGTCGAACAGGACCGGCACGGCGTCGAGCCGGTCCCCGTTCAGGCCGACGGTCTGGCGGCTCGACCCGGCGATCACGTGGGCGTTCGTCACGACGTAGCCCTGTGCCGCGACGAACCCGGAACCCTCGCTGTACCACCCGACCGAACACCCGTCGGCGAGCACCTCCACCGTGCTGCCGGAGGCCCGCTGCTCCGCGACGGTGAGGGCGGAGGACGGCGGCAGTGCGACCGGCTGGGCGGGCGGGGGCGGCAGCCCCGCGAACGCGTCGGGGACCCCCAGGAACCGCGCCGCGTGCTCGACCCCTGCGAGCAGCGCCGGCGGAGGCGGCATGGTCGATCGGAGGACGGCGACGATCTTCGAGGACTTGAGTTCTCGCGAGAGCTCGGGGAAGGGGCCGTTCAGCAGGTTCAGCGCGAGGAACCAGGTGGCGAGCAGCAGCGCGGCCACCGACAGCGTCGCCCCGCCGACCCTGTCGATCCGGGCGCCGCGCGTCTGATCGACGCGGCGCTTCACGCGGGAACCGGCCAGCCAGCCGACGACGTTGCCGATCGCCGCCCCGACGAGCACGATCCCCACCGCGATCGCGGCGGCGGTCACGGAGTCGTGGGCCGCCCGCGAGACCTGCGGTGCCACCAGCACGGCCAAACCGACCCCGACCGCGAGGCCAGCCAGACCGAACGCCTGCAGGATCGCGCCGCGCCGATAGCCCGCGTACGCCGACAGCGCCAGCAGGACCAGGAGGAAGATGTCGAGGGGCGACACGCTCCCGCTATGGTCCCACGCCGACGGTGTGCCGACGGGTCGAAGGAGCGACGAGATGGGTGAGCTCGAGGGCAAGGCGGCGTTGATCACGGGCGGCACGACGGGGCTCGGTCTGGAGACCGCGCGGCGGTTCCTCGAGGAGGGGGCCCGCGTGGTGTTCACGGGACGGGACGAAGGGCTGGGCGCCAGCGCCCAGGAGGAGCTCGGCGGGATCGGTGACGCGACGTTCGTGCGCGCCGACGCCGCCGACCCGGCACAGGTGGCGGCCAGCGTGCAGGAGGCCGTGCGCCTGCTGGGCGGGCTCGACGTCGTGGTGAACAACGCCGGCATCGGCGCCGTGGCGACGACGCTCGAGACGCCGCTCGCGACCTACGACGCGATCATGGACGTCAACGTCCGCGGGTGCTTCTTGTACGCGCAGGCCGCCTTCCCGCACCTGGAGGCCCGGCGCGGCGCGATGATCCACATCTCGTCGGACGCCGGCGTCTCTGGGGAGGTCGAGATCGCGATCTACTCGGTGTCGAAGGCGGCGCTGCTGATGCTGTCGAACATGCTCGCGGTCGAGGGCGGGCGCCGCGGCGTGCGCTCCAACGCCGTCTCGCCCGGCGACATCGAGCCGGGGATGCGGCACATGGTGGCGCCGGGGACAGAAGACCGCGAGGAGGACGACCCGAGCACGTGGCTGCTGCCGCCGATCGGCCGGATCGGGCGCGCGCGCGACGTCGCCGACGCGGTCGTGTTCCTCGCGAGCGACCGGGCGTCGTTCGTGAACGGCGCCAACATCCTGGTCGACGGGGGGATGCGAGCCGGGACGCGGACGGCCGCCGCCGCCGACGGCAGCCTCGTCTGACCATAGACTCGACGCGTGCTCACGGTCGCGCACATCTCGGATCCGCACGTCGGCTCGCCGTACTTCGTGCCGAACCTGATGCACCGCGTGATCACGGAGCTGAACGAGCTCGGGCCCGACGCGGTGGTCGTCTCGGGCGACCTCACGAACGAGGGGTTCCGGCCCGAGTACCAGGCCTGGCTCGCGTACGCCGAACGGATCGACGCTCCGCTGTTCACGGTGCCGGGCAACCACGACTCGCGCAACGTCGGCTACGTGCATTTCGAGGAGCTGATCGGGCCGCGGATGTGGGTCCACGACGTCGGCGACGTTCGCGTGGTGGGGGTCGACTCGAGCGAGCCCGACCTGAACGAGGGCAAGGTCGGCCGCTTCCACTACGACTGGATCCGCGAAGCCTTCTCCCATCCGGCCGCGCTCAAGGTCTTCGTGCTGCACCATCACCTGCTGCCGATCCCGGGCACCGGGCGCGAGCGGAGCACCGTGATGGACGCCGGCGACCTGCTCGAGGTGCTCGTGCACGCCGGGGTCGACGTGGTGCTCTCGGGCCACAAGCACGTCCCCTACGTCTGGCGCCTGGAGGACCTGTACATCGTGAACGCGGGCACGGTCTCGTCCCTGCGGGTGCGAGGGCACGGCAAGCCGTGCTACAACGTGTTGGAGTTCGACGGTGCCGAGGTGCGGATCTTCCGCCGGTTCCCGTTCGAAGACCGACACCTGATGGCCCGGTTCTCGCTGTTCGAGTCGGCGCAGGGGCACCGCGAGGCGCCCTTGGAGCAGGCGCCGACGGACGCGCACCGCGCCTGAGGGTCCGACCGCCCCAGCCAAGGAGCGACCACCGATGCGCACCCTCGTCCTCGTGGACGGCGAGCACTACCCGCCGGTCACCGCCGCCGCGATCGATGCGGCCCGCACGCGCGGGCACGACGTCGTCGGCGCGCTGCTGGTCGGCGGCGCCGAGAAGCTGCGACCCGGCGAGCTGCCCGCCCTCGGCGTCGAGGTGACCCCCGCGGGCGCCGACCGGCTCGCCGCCCTCGCCGCCGCGATCGACCGCCTGCACCCCGAGGTGGTGCTCGACCTGTCGGACGAACCGGTCCTCGGCTACCGCGAGCGGATGGCGGTCGCCGCCACGGTGCTCGTGCGCGGGGTGGTCTACGCCGGCGCCGACTTCCGTCTGGACCCGCCCCCGTCCGCGCCGGCGCCCGCGGGCGTCCCCACGCTCGCGGTGTTCGGCACCGGCAAGCGGACCGGCAAGACCGCGATCGCGGGGGAGGTGGCGCGGCGGGCGGCCGCGGCGGGTCTTTCCCCCGTCGTGGTCGCGATGGGCCGTGGCGGTCCCGCCGAGCCGCAGGTGGTCGAGCCGGGGGCCGTCGACGTCGATGCACTGGTCGCGCTCGCCCGCGCGGGCGAGCATGCCGCGTCGGACTACCTGGAGGACGCGCTCACGACCGGGGTCGCCACGATCGGGGCGCGCCGCGCGGGTGGCGGGCTCGCGGGGGCGCCGTACATCTCGAACGTGCCCGAGGCGGTGGCCATCGCGGCCGCGCGCGACCCGGACCTGATCGTGCTGGAGGGCTCGGGCGCCGCGCTGCCCCCCGTGTCGTGGGACGCCGGGATCCTCGTCGTTCCCGCAGCCTGTCCCCTCGAGTATCTCGCCGGCTATCTCGGTCCTTATCGGTTGTTGCGGGCCGACCTGGCCGTTGTTACCATGGCTGGCAACCCGGCTACCGGGCCCGAGGAGCTCTCGGCACTCACCTCTCACCTCCGCAACGCGCTGGGCGACGCCTACGTCGTCACCGATTTCTTCCCGGCGCCGTTGCGCGATGTGACGGGGCGAACCGCGTTCCTCGCCACCACGGCGCCGCCGGCGGTGGCCGCCAGGCAAGCTCAGCACCTGGAGGCCACGGCCGGATGCACGGTGGTGGGGTGGAGCGCGAGGTTGGCAGACCGTGCCGGCCTCGCTGCCGATCTCGATGCGGCCCGGCCCTACGACGTCTTGCTCACCGAACTGAAGGCCGCCGCGGTCGACGTGGCCACGGAGGCCGCCTTGGCCCGGGGAGCGGAGGTGGTCGTGGTGGACAACCGGGCCGAGGTGGTGGAGGGGCCGGCCGATCTGGCGACCGAGCTCCTGCGGACGATCGAGCTCGCTCGCACGCGAGGACACGCACGATGACCGAACGCACACGGATGCCGCAGATCGTGATCTCCGATCGCGAGCCGGGGCTGCCCTTCTCCAAGGGGCTCCTGGCCTCGCAGGTGATGGTCACGGGGCTGTCCCCCTTCCGCGCCTATCAGGTCGCCGAGGAGGTCGAGATCCGCCTGCACGAACGCCGGCAAGCCGCGCTCACCTCGGACGAGCTCGCCGACCTGGCGCAGGACGTGATCCGCGAGCTGAACGGCGACCGCTACGCGGCGAACTTCGAGCGTTGGCGCCGGGTCGAGAGCCTCGACGTCCCGCTCATCGTGCTGATCGGCGGCGCCACCGGCGTCGGCAAGTCGACGATCGCCACGCAGCTCGCCGCCCGCCTCGGGATCGTCCGGGTCGTGTCGACCGACGCGATCCGCCAGGTGATGCGGGCGATGCTCTCGCCGAACCTGATGCCCACGTTGCACGTGTCGTCGTTCCAGGCGGACCAGGCCTTGCGCGAGCCGCCGACCCGTGCCTCCGACGCTCTGGTCGTCGGGTTCCGCGAGCAGACCGCCGCGATCGCGGTCGGGATCAACGCCCTGATCGACCGCGCGGCCGAGGAGGGCACGAGCATCGTGATCGAGGGGGTGCACGTGGTCCCGGGGTTCCTCGACATGGAACGCCACGGTGATCGCATCCTCGCGGTACCCTTCGTGGTAGGCGTCGACGACGAGGACCGGCACCTGTCGCACTTCGCGGCTAGAGACGACGCCGTCGCGTTCCGCCCGGCCGCCCGGTATTCCGACGGGTTCGACGGGATCCGCAAGCTGCAGCGGTACGTGAAGAGCCAAGCGCTCGCGCACGGGGTGCCTGTGATCCCCAACTACAGCTTCGACCACGCGATCGCTGCCGTGATCGACCTGGTGATGGATCGGGTGACGGCCCGTGCGGGCAACCCCGCCGCGCAGAGCGACGGTGAAGGGAGGACCGGGTGAGGCTGTTCCTGGACACCGCGAATATCGAGGAGATCCGCGAGATCAACCGGTGGGGCGTGCTGAAGGGCGTGACGACCAACCCGACGCTCGTCGCCAAGGAGAACGAGAACCCTGACGACGTGTGGAAGGTGATCCTCGACGAGGTCGACGGCGACATCTCGCTCGAGGTGACGACCCCGCGTGCCGATGAGATGTACCGCCAGGGCGTCGAGCTGGCCCAAAAAGGCCCCAAGGCCGTGATCAAGGTCCCGATGACGCCCGACGGCCTCGAGGCAGGCAGACGCCTGACGAACGAGGGGATCCGGATCAACGTGACCTTGGTGTTCTCACCCGCGCAGGCGATCCTCGCCGCCGAGATCGGCGCCTACATCGTGTCGCCGTTCGTCGGGCGGCTGGACGACGTCGCGAGCGACGGCATGACGCTGGTCCGAGAGATCTGCGACCTCTATGCTGTGCAGGGCTACGAGACGAACGTGCTCGCGGCATCCCTGCGCCACCCGATGCACGTCGTCGACGCGGCGCTCGCAGGCGCCGACATCGCGACGATGCCCTACGACGTCTTCACCAAGCTGGTGAAGCACCCACTGACGGATTCCGGCCTTGAACGGTTCACGGCCGACTGGGAGAAGCTCCAGGCAGAACTGGGGAGAGAGGCTTCCTGAGGATGGACACCACGACGGACCGATCGGTCCTCGAATCGAAGCTGTTGCCCGAGCTGCAGCAGATCGCGCAGGCGATGGGCGTGGAAGGCGTTCAGAAGCTGCGCAAGGCGGGCCTGATCGACGCGATCGTCGCGAAGGGCGGGAACGCCCCCGACAACGGCGCGGGCGAGAAGCCGACCCGCGCACGCCGCAACGGGGGCGCGAAGGAGACGAACGGGGAGGCGGTCACGATGGACGCTTCGACCGAGACGAACGGCGCCGTGGATGCGCCCGTCCGGGCTGAGGCACCCGAGGACGACGGCGACCGCGCGGGCGCGGGCGAGACGCAGCGCGCCGAGCGCGACCGGGAGCGCGCCGGCGGCGACGGAGAGCGGCGCGGCGACGGTGGCGGCGACCGTGAGCAGGGCGGCGAGCAGCGCGGAGAGCGCGCGGAGGGCGACCGGGGCGGCGCGTTCGACGACCGCGACCGGCGTCGGCGACCCTCCCGCGAGGAGCGCCGTCGCCAGCGCGAGGAGCGGCGGGTCCGCGAGGAGCAGGAGCGTCTGGAGGAGATCCAGCACGCGCCCAGCCAGACCGGGATCCTCGACGTGCTGCCCGAGGGGTACGGGTTCCTGCGCACGGCCGGCTACCTGCCCGGCCAGGGCGACATCTACGTGTCGCTCTCGCAGGTCCGCAAGCACCAGCTCCGCAAGGGCGACACCGTGACCGGGAAGGTCCGCGAGCCCAAGAACAACGAGAAGTACCCTGCGCTGCTGGTCGTCGAGCAGGTCAACGGGATGGATCCCGAGCGCGCCGCGGCGCGTCCGCAGTTCGACAAGCTCACGCCGCTGTTCCCGAACGAGCGCTTCCGACTGGAGAACGGGCCGCTCGCGATCGCCGAGCGGATCGTCGACATGGTCGCGCCGATCGGGAAGGGGCAGCGCGGGATGATCGTGGCGCCGCCCAAGTCCGGCAAGACCACGATCCTCAAGCAGATCGCCAACGGCATCATCCATTCGAACCCCGAGACGCACGTGATCGTGCTCCTCGTGGATGAGCGGCCGGAGGAAGTGACGGACTGGCAGCGAACGGTGCAGGCGGGGGAGGTCGTGTACTCGACCTTCGACAAGCCGACCGACCAGCACATCCAGGTGACCGAGCTCGTGCTGGAGCGCGCGAAGCGGATGGCGGAGATGGGTCAGGACGTGGCGATCATCCTCGACTCGCTCACGCGCCTCACCCGCGCCTACAACCTCGCGATGCCCGCCTCGGGCAAGATCCTCACCGGCGGCATCGACTCCGCTGCGCTCTATCCGCCGCGGCGGTTCTTCGGGGCCGCGCGCAACATCGAGGAGGGCGGCTCCCTCACCATCATCGCCTCGGCGCTGGTCGAGACCGGCTCCCGGATGGACGACGGCATCTTCGAGGAGTTCAAGGCCACAGGAAACATGGAGCTCCGACTGGATCGCCAGCTCTCCGAGAAGCGGCTGTTCCCCGCGATCAACGTCGACGCCTCGGGCACCCGCAAGGAGGAGCTGCTGCTCCCGCCCGAGGAGCTGGCGTTGGTGATCCGCCTTCGCCGCGTGCTGCACGCCCTCGAGGCGGGTGCGGCGCTGGAGCTGCTGATCGACAAGCTCCGCGCCACGAAGTCGAACGAGCAGTTCCTCAAGGACATCGCGAAGGCGCCGACGGGCGGCTGACCGCCGGCTGGTCGGCGTTCGCGTGGCACACGGCGGAATACCGCCTCGTTGGAATGGGTGCAGCAGCCGGTACCCTGAACGGCGGCATCCCAAGGAGCGACGGATGAAGCAAGGTATCCACCCCGAATATCAGATCACCAACGTGCACTGCTCGTGCGGCAACACGTTCCAGACCCGCTCGACCGTGAGCGAGATCCGCGCCGAGCTCTGCTCGAACTGCCACCCCTTCTACACGGGCAAGCAGAAGCTCGTGGACGCGGGCGGCCGTGTCGAACGGTTCCAGCGACGCTACGCGAACACGGCGAAGGCGCGCGGGCGCGCCGAGAGCTGAGCGGCGTGGGGGAGGCGGCCCGGCCAACCCAGACGAACCACCTCTACGGCGGCCAGGCCGTCGTCGAGGGGGTGATGATGCGGGGCGCCGACCACTGGGCCGTCGCCGTCCGGCAGACCGACGGCGAGATCTACCTCGAGTCCCATCCGATCGAGTCCGTCGCAGAACGCCACCCGGTCCTGCGCAGGCCGTTCCTGCGCGGGATCATCGTGCTCGGACAGTCGCTCGCGATCGGCACGCGCGCGCTCCTGGTCGCCGCCAACCACACGGTCGACGAGGAGGATCAGCTCACGCCCCGCCAGCTCGGGTTCTCGCTCGCCATCGCGATGGTGGTCTTCGTCGGGCTGTTCATCCTGGGACCCACCGCCGGCTTCGTGTGGCTCGAGAGCCGCCTGCCCTTCAACGGCGTCGTCGTGAACATCCTCGAAGGCGTGGTGCGCGTCCTGCTCTTCGTCGGGTATCTGTGGCTGATCGGGCGCGCGAAGGACATCCGGCGCGTGTTCGAGTACCACGGCGCCGAGCACAAGACGATCGCCGCCTTCGAGCACGGCGATGAGCTCACCCCCGATCGGATCCGGACCTACCCGAAGGAACACGTGCGGTGCGGCACGAACTTCCTGATCATCGTCATGATCATCACGATCTTCGTGTTCACGCTGTTCGGGACGCCGGGGATCGTGTGGCGGCTGCTGTCGCGGCTTATCGCGATCCCCGTGATCGCGGGGCTCGCCTACGAGGCGTTGCGGTTGGGGGCGCGGTTCCCGGACTCGTTGCTGATGCGAGCGCTCATGGCGCCCGGCATCTGGCTGCAGAAGATCACCACCCGAGCGTGCGACGACACCCAGATCGAGGTGGCCACGGCGTCGTTCGAGGAGGTGCTCCGACGGGAAGCCGAGGCGCGGGGACTACATGAACAACCGTAGACCTTCGGCGAGTTGCATCCGCCGCTCGGGTTACGGAAGATGACACATCCGATCGAGCCGGCCACCGATACGGGAGGTTTCCCCATGACGAGCGATCTCGACCTACCTCTCCTGCCGAGCGCGGAGCAGATCCGACGGCGCGAATTCGCCACGGTGCGCCGCGGCTACGACCCCGAACAGGTTCGCGACTACTTGGGCCAGGTGGCCGTCCAGGTCGAGACGCTCGAGAAGGACCTGCGGGAGACGAAGCTCCGGACCGACAGCAAGGCAGCCCTTTCGCCGGGTGAGCAGCTCGCCTCCAAGGTCGCCGAGGAGGACACGGCGCGGGCGGCGCAGCCGCCGGCACCGCCGCAGGCGGCCGCGCTCCCGGCGGCGCCGATGCCCGCAGACGACGCGTACGAGCGCCTGTCCGCCCGGTTCGCGGCGATGATCGAGACGGCCGACCGGGAGGCGACGAAGATCGTCGACGAGGCCAAGGCGGAGGCGCATCGGCTGCTCACCGAGGCGCGGACCGAGGCCGACAGGATCCGGGTCGACGCGCAGGCCCGCGCCGAAGAGGCGCGCCAACGGGGCACCGAGGAGCTCGCCAAGGCCAAGGAGGAGGCCGACCGGATCCTCGGCTCGCTCGCGACGCGCCGCGAGGCCCTCGTGACCCAGATGCACGACATGCAGACGAAGCTCCTCGCCGTCGCGCACGACCTCGACATCTCGATGAGCGAGCGCGACCAGGCCGAGAAGGCGTCCTCGTCCGCGACCGTGCCGGTCGCGAGCGCCGGGACCGCGCCGCAGCAGGCGCCGGAGGCGAAGCCCGAGATCGAGCCCGAGGTGAAGAAGGAGACGCCGCGGGGCTTCGACGACGACCTCGTCGACCCTCGGTACGAGGATCTGTGGGCATCGAAGGACGCGGGGAGCGTGGAGATCCCCGACCTGGCCACGATCGACGTGGACTTCGACGAGGATCAGCGCGGCAACGACTGAGCGGCGCGTGAGCGACGTTCGCGGCCCCCGCCCTGCCGGGCGGGGGCCGCAGCGCGTTCTGGGACGATAGCCGCCATGGCCGAGGGGATCGAAGGCAAGCTCGACGCGATCGAGGCGCGCTTCGAGGAGGTCGCGTCTGAGATGGCGTCTCCGGACGTCACGAGCGACCCCGCACGTCTGCGGACCCTGGGCAAGGCGTTCGCCGAGCTCGAGGAGGTCGTCCGGCCGTATCGCGCCTACCGGAAGGCCGTCGCGGCGGCCGCGGAAGCACGCGCGCTCGCCAAGGACGAGACCGAGCCGGAGCTGGCCGAGTACTTCCGCGAAGAGGCCGAGCGCCAGGACGAGCGTGTCGCGGCCCTGCGTGCCGATCTCGAGCAGCTCTTGGTCCCCAAGGATCCCAACGAGGGCAAGGACGTCATCGTGGAGGTCCGGGCGGGCGCCGGGGGGGAGGAGGCGGCTCTGTGGGCCGGGGATCTCGTGGAGATGTACCGGCGTCTCGCGGAGCGCCACCGATGGAAGACCGAGGTGCTCGCGTCGTCCCCCAGCGAGCTCGGCGGGTTCAAGGAGCTCTCCCTCGAGGTGCGCGGCAAGGACGCGTACGGGCGCCTGAAGCACGAGGCCGGGGTGCACCGGGTCCAGCGCGTGCCCGCGACCGAGAGTCAAGGCCGGATCCACACGTCGACGGCGACCGTTGCGGTGATGCCCGAGGCCGAGGAGGTCGAGATCGACCTGCGGCCGGAGGACCTGCAGATCGACGTCTACCGCTCGAGCGGTCCGGGCGGCCAGTCGGTGAACACCACCGACTCGGCGGTGCGGATCGTCCACAAGCCGAGCGGGATCAAGGTCGAGGTCCAGGAGGAACGCTCGCAGCTGCAGAACAAGGAGAAGGCGCTGCGGTACCTCCGTGCGCGGCTGCACCAGATCGCGCTCGAGGAGGCGCAGGCCAAGGAGGCCGCCGAGCGCCGTGCGCAGCTCGGCACGGGCGAGCGCGCCGAGAAGATCCGCACGTACAACTTCCCCGAGGGGCGCGTCACCGACCATCGCCTGTCGCGGGAGTACCAGTCCCACCAGCTGCAGGAGCTGCTGGGCGGCGGCGAGGAGCTCGACCGGATCCTCGACGCCCTGCAAGCGGCCGAGCGGACGGCCCAGCTCTCGGCCGCGGAGGTGTGAGGCGGGTGCGTCCGAGCGAGGTCGTCGGACGGGGCGCCGCGTATCTCGAACGCCACGGCGTGCAGAGCCCGCGCGCCAACGCCGAGCTGCTGATGAGCTCGGTCCTGGGCGTCGATCGCACCGCGGTGGCCACGCGCCTCGAGCCGCTCACGCCCGGCGAGGCCCGTGCCTACGGGCGCGCGCTCTGCCGACGGTGCGGCGGCACGCCGCTGCAGCACCTGACCGGTGAGCAGGGGTTCCGTCGGCTCGTGCTCCGCGTCCGTCCCGGGGTGTTCGTGCCGCGGCCCGAGACCGAGGTCCTGGTCGACGCCGCGCTCGCGCTGCTCGAAGGCGTGCGGTGCCCGGTGGTGGCCGACGTGTGCACGGGGACCGGCGCGATCGCCCTCGCGATCGCCGACGAGCGTCCCGACGCGACCGTGCACGCGGCCGACCTCGCGCCGGAGGCCGTCGCGCTCGCGCGCGAGAACGCGGAGACGCTCGGCCTCGCCGTCACGGTCCACGAGGGCGACCTCCTCGAGGGGCTCCCGCGAGCGCTCGCCGGCGCGATCGACCTGGTGACGTGCAACCCCCCGTACGTGCCGCGGGAGCACGCGGCAGCGCTGCCGGCCGAGGTGCGAGCGGACCCGCCGCTCGCGGTGTTCGGCGGTCCGCCGCTGTACGAGCAGCTGTTCGAGCAGGCCCGGGCGTGGGTCCGTTCCGGCGGCGCGATCGCCGTCGAGATCGAGGAGTCGACCGCGGCCGCGATCAGCGCGCTCGTCACCGCCGCGGGCTGGGTGGACGTCGCGGTCCGTGCGGACCTCGCAGGGAGGGACCGCGTGGTCACCGCGCGGCGGCCGTGACCGGGTCGGTGGTCGAGGAGGCCGTGGCCGCCGCGCGGCGCGGCGCGCTGATCGTCCTGCCCACCGACACCGTGTACGGGATCGGGACCCGCCCCGACGACGCCGCGGCGACCGCCCGCCTGTTCGACGCGAAGGAGCGGCCCCGCGGCCTGACGCTGCCGGTGCTGGTCGCTTCGCTCGAGGACGCGCGCCGGGTCGCCGTCCTCGACGAACGCGCGGAGCGACTCGCGTCCGCGGCGTGGCCGGGGCCGCTCACGATCGTCCTGCCGCGTACGGCCGAGACGCTCGCATGGGACCTCGGCGGCGAGGCGGCCACCGTCGGGGTTCGGGTCCCGGCCCACCCGCTCGCCGCGACGCTCCTGGCGGCGGCCGGGCCGCTCGCCGTCACGAGCGCGAACCGTTCGGGTGAGCCTCCTGCGCGGACCGGCGACGAGCTGGTCGCCGCGTTCGGCGACACGGTGGCCGTCTACCTGTGCCAGGAGCGGCCGCTCGAGGGCCGCTCTTCGACCGTCGTCGACCTCACGGGTCCCGAGCCGCGGGTGCTCCGCGAGGGCGAGGTGATCCGCAGACGACCTGCGCCGTTACCTTTCCGGGGAGGGCCCGTTGTTAGACTCCCGGCCTTCCTGACATGGCCTCGATCCTCGTCGTGTGCACCGGGAACGTCTGCCGCTCGCCGATCGGCGAGGGGCTCCTGCGGCACGCCCTCCTCGAGCGTGCCGGCGCGGCGGCGCCCGCCGTGTCCTCCGCCGGGACCGCCGGATGGGAGGGCTCGGCCGCGATGCCCGAGTCGCAGCTGGCCGCGCGCGAGCTCGGCGTCGACATCGGCGCCCACGTCGCCCGGCGCCTGACCGCCGACCACGTCGCCGGCGCCGACCTCGTGGTCGGGATGGCGGGGGAGCATCGGGAGACCGTGAGCGCGCTCGGCCCCGACGTCGCCGAGCGGACGTTCACGCTGAAGGAGCTGGTGCGCCTGTTGGAGGCGGCGCCGGGAACCAGCGACCTCGCCGAACGGGTGGCGGCAGCCCACGGTCTTCGGCGCGGGGGGTTCGCGGGCAACCCCTGGGACGAGGACGTCGTCGACCCGCTCGGGCTGCCGCTCGAGAGCTACCGAGCGATCGCGTGGGAGCTCCAGGAGTGGACCTCGCGCCTGGCCGACGGGCTGGTGGGCCCGGTGCCGGCGACGGTCCGCGGCGAGGAGCAGGGATGAAGATCGCGCTCGGCTGTGACCACGCGGGCTTCCCGCTGAAGGAGGAGCTGAAGGCGTTCCTCGTCGAGGAAGGCCACGAGGTGGAGGATCACGGCACCTACTCGGCGGAGCCGACGGACTACCCGCCCTTCTGCGCCGCGGCGGCGCGCGCCGTCGTGAGCGGCGACGCCGACCGCGCGATCCTGATGGGGGGCTCGGGCCAGGGTGAGCAGATCGCGGCGAACAAGGTCCACGGGATCCGGGCCGCCCTGTGCCACGACCTGCACCTGGCGCGCCTGTCGCGCGCGCACAACGACGCGAACGTCCTCACGATGGGCGCACGCGTGATCGCGCCCGAGTACGCGAAGGAGGTCGTGCGGCTCTGGCTCGCCACGCCGTTCGACGCCGGACGCCACGTGCCGCGGATCGAACAGATCGCGGCGATCGAACGAGGGGAGCTGTAGATGCGGGAGTACGCGGCGGACTGGGAAGCGCTGAAGGCAACCGACCCGGAGGTCGCCGCCGCCGTCGCCGGTGAGCTCCAGCGTGAGCGCTCGACCCTGCGCCTGATCGCCTCGGAGAACTACGCGAGCCCCGCGGTGCTGGCGGCCGTCGGCTCGACCCTCAACAACAAGTACGCCGAGGGTTACCCGGGCCGCCGCTACTACGGCGGGTGCGAGTTCGTCGACGTGGTCGAGCAGCTCGCGATCGACCGCGCGAAAGAGCTGTTCGGCGCCGAGCACGCGAACGTCCAGCCCCACGCGGGCGCGATCGCGAACCTGGCCGTGTTCGGCGCGTTCCTCACCCCGAACGACGCGTCCGACCAGGTGCTCGGGATGGTGCTCGCGCACGGCGGCCACCTCACGCACGGGTCGCCGGTCAACGTCTCCGGGATGTGGTTCCGGTTCGTCGGCTACGAGGTCGACCGGGAGACCGAGCGCCTGGACATGGATCGGATCCGCGACCTCGCGAAGGAGCACCGGCCGAAGCTCCTGCTCACCGGGTACACGGCCTACCCGCGCACGATCGACTTCGCCGCGTTCCGCGAGATCGCCGACGAGGTCGGTGCCCTGCTGTGGGTCGACGCGTCGCACTTCATCGGGCTGGTCGCCGGCGGCGCCTTCCCGAACCCGGTCCCGTACGCCGACGTCGTCACGTTCACCACGCACAAGGCGCTCCGCGGCCCGCGTGGGGCGATGATCGTCTGCAAGGCCGAGCACGCGAAGGCGATCGACAAGGCCGTGTTCCCGATGATGCAGGGCGGCCCGATCGAGAACAACATCGCCGGCAAGGCGGTGGCGCTGAAGGAAGCGATGAGTCCGGCGTTCAAGGACTACGCCGCGCGGATCGTCCGCGACGCGCGGGCGCTGGGGGCCGGTCTGGCCGACGAAGGGCTGCGGATCGTTTCGGGAGGCACCGACTCGCACCTGGTCCTGGCCGACGTGCGTCCGCTCGGGATCGACGGCAAGACCGCCGAGGCGGTGGCCGACGAGGTCGGGATCACGCTCAACAAGAACCAGATCCCGTACGACGCGAACCCCCCGTCGGCGCCCTCGGGGATCCGGGTCGGGACCCCCGGCCCGGCGACGCTCGGGATGGACGAGGCCGAGATGCGCGAGATCGCCTCGATCATGGGCGACGCGTTCCGGGGTGCGAAGGACGAAGCGGCCAAGGAGAAGGCCGCCGGGCGCGTACACGAGCTGACCGGCCGGTTCCCCCTGTATCCCTAGGAGCAGCGAAGGCGCGGTTGCCGAGACGCCTCTCGGCGTCGAAACTCTGAGCCGTCGTGACCGCGTATCTCCTCGTCTTCGTGGCCGCCGCCGCCACGACGTTCGCGTTGACGCCCGCGGTGCGAGCCGCCGTGATCCGGCTCGGCTGGATCGTCGAGCCGGCCGACCGTCGGGTGCATCGGACGCCGACCCCGACGATGGGCGGCGTCGCGATGTACATCGGGTTCCTCGTCGCCCTGGGGCTCTCCCGGTTCCTGCCCTTCTTCCGCGAGGTGAACGCCGCGAGCCCCGAGCCGCTCGCCGCCCTCGTCACCTGCTCGCTGATGGTCGCGCTCGGGATCGTGGACGACACCCGCGGGGTTCGCGCTCTCACGAAGCTCATCGCCCAGATCTTCATCGGCGGCGTGCTCGTGCTGCTCGGGGGGATCCTCGTCTACATCTGGTTCCCGGGCGGCGGTCAGATCGGGCAGGTGCTCGTCCTGGCGAACGACCAGGGGGCGATCCTCACGATCGCCTGGGTCGTGGTCGTGGCGAACGCCGTGAACCTGATCGACGGGCTCGACGGTCTCGCGGCCGGGATGGTCGCGATCGCGGCCGGCGGGTTCTTCTTCTACATGGTGCGCAGCCCGAGCCTGTTCGGCGACGCCTCGCAGGCCGCCTTGCTCTCGGCGATCACCGCCGGCCTATGCATCGGGTTCCTCCCGTGGAACTTCCACCCGGCGAAGATCTTCATGGGGGACACCGGCTCGATGCTCCTGGGGATGCTCCTCGCGATGGCGACGATCTCCGGCGTGGGGCGCAACCCGTACCAGCCGAGCGGCGGCGACCTCGCGGCGGTCCTGGGCACGGTGGCCGTTCCGCTCCTGGTGCTGGCGATCCCTTTCCTCGACGTCGCGATGGCCGTCGTGCGCCGGACCTGGCGCGGCCAGTCGGTCGGCCACCCCGACAAGGAGCACCTGCACCACCGCCTGATGGACGCCGGGCACGGTCACCGCAAGGCGGTCCTGCTCCTGTACCTATGGAGCGCGCTCCTGTCGGGGGCGGGGCTCGCGATCGGCTTGATCAACGGCCGGTTCGCCGTGGGGGTGATCCTGGTCGCCGCCGTGGCGCTGTTCCTCGTGACCGCCTTGCCGACGATCTCGAACAAGCGCCAGCGCAACGGCGACCCCGGGGTCAAGACCGACGAGCACGCCGCCGAACGCTGAGCGAACCCGCCGCTTGTCCGTTCCGTACAAGTAGGTGGACCAACGTGTCCGAGGGCGGCGGTCTCCATCCAGCCGAAACGGGTGATAATCGCCGCCGCCCTGTGGGATGATTGCCCGCTCGCATCGACGGACCTCAGAGGGGGTGGACGTGGCTGAGATCGACGTGCGCCTCGAGCGTGTCTCCAAGCTCTTCGGAGACGTCGCCGCGGTGGACGACCTCTCGCTCGACATCGAGGAAGGTGAGTTCTTCTCGATGCTCGGGCCGTCGGGCTGCGGCAAGACGACCACCTTGCGCATGATCGGCGGCTTCGAGGAGCCCAGCTACGGCACCGTGTACCTGGGAGGGCGCGACGTCACCGACCTGCCCCCCTACAAGCGCGACGTCAACACGGTGTTCCAGTCCTACGCGCTGTTCCCACATCTGAACGTCTTCGAGAACGTGGCGTTCGGGCTGCGGCGCAAGAAGGTGAGCGGAGACGAGGTCACCTCACGGGTGAACGAGTCTCTGCGCCTGGTCGAGATGGACGGGTTCCAGGAGCGCAAGCCCGGCCAGATGTCGGGGGGCCAGCAGCAGCGCGTCGCCCTGGCCCGCGCCTTGGTCAACCGGCCGAAGGTCCTGCTGCTCGACGAGCCGCTCGGCGCCTTGGACCTGAAGCTGCGCAAGCAGATGCAGCTCGAGCTGAAGCGATCCAGGAGGAGGTGGGGATCACCTTCATCTACGTGACGCACGACCAGGAAGAGGCGATGACGATGTCGAACCGCCTCGCGGTGATGCGCCACGGCAGGATCGAGCAGATCGGCGCGCCCGAGCTCGTCTACGAGAGCCCCTCCACGGAGTTCGTCGCCGGGTTCCTCGGCGCCTCGAACCTGCTGGACGGCGCGATGGGCGGGATCAGCGGGGACGTCGCCACCGTCCACCTCGCCACCGGCTCCGACGTCGCCGTCCCCACGTCGCGCGTGCCCGCGGGTATCGGCCAGGACGTGAAGGTGGGGGTGCGTCCGGAGAAGATCACGATCGACTCGGCGCAGGGCGAGGTGCCGGCGGGCATGAACCAGGTGTCGGGGTTGCTGCGGATGTCCACGTACATCGGCGTCAGCCACCAGTACAAGGTCGAGGGCCCCGGCGGGAAGGAGCTCACGGTCTACGTACAGAACCTCGGGGCGACGTCGCCGCCGCAGCCGGGGGAGAAGGTGCGGCTGCTCTGGAAGCCGGAGCACACGTTCGTCGTCGAGCCCACCGTCGGGCTCAGCGCGGAGGAGGAAGAGGCATGACCGATCAGCAGCGCCTGCCAGACCCGTCGTTCGTGCGCGGCGCGACGATGCGCCGGTTCAGCCGTCGCGACATGTTCCGCTACGCGGGAGCCGGGGCCGCCGGTCTCAGCCTCGCGTCGGTCCTCGCCGCGTGCGGCGTGAGCGGCCAGACGGCGACCGACACGGGCACCGGAGCCGACGCCCCGGGATCCGCGGCGTGGTGGGCCCAGCAGAAGAGCGCCGACGTGAGCGGCACCACCGTGAACTTCACCAACTGGCCGCAGTACATCGACATCAAGAAGGTGGGCGGCCAGCGCACGTATCCGACGCTCGACGCGTTCACGAAGTCCTCGGGGATCAAGGTCACCTACCGCGCCGACATCAACGCCAACGACGAGTTCTACGCGTCGATCCGTCCGGACCTGGAGGCCGGGAACCCGACGGGCAGCGACATCATCGTGATCACGAACGGGCAGGTGCTGTCCGAGATGATCGACCCTCGGGTACCTGATCCCCCTCGATCCGGACCTGCACCCGAACTTCGACGCGAACGCAGACCCGACGGTGAAGGACCCGTCCTACGACCCGGGAACAAGCACACCCTGGCGTGGCAGTCGGGGTTCACCGGGATCGTCTACAACAGCAAGTACGTCGACCCAGCGCCGACGAGCCTGGACGATCTACTTAACACGAAGTACTCGGGCAAGATCGGCATGTTCGCCGACAACGCCGACCAGCCGGCGCTCGTGCTGATGCATCTGGGCATCGCGCCCGAGACGTCCACCCCCGCCGACTGGCAGAAGGCCGCGGATTGGCTGCAGCAGCAGAAGGACTCCGGGGTCGTCCGCAAGTACTACACGCAGGACTACCTCACCGCGCTCGAGAACGAGGACATCTGGCTCGGGATCGGGTGGTCCGGCGACATCATCATCGACAACCTCTACTACGACCTCCCGAACCTCGGGTTCGTGATCCCCTCGGGCGGGGCCGTGATCTGGACCGACAACATGTGCATCCCGCAGGGCGCCGCGAACCCGGTCGGCGCCGAGATGCTCATGGACTGGTACTACAAGCCCGACATCGCCGCGCAGCTCACCGAGTAGAACAACTACGTGAGCCCCGTACCCGCCGGCAAGGACATCATCAAGCAGGACGCCGCGAAGGCGACGGGCTCGGACAAGGAGATCCTGGACAAGGTCCTGGGGAGCCCGCTCGTGTACCCGACTCCGGAGATCGCGGCCCAGGTGCACCGCTACCGCGTCCTGACGCCCGATGAGGAGCAGCAGTGGAACGATCTGTTCGTGTCCGATCTATCAGAGCTGACCCCGCCCAAGCGCAAGGGGAAGCGGAGGGGGCAGGCAGCCGCCCCCTTCCTCTTGCAGGCGCCGGCGAACCTGTGGCAGATCGCCTTCTTCGTCGTGCCCATGTTCGCCATGCTCGTGCTGTCCCTGGAGTCGGGGAACAGCATCGAGGGGTTCACCTTCACCTGGCACTTCCAGAACTACACGGACGCGCTCACGAACTACACGCCGCAGTACATCAACACGTTCCGCAACGCCTTCCTCGTGACGGTCGATCGGGTCTCTTGGTCGCCTACCCGATCGCGTACTGGATCGCGTTCCACGGGGGCCGCCGCAAGAGCACGTTCCTCTTCCTGGTCCTCCTGCCGTTCCTCGTCACGTTCGTGATCCGGACGCTGGCGTGGAGCTTCATCCTGGCCGACGACGGGATCGTCCTCAGCCCGCTGAAGCGCTGGGGCGTCTTGCCCGCTGACTTCCACATCCTCGCGACCACGACGGCGGTGGTCGCCGGGATCGCATACAACCTCTTGCCGTTCACGATCCTCCCCCTGTTCGTCTCGCTGGACCGGATCGACAAGCGGCTGGTCGAGGCGGCGAGCGACCTGTACGCGAGCCGCGCCAGAGCGTTCTGGAAGGTCGTGTTCCCGCTCTCGCTCCCGGGGGTGTTCGCCGCCGTGCTCCTGACGTTCATCCCCGCGGTCGGCGACTACGTGAACGCCGAGGTGCTCGGCGGTCCGGGCTCGAAGATGATCGGGAACATCATCGAGAGCCAGTTCCTGACGTTCCGCAACTACCCGCAGGCATCGGCGCTGGCCTTCATCGTGATGATCCTGATGCTGATCGGGGCGATCTCGTACGCGCGGCTGCTGGGGACCGAGGAGATCACGACGTGAGCGCCGTCGAGATCGAGCAAGCTGCCGCCGACTATCGCGCGGGTCAGACGCCGAACCCGCCGAAGAAGCGCTGGACGCGGCTGATCCTGCCCGTCTACACGGCGCTCGTCATCGTGTACCTGTCGTTCCCGATCTTCGTGATCATGCTGTACAGCTTCAACGACACCAACGTGGGCTTCGGGACGTCCCCCCGGGTCAAGTCGCAATGGCTCGGGTTCACGACGGACTGGTACAAGCAGCTGTTCGACATCCCCGACCTCACGACGGCGTTGCGGCACAGCATCATCAACGCGGTCCTGGCCGCGGCCGTGGCGACCATCCTGGGCACGTTCCTGGGGCTCTCGCTCGGTCGCTACAAGTACCGGGGCAAGGGCGCGACGGACTTCCTGCTGTTCCTGAACATCTCCTCGCCCGAGATCGTCCTCGGCGCCGCGCTCGCGGGCTTCTTCGTCTCCCTCAGCCTGCCGCGCGGTCCCGCCACGGTCTTCCTGTCGCACGTGATGTTCGACGTTCCGTTCGTCGCGATCACCGTACGGGCGCGCGTCCAAGGCTTGGACCGGTCCTTGGAGGACGCGGCGATGGACCTGTTCGCGAACCCGGTGACGGCGTTCATCAGGGTCACGCTGCCGTTGATCCTGCCGGGCATCGTGGCCGGCTACATGCTGGCGTTCGCGCTCTCGATCGACGACTTCGTGATCAGCTGGTTCGTACAGGGCGGCTTCCAGATGTTCCCCACGTGGGTCTACGGAGCGTCGAGGGTCGGCATCCCGCCGCAGGCGTTCGCGATGGCGACGCTCATCTTCACCTTCGGGGCGCTCGTCGCGCTCGCGAACCTCCTGGTGGGCGGCAGGCGCGACCGCGCGGCCGCGGCCCGTTGACCGCAGGTCCCTCGGGTGCCTCGGACCGGCGTCCGATGAGGGCGGAGGCGGTCGGCGGCCCGCTCGGGTTCGAAGCGGCGCATGCGCGGCTGTCTCGGCGCGGGTTCCTGCGTGCCGTGGGCGGGCTCGCCGGCGCCGTCGCGCTCTCGCCGGTGCTGGACGCCTGCTCCTCGGCGCCCGCAGGCCCCTTCGACGGCAGCCCCGCGGGGATCGTCGACTTCGCGAACTGGCCGCTGCACATCGACAAGGCGCAGGACGCGCGGGGCGACCCGGAGATCCCGTCGCTGAACCGGTTCACCGATGAGACCGGCATCCTCGTGAACTACCGGGAGGTGATCCCCGACGCCGAGGTCTTCTTCCGGCGGATCCAGCCCTTCCTCGCGGCCGGCCAGCCGACCGGCTGGGACATCATGGTGATCACGAACGGGATCACCATGACCAAGCTCATCGAGCGCAACGAGCTGCTGTATCTGCCGAGCGACCGCCGCCCGAACTTCGATCAGAACGCATCGTCGCTCGTGAAGAACCCGCCCTACGACCCGGACAACCGCTACACGATGGCATGGCAGTCGGGCATCACGGGGATCGCCTACAACCCGAAGCTCACGGGCCGCCGGGTCACCAGCCTCGCCGACCTGTTCTCGAAGGAGTTCGCGGGCCGGGTCGGGATGTTCGGAGATCCGGTCGACCTGCCGAACCTCGCGATGATGGCGGTGGGGATCGATCCGGTGACCTCGACCGAGCGCGACTGGAACACGGCGGCCGACAAGCTCCGCCAACAGCGCGACGCGGGGATCGTGAAGGCGTACTACAACCAGAACTACCTGAACGCCCTGTCGAACGGCGATATCGCGGTGTCGATGGCGTGGTCGGGCGACATCTTCCAGCGCAACACGAGCGGCGATCCCGAGGGGCTGCAGTTCGTCGTGCCGCGGGAGGGCGCGCTGCTGTGGACGGACAACATGTGCATCCCCGAGGGCGCGCTTCACCCGGTCGACGCGATGACCCTGATGGACTACGTGTACCGCCCCGACATCGCCGCGATGATCGCGGCGTACGTGGGGTACGTGACCCCGGTGCCGGACGCCAGGGAACAGATCCTCAAGATGGCGCAGGCGAGCGGGGTGTCGGCCGAGCAGGCCACCACGCTGCAGGCGGTCGCGACGAGCCCGCTCGTGTTCCCCTCCGCGGAGGACGAGGCGCGGCTCATGCGCTACCGCGAGCTCAAGACCGACGACGAGCTGGCGCAGTGGCAGGAGGCCTTCGGCGAGTTCTACCTCTGAGCCCCGCGACCGGCGTGGTCTCGTCCTGGTGGTGCGCACTTCGTGAATCGTTTCACAAGCGCACCTGAGGAAGGCCGCTGACCTGCGGAAACGGCTTTGACGGGCGTCGAGGCTGGCCCCTATACTCCCTTGCGCCCATGCCGGGACGCAACCACGGAGAAGCTTGGAGAGGGGCGAACCAGGCCTGGAGCATCACCAGCACCCTGCTGTCGGGGATCGTCGTGTGGGGAGGCGTGGGTTGGCTCCTGGATCGTTGGCTCGGCTTCGAGGGACTGTTCCTCCCGATCGGCATGGTGCTCGGAGTGGGAGTCGCGATCTACGCCGTGTACATGCGCTATGGAAGAGATGACTGAGCGGCCCGAGGTCCGCATGGTGCGCCGGGCCTTAGGCCCCGCGACCGTTGCCTTCGTGGTCGCGGTCCTCGCAGGGTGGGCCTTCGGCGGCCCCGGCGCCGGCGTCTCCGCGGGCATCGGCATCGCGATCGTCCTGGCGAACTTCGCCGCCCACGGGTATTCGCTCGCGTGGGCGTCGACGATCTCGGTCGTGGCCGTCCAGGCGGTCGCGCTCGTGGGGTTCGTGGTCCGTCTCGGCGTGATCGTCGGCGTCTTGTTCGCCCTCAACACCCTCGACTGGTTCTCACCGCTCGCTTTCGGGCTCGCGGTGGTGCCCGCCACGTTGCTGCTCCTCGGCTTCGAGGCGCGGCTCGCGATCCGCGGCCTCGGGGCCGACCTGCAGATCCCCGCCGACCCGGCGGCGATCCGCGCGGGCGACGCCCTCGCCGCTCGGGAGGCTCGCTAGATGCTCGGTCCAGTACTCGCCAGCCTGACGCGGCCGCCGGCGGGGTTCTCGCCCCCTGACGTCAACGCGTTCGACTACACGAAGACCTGCCTGATCGGCGGCGGGTCCTACTGCATCACGAAGGTCTCGTTCTGGACGCTGATGTCGGCGGTGATCATCGGCGTGCTGTTCTTCGTCGCGTTCCGCAACCCGAAGATCGTCCCGCGGGGGCTGCAGAACGCGATCGAGGCGATGATCGAGTTCGTCCGCAACGGCATCGTGATGGAGACGATGGGCCCGGACGGACTTCCCTTCTTGCCGTTCCTCACCGCCCTGTTCTTCTTCATCTGGCTGAACAACTTCTACGAGGTCGTGCCGGGGATCCAGTTCCCGACCACCGCCACGATGTCCCTGGCGGCGCTCCTCACGCTCACCGTCTACCTCGTGTTCAACGTGGTCGGGATCGTGAAGCAGGGCGGGTGGCACTACATCAAGGGCATCATGTTCCCGCCGGGGGTGCCGATCCCGATCTACTTCCTCTACACCCCGATCGAACTGGTCTCGGTGTTCCTGGTCCGGCCCCTCACCCTGGCCGTCCGACTCACGGCCAACATGATCGCCGGGCACCTGATCCTCGCGACGTTCTTCATCGGGACCTGGTACCTGCAGTGGAAGATCGCGACGATCCCGATCGCCGCGCTGTCGTTCAGCCTCGGCGTGTTCATGACCGGGTTCGAGGTCCTGGTCACGTTCCTGCAGGCCTACATCTTCACGATCCTGACCGCCGTGTACATCTCCGGGGCCTTGCACCCCGAGCACTAGAGAAGGAGATCGCAGATGGCTGTTCTCGCACAGGTCGCCGGTGACGTCGGCTCGATCGGCAAGGGGCTCGTCTACGGCCTCGCGGCGATCGGGCCCGGCATCGGCATCGGCTTCCTCGTCGGCAAGTCCGTCGAGGCCATGGCGCGCCAGCCGGAGGCGGCCGGCATGGTCCGCACCACGATGTTCCTCGGCATCGCGTTCGTGGAGGCCCTCGCGCTGTTCGGTTTCGTCCTGAGCTTCATCATCAAGTAGGGGAGGCGAGATGCTGCATCTGGCGCTGCTCGCCGCGGAGACCACGACCGAGGGCAAGAACGTCATCCTCCCCGACACGGCGGAGCTGCTGTACGGCACCATCGCGTTCCTGATCGTGTTCGGGCTGCTCGCGAAGTTCGCGTTCCCCGCGCTCAACAAGATGCTCGCGGAGCGCACGGCCAAGATCCAGGGCGAGATGGAGAAGGCCGAGGTCACGCGGACCCAGGCCGACCAGGTCCTGGCCGACTACAAGGTCCAGCTGGCCGGGGCGCGCGACGAGTCGAACCGGATCATCGAGGAGGCGCGCAGGACCGCCGACCAGCTCCGCAAGGACATCCAGGCCAAGGCCGAGCAGGAGGCGCAGTCCACGGTGGCCCGCGCCCAGGAGGAGATCCGCGCGGAGCGCGACCGGGTCTTCCAGGAGCTGCGCGGGCAGGTCGGCGACATCGCCGTCGAGCTCGCCGGGCGCGTGGTAGGGCAGACGCTCGACAAGGGCACCCACGAACGGCTGATCGACGAGTACATCGACCAGGTGTCCACGAGCGGGAACGGGGCTGGCTGAGGTGCCGCAGGACGACGTCGTGCGAGGCTACGCACAGGCGCTGTTCGCGGTCGCCTCGGCGGAGGGCGTCCTCGCCAAGGTCGAGGGGGAGCTCTACGGGTTCGCACGCTCCGTGGAGCAGAACCCGGCGCTGCGCGAAGCCCTGACCGACGCGGCGCTGCCGGTGGAGAACCGCAAGGCGGTCGTGACCGACCTCCTGGGCGAGCGCGCCCATCCGCTCACGGTCGCGCTGATCGGCTTCGTCGTCGACACCGGTCGCGCGCGCGACCTCGGCAAGATCATCGACGAGCTCGCGCACGTCGCCGCGCACGAGCGCGACCGCGAGCTGGCCGAGGTTCGCTCCGCCGTGTCGCTCACCGACACGCAGCGCGAGCGCTTGGCCGAGGCGCTGTCGCGCGCCACCGGCCGCCAGGTGGACGTGAAGGTCGTGGTGGATCCGACGGTCGTGGGCGGTGTGGTCGCCCGGGTCGGCGACTACGTCTTCGACGGGTCGGTCGCGAGCCGGCTCGAGGACGCGAAACAGGCATTGGGAGCTGAGCGATGACGTTGAACCTCGATCCAGCGAGCATCGCCGAGGCCCTCCGGAAGAACGTCGAGGGATGGACGCCGCAGGTCGAACGCGAAGAGGTCGGCCGTGTGATCGAGACCGGGGACGGGATCGCACGCGTCTCCGGTCTGCCGCGCGCGATGGCGAACGAGCTCCTCGAGTTCCCGGGCGGGCTCCTCGGCCTCGCCTTCAACCTCGACGAGGACCAGATCGGCTGCATCATCTTCGGCGACGCGGCCGGGATCGAAGAGGGGGACCCGGTCAAGCAGACCGGGCGGATCCTCTCGGTACCTGTCGGCGACGGGTACCTCGGGCGCGTGGTCGACGGCCTCGGCCGCCCGCTCGACGAGAAGGGACCGATCGCCGCCGAGGGCGAGCGGGCCCTGGAGCTGCAGGCGCCCAACGTGGTCTCGCGCCAGGGAGTGCGGGAGCCGCTCTACACCGGCATCACCGCGATCGACGCGATGACGGCGATCGGCCGGGGCCAGCGTCAGCTGATCATCGGCGACCGCCAGACGGGCAAGACGGCCGTGGCGCTCGACACGATCATCAACCAGAAGCAGTACTGGGGGACCGACCAGGCGGTGCGCTGCATCTACGTGGCGGTCGGCCAGAAGTCGTCCACGGTGGCCGAGGTGGTCGAGACCCTGCGCGAGAACGGCGCTCTCGAGTACACGGTCGTGATCAACGCCGCCGCCTCGGATCCGGCGCCGTTCCAGTACGTGGCTCCCTATGCGGGGGCAGCGATCGGCTCGCACTGGATGTACGAGGGCAAGCACGTGCTGATCGTCTACGACGACCTGTCCAAGCAGGCGGTCTCCTACCGCGAGATCTCCCTGTTGCTCCGTCGTCCGCCGGGCCGCGAGGCCTACCCGGGCGACGTCTTCTACCTGCACTCCCGCCTGTTGGAGCGTGCGGCGAAGCTCTCCGACGAGCTCGGGGGCGGCTCCATGACGGCGCTGCCGATCATCGAGACCAAGGGCGGTGACATCTCCGCCTACATCCCCACGAACGTCATCTCGATCACCGACGGGCAGCTGTTCTTGGAGTCGGAGCTGTTCTTCTCCGGGGTCCGTCCCGCGATCAACGTCGGCGTGTCGGTCAGCCGCGTAGGAGGCGCCGCGCAGATCAAGGCGATGAAGAAGGTCGCCGGTCGTCTGCGTCTGGACCTGGCTCAGTACCGGGCGCTCGAGGCGTTCGCGCAGTTCGGCTCGGAGCTCGACAAGGCGTCGCAGCAGCAGCTCGCACGCGGCGCTCGGGTGGTCGAGGTGCTGAAGCAGCCCCAGTACGACCCGCAGCCGGTCGAGCGCGAGGTCGTGCAGGTGTACGCGGTGACCGGCGGCTACATGGACGACTACCCGATCGCCGACGCCAAGCGGTTCGCGTCCGAGTTCTGCGAGTACCTCGACACCCGGCACGCGGAGCTGTTCACGACGATCCGCGAGAGCGGCGATCTGTCCGACGAGACCGAGCAGGCGCTGAAGGATGCGCTCGCTGCGTTCCAGCAGACGTTCGTGCCGACGCCGACGGGCCCCGGCTCCGAAGCGGGGGCCGGGCCGGGCACGCCGCCGGACGCCGTCAAGAAGGACGTGGGCTGGGACCGGATGTCCTCGGTCGAGGAGGAGCTCACCTCGGAAGCCGAGAAGACCCCCGAGCAACGCCGGGCCGAGTACGAGGAGAAGGCGGGCCCCCTCGGCGAGTCGGGCGCGCAGTCGCCGATGTGACATGGGTGCGAAACTCCGCGTCGTCCGTCGCCGGATCCGCTCGGTCCAGTCGACGAAGAAGATCACGCGAGCGATGGAGCTGATCGCCTCCTCGCGGATCGTGAAGGCCCAGCAACGGGTCGAACAGGCGCGCCCGTACGCGCAGCAGCTGACGAGCGCGATGGAGGACATCGCGCGCAACGCGGGCTCGTTCTCGCACACGCTCCTCGAGGACCGGCCGCAGGCTCGGCGGGTGGGCGTGCTCGCCCTGACGTCGGACCGCGGTTTGGCCGGCGCCTACAGCGCGAACGTGCTGAAGGAGGCGGAGGGCGTCGTGAAGGACGTCCGTGCGCGCGGGCTCGAACCGGTCCTCTACGTGGTCGGCAAGAAGGGCGTGGGGTACTTCCGCTTCCGCGGGGTGGCGATGCGCGCGGACTGGCAGGGTTTCAGCGAGGTGCCCGTCTACGAGCGGGCCGTGGAGATCGGCCGGATGCTGATCGACGACTTCGCGAACGAGGAGATCGACGAGCTGTGGTGCGCCTACACCGACTTCCGGTCGGCGTTCACCCAACGCGCGACGCACAAGCGGTTCCTGCCGATCGCCCCCGAGGAGGTCACGGGGCGCGAGAAAGGCCAGGTGCACCCCGAGTACCTGTTCGAGCCGGCCCCCGAGCGGATCTTGGACCACCTGCTGCCCCAGTACCTGATCACGAAGGTCTGGGCGGCGCTGCTCGAGTCGGCGGCCTCCGAGAACGCCGCGCGTCGCCGCGCGATGAAGGCGGCCACCGACAACGCGGACGACCTGCTCAAGGTCCTCACGCGCCAGGCGAACCGGGCACGCCAGGACGAGATCACGACCGAGATCATGGAGATCGTCGGCGGCGCCGAAGCGCTGTCCGCCGCCGAGGAGGGATGACCGATGGCTGAGACGAACGGACACCCCGACGGGCGGGTGGTCCGGGTGATCGGACCGGTGGTGGACGTCGAGTTCCCGCCGAACGAGCTTCCGGAGATCAACAACGCGCTGACGGTGGACGTCGACCTCGCCGGCGCGACGACCAGGATCACGTGCGAGGTGGCCCAGCACATCGGCGATTCGACGATCCGCGCGATCGCCTTGAAGCCGACCGACGGTCTGATCAGGGGGGCGAAGGTGCACAACACCGGCGCTCCGATCACCGTCCCGGTAGGCGAGGGTGTCCTGGGCCACGTCTACAACGTGCTGGGCGAGCCCCTCGACACTGATGCGTCCGAGATCCACGTGACCGAGCGGTGGCCGATCCACCGCGAGTCGCCCGCGTTCGCCGACCTCGAGCCGAAGAAGGTGATGCTCGAGACCGGGATCAAGGTGATCGACCTCCTCGAGCCCTACGTCCAGGGCGGCAAGATCGGGATGTTCGGCGGCGCCGGCGTCGGCAAGACCGTCATCATCCAGGAGATGATCCGCCGCCAGGCCCAGCAGCACGGCGGCGTGTCCGTGTTCGCCGGGGTGGGGGAGCGTACCCGCGAGGGCAACGACCTGTTCACGGAGATGACCGAGTCCGGGGTCATCGCGAACACCGCGCTCGTGTTCGGCCAGATGGACGAGCCGCCGGGCGTGCGCCTGCGGGTGGCGCTGTCGGCGCTCACGATGGCCGAATACTTCCGCGACGTCGAGCACAAGGACGTGCTCCTGTTCGTGGACAACATCTTCCGGTTCACGCAGGCGGGCTCGGAGGTCTCGACCCTCCTCGGCCGGATGCCTTCGGCGGTCGGCTACCAACCGAACCTCGCCGGGGAGATGGGCGACCTGCAGGAGCGGATCACGTCGGCCGGAGGACGTTCGATCACCTCGCTGCAGGCGATCTACGTGCCCGCCGACGACATCACCGACCCGGCACCGCACGCGGCGTTCGCGCACCTGGACGCCACGACGGTGCTCTCGCGTGAGATCGCGTCGCTCGGGATCTACCCGGCGGTGGACCCCCTGGACTCGACCTCCCGGATCCTCGACCCTCGCTACGTCGGCGAGGAGCACTACGCGACGGCGCGCCGCGTGCAGGAGATCCTCCAGCGCTCCAAGGACCTGCAGGACATCATCGCGATCCTCGGGATCGATGAGCTGTCGGAAGAGGACAAGGTGATCGTGACACGGGCTCGGAAGATCCAGCGGTTCTTGTCGCAGCCGTTCTTCGTCGCAGAGCAGTTCACCGGGATCCCCGGCAAGTACGTTCCCATCGACGAGACGATCGCGTCCTTCAAGGGGATCTGCGAGGGCGAGTACGACCACCTGCCGGAGCAGGCCTTCTTCCTCGTCGGCGGGATCGAAGAGGCCGTCGCGCAGGCCAAGCAGATAGAGGCGGCGTAGCCGATGACGGTCGAGGTGCACGTCGTCACGCCCGAGCGGGAGGTCTGGACCGGCGAGGTCCTGCAGCTGATCGCGCGCGGCATCGAGGGCGAGGTCGGGATCCTCGGCGGTCACGCGCCGTTGCTGCTGCAGCTCGTGATAGGGCATCTGCGGCTGCAGCAGCTGGACGAGTCCTGGCTCGCGGCGGTCGTGGACGGCGGGTTCCTGCACGTGACGACCGAGGAGGGGGTCACGCGGGCCGACGTCTTGGCCACCCACGCCGAGCTGGTCGACGAGATCGACCTGATGGCGGTCCGCCGGCGCCTGGAGGAGTTGCAGAACCGGCAGGAGGAGAACGACGACCAGGTCGCCAAGGCGGAGATCGCCAAGGCGATGGCCAGGATCAGCCTCGCCGGCTGAGCCCGGCGCGGCCGCGGGTCCGCTCCGCGGCTCGTGACAGGACGTACGATGTCGCCCTCGATGGACCGCCTCCTCGTGACCGGGGGCGCTCGTCTTTCCGGCACCGTCCGGGTGGCCGGCGCCAAGAACGCGGCGCTCAAGCACATGGCAGCGGCGCTCCTCGCGCCCGGGATCACCACGCTCCGCAACGTGCCGCACATCCTGGACTGTGTCCTGATGGGACGCGTGCTGACGCATCTGGGGGTGCGGGTCGATTGGCGCGAAGGCGAGGTCGCGATCGACGCCACCACGATCGACACGGTCGAGGCGCCATACGAGCTGGTGCGACAGATGCGCGCCTCGATCGTGGTGCTCGGGCCGCTCCTGGGGCGCCGGCGCGTGGCCCGCGTGTCGATGCCCGGCGGGGACGAGATCGGCTCGCGCCCGATCGACCTGCATCTGACGGGCTTGCGACGGATGGGCGCCGACATCCGGCTCGAGCACGGATTCGTGGTGGCGGAGGCGCCTCGCGGGCTGCACGGCGCCGCGATCACGCTGGACTATCCGAGCGTAGGCGCCACCGAGAACCTGATGATGGCTGCGGTCGCGGCACGCGGCACCACGGTGATCGACAACGCCGCGCGCGAGCCGGAGATCGCCGACACGGCGGACCTGCTCGTCAAGATGGGCGCGCGGATCGCCGGCGCCGGCACGAGCACGATCGAGATCGAGGGCGTCGAGGGTTTCACGCCGGCCGAGCACCGGACCGTGGCCGACCGGATCGAGACCGGCACGTGGGCGTGCGCGGCGGTGGCGACTCGGGGCGACGTCACGATCGCGGGATGCCGACCCGACCATCTCGAGCTCCTCCTGTCGAAGCTCGCCGACGCCGGCGCGCGGATCGACCTTGTCCAGGACGGGCTCCGGGTCCGTCAGGACGACCGGGCGCGGGCCACCGACTTCGTGACGCTTCCCTACCCGGGCGTCGCCACGGACTTCCAGCCGATCCTGATGGCGGCGCTCGCCGTCGCCGACGGCACCAGCATCGCTACCGAGAACGTGTTCGAGAGCCGGTTCCTCTATGTGGACGAGCTCCGGCGGATGGGCGCCGACATCCGCACCGAGGGCCACCACGCCGTGATCCGCGGGGTCGAGCGGCTCTCCGCAGCGCCCGTGCGGGCGCTCGACATCCGTGCGGGTGCCGCGATGGTGATCGCGGCGCTGTGCGCCGACGGCGTGACCGAGATCGCGGATGTGCACCACATCGATCGCGGCTACGCCGACCTCGAGGCCAAGCTCTCGGCGCTCGGTGCCGAGGTGCGGCGCGAAGGGGACGCCGTCGTCCTGCCCGATCGCGCGGGGGCGCGGTGATCCCGTCGGCTCCGCCGCCGCGGCCGGACCTCAACGGCGCGGCCTCCGTTCCCGGCATCCACCCCTCGGGCAAGCCCGGCCCGTTCGCTCGCGGGCTCGCGAACGCCGAGCGCGTCACCTGGTCCTGGCTCGAGGCCGTAGGTCTGTTCTTCGTCGGCAACGTGCTGATCGGCCAGGTGCTGGTGGTCGGGCTGTTCTTCGTGGTCGCCGGGGTGCAGCAGGGCCAGCAGCTCGAGGGATCGATGCAGCTGCTGGCGACGATCGCGGTCGACGTGGTCTTCGCGGCGGTGATGGTCACGTGGCTGGCTCGGCGTCACTCCGGCTGGCTCCGGCGGCTCGGGCTGCCGGCCCCCGGGTCGTGGACAGGCACGATCGCGTGGGGAGCGGGGATGGGTGTGCTCCTGTACCCGGCGATCGCCATCGTCGTCGGAATCCCGCTGACGGTGCTCTTCGAGGCGGTGTCGGGCAAGACCGTGCAGACGCCCGAGCAGCTTCCCGCCCACCTGTCCGCGGCCGGGAAGGCGCTCGCGGTCGTGCTGGCGGTGGCCGTGGCGCCTCCCACCGAGGAGCTGTTCTTCCGTGGGCTGCTGTTCCGCAGCATCCGCGACCGTCTCGGGTTCTGGCCGGGCGCGCTGATCTCCTCGTTCGTCTTCGGGGTAGCGCACTACGTGCCCGCGCCCTGGCCCGACGCGGTGCTGCTGCAGTGCGTGATGATCTTCACCGGCCTCGCGCTCGCCTGGATCTACGAGCGCAGGGGGACGATCGTCGCGAACACCGCGGCCCACATGGTGTTCAACATCGTGGGGCTGGTGCTGATCTTCGCCACGCTCTGAGCGGGCGGCGGCGCGGCTATCCTGATGCGGCGTCCCGCGTCTGCGAGAGGGGTTGTCGTGCCGAGCTTCCCGACCGACGAGTGGTTCCGGGCCTTCGTCGCCGAGGTCAACGGCTCCCAGGAGTACAAGGTCGCGGCCGCCGACTGGGAGGGCGACATCGCGTTCCTGATCCTCGCGGAGCCCGACAAGCACCTGCCCGAGGACGTGTGGGGTTGGCTCGACCTTTGGCACGGGGAGTGCCGCGCAGGCGGGGTGGTGACCCCCGCCCGAGGGGCCGAGGCCCGTTACTTGATCACGGCCCCCTACAGCCGGTGGAAGGACGTCCTCCTGGGCGAGCTCGACCCGATCAAGGGCATGATGCAGGGCAAGCTGAAGGTCAGGGGCGATCTGCCCACGATCATCCGCTACGTCCGGGCCGCGAACGAGCTCGTGCGGCTGACCGGCGAGGTGGACACGATCTTCCCGGACGAGGTGTGACGTGCGGGCGGTGGTCTTCGACCAGCCCGGAAGGGTCCGCGTGGAGGAGGTGCCCGACGCGGTCGTGCATGAGCCGGCCGACGCGGTCGTGCGGGTCACCCGCACCGCGATCTGCGGGTCCGACCTGCATTTCTTCCACCTGAAGGCCCCGATCGCACCGGGCGAGGTGATGGGCCACGAGGCGGTCGGCGTGGTGGAGTCCGTCGGTGAGGCGGTGAGTGCCGTCCGCCCGGGCGACCGGGTCGTGGTCGCGTTCCACATCGCCTGCGGCGACTGCTGGTTCTGCCGCCGGGGCGAGACCTCGCTCTGCGAGGAGTTCCGCAACCTCGGCGCCGGCGCGTTCAGCGGCGGGCTCGCCGGCACGCAGGCCGAGCTGGTCCGGATCCCCAACGCCGACGTGAACCTGCTGGCGGTCCCCGACGGCGTGAACGACGAGGCGGCGCTGTTCGTCGGCGACGTCCTCACGACGGCTTACTACGCGGCGTCGATCGCGGCGCCGGCGCCCGACGAGACCGCGGCGGTGGTCGGGGTGGGGCCGGTCGGGTTCTGCGCGGTCGGGGCCCTGCGGGCGCTCGGCGCCGGGCGCGTCGTGGCCCTCGACCGGGAGCAGGGGCGACTCGCGCTCGCCGCAGCGGCCGGCGCGATCCCCGTGCACGTCGGCGAGCGCAACCCCGAGATGGCGCTCGCGGAGCTGACGGGCGACCGCGGGGCCGACGTGGTCATCGAGGCGGTCGGGCACCCGTTCGCGTTCGAGACGGCCGTCGACGTCGTGCGCCGCGGCGGGCGGGTCGTGGTCGTCGGGATGTACGCGGGCGAGCAGGTCGAGATCCCGCTGGGGGTCTACTGGGCGCGCGCCCTCACGGTGCGGTTCTCCGGGGTGTGTCCGGTGCACGCGTGGTGGCGCCCGACGATGGACGCGCTCGCGGCCGGCGCCCTCGACCCCACCCCGGTGATCAGCCACCGGCTGCCGCTCGAGGAAGCGCCCAGCGGCTACGAGCTGTTCGATCGCCGAGAGGCCACGAAGGTGCTGCTGCAGCCGTGAGCGTGACGTACGCCGACGACGAGCCCAACGGCCTCGCGGAGTTGCTCGGCGAGCTGATCGCCCAGAACCTGGCGCGCGACCCGGCGCGCCGCCGCTACCTGCGCCCCGGCGTCGTGGTGGTCGAGTCCACCGACCACGAGGTCGCGGTGACCCTGCGCTTCACCGACGGCGCGGTCGAGATCGCGAACGGCGCCGGCGAGGGCGCGCACGTCCACGTCCGCGCGGAGGGCCGGGCCCTGCTCGGCCTGGCGGGCGCGCCGCTGCGGTTCGGGCTGCCCGACGCGCTCGTCTCGGAGGGCCGGGCGGTGCTCGGCGACATCCTCCGCGGTCACGTCGAGGTGCGAGGGTTGGTCTCGCGCCTGCCTGCGGTCCGCCGCCTGACGATGCTGCTCTCGGCGACGTGAGACGAGGAGCGCCGATCCGCACGCCGCCGCCCCGTCCCGACGAACGCCGCGCACCCGAGCCCGTGGCGCGACGGTGGTGGCCGGTCGTCGTCGTGGTGCTCGTGATCGCCGGGATGACCGCGGGCGCGCGGGCGGTGGCGGACACGCTCGCCGGGCCACCCGAGCCGGTCACCGGGTTCGCGGGGATCGTCGAGGTCGCGCCGGGCCCCGGCTGGGTCCTGGACTCCCGCGAGGACACCGGCATCGTGGACAGGCTCGTCCTGGCCAAGGGGGCGGTGCGGCTCCGGGTCGTGGCCATACCCGGTTTCCAGGGCGACGCGGAGCAACTCGCCCGCTTGTACGCGCGCGAGCGCGAGCAGCAGCTCAAGCTTCCCTCGACCGGCTCGGTGAAGGAGGAGGTCCTTCCCTCGGGGGTCCTCGCCGTCCGTTTCGGCTATACGGGGTGGGGGCCCGACGGGGACTACGTCACGGGGATCGTCACCACAGCCGTCGACGCGAGCGGGAACGCCGTCGTGTTCGATGCGTTCGGACCCGAGCAAGACCTGACGGGGGCCAGCGGGGAGATCACCGCGATGATCGATGCGGCGGCGATCGGGTGAGCGACGCCGTTGGGGCCCGAGGGGCGGCGATGCACCACCGCTCGCTGTTGCAGCCTCGCGAGCCTGCGTTCTGGGTGTTCGTCGCGCTCGTCGCGTACGGCGTCGTGCGGATCGGTGGCGCGATCGTGCAGCTGTCCTCGATCTCCCGCTCGGGTTGGGCCTTGTCGTGGCTGCTGCTCGCGCTCTACGCGCTGCCGGTCGCGATCTTGATCGTCCGGCTCGACCTGTACGAACGCGAGCCGCTCTCGCTCGCTGTCGGCGCGTTGGTGTGGGGCGCGTTCGCGGCCACGGCGCTCTCGCTGGACGCCGGGGGCTGGAACCAGGTCCTCCAGCTGGTCACGACACCGGCGTTCGCGGCGCGGTGGGCGCCGACGATCACGGCGCCGATCGTCGAGGAGACCCTGAAGGGCCTGGGTGTCGTGTTGCTCTACCTGATCGCGCGCGATGAGGTCGCAGACATGATGGACGGGTTCGTCTACGGAGCGCTGATCGGGCTGGGTTTCGCCGTGATCGAGGACGTCGCGTACTTCATGGCGGCGTTCGGGGGAACGCCGGCGGGTGTGCTGCACGGCTTCTACGTGCGCGTGCTCTCGAGCGGTCTGTACGGCCACGTCCTGTTCACGGCGCTCACGGGCATGGGGGTCGGGGCGTTCGTGTCCCTGCGCGGGGAGGCGCCACTCGGCAGGAGGCTGGCGATCGCGCTCGGGCTGTTCGCGCTCGCGATCCTCGGCCACGGGCTGTGGAACTCGCCGACGATCGATCTATCGCCAACGTCGAGGACCGGAGCCGGTTGGCTGCTCTTCCTGCTCGGGGTCGCGGTGAGGGCGTTGCCGCTGGTGCTGCTCGTGGTCCTCACCGTCCGCCTCGCGCACCGACGGGAACGGCGCTGGCTCGACGCCGTCCTGTCCCCGGAGGTCGGCGGGGAAGCCCTGTTGCAGGACGAGCTCGCGATCCTGCGGAGCCCGCGGCGGCGTCGCCGCGCGGTCGCCGACATGCGCAAGCGCGCCGGGCGGACGGCGGCCGGCCTGCTCGCCCGGCTCCAGCGCGAGCAGGTCAACCTGGCGATGATCGCATCACGTGTCGCCGCCGACGATCCGGCGCTCGTCGTGCAGCGCGACTACTGTCGATCGCTCCGCGACGCCCTCTCGGCGATGCCCGGGGCCGCGCGCGCCGGTTCGGACACCTCGACCGGGTAGGCTCGCGCGGTGGACGTCGAGGGCCTGATCCGTGGCGTGCTGGGGCGCGAGCGGCGCGCGGTGGCGCGTGCGATCTCGCTGGTCGAGGACGGTGGGGCGGAGCTGCCGGCGCTCTCGGCCGGGATCTACGGGCACACCGGCCGGGCGGCGACGATCGGACTGACCGGCGCGCCGGGGGTCGGCAAGTCGACCCTCGCGGCGGCCCTCGCGGCGATCGCTCGCGCGCACGCGGCACGGATCGCGGTGCTCGCGGTCGACCCCACGTCTCCGTACACGGGCGGCGCACTGCTCGGCGATCGGGTCCGCATGCAGGAGCACGCCACCGACCCCGATGTGTTCGTGCGATCGATGGCCACGCGCGGGCATCTGGGCGGGATGTCGCTCGCGGCGCCCGAGGCCGTCCGGATCCTGGACGCGGCCGGGTTCGACGTGGTGCTGGTCGAGACCGTCGGCGTGGGTCAGGCCGAGGTCGACGTCGCGGCGGCCACCGACACCGCGGTGGTCGTGCTCGCCCCGGGGCTCGGCGATGCCGTGCAGATGGCCAAGGCCGGGATCCTCGAGGTCGCCGACGTCTTCGTCGTGAACAAGGGGGACCGCGACGGGGCGGGCGAGGTCGTGCGGGAGCTTCACCAGATGCTGCACCTGGGCGCGGCGCGGGACTGGGACCCACCCGTGCTCACCACCACCGCGACCGAACGCCGGGGCGTGGAGGAACTGTGGGACGCGATCGAGGCTCACCGGTCGTGGATCGCCTCGTCGGGCGCACTCGAGGCCAAGCGCGGCGCCCGGCTGCGGGCGGAGGTGGAGAGCCTGGCCGCGGAGCGCTTCAAGGTCGCCGCCGCCGCGCGCCTGGAGGCCGACGCGTCCCTCGTCGAGGACCTCGCGGCGCGCCGGACCGACCCGTACCGAGCGGCGGACCTGCTCGCACGACGTGTGGGGTCCACCGGCGGCGTGTGAGGTCTCGGCACCGTTGACGCATCTCAGCGAGCTCGGTACGGTGTCTGTCGGGACACGCAAGCTATTGCAACTGCAAGACGTGTCAATGGTGTGGAGGGCCCAGGATGCACATCCCCGACGGATATCTGAGCCCAGCGACGTGCGCCACGTTCGGCGTCGCGATGGTGCCGATCTGGTACCGCGCGAGCACGCAGGTCAAGAAGATCGTCAAGAGCAGGTACGTGCCGCTGATCGCCGTCGGCGCGGCCTTCAGCTTCCTCGTGATGATGTTCAACATCCCCGTGCCCGACGGCACGACGGCGCACGCCGTCGGGGCCGTGATCGATCGCGATCGTGCTCGGCCCCTGGGCGGCAGTGATCGCCGTCAGCATCGCGCTGATCATCCAGGCCCTGTTCTTCGGTGACGGCGGCGTCCTCGCGATCGGGGTCAACTGCTTCAACATGGCCTTCGCGATGCCCGTGGTGGGGTACGTCGTCTATCGGCTGCTCGGCCGGCACACGTCGCTCACGTCCTCGAAGCGGGCCGTCGCCGCCGGGGTCGCGGGCTACGTGGGGATCAACGTGTCCGCGCTGCTCACCGCGATCGAGTTCGGGCTGCAGCCCACGCTGTTCCACACCGCCAACGGCACGCCCCTGTACGCCCCGTTCCACCTCTCGCAGACGATCCCGGCGATGATGCTCGCGCACCTGACGGTGGCCGGCGTCGCCGAGTTCGTGGTGACCTTCGGGGTGATCAGCTACCTGCAGCGGGCGAACGTCCCGGTCCTGCGGATCAACCACCCCGACGTCCCGGTGACCGACGCCGAGCTCGCGCGGCAGCGACCGCTCTCGTGGAAGCACGCGCTCGTGTTCTTCGGGGCGTTGGTCGCACTGACCCCGCTCGGGCTCCTCGCGCCGGGCACGGCCTTCGGAGAGACGGCGCCCGCGAACGTCGACCTCACGAAGTACAAGCTCGACGCCGTGCCGCACGGCCTGCAGCGCTTCTCCGACTTCTGGAGCCACACGCTGCTCGGCGGGTACGGGTTCGGCTCTGGTGGGGATGCGGTCCTCGGTTACCTGCTCTCCGCCGTGATCGGCTGCGCGATCATCACGCTGGTGCTCGTCGGGTTCGTGCTCGTCTACCGGCGGTTCGCGCGCAAGGACGATCCCGACGTCGACACGCACGAGCCCGGCGTGGCCGCATGAGCGCGACGACCCCCGCCCGCACCCCTCGGTGGCTCGTCGAGGGCGAGCCGGGGCTCTGCGCGTGCGGCTGCATCGGACGGCGCAAGAAAGGGAGCTTCGTCGAGAAGACGATCGCCGGCGCCTCCAACGTGATGCGTCAGGCGATGTTCGGCGAGGACGTCGCGGCCCAGCACGGTCTGCTGCAGCAGCTGGACGCCCGCGTGAAGATCGTCGGGCTGGTGGTGCTCCTGCTCGCGACGGCCCTCGTGCACCACATCCCCGTGCTCGTGGCGCTGTACGCCTCGACCCTGGTGCTGGCGGCGCTCTCGCGACTGTCGGTCGGGTTCTTCATCAAGCGCGTGTGGCTGTTCATCCCTATCTTCACCGGGGTGATCGTGTTGCCGGCCACGCTCAGCGTCATCACGCCGGGCACGATCGTGCTGCCCCTGTGGACCTGGCACGGACAGACGGTCGGCGTGACCTCACAAGGGCTCACGGCCGCCGGCTTGATCGTCCTTCGCGTCGCGACGTCGGTGTCGCTGGTGGTGCTCGTGACCCTCACCACGCCGTGGACGAAGCTCCTCGCGGGCCTCCGCGGCCTCGCGGTGCCGAAGATCTTCATCCTGATCATCGGGATGGCCTACCGGTACATCTTCTTGCTGCTCAACGCGGTGACCGACATGTACACGGCGCGCAAGGCTCGGGCGGTCGGGAACGAGCGCGACGACGTGAAAGGGAGCCAGCGGTTCGTGAGCGCGACCGCCGGCGCCTTGTTCGGCAAGGCCCACGCGCTCTCGGAAGAGGTCCACATGGCGATGCTCGCCCGCGGCTACACCGGCGACGCCAAGTCGCTGCAGGCGCCCGCGGTCGGCGCGCGCGACGTCGTGTTCCTGGTGGCGGTGGTCCTGGCGGCGGTGCTCACGGTGGGAGGTGACCGGCTCCTTGGCCGTTGAGGTGTCGCCGGTGGAAACGCCGTTGCCCCACGTGCATCCGCACGGCGGTGAGGGCGAGCCGCTGCTCGTGTGCCGTGACCTGAAGTATGCCTACCTCGAGCGGTTCACGGCCCTGGACGGGGTCTCGCTCGAGGTGCGCCGCGGTGAGAAGGTGGCGCTGCTCGGCGCCAACGGCAGCGGCAAGTCGACGCTGCTCAAGATCCTCGACGGGCTCCTGTTCCCCGACTCGGGCACCTTTCAGGCCTTCCACGAGGACGTGACCGAGGACAACCTCGAGGACGAGCAGTTCTCGATGGGGTTCCGCTCACGGGTCGGGTTCATCTTCCAGAACTCCGACGCGCAGGTCTTCTCTCCGACCGTGCGCGAGGAGGTGGCCTTCGGACCGCTGCAGCTCGGCTGGGAGCGCGACACGATCGACGACCGGATCGCCGACGTCCTGACGATGCTCGACATCGCCCACCTCTCCGAGCGGGCGCCGTTCCAGCTGTCGGGCGGGGAGAAGAAGCGGGTGGCGATCGCGTCGGTCCTGGTGATGAACCCCGAGGTGCTCCTGTTCGACGAGCCCACGGCGGCGCTGGACCCACGGACACAGGGGTGGCTGGTGGAGCTGATCGCCGAGCTGAACCACGCGGGCAAGACCATCGTGCTGGCGACCCACGACCTCGACATCCTCGACGTGGTGGCCGACCGCTGCCTGGTCTTCTCCGAGGACCATCGGATCACGGCCGAGGCACCGCCGGACGAACTGCTCCCGAACCGCGAACTGCTGCTGTCGGTCAACCTGATCCACGACCACTCCCATGTGCACCGTCTGGGGAGCGCGGTGGAGCAGCACGTGCACGCGCACGGCCCCGAGCACCACCACGGCGAGTCCTGAGCGCCTCAGGCGCGCGCGCAGTCGGCGCAGCGCCCGGTGATCGCGAAGTGCGTGAGGTCCGCCTCGAACCCGCGGTGCGCCCGTATCAGCGACGCGAGGTCGTCCGCCTCACGCAACGAGAGGGCGTCGTCGCGGCCACATCGGCCGCACGTGAGGTGGACGTGCTGAGCCTCGTCGGCCTTGTGGTACTCGGCCCCCGATTCGAGGTGCGAATGCTGCAGCACGCCGATCTCCTCGAGGAGCGTGAGGGTGCGGTACACGGTGGAGGCGTTCACACCCGGCATCTCGCTCTGCACCTTGCGTGCGACGGCGGCGGGTGTGATGTGGCCCTGGGTCCGCATGATCTCGGACACGATCGCGCGACGCTGCGGGGTCATGCGCAGGCCCCGCGCGCGGAGCAGGTCCATCACCTCGTTGAAGTCGACGCCGGTCGCGCTCATCCCCGCGCATGATAGCAGCGGCTTGCAGGTGCAACGCCGCGCGGCTGCCCGGCCCCGGCCGGGGGCGCGCTAGCCTTCACGTCGTGACGGTCCTGGTGACGGGCGCGGGCGGCGTCGTAGGGCGGGCGGTCGTGAAGGCGCTCTTGGCCCACGACGAGGTGCGGGCGCAGGTGCGCCGTCCTGAGACGGCGGAGCCGCTTCGCGCGATCGGCGCCAAGGTCGCGGTCCGCGGGGCCGACTCGGCCGATCTGGGCGAGCTCCTGCCGCGCTGCCACACGCTGGTCCACCTGGTCGGCGGCGTGTCCCAGCCCGACCCCGACGAGCTGTTCCACGCGAACCACGGACTCCGTCCTCGCCGCCCTCGATGCGGCGAAGGAGGCCGGGACGCGACGCTTCGTCTTCGTGTCGGTGCCGGGCGCGGATCCCGACGCCACCCATCCCTTCCTGCGGGCCAAGGGCCTGGCCGAGGAGGCAGTCCGCGCGAGCGGTCTCGAGCACGCGATCCTCCGGGCGACCCATGTGTACGGGCTGGGCGGGCTGTGGTTCACGGCGGCGGTGGAGGGCGCGCTCGCCGATCCGCCGTTCGTGTGCGGCCCCGGGACGCAGGAGCTGGCGCCGGTGTTCGCCGACGACCTGGGGGCCGTGGTGGCGGCGGTCGACGACCGGGCGGCCGAGGTTGCCGGGACGTGGGCGGTGGAGGGCCCGGACGTGGTCACGGCCGACGGGTTCGTCCGGCTCCTGCGCGACGACGCCGCCTCGCTCCACCATGCGGACGGACAGGCCGCCGCCGAGGTCCTCACTTCGCTCCTTGGGGTGCGCGTCGACGCCGTGACCGCGTCGCTGTTCGCGATGCCGAGCCGCGCCGACGCCCCCGACGCCGGCGAGGCCTTCGGGGTACGTCGCACACCGCTGCTCGACGGTCTGCGGATCACGATCGAGGCCGCGGCGACGCTCGGACCCGACGAGGGATAGGCTCGCGCTCGATGAGCGCGTCGGTACATCTGGAGGTCGACGAGGGGGTCGGGGTGATCCGGATGGACCGCCCACCCGCCAACGCGATCGACCGCGAGCTCGGGGAGGGGCTCCAGGCCGTGGTCCGCGAGGCCGAGGGTCGCGACGACGTCGGCGCGATCGTGTTGTGGGGCGGTCCGCACATCTTCGCCGCCGGCGCGGACATCAAGGCGATGGTCGACTGGGGCCCGGAGGAGGTCCGCCCCACGGTCGACGCCCTCGGGGACGCGTGCGACCTCCTCGAGCGCATCTCGAAGGTCTCGATCGCGGCGATCCATCGCTATGCCCTGGGCGGCGGGCTCGAGCTTGCGCTCGCATGCGATCTTCGTTACTTGGCCGACGACGCGAAGATCGGCCAGCCCGAGATCCGTATCGGGGTGATCCCCGGCGCCGGTGGGACACAGCGCCTCACGCGCCAGGTCGGCCCCGGCCGGGCCCGGGAGCTCGTGTACACCGGGCGCCAGGTGGACGCGCCGGAGGCGCTCGCGCTCGGCCTGGTCGAGCGGGTCGTTCCGGCGGCAGGGCTGTTCGAGGCCGCGATCGCGGATGCCCGCGTGCTCGCGAGTGGGCCGCGGGCCGCGCTGGCGGCCGCGAAGCGCGCGATCCGGGCGGCGGTGGAGACACCCGGGGACGACGGCGTGCGGACCGAGCGTGCCCTGTTCGTCGATCTGTTCGGCACCCCTGACCAGCGTGAGGGGATGCGCGCCTTCCTCGACAAGCGCGACCCGCGGTTCGGCGTCTGATCGCCCCGAACCTCTGCAGGTGGTGCGTCCGGAATGAACCGGTCTCGGGAGGCGTTCGAACAACACACAAGAGGCCCGACCCGCCGACCACGGGCCTCTTCGAAAGGAAGTGAACCGCATTGGCAGACGAGAAGCTCAGGGGGGCGAGCGTTCGGACGCTGCCGCGGCCGAACCGCACGTACGCCTCCGGCCGCACCTGCGCCGAGCCTGGCTGCGAGACCAAGCTGTCGATGTACAACAAGTGGCAGTTCTGCTGGCAGCACGAGCCCGTCCACGCCTACATCTCCCGGGGCAAGCGGAAGAGCAAGAAGGCGGCGGCCTGAACCGACCCCGACCATCAACCATCACGAGGCCCTCCTCCGGGAGGGCCTCTTCGTTGCGGGGGAGGACCTTCGGCGGGGGTACCGGCGGAGGTCGGTGAGATCGGAGCGCTCGTCAAGGCGTTCGCGGGACGTGCCGATGGGTTCAGGGACCGCTCCCCCCGGGCGGAACCCACAGATGCCGAGCGTGATCCCCGAGCCCCCTGCGATGCGGATGGGCAGCTGCCCGTACTGCGAGCGCGCGGTCCTCGTGTACGAAGAGCCGCCGCGGTGCCCGATCTGCGCCTGTCCGCTCGACGACCGGCAGATGAAGCCCTTCGTGTTCCCGTCCGAACGCACCACGGATCCCGCCGAGCGCGAGGACCGCTAGCCCATCAGCACCGCGGGCCGCAGGCCGCGGACCGAGTTGAGGACCGCGAGCTCCTCGGCGGCGAGCAGCTCACCGATCTGCAGCGAGCGTTCGCGGAGCGTCCCGTCGGCGAGCAGGGCGGCACGCTCGCAACCCGGCAGCAAACCGGCGTCCAACGGAGGGGTCCACCACGTGCCGTCGATCCGCGCCGCGAGGTTCGCGGTCGTGGTCTCGGTGACCTCGCCGCGAAGGTTGACGAGGATCACGTCGTCCGCGTCGGGGAACCGGGCAGCGGCCTGCTCGTAGCGCTCACGGAGCGTCGTCTTGTGGAACAGCAGCGGATCGGAGGGGTCGACGGGGTGCGCCGCGTCCACCGCGAGTCTTGACGGACCGGGCGGGGTGGCGAGCGGCGCGGACCCGGTCTCGACCCTGCCGCGTCGGTCCAGGACCAGACGGACCCTCGACGCCTTCGCGGGGAACCGTCCGGCCTCGCGCGCGAGGGCCTCGCGGACGGCGCCCTCGTCGAACGCGAACCCGAAGTACGCCGCGGAGCCCGCGAGCCGCGCCAGGTGTTGCGGCAGGCGTGCGTATCCGGTCCCCGGCTCGTGCAGGAGCGTCTCGAGGAGCCGGAACGGCGGCCGGCGGGATGTGAGCACTTGGGCCTTGGCGACGGTCTCGTCGTACTCGGCCTCGGCGCGCGAGTCCCACGTGATCCCGCCGCCGACGCCGTACTCGGCGATCCCGGTCTCGGCGTCGTGCGCGACGGTCCGGATCGCGACGTTGAAGCGCGCGCGAGGCCCGGGCGCGCTGGAGGGCGCCAGGTAGCCCACCGTCCCGCAGTAGACGCCGCGCGGGGAGTCCTCGAGCGCGGCGACGATCCCCATCGTGGAGACCTTGGGCGCCCCCGTGACGGAGCCGCACGGGAACAGCGCGGCGAACACCGTCGCGAGGTCCGTGCCGGGGCGCAGGGTGGCCTCGACCGTCGAGGTCAGCTGCCAGACCGTCTCGTAGCGCTCGGCCTCGAACACGTCGCTCCATCCGACGTCGCGGCCCACACGACCCAGGTCGTTGCGGAGCAGGTCCACGATCATCGCGTTCTCGGCCCGATCCTTAACCGAGCCCTGCAGCCGCTCGCGGATCTGCTCGTCCTCGGCCGGCCAGCGGCCGCGCGGCGCCGTGCCCTTCATCGGTCTCGTGACGATCCGGTCGCCGTCGATCCGGAAGAACAGCTCGGGCGAGGCCGAGAGGATCCGGTATCGCCCGAGCGACAGCAACGCCGCGTACCGTCCCCGCTGCGCGTAGCAGAGGTCGCGGTAGAAGCCCCGCGCGATCGCCGCGGAGCACGGCCCGCAGCCGCAGGGTGTGGTTCACCTGGTAGGTGTCGCCGGCGGCGATATGCCGGCGGATCCTGCGCGATGGCACGGTCGTAGGTCGCCCGGTCGACCGAGGGGCGCCAAGCCGCTCCGTCCGCCGGTGCGCCGGGCGGGGGTTCGGGCAGCGACGTCTCCTGGCGGCCCGCGAACATCCCGAACCAGGCGAGCGGCAGCGCGTCGAACGGGTCGCCCGCTCCTCGGGTCCGAACGGCGAGCGCCGGGTCGAGTCCCGGCGCGGCCTCGTAGGCGACGAACCCGCCGACCCACAGGCCGCGCGCGGCGGCCGCCTCCGCCGCGGCGATCACGTCGCGCACCTCGGCCGCACGCGTGGCCTCGAGCGTGCCGACCGGTTCGATCAGGCGGAAGCTCGGCTCGGCGCCGGTCAGGTCGTCGAAGCGGGCCTCGATCACGGGCTCACGATACGCAGTTACCCTGGCCAGCTACTCTGGCAGGCCATGGCCGCGAAGGGCTCCGTGCTGGTCGCGATGTCGGGAGGCGTCGACTCCTCCGTCGCTGCGTGCCTGCTCCACGAGCAGGGCTACGAGGTGCTGGGCTCGCACATGTCCCTGGTGCACCTCGAGGGGGTCGAGCACGGATGCTGCGGTCCGTCGGCGCGGGCCGACGCCGCGGAGGTGGCCCGGATCGCCGGGGTTCGGGTTCGAGGTCTGCGACATGACGCTGGACTTCGACGACACGGTGATCGACGACTTCGTGGCCGAGCACGCGGCCGGGCGGACCCCGAACCCGTGCGCCCGGTGCAACGGCGAGATCAAGTTCGGCGCGTTCCTGCGCCGCGCGGACGAGCTCGGGATCGATCGCGTGGCGACCGGGCACTACGTGAGGACGGTGTGGGATGCGGAGGGCCGGTGGCGCCTACTCCGCGGCGCCGACCGTGCCAAGGACCAGAGCTACATGCTCCACATGCTCGGTCAGGCGCAGCTCGGGCGGTCGCTCTTCCCGGTCGGCGGGCTGCCGAAGGCCCGGACGCGGGCGCTCGCGGCTCGGTTCGGGCTGCCGGTGGCGACGAAGCCGGACTCGCAGGAGCTCTGCTTCGCGCCGAGCGGCGACGCCGGTGGGTTCGTGCGCGCGCAAGCGCCCGCCCTCGTGGACCCGGGCGGCGAGGTCGTCGATCCCGACGGCCGCGTGCTCGGCGAGCACGACGGGACGTTCGCGTTCACGGTGGGACAGCGGCGCGGCCTCGGCGTGGCGGCGGGCGTTCCGATGTACGTCCTGGAGGTCGACGCGACCGCGAACCGCGTGGTCGTCGGACCGCAGGAGCTCCTGGTCAAGCGCGGGCTGGAGGCGGACCGTGTGTCGTGGGTGACGGGGGAGCCTCCCTCCGATGGGCCGTTCGAGGCCCAGGTCCGGATCCGCTACCGGGGGGACGACGTGCCCGCGGTCCTCACGCCCGAGGGAGACCGGATGCGTGTGGACTTCGCCGCGCCGCAGCGTGCGGTCGCGCCCGGCCAGAGCGTCGTCGTCTATCGCGGCGAGGAATTGCTCGGCGGTGGCCGGATCGTCGCCGCGGTCCGATGAGGCGGTCCGACGAAGGAGGGGGACGTGGAGGAACATCCGAACGCGACGCTGTTCCGTGACGCGATGGCCGCGATGTCGCGAGGCGACCTCGAGGGGTTCCTCGCCGCTTTCACCGACGACGTCGTTTGGCACGCGCCTGGGACCAGCCGCTTCGGCGGCCGCTACGAAGGCAAGGACGCGGTCGTGGGTCGGTTCCGGCGGATGGCGGAGACGGGCGTCACGACCCGGATGGACGTCCACGACGTCCTGGGCAACGACGAGCACATCGTGGCCCTGCTCCACATGCACCTGGAAACCGAGGCGGGCTCGTACCACGAGCCGCACGTCAACGTGATGCACGTTCGCGACGGCAGGATCGCGGAGTTCTGGGCGATGAGCCAGGACCAAGCCGTCATCGACTGGCTGCTGCGGGCCTAGCGGCCCGACGGCCCGGGGGTCGCCGCCCGCGGTCTCGTCGGTGGGCTCGGCTATCCTGAGCCTCCAGCCTCCCAGGAGGATCCCGCGTGCGGCTGCTCCGGCGGCGACCCGAAGAGCTTCGACATCCAGGTACAGGACCTCGTCCTGCACATAACGGCGCCCGACGACTTCGCCGAGGAGTCGCGCGCCGCCGCGTTGTCGTTCTGGGAGCAGCTGCAGTCCTACGGCCTGCGCGACCCGGCGTTCCGGAACTCGAAGCGACCGCTCGAGAAAGTGGCGAGCGACGCGCCGGCGATCGTGAAGGAGGTGATCGCCGCCGCAGCTGCGGCGGGTGTCGGTCCGATGTTCTCCTTCCGCGGAGCGGTCGTCGACGAGGTCGGGCGGTTCCTCGCCGACCAGAACTCGGAGGTCACGGTCGCGTGCGACGGCGACTACTTCATCAAGGCGAAGAAACGGCTCAAGCTCGCGGTCAAGCGACGCGGCGGTGAGCCGATCACGGTGGCGCTCGAGCCCAGCTCGAAGGGTGTGGGGGTTTCCACGACCCTCGGGCGGGGCAGACAGGGCGCCGGTCCCGACGGGCTCGCGGTGATCGCGCAGACCTGCATGCTCGCCGACGCGGCCGCGGCGGGCGTCCAGGCCTGCCTGCCCAAGCCGGACGGGTTCGGGATGGCCCTGCACTACCTGCAGCGGGTGCCGGGCGTGCGCGGCGGGGTCGTGGTGGTGGGCGACCGGATCGGCGTCAGCGGCCGGGTGGAGATCGCCGGATGAGCACCGGTGCCGAGGAGCGGGCGCTCGCCGACGCGAAGCTCCGCGTGGAGGAGCTCCGCAACCAGATCAACCGGCACTCGTACCTGTACCACGTGCTCGACCAGCCGGAGGTGGCCGACGTCGAGTACGACGAGCTCGTCCGGGAGCTCCAGGAGCTCGAGGACCGGTTCCCCGAGCTCGATCACGCCGGACTCGCCGACCCAGCGGGTCGGCGCGGCGCCCGCCGACCTGTTCGCTCCCGTGACCCACCGGGCGCCGATGCTCTCGCTCGACAACGCGTTCTCGTTCGAGGAGCTCGACGCCTGGGGAGAGCGCGTGAAGCGTGCGGTTGGCGACGCCGCCCGGTACGCCTGCGAGCTGAAGATCGACGGCGTCGCGTGCGCGCTCACCTACGAGCGCGGCGTGCTCCTGCAGGCGGCCACACGGGGAGACGGGCGGATCGGGGAGGACATCACCGCGAACGTCCGCACCGTGCGCGGCGTCCCTCCGCGGCTGCTCGTGGACGACCCGCCCGACGTGATCGAGGTCCGTGGGGAGATGTACCTGCCCGTGAAGGCGTTCGAGGAGCTGAACCGGCAGCTGCAGGAGGCGGGCGCCAAGGCGTTCGCGAATCCGCGGAACTCGGCGGCCGGCTCGCTCCGCCAGAAGGACCCGAAGGTCACGGCGTCGCGGCCGCTCCGCCTGTGGGTGCATTCGTTCGGCGCTGCCCGGGGGGTGTCCTTCGACTCGCACCTCGGGTTCCTCGCGTGGGCTGCCAAGGCGGGGCTTCCCGTGCCGCCGACCACCGAGGCGCGCGACTCGCTCGAGGGCGTCAAGGCGTTCCTGACGCACTGGCAGGAGCGACGGCACTCGGTCGACTGGGAGATCGACGGCACCGTGATCAAGGTCGACCAGACCGACCTCCAGCGAGAGCTCGGGGCGACGTCGCACGCTCCGCGGTGGGCGATCGCGTACAAGTTCCCGCCCGAGGAGCGCACGGCCCTGCTGAAGGCGATCGACGTCCACACCGGGCGCACCGGCAAGGTGACCCCGTTCGCGGTGCTCGACCCCGTGCTCGTGGGGGGCGTCACGATCACCTACGCGACGCTGCACAACGAGGACGAGGTTCATCGCAAGGACGTCCGCGAAGGCGACACGGTGATCGTCCGCCGCGCGGGCGACGTGATCCCGGAGATCGTCGGGCCGGTGACCTCCAAGCGCAAGCGCGGCGCCAAGGTCTGGAAGATGCCGGCCGCCTGCAACGCGTGCGGCACGCCGCTCGTCCGGGGCGAGGGCGAGGCCGACTACCGGTGCCCGAACAAGCGCGGCTGTCCGTCGCAGGGCATCGAATGGCTGTTCCACTTCGCCGGGCGCGGCGCGATGGACATCGAGCACCTCGGGTACATGACGGTGATGCGGCTGCTCGAGAAGGGCTTGATCGAGGACCCCGCCGACATCTATGCCCTCGACGCCGAGAAGCTCTCACAGCTCCCCGGGTTCAAGGACAAGGCGATCGCGAACGTGCTCGAACAGGTCGAGGCGTCGAAGGACCGCCCGATCTGGCGGCTCCTCGTCGGCCTGAACATCCGCCACGTGGGGAGCCACGTCGCGCAGGTCTTGGCGAGCGCGTTCGGGTCGGTCGACGCCCTCGCCGCCGCGAGCGAGGACCAGATCGACGACGTGCCCGAGATCGGCCCGGAGATCGCGGCGACGGTCCGCGAGTGGTTCGACGAAGAGGAGAACCTCGCGCTGATCGAGAAGCTGCGGGCGGCGGGGGTGCGCCTGGCCGACGAGGCGCCTGCGGAGGAGGCGGGGGGCGACAAGCCGCTCGAGGGGGTGACCCTCGTCCTCACCGGCGGGCTCGAGACGATCTCGCGGGAGGAGGCGACGGCGCTCGCCCAGGCCGCCGGGGCCCGTGTGTCCTCGAGCGTGTCGAAGAAGACGTCGTTCGTGGTGGCCGGCGAGAACCCCGGCACGAAGTACGACAAGGCGGTCGCGCTCGGCCTCGAGATCGTCGACGAGGCCGAGTTCCTCAGGCGCCTGGGCCGCTGAGGGGCGTCGGCCGCGACGCTGACTAGACTCCTCGCCATGCCGGTCGACATCGACATCGAGCACGTCGCGAAGCTCGCACGGCTCGCGCTCACCGACGAGGAGAAGGAGCGGCTGCGGGCGCAGCTCGGGATGATCCTCGAGCACGCGGCGAAGGTCGGCGAGGTCGCCGCCGCCGACGTCCCTCCGACCGCCTCGGCGATCGCGCGCGCGAACGTGTTCCGCGAGGACGAGGTCGAACCGTCGCTCCCGGTCGACGAGGCCGTGCGCAACGCTCCCGAGCGCGAGGGCGACCGGTTCCGGGTCCCGCGGATCGTGGAGACCGGCTCGTGACCGAGCTCTGCGATCTCACCGGCGCCGAGCTCTCCGTGAAGCTTCGAGCGGGCGAGGTCTCGGCCGGCGACATCCTCGACGCGAGCCTCGCGCGGATCGACGCGGTCGAAGGCGACGTGAGGGCCTTCCTCACGCTCACGCCCGAGCTCGCGCGCGAGCGTGCCGAGGAGCTCGACGCCTACCTGTCGACCGGCGCGCCCCAGTCCGGGGTCGCCGGGATCCCGGTCGCCCTCAAGGACGTGCTCACGACGAACGGGATCCGCACGACCTGCGGCTCGAAGATCCTCGAGCCCTACGTGCCTCCGTACGACGCCACCGCCTGGGCCCGGCTGTCGGGCGCCGGCGGCGTGCTCGTCGGCAAGACGAACTGCGACGAGTTCGCGATGGGCTCCTCGAACGAGAACTCGGCGTTCGGGCCGGTGCACAACCCGTGGGACCTGACGAGGGTCCCGGGGGGGTCGAGCGGGGGTTCGGCGGCGGCCGTCGCCGCCGGCGAGGTGGTGTGGGCGCTCGGGACCGACACCGGCGGCTCGGTCCGCCAGCCCGCATCGCTCTGCGGGGTGGTCGGGCTCAAGCCGACCTACGGTCTGATCAGCCGCTACGGGCTGATCGCGTTCGCGTCCTCGCTCGACACCGTGGGCACGTTCACGCGGAGCGTCCGCGACGCCGCGACGCTCCTGTCCGTCCTCGGCGGCAAGGACCCGCGCGACGCCACGAGCCTCGACACCGCACCGCACGACTACGCCCGTGGCATCGATCAGGGGGTGGCTGGTCTTCGCGTGGGGGTCGTGGCCGAGGCGTTCGGCGAAGGGGTCGAGCCCGGCGTCCGCGACGCGATCCGGGCCTCGGTCGAGCGCCTCCAAGGGCTGGGCGCGGAGGTGGGCGAGGTCTCGTTACCCCACGCCGAGTACGCGCTCTCCGCCTACTACCTGATCGCACCGAGCGAGGCGTCGTCGAACCTCGCCCGCTACGACGGCGTGCGCTACGGCTTCCGCGCCGAGGGCGAGCACCCCGACAGCGTCGAGATGATGTTCGCGACGCGCGGGCAGGGGTTCGGGCCGGAGGTGAAGCGCCGGATCATGCTCGGCACCTACGCGCTGTCGGCCGGCTACTACGAGGCCTACTACGGCCAGGCGCAGAAGGTCCGCACGCTCGTGATCCGCGACTACGAGGCCGCCTTCGAGCGGTTCGACGTGCTCGTGTCGCCGACCTCGCCGACCACGGCGTTCCCGATCGGCGCGAAGGTCGACGACCCGATGGCGATGTACCTGAACGACATCTTCACGATCCCCGCGAACCTCGCGGGCGTCCCGGCGATCAGCGTCCCGTGCGGCCTGGACGGGGACGGGCTGCCGATCGGGCTGCAGTTCACGGCGCCGGTCCTGCAGGAGGCACGGTTGTTCCGCGCCGCACACGCGCTCGAGGCGGACCTGGCGCTGGACCTGCGCCCCCCGCTCGTCGCCGGCTGAGGCCGGTCGCACGAGGGCGACGAGGTCAGGACGCGATGTCGGGCTCGACGACCATCGGCTCCTCGGTTTCGCCCTTTCGTGAGGCCCCGCCCGCCGAGACGATCAAGGCCACCGACGCGAGCACGATCGCGCCCGACAGGAACAAGCGGGCGCCGAGCGGCTCGCTGAGCACGACCCAGCCGAGCGTGACCGCCACGATCGGGTTCACGTACGCGTAGGTCGACACGAGCGAGGTCCGCACGTTGCGGAGCAGCCACAGGTAGCAGCTGAACCCCACGAACGACCCCGCCACGATCAACCACGCGAGCCCCAGCCACGACTCCGTCGTGACCTGCGCCAGAGAGAACCCATGGAGCTCGCCGGTCGCGAGCGCGACGGCCAGGATCACGGCCCCGCCGGCCAGTTGCTGCATGCCGCTGCCGAGCAGCGGGGCTTTCGGCAGCGGCGCGTTCCTCGCGTACAGCGAGCCGGCGGTCCAGCAGAGCGTCGCGGCGACCGCGACCAGCATCCCGTCGAGCGGCGCCTCCCCGGCCGCGGCGTTCGTGCCGATCAGCACCGCCGCACCTACGAACCCGCCGACGAGCCCCGTGGCCACCCGCCAGCCGAGCGGGCCGCTCCGCAGGACGATCCGGTCGAAGAAGGCGAGCCAGAGGGGGATCAGCGCGATGATCAGCGACACGATCCCGGTGGGCGTTCCCATGTTCTCCGAGACCGCGACGAGCGCGTTCCCACCCAGCACGAGGAACAGGCCGACGATCGCGGCGGCCTTCCACTGCGTCGTGGTCGTGCGCTCGCGGGTCTGCACCGACGTGAGGCCGTACAGCACCGTCCCCGCGAACAGGAACCGCGCCGCGACGCCGACCAACGTCGGCGCGGACTCGTTGACCTTCTCGATCCCGAGGTAAGTGGTCCCCCAGACGAAGTAGAGGGCCCCGAGCACCGTCCAGATCTTCGCGACGCTCGGCGCGACGCTCGTCGCGGCGGCGGACGTGGCCTCGGACATCGGCACAGGATAGATGCGGCTGCACATACGCGAACAACGCGCGAGGACCCCGGGGCGTGTAAGCGAGGTCCGCTACGCTAGGCCCTCGATGGGCGAGTGGGAGACGGTGATCGGGCTCGAGTGTCACGTCGAGCTGAGCACGAAGACCAAGATGTTCTGCGGCTGCGCGAACGTCTTTGGCGCCGAGTCCGACACGAACACCTGTCCCGTGTGCGTCGGCCACCCGGGCTCGCTGCCGGTCCCGAACCGGGAAGCGATCGCGCGGATCGTGAAGATCGGCCTGGCCCTCGGCTCCGAGATCGCGCCCCACTCGGTGTTCCACCGGAAGAACTACTTCTATCCGGACATGCCGAAGAACTACCAGATCAGTCAGTACGACCTGCCGATCTGCGTCGGCGGTCACCTCGACGTCGACCTGCCCGACGGCACGAAGCGCGTCGGCATCACGCGGGTCCACATGGAGGAGGACACCGGCAAGACCACGCACGGCAGCGAGTCCGGCCGGATCCACGACGCCGACTCGGCGCTCCTCGACTACAACCGCGCCGGCGTGCCCCTCGTGGAGTGCGTGAGCGAGCCCGACATGCGCTCGCCGGAGGAGGCGGCCGCCTACCTCCGCGAGCTCCGCGCCACCTTGGAGGCGCTCGACGTGAGCGACGTCCGGATGGAGGAGGGGTCGCTGCGCTGCGACGCCAATGTCTCGCTCCGTCCAGTGGGTTCGGACCTCTTCGGCACGAAGGTCGAGATCAAGAACATGAACTCGATCCGGTCGCTCGAACGCGCGCTCGCCTTCGAGGTCGAACGCCAGACGAAGGCGCTGGACAACGGGGAGCGGATCGTCCAGGAGACGCGGCACTGGGACGAGGACGCGGGCGCGACGAAGTCGATGCGCTCGAAGGAGGAGGCGTTCGACTACCGGTACTTCCCCGAGCCGGACATCCCGGCGCTCGAGCCGAGCCCGGAGTGGGTCGAGGAGATCCGCGCGACGCTCCCCGAGCTGCCCCGCGCCAAGCGCGTCCGCTACATCGAGGCGCTGGGGCTCAAACCCGACGTCGCCCGGGTGCTGGTCGGCGACCGTGCCTCGGTCGCGTTGTTCGAAGGGGCGGTCGCGCTCGGCGCCGACCCGATCGGCGCGGGGAACTGGGTGACGCAGGACGTCGCGGCGCTCCGCAACACGGGCGGCGAGGGCGCGCTCACCCCTCAGCACGTGGCCGACGTGGTCGCGTTGGTCGCCGACGGCACGCTCTCGAACGCCGGCGCCAAGCAGGCCCTCGAGGAGGCGTTCGCGACCGGGGATCCGATCGGCGATGTCGTCGAGCGCGCGGGCCTGCGGCAGGTCTCCGACGCCGGCGAGCTCGGCACCTGGGCCGACGAGGTGATCGCGGAGAACCCCGACGTCGTCGAGAAGTACCGCGCAGGCAAGGAAGGCGTGATCGGTTTCCTCGTCGGGCAGCTGATGAAGAGGGCCGCCGGCGCCGCGAACCCGAAGGTCGCCCAGGACCTCCTGCGGGAGCGGCTGCAGGGGTAGGCGCGGCGCGGTGAGCCGGCAGCCTCCGCCGCAGCGCCCCGACGACCGTCGCCCCGCTCCGCGGTCCCGGGAGGCATGGCCTCCCAAGAAGCCGAAGCGGATCCCCCTGTGGCAGCTGGCGCTGCTCGGGGTCGTCCGCGCGTTCCAGGGGCTCGTCACGCACCCGCTCAAGCGGATGTGGACCTCGTCGGACCCGATCGACGCCTACGCGCTGAACCACCTCACGAGCGTGGCCGGCGACGCGTTCCTCGCGATCTCGCTGTCGAACTCGGTGTTCTTCTCGCTGCCGGTGGGAGAGGCGCGGCTGCGGGTCGCCGCCTACCTCGCGCTCACCATGCTGCCGCTCGCGCTGGCCGGGCCGTTGATCGTGCCGATCCTGGACCGTGCGGGCCCGCGGCGGTCGGTGACGTTCGCGGCCGCGGCCGGCCGCTCGATCTTGGCGGTGCTGCTCGCGTCACGGCTGAACACACCGTTGCTGTTCCCGCTCGCCCTGTTGATCCTCGTGCTCTCGAAGGTCCACGGGATCGTGAAGAACGGCCTGACCATGGCCTACGCGGGCCGCGAGGAGGGCCTGATGCGCGCGAACGCGCGCCTGGGTCGGATCGCGGTCGCGGGCGCGATCGGCGCCGCGGCGATCGGCGTCCCCGCGCTGAAGCTCGCGGGCGGGCCCACGCCGATCGAGCTCGCGGCGATCACCTATGCGGCCTCGGCCCTGCTCACGATCCGGCTCCCGAAGCCCGAAGTGCCCCAGGCGCCACCTCGCTCGAGCCGGGCCTCGACGAAGACCTCGGCGCGAGGGCGGGTGCCGGAGCTCCGCGCGCCGGCGATCGGCGCGGTCGGCTTGCGCGCGGCCGGCGGGTTCTTGCTGTTCCTGCTGGCGTTCTCGCTCCGGGAGAAGGCGGTGCCGGCGTCCTGGTTCGGGATCCTCGCCGGCGCCGGCGTGTTCGGCGGGTTCCTCGCCGATCTGCTCGCGCCGTCGCTGCCGACCGAGACCCGGGAGGAGGCGGTCGTCGCGACCTGCGTCGTCGGCGCCGGTGTGGGCGCGCTGCTCGCCTCCCAACTGTTCGGGCTCCCGCTGCTCGCGTTCTACGCGCTGGTCGCGGGCGCCGCCTCGGAGTTCTCGCGTCTGGCGTTCCAGAGCCTGATGCAGCGCTACGCCCCCGCGGGGGCGCTCGGTCGCGTGTTCGTCCGCTACGAGGTGATGTTCCAGGTCGCCTGGGTGCTGGCGGCGTTCATCCCGACGGTCGTGGCCATCTCGTTCCGCACCGGCGTGCTGCTGCTCGCGCTGTTCTACGTGGTCCTCGGCGCGGCCCAATGGTGGTGGTTGCGGCGCGCTCGCGAGATGGGTCTCGGCGGGGCCTGAGGGGTCGAACGTGACCGCCGGGCGCCGGTAGTATCCGCCGGGCCGAGGAGGTGAGGCATGGCGGGGTTCGTGACGGTCGGCGACGGCGTCACCGTTGTGGAGGGAGAGGTCACCGGGTTCATGGTCGGAGACCTCCAGGTGGCCGCGACCAGGATCGACGGCGCCGTCCACGCGTTCGCCGACGTGTGCACCCACCGCAAGTGCAACTTCTCGATGGGCTGCGACCTCGAGGGCGTCGAGCTGATCTGCGAATGCCACGGAGCCGTGTTCGACGTGCGTACCGGCGAGGTGCTCGCACCGCCGGCGACCGAGCCGCTCCCGGTCTACCCCGCGCGAGAGGTCGACGGGCAGGTCCAGATCGAGGTGTGAGGTGGCGGGCGGGACCTTCGTGATCGTCGGCGCCTCGCTCGCCGGCGTGACCGCCGCCCAGACCCTGCGCGACGAGGGCTTCGAGGGCAGGATCGTCTTGCTCGGCGACGAACCGCTCCCCCCCTACGAACGCCCGGGCCTCTCGAAGGGGTACCTGCGCGGGGAAGAGGGGGTCGAGGACCTCCTCGCCCGGCCGATCCACTGGTACGAGACCAACGAGGTGGAGCTGCGGACCGGCACGCGTGCCCACCGGCTGGATCCCGAGGGGCGCGCGTTCGTGCTGGAAGACGGCTCTTCGGTCGGCTTCGACGCCGCGCTGATCGCGACCGGCGCCGCGAACCGGCGCCTCGAGGTGCCGGGGGTCGACCTGCCCGGTGTCTGCGGCCTGCGGACCGCTGTGGACGCCGACCGGATCCGGGAGGCGGCGGCGCGGGGGGGCCCCGCCGTCGTCGTCGGGATGGGGTTCATCGGGGCCGAGGTCGCGGCGTCGCTCCGCCAGATCGGCGTCCACGTCACCGTCGTCGAGCTCTTCGAGACCGCGCTGTTCCGGACGATCGGGCCAGACGCCGGGCGGGTGATGGAGCGCGTCCATCGCGAGCACGGCGTGCGGATGCGGTTCGAAGACACGGTCGAGGCGTTCGAGGGGGACGGTCGTGTCGAACGGGTCCGCACCTCGGACGGCGAGGTCCTCGACTGTGCCTTCGCCGTCGTCGGGGTGGGTGTCGAGCCGAACGCGGCGGTGTGGCCCCTCGACCTCGCACCCGACGGGGGGATCCCGGTCGGGCCGGCGCTCGAGACCGAGGTGTCGGGGGTGTTCGCGGCCGGCGACGTCGCGAGCCACGACCACCCGTACCTCGGTCGGCTCCGGGTCGAGCACTACGACAACGCGATCAAGATGGGCGCGGCGGCGGCGCGGAACATGCTCGGCGCCGGCGACGTCTTCGACGATCCCCACTGGTTCTGGTCCGACCAGTACGAGGTCCAGATCCAGATGGTCGGCAAGGCGCCCGAGGACCCGACGGTGGTGCTCCGGGGCTCCTACCGAGGACGGGGAGTTCTGTGCCTTCTCCCTGGATCGCGAGGGGGTGCTCCGGGCCGCCACGAGCGTGGCCTGGCCGCGCGACGTGCGCCGCGCGACGAAGCTCGTGCAGGCGCAGGCCCGACCCGACCCGGTGCTGCTGGCCGACCCGTCGGTCGACATCCGGACGCTGATGGACTGAGTCGAAGACCGCCGTAGCCGTGGGGTCGACGTAGGCTGAACGGGTGCAGAACCTGTACGTGACGCACGTCGTTTGAGACCTCAACCTGCAACGACGCATCGCGGAAGCGCAGCGGGCGTCGCTCCTCCGGTCGGTCGGCCGGCGCAGGCGGTGGTGGAGACGGGCGCGGCCCGCGGCGGCCGCGGACCAGACCGCGACCCTCCACATCCTTGGCGAGGACGTCGCCCACGCGTTGCGGTTCTGAACGGCGGATCGCGCCTCGTCCACACCGTCGCTCCAGGTCGCGCAAGAGGCCCCTGGTAGCCTGACCCTTCGACCGCCGCGACCCGAGGGAGTGCACCGTGAACAGGCCGGAGATCGATCCTGGCGCCCGGCCCGACGCCGATCCCGCCGGAGGTGCTGCTCGCGCAGGGCAGCCCGCTCGTCTACCATCGGGGGCCCGGCTTCGGCGCGTTGATGACCGACGTGATGGATCGGCTGAAGGAGCTGTACCGGACCCGGAGCGCGGACGTCCTGCTGATGACGTCCAGCGGCACCGGCGGCCTCGAGTCGGCGATCCAGAACTGCTTCTCGCGCGGCGACGAGGTGTTCGTGCCGCTTGCGGGGTTCTTCTCGCAGCGGTGGCAGCGGCTCGCCGAGGCCTACGGCCTCACCGTGCACACGATCGATGAGCCGTGGGGGACCAGGCTCGACCCCACGAAGGTCGCACGGGCGCTCGCCGAGCACCCGGGCGTCAAGGGCGTGCTGCTCACCCAGTCCGAGACCTCGACCGGGGTGATCCACCCGATCGAGGGCCTCGCCCGCGTGACGCGCGAAGCCGGAGCGCTCGTGCTGGTCGACGCCGTCTCGAGCCTCGGGGCGGTGCCCTTCGCGTTCGACGACTGGGGGATCGACGTCGCGGTCTCCGGCTCGCAGAAGGCGCTCAGCGCCTCGCCGGGGATCGCGTTCGTCGCGATCGGCGACCGAGCCTGGGCGGCCTCGGAGACCGCGACGCTCCCGCGCTTCTACTTCGATTGGCGCGAGTACAAGCGGTTCGCGGACCTGCCGCACCCGGAGAACCCGTGGACGCCGGCGATCAGCGTGATGCAGGGTCTGCAGGCGGCTCTCCACCTGTACTTCCAAGACGGGCTCGAAGGTGCGCTCGCCCGACACCGGATGCTCAGCCGCGCCGTCAAGGACGGCGTCACCGCGATCGGCCTCGACCTGTTCGGTGAGGGCCTGCAGGACAACTGGACCGTCACGGCCATCCGCGCGCCCGAGGGGATCGACGCCGACACGATCAGCGACCGGATCCGCGCGGACTTCGGCGTGGTGCTCGCCCCGGGGCAGGGCCCGCTCAAGGGCACGGTGTTCCGGATCGGGCACTTCGGGTACTTCAACGAGCTCGACATCATCCGCGGCCTCGCCGCGCTCGAGATGACGCTCGACCGTCTCGGGTTCCCGGTCAAGCTCGGCGCAGCGGCCGCGGCCGCCGAACAGGTCTTCCAGGAGGCGCGGTGACGGTCCGCGTCCTCGTCACCGAGACGCTCTCGGAGCAGGGGCTCGAGCTCCTGCGCCGCGACTTCGAGGTGGACGTCCGCACCGACCTCGCGAAGGGCGACCTCATCGGGGCGATCGCACCCTACGACGCGCTGATCATCCGCAGCGCGACGAAGGTCACCGCGGAGGTGCTCGAAGCGGCGACCAACCTCAAGGTGGTCGCCCGCGCCGGGATCGGCCTGGACAACGTCGACGTGGAGGCCGCCACGCGCCGCGGCGTGATGGTCGTGAACGCCCCTCAGTCGAACATCATCAGCGCCGCCGAGCAGACGATCGCGCTGCTCCTGGCTCAAGCCAGGAACGTCCCGCAGGCCCATGCCGACCTGGTGCAGGGTCGGTGGGAGCGCTCGAGGTGGGAGGGTGTCGAGCTCGCCGGCAAGACGCTCGGGCTCGTCGGCCTGGGTCGTGTCGGCTCGCTCGTGGCCGCTCGCGCCGCCGGGCTCGCGATGCGCGTGATCGCGTTCGACCCCTACGTGAGCGCCGACCGCGCCAAGGACATCGGCGTCGAGCTGATGCCGACGCTGGAGGCGCTGCTGGTCCAGTCCGATTTCGTCAGCGTCCACCTGCCGCGCAGCCCCGAGACCGAAGGTCTGATCGGCGAGAAGGAGCTGCGGATGATGCATCCGGGTGCCCGGCTCGTGAACACCGCGCGCGGCGGCATCGTCGAGGAGGATGCCCTCGCGAAGGTCCTTGCCGACGGGCATCTCGGCGGGGCCGCGCTCGACGTGTTCGCGACCGAGCCGACGACCGAGTCGCCGTTGTTCTCGCTGCCCAACGTGGTGGTCACCCCGCACCTCGGCGCCTCCACTCGGGAGGCGCAGGACAAGGCCGGCACGACCGTCGCGGAGATGGTGCACCTCGCGCTGAAGGGCGAGTTCGTCCCCTACGCGGTCAACGTCTCGGCCGGGGCGGAGGTGAACGAGGTCGTCCGACCGTTCGTCTCGCTCGCCGAACGGCTCGGTGCGCTGGTGTCGGGGCTGGCGGGCGGCGGGATCCGCAGCGTCGTGGCCACCTACTTGGGGCGGATCGCCGAGCACGACACGCGCGTCCTCACGCTCGCGGTGCTCAAGGGGATCCTCGGGCGCTCGGTGAACGAGCCGGTCTCGTTCGTGAACGCGCCGATGCTCGCGCGCGACCGCGGTCTCACGGTGAGCGAGATGCGCTCGACCGTGAGCCAGGACTACGTATCGCTGATGACGCTTCGCGCCGAGACCGACGAGGGCCCCGTCAGCGTGATGGGCACGATCGTCGCCCGCGGCGAGGCACGGCTCCTGCAGGTGAACGACTTCGACATCGAGGTCGCGCCGGCCGCCCGGATGGTGTTCTTCAACTACGTCGACCGACCGGGGATCATCGGGAAGGTCGGCACGATCCTGGGCGAGCACGCGATCAACATCGCCACGATGGACGTGGGCCGCAAACCCGAGGGCCAGGGGATGGAGGCGCTGATGTGCGTCACCGTCGACACCGAGGTTCCCGACCACGTGCTCGAGCACATCGCCGAGGCGATCGAGGCCAAGGGCATCCGCGCCGTCTCCGTGCCGGTCTGAGCCGTCGCCACCGCTTCGTGATCGCACGCTTCCGGTCACGGTGGACACCCCGTGGTACGGTTCCTCGGCTATGGAGCGGAAAGTGATCACGACAGGGGCCGGCGGCGCGTTCTGACGCGCCCGCGCATCGCGCACCCTTCGTCGTTCCGATCACCCGTCCACTTCCTTTCCGAGGAGCCGCTCCATGAACCGCCACCCGCAGTCCGCACGCACCAAGATCAGACGTCTGGCCTTCGGCCGGCTGATCTCCGTCACCGGGGGTGCCGCGGCCTACACCGCCCTCAGCTTCACCGTGTGGGAGCGCACCCATTCGCCTGCGATGCAGGCGCTCTCGTTGCTGCTCACCTTCGGCGTGGCCGGGCTCCTGGGGCCGTTCGCAGGCGCGCTCGGTGACCGGTTCGACCGGCGGAAGGTCATGGTGCTGTCCGAGGCCGTGGCCGCGGCGTTCTTCCTGGCGATGGCGTTCGCGCGGACCCCGATGCAGCTGATCGCGCTGGCGTTCGGCTCGGCGATCGCGGAGCAGCCGTTCTTCTCCGCTTCGCGCGCCGCGATCCCCAACCTCGTCGAGGACGAGTCGCAGCTGTCGTGGGCGAACAGCCTCGTGACGATCGGCGTCCACTCCGGGATCGCGGTCGGTCCGGTGCTCGGCGGCGTGGTGGGCGTCCGCCTGGGTGCCTCGTGGGTCTTCGCGCTGAACGCGGCGACGTTCCTCGTGTCGCTCGCGCTCACGCTCACGATCCGCGGGCGGTTCCAGGAAGATGTCGCGCACCGGCCCGTCTCGGCCCGTGAGCATGCGGGACTGCACGCCGGCCTGGCGTTCCTGTGGAACGACCGCGTCCAGCGACGGATGGCGATCGCGTGGCTCGTGTTCGTGCTCGGGATGGGCATGGGCATGGTGGCCGACGCGGCGCTCGCCGAGTCGTTCGGCGCCGGCCAGATCGGGTTCTCGCTGCTGATCGCGTGCTGGGGCATCGGGTCGGTGGCCGGCTCGGCGACCGGCCGGTGGATGACGTGGCGGAGCGAGCCCGTGTGGTTGGTGCTCGGCGCTTTCGGCGTCTCGGCGATGGCGTTCACCGTGGGGTTCGCCCCGGTGTTCCCGGTCGTGCTGGTCGCGCTGTTCCTGATGGGGACGAGCGACGGGCTCACGATCGTGTCCGAGAACAGCATCATGCAGCGGCGGACGCCGGACGCCGTCCGGAGCCGCACGATGGCGGCCTTCGAAGCCGTCATCTCGCTCGGGCTCGCGGTTTCGTACCTGCTCGCCGGTCCGGTGCTGCGGATCTTCGGACCGCAGTCGACGTACCGGATCGGGGGGGTCACGGCCGGCCTCGCGGCGATCGCGCTCGTGCCGCTGTTGCGGCTGCGGCGCGAAGTGCCGGAGGCCGAGCCGGAGCAGGCGTCCGCGAGGTACACGTCGGCAGAGGATCTGGACGCGATCACGGCGCCGGTCCTCGACCGGACCAGTTGACCCAGAAGGGGCCCCTTGCGAGGGCCCCTTCTGCTCCCTCCGATCATACTGAACGGCGTTCAATCACCCTGAGCAGGGCTCAACCAGCGGCGATGTCGCAGCGAACCCCTGCTCTGCGGGCTTGCGTTGAACGCGGGTTCAGTCGTACGGTCCACCGGTGGGTGGGGAGTACGACGCGATCGTCGTCGGGGGAGGCCACAACGGGCTCGTCGCCGCCGCGTACCTCGCGCGCTCCGGCGCCCGCACGGTCGTGCTGGAGGCGCGGCACAAGACCGGCGGCGCCGCCGACACGATGGCCCCCTGGCCCGAGGCGCCGGAGCTCAAGGTCACCACGCTTAGCTACGTGATGAGCCTGATGCCTGACCGGATCCAGCAGGACCTCCGGCTCGATCGGCACGGCTATCACGCGATCCCCACCGGCCCCTACTTCGTTCCGTTCCCCGACGGGCGATGCATCGTCGAGTACGACGATCCGAAGCGGAACCACGAGGAGTTCGCGAAGTTCTCGAAGCGGGACGCCGACGCGCTCGAGCGGTGGGAGGCCTGGATCGGCGGCATCGCCGACGTCCTGGGGCCGTTGCTGATGACCACGCCGCCCCGGCTCGGATCGACGGCGACGTCGGACCTGCTCGAGCAGCTCCGGCTCGTCTGGCGGTTCCGCGGGCTCGACGTCGGGGGCGTCGCCGACGTGACGCGACTGATGACGATGTCGATCGTCGACCTGCTCGACCGGTTCTTCGAGTCCGACCAGGTGAAGACCGTGATGGCGCTGAACGGGCTGATCGGGACCTGGGCGGGTCCGCACGAGCCCGGGACCGGCTACGTGATGGCGCACCATTCGATCGGTGAGGTCGGCGACGGCACCCTCGGGGCGTGGGCGGTTCCGATCGGCGGGATGGGCGCGGTGGCCGCGGCGATCGAGTCGAGCGCCCGCTCGTTCGGCGCCGAGATCAGGACCGAGGCGCCGGTCGAGCGGATCCTCACGGCAGGTGGACGGGTGCGCGGGGTGGCGCTCGCGTCGGGCGAAGAGCTCCTCGCGCCCGTGGTGGTGGCCGCGACGCATCCGCGGATCACGTTCCTGCGACAGCTCGAGGCGGCCGAGCTCCCGCCCTCGTTCCTCGAGGACATCCGGGCGTGGAAGAGCCGCAGCGGCGTCGTGAAGCTCAACCTCGCGCTCGACCGCGCGCCGGTGTTCACCGCGAAGCCCGACCAGGCCGACCTGACGGGCGGGTTCGAGCTTGCCCACTCGGTCGCGATGCTCGAGGAGGGGTTCGAGCAGGCGCGCCGGGGCGAGCCGGCGACGCTGCCGTTCAGCGACGGCGTGATGCCGACCTTCCACGACCCGACGCTCGCGCCCGAGGGCACGCACATCGTGTCCCTGTTCACCCAGTGGTGTCCCGCGGAGTGGAGCGAGGCGCCGCACACGAAGGAGCTCGATGCCTATGCGATGCGCGTGATCGACGGCTACGACGAGCTCGCGCCCGGGTTCAAGGACTCGGTGCAGCACATGCAGGTGATCGGGCCGCACCAGATGGAGCAGGAGTGGGGCCTGATCGGCGGGAACATCTTCCACGGCGAGCTCTCCGCCGAGCAGCTGTTCCACCTGCGCCCGGCGGCCGGGTACGCCGATTATCGCACGCCGATCCGAGGCCTGTACCAGTGCTCGAGCGCGACGCACGGCGGCGGCGGCGTGTGCGGGATTCCCGCCTACAACTGCGTGCGGGAGATCGTGAAGGACGTGCGGGCCGCAACCCGGCGGCCCCGGAACGGGAGGTGACGGTGACCGCAGCGACCCCGCAGCAGGAGAACGCCTGGTTCAAGTTCTACTTCGCATCCTGGTACAAGAAATCGCCGTACTTCCGGCGGACCGTCGAGGCCGGCTGCACGAGCTGGGACCTGTACAACCACATGCTGATCCCGACGCTCTTCGACGACGACGTCGAGGAGTACTGGCACCTGCTGCGTCACGTGACGCTCTGGGACGTCGCGGTCGAGCGCCAGCTGGAGGTGAGCGGGCCCGACGCCGCCCGGTTCGTCCAGCTGCTCACCCCGCGCGACCTGTCGGCGCTGGAGGTCGGGCAGTGCAAGTACGTCGTGCTCTGCGCGCCCGATGGCGGCATCGTGAACGACCCGATCCTGCTCCGGGTCGAGGAGGACCGGTTCTGGTGCTCGCTCGCCGACTCCGACGCCCTCCTGTACGCCCTGGGGGTCCAGGCCTTCGCCGGGATGGACGTGGAGATCCGCGAGCCCGACGTCTCGCCGCTGCAGCTGCAGGGGCCGCGGTCGCCCGACGTGATCCGGGCGCTCCTGGGCGAGGAGATCGCCGACCTCCGCTACTACCGGTGCGCGCAAACCTCGCTCGACGGGATCCCGTTGGTGGTGTCGCGCACCGGCTGGAGCGGCGAGGTCGGCTACGAGCTGTACCTGCGCGACTCCTCGCGAGGCGAGGATCTATGGGACCGCGTGATGCAGGCGGGCGTCCCTTTCGAGATGCGCGTGATCGCGCCGAGCGACCAGCGCCGCATGGAGGCCGGGATCTTCAACTACGGCAACGACATGGACGTCACGAACAACCCGTTCGAGGTCACCGGGCTCGAGCGCCTCGTGGAGCTCGACAACGGCAACGAGGTGATCGCGCGGGCGGCCTTGGAGCGGATCGCGCGCGAGGGCGTGTCGCGCAAGCTCGTCGGCGTCCGGTTGGAGGGCCCGCCCCTGGGGATGTGGCTCGAGGACTTCTGGCCCGTGGCGCACGACGGCGAGGAGGTCGGCCGGCTCACGAGCGCCTCGTACTCGCCGCGCCTGGAGCTCAACATGGGCTACGCGTGGGTCCCGATCGGCCTGGCGCCGCACGGAGCCCGGCTCGAGGTGCGTTCCCCCGATGGTCCGATCGAGGCCGAGGTGGTGCCGCTCCCGTTCTGGGACCCGCACAAGGACGTCCCCGCCGGCCGGGCGGCGACCGCGTAGCCGTGGCTACGGCTCGCCGTACACGCTCCAGACCATGTTCAGCAGCCCGCTGTGCAGGTAGGCCTTCATCTGGAGGAGGCTCGCCTCCGGCTTGCCCATGAGGATCAACATCGGCTCACCCTCCGGCTTCGTCCACTCGCTCAGCGCAACCCAGCCGCTGAGGGTAGCGCCCTCGACGGGAGGCTCCGATCGCAGCAGCGCGTCGATCTCCCCGATCCACCGACGACGTCCCGTAGGGGCGCATCACTCCTCCTTCTGCCGACCGGACCTCGTGCTCGGAACTGAGCCCAGCCCGATGCACCCGGATCACGGCGCGGTTTCCGGGACGCTCGCAGTTGCCGTCGGGCAAGATGTCTTCGTGAACGACGGCGCATCCCTCGGGGGGCATCTGCTCCTGTCGAACGCCTCCCTGTTCGACCCGAACTTCCGGCGCACGGTCGTGCTGATCGGCCATCATGACGAGGAGGGCGCCGTCGGCGTCGTGCTCAACCGGCCGCTAGACGTGAGCGTCGACGAAGCCGTGCCGCCGCTCGCCGATCTCGTGACGCCGGGGGACCTCCTCTTCGAGGGTGGGCCGGTCCAGACCGACGCCGCGGTGGTGGTCGCGGAGTTCGAGGATCCGTCGAAAGCCGGCGTGATCGCGTTCGGGTCGATCGGTTTCCTGCCCGAGGAGGCGGATCCCGAGGATCTCGGCGGGATCGTTCGCGCGCGGGTGTTCGCGGGCTACTCAGGCTGGGGCGCAGGGCAGCTCGAGGGGGAGCTGGAGGAAGATGCCTGGCTCGTCACCCCGGCGTTGCCGGAGGACGTGTTCCATCCGGAGCCGGAGCGGCTGTGGGAAGACGTCCTGCGCCGGATGGGCCCGGCGTTCGCGTTGCTGCGGACGATGCCGGAGGACCCGTCGCTGAACTGACGGCCGGCAACGCGGGCAAGCTCGACGGAGCGATCCATCGCGACGCCACCTTCTGCACGTGCCGGCGATGGGGGAGCGTCGGCGCCGCCACGCGGATCGGGCCGGTCCGAAGCGTCCGGTAGAACCACCACTTGCCGAGCTCGGCGAGCGTGAGGTACGCGACCACGAACCCCACGACGATGAGCAAGAACGAGACGGGAGGCGCCGTGAAGCCCATCGCGCGGGCGATCGGCGGCACGTACGGGATCACCACGCCGAGGGTCGCGATCGAGAGGGTCATCGCGAGCTGCGCCCTGCTCGGGCGGCTCTTGAAGAACGGCACGCGCCGTGTGCGGATCACGAAGATCACGAGCGTCTGCGTCGCGAGCGACTCGACGAACCAGCCGGTCTGGAACAGCGACTCGCCAGCGTGGAAGACCCCGAGCATCACCGCGAACGTCGCGAAGTCGAACAGCGAGCTGATCGGACCGAAGAAGAGCATGAACCGGCGGATGAACCGCGTGTCCCAGTGCGAGGGCCGCAGCAGCTGTTCCTCGTCGACGCGGTCGGTTGGGATCGTCGTCTGGCTCGTGTCGTAGAGCAGGTTGTTCAGCAGGATCTGCCCGGGCAGCATCGGCAGGAACGACAGGAACGCCGAGGCCGCGGCCGCGCTGAACATGTTGCCGAAGTTCGACGACGTCGCCATCAGCACGTACTTGATCGTGTTCGCGAAGATCCGCCGGCCCTCCACGACGCCGTCGGCGAGGGTGTCGAGGTCCTTCTTCAGCAGCAGGATGTCCGCGGCGTCCTTGGCGACGTCGGTGGCGGTGTCGACCGAGATCCCGACGTCGGCGTCGTGCAGCGCGACCGCGTCGTTCACGCCGTCGCCTATGTACCCGACGTCGAGCCCGCGGGTGCGCGCGAGCCGGATCACGCGCGACTTCTGATCTGGCGTGACGCGCGCGAAGATCGTGGTTTGGTCGATCGCGGCGACGAGCTCCTCGTCGGGCATCCCGTCGAGGTGCGTACCCGTGATCGCGCGTCCGACGCTCACGTCCAGGTCCCCGCAGATCTTGCGGGCCACGCGTTCGTTGTCGCCCGTGACGACCTTGACCGCGATGCCGAGCGACGCCAGGCGCTCGAGCGCGGCGGCCGCGTCGGCCTTCGGCGGATCGACGAACGCGAGGAACCCCGCGAGCGTCAGGTCGTGCTCGTCGGGCGGGCCGATCTTCTCGAGCCCGGTGCCGTCGCGCGTGGCGACCCCGACGAGGCGCGCTCCGGCGTCGAACTCGCGGTCGAGGAGCTGGTCGACGCCCGCCGGGACGCCGGTGCACACGTCCAGGATCGACTCGGGCGCCCCCTTCGCGACGATCAGTCGGCCCTCGGGCCCGTCGACCAGCACCGACATCCGTCGCCGGTCGTAGTCGAACGACGCCTCCTCGAGCCGGCGCCAGGCGTCGAGCGCCGGGCGGTTGGGCGCCGTCCACAACGCCTCGTCGAGCGGGCTCCCACCGGTGGGGATCCCGCCCTCCACCACGACGTCGGTGCAGACGAGCCCGAGCAGCCGGACGCGGTCGTCCAGCGTCCCGTCGGGGCCCATCGAGGCGCGGAACGAGATGCGCCCCTCGGTGAGCGTGCCGGTCTTGTCGGTGAACAGCACCTGGATGTTGCCGAAGTCCTCGATCGCGACGAGCCGGCGCACCAGCACCGAGCGGGCGGCCATCCGCTTGGCGCCGGCCGAAAGGCTGATCGTGACGATCGCGGGGAGCAGCTCCGGCGTGAGCCCGACCGCGATCGCGAGGGAGAACAGCACCGCGTCGATCAGCGGACGGCCGGTGGCCACGTTCACCACGAAGATCCCGGCCACGAGGACGGCCGTGATCCGCACGAGCAGCTTGCTGAAATCGCGGAGTCCCCGCTGGAACGACGTCTCTGGGTGCCGTGTTCCGAGCTGCACCGCGATCCGGCCGAACTCCGTGGCCGAGCCGGTCCGCACGACGACCGCCTTCGCGGTGCCGCTCTTGACGACGGTGCCCATGAACGCGCACGAGGGCAGGTCGATCGGGCTCGCGGTGTCGGTCACCGGATCGACCCGTTTCTCGGCGGGCAGCGACTCGCCGGTCAACACCGCCTCGTCGGCGAGGAAGCCGTCGACCGCGAGCAGCCGCAGGTCCGCGGGGATCACGTCGCCGACCGACAGGAGCACCACGTCGCCCGGTACGAGCGTCGTGACGTCGACGGTGGCGGGCGCGCCGCCGCGGACGACCGTCGTCGAGTGGCGCACCTGGTCGTGGAGCTGCTGGACCGCCTTCTCCGAGCGGAACTCGTTGAAGAAGCCGAGGCCGACGGAAAGCACGACCATCACGACGATGATCACGGCGTCGGTGCCCTGTCCCGTGGCGGCAGACACCGCCGCCGCCACGACGAGCAGGGCGAGCAGCGGGTTGCGGACCTGGTTCATCAAGACCTGCCACGCGCTCGCGCCGTGCGACCGGAGCGCGTTCGGGCCGTAGGTGGCGAGGCGGGCGTGCGCCTCCGCGGAGGCGAGGCCGGTCTCGGCGGTGCCCAGCGCGCCGAGCACCTGCTCGGCCGAGAGCCCGGCGGCCTCGGCGAGCGCGAGCGGGCGTTCGCTGGTCGCCGTCGCCACGACCGGAGGCTACACCTCGGTACCCTTCGCGCGATGGGAACGAGCGGCTCCATCCCCTTCGACCGAGCGGCCGAGTACTACGACGAGACGCGTGGGCTGTCCGAAGCCGCCGTCGCGTGGCAGACCGAGCTGCTGTCGGGCGAGCTCCGTGGACGTGGGACCGTCCTCGAGGCCGGCGTCGGGACCGGACAGGTCGCCCTGCCGCTCGCCGATGAGGGGATCGCGATGACGGGCGTGGACCTGTCCCGCCCGATGCTCGACCGGCTGATCGCGAAGGCGGGCGGTGAGATCCCCTTCCCGCTCGCGCTCGGCGACGCCACGCGGCTCCCGTTCCCCGACCACGTCTTCGGCGGCGCGGTCCTGCGCTGGGTCCTGCATCTCGTGCCGGAGTGGCGGCGGCTGCTGGCCGAGCTCGTGCGCGTGGTGGAGCAGGGCGGCGTCGCCGTGCTCCAGGTCGGCGGCTACGGCGGCCGGCGCGCCGAGATCCAGGACCGGTTCGGGGAGGTCGCCGGCATCCCGCACGTCCCCGTGGGACTGATGTGGGGGGCCACCGCGGAGCTGGACGACGCGATGCAGGCGCTCGGCGCCTCGGTGCGCGACCTCCCGACCTTCTACGACGAGGGACGGGGGTCGCTGGACGGCTATATGCGCGCGCTCGAGGACAACAAGTACTCCTGGACCTGGAAGGCCGAGCCGGACGCCGTGCGCCGCGCCGCCGCCGAGGTCCGCGCGTGGGCCGAGGCGCGGTGGGGACCGCTCACCGAGGTGCCCGAGGACCCGCACGAGGTGCGCTGGCGGGCCTACGACCTGGGCTGAACGAGGCCTTCGGGCGGCCGTCCGCGCCCGGAGCCTCCGGTATCCTGTCCGGGCCCCTTCGCAGGGGCCTTCGAAGGCAAGGAGGGGTTCGGGTGCCCATCACCGAGGTCGACAAGATCTGGATGGACGGCCGGCTCGTGGATTGGGCCGACGCCAAGGTCCACGTGCTGTCTCACGCGTTGCACTACGGCAGCGGTGTCTTCGAGGGCATCCGCGCGTACGCCACCGACAAAGGCCCTGCGGTCTGGCACCTCGACGCCCACCTCGACCGGCTGATCGCGTCAGGGCGGATCTACCACATGGACCTCCCGTACTCGAAGGATGAGCTCGTCCGGGCCACGAAGGACGTGATCCTCGCGAACGGCCTGGACTCCTGCTACGTCCGACCGCTGGCCTTCCGCGGCTACGGCGAGATGGGCGTCAACCCGCTGCACGCGCCCGTGAACGTCACGATCGCCGTGTGGCCGTGGGGCGCATACCTCGGCGAGGACGCGCTCGAGCAAGGCGTGCGGATCAAGGTCTCGTCGTGGAAGCGCCCGGACCAGAACACCCTGCCGAGCTCGGCGAAGGCCACCGGCGGCTACCTAGTCTCGATCCTCGCGAAGGTCGAGTCCCTCAAGGCCGGCTACGACGAGGCCGTGTTGCTGAACCACGAGGGCTTCATCGCCGAGGGCTCGGGCGAGAACGTCTTCGTCGTGCAGGACGGAGTGCTCTCGACGCCCCCCACCGCCGTGGGAGCCCTGTCGGGGATCACGCGGGCCTCCGTGATCGCGATCGGCGCGTGACCGCGGCTACGAGGTGGTCGAGCGCAACCTCGTCCGCACCGACCTGTACCTCGCCGACGAGGTCTTCTTCACCGGCACCGCCGCGGAGCTGACGCCCGTCCGCGAGGTGGACGACCGGCAGGTCGGCGAGGGCCGTCGCGGTCCCGTCACGAAGGAGCTGCAGGACGCCTTCTTCGCCGCCACGAAGGGGGAGGACCCCCGCTACGTCTCGTGGCTCACCTACGTCCGTGACTGACCGAGGAGCGAGATGACCAGGACCGAGACGACCTATCGGCTCCCCCGAACGGTGATCCCTTCCCACTACGCGATCGTGCTCGAGCCCGACCTCGAGACCGGCACGTTCGATGGGTCCGAGGACGTCGCGGTGGCCGTGCTCGAGCCGGTGACGGAGATCGCGCTGAACGCGAAGGAGCTCGAGATCGACGTCGGCGGCGCTGCATGCCGGGGATCGGCTCGGTCCCCGTCGACAAGATCCTCCTCGACGCCGAGTCCGAACGGCTGACGCTGGCGCTCGCCGAGGCGGCCGAACCCGGGGAATGGACCCTGTCGCTCACCTTCGCCGGGGTGCTGAACGACCGGCTCACGGGTCTGTACCGCTCCACCTTCACGGACGACGACGGCGCCGAACGCGTGATCGCCGCCACCCACTTCGAGGCGACCGACGCACGGATGGCGTTCCCGTGCTGGGACGAACCCGACCTAAAGGCGACGTTCGGCATGACGCTCGTGGTCGGCGAAGGCCTCACCGCACTCTCCAACGCCCCTGAGGTCGGTCGCGAACCGCTCGGCGACGGCCGGGTCCGCGTCCGGTTCGCCGACACGATGCAGATGTCGACCTACCTCGTGTGCGCGATCGTCGGTCCGCTCGTGGTGACCGAGGCACTCGACGCGACCGGCGTGCCCGTGCGGGTCGTGTGCCGCCCGGGCAAGGAGCACCTCGCGCGGTTCGCCGCCGACGTCGCGGTGTTCAGCCTCGATTGGTTCGGCGACTACTACGGGATCCGCTACCCGGAGACGAAGCTCGACAACGTCGCGATCCCGGACTTCGCGCAGGGGGCGATGGAGAACATCGGTCTCGTCACCTATCGCGAGACGCTGCTGCTGCTCGACCCGGACACCTCCACGCAGGAGGAGCAGCTCGACGTCACCGAGACCGTCGCCCACGAGCTCGCGCACATGTGGTTCGGCGACCTCGTGACGATGCGCTGGTGGAACGGGATCTGGCTGAACGAGGCCTTCGCCACCTTCATGTCCTACCTCTGCGTCGACGCGATGCACCCCGAGTGGCGCGTGTGGGAATCGTTCGTGCGGACCCGCTCGGCGGCGTTTGAGGTCGACTCGCTCGACAGCACGCGCTCGATCGAGTACCCGGTGGACTCGCCGCACGACGCGAGCGGGATGTTCGACACGCTCACCTACACGAAGGGCGGCGCCGTGCTGCGGATGCTCGAGCAGTGGCTCGGGCCCGACCGGTTCCGCGACGGGATCCGCCGTTACCTGCGGACGTTCGCCTACGCGAACACCGAGACGCACGACCTGTGGGAGGCGCTCGAGGCCGAGACGGGGGAGCCCGTCCGCCGGGTGATGGACGCGTGGATCTTCCAGCCCGGCTACCCCGCGATCACGGTCACGCGCGAGGCCGACACGGTGCGGTTCACCCAACACCGGTTCCTGCCGTCGGAGCCCGACGACGCCACGACCTGGCCGGTCCCGCTGATCGTGCGGCAAGCATGGGACGGGGGCGAGCGGCGCGACCGCGTGCTCGTCGAAGCCGAAGGCCTCAGCCTTCCGCTCGCGGCGCCCGACGCGCTGGTCGTCGCGAACGCCGATGGCGCGAGCTTCGTGCGGGTGTTCTACGGAGACGGGCTGCGCGAGCACCTGATCGAGCACGCCATCGGCGAGCTCACACCGGCGGAACGGCAGTGCATCGTGGACGACGCGTGGGCGGCGGTGGTTGCCGGCGACGCGCCGATCACCACGTTCCTCGATCTCGTCGGAGGCTTCGCCGGGGAGGACGACCTCACGGTCTGGCAAGCGATCCTCAACGGTCTCGCGTGGTGCGACCGGTTCGTCGAGGGCGTGGCACGGGACCGCCTGCGCGACTTCGTCCGCGACCTCGTCCGCCCCGCGCTCGAGCGGTTGGGGTGGGAGCGCAGGGACGGTGAGCCCGACCTCGACCGGGAGCTCCGCGGCGAGCTGATCCGTTCGCTCGGCGTGCTCGGCGACGATCCCGAGACGCAGGCCCAGGCGCGCGAAGCCGAGGCCCAGGCGCGCGCCGGAGACGACGTCGACCCCGCGGTGGCCGCCGCCGCCGTGGAAGTCGTCGCCACGGTCGGAACCGTGGAGGAGTACGAAGCGTTCCTCGTCCGTGCGAAGGACGCGCCCACCCCGCAGGAGCAGCTGCGCTACCGGACGGCCCTCGCCCGTTTCCGCGACCCGTCGCTGATGGGGCGTACGCTCGCTTCGACGCTCACGCCGGAGGTGCGTCCGCAGGACGCGCCGTTCCTGATCGCCCGCTCGGTGATGAACCGGGATCTCGGCCCACAGGCGTGGCGGTTCGTGCAGGAGCGATGGGGAGCGCTGACCGAGCGGCTGGCCGCGTCGAACGTGATCGCGCTCGCGGTCGGCACGCGTTCGCTGACCACGCCCGATCAGGTGCAGGACGTCCACGCGTTCTTCCGGGACCACGACATCCCGCAGAATCACCTGATGCTGATGCAATCGCTCGAGCGTCAGCGCGTGTACGCGGAGCTCCGCGCTCGGGCCACGCCGGAGCTGCAGGCGCGCTTCGGCGACGCGTCCGCGTAGGCCTCAGTCCGCGTCGTCGGCCGCCGCCGCGGCCTCGTCCACCGTGCCGGGGTCCGCGTTCCCACCGCAGACCACGAGCGCCACCCGCTCGCCGGGCTCAGGGACGTAGTTGCCGGTCAGCAGGGCCGCGAGCGGCGCGGCTGCGCCGGGCTCGGCCAGCACCTTGACGTCGTCCCACAGCACGCTGCGGGCGTACGCGATCGCGTCGTCGGGGACCAGCACCACGTGGTCGACGAAGCGCTGCGCGATCGCGAACCCGATCATCCCCGCGCGCCGGGCGCCGAGCGCGTCGGCTGCGAGACCGCCGACCTCGACGTCGACGGGCTCGCCCGCCTGCAGCGCCGTGTACAGCGTCGGGCACGTGAGCGGCTCGACGCCGACGACCTTGACGTCGTTCGCGAACCACGCCGCGATCCCGCCGATCAGCCCACCGCCCCCGACCGCCACGAGCACGGTGTCGAGCACGAGCTGCTGCTGCTCGAGCTCGCGCGCGAGCGTGCCCTGGCCGGCCACGACCGCGGGCTGATCGTAGGGGTGCAGGAACGCGGCGCCGGACTCCCACGCCCGCTCCTCGCAGGCGGCGAAGGCCTCGTTGTAGTAGCCGTCGATCACGTGGACGGTCGCGCCGTAGGCGCGGATCCGGTCGATCTTCATCGTGGGGGAGGTCGAGGGCACGAAGATCTCGGCGGGGTAGCCGAGACGGTGCGCGGCGTAGGCCACCGCGAGACCGAAGTTCCCGCCCGAGGCGGCGAGCACGCCCGAGTCGTCGATCTCGCCGGTGAGCATCCTGTTGAACGCTCCGCGGGGCTTGAACGAACCCGTGTGCTGGAGCAGCTCGAGCTTGAGCGACAGGCGGCCCGGGACCCCGAACGCGCCCTGCTCGAGCTCCATCACCGGCGTGCGACGGATGTAGGGGGCGATGCGCTCGGTCGCGGTCTCCACGTCGAACCGTGTGACGTCGAGCGGCTGGTCGCCGGGGGAGAGCGTGCTCACCGTGGTATGGAACCACGCCGTGCCCCGATGTTCACCTGTTCGAGGAGCGAACCGGTTTGACAGACGTGGGGGCGGTTCCTACCGTTCGCACGCGAACGACCGCGGACGAACGAAGGGGGACCGTCGCTGAGCGGGCAGGCCGTCGTCGAGGGAGTCACCGTGGCGACCGATCACTGGATCGGCGGCGAGCGTGTGTCGTCCACCGCTGCGTTCGACGACGTCTCCCCGATCGACGAGCAGGTGATCGCCGAGGTTGCGCGCGGCGACGCTGCGACGGTCGAAGCCTCGGTCGCCGCCGCGCGCGAGGGCTCCGTGGCATGGGGCGCCAAGCTTCCGAAGGACCGCGCGGCGGTCCTGCACGCGATGGCCGACGGGGTGGAGGCCGCCGTCCCGCAGCTCGCCGCGGTCGAGACGACGGACAACGGCTCCCTGCTCCGCTCGATGCGGAACTCCGTGATGCCCCGGGTCGCGCGGAACTTCCGGTTCTTCGCCGACCGGCTGCTCGCGTTGCAGGGGAGCGCCGACGCGGACCATGAGGGGTTCGCCGAGCGGGTCTCGTGGGACCCGGCGGGGGTCACGGTCGTGATCACGCCTTGGAACGCGCCCCTGATGCTCGCGACCTGGCGGGTCGCGCCGGCCCTCGCGGCCGGGAACGCCGTGATCCTCAAGCCGCCCGAGTGGGCGCCGCTCACCGCGTCGATGCTCGCGGACATCACGCGCGTGGCCGGCCTCCCCGACGGCGCCTACAACGTCGTCCAGGGGATCGGCGAGGAAGCAGGCGCCGCCCTGGTCGCCCATCCGAAGGTCGATCGGGTCGCGTTCACCGGGAGCGTGGCGACCGGTCGGCTCGTCGCGCAGGCGGCGGGCGCGAACCTCACGCCGACGTCGCTCGAGCTCGGCGGCAAGTCGCCGTTCGTGATCTTCGCCGACGCCGATCTCGAGGCGGCGGTGCGCCAGGCCGCCGGGCAGTACGACAACGCCGGACAGGTGTGTCTGGCGGGGACGCGGCTGCTCGTGGAGGCCTCGATCATGGACACGTTCGTCGAGCGACTGGCCCAAGCGGCGGGCTCGATCGTCCAGGGAGACCCGCGCGAGGACGTCACCGACATCGGGCCGCAGATCACCCGGGCGCACTTCGAGCGGGTCGACGGGTTCGTCCGACGGGCCAAGGACGACGGCGCGCGCGTCGTGTTCGGCGGCGGGCCCAACGAGGACCTCGGCGGTCTGTACTACCGCCCGACGCTGTTCGCCGACGCGCCGGCGGGCTCGGAGACCCTCACCCAGGAGGTGTTCGGGCCGGTGCTCACCGTCCAGCCGTTCGCCGACGAGGACGAGGCGGTGGCCCTGGCCAACGGGACCGACTACGGCCTGGCGGCGATCGTCTACACCGGCGATGAGGAGCGCGCGGCCCGCGTGTCCGAGCGCCTGGTCGCCGGGACGGTCTGGGTCAACTGCTTCTTCGTCCGCGACCTGAACGCGCCGTTCGGCGGGTCGCGCGATTCAGGGGTCGGGCGCGAGGGCGGTGTCTGGTCGTTCGACTTCTACGCGGACGTGAAGAACGTCTGCACGGCTCCGTGGAACTGAAAGGGGAACGCGATGGGTGAGGTGGTCGGCGCGGCGCTGGTCGCGCACGTGCCCACGATCATGCTGCCGCAGGAGGTGCGCCTCGAGCTCAACGAGGGCAAGGAGATCACGCTCGTGCCGGGACTGCACCGGATGAAGAGCGACTGCATCGACCGGCTCCGGCCCGACACCGTGATCGTCTTCGACACGCACTGGGAGTCGACGTTCGAGCACATCGTGACGGCGCAGGATCGCCGACAGGGGAAGTTCACGAGCCACGAGCTGCCTCGCGGGATGCGCCAGATCCCCTACGACATGCCCGGAGACCCGGAGCTCGCCAACCTGATCGCGCAGCAGGCCGAAGGGCGCGACGATTGCTGGATCCTCGCGTGCGACGACCCGTACCTGCCGATCTTCTACGGCACGGTCAACATCTGGACGTTCCTCGGACGGCCCGACACGCGGTGGATCAGCGTCGCGATCAACCAGACGTGCGACACCGAGGACTTCCTCTTGTTCGGCAAGCTGATCGGCGACGCGATCGCGCAGAGCGACCGGCGGGTGGTCCTGCTCGCGAGCGGCGGGATGACCCACCGCTTCTTCAACTTCAAGGACCTGCGCGCGCGAGAGAGCCAGCGGGCGCCGGACAACATCTACGACATGGCCTACTACGAAGCCGACATGCGCGTCCTCGACCTCCTGAAGGCCGGTGATCACGCCGGCGTGATCGACGGGATGCCCGAGTACCGCAAGGCCTATCCGGAGGGGCATTTCGGCCACTACCTGATGCTGGCGGCGGCGCTCGGCGGGCGGACGTGCCGCGCTCGGGGGGAGCTCTTCAGCGAGTACGAGGCGTCCGTGGGGACGGGGCAGGTGCACGTGTGGTTCGAACGGCCGGCCCAGGGGTGGACCGGCGAGGGCACGGCCGCGTAGGGGCGGCCCGAGAAGGAGGGGGTACTCGCGTGGCCGATCAACAGCTCGAGTACGAACGGCTGGGAGGCAAGAAGCTCTCCCTGGTCGACGTGGTCGCGCAGTCCGTCGGGTTCATGGGCCCGGTGTTCAGCGCGGCCTTCCTGATCCCGTTGATCGCCGGGTACAACGCCACGGGCAAGGGGGCCGGCGACGCGACGCCGTTCGCGGTGATCCTGGCGGCGATCGGCATCTTCGCGCTGGGCTGGATCGTCGCCCAATACGCGAAGCGGATCCATGCAGCCGGGTCGCTGTACGACTACGTCTCGAACGGGTTCGGCCCACGGGTCGGGGCGGTGGCCGGATGGCTGTACTACGGCGCGACGACCGTGCTCGCGTCCGCGATCGCCGTCTTGATCGGCGGCCTGATCCGCGACATCCTGCTCCTCGAGTTCAACGTCGAGCCGTTGCCGTACTGGGCGTGGAACCTGCTGTTCGTCGCGATCGTGTTCGTCGTGATGTGGAGTGGGGTCCAGATCTCGACGCGAGTGCAGCTCACGCTCGCCCTCGTGTCGGCGGTGGTCGTGCTCCTCTTCTTCATCTACGTCATCGCGAAGGCCCCGAGCCAGGACCTGTCGGCGTTCACGCCGGGCGCGAGCGACCAAGGGTGGAGCGGCATCCTGTTCGGCGTCCTGTACGGCGTCCTGATCTTCGTCGGGTTCGAGACGGCCGCGAACCTCGCCGAGGAGACGGCGGAGCCCAAGCGGTCGATCCCGCGCGCCGTGCTGTCGGCGGTCCTGATCGTGTCGGCGTTCTACCTGGTCGCCTCCTACGCGCAGGTCGCCGGGTTCGGGTTCGACATGAAGGCCTTCACATCTCCCGACGTCAACGTGGCCGGACCGATCTTCATCCTCGCCGCGCCGACCGCCGCCTCGCCGTTCTCCTACGGGAGCACGTGGATCGAACGGCTGATCGAGCTGGTGGTCCTGCTCGACATCGCGGCTGTCGGTGTTGGCGCGGCTACGGCGTCCAGCCGAGGGGTCTTCGCGCTCGCGCGCGACCGTCGCATCCCCGGCGTCTTCGCCAAGGTGTCTGCGACCCGAGGCACCCCGATCGGCGCGATCGTGTTCGTCTCGGCGTGGAGCCTGTTCGTCGTCCTGTGGGAGTGGATCGGCCCCTGGTATTCGCCGTTCGACGGCTACTTCAACATGTTCGTGTGGCTGTCGACGTTCGGGGGGTTCTCGCTCACCGTCGTCTATCTGGCGATGTCGGCCGGGGCGTTCAGGGGCTTGGCCGACCACCCCAGCAAGGTCGGTGTATACGTCGCCTCGGCCGTCGGCGTCCTGATCGCCGGTGGTGCCGTGTTCGGCGGCATCTACAAGCAGGCGGCGCCGTTCGACAAGGTCTGGATGGTCGCGCTCGTGTGGCTCGTCCTCGGCGCGATCGTGACGACCCTGCTGAAGGGCCGCCCTCCCGCCTCCGAAGCGCTGGCCGACCTCCGCTCGGAGCACGTGGCCGGCTGAAGGAGCCTGATCATCGACGTATCGGGAGCGGAACCGGATCGCGAGCGGCCGCTGCGCCTGGACGCGACGCGCGAGGAGGCGCTCGCGCGCGTCGCCGAGCTGGTCGGCGAGGCGTGGCGGTCGTTCGACCGGTTCCGTCCCGAGGAGCCGCCCCTCGACGACGACCTGCGCCGGCTGATCGAAGGCCCGCTCCCGCAGGACCCCACACCGGTGGGCGTGGCCTTGGGCGAGGCGGCCGAGATCCTCGACCGTTCGATCGCGCAGGCGCGGCCGCGGTACTTCGCGTTCATCGGATCCTCGGGACTCGAGGTCGGGGCGCTCGGCGACTTCCTCTCGCACACGTACGACATCAACCTCGCGGTCGACGCGCGCGCGGCCACCGTGGTCGAGCATCAGGCCGTGGGATGGATCGCGGAGTTCGTCGGGTACCCGGCGGCCGGCGGCGCCTTCACGAGCGGGGGGACGATCAGCAACGTCACGGCGCTCGTCGCCGCGCGTGAGCGCGCGGTGCCGGGGGCTCGGCGTTCGGGGATGGCCGGGCTGCGCGTCGCGATCTACTGCTCCGAGGAGGCCCACTACTCGGTCACGCGCGCGGTCGAGCTGCTCGGGATCGGCTCCGACAACCTGCGCGCGATCCCGATCGACGGCTTGCGGCGGATGCGCGCCGACGCGCTCGCTGAGGCGATCGACCGCGACCTCACCGAGGGCGTCACGCCGATCGCGGTCGTCGCGACCGCGGGGACGACGCTCACCGGGGCCGTCGATCCGCTCGCGGAGATCGCCGGGGTGTGCGAAGCCCGCGGCGTGTGGTTGCACGTCGACGGCGCCTACGGGTTGCCCGCGGCGGCGGTCCGTCCGCAGACGTTCGACGGGCTCGCGCGAGCCGATTCGTGCGCGGTGGACGCGCACAAGTGGCTGTACCTGCCCAAGGCGTGCGGGGTCGTGCTGACGCGTCACGAGGGCGCGTTCGCCGGCGCGTTCGCGCACGAGCAGGGCTACCTGCCGCACCAACGCCACGAGCTGCACGGCGCCGACGTCACGCTCGAGTACTCGCGGCCCTTCCGCGCGCTGAAGGCGTGGCTCGCCTTCCGCACCCACGGGGCCGCACAGTTCCGCGCCGCGATCGAGCGGAACCTGCACGAGACCGACCTGCTCTACCGGCACGCGCAGCTGACCGAGGACTTCGAGGTGCTGCCGCACACGCCGGCGCTGTCGATCGTGCCGGTCCGCCACGTGCCGCCCGGCGTGGCCGACCCGAACGCGCACAACGAGGCGCTCGCGCACGCGATCCAGGACGACGGGCGCATCTACCTCGCGAGCGCCTTGATCGACGACGACGTGTGGCTCCGGCCGTGCTTCGTGAACTTCCGAACCACGGAGGAGGACGTGCTCGCGGTGCTCGAGGTCGCGCGCGAGCTCGGGGAACGGATCGCCGGAGCGGCTTCATGAGCGATGACCTGCTTCCGGCCGAACGCAAGGTCCTCGAGGTCCTCGGGGACCGCCCGCTCGACTTCGCCGCGATGGGCGCGATCTCCAACCTGTTCCGCAGCGCGGTCGCGATCCGCCGTCACTTCGAGGCGACCGTGCTCGCGCCCGACCGCCTCTCGTGGACGTCGTTCGTGGGTCTGTGGGTCCTATGGGTCTGGGGCGAGCTCGGCGCGAACGGCTTCGCCGACGCGGTGGGGATCAGCCGCCCCACGGCCACCGGCGTGATCCGCACCCTCGAGGCGCGAGGTCTCGTGCGGCGCCGCGGCGACCAGGGCGATCGGCGCGCGGTCCTGGTCAGTCTCACGCCGGAGGGCCTGGGGATGATCGAGGAGCTCTTCCCCCGCTTCAACGCTGAGGAGGCCCGCGTGGCGAGGGTGCTCGACGCCGAGGAGCGGAAGGACCTGGCGACGATGCTCCGGAAGATCCTGACCGGCCTGCCCGACGGGCGGAGCGAGGACCGAGATCCGCCTAGCGCGTCCGGATCGTGACCGGCAGCGACTTCAGGCCGTTCACGAAGTTGGAACGGATCCGCTGCGGGTCCCCGGCGAGCTCGACCGACGCGAGGCGGGGGAGCAGCTCCTGGAACAGGATCTTCGTCTCCAGGCGGGCGAGGTGCGCCCCGAGGCAGAAGTGCGGACCGCCGGGCCCGAACGTCACGTGGTCGTTCGGCTGTCGCGTCACGTCGAACCGGTAGGGGTCGGGGAAGATCTCCTCGTCGCGGTTCGCGCTGACGTACCACGTGACCACCTTGTCCCCGGCCTTGATCTGCCGGCCGCGGATCTCGACGTCGCGCGTGGCCGTCCGGCGGAAGTGCATCACCGGCGTCGCCCAGCGGAGCATCTCCTCCACGGCCACCGGGATCCGTTCCGGCTCGTCCTGCAGCAGCCGCAGCTGGTCGGGGTGCTGCAGCAGGGCGAGCATCGCCGAGGAGATCGTATGGCGGGTCGTCTCGTTGCCCGCGATCATGAGGACCCCGAAGTAGTTGTGGTAGTCCTGCTCGCTCAGCACGCCTTCGCTCTGCGCGGTGACCAAGGCCTGGATCGACGTCGTCGGCGGGCTCCGCCAGACGCAGGTCGCGCTGGCGGTCCGCGTACGCGAACACCTCGAGCGCGGTCGGCGAGCGGAAGGGCAGCAGCCGGTACTCCTCGGTGTCGTGCTTGTCGACGACGAGCGCTGACAGGTCCGGGTCCTGGTTCGCGATCATCTGGTCGCCCCACCGGATCAGCTGGGGCGCGTCCTCCTGCGGCACCGTGAAGATCGAGCAGAGGAACCTGATCGGGAGCTCGCGGCTGATCGCCGGCACGAAGTCGAACGGCTCGTCGGCCACGAGGGCGTGGTCGAGCACCCCGCGAGCCACCTCGCGGATCCAGTCCTCGAAGTGCCCGACGGCGCGCGCGCTGAACCGCTTCGAACAGATCCGCCGGAGCTCCGTGTGCCGCGGAGGGTCGGTCTCGAGCATCGACCTGCGGATCGACAGCTGCTCGGGGTCGAGCTCCTCGAGCGAGACCGCGCCGGTCTCCGAGGAATACGTGGCCCAGTCCATGTGGATGTCGACGAGGTCGTCGTAGCGCGTGACCGACCAGAACCCGTGGTTCGGAGCCGGCTCCGGATGCCACGCCACCGGGTGGTCGTGGCGCAGCCGATCGAACCACGCGAACGGCACCTCGCGGACGTAGTTGTCCGGATCGACCAGGTCGATCCCGTCGATCGCCGTCGTCATGTGTCGCGCCTTTCGCCTCGCTCGGAAGGGTCAGAAGAAGGGGGTGTAGTAGTCGAGCTCCCACGTGGTGGGATCGGTGGTCGACGGGTCGGGCACCGCCTCGAGGTAGCGCTTCCATTCGGCCTGTTTCAGCGCGCAGAAGGCCTCCACGAGCGGCGTCCCGAGCGCCTCGCACAGTTCCGCGTCTTCGCGGAACGCGTCGACCGCCGCGGCGAGGTTCTCCGGCACGTGCACGTCGGCCACGACGTCCTGGCCGACCGGCTGTGGCGCCGCCAGCTCCAGCTCCTGCTCCACGCCGAACCGGCACACGTGCAGCAGCACGGCCGCGGCGAGGTAGGGGTTGCACGCGCCGTCGGGCACCCGGTTCTCGAGGCGGGTCGAGGCTCCGCGGTCCGGCGAGATCCGGACCGCGACGGTCCGGTCGTCGTGACCCCAGTTCGCCCAGTAGCCGTTCATCATGTCGGGGAGCAGGCGCTTGTACGCGTTCACCGTCGGCGCGCAGATCGCGGCGGTCCCGTCGTGGTGCGCGAGCATCCCGGCCATGCACCGTCGCGCGAGGTCGGACAGGCCCTCGGGGTCGTTCGGGTCGTACAGCGCGTTCTGCCCGTTGGCGTCGCGGAAGCTGATGTTCACGTGCAGGCCCGAGCCCCCGCGGTCGCCGAACGGCCGCCCGATGAACGTGGCGCGGTGCCCGCGTCGTGCCGCGATCTCGTGCGCGAGCACGCGGAACAAGAACGCGTCGTCGGCCGCCGGAACGGCCTCGCGGTAGCGGATGTTGATCTCGAACTGCGAGTCGTCGAACTCGGTGCACCACGCCTCGATGTCGAGCTCGCACGCGGCCGCGGTGTCGACGATCTCGTTCACGATGCCGTCGGGATCCACCGCCATCCCGGTGCCGTACACGCGTGACGCCGGCGTCGCGAGCGGCTGCCACCCGCCCTGGCCGTCGGGGCGCAGCAGGTAGAACTCGAACTCGAAAGCGACCTGCGGCTCCAGATCCATCGCTCGCCAGGCCTCGACCGCTCGCTGCAGCGCATGGCGGGGGTCGACCGCCACGGGCTCCCGGCGGTGGAAGGTCTCGCCGATCCCGACGACGGTGTCGGGCTCCCATCCCGGGCGGATCGTGTTCGGATCGAGCAGCGCTTCGAGGTCGGGAAGTCCCACGTCGAACGCGAGCCCGGGGATCTGGAGGATCTCGCGGTCGAACGTCAGCGGGTAGGTGGCGAGGCAGAAGTTCGCCCGGCCCTTGCTCAGCCAGTCGCCGTAGAGGTACTTGCCGCGCTCGATGCCATGGATGTCGGACCAGAGCAGTCGCAGGCGCTTGTCCCGTACGTCCATGTGCCGATACCCCTTCGTACCCGAACCAACCGCGTCGGCCGCGAGGATATCCCGCTGGGCGAGAGCGTGCAGGCCGCCTCTCGCCCCCGGGCCGTGTGGCCCCCCACGCGTTCGACGGCACTGGTCTACGCTGCGGGAAGTGGGGCCCGAGGGGCCGAGCCAAGGGGAAGGGAGGCACGGATGAGGCGCGGGTTCATGCTGTTCGCGCTAGTGGCGATCGGGATCGTCGCCGTGATGATGGGGCGCAAGATGGCCGCCGACCGTCGCGAGGCGGCGTTCCGTCAGGAGCTGGAGGAGCTACCGGCACCCGCGATGTAGCGCTCGAGGATCAGTCTCGCCGGGGCGCTCGGATCCCGCGGAACTCCCAGTCGCCCCCCAAGGCGGTCGAGACGACCTCCTCGGAGGCGGTCGGCTGCGCGCCGACGTCCTCACGGATCGCGACGTCGCCTTCGACGATCGTGTTGCGGAGCACACCGAGGCCCTCGACCTCGACCTCGACGACGTCGCCGGGCTCGACCGGACGTGAGTTCGCGGGTGTGCCGGAAAGCAGGACGTCGCCGGGCTCGAGCGTGATCGTCCGCGCGATGTCGGCGACCAGGTAGTGCATGTCCCAGATCATCTCCGCGGTCGAACCCGACTGGACCGTCGCGCCGTTCACGCGGGTCTCGATCCGTTTCGAACGGTGATCCCAGTCCTCGACGAGCCCCGGACCGAGCGGGCAGAGGGTGTCGGAGCCCTTCACCCGCAGCATCGAGCCGGCGTCGGTGTCGCGGAAGTCGTGCAGCCCGTAGTCGTTCGCGATCGTATAGCCGGCGATGTACCGAGCCGCGTCGGACGGGGCCACGTGCCGGCAGCGCTCGCCGATCACGATCGCGATCTCTCCCTCGTAGTTCAGGAACCGGCATCGTGGCGGGCGGACGATGTCGCCCCCGTGAGCGTTGAGCGCGCTCACCGGCTTGTGGAAGTAGGTAGGGGCGGGAGCGAGCTTCGCCTCGAACTCGGCGCGACGGCTCTCGTAGTTCAGGTGGACGCAGACGATCTTGCTCGGAACCACCGGCGGCAGGTGCTCGGCTGCGTCGGCGCGCACACGCCGCCCGTCGGCCGCGACGAGGTCCTCGCCGTCGCGGAACACGTCCGTCGGGACCCCCTCGAGCACGATCCGTCGCCGTTCCACGGCCCGTAGGATAGGCCGGTGCCGGAGCTCCGAGGGTCGCTGCCGCCGCGCTCGCCGCAGGGCGAGGCGTCGATCGTGCCGGCTCCGCCGTGGCACTACTCCGGCGACGTCCTCACCCTCGAGTACCGGGCGGCGCCGGGAACCGTGGCGCGTTGGTTGCCCGAGGGTGTGGAACCCGCCGAGGAGGAGCCCGAAGCGGTCGCGATGATCTTCGCCGATTGGCAGTCCTGCGGCGACGGCGGCGCCGAACTGCTCGATCCGGTGCGCTCCCAGTACAAAGAGGCGTTCGTGGTGGTGCGGTGTCGCTACCGCGGCGAGACGTACTCGCGGTGCCTCTTGATCTGGGTCGACAAGGATTTCGCGCTCGCGCGCGGCTGGTACCAGGGCTACCCGAAGAAGCTCGGGTCGATCTGGATCACGCGGCCGGTCGCCGTCGGTAAGGCGGGGCCACGGCTGGCGCCGGGAGGGACGTTCGGCGCCACGCTCGCCGCCAACGACCGGCGCCTGGTCGACGCGCGGTTCACGATCACCGGCGAGAGCGACACTGGCGGGTTCGTCAACGCGCTGCCGATGCTGCACTCGCGATGGCTCCCGTCGATCGACGGCGCCGGCGACGTCTTCGACGAGCTCGTCACGATGGCCTCGGCCGACGTCGAGCTCGGGCCGGTCTACCGCGGCGAGTTCGAGCTCACACTGCACGACGCGCCGGGGGAGGAGCTGGCGTCGCTGGTGCCGGTCGAGCCGATCGCGGGCTACTGGCGCCAGGTCGGCGCGACCTTCGCGGGGGGACGATCGCTCGGCTGAGCGCCGGGTCGCAGGGCATCGCCGAACCGTCGTCGTGAGGAGGAACGAGACGTTGGGAACGACGCAGGAGCGCATGGTGCCGGTCGAGGGCACCGAGCTGTTCGTCCGGGAGGCCGGGTCGGGTCCGGCGATCCTGTTCGTGCACGGGATGTGTGGCGACGCCGACGCGTGGTCGGACCAGCAGGCGCGGCTCTCGGACCGGTTCCGCTGCGTCGCCTACGACCGCCGCGGCCACACCCGCAGCCCCTTCGGCGACGGCGTGCGGACCGTCGAGGCCCACGCGGACGACGCCGCCGCGCTGATCCTCGCGATGGACCTCTCGCCAGTGCTCCTCGTGGGCTCGAGCGGCGGCGCGCGGATCGGCCTCGATGTCGCCCGCCGCTACCCGGACCTGCTCCGTGGCGCCGTCCTGTCCGAGCCGGCCCTGATCCCGCTGTCCGACGACGGCGGCGCCGGGTTCGTCGCCCGGCTCCGACCGGGGTTGGAGGGCGCCGCGACCCCGCAGGCGGCGGTCGACGCGTTCTTCACAGTGGTCGACCCGCGGCTCTGGTCTCGGCTGCCGGAGGAGCGCAAGGACGCGTTCCGCGCGAACCACGTCGAGCTCTTGGCCGACCTGCAGATGCCGCTGTACGCGCCGACCGACGAGGAGCTCGCGGCGATCGTCCCCCCGCTCCGTCTGCTCCTCGGCGCGGACAGCGAGCCGATCTTCGGGGAGATCGTCGCCCACGTCGCGCGGGCGATCCCCGGCTCCGACGTCGTGGTCCTCGACAGCGCCACGCACGCGACCTACGCCTCGGCCCCCGGGGCGTTCGCCGAGGCGGTCGTTTCCTTCGCCGAGGCTCACCCGTAGCGCGCCTGCGGTAGCCTCGCCGCCATGCGACTCCTGCGCTTCCGCGCCGGCGACCGGATCGCGACCGGCGCGATCGCTCCGGGCGAGGATACGATCCGCGTCCTGGCCGGCACGTTCTTCGAGGACCCCATCCCGACCGGCGAGGAGCTGAGGCTCGACGAGGTCGAGCTGCTCGCGCCGGTCCTGCCGAGCAAGCTCGTGTGCGTCGGGAAGAACTACGCGGCCCACGCGGCCGAGTTCGATTCCGAGGTGCCCGAGGAGCCGTTGCTGTTCCTGAAGCCCTCGACCGCGGTGATCGGGCCGGGCGACCCGATCCGGCTGCTCCCGATCAACCGCAGGACCGACTACGAGGGCGAGCTCGCGGTCGTGATCGGACGGCTCGCGCGGAGCGTGCGTGCGGAGGACGCGTACCGGTACATCCTCGGCTACACGTGCGCGAACGACGTGACGCTCCGCGACCTCCAGCACACGAACGACCAGTGGACGCGTGCGAAGGGCTTCGACGGTTCGTGCCCGCTCGGCCCCTGGATCGAGACCGAGGTGGACCCCACCGACGTGGCCGTGGAGACACGGCTGAACGGCGAGGTGCGTGCAGCGCGGCTCGACCGCCGACATGGTGTTCGGCGTCGCGACCCTGCTCGAGTACATCACGACGTTCATGACGCTGCTGCCCGGCGACGTCGTGCTGACCGGGACGCCGGAAGGCGTCGGCAGGCTCGCACCCGGCGACATCGTCGAGGTGGAGGTCGACGGCGTCGGGCCGCTCACGAACGCGGTGGTAGGCCCGTGAACGAGGTCCGCTGCCGGTTCGCGCCGGCTCCGTCGGGGTCGCTGCACGTCGGCAACGTCCGCAGCGCGCTGTTCTCGTGGCTCTACGCGAAGGGCCGGGGCGGCACGTTCATCCTGCGGGTCGAGGACACGGACGCGTCCCGGGTCACCGAGGAAGCCTTCCGCGGGGTGCTCGACGATCTGCGCTGGCTCGGTCTGGGATGGGACGAGGGTCCGGAGGTCGGCGGCCCGCACGGCCCGTACCGCCAGTCCGAGCGGCTCGACGTCTATCGCGAGATGACCGAGCGCCTGCGGGCGAGCGGGCACGCCTACCCCTGCTACTGCACCGAAGCGGAGCTGGAGGAGCGCCGGAAGGCCGCGCTCGCGCGCGGCGAGGCTCCCGGCTACGACGGTCGCTGCCGGACCCTGACCTCGCAAGAACGTGCGGCGTTCGAGGCGGAGGGCCGCCCCGCCGCGATCCGGTTCGTGATGCCCGAGCGGGAGTGGGTCGTCCACGACCTGGTGAAGGGCGAGGTGCGGTTCGCGGCGGGCCAGCTGCGCGACTTCGTGCTCGTGCGCTCCGACGGATCGCCCGTGTTCCTCCTCGCGGTGGCCGTGGACGACATGTTGATGGACGTCACCCACGTCGTGCGCGGAGACGACCTCCTCGCGAGCGCGCCGCGCAACGCCGCGGTGATCGAGGCGCTCGGCGGCACCGCGCCCGCGTACGCGCACCTCCCCCAGGTGCTCGGGCCCGACGGCAAGCCGCTGTCGAAGCGTCATGGCTCCACGAGCGTCGAGGCGTTCCGCGAGCAGGGGTACCTACCCGAGGCGCTCGTGAACTACCTCGCGCTGCTCGGCTGGTCGAAGGACGACCACACGACGTTCATGGACCGCGAGGACCTGGTGGCGTCGTTCGATCTCGCGCGCGTCTCGAGCAACCCGGCGATCTTCGACACCGAGAAGCTGACGTGGATGAACACGCACTACGTGCAGGCGCTCACCGACGACGAGCTCGCCGCGCGGTGCGTGCATTTCCTCACCGAGGCGGGCCACCCGGTCGAACCGAAGCTGCTCGCCGCGGCGATGCCGCTCGTCCGCGAACGGATGCGCACGCTCACCGAGGCGCCCGAGTTGCTCGGGTTCCTGTTCAGCGACGACATCGTGCCCAACGAGAAGGCGAGGGCGATCCTCGCGAAGGCGCCGGACGGCTACCTCAAGTCGGCGGTCGAGGCGCTCGATGGTGTGAGCGCATGGGACGCGGCGTCGATCACGGAGGCGTTGGACGCGCTCACGCTGGGCGCGGGGCTGAACCGCACGAAGGGCTGGCAGCCGGTCCGCGCCGCGGTGACGGGCTCGAACGTGTCGCCGCCGTTGCCGGAGTCGCTCGCGTTGTTGGGCAAGGACCGCACGATCGCGCGGATGCGCGCGCAGGCATGACGGGCCCGGCCGGCCGCGCCGGCAGGATGCGCGCGATCGCGGCGCTGCTCGCTACGCTCTCGCTGATCGCGGGGGCCGGTGTGCCGCCCGCGTCCGGCCACGAGCTGCTGTCGTCACGGACGTCGCGTCATGCGCGGACCGTGACCGGCGCCCAGATCGCGGCGCTGAAGCCGCCGATCGTGTGGAAGGGGATCCCCTACGGCGCGAAGCGCAAGCGGGAGATGGGCGCCTACTCCAAGCGGCACTACGGCACCTGGACGTGGCACCTCACCGGCCCGAAGGTGATCGTCGAGCACTACACGGCCAGTACGACGTTCTCCAGCGCCTGGAACACGTTCGCAGCGAACTCGAGGAACCTCGGCGAGCTCCCGGGCGTGTGTGCGCACTTCATCGTCGACACCGACGGCACGATCTACCAGTTGGTCCCGCTCTGGATCCGGTGCCGGCACGCGGTCGGGATGAACTACTCGTCGATCGGGATCGAGCACGTCGGTACGAGCGACGAGATGGTGCTGAGCGACCGCGCGCAGATGCGGTCGTCGCTGCGGCTCACGCTCTGGCTGATGGCCAAGTTCGGCATCAACATCGGCAACGTGATCGGGCACGCCGAGACCCTCCAGAGCCCCTACCACCACGAGCTGTACCCGTCGTGGCGTTGCTACGTGCACGCCGACTTCCCGCATCGGGCGATGAAGCGGTACCGGACCCGCGAGCGCGACCTCGCCGCGAAGCGAAGCGTGCCGGTCGGCAAGGGCCCGGTCTGGGTCGACTCCGGCTGCTGAGGGCCACCGGGATCACCGGCGAACCTCTTGCCCAGGGGGCTGACCAGGGGAGTATGCTGGGGTCGCACCGAGGGGAAACGCTTTGGAGAGGCTCCTCGTTCTACCCGAACGTCAGGACGCCGACGGGGCCTGGCACCAGGTCGTGCACGACGTCTGTTACTGGTGCGGGTGCCCGTACCTCTTCGCCGAGGACGACCACGATCTCGTGTGGGAGCCGGGCCGGAAGATCGGCCGCCACTGCACCGACGAGCGTTGCGAGTGCCACACGTCGCCGACGGTCGGCGAACGCCGCGCCTGATCCCCTCGGTCCTCACCGACCCAGCCCTGCGGATCCGCCCCCTTATCTCGTCGGTAGGGGTGCGTTGGATGCGAGGCCTTCGGAGCCAGGGGCAGGACAGGAAGGAGTGCTGCTATGGCTCGCAACGTCGTGCATCTGGACGAACCCCGTCCGGCGAAGTGGCTCTTCATCTCGACTTCCGCCGCGTGGATCTGGCTGGTGGTCAGGATCTACCTCGGCTATGAGTTCGCCCACGCGGGATGGGAGAAGCTCACCGGTTCCCCTTCATGGCTCTCGAGCGGCTCTCGAGCGCCGACCCCTTGCGCGGATTCGTGGCGCACGCGCTCAGCGAGTCGGCGAACGGGCCGAACTCCGCCGTCAACTACGGGTGGTACGCCGCGTTCCTGCGCTGGACCGAGCGTGGCGGCGCCCCGTTCATGTCGCCGTTCATCGCGATCGGGGAGTTCGCGATCGGGGTCGCGCTGATCCTCGGGCTGTTCACCGGGATCGCCGCGTTCCTGGCAGGGCTGCTCACCATGTCGTTCGGTCTCGCGGGGGTGGCCGGGGTGAACCCCGTGTTCTTCCTGCTCGAGGTCCCGCTGATCCTCGCATGGCGCAACGCCGGCTCCCTCGGTCTGGACCGCTTCGTCCTGGCGGCGGTGGGGACGCCGTGGGAACCGGGACCGGTGTTCCAGCAGGATCGGGGCGTGCCGGCGACGCACGGGGAGGCCGCCTGAAGCGGGATGCGCTCGGCGCGCGTCTCCTGTAGGGTCGGCGGGATCCGAGGCTGTCTGCGACAGAGGGGAGAGCGACATGCCGGAGTTCATGGACGTGCATCGTGGCATGGTGGGGATAACGCCGGAGGGGCTGATGGAGGCTCACCAGGCGGACCTCGACATCCAGGACCAAGAGCGTGTGAACTTCAAGCACGCGTGGGCAGATCCCGAGTCCGGGTACGTGTGGTGCCTCTCCGAAGCGCCCGACGCCGAGTCCGTGCGGCGGATCCACCAGCAGACGGGCCACCCAGCGGACGAGGTCTACCCGGTCCCGGTGCAGGCCTAGGGTCGCTCAGGACGGACCTTCGACGAGTGAAGGGGTGTTGGCCCCAAGCTGGTTGGGGCCAACACACAACCTCGTCTTACTGTCGGTCGGGGTTGCTTCCTCTTCGGCACGCGTCTCCAGGATTGAACTGACGCGGGTCGAGACCGAGCTTCACGTCCTGCCCGAACGACTGCGACACGCCGCCGGGGCCATTCGGCGCAACGCTCAGGTCGAGGCTCAGCGGAGCGCTCGGGTCGTCGTTGCGACCGGAGAAGACGCAGATCGAGTTCGCGTGCGCCGGCCCGGCGGTCGGCTTGCCGTTTCCGGTCACCTCACCCGCGAACGCAGCACCCGCATCCACACCGATGACGAGCGCACACAAGGCAACTGCAACGGACGCTCTTATCCGCATACTCACCCTCCCTCTCTGTGAGACCCCTCTTGGTCGGCGAACGCTACTCATGGAGGCGGCCTAGGTCAAGTGGGCCACAGCAGCTTCCGTAGGTCTGTCACCGTCCTAGGCTGAAGGCATACGTGACCTGCACGGTGGAAGGGTTACCCGGCGCGACGCAGCCCGGGACGTAGTCGTAGCTCGGAGGCCCGGTGAAAGGCCGGTCACCGTGCCGCGCCCGTGGGGAAGCGTCACCGCGATCTCGAGCGCGCCGAGCCTGCCGCCGCACCAGTTCTGCCACGAGAGCGTGAGCGACGCCCTGCCGTGTCGGCCCGGCGCTAGCACGACGGAGCGGAGCGTCAGCCCCCAGCGGGCCAGGTCGGGGCGGACCTCGGAGAAGGGCACGATCGACAAGGCGGTGCCGTCGGCCCGCAGGAGCGCGACCTTGGGCAGACCGTGCAGCTCGCACGCCGAGGTCGCCGTGTTCGTGAAGACGACGTCGCCGTGCGCGCTCTGCAGGCCGCCCCCCTGTCGGCCGGCGTGCACGCGGAGCCATCTGGCCAGGCAGGGTGGGGCCGACATGGGCGTCGCCGTGCTCGGCGCGGTCGTCGTGGTCACAGGCGCGACCGAAGACGTGGGTGCGGCGGCTGACTCAGCGATCGTCGACGAAGCCCGTGCACCCGAAGCGAGTAGCAGCCCCACGACACAAGCCAACGCGGTGCGGGCACGGTAGCGGCGTAGCCGGAAGGACGTGGCGTCGCGGTCGGCCTGGTCTGCCTGGTCGCCGATCAGGACCCGGCGCAGCACCTCGCGGGACTTCCGCGGCAGGTCCGCCAGTGCGGCGCGGAGGTCGCCCGTCATCGCGTGAACGTTCCCCTGTTCATCAGCAGGCGTCGGGACAGAACCCGACCCGCAGGTAGAACTGCCCTTGCCCGAGTGCCTTGATGATCACTCGGACAGACCGACCGTCCTTGCTCCACAGGTCGTTCATGCCACCACTCGGAGATGGACCATGGGAAGGCGAGTGGTCCTGCCACCCCAGGTAGCCCAGCTCGCTCCTGTACCACGCGGCCAGGTCGTTCGCTCGGTTCGGGTCGGCCCACGTGGCCGTGTAGAAGTCCACCCCGGCACCACCGATCGTGCTCAGGGTCATGTCGTAGCTCGTGGGCGGCGCGGGGAACCGTGTTCCAGGGATGCTCGCGGGGGACGCCGTGGGCTCGAAGGTCGGATCGCTCGCGCCCCCCGAACAGGCGGCGAGCATGAGCGCGGACACGGCGACCCCTAGCGGCCACCGCTTCACGTACGCAAACATCATCGCGCCTCCCCTCGGCTGCAGAGTCCAAGTGAACTACGCGCGTCCCGGCGATGGAAGGTCGGCTCGCTTGTCGACTCCCCACGAGATGCTTGCGGCCAACCGAACCGCTTGCAGATCCGGTCCCAGGTGTCGAACGTCAGTGAGCATGTGCCGAACTCCAACTCGTAGACGAACGTCTCGGACCGTCGGAGTCCAGACCGCAGCGTGGCCGATGCAGGTGTACGGTCGGTGGAGGAGGGCCACTATGAGCGATACGACCGGCAGGACTACGTGCCTCCGCCTCCGGCTCCATCGATGGGATGGGTTTCGGGAACGAGCGCTCCGAACCCCAAGCGCAAGAGCCAAACGGAGTTACAGGAAACGGTCAACCGCCACCACCGCGAAGAGGAGGCCGAGAGCGGACGTCGCCCGTGGTGGAAGCGACTATTCGATCGGCGGTCCGGCTAGGGCGTCCCACGAACGTCCGCGCCCACGCGATCAGGACACGGCGCAAAGGTCCTCGGTCACGACCGAGCAGCGCACGCGACGCGAATGACGACGCGCAGCGGCATGACGCTAGGGGCAGGAGACCGTGGTCACGATCACTTCAGCGTCGATCACTGCGTGCCCACCGCGGTAGAGCGTGACTTCTCCGCGGTCGAACGTGTCGCCGCCCGGTGACCCTGACCACAGCTGGAACGAAGCGGAGGTCTGACCGAGCTGGAGCAGTTGCCACTGCGTGAACGTCGTGCTGTAGGTCGAGTCATGGATGCCGAACAAGGCCCAGTAGCGTCCGTGCCCGACGTCCTGGAACGTCGCGGATAGCTCGACGCCACAGTCAGCCCATGGCAGTGAGGTGGTCTTGACCATGTCGACGCCCGTGATCGTCGGTAGCGTCGGCCGGGCCGCGAACGCGGGTGTTCCTGCCGCGAGCGCCGTCAAACCGACGACGACCGAAACGAAATCAACCGTCGCAACATCTGCACCCTCCCTCAGTCCGTGCGGGAGGGGCGGCCGAAGGAACCCCCCGCGAACACAACCGTCTGAGGCAGCGTGGCGCCGCAGGCGGTCTTGGCGGCAGGGCCTATGGGCTCTGAGCTAGCGGGTCCGACCTGTACAGCTTGCAGATCCGGTCCCAGGTGTCGAACATCGGCGAGCGCGTGCCGGCCTCGATCTCGCGGTAGACGGCGGGGGTGACGCAGGACCCATCATCGGCATCTACACGTTCCGCAGGCCCGGCGGCTGGACAGGGAGATAGGTCTGCCAGGGCGGCGCGGAGGTCGTCGGTCACGGGCCACAGGTGAAGCGGTCCCGGCCCCTCCCATGGTCGGCCCCTTCCGAGGGACCCCGGTCCGGTGGCCCCTCGCGGTCTACCGGACCGGGGTGTCGCGTTCGCCAAGGGCCGTTGTCAGCTCAGCGCTGCGCAGACGGCGTCGTAGTCCTCAAGGCCGTGGAACATCCAATCGCCTGAGTGCTTCGTGAACACCTCCGAGCCGATGAAGAATGGCACGACTTGGCCGTCGATGGTGGCCTTGTAGTGATACACCGAGGTCGCCTGGTCTGCCTCCGTGTACATCCACCAGTACCCGCCGCCCTCGTACGCCACCTTCTTCGACAGGTCGGCGCCGTTGTAGAGCATCCCCGTGAACGAGAACTGCACGGTCTCACGCGCGAGCGTGCCGTCGTTGTTGTAGAAGTCCATCCACAGCTGATGCGAGTCTGCCGTGAACATGATGTCGAACGAGCCGCACGATACGCCGTAGAACTCCGGGTCAGGACCGTACACGTATTGCTGCTTCCAGATCGTCGGCTTCGCGGCCACAGCCGGAGACGCAGCAGCCATGACCGATGCCGCGACGACCGTCAGAACGATCAATGAGCGACGCATCGCCCATCCCCTCCTCCCATCCACGATTCGGCGTGGGACGAGCGGCACGGCCATCGGCACGCTGTTCCGTGTCGCACGACGAGACCCGGTCTCACCCCCTCCCCGTGGACGATGACCGCCCGTTGCGGCCACATACTCGCGCTTGGGTTGCGTCCAGAAGAAGGGGCCACCGGCCCCCGGGCACTGGGACCGGTTTGCGTTCGAAGTGTGGCGATGTTGTCCGAGATGCCCGCCAGGACTGCAACCTTCAGCCAACGCGTGCGTGCGAGATCAGGCTTGGGTTGTCGACAGTCGTCGAAGTCGCCGTCCCGCTTGGTAGTCCCAACGGGGTTCGAACCCGTGTCTCCACCTTGAGAGGGTGGTGTCCTGGGCCACTAGACGATGGGACCGTGGCACCGCTCGCCTGCGGTTTCCGGCCACCGAGGCTACCAGCCCTTACGGGCGTCGCGCACCGCCCCACGCGTTCCCGTCGACAGCGGGTCTTCCGGCCGCTGCGGTCCCCGCGTTGGAGCGCGAGGATCGAGATGTTCCGGGGAGGTGGCGGGTATGCGGCTCGTTCGGTCGGTCTGGATCGCGCTGCTCGTGTCGGCGCTCGCGCTGCCGACGGCACCGGCGATTGCAGGCGGCATCGCTCGCGGTAACGACCGGGGCATATTCGTCAACGCAGGGTGGGACGTCATCGATCCCGAGACCGGGACGGACACCTTCCTGGTGGTCGAGGGCTCAGGACCCGCGTACCCGCGTGCCCCTGGCACGATCGTGTCGGTCTACGGGTCCTCGTACCGGATCGTCGAATGCGAAGGCGTCGAGGAGCTCTGGGTCCGCGACGTGGGCGCCGAAGGGACCGGCTCGGTCGTCGTGGCACCGCAGCTCACCCGGGGGACGCTCGTCGCCTCCCTCGATCTGACGATCAGCGTGCGCGATCCGTGCGCCGGCACCGTGACCGAGCGGATCCGTCACGACGTCCCGATCCGGCTGGCGCTGCAGCCGACCGGTCCCGTGCGTCACGACTCGGGCGGCTCCTCGCAGCTCCTGCCCTCGCTCTCGCTCGCGCACCAGCGCATCCAGGTTCGCGTGCGTGCCGCGGCCGGTCCGGTCGTCGTCGGTGCGAGCCGGGTTCCTTCCGGATGGGGCGAATTCGGCAGGATCCACGGCGTGTGGCAGGTCCGCGCGCGGAGCGACGCGCCCATGATCCTGATGCAGATGCAAGCCCGGGCGGAGGCGGCGACGCAGCACGAACGGGTGCGGTTCGCCTCCGCGACGGACGAGCGCTACGGTCGCGAGTCGCTCCGTTTCCTCGAGGTCGATGCGGTCCGTTCGGCCGACCGAGCGGGCGTCGTGAGCGTCTGGTCGTACCGTTTGCGCACCCTCTCGTGTCCCGACGGGAGCGAGGCCGCTCTGGAAACGAGCGTGTCGGGCGAGGCGCCGGGAGCGCTCCGTATCGGAGGGCATCTCGGCAGCGCCTCCGCCTCCGCGACGCTCGACCTGCTCGTCGTTCGGATGAACGGCTGCACCGGCCGCTCCGTCGAGCAGACGCTCGAGGCCGTGCCCGTCACGCTCTCGATCGCCGCGGACGGGCCGATGGTCTTCGCCGCCGAGTGGATCACGCTGCGGACCCCGGGCGAGACGAGCGCCAGGGTGTGGACCGGGACCCGCGCCCGGTCGGCGAGCGGCTCGTTCACGGTCGGGGAGACCCTGCACGAACCCACCACGTGGGGTGTGATCGGGGAGTTCCGCGCACGGGCGCACGGAGAGGTCTGAGCCTTCGGGAACCGTCCGGACGGGCCGATGTTGAGGGCAGGCCGGCCGTCCTTCCTCCACGCAACTCGGCTACCATCACCGAGGTCCGACCCAAGGAGCCTTCCCCGTGACCGCAGAGCGCGCAGCGACGGTCGAAGCGCTCACCGCCATCCCGGCGCCGGAGCGCTTCGTCAACCGCGAGCTGTCCTGGCTCGAGTTCAACGCACGCGTGCTCGCGCTCGCGGAGAACACCGAGCTCCCGCTCCTGGAACGGGTCAAGTTCCTCGCGATCTTCCAGTCGAACCTGGACGAGTTCTTCCAGATCCGGGTCGCGGGGCTGAAGGAGCAGATCAAGGCCGGGCTCGCGTCGACCTCGCCGGACATGCTCTCGCCCGCCACCCAGCTCGAGCTGATCAGCGAGCGGGTGCGGACGTTGAACGCGCGACAGCATCACGCATGGTCGCGGTCGCTCCGCCCGCGTCTGGCGAACGCGGGCATCAAGGTCTCGGACTGGGATCAGCTGGACGAGAGCGCGCGCCTGTACCTGCGCGAGTACCACGAGGAACGGCTGCACCCGGTGCTGACGCCGCTGTCGGTCGACCCGTCGCACCCGTTCCCCTACATCTCGAACCTGTCGTTGAACCTCGCGGTCGGCGTGCGTGACCCACGCACCGGCGTCGGCAAGTTCGCGCGCGTGAAGGTGCCTCCCTCATTGCCCCGGTTCCTGGCGCTGCCCGACGGCGAGCGGTTCGTGCCGCTCGAGCAGGTCTTGGCGGCGCACATCGAGACGCTCTTCCCGGGGATGGAGATCACCGCCGTCCACCCGTTCCGGATCACCCGCGACGCCGACCTCGAGCTCGAGATCGACGAGGCCGAGGACCTCCTGGAACAGATCGAGTCGATCCTGCGCCAGCGCGAGCGGTCTCCGGAGGTCGTCCGGCTCGAGGTCCCTCGATCGATGCCGCGCGCCCTCCGTCAGCTGCTGCGGGAGGAGCTCGGGCTCGACGAGATCGATGTCTACGTGATGAAGTCGCCGATGGCGTTGTCGGACCTGTTCCAGCTCGGCGGGCTGGACCGGCCCGACCTCCTGTGGACGCCGTGGGCCGGCAAGACCCAGCGCCGGCTGCAGCCGGTCGCCGCGGGGCGCACCGACATCTTCAGCGTGCTCCGTCAGGGCGACGTGCTGGTCCAGCACCCCTACGACGCGTTCGACACCTCGGTGGAGCTGTTCGTGGACCAGGCGGCGCGCGACCCGAGCGTCCTCACGATCAAGCAGACCCTCTACCGCACCTCGGGCCAGGACAGCGCGATCGTGCGCTCGCTCGTTCGCGCCGCGGAGGCCGACAAGCAGGTCGTCGCGCTCGTGGAGCTCCAGGCCAGGTTCGACGAGGAGGCCAACATCTCCTGGGCGCGGATCTTGGAGGAGGCGGGGGTCCACGTCGTGTACGGCGTGGTCGGGCTGAAGACCCACGCGAAGGTGTCGCTCGTGGTGCGCGACGAGGGGGGCACGATCCGCCGCTACTGCCACGTCGGCACCGGCAACTACCACCCGGGCACCGCCAAGCTCTACGAGGACATCGGGCTGCTCACCGCCGACGCGGACATCACGGCCGACGTCGCCGACCTCTTCAACTACCTCACCGGCTACTCGAAACAGGAGGACTACCGCCGGATCCTGGTGGCACCCGTCACGCTCCGCCCTCGGATCCTCGAGTTGATCCACGAGCAGGCCCGACCGGGCGGACGGATCACGATGAAGATGAACTCGCTCGTGGACCACCAGATGATCGACGCCATCTACGCGGCGTGCCGCCGCGGGTGTCAGGTCGACCTGATCGTCCGTGGGATCTGCTGCCTGCGCACCGGGGTGCCCGGGGTCTCCAAGCGGATCCGGGTGCGCTCGGTGGTGGGCCGCTACCTGGAGCACTCCCGCGTCTTCCGCTTCGGCGCCGACGAGGAAGCGCGCCACTTCATCGGCTCGGCCGACCTGATGCCCCGCAACCTCGACCACCGCGTCGAGTGCCTCACCGAGGTGACGGACCCGTCGCTGCAGGCGCGGCTCGACGAGGTGCTCGAGGCCTCGCAGGCCGACGACGTCCTCGCGTGGGAGCTGTGTGCCGACGGCTGGGCCAAGGTGCCGACGAAGGAGGGGTTCGAGTCGCAGGTGGCGTTGCGGGTGGCGGCCGAGGAACGGGCGATGCCATGACGATCGAGCGTGAGCTGAAGCTCGCCGTGTCGCCCGCGTTCGCGATGCCGGACCTCACGGGTGTGGCGCCGGGGGTGCGGATGGAGCCTCGCGGCGCGAAGACACTGGACGCCGTCTACTTCGACACGCAGGACCTGCGGCTGGCGCGCGCAGGGGCGACGATGCGGTTCCGCGAGGGCGAGGGCTGGACGGTGAAGCTCCCGACGGACCCCGACGGCGAGGCGCTGATCCGCGAGGAGCACCTGTTCCCGGGGTTGGACCCGGCCGTCCCCGACGCGGCGATCGACCTCGTTCGCGCCTACCTGCGGACGGCCGACATCGAGCCGGTCGCCCACCTGCGGACGGAGCGCACCGTGTGGGCCCTCGTCGACGAGCAGGGTCGCGAGGTCGTGGAGGTGGACGACGACGACGTGTCCGTGCTCCGCGGCGTCTCGGTCGCGCTGCGGTTCCGCGAGGTCGAGCTGGAGGCGCGGCCCGACACCCCCGCCGGTCTGCTGCCCGCCGCCGTCGTGCGGCTGCGCTGGCACGGCGCCGGCCTGCCCGATCCCACGCCGAAGGTCGTGCGGGCCCTGGGTCCGGCCGCGACGGCGCCGCCGGACGTGGTGGTGCCGGACCTGAGCGACGATCCCACCGCTGCGGACGTGATCCGCCGGGCGCTCGCCACGGCGGTCGTCCGACTCATCCTGCACGACGCGCCCGTTCGTCTGAACGAGGACCCCGAAGGGGTGCATCAGGCGCGCGTGGCGACCCGGCGTCTGCGATCGGACCTCCACACGTTCGAGCCGTTGCTCGACCTCGAGCGTCTCGAGCACGTCCGCGCCGAGCTGTCGTGGCTGGGTGACCTCCTCGGCGGGACGCGCGACGCCGACGTCTTGCTCGACCGGCTCCGCGGCCGCGTCCAGGAGCTGCCGCAGACCGAGCAGCCGGGCGCGTCGCACGCAGTCGACGCCCTGCAGGCGAGCGACAAGGAGCTCCATGCCCGCCTGATGGAAGGACTGGGCTCCCCCCGGTACGCGAACCTGCTCGACGAGCTCGTGTGGCTCGCGAACGACCCGCCCTGCACCGAGGCGGCCGCCGCGCCCGCCGTCGAGGCGTTGCCCCCCGTGGTCGACCGTCCGTGGAAGACGTTGCGCAAGGCAGTGGACCACACCGAGGAGGATCCTTCGGACGCGGCGTTGCACGCGGTCCGTATCCGCGCGAAACGGGTGCGCTACGCGGCCGAGGCCGCGGCGCCCGTCCTGGGCAAACGGGTCGAGCGGATCGCGTCCGCGGCCGCCGAGCTGCAAGGGATCCTCGGAGAGCACCAGGACGCCGTCGTCGCGGGGTCGTGGCTGCGGACCTGGGCTGCCGGCGAGGCCTCGCCCGACACCTCCTTCGCGGCGGGCGCGCTGGCCGGCCTGGAACAGGCGGCGGCGCGAGCCGCCCGAGATGCCTGGCGCAAGGCATGGCGCGAGCTGCGCTCAGCGCATCGGGCATGGCGCTGAGGCTGGTCCGCGCGGCGGGAGGGCTCCTCACGAGGGAGGGCCCCGACGGTCCCGACGTGGCGCTCGTGCACCGCCCCGCCTACGACGATTGGTCCTTCCCGAAGGGGAAGCTCGAGCGGGATGAGGACGAGGCGACGGCCGCGATCCGCGAGGTGACCGAAGAGACCGGCCTGACGCTGCCGCTGGGACGCGACCTCGGGGCGATCACCTACATCGACGGTCGCGGCCGCCCGAAAGTGGTTCGGTACTGGCACATGCCGGCCCCGGCCGACGCCGAGCTCGAGCCCCGGCACGAGGTCGACGAGGCGCGGTGGATGTCGATCGCCGCTGCGGAGCGGACCTTGACCTACGTGCACGACCGCCGGCTGCTGCGTCGGTTCACCGGCGAACCCGTCGATGGGGCGCCCGTGCACGTGTACCTGATCCGTCACGTGGAAGCGGGTGAGCGGGCCGCGTGGAAGGACGAGCCCGATGAGCTGCGTCCGGTGTCGGAGGCCGGACGACGAGATGCGGACCGCCTCGCGGACGCGCTCGCCGGTGTGGGGTTCACGCGGCTCGTCGCCAGCCCGTACCTGCGGTGCGTGCAGACGCTCGAGCCGATCGCGGACGCACACGGTCTAGACATCGCGATCGCGCCCGAGCTCAACGAGGGGCAGCCTGCCGCCGCCGCGGAAGCGTGGGTCTTCGCCGCGGCTGCGGACGGCCCGGCGGCATTGAGCACGCACGGCGACATCGTGCAGGGGTTGATCGGCTCGCTCCTGGACCGCGACGTGCCTGTCGGGGGCGACGGCAGGGTCGCGTACGAGAAGGGCGGCGTCTGGCGGCTGGACGTCCTCGACGGGCGCGTGCGCCGGATGACCTATCTCGAGCCGCTGGCCGACGACGGGCCGCTCGACGACGGGCCGCTCCCGGCGGGCTAGAGGTCCTTCGCGAGCTGCCGCGCGATCTCCCGGTAGCCGAGCGAGAGGTACAGCGACCGCGCGACCTCGTTGTCGCCGAAGACGTTCAACCCGACCGCCGCGTAACCGTGCGCGCGCGCCTCGCGTTCGAACCCGTGCATCAGGGCACGTCCGTAGCCCTTGCCGCGCTCGGGCTCCTCGACGGTCACGTCGTACAGCCAGGCGCGCCCATCGACGTCGGAGGGACCGAACCAGAGGTGACCGACGCGACGCCCGTCGCCGGCGTCCTCACCGACCAGCAGGATCTGCCGTGGCGTGCCGAGGCCCTGCGGCAGTAGCTCGTCGAAGGACGCGCGAGCACGCGCCGGCGCGGCCTCGCCGGCGGCGCTGCCGTTGCGCGCGAGCTCCCCCGCGTAGTCGTCGACGACCCACGCCAGGAAGGCGGCGAACTCCTCCGGCGTCATCGGCCGGAGCCTCACCTCGACGCTCAGTCTTCGCCCTGCGCTTTCGTGAAGCCCGGCTCGCCGTCGAACTCCTGCAGCTTCTCGAGGTGGTTCCAGCGGTAGCGCGTCGAGATCCGCTGAAGGAGCGCGGCCACGTCGCCGTCGCCGAGCTCGCCGAGCCCGTCGGTCAGGAGGAGCCGCAGGCGGAAGGCGTCGACCATGTCCGTGATGGCGCCGCGGCCCGGGTAGACCTGGGTGCCGCGGCTCGAGACCATCTTCAGCCGGAAGGGCGTGCCCTCCAGCAGCGACTCGACCGTCCCGCCGATCTGCTGCGGCGTGTCGGTCGTCTCGATGAACACGTCGAGCCCGACGACCGAGCGACTGGCCGGCCGCACGAAGTCCGGGGCCGTGTCGATCTTCGGCAGCTGCAGCGGGCGCACCTCCCGGACGGCCCACGTCTGCGTGCGTCGCCCGAGGTTGCCGATGATCGCGTCGGTGTAGTCGGTCGTGGGCGTGCCCTTGTCGTAGCCGAGGACGTCGCCGGTCAGGATCCCCTGTTCCAGCGTGACGAAGATCGCGTGCTCGATCGCCGCGGCCTCCTCGAACAGCCCGAGGTGACGGAGCATCATCACGCCGGACAGGATCACCGCGGTCGGGTTGATCACGTTCTTGCCCGCGTATTTCGGCGCGGAGCCGTGCACGGCCTCGAAGATCGCGCACTCGTTGCCGATGTTCGCGCTCGGCGCGTAGCCCAGGCCGCCGACGAGCGCGGAGGTCAGGTCGCTGATGATGTCGCCGTTCATGTTCGTCGTGACGATCACGTCGAACTGTTCGGGGCGCTTGACCAGCTGGTGCGCGGTGTTGTCGATGATCAGGTGCCAGGACTCGATGTCGGGGTAGTCGGGCGCGACCCGCTCGAACGTCCGCTTCATCGTGCCCTCGGTGAGCTTCAGGATGTTCGACTTCGTGGCGCACACCACGGTCGAGCGCTGCTCCGAGCGCGCGTACTCGAACGCGAACCGCGTGATCTTCTCCGAACCCTTCGCCGAGACGAGCTTCAAGGCCTGCGCGACCCCAGGGGTCTGCATGTGCTCGATCCCGGCGTAGAGGTCCTCGACGTTCTCCCTGACCACCACGAGATCGATCCCGCGGCCGCTGTACGGCGTCTTGACACCGGGGAGCTCGCGCACCGGACGCACGTTCGCGTAGGTCTCGAAGAGCTTGCGCAGCGTGACGTTCGCCGACTTCTCGCCGAAGCCGATCGGGGTTTCCAGCGGGCCCTTCAGCGCCACGCGGGTCTTCGAGATCGACTCGACGGTGTCGTCGGGCACGCCCGAGGGGAGCCCCTTCTTGAAGACCTCGGCCCCGGCCTCGTGGACCTCCCAGTCGATCGGCGCGCCGGCGGCGTCGATGATCTTGCGCGCCGACTCGACGCACTCGGGTCCGGTGCCGTCGCCGGGGATCAGGGTGACCGGGATCTTGCGCGTGCTCACGTGGTCTGCCTCCTGTGTGTGGTGCATCCGCTCCGCATCCGCCCATGGTAGCCAGGGCGAGACGACGGACCCCTGCCGGGCGGCCCTGCCCGACCGGGCCACGTCGGCCGCGCGCCCGGTAGCATCTGGCCATGCCACGACGCCCGCTCGTTCGGCTCGCCCTCGTCCTGGCCCTGTTCGCCACCCTCGCGGCCGCCTGCACGACGACGAGCGCGGGCACTTCGCCCCAGGGTTCATCGACCGACGCGACGAGTTCGCCGTCGAGCCGGAGCGCGTCGCCACAGGTGCCGACCTGGCCCGAGGACACGATCGCGCCGGACATCGCGGCGGCCCCCAAGGGCGTGGACGTCAGCTCGGTGCAGAACCCGGCGCCGCACGAGGCGCCCGCGGACGACTCCGCTCCGATCGACCCCTCGAAGGGGATCGACAACATCAACCACATCGTGTTCTTGGTGATGGAGAACCGCTCCTTCGACGAGTACTTCGGCACCTACCCGGGCGCCGACGGCATCCCGATGGACGCGAACGGCGATCCCACGGTCTGCGTGCCCAACCCGCAGACGAACACCTGCGACAAGCCCTACCACGACACCAACTTCATCGATCAAGGGGGCCCGCACGGGAACATCGCGTCGCAGATGGACGTGAACGGCGGGAAGATGGACGGGTTCATCAAGGCGCTGTACCAACAGAAGAACGGGTGCATGAAGCACCCCACCGAGCCGCCGTGTCCGGAAGCGACGCCCGGACCCCAGGGCCAGCCCGACATCATGGGCTACCACACGCGCCGCGAGCTCCCCAACTACTGGTCCTACGCGGATCAGTACACGTTGTTCGACCACATGTTCGCGCCGGTCGACTCGTGGACCCTCCCGTCGCACCTGTACATGATGTCGGGCTGGTCCGCGTTCTGTCCCGACCTCAAGGACCCGATGAGCTGTCGGTCCGAGCTCGCCTTCCACGGCGATCCGAAGTTCCACACGCAGTGGCCGGGGATCACCTGGAAGGCCGTCGACGGAGCCCCTCGCCCGTACATCTGGGCGCCGATCACGTGGCTCCTGAACCAGCAGGGCGTGAGCTGGGGATATTTCGTCGGGGCGGGGTCGTGCATCCTGCCCCCCTGCAAGGGCCTCGATGGGCCGATCACGGCGGACATCCAGAACCCGCTGCCCGGGTTCCTCGCGACCCAGGTGATGGGCGACTTCGAGCAGATCCGTCCGAACACCGACTTCTACAAGATGGCCGGGCAGGGCAACCTGCCGTCCGTTTCGTGGATCGTCCCGGTCGTCAACGCGGGTGACCATCCGCCGGACAACATCGCGAGGGGCAGGCGTTCGTCACGAAGGCGATCAACGCGGTGATGAACGGTCCGCGCGACCAGTGGCTCCACACGGCGTTCTTCGTCACCTGGGACGACTGGGGCGGCTTCTACGATCACGTGGTTCCGCCCGTGATCGATGCCAACGGCTACGGGCTGCGGGTCCCGGCGTTCCTGGTGAGCCCGTGGGCGAAGCAGGGCATCGACCACGCCACGCTGTCGTTCGACTCGTTCCTGCAGCTGATCGAGGACCGGTTCCTAGGTGGGCAGCGCCTCGACCCGCTGAGCGACGGGTGGCCGGACTCGCGGCCTACCATCCGCGAGAACCTGGTGCCCGGCGACATCGCGAAGGCCTTCGACTTCACAGGGGCGCCGCGCCCGAAGGTCGTCCGCCCGCCCTACCCCGGCCTCGACACGTCGGCGCCCTGACGGGCGTCGACCCGGCGCGAGGGCCGGGTCGGTGGACGTAAAGACGGTGGCTGGCCCGCCTGGATTCGAACCAAGACTAACTGATCCAGAGTCAGTCGTGCTGCCGTTACACCACGGGCCACCGTGTGCGGATGACCATGCTACCAAGGGCTCCCCGGCGCGCGAGGAGCCGCCCCCTCCGGCGGGCACGTTTGACCGGCGTTGCGGCGCAGGGGTAGCGTGGCAACGGACCGATGACGACCGTGGGAGGAACACCATGAACAAGGGTGGCTTGGTCGCCGAGGTCTCGAAGCGGACCGGACTGCAGCAAGGCCGAGGTGGCACGGGTGGTGGACGCGTCCATCGCCGCGATCCGTGACGCGGTCGTGCGAGGCGAACGGGTGACGCTGGCGGACTTCGGGACCTTCGAACGCAAGCACCGGAACGAGACGGATCGCCCGCAACCCGCGAAAGCCCGACGTGCCGATCGTCGTGCCGGCGCGGGACCTGCCGGCGTTCACGCCGGGCAAGGAGTTCCGGGGTCAGGTGGTGGGTGACGCCCGCAGACCGGGCGCGGCCTGAGACGGCGCGAGGCTCACTCGAAGGTCACGAGCCGCAGGTCGCGAGCCACCTTGGCGTCGCCCTGCTCGTCGACCTCGAAGCGCACGCGCTGTCCGAACCGCAACGCCAACAGGTCCTGCCCGAACGACGCCGGGTCGATCGCGATCTCGGTTCGGTCGTCGGTGAGCAAGGAGCCGGTTCGGGTCGCGTCGTCGTAGTCCTTGATCGTCCCCTGCACGTTTCGTCTCCTCGGTTCCTCAGGCGCGGCTCGACCGGCTCGCGCGGCTCGCCAAGCGTTCGGGCAGATCGAGTTCGCGCAGCACGTCGCGCGTGCGGCCGGCCCGGCGGGCTCCCAGCACGGTGAGGATATCGTCCGGCTCGTCCAGATCGAAGCCGAGCTCGGGCGTCTCCACGACCGCGACCGGGACGTCGGCCTCGGCCGCCGCCTCCAGATGCTTGCGGTAGGAGCTCGGCCCGAACCGCGACGCGATCGCGTTCGGTGGACGACGGAGCAGGAGGTTCGTGCCCACCTCGTCGATCGAGGGCGCGAGGACGACGGGACCGAGCGTGTGCAGGGCGCGGGTGAGTGCCGCGGGGGTCACGAGGGGCGTGTCGGGCAGCAGGATCGGCGAAGGCGTCGAGCCGACGGCCGAGCGCTTCCTCCTCGACCTGGCGGAGCGCGCTCGCGAGCGGCGGCTCCTCCTCGGTCACCGGATGCACCCCGCGACGCGCGGCCACCTCGAGCACGGCCTCGTCCGGGGAGATGACCCACGTGGCCCAACCCGGCAGGGCTGTCGTCGCGTCCAGCACGTCCTCGAGCATCGCCAGGGTGAGCGCCGCGCGCTCCAGGGAGGTCAGGACCGGCTCGAGACGGCTCTTGGCGTCGTCGAGGGACTTCACGGGAAGAGCGATCGCGCGCACGTGGCCCCAGGGTAACGAACCGCGGGAACGAGCCGCCCGGCCTGCGGTACCCTCGCGCCCGTCCGAAGGGGATGCCCGGCATCCGCCGGGAGCGCGGTGCAGGAGGAGGACCGGACGCGTGGCCGAGCCGTGGTACCAGGCCGCCCGGTGGGCGGTGATCCCGCCCGCCCGCGCGTACTTCTCGTGGCGGTTCGAGGATCTGCACAAGATCCCGCGTCGCGGGCCCGCGATCCTCGCCTGCAACCACATCTCCTACCTCGACCCGATCGCGAACGCGTACGCGGTGATCCGAGCCGGCCGCCGTCCGCGGTTCCTCGCCAAGCGCGAGCTGTTCCGGATCCCGGTCGTCGCCCAGGCGCTGCGGGGCGCCCACCAGATCGAGGTGGATCGAGGCAACCCCAGCAGCACGCCGCTCGCGCTGGCCGAGGCGGCGCTCGCCGCCGGTGAAGTGGTCGTGATCTACCCGGAGGCCACCGTGACGCGCCGGCCCGACGGCCTGCCGATGGTGGGCAAGACCGGCACGGTCCGGCTCTCGCTGCTCTCGGGCGTGCCGGTCACGCCGATGGCGAGCTGGGGATCTGCGGCCGTGTGGCAGAAATCCGGGAAAGGGATCGCTCAAACCGCGCCGGCCCGTCTGGGTGAAGGTCGGTGACCCGATCGACCTGTCCGCGCGACGCGACCAACTCGACGACCGCGACGCGGTCAAGGAGATGACGTCCTCGGTGATGGACGCGCTCACCGAGCTCGCGATCGACCTGCGCGACCGTTACCCGAGGCGCTGGGCCGACGCCGGGTAGGCTGCGCGGATGGCGGGGGAGGAGCGCGGGTTCCAGACGCGGGCGATCCACGCTACGGCGTCGCCGCCCGTGAAGCAGCAGACCCCGTCGGTCCCGATCTATCAGACCTCGACGTTCCGCTTCGACGACGCCGACGCCTACGCGGCCACGATCGCGTTCGAGGAGCCCGGCTACACGTACACGCGCGGCTACGGCAACCCGACGCTCGACGCGTTCGAAGCGGTCGTCGCCGAGTTGGAGGGCACTCAGGCCGCGATGTCCTTCGCATCGGGGATGGCGGCGATCCACACGCTGTGGACCACGCTCGCGCACGGCGGCGACCGCGTGGTGGCGACCAACGCCCTCTACGGCGGCGTCTTCACCCTCGCGACGAAGGTCCTGCCCCGGTTCGGCGTACGGGTCGACCTCGTCGACGGGCGCGACCTCGACGCCGTGGACGCGGCGCTTCCCGGCGCGTCCCTCTTCTATACCGAGACGATCGCCAACCCGACGATGGCCGTGGTCGACCTGCCGGCGCTCGCGGAGCGCTGCCGGGCGCACGGCGTCCCGGCCGCGGTCGACAACACGTTCGCCTCTCCGTACCTGTGCACCCCGGCCGCGCACGGCTTCGACTACATCGTGCACTCGACCACGAAGTACCTGGGCGGGCACCACGACCACGTCGGGGGCGTCGTGGCCTGCACCGCGGAGGGACGTGCGCGCCTGCGCGACACCGTGATCGACACGGGCGGGACGATGGCGCCGTTCGAGGCGTGGCTAGCGATGCGCGGGATCATGACCCTCGCGCTGCGGATGGAGCGGCACACCGCGAACGCGTCGGCCCTCGCGACGTTCCTCGATGGTCATCCGAAGGTGCAGCGCGTCCACTACCCGAGCCTGGCGTCGCATCCTGACCACGCGACCGCCACGCGGCTGCTGCCGCGCGGCGCCGGGGGGATGCTCGCCGTCGAGGTGACTGGCGGCGTCGAGGGAGGCAAGGCGTTCTGCGACGCGCTTGAGCTCGCGTGGGTCGCGACGAGCCTGGGCGGCACGCACACGTTGGTCGGTCACGCGGCGTCCACGACCCACCGTCAGTACGACCCGCAAGCGCGCCGCGCGGCGGGCATCGCCGACGGCCTCGTGCGCGTCAGCGCCGGGCTGGAGGACGCCGAGGACCTCCTGGCGGACTTCGCACGAGCGCTGGAGGCGATCGAGTGACCCGCCGCCGCGTGGTCGTGCTGTTCGGGGGCCGTTCGGCCGAACACGAGATCTCCTGCATCTCGGCGCGTTCGGTGGTCGACGCCCTGGACCCGGAACGCAACGAGGTGATCGCGGTCGGGATCACGCGCGAGGGGCGCTGGCACCTGCTGCCTGGCCCGCCGGCCCTGCCCTCGGAGACCGGGGTGATGCCGGAGGTCACCGACGCGACCGGACCACGCGTCGAGCTGGCGGGAGGCGCCGCGACCCGCGACCTGGTCCTGGCCGACGGCACCCGCGAGCCGATCGACGTCGTGTTCCCGGTGCTCCACGGTCCGTTCGGCGAGGACGGCGCGGTTCAGGGGCTGCTCGAGCTCGCCGGCGTTCCCTACGTGGGGGCGGGCGTGCTGGGGTCGGCGCTCGGGATGGACAAGGCCGTCCAGAAGGTGCTGTTCGAAGCGGCGGGGCTGCCCGTGGCACCCTACGTCGTGGTCCACGAGCCGGAGTGGGACGACGACCCCGAGAGCGTGGCCGCGCGCGCTGCCGTTCTCGGGTACCCGCTCTTCGCGAAACCCGCGACCCTCGGCTCGTCGGTCGGCATCTCGAAGGTGCACGACCGGGGTGAGCTCGACGCCGGCATGGCCGAGGCGCTCCGCTACGCGCGCAAGGTGGTCCTGGAGCGCGGCGTGCAGCCGATCCGCGAGATCGAGTGCGCGGTGCTCGGCAACGACGACCCGATCGCCTCGGTGACCGGGGAGATCGTCCCCGAGGGCCACGAGTTCTACGACTACGCGGCCAAGTACCTCGACGAGTCGGGCGCCGATCTCCTGATCCCGGCGCCGATCGCGCCGGCGCTGCAGGAGCGGATCCAGCGGATGGCCGTCACGGCGTTCCGCGCGGTGGAGTGCTGGGGGATGGCGCGGGTCGACTTCTTCCTCGGCGCCGGCGACGAGGTGTTCGTCAACGAGATCAACACGATCCCTGGGTTCACGTCGATCTCGATGTACCCCAAGCTCTGGGATGCCAGCGGCGTACCGTACCCGGTCTTGATCGACCGGTTGCTCGATCTGGCGGCCGAGCGCTTCGCGGCCGAGCGCGTGAAGGGCTCACGCGTGCGCGAGCTGCACGGCGACGCGGGCTGAGCCGCGCCGGCGCCGTTCACCTGGCTCTCAGAGGTGGACGACCGGACAGGTGAGGGTCCGCGTGATGCCCTCGACCGCCTGGATCCGCGCGACCACGAGCTTGCCCAACTCGTCGACGGTCTTGGCCTCGGCGCGAACGATCACGTCGTAGGGACCCGTCACGTCCTCGGCGTCGGTGACGCCGGTGATGGCCCGAACCTCGGCCGCCACGGAGGCGGCCTTCCCGACCTCCGTCTGGATCAGGATGTACGCGTGCACCATGGCCGTCCTCCTCGTCGTGTGGCGGCCATGCTATCCGCGCCGCGTGAAGGGCTGCAACGCGCGAGCCCGCACGGCGTGGCGCGCCGGCTGCCATCATCGAGGTATGCGCTACGCGGACCGGCGCGACGCCGGAGCGCGGCTGGCCCCCGCGGTCGCCGACGTGGTGAAGGGCCCCGCGGTGGTCCTCGGGATCCCGCGAGGCGGCGTCCTCGTGGCGGTTCCCGTCGCGCGCGCCCTCGACGCGCCACTCGACGTCGTGGTCCCGAAGAAGCTCGGCGCGCCGGGTAACCCCGAGCTCGGGATCGGCGCGGTCGCCCCGGGGGTCCGCGTGCTCGACGAGTGGCTGATCGCCCGGCTCGGCGTCTCCGCGGAGTACCTCGAGACCGAGATCGCGCGAGAGGAGGCCGAGATCGCGCGCCGGACCGAGCGCTACCGTGCGGGGCGCGCCCCTGTCGACCTCACGGGCCGCACCGCCGTCGTCGTCGACGACGGGGTCGCGACCGGCGGCACGGCGCTCGCTGCGCTCGGCTGGGTGCGCGGCCAGGCGGCCGCGGGCGTGGTGTTCGCGGCGCCGGTGGGACCGCCGCAGATCGTGGATCGGTTGGCCGCGGCGTGCGACGACGTGGTGCTCCTGCAGACGCCGGAGATGTTCTTCGCGGTCGGGGAGTGGTACGAGCGCTTCGATCAGGTGAGCGACGAGGAAGTGACCGAGGCGCTCGCGGCCGCGTCGGGATGAACCTGCCCGAGCTCGCGGTCGCCGCCGTCCTCGCGGGCTTGGGCATCCGGTCGCTCGTGTACTGGGCCCGCCGGCCGTTCGAGAGCGCCGACCTGAAGGACCAGCTGCTCTACGCCGCGTACCTCACCGGGCGCGTCGGGTTGTGGTTCGCTTTCGCGGGACTGTTCGCGATCTTCGGCACGATCACGACCGAAGGGCGCAGGTTCATCGACGACGCCGCCCGGTTCCGCTGGTACGTCCTCGTGATCGGATCGCTGGGCTCGGTGCAGCTCGTGGCGGGCTGGTTCCTCGGCCACCGAGGCGGGCACGAGCCGCCCGCGGGCTGAAACGCACGAGGCCGGGCGGATCCCGCCCGGCCTCGGTGGCAGAACCGCTGGGCTCAGCCGACGGCCTTGATGATCTCCTCCGACAGCTGCGTGAACTGCTGCAGGTGGGCCACGCGGTCGGTCTTGAGCCGCTCGACGATGTCGCGGTACTCGGCGGCGCGGCCGTGGCGCTCGTACAGCTCGCGCGGGCGGAGCAGCTCGGGGTCGTCGAAGTTCGGCACGTCGGTTGCGACCTGGTAACCGAAGTCCGGGTCCTCCTCCCACGTGATCGTCTGCTCGGCGATGCCGCTCACGCACGCCGACGTATGCGGGATCTTGACCTTCTTCGAGCGGTCGTCGGTCGTCCTTGCCGCCGACGCGACCGGTGTTGAGCAGGTAGGTCTCGATCGGGTGGGTGGCGAGGAGCTCGAGCAGGCGGTTTCCCTGCAGGCCGTGGGGGAGCGGGAAGAACGGGTTCGTCCCCGGCACCCGCAGGAACTTGCCCTCCTCGGCCGCGCCACCCGCGGCGGTGCCGGTGGTCTCGCCGAGCATGAAGTAGGCCGCCGCCTGCTCCTGGGAGAGCTTCGCGACCGAGGGGATGATGTTCTCGTTGCGGTTGAGGATCAGCAGGTAATCGACCGGTCCGACGTTGCGCGCGTCCTCGTACGCAAGCAGGTCCTGCATCTCGAACACGGCGCGGCCGTTCTTCGTGTAGTTCTCGTTGAAGAAGTCGACCCTGCCGTCGTCGCTCTGGTAGACGTTCTCGAGGTAGGCGCTCGGCTTCACGACCGCGCCGTGGATCGAGGGCTCGAAGTTCGGGTCCAGGCCGAAGGTCTTCGCGAAGCATCCGTTCTCGGTGCCGTAGGCACTGCCCGCCCGGCATCAGTCCGACGAAGTCGTCCTGGATCGGACGGGAGCCGTTCTGCGTCGTGAAGGTCGTGGTCGTCTTGCCGGTGCCCGACAGTCCGATGATCATGAAGACCTTGTCGCCGTGGCTGGTCGGGATCACCTTGAGGCCGGCGTGCAGTGCGAGACCGCCCTTGCGGTAGACGATGTCGTTCCACATCCGCAGGCCGCCCTTCTTGGACTCACCGAAGTAGTCCGAGTTGAGGACGCGCGTCACGTAGTGGTCGAGGTCGACCGCGATCACGCGGTCGTCGGGGTAGCCGGGGGCCCTCAGCCCGGGCGTGTAGATCACCTGGACCTGCGGGTCCACGCCGTCGCTCCGCTCGAAGTAGAGCTTCTGCTGCATCCCGGCGATGTTCGCGTACCGCTTCTCCATCACCAGGCGCGCGGCCGTGCGCATCTCGGGGTCGTTGCCGATGTAGCCGTCGATCACGACCATGTCGTTGTCCGCGATGTACGCGTCCTGCATCTGCGCGATGCGCTCGTAGTCCTCGCGGGTCATCGTCTTGCCGCTGGACTCGCGGTCCACCACGAAGGTGCTGCCGGCGCTGCGGGAGAGCACCTGCGTCTGGACGTTCACGTTGCCGTGCTCGGAGATGCGGCACTCCGGCATCGCCTCCGTGAAGGCTCGGAGCTCCTCCGGCGTGGGGTTGTGCAGGACCTCTGCCACGTGGGCCTCCTTGCGGGTACGTCGGGACCCGTTCGCACGGGGGTTGAAGATCGGCCCAGTCTACCGAACGGGCAGGTCGCGGCCCTGGACAAGGCCTCCGCCGCACGCTGTACGGAACGGAACGATGGACGTCACCGAGGACGAGCTGCTCGCTGCGATCCGCAAGGTGCTGGCGGTGTCGGTGCCCGAGGTGATCGTGGGCGTCGGCGACGACGCCGCCGTCGTGCGTCCCGGCGTCGGCGATCTCGTGCTCACGACCGACGCGCTCGTGGAGGGCTCGCACTTCGTCGCGGCGGAGACGTCACGCCGCACGACCTCGGCTACCGCGCGATCGTCGTGAACGTGAGCGACGTCGCCGCGATGGCTGCTTCGCCCCGCTACGCGCTCTGCGCGCTGACCCTTTCCGAGTGGTGCGACGCCGCCTGGACGATGGAGCTCTTCGGCGGGATGCGCGACGCGTGCGAGGAGTACGCCTGCACGCTCGTCGGCGGGAACCTGGCGCGCGGGCGCGAGGTGACGGTGGCCGTCACCCTGACGGGCGAGGTCGCGCCGGGGCGCGCGGTCGCGGCGTTCGGGCGCCCGGCCCGGGGACCGCCTCGTCGTGACCGGCGAGCTGGGGTCGGCGCGCGGCCGGGCGGCGGATCAAGCGGGCCCGCGGGCACTGGGACGACGCTCGATCTCGACGCGATCCGCCGCGCGGACCGGCCGGTCGCCCGCGTCGGCGAAGCGCAGGCGCTCGCGCGTCACGGCGCGACGGCGATGATCGACATCTCCGACGGGCTCGGCCTGGACCTGTCACGCCTGTGCGCGGCGAGCGGCGTCGGGGCTCGGGTCGCGCTCGCCGACGCTGCCGGCCGGCCCGCGCGCGTTGGCGGAAGAGGCGCTCGGCGGCGGCGAGGACTACGAGCTGCTGGCGACGCTGCCGGGCGGCGACGCCGCAGCCGCTGCCACGACGGAGCTCGGTGAGGCATTCGGCGTGCAGCTCACCGACGATCGGCGCCATCACCGAGGACGACGCGCTGGTGGCGCGTCGGCGCCGACGGTGCCGAGGCGCCGCTGCTGCGTTCGGGCTGGGACCACTTCGCATGAGCGCGCCGCGGCCCGGAGCCCCGCGTCCGCGCGCGCTGACGATCGCCGGCAGCGACTCCGGCGGCGGCGCGGGGATCCAGGCGGACCTCAAGACGTTCAGCGCGCTCGGCGTCTTCGGGATGACCGCGATCACCGCCGTCACCGTCCAGAACACGCTCGGCGTCGCCGGTTACGAGGCGTTGTCGCCGGCGGTCGTGGGCGACCAGATCCGGGCGGTCGCGACCGACATCGGCGTCGACGCCGCGAAGACCGGGATGCTGGCGAACGCCGCGATCGTGGAGGCCGTCGCGGACGCCGATCGCCGAGGCCGGGATCGGCAACCTCGTCGTCGATCCCGTGTTCGTCTCCAAACACGGCAACGCGCTGCTCGCACCCGACGCGGTCGCGGCGCTTCGGACCCGGATCCTCCCTCTCGCCACGATCGTCACGCCGAACCTGCCCGAGGCCTCCGGGCTCGCCGGGTTCGAGGTAGGCGCCCGGGAGGACATGCGCCGGGCGGCCGACGCGATCCTCGCGCTCGGTCCGCGCGCGGTGCTCGTCAAGGGCGGGCACCTCGCCGACGACGAGGCCGTCGGACCTGCTGGTGGGCGGCGGACGCGAGTCGTGGCTCACGGCGCCGAGGATCGACACCCCGCACACCCACGGGACCGGCTGCACGCTGTCCTCGGCGATCGCGGCGCACCTCGCGCTCGGCGCGTCGCTCGAGGACGCGGTGCATGCAGGGAAGCGGTTCGTGACGGCGGCGATCCGCGGCGCGCTGGCGATCGGCGCCGGTATCGGGCCGGTGGATCAGCTCTGGTCGATCGCGCCGGCAGAGCCGGGGGCCGATCCGAAGGGCGGGTGAGGCTCAGCCGCGCGCGACGCGGGCGACCTTGCCGGCCTTGATGCAGCTGGTGCAGACGTTCAGCCGCTTGGGGGTACCGTCGACCAGCGCGCGCACGCGTTGGATGTTCGGGTCCCAACGCCGGTTGTTCCGCTTGTGCGAGAACGTCACCGACTTGCCGAACCAGGGCTTCTTGCCACAGATGTCGCAGACCGCTGCCATAGCCCGACGATGGTACCAGCGGCGATCTGCACCGCCCGCGACCTGCGGCTCAGCCCGCGATCGCCGTGAGGTTCGTCGTGAGCGCGTCCTGCGAGAGCTGTCCGGGGACGGTCGCGACCTTCGTGCCGTTCGCGTCGTAGAACACCGTCATCGGCGGGGCGAACAGCCCGTTGGCCACCCCGATCGCGTTCGAGGGGTCGAAGACGCTCGGGTAGGTGACGTCGAACCCGTCGATGAACCGCACGGCGCCGTCGCGGTTGTCCTGCAGGTCGACCCCGAGGAACTGCACGCGGTCGCCGTAGCGGCGGTGGGCGGCCACCAGCAGCGGCGTCTCCGTCCGGCACGGCGTGCACCACGACGCCCAGTAGTTGACGACCACCGGCGTTCCCTTCAGCTGTCCGAGCAGCTCGTCGAACCCCTGGGGGTCCATCGACGGCAGCGCGTTGACGGAGGTCGGCAGCAGGGGCGCGGTGGCCGCGTTGGTCACGGCAGGCCCGCTCGCGGGCGGGGCGCCGGTCCCCTTCGACGAGCAGGCCGCCAAGAGCGAGGCCACGATCAGCAACGGGAGGATCCTCGCGAGCGGTCGCGTCCGGGGCCGTGTCACGCGCCCATGGTAGAACCGGTCCAGCGTGAGTAGCCCCTCGATCCCGCTGACGCTCGCCTCGCCGGTCGAGCAGATCGACCGTCGTTTGGCGACCCGCCGGATGGGCCGCTCGACGAAGGGTCCCGAGGCGCGGGCCGTGCTCGCCGAGGCGTTCGGGATCGAGACGGTCGGTCAGCTCGTGCATCACTACCCGAGGCGCTACATCGACCGATCGCGGGTCGAGACGATCCGCGGGCTGAAGCTCGGCGAGTACGCGACCGTGATCGCCACCGTGCACTAGGTCGACAAGCGCGTGTCCCGGCGCAACCGGCGGATGATCATCGTGACCGTGCGGATCGGCGACGGGACCGGATACCTCGACGCTCACGTTCTTCAACCAGCCGTGGCTGGCCACGACCTACCGCAAGGGGATGGAGCTCGCGGTCTCGGGGGTCGCGCAGTCCTACCGGGGCAGCCTGCAGATGGCCAACCAGGAGGTCGAGGTCCTCCGCGGCGAACCCGACGAGCTGGTGCACACCGCACGGATCACCCCGGTGCATCCCGCCGCGGACGGGATCGCGCCGCGAACGATCCGCGAGCTGCTCTACCGGGCGTTCGAGCGGCTGGGGCCACAGCCCGACCCCCTGCCCGAGGAGGTGGTGCCGCCGAACGTCTCTGCGCGTGGGACGACCGCGCTCCGCACGATCCATTTCCCTGCCGACGACGCCGAGCTCGCCGCCGCCCGCGAGCGGCTGAAGTTCGACGAGCTCTTCACGCTGGAGCTCGGGGTCGGCTACCGCAAGCAGCGCGTCGAGGCCGAGCGCAAGGGCGTGGCGCACACGCCGGAGGGCGAGCTCACGCGACGCCTCCGCGCGACCGTCCCGTTCACTCCGACCGCGGCGCAGGACCGCGCGATGCAGGAGGTCGGGGGCGCGATGGCGGCCGCGCAACCGATGAACCTGCTGCTGCAGGGCGACGTCGGCGCCGGCAAGACCCTCGTGGCGTTGCACGCGTGCCTGGTCGCGATCCAGTCGGGGCACCAGGCCGCGATCATGGCGCCGACCGAGGTGCTCGCCGGCCAGCACGCGCGGTCGGTGGCGGCGCTCCTCGGCGGGGTCGGCGGCGTCTCCGTACCTGGAGGTCACAGCGCCGCCGCGCAAGGGATCGGCCGATGCCCAGGTCTCGCTGTTCGGCGCCGGGTCGCAGGAGAACGCCGCCCGTCACGAGGCAGCCGAGGCGGACGAGGACCTCCGCGCGTCACCTACGCGACCCTCACCGGCTCGGTCACCGGCAAGGACCGCGAGCGGGTCCTCGCCGGGGATCGCCGAGGGCGCCGTCGACCTCGTCGTGGGCACGCACGCGCTGGTGCAGGAGGGCGTCGCGTTCCGCGACCTGTCGCTCGCGGTCGTCGACGAGCAGCACCGGTTCGGGCTGCACCAGCGGATGGCGCTCAAGGGCAAGGGCGGTGGCGACATCGACGTGCTGATCATGACGGCGACCCCGATCCCCAGGACGCTCGCGCTGACCTACTACGGAGACCTGGACGTGGTCGTGCTCGACGAGCTGCCGGCCGGCCGCCGCCCGATCGAGACGCGCGCGGTCCGCACCGCGGATCGGGCGCCGCACGGCCGAGGACCTCGTGCGGGGCGAGGTCGCCGCGGGTCGCCAGGCCTTCGTCGTGTGCGCGGCGATCGACGAGCAGAACCGGACCCAGGTCAAAGCCGCCGAAGCCGAGGCCGAACGCCTGCGCGCCGAGGTCTTCCCCGAGCTGCGGGTGGAGCTCCTGCACGGCCGGATGCGCCCGAAGGACAAGGACCGGATCATGGAGGCGTTCCGGGCGGGCGAGGCCGACATCTTCGATCTCGACCACCGTCATCGAGGTGGGGGTCGACGTCCCGAACGCGACGGTGATGCTGGTCGAGAACGCCGAGCGGTTCGGGCTGGCGCAGCTGCACCAGCTGCGCGGCCGGATCGGCCGGGGCGCCCACCGCTCCTACTGCGTCTTGTTCGACGACTCCGACGAGCAGAACCTCGAGGCGCGAGCGCGGATCGACGCGATGGTCGCGACGACCGACGGCTTCGCGCTCGCCGACGAGGACCTGCGGCTGCGCGGGGAGGGCACGCTTGTTCGACACGCGCCAGTCGGGGATGCCCGACCTGAAGCTCGCCCGTCTGGCCGAGGACCTCGACCTCGTCAAGCGCGCCCGGTCGCGGGCGTTCGGGCTGCTGGGCGACGACCCGGGGCTGCGGCGCCATCCCGAGCTGCTCGAGGAGCTGAAGCGCCGGTTCGAGCGGTCGATCGACTGGCTCTTCCGCTCCTGAGCGCCCTGCGCGCGTACGCTCGGGCGCCATGCGGGTCATCGCCGGCTCGGCCAAGGGCACCCGCCTGGGGCCCGTCCCGGCGGGGACCCGCCCGCTGTCGGACCGCGCACGCGAGGGCCTGTTCGCGAGCCTCGCCGCCGACGTGATCGACGCGCGGTGCCTAGACCTGTTCGCTGGGACCGGCGCGGTCGGGATCGAGGCGTTGTCCCGAGGCGCATCCCACTGCACGTTCGTCGACCGCTCGCGGGCGGCCGCGGCCGCGGTCCGCTCGAACCTGCAGAAGACCCGGCTGGAGGCGCGCGCGGAGGTGGTGACCGCCGAGGTCGCCGCGTTCCTGGCGCGCCCCAGGCGAGGGGAGGAACCGTACGACCTGGTCTTCCTCGATCCGCCCTACGACCTGGGGGGGCCGCCTCTGGAGGCGTGCGTGGCCGCGCTCGCCGTCGGCTGGCTCGTGCCGGGGGAGAGCACCATCGTGATGACCCGCGGTCATAAGAGCCCGCTGCCAGCGGTTCCGCTACACTGGGCGGCCCGGAGGCAGCTCCGCTACGGAGACAGCCTCCTGTTCCTCTACCGGGAGGTTTGATGGGCCTGACCGCCCTGTGTCCGGGGACGTTCGATCCGGTGACGAACGGCCACCTGGACATCATCGGCCGCACCGCCCAGACGTTCGAGACGGTGATCGTCGGCGTCTTGGAGAACCCTTCCAAGGCGCCGCTGTTCTCGCTCGACGAACGGGTGGCCCTGCTGCGCGAGGCGGTCGCGGAGCATCGCGAACGTCCGGGTGGGGTCGTTCCACGGGCTGCTCGTCGACCACGCCCGCGAGCAGGGCGCCTCGGCGATCGTGAAAGGCCTTCGGGCCGTCAGCGACTACGAATACGAGATCCAGATGGCGCAGATGAACCAACGCATCGGCGGAGTGGAGACGCTGTTCATGCCCACGAATCCCAAGTGGTCGTTCCTGTCGTCCTCGCTGGTCAAGGAGGTTGCGCGGTTCGGCGGCGACGTCGAGGGACTCGTGCCCGACCACGTCCGCAAGGCGCTCGTCGATCGGCTCGGGGCCTCGCGCTCGGGAACGGAGGGTCTCTGATGGACCTGGCCGGGCGGTTGCAGCAGATGGAAGAGATCGTCCGCGAGGCGAAGTCGATGCCGCTGTCCTCCTCGGTGCTCGTGAACCGCGAGGAGGTCCTCGAGCTGCTCACCGAGATGCAGGAGAGCTTGCCCGAGGAGATCAAGCAGGCGCGTTGGATCGTGAAGGATCGGGAGGACTTGCTCGCGAAGGCGCGCGCCGAGGGAGAGCGGATCGTCGAACAGGCCCGCGAGGAGCAGCGCCGGCTCGCCCTGCGGGAGGAGGTCGCCAAGCGCGCCGAGGAGGAGGCCGAGCGGATCCTCGCCGAGGCCGCCGACAAGGCCGAGACGATGCAGCACGAGGCGGAGGACTACGTCGACGCGAAGCTGGCTCAGTTCGAGATCGCGCTGCGCAGGATCCTCGAGGACTCCCAGGCGGCGACACGTGCCGCGGCGAAGACGCTCGACCAGGTCGAGGTCGGCCGCGACCGGCTGCGCGCGCCCACGACCGCGGCCGAGCAGCGTCTGGCGCCGCCCGAGGAGGCAGCTCGCGAGGCCGAGCTCTACGACGACGAGGACGTGAGCGACGGATGACGCTCGCGACGATCGACGTCCACGACCTGGTCGGTCATCCCGGCGCCTCCCGCGAGGAGACGGTGCGGGGCACGGTCGAAGGTCTGCAGACCGAGCTCGTGGGGGTGCCCGAGGACACGCCCGTCGTGGCCGACCTGTTGCTCGAGTCCGTGGTGGAAGGGATCCTCGTCACCGGCCACGTGGTCGGCACCTGGCACCTGCGCTGCGCCCGCTGCCTGCTCGAGTTCGACGAGGCGTTCGACGTGGCCCTGCACGAGCTGTTCGTGCCGCACCCCGACGAGGACGCCGACGACTACCCGCTCGATCCCGAGGCAGGCATCGACCCCGACCAGATGATCCGCGACGTCGTCGGCGTCGAGATGCCGTTCTCACCGCTGCACGCCCCCGACTGCCTCGGCCTGTGCGAGATCTGCGGAGGCAACCGCAACCTCGGCGAGTGCCCCGGTCACGAGGAAGCCGACCCGCGGTTCGCGGTCCTCGCCGACCTGTTCCCCGCCGATGCGAACACCGAGGACCCCGCGACCTGAACGTCACGACCCCCAGGAGAAGAGGAAAGGAACCATGGCCGTCCCGAAGAAGAAGCAGAGCAAGACCCGCACGATGAAGCGGCGCGCCACGTGGAAGGCGGAGGCCACGGGCTACAGCTCGTGTCCGCAGTGCAAGCAGCCGAAGCTCTCGCACCGCGTGTGCGCCAACTGCGGCTACTACGCCGGACGGCAGGCGATCGAGGTCGAGTGAGGAGGTGAGCGAGGCGCGCGTCGAGCCGTCCCTCGAGGCCCTGGACTCCGCGCTCGGCGTCCGGTTCACGGATGCCGAGCTGCGCGTCGCCGCGCTCACCCACCGGTCGTTCGCGTTCGAGCACGGGTTCCGCATCACGAACGAGCGCCTCGAGTTCCTCGGGGACTCGGTGCTCGGGCTCGTCGTCACCGATCTCGCCTACCGGACCTATCCGGAGATGCCCGAAGGCCAGCTCGCGAAGCTCCGCGCGGCGATCGTGAACATGCTGGCGCTGGCCGACGTCGCCCGGTCGCTGGGGGTCGGCGACGTCGTGCTCCTGGGCAAGGGCGAGGAACGATCGGGCGGCCGTGCGAAGGCGAGCATCCTCGCCGACGCGCTCGAGGCGGTCTTCGGCGCCGTGTACCTGGATCGGGGGCTCGACGTCGCCCGCGAGCTGATCGAGCGCCTGTTCCGCCCGCGGATGGAGGCCTACGTCCGAGGCGAGGGCGACCGCGACTTCAAGACGATCCTGCAGGAGCTCGCCTCCCAGGAGCTCCGCGCGATCCCCGAGTATCGGATCGAGGATCGCGGCCCCGATCACGAGAAGGAGTTCACCGCGACCGTGCTGGTGGCCGGCGAGGCCCTCGGCACCGGGATCGGTCGTTCGAAGAAGGAAGCCGAACAGCAGGCCGCGCGCGAGGCGTACGCCCGTCTCTCCGAGCGTCGCGCGGCCGGGGAGCGGTGAGGAGGAGAGGGTGGAGCTTCCCGAGGTCGAGGTGATGCGCCGCGATCTGGAGCGCGACGTCGTCGGCAAGAAGATCAAAGACGTCGACGTCAAGGCCTCCAAGAACGCGATGCGCGTGATCCGCCGCCACAAGACGCGCAAGGAGTTCACGTCGCGCCTGGCCGGGCGGAAGATCACGAAGGTCGAGCGGCGCGGCAAGTACATCTTGATGCACCTCGACGGCGGCGACGTGCTCGTCGTCCACTTCGGGATGAGCGGTCAGTTCCAGAGGGCGAACGGCAGGGTGGCGCTGCCCCCGCACACCCACGTGGTGTTCACGTTCCAGCAGGGCGGCGACCTGCGCTACGTCGACCCCCGCACCTTCGGCGAGCTGTTCGTGGCCTCCACCGACGAGCTGGGCAAGGTCAAGGAGCTCCAGCACGTGGCGATCGACCCGCTCGATCAGGTGTTCACCTGGCCGACGTTCCAGTACCTGCTCGCCCAGCGCGGCTCGAAGATGAAGCCGCTGCTGATGGACCAGAAGTTCATCAGCGGCCTGGGGAACATCTACAGCGACGAGGTCCTGTTCGCCGCGGGGCTGCGGCACGACCGCATGAGCGACACGCTGTCCTCGCAGGAGGTGCGCCGCCTCTACCGAGCGATCCAGGAGATCCTGCAGGATGCGATCAAGGCCCGTGGGACGACCCTGGAGGACGACGCGTACGTCGACCTGTTCGGCAAGCCGGGGGAGTATCAGAGCGAGCTCAAGGTCTACGGGCGCGAGGGGCTGGCCTGCCGTCGGTGCCGCACGCCGATCCAGACGGTGAAGGTCCAGCAGCGAACCTCGTTCTTCTGCCCGCAGTGCCAGAGCTGAGGATGCGGCTTCCGCGCTAGGCTCGGGAGCGAGACCGGAGGAGGTCCGAGATGACCCGCGACGGCGATCCGACCGTGCCCGAGGAGCCACACCCGCGTTACCTGCTCGGCGATCCGCCTGGTGCCCGCGACTACGTGGTCGACGAGCACAACCCGGACACCGGACATTGGGTGGAGCTCGGCCGCTACCTGACCGAGGACGACGCCGCGGCGGCGATGGCCGAGCTGGTCGCCGACGGCCGCGACGCGGGCGCGCTGCGCGTGGCGCATCGGCCGAGGTACGACACGGACTGACCCTCAGACGACGTCGGCGCCGGCGTCACGCATCCGCACGATCGCCCGTTCGCCGTCTCCGGGTTGGAGGTCCACCGCACGGATCGAGTCGGCGAGCACCTCCACCGCGAACCCGAGCATGCGTGCGTCCGTGACCGTTTCCAGCACGCAGTAGTCGGTCGCGAGCCCCACCACGACCAGCCGCTCGATGCCGCGTTCACGAAGCAGCGCCTCGAGCCCGGTCGGCGCGGTCTCGCCGGTTCGCGGGTCGCGAACGCTGAAGCCGGAGTAGCCGTCCTCGCCGCTGATCCCCTTGTGCAGGGTCTCTCCCCGGACATCCAGCGCCCGGTGGAGCTCCGCCCCCCACGTCCCGGCGACGCAGTGGTCCGGCCAGAGCCCGCCGTCCTTCGCGAAATGCGGCGTGCGCTCCGGGTGCCAGTCCTTCGTGTAGACGACGAGCGCGCCCGCGGCGACGGCCTTTTCGGCCTCCTCGTTCGCGCGACGTACGACGTCCTCGCCGCCCCTGACGAACAGGCTTCCGCTCGGGTCCGCGAAGTCGTTCTGCACGTCGACGATGACGAGCGCGGTGCGAGGGTCGTAGGTCGGACTCATGTGCCTCCTCGTCGTCCGGCGGGCGGTGCCGTCAGCCTACGCGCGGTGACACGATGGCGGGCATGGCCCGGCGCGTGCACGTGCGGATCTCGGGTCGCGTGCAAGGCGTCTTCTTCCGCGCCTCGTGCGCCGAGGAGGCGCGCTCGCGCGGGCTCGCCGGGTGGGTGCGCAACGCCTCCGACGGCGCCGTCGAGGCGGAGTTCGAGGGGAGCGACACGCAGGTCGCCGCGATGCTCGCGTGGTGCCGGCGGGGACCGCCGGCCGCCCGGGTCGTCGAGGTGGAGGCGACGGCCCTCGATCCTCTCGGCCAAGAGGGGTTCCGCATCACGCCCTGACCTGCGACGCTTCGAACCGGACCCGTCGCCTCCTCACGGACGAATCACATGCCTGTTAGCATCCGCGCGATGTTCCTCCGGCAGATCCAGATCCGCGGTTTCAAGTCGTTCGCGGACAAGACCGTCCTGGAGTTCGTGCCGGGCGTCTCGGTGATCGTCGGCCCCAACGGCTCCGGCAAGTCCAACCTCGTCGACGCGATCTCCTGGGCGCTCGGCGAGCAAGGACCGCGGGCGCTCCGGGGCGGGCAGATGGCCGACGTGATCTTCGCCGGGACGCCGTCGCGACCCGCCCTGGGGATGGCCGAGGTCAAGCTGGTGATCGACAACGCCGCCGGCAAGATCCCCGTGCCGATGTCGGAGATCGAGATCAGCCGCACGATCTTCCGAAGCGGCGAGTCCGAGTACCGGATCGGCGGCCAGGTCGTCCGGCTGATGGACGTGCAGGAGCTGCTCGCCGACACGGGGATCGGCCGCGCGCTGCACACCGTGGTCGGCCAGGGTCAGCTGGAGGAGGTGCTCCTCGCCAAGCCCGAGGAGCGGCGCAAGTACATCGAGGAAGCGGCCGGGATCGCGAAGCACCGCCGCCGCAAGGAGCGCGCCGAGCGCAAGCTCGCGGGGCTCGACCAGGACCTGCTGCGGCTGTCCGACGTCCTCGGCGAGCTGCGCCGCCAGCTGAAGCCGCTGCAGCAGCAGGCCGAGATGGCCAAGAAGCACGAGAGCCTGACCGCGCAGGCCGAGGAGCTCGCGCGCAAGCTCGCGGCCGCGCGCCTGCGGGCGCTGCTCCGCGAGCAGGAGCGCCGCAAGGGCGGTTGGGACCGAGGTCTCGAGGAGCGCACGCATGCCCGCGAACGGCTCGACGCCCTCGACGCCGAGGTGCTCGCGGCGGCCGACGCCCGTGCCTCGGCCACCCGCGCGCTCGCCGACACCGAGCAGGCCTTCCGTGGCGCCGGGTTCGACCGGGAGCGCGCCGACCGCGCCTACCGGGAGGCCGTCGACCACGAGGCGGCAGCACGCGAAGACCTCTCCGCCCAGGCCGCCCGTGCCGCTCGGCTCGACGCGGTGGCCGAGGAGGTCGGCCGGGTCGAGGCGCAGCTCGAGGAGGTCCTGAGGGAGCTCGAGCTCCGCGAGCGGGAGCTGGCCGAGGCCGAGGAAGGGTTCCGCCGCGCCGAGGAGCAGCGGCGCGAGGTCGAGGAGCAGCGCCGGCGGATCGGCGAGGAGGCCGCCTCTCGTCGCGGGGAGGTGCAGACGCTCGAGCGCTCGCTCGTCGCCGCGGAGCGCGAGCGTGACCGGCTCGCCGCCGAGCTCGCCGGCGTCCGGGAGCGGATCGCGGCGGCCGAGGCCGAGCGCGACACGCTGCAGGGCGACGTCGAGCAGATGGATGGCCAGACCGCTCCGCTCGCCGAACGCCGCGCGCAGCTCGAGGACGAACGTCGCCGGCTCGTCGAGAAGATCGAGGAGCTGGAAGAGGCGCGCCGACGGATGCGGGCGCGCAAGGACCTGCTCGAGGCGCGGCGCCAGGACATCGAGGAGACGCCCGGGTCGCGGTTCCTGTCCGGGCACCGCGGCCGCGCGGTCGGGTTGTTGAAGGGTCTCGTGCGGATCGAAGCCGGTCTGGAGCGCGCGCTCGTCGCGGCGCTCGGCCCGCTCGCCGACGCGGTGGTGTACGAGGATCCGGACCGCGCGCTCGAGGACGCGCCGCAGGGCGACGGCGCGATCTTGGCGATCGCAGCGGGCGGCCCGGTGCCGCTCGGGCTGTCCGGCGAGCAGACGCTGCTCGCGGCCGTGGACGCCGACCCTGCCGCGCGCGGGATCGTGAGCACGGTCCTGCGCGACGTCTATCTCGCCGGCTCGGTCGAGGAAGCCGTCGCGAAGCAGGCCCGGCACCGCGGCGCTTCGTTCGTGACCGCCGAGGGGGTCCTGATCGGCCCGGCCGTGATCCACACGGCCAAGGAGGCAGACGTCCGCCTGCGCGAGATCCGGGCCGAGCTCCAGGTGCTCGCGCACGACCTGTCGGCGACCGAGCAGCAGCTGCGCCCGCGCACCGAGCGCATCGCCGAGATCGCCGGGGAGATCGCGTTCCTGCAGGAGCAGATCGAGGCGGCCGACGCGGAGATCACGGCGTCGGCGGAGCGGATGTCGGCCTGCGAACGCGACCTGGCCGGCTCGCGGAAGGAAGAGGAGCTGCTCGCGCAGCGGCTCGCCGGGATCGACGAGAGCACGCTCACGTGGCGAGATCGCCTCGCTGCGATCGGGCCCGTGTCCGCGGGGGAGCTCCCCGAGCTGCCGCCGGTCACGCAGGCCCCGATCCAGGCGCGCGTCGCCGTCGAAACGCTCCGCCAGGCCCGTCACCAGCACGACCTGCGCCTGCACCAGCTGCGGACCGAACGCGACGAGCTCGCGACGCACGACCCGGTGCAGCTGCGCGCCGAACTCGAGGCGGCCGAGGCCGGTCGTGCGGACGCGGAGCGGGCCGTCCAGGCGGCCGAGGCCGCGTTCGCGCAGGCGAACGAGGCGCGCGAGGCCGCCGCTGCCTCCGAACGCCAGGCTGCGGAGACCGAGGCGGGCGTCAACCGTGCATGGCGTGAAGCATCGACCCGCCTGGACGAGCTGCGCGAGCGGTACGAGGAGGAGGACCGCCTGCGCGGCGACATCGAGCGACGCATCCGCGAGTCCGAGCGGCTGCTCCGCGAAGGCTTCCAGGCAGACCCGAAAGCGCTGCTGGAGACGCTGACCGACGACGACACCGTCGAGACGCTCGAGAAGAAGCAGGAGCTCGTGCAGCGCCGGCTCGCGCTGCTCGGCCGGGTGAACCTGCTCGCCGCGGGGGAGTTCGAGGCGCTGCAGGAGCGGCACGACTTCATGCAGCGCGAGCTGGACGACGTGAAGCGGGCCCGTCGCGACCTGCTCGAGGTGATCGCGCAGGTCGACCGCGAGATCACGGAGGCGTTCACCTCCGCGTACCGCGACGTCGCGATGGAGTTCGAGCGGCTGATCGCCGAGCTGTTCCCGGGGGGCGAGGGTCGGCTGATCCTCACGGACCCGGCGAACCCGCTCGAGTCCGGGATCGAGATCGAGGCGAGCCCGGGCCGCAAGCGGGTGAGGCGGATCTCGTTGCTGTCCGGAGGCGAGCGCTCGCTCACCGCGATGGCGTTCCTGTTCGCGATCTTCACGGCGCGACCCTCGCCCTTCTACCTGATGGACGAGGTCGAGCCGGCGCTGGACGACGTCAACCTGCACCGGTTCCTGCGTCTGGTGGAGGGCTTCGCCACCCAGAGTCAGGTCCTGATCGTCACGCACCAGAAGCGCACGATGGAGATCGCCGGGATGCTGTACGGGATCTCGCTCAACAAGGACGGCACCACGAAGGTGGTCGCGCAGCGGCTCGAAGCCCAGGAACGCGCCGAGGAAGCCGCCCGTATCGAGGCGCAGCGCGAAGCCGCCGCGGAGGCGTTCGCGCCGCAGTCCTCCGCCGACGACGAACCGTTGTTGCAGGTGCCGGAAGGCGAGCCGGTCGGCTAGCCTCGGGTCACCTGATGGAACCCCTCCTGATCGGCCTGGTCGTCCTCGTCGTGCTCGGCGTGCTCGTCGGGGTGGTCCTGGCCGGTCGTGCGCGACGGCCTTCGGGTCCCGCCGCGACGGCTCCGACCAGCCGCTCGACCTCCACCGCCGTCCCGGCTCGCGAGGCCGGCTCCGCCGGCGGCTTCCGCGGCGAGGGCCTCGGCACGAAGGTCCGGGCGCTCTTCGGCAAGGGCGACGCGGACGTCTGGCGCGAGCTCGAGACGCTGCTGCTCAAGGCCGATGTCGGCCCACGGGGGGCCGTCGACCTGGTCGCGCGGGTCCGTGAGCGCTACGCGGACGGCGCCGATCCGGCCGCGTTGCTCCGGGATGAGGTCCTGGCCGTCCTCGGGGAGGACGAGTCCCTGCACCTGGGAGGCGAAGGGCTGCACGTCGTGCTGGTCGTCGGGGTGAACGGATCCGGCAAGACCACGACGATCGGCAAGCTCGGCACCTCGCTCACCCGCGAAGGGAAGCGCGTGAGCATGGCGGCGTCGGACACCTTCCGAGCTGCCGCCGGGGAGCAACTGGAGATCTGGGCGCAGCGGGCGGGCGCTCACCTCGTGTCGCAGGACCGCGGCGCCGATCCGGGCGCGGTCGCGTTCGACGCGGTGAAGGCGGCGACGGCACGCGGCGCGAACGTGCTGCTGGTCGACACGGCCGGTCGCCTGCACACGAAGCAGCCGCTGATGGAGGAGCTCAAGAAGGTCAAGCGCGTGATCGAGAAGGCCGGCGGGGCGGTCGACGAGACGCTGCTCGTCCTCGACGCGCAGACGGGCCAGAACGGGATCGCGCAGGCGCGGGCGTTCACCGAGGCGGTCGACGTCACCGGCGTCGTCCTCACGAAGACCGATGGCTCGGCCAAGGGCGGTGTCGTCCTGGCGGTCCGCGAGGAGCTCGGGGTCCCGATCCGCTACGTCGGGGTGGGCGAACGTCCCGAGGACCTGCATCCCTTCGAGCCGGCGGCGTTCGTCGACCGGCTGCTCTCCGGCTGAGGAGGTCGCATGGCGGGACGGATCTTGATCGTCGAAGACCACCCCACGATGCGCCAGGCGATGCGTCTGGTCCTCGAGGGGGAAGGGTTCGCGATCGAGGAGGCCGCGGACGGCCGTGCCGCCATCGCGGCGATCCGCGCCGACCCCCCCGACCTCGTCTTCCTCGATCTCAACATCCCGGGGGCGAGCGGCGCCGACGTGCTGTCCGCCGTCAAGAGCGACCCCGCGACCAGCGGGGTGCGCGTGATCGTGGTGACGGCGACCGGCGAGGAGGGGCGCGACGCCGCCCTTCGTCTGGGCGCCGACGAGTACTTCACGAAGCCGTTCAGCCCGATCGGGCTGCTGCACACGGTCGAACGCGTGCTGGGCGAGTCCTCCGGCTGAAGCCCGACCCCGACCTCAGGCGGTCGCCCGCGTCGAGCCGGCCGGGTGCGACGACGGGCGGGTCCCGGGCAGCGTCACGGAGAACGTCGTGCCGTGGCCGACCTCCGAGCGAACGTCGATCCACCCGCCCATGGCCTCGGTCAGCAGCTTCGTGATGTAGAGACCGAGCCCGAAGCCCTCGGAGTGGGTGATCGAGCGCTCGGTCTGATGGAAGCGCTCGAAGATCCGCGACAGCTCTTCCGGCTCGATCCCCGGCCCCCGGTCCACGACCGAGAACGTCACGGTGCCCTCGGCCTGCGAGCCCCAGTGCAGCTCCACGACCGTCTCCTCGGGGGAGAACTTGAGCGCGTTGTGCACGAGGTTCGTGAGGACCTGCGCCAGGCGGCGCGGGTCGACCAGCATCCGCTCGGGGGCCTCGGCCGTGGGAACGATGCGCACGCGCTCGGCCTCGTCGCCGAGCGCGCGGACCACGTGTTCGGCGAACGGGGCCAGCACGGTCTCCTCGGGCTCGAGGACGAGCTTGCCGGCCTCGACGCGGGAGACCACGAGCAGGTCGTCCACGAGGCCCACCAGCCGGTCGGTCTGCGTCAGCACGATGTCGAGGAACTCCTCGCGCTCGGCCTGGCTGAGCTGGTCGGCGCGCCGGCGGAGCATCTCGACGAACCCCCGGATCCCGGCGAGCGGGGTCCGCAGCTCGTGGCTGGTGATCGCCACGAAGTCGGTCTTCATCTCGTCGAGCTCCTGGAGGCGGCGGACCGTCTCCTCCTGGTCCGTGCGCATCCGCGCCGACTCCAGCACGAGGCCCACTTGGTCCGCGAGACGCGAGAGCATGCGCAGACGCTCCTGGTCGGGCGGGTGGGTCTCGGAGCGCTCGTGGAGCGCACCGACCACGCGTCCACGCACCCGCATCGGCGCCACGACATCGGGCGGGGCGAGCACCGGCTGGTCCTCCATCGCCGCAGAGGCCACCGGATCCGAGGTGGGGGAGAGACGTTCGCCGCGGAGGTAGCCGGGGTCCCCGAACACCCCGCTGGCCAGGAACGCCGGCTCGCCGACGATCCCTCGCTCGAGGACGAGGATCGCGAAAGACTCGCACCCGAGCTCGCGGCCGATCGCGTCGGCCGTAGCTTGGACCGAGCGCTCGACGCCCTCGGCCCCTGGGTCGGTCAGCACCGCGGCGTGGAAGGCCGCCACCTCGCCGCGCGCCTGTCGCTCGCGCTCCGCGGCCTCGGCGGCGCGCGTCGCCGCCTCCTCCGCTTCGTGCGCCCGTTCGTCGGCGAGGGCCGCCTGACGGCGGAGCGAATCCACGAACGACCCGAGCACCACGCCGACCACGAACGCCATCCCCACGCGGAACGCGAGCACCTGCAGGCCGGCCGCCGCGTTCGGCTTGCGCACCGACAGGTCCCACTCCAGCACCAGCTGCCCCGCGAGGAACAGCAGCGCGCCGATCGTGGCGCCGCGTACGCCCCAGCGCGCCGCGCCCTCGAGCGGGAGCAGGTAGCCGACCACCCACACGGGGTCGGCGCGGCCGTCCGTCGTGATCCAGATCAGACCGACGAGCACGACCGCGTCCAGCGTGAACGCCACGATGCCGATCAGCCGGAACCGACCGGTGCTGTCGGCGGCGCGCGCGGACGCCGCGATCAGCAGGTTCCCGAGGGTGACGCCGACGACCAGCGCGACCCCGAGCGGCAGCACGAACGAGGGGTCGCGCGCGTGATCGCGGATCGCGAACCCGACCTGGACCGCTCCGAAGCCCGCGACCAGCCAGCGCAGCACGACGAGCTGCATCTCCAGCCGCCGCGCGTCCTCGAGTCTCCGTCCGTCCCGCATCCCGTTCGTCTCCGGCCGATACACTAGGCCGCGCACCGCGCCGACCGGCGCAGCGCAACCATCCTTTATGTTCGACACGCTCACCGAACGCCTGGACGGCGTCTTCAAGAAGCTCCGCCAGCGCGGGAAGCTCCACCCCAAGCAGGTGGACAACGCGCTGGGCGACGTCCGCACCGCGCTGCTCGAGGCCGACGTCGCCGTCGAGGTCGTCGACGACCTGCTCGCACGCGTGCGCGAGCGCGCGCTGTCCGAAGAGGTCATGAAGAGCCTCACGCCGGCCCAGCAGGTCGTGAAGGTGATGGACGAAGAGCTCACGGTCACGCTCGGCGGCGAGCACGTTCCCTTCACGCTCCCCGCCGCCAGCCCCGCGGTCGTGATGATGGCCGGGGTCCAGGGCTCCGGGAAGACCACGGCGTGCGCCAAGCTCGCGAAGCAGCTCAAGGGCAAGGGCAGGCGGCCGCTGCTGGTCGCCGCCGACCTCGAGCGCCCGGCCGCGGTCGAACAGCTCCGCACGCTCGGTCGGGAGATCGGGGTGCCGGTGCTCTCGGAGGGCCGCGATCCCGTCAGGGTCGCGAAGAACGCCGTGAAGGAGGCCCAGCGGACCGGGGCCGACGTGGTGATCATCGACACCGCCGGGCGGCTGCACGTCGATCCGGAGATGATGAAGCAGGCGCGGAAGATCAAGGACGTCGCAAAGCCCCACCACGTGCTGATGGCCTGCGACGCGATGACCGGTCAGGATGCCGTGATCCAGGCACGGGAGTTCATGCGCGAGGTCGACACGACCGGATTCATCCTCACCAAGCTCGACGGTGACGCCCGTGGAGGCGCAGCGCTGTCGATGACCCACGTCACGGGCCGGCCGATCTTCTTCGTCGGGACCGGCGAGAAGATCGAGGATCTCGAGGCTTTCTACCCCGATCGGATGGCCGGACGGATCCTGGGGATGGGCGACGTCCTCACGCTGATCGAGAAGGCGCAGGACAAGGTCGACCAGGAGGCGGCCTCGGCGGCGGCCGAGCAGTTGCTCTCCGGACAGTTCAACCTCGAGGACTTCCTGACGCAGCTCCGCGAGATGCGCAAGCTCGGCCCGCTGCAGGACCTGCTGAAGATGATGCCCGGCATGCCCGGCGGCAAGAACGCGATGAAGGAGATCGCGAACGCGGTCGATGAAGGTGAGCTCGGCCGGGCCGAGGCCATCATCCTGTCGATGACGCCGGCGGAGCGGCGTCAACCCGCTATCATCTCCGGGTCCCGCCGTCTCCGGATCGCGAACGGTTCGGGGGCCACGACCGCGGACGTCAACGCGTTGCTCAAGGACTTCGAGGGCGCGCGGAAGATGATGCGGACGATGATGGGCGGCAAGCGGATGCCGGGGATGAAGACCCCGGCGAAGCTCCCGAAGCGATAGGAAGAGGAACAGGACATGGCGACGAGGATCCGGCTGCGGCGGATGGGCGCGAACAAGCGTCCCTTCTACCGCGTCGTGGTGGCCGACCAGCGCGCCCCGCGCGACGGCCGTTTCATCGAGATCATCGGCAAGTACCACCCGCTCAGTGACCCGTCGCTGATCGAGATCGACGAGGAGCGCGCGCTGCACTGGCTGCGCGTCGGCGCGCAGCCCTCGAGCCAGGTCCTCAACCTCTTGCGCAAGACGGGGATCTGGGACGCCTTCGAGAAGGAGCGCCCGAGCGTGCTCAAGCAGCGCCACTTCAAGGCGCCGGAGCGGGGCGACAAGACGGACAGGCCGAAGCTCTCGAAGAAGGCGCAGACGAAGGCCACGGAGGGCGCGAAGGCGGCCCCCGCGGCCGTCCCGGCTCCGGCCGAGGAGCCCGCGCAGGCCCCAGCCGAGGAGCCGGCCGAGGCCTGACCGTGAAGGAGCTCGTCGAGTTCTTGTGTCGTGAGCTCGTCGATGAGCCCGACGCCGTCGTCGTCTCCGAGTCCTACGACGACCGCGGCCCCGTGTTCCGCGTGCAGGTGGCCGAGGGCGAGCTCGGCAAGGTGATCGGCCGCGGCGGCAGGACGGCCAAGGCGATCAGGACCGTGGTGCGGGCGGCCGCCGGTCGCCAGCATCTCGCGGCTCGCGTCGACTTCGAGGACTGAGGTGGACGAGCCGACGGTCGTCGTCGGCGTGGTCACGAGGGCCCACGGCGTTCGCGGCGAGGTCGCCGTCCAGAACCGTTCCGACAACCCCGACCGGTGGGTCGCCGGTGCCGTGGTCTTCACCCCCGAGGGTCGCGTCCTGACGGTCGAGACGGTCCGGCCGCACGGAGACCGGCTCCTCGTGACGTTCGACGGGGTCGCCGACCGCACGGCAGCAGAGGCGCTTCGCGGCGTGGAGCTCTCGGTCCCGCGGTCTTCGCTCCCACCGCTCGCCGAGGGCGAGTGGTGGCCGCATCAGGTCGAGGGATGCAGCGTCATCACCGAAGCCGGCCGCGACCTCGGCGTGGTGACCGAGGTGGTCTTCAACCCCGCGAACGACCTGTGGGTGGCGGTCGACGAGACCGGCGCCGAGACGCTCATCCCGGTGCTGAAGGACCTGTTGGTGGAGGTCGACGTCGACGCGAGGCGGATCGTGGTCCGTGACGTGGCGGGGCTCACCGCGCCCGAAGCGCCCGACTAGAGATCGGCGAGCTTCGCGAGCGCCGGGACCTTCTTCAAGACGTATCGGTGCCCGTCGCGCTGGACGAGGCCGCGCCGCTGGAAGTCCGACAGGATCCGGGACACGTTCTCGCGGCTGCCCCCGCACAGGCTGGCGAGGTCCGCGTGCGTCACCTCGGGGATCATGGTCCCGTTGGCCGGGAGGTCGGCGAGGGAGGCGGTCCCCATCTGCAGGAGCCGCTTGGCCACGCGCCCCTTGAGGTCGAGGAAGAGTAGGTCGTCCACGAACGCCTGGTGCTCCTGGATCTGCCGGGAGAGGGCGGCGAGCATCTCGGCCGCCGCAGTCGGCTGGGTCGTCACGAATGTCAGGAACGCGTCGCCATCGACGCTCCAGACATCCGAGTCCTCGAGCGTGACCAGATCCGCGCTGCGCGGGAGGTCGCCGAAGACACCCAGCTCGCCGAGGAACTGAGGGGTGTCGACGCTCGCATGGAGAACCCGGGTGCCGGTTGGGGAGACCGAGCTGATCTCGATCCGCCCCTGGATGAGGAAGAAGACGTCGGGAGCGGGGTCGCCCTGGTGGCACAGGTACGTGCCTTTTCGATAGCGGTGCTCCGAACCGGAGGCGGCGAGGGAGCGGACGTCCTGCAGCGGCACGCCGCGGAGCACCGGGGAGCCGGCCATCGCGCGCTCGAGCGGGCCACGGGATCGTGCGACTGCTCGTACCACCGGCGGAGCCTAACAACAGGCCTTTCGCCCGGGAAGCCCTCGGAACACCGAAAAGGCCCGGGCGGGACGCCCGGGCCTTTGAGGCACATCGGTTGGGGTCAGACGCCTGCGCGCTTGCCGGCGCGGAGTCCGGCGCGCTTGCCAGCCTTGAGACCGGCACGCTTGCCAGCCTTGAGACCGGCACGCTTGCCAGCCTTCAGGGTGTCGCGCTTCGCCGCCTCGCGGGCGCCAGCCGCCGGCTCGGCCTTCTCGGGAGCCTTAGGCTCGATCTTCTTCTCGGCCATCTCCTCGACCTCCTCGCTCCGTGGACCCCTCCGGTCCATCTGACGACGTCATCATGTCCCCCCGAAGCCGCCCGGGCCTGTAGCCGTGGTCACCGAGGGCTGGTGCCGTTGGTCACCTCGGCATGGTGACGCCCGTCACAGGCCCATGTGACGCGCGTCACGCGTCGAGCTCCGGCAGGTCGAGAGGATCGGGACGAGGGGAACAGGCGCCGCAGAAGAGCGCGTCCTCGACGACAAGCGCGCGAGTGTGATCCCCGCCTCGGAACAGCTGCAAGATGAACGGTTGGGTCTCAACATGGTCCGCACAGATCCCTCGGCCGCAGAACCTGCATGCACCGACTGCCGTCTTCCGGCAATGCCAGCAATCCAAATCGCTCCTCCTTCAGCCTTCAGTGTTCCGACGTCCTGTCGCTCGCGCGACGCAGTTGTCCACTACGGAACGCTGTCGCGACGAGCTCATCGAATCCTTCGCGATCGAGACGGAACGCGCGTAGCTGCGACTTCGCGATGACGGACGCAGTTCGGGGGACATCCTCGAGCAGCGCGATCTCTCCGAAGTGCTCGCCCGGTCCCAGCTCTGCTCGGATTGCGGACCCCTTTCGGACCTGCGCCCGCCCCGAGGAGATGACGTAGAACGCGTCACCTGGCGCCCCTTCCTCGACGAGCGTCTCGCCCGGGGCCGCGATCGACCCAATCTCCGTGTTCCAGGAGCTGTGCAAGACCATCAGCCGTCAATCGCTGGAACGCCGGAAGGTCGCGCAGCTCCGAGTATGCCTGCATCGTTGGCGCGAACGCTGGAGCATCGAGGGAGTCTGCCAGGAGCCGGTCGAACGCGTTCTTGTCCACGCGGAAGAGTTCGACGACAGGGCTCGCGGCGCGGATGGTCGCTTGGCGACGCGTGCTCTTGAGCAGTCCGATCTCCCCGAAGGAGTCGCCGCGCGCCAGGGTCCGAAGGATCACGGTGTCGCCCGTACCCGGATCTTGATCCTCGACGGCGATGCGTCCGTGTCGGATCACGTGGAAGGCGTCTGGCCGATCACCCTGTCGGAAGACGGTCTCCCCGAGCGTGTAGGAACGCAGCTGGACCCTGCCGGCGAGGTCGTTCAGGACGTCGACCGGCAGATCGCTGAACGCAGGAAGCGCGTCGATCAGTTCGGCTGCCTCCACGCGCCACTTCGTTTCCTTGTGGAATCGATGCCGTCGCCACAGTGCCCGCACCCGTCGGCCGAGTGCACGACCGAGCGACATGAGGCCACGGATCGCAGGTGCAGCGAAGAAGACGATCAGGATGAGCATCAGGATCCGTGTGAGCAGGCCGCTATCCCACAACTCCACGACGATGCCCCCGAACACCTTCTCCCACAGGAGTCGAGCCCGGCGATCGAAGTGATCAGCGTGAAGACGATCCCAAGGATCCCGTAGCCTGCGAGGGCGATCTCCTGCAGTGTGAAACGCTCTCGTCGGATGAGCTTCAGCCACATCTCCTTGCGGATGAAGGCGATCGAGCGGGGTCGGAGATCCGGCACCTGGATCCCGTCGGCAAGGACCCAGTAGCCGTCGAGCTCGAGCAATGGGATCAGATTGAGGAAGATCACGTAGTAGTTCAGAACGGAGAACTTGTAGAGGAAGGTTGCGAACGGGGCGTTCGGAAGCGCGAAGAGAAGGAGCGACGAGAACCCAGCCAGGACCGATTCCGCGAACGGTCCGGCGAGAGCCTGGAGGATCCGCGGCCCTCGATCCAGCATCAGTCCGTCGGAGGTGTCGATGAAGAACGCCGGCGAGCCGTAATAGAGGAGGAATCCAGCGCCCAACACCTTGCGCCGGAAATGGATCAGCGTGCTCGCGTGGCCCATCTCGTGCGCTGCCGTGAGCACGAACCCGAGCAGCATCATGAGCAAGGTCTGGACGGTCGCGTTCCCGATCACGATCCGATATCGACCGGAGATGACCGTCGATAAGAACGCCGCCAGCCCGGCAAGAGAAACCACGCAGCCGGCGATGATCGCCGGCCTGCGGAACAGGACCTTCAATCCGTTGTCGTAGAGCCGCCGAACGAAGGCGTCGGCACCGGTCCACGAGACACGCAGCGTGCGCATGAACTCGCGAAGGCGCCGCCGGCCGGACGTCGTGACTTCAACGCGTTGCTTGACGAGCGTCGCGACGTCGATCGGTGCAGGGTCGAAGATCCCCGCGAGCCGCAGCGACTCGATCAGGGCGATAACCGATGCGGCGTCGAAGTCTCCGGAATCCTTGAGACGGTCCACGATCAGTTGGCCGACGGTCTTCGTCCCGTCGAGCGTCTCGGCCAACCGGCCCTCCCACACCTGAAGCTCGTAGTGAGCGCTACGGTCGGCCTTCGCCAGCATCGCGTAGTCGTCGCCCCAGCGGAGAGGGAAGTACCTGACCTCGGTCCCTTCCGCCAGCTTCGGCCGGAACCGCTCGGGGTCGAGCGCGTCCTCGAGTTGTCTCCAGATCCCTGCGGGCTCGGCCGACGGCGAGGAGCGGCTCAGGACCGAGACGTGGGTCGTGCCCGGCGACGGCACGGGCGGGGATGCGTCTGCGAGCCGTCTCGCAACGAGGGCCGGGACGTCGAGGCGGGAACGGTAGTGATGGCGTCGCTGGAGAACGTCATTGCCGATAACGGCAACGGCGATCAGGACCACCAGGCCCACGATCAGATACTCCATCGAACTCCCTCAGTGCTGGCCGAGCCGCATCCTCGTCGGCCGACGGCCCTGGCGCAAGTGATGGGCCGGGTGGACATGTCCGTCGGTACGCTCACGACGTGCAGATCGATGTCTTCACCTTGTTCCCGGGCATCCTCGAAGCGCCTCTGCGTGAGAGTCTCCTCGGGCGCGCGATCGACGCGGGGCTGGTGGAGGTCCGCGTCCACGACCTCCGCGACTGGAGCACCGACCGGCACCGCACCGTGGACGATGAGGCTTTCGGCGGGGGGCCGGGGATGGTCATGAAGCCCGAGCCGCTGTTCGCGGCGGTGGAGTCGCTCGATCCCGATCGGGGACGGGTCTTGCTGATGAGCCCCGCAGGACGTCGTCTCGACCAGGCGTTCGTCCGGGAGCTCGCGGACGAGCCGCACCTGACGCTCGTGTGCGGCCGCTACGAGGGGGTCGACGAACGGGTCGTCGAGGGTCTGCCGGCGGAGGAGGTGTCGATCGGCGACTACGTGCTCTCGGGCGGTGAGCTGCCGGCCCTCGTGCTGATCGAGGGGGTCACGAGGCTCGTTCCCGGGGTGATCGGCAAAGAGGAGTCCCACGCGCGGGACTCGTTCAGCGAGCCGGGGCTCTTGGACCATCCGCACTACACGCGTCCGCAGGAGTTCCGCGGGATGCGGGTGCCCGACGTCCTGGTCTCCGGGAACCACGCGGCGATCGAGCGCTGGCGACGCGAGGCGGCGCTCGAGAAGACCCATCGCAACCGCCCCGACCTGCTGGAAGGAGCCGAAGGGGGCATCTGAGCGACTGGTACACTCACCGTCCGTTGCCATGAACAAGACCGATCTGATCGAACAGCCGTTCCTGCGCACGGACCTCCCGGATTTCCGCCCCGGCGACACCGTGAAGGTGCACGTCCGCGTGGTCGAGGGGAACCGTGAACGCGTCCAGGTGTTCCAGGGCGTGGTGATCCGGCGCCAGAACGGCGGGATCCGCGAGACCTTCACGGTCCGCAAGATCTCGTTCGGGGTCGGCGTGGAGCGGACGTTCCCCGTGCACTCGCCATCGATCGCGAAGCTCGAGCTCGTGCAGCGCGGCCGGGTCCGGCGTGCCAAGCTCTACTACCTGCGCGACCTTCGCGGGAAGAAGGCGCGGATCAAGGAGCGCCGGATCGACGACGCCAAGCTCGCCGCGATGGAGGAAGCTGCTGCCGCTGCCGCGGCGGAGGCCGAGGAAGAGGCGGCCGAGGAGGACGCGCTCGAGGCGGCGCCCGAGGCCGAGGACGCCCAGGTCGTCGAAGGGACCGCGGCCGAGCCTGAAGCCGCCGAGCCTGACTCGGCGGAGGCTGAGGAAGGGTCCACGGAAACGGCGACCGAGGTCGCGAGCGACGAGGCGTCCGACACCGAGGACGCGCCTGCCGTCGAGGAGCCTGCCGAGGCCTAGTCGGTGGTCGACGGGCCGCCGCAGGAGGCCTCGCCGGCCGACGATCCAGCCGCCGAGACCGTCGACGACGCGACGCTACCCGCTCGCGACGACCACGACGAGATCCACTTCTGGCGCGAGCTGCCGGTCCTGATCCTGATCGCGCTCGTCGTCGCGATCGTGGTCAAGTCGTTCTTCGTCCAGGCCTTCTACATCCCGTCGCCGTCGATGGAGCCGACGCTGATGCGCGGTGACCGCGTCCTCGTGTGCCGGATCTGCTACCGCGTCGGGGACATCCACCACGGCGACGTCATCGTGTTCTCCGACCCCCACCCCGGGCCCGGGCAGAACCGCGGGGTGATCGGCGGGCTCCTGCACTGGCTCGGTGAGGGTCTGGGGGTGGCCCAGCCCGAGAACGAGGACTTCATCAAGCGGGTGATCGGCCTGCCCGGAGACGTCATCGAGCTCCGGAGCGGACAGCTCTACCGCAACGGACAGGCGATCGCGGAGCCCTACCTCGACCCCCATCGAGATACGCGCGACTACGGGCCCGTGACGGTCCCGGGTGGCATGCTGTTCGTGCTCGGCGACAACCGGCTCGTTTCCGGCGACTCGCGGTTCCCGCCGCCGACGGGGGTGGGGCTGGTGCCGCAGGACAAGGTGATCGGGAAGGCGTTCGTGATCGTGTGGCCGCCGGGCCGATGGGGATGGCTGTAACGACGGATCTGGACCGGTACGAGGCAGCGCTCCGCGCGCAGGGCTTCTCGCGGATCGCGGGAGCCGACGAAGCGGGCCGGGGCGCGCTCGCCGGGCCGTTGGTGGCCGCCGCGGTGATCCTGCCCGAGGGGTTCGACCGGACGGGGATCCGCGACTCGAAGCTCCTCACCCCCAAGCAGCGGGAGGAGCAGTTCGCGCGGATCGTGGTGGCGGCGTGCGTCGCCGTCCGCAAGATCGAACCGCAGGTCCTCGACGAGCGCGGTCTACATCGGAGCAACCTCGCGCTGCTGCGCCGCTGCGTCCGCGCGCTCGAGCAGGCGCCCGACTACGTCCTCACCGACGGGTTCCCGGTCACGAAGATGCCGTGCCCGTCCCTGGGCGTGAAGAAGGGCGACATGGTGGCGGCGAGCATCGCCGCCGCCTCGATCGTCGCGAAGGTCACCCGCGACAGGATCATGCGACGTCTCCATCGCCGCTATCCCGACTTCGGGTTCGCTGAGAACAAGGGGTACGGCACCCCGGAGCACTGGGCCGCGCTCGAGCGCCACGGACCCTCGCCCGTGCACCGGCTGTCGTTCTCGGGGGTCGGTCAGGCGTCCTTGCCCGGTTTCGCTCGGGCAGGCCTCGCCGCGCATGAGAGCATGGGTGCGCCGTGATGGACGACGACATCGAACGCTTCGAGGAGGAACGCGAGCTCGAGCTGTACCGCGAGTACCGCGACGTCCTGCCGATGTTCGCGTACGTGATCGAGACCGAACGCCGCTTCTACCTGGCGAACAAGGTCGAGGTGACGCGCGAGGATGACGGGTGGGTCCGCGTCGAGCTCGTGGACGCCTGGGTCTGGGACATGTTCCGTCCCGCGCGGTTCGTGTCGCACGTGCGCGTGATGACCAAGCGCGACGTCAACGTCGAAGAGCTCCGCCACGACGACGCCACCACGATCCCCGACACCCCCTGAGCTCCCGGGCGTGTCGGCGGCCCCGCCTAGGGTGGGGCGCATGGACGTCCGCCCCGCCACCGGCCGCACGGGCGAGGACGCGGCCGCGCTCCTGTACGAGCGGCGGGGCTACACGCTGATCGCCCGGAACTGGCGGTGCCGGATCGGCGAGCTCGACCTGGTAGTGGCCCTGAACGGCACGCTCGTGTTCTGCGAGGTGAAGACCCGCCGCGGCTCGAGGTTCGGTGGCGGGTACGAGGCCGTCGACGCGCGCAAGCGCCGCAAGCTCCGCGCGGTCGCGGAGACCTTCCTCGGACGGACGCGAGCGTCGCCCGCCGCGGTGCGGTTCGACGTCGCGAGCGTGCGGCTGCGTCCGGACGGCTCAGCCGTGGTGGAGCTGTTCGAGGACGCCTTCTGACAGACGCCGCAGCGCGTCCAGCATCGCGTCGAGCTCGCGCTCGGCCGACAGGTAGTTCACGATGCCGGCGCGCAGGTGGGTGTCGCCGCGGAGCGTCGTCACGCTCACCCAGGCCGTGCCGTCCACCTCGAGCGCCCGTTGGAGCAGCGTCTGGTACTCGTCGAGGCGGCCCGGAGCCCACCGCTCGTGTCCGCCGGGCAGGTGCCGGAAGCACACGACGGAGAGCTCCGGCGGGTCCACGGCGAGCTGGAAGTCCGCGGCGTCCCGCAACCGCGACGACAGAGCTGCCGCGAGGTCGTCGTTGCGCTCGATCAGGGCGCCGAGCCCGGCGGTGCCGAGGTGCTTCCAGCTCATCCAGAGCTTGAGCGCGCGGAACCGGCGCGTGCCTTCGATCGAGTACTGGTACCAGTTCAGCGGCTCGTCCTCGGGGCGGTTGGACCGGTAGTACTCGGGAGCGCGGTGGAAGGTGGCCAGGAGGTCGTCGCCGCGGCGCACGACGAGACCGCCGATGTCGTAGGCCTGGAAGAACCACTTGTGTGGGTCGACCGTGACGGAGTCGGCGAGCTCGAGGCCGGGGACGCGACCGGCGTCGCGCGCCGAGAGGCGCGCGGCGCCGCCGTAGGCCGCGTCGACGTGGAGCCACAGGTCATGGGCGCGCGCCACCTCGGCGAGGCCGACGACGTCGTCCACGGACCCGGTGTTGGTCGACCCGGCGACCGCGCTGATCGCGAGCGGGAGCAGGCCCGCGCCGAGGTCCTGGGCGACCGCCTGGGCCACCGGCTCGGGCCGCAGCCGGAACCGGTCGTCGCTGGGAAGCACGCGGAGCGTGTCGGCCGGGAACCCCAGCACGTCGAGCCCGCGCGCCACCGAGAAGTGCGTCTGGTCGCTCGCGTAGACCCGGACACGCGCGAGCTCCGCAGCGCGGGGCGCGTGGTCGAGCCCGCGGCGCGCCCGCAGGTGGACGTCGCGCGCACAGGCGAGCGCCATCAGGTTCGCCATCACCCCGCCGGACGTGAGGACGCCCCACGAGCCCTCCTCGTCGATCCCGACGAGCTCGCGGAGCCAACGCACGACCTCCTCCTCGACGAACGCGCCGACCGGTCCCGCGTGCCAGACGTCGACGCCCTGCTGCAGCCACTGCGACAGGACCTCGCCGCCGATCGACATCGCGAGCGGTGGCGGCGTGAAGTAGCTGAACGAGCCGGGGTGCTGGGCGTTGTACGTGAGGGGCGCTACCCGCTCGCGGAACTCGCGCAGGACCTCGGCCGCCCCCTGGCCGCTCGCCGGGGCGGGCGCCGGCCCTCCCGAGGGTCCGAAGAACGTAGCGCGGGACTCCGGGTAGCCCCGCGGCGTGATCGGGCGGACCAGCGCCTCGCCGTAGAGCCAGTCGAGCGCCTCTTCCCAGACGTCGCGCCCGAACGCCTCCAGCGCCTCCCGCGCGCCGGGGAGGCGGGGGTCAAGGAGCGCGAGGTCGGGCAGGTCGGGGAGGTCGTCGCGGCTCATCGGTCGGGAAGGCTACCGGGCGGAGGCTCAGCCCTCCTTGACGAACGCGTACCAGACGCGGTCGGCGACCGCCTCGAGGTCCTCGCCGATCCGGGAGAAACGCCGGTACAGCTCGCGGCGACCCATGACCTCGCGCAGGTCGTCGATCTCGAGCAGCGAGGACATGGCCGAGCGGTAGACGCGTTCGAGCTGGCGCTGCGTCTTCACCGCCGCGTCGGCGGCGTCGGTGGCCGGCTCTGTCGGTGCGTGCCGGCGCTCGGCCGGGCGCAACCGCTCGAACGCCTCGTCGAGGAGGCGGACGCCGTCGAGCAGGCACACCGACATGTCGTGCAGGTAGATGTCGGGAGGGAGCTCCATCACCTCGGACTCTCGGACCGCGTTCTTGGCGCCGTTCAGGACCTCGTCGAGCTCGCCCGACATCACGTAGAGATCCTCCTGGTCGAGTGGGGTCGTGAAGGCCGCCGTGAGCGCCTTGCGGAGCTCGCGCTTGCGTTCGTCGGCCTCGTGCTCCTTCGCACGGATGATCTCGGCCGCCTCCGCGTCACCGCCCGCCCACTCGACGAGCGCCTCGAGCCCTTCGATCGTCGCCGCGGCCTGCGCGCGGAGCATGCCGAGGACGTCGGGCGTCTCAGGGAGGAACCAACGGGTGCCGGATCTCATGGGAGCCACCTCCAAACGGGGAGCGAGACCGCGGCGATGATCGCCGCGGCGGGGAGCGTCGTGATCCAGGCGAGGGCGATCTCGCGGACGACCTGCCACCGGATGTGCCGGCGCCGGCCGCGGCCGACGCCCGTGCCGACGACCGAGGACGACACCACCTGCGTCGTGCTGACCGGCCAGCCCAAGAAGGAGGCGCCGAAGATCACCGCCGCCGAGCCGGCCTGCGAGACGAGGCCGTCGAGCGGCCGCAGCCGGACGATCCGCGAGCCGATCGTCTTCACGATCCTCCAGCCGCCCATCGCCGTTCCGAGGGTGAGCCCGAACGCGCACGCGAAGATCACCCAGGGTGGCGCCTGTGCCGAGGTCTGCCAGCCCTGCGCGATCAGCAGCGACACGAGCACGCCGACGCTCTTCTGCGCGTCGTTCGCGCCGTGGCTGAACGCGAGCCACGACGACGTGCCCCACTGGGCGCGCCGGATCGGGCGGTGCACCTCGTCCGTGGCCCGGCGGAGCCCCCGGCGAGCGCCCGCCTCGAGCAGGGCCGCTGCGCCGAAGCCGAGCACCGGCGAGACCGCGAGCGCCACGAGCACCGTCACGACGACCTCCCAGCGCACGTCCTGCACACCGCCCGCGGCGATCGCGGCGCCGACGAGCCCGCCGACCAGCGCGTGGCTCGAGCTTGCCGGCAGCCCGCGGAGCCACGTCGCCACGTTCCAGACGACGGCTCCCGTCAGCCCGGCTCCGATCACCGCGATCTGATCGGCGGGGTCGACCTGGATCAGCGATCGGATCGTCTCGGCGACGGCCGCGCCGACCACGAACGGTCCGAGGAGGTTGAAGACGCTCGCGACCGCGACCGCGGTGAACGGCCGCGCGACCCGCGTCGACACGAGCGTGGCGATCGCGTTCGCGGCGTCGTGGAACCCGTTCGTGACGGCGAAGGCCAGCGCCATCACCACCGCCGCGACGAACGCCACCCGCTCCCTCCATATCCACCGGCGATCCCTGGTCGACGGCCGGATGATAGGCACGCGCCCCCGATCGGGTGACGCGCGTCACGGCGGGGCGGGGGCTTCGGACCTAGCGTCCGTTGCGTGTACGGAAGGGTCGTCGGTGTCACGGTGCTCGGGGTCGGCGGGAGGCCGGTCACGGTCGAGGCCTTCGTCGGGCGCGGGCTCCCGTCGCTCACGGTCACCGGGATGCCCGGCGCGGCCGTGCAGGATGCCCGGGAACGGATCCGGCCCGCCGTGGAGCACGCCGGCCGTGAGTGGCCGCTGCGGCGCGTGGTGGTGAACCTGGCGCCCGGGAACCTCCGCAAGGACGGGCCCGGGCTGGACCTCCCGATCGCCGTCGCCGTGCTGTCGGCCACCGCGCAGGTCCCTGCTCGCGCGCTCGCCGGCGTCGCGTTCTTCGGCGAGCTGTCGCTCAAGGGCGAGGTCCTGGCGACCCCGGGCGTGATCTCCGTGGCGATCGCCGCTGCCCGGCACCGGCTCTCCTGCGTCGTGGTCCCCGCGGCCAACGCGGCCGAGGCCGCGCAGGTCGAGGGGTTGCGCGTGGTGCCGGCCACGTCGCTCGCCGAGGTCGTCGGGTTCCTCCGGGGTGCTTGGGACCCGCCCGACGTCGACCCCGCAGCACCGGAACCGACGGCGCCGGGCGTCGACCTCGCCGAGGTGCGTGGACAGGAGCAGGCGCGTCGCGCGCTCGAGGTCGCCGCTGCGGGGGGTCACAACCTCCTGCTGGTCGGGTCGCCGGGGGCCGGCAAGACGATGCTCGCACGGCGCCTGCCCACGATCTTGCCCGGCCTCTCGCACGATGAGGCGCTCGAGGCTTCGCAGCTGCACTCGGTGGCGGGTCTGCTCGCGGGCAGGGGGATCCTCGGCGAACGTCCGTTCCGCGCCCCGCATCATTCGATCTCCACCGCGGGGCTGCTCGGCGGCGGGTCCACGGTGCTGCGTCCGGGCGAGGCTTCGCTCGCGCACCACGGGGTCCTGTTCCTCGACGAGATGACCGAGTTCCGTCGTGACGCGATCGAGGCGCTGCGCCAACCGCTCGAGGACGGGCGGGTCGTGGTGACGCGCGCCGGGGGCTCGGTCACGTTCCCCGCGCGGTTCACCCTCGTGGCCGCGGCCAACCCGTGTCCGTGCGGCTTCCAGGGCGACCCACGCAAGGCCTGCCGGTGTCGCGAGGACCAGAGCTCCCGCTACGAGCAGCGGCTCTCGGGTCCGCTCCTGGACCGGATCGACCTCCGGCTGCGGGTCCCCCGTCTCACGAAGGACGAGCTGCTCGGCGCCGGCAGGGGGGAGACCTCCGCAGAGGTCCGGGCCCGGGTGCTGGAGGCGCGCGAGCGCCAACGCCGCCGGTACGGGGCGCTCGGCGTCTCGTGCAACGCGCACCTGTCGGGGCCGCTCGCTCGCAGGGAGATCTGGTTCGCGGGCGAGGCCGAGGACCTCCTCGGCAACGCCGTCGAGCAGCTCGCGCTCACCGGGCGCGGGTTCGACCGCGTGGTGAAGGTCGCCCGGACGATCGCCGATCTCGGCGGCGCGGACGTGGTGGGATCGGCCCATGTGGCCGAGGCGCTGTCGTACCGGCAGGCGTTCGGTCAGGAAGGGCTCGCCCGTGCCGGGTGAGGAGGCGCCGCCGATCCCGCGGGGATTCCCCGACGCGTTCGGCGACGGTCCGGGCGAAGAGGACGCCCTGCTCTTACTCGCGTGCCTGCGCGGGATCACGCCGCGCTCGCTGCACGCGCTCGCGTGGCTGCACGGCACCGCGAGCGCCTGCGTCGAGGCGATCGGCGCCGGCGCGGCCGGTTCCGACAACGACCGCGCCTGCCTGGGCGCCGTCGACCCCGGAGGCATCCGAAAGCAGCTCGCGGTGGCCGGCGCGCGGTTCGCGCCGTTCGGGCACGACGACTACTGGCCGGCCTTCGTTCGGCTCGACGATCCGCCGGTCGGCGTGTTCCTCCGCGGCGCGTCGCTCGGCCCGGGCGAGGACCGGGTCGCGGTGGTCGGGACTCGCCGGCCGACCGCGTTGGGGCGCGAGGTCGGCCGCGAGATCGGCGCGCGGTCTGGCGGCCTCCGGGGTGCCCGTGGTGAGCGGGGGAGCGATCGGGATCGACGCCGTCGCGCACCGCGGCGCGCTGGACGTCGGAGGGCGCACCGTGGCCGTGCTCGGGTCCGGGATCGACGTCGACTACCCACGGAGCAACGAGCGCCTCCTCCGCGAGGTGGCGGCCACCGGCACGATCGTGAGCGAGTACCCACCGGGGGTGCCGGCGGAGCCGTACCGGTTCCCGGCTCGCAACCGGCTGATCGCGGCGCTCTCGCGCGGTGTCGTGGTGGTGGAAGGCGCTCACCGAAGCGGCACACGGATCACCGCCGAGCACGCGATCGAGCTCGGGCTCGACGTGTTCGCGATCCCCGGTCCCGTCACGAGCCCGCTCGCCGAGACGCCGCTCGAGCTGATCCGCGAAGGCGCCCGGCTCGTGCGGGGAGCCGAGGACGTGCTCGAGGATCTCGGGATCGTGGCGGCCGAGCGTCCCCCAGGATCGGCGCCGGTCGGGCTGCCGACCGACGAGCGGAAGGTCTTCGAAACGCTCAGGACCGCGCTGTTGCCCGACGCGGTCGCCCGCGAGACCGGTCTGGCGATGGCCGACGCCGTCGGTGCCTTGATCCGCCTCGAGCTGCGCGGGCTGGTCCGCGGCAACGGCGGGCGCTACGAGCGAACGTTCGCGGCGGCACGACGGTCGTCGGCCGGTCGGCCTCCCCCGCGGACGAGCGACCCGACCGGCCCCGGGTGATTGCACCTGCGACGAGGCGTTGGGAGGATACGCGCGACCCGACATCCGAGCCGAACTCCGAGAGGACCGCGTGGCAGCCGACCTTCCCCAGCCCGAGCATGCCCTGCTCGACGCCTTCGCCGCGCACCTTCGCTGGGAGCGCCGGCTGTCCGAGCACACCGTGGCCGCCTACCGGCGCGACGTCGCGCAACTCGCGATCTTCCTCGACCGCAACGGGGCGTCGCTATCCACGGCCGAGTACCCGTTGCTCCGACGCTTCCTCGCGCAACAGCACACGCTCGGGTACGCCCGAGCCTCGATCGCGCGCCGGGTCGGCGCGATCCACACATTCTACCGATGGGCGGTGGCCGAGGGCCGGCTGGAGCACGACCCTTCGCTCCTGCTCGGCCGCCCGAAGGTCGTGAACCGTCTCCCGACCGTGCTCCGGCCCCGCGACGCGGCGGCGCTGGTCGAGGCGCCGGCAGATCGAGACCTCGAGCAGCGCGACGACCCCCTCGCGGTCGCGCTGGCGCTCCGCGACCGGGCCCTGCTGGAGCTCCTGTACGGGTCGGGCCTGCGGGTGGCCGAAGCGGCCGGGCTCACGCTCGACGCGGTGGATCTGCGCCGGGGCCGGGTCTTGGTGCGAGGCAAGGGCGACAAGGAACGCGAGGTGCCGATGTCGGACTTCGCGGTCGAGGCGCTCGGCGCGTGGATCGCGCGCGGACGACCCGTCCTGACCGAGCCGGGTTCCGCGGCAGTCTTCTTCAACCGCAGACGCAGGCCCCTGGGTCCCCGTGACGCCCGCCGAGTTGTGGAACGATATGGGGAGCGCCTGCTGCCGGGGCGCCGCGTCACACCGCACACCCTGCGACACTCGTACGCGACGCACCTGCTCGAAGGAGGAGCCGACATCCGGGCGGTACAGGAACTCCTCGGCCACGCGAGCGTGGCCACCACGCAGCGATACACGCACGTTTCGCGTGCTCGTCTGTTCGAGGCGTACGAGCGGGCGCACCCGAGGGCATGACGATGGCGACGAGGAAGTCGGCCGCGAAGGCCCCGGCGAAGGCCCCGGCGAAGACGACCGCGAAGCGTGGCGCCGCCGCGGGTGCCGCCACGAAGGAACCCGTCGTCACGGTGCCGCCGCAGGTCGACGACGCGCTCGGCGCGATCTGGCACCGCTTCAAGGGACAGGGCGACATCGAGGCGAGGGAGCGGCTGATCCTGCACTACGCGCCGCTCGTGAAATACGTGGCGAGCCGGGTGGCCACGGGCCTGCCGGCCAGCGTTGAGCAGGCCGACCTCGTGTCCTACGGGATGTTCGGGCTGATCGACGCGCTGCAGAAGTTCGAGCCCGGTCGCGGCAACAAGTTCGAGACCTACGCGATCCCCCGCATCAAGGGGGCGATCATCGACGAGCTCCGCGCGATGGACTGGGTCCCGCGGTCGGTGCGCTTCAAGCAGCGTGAGATCGAGAAGGCGCTCGCGGATCTCGAGTCGATGCTGAAGCGCCAGCCGACCGAGAAGGAGCTGGCGGAGCGCCTGGGGATGTCGCTGAGCGAGCTGCACGAGGTCGTGACGCAGATCTCGTTCGTGTCGGTGCTGGCGCTCGACGAGACCGTCTCGGTCGGCGCCGACCGCGGCGAGCAGGTGTCGTTGATCGACACCTTGGCCGACAAGAACTTCGAACCCGGCTCGGGCGTCGAGTCCCAAGAGACCCGTGGCCTGCTCGCGGCCGCGATCAACGCGCTCTCGGAACGCGAGAAGATCGTCGTCACGCTGTACTACTTCGAGGGCCTGACCCTCGCCGAGATCGGCGAGATCCTCGGGGTCACCGAGTCGCGCATCTGTCAGATCCACACGAAGGCCGTCGGTGTCTTGCGGGGGCAGCTGAGCGAGTACGACTGACCCGCACCGGTGCGTGACGGCGGTCACGGAACGCGCGGTCCCCCGAGCGTAGCGTCCTCCGTATGCGACGCATCCTCGTTCGCCTCGGCCCGGCCCTGGCGTTGGCGCTCGCGATGATGGTGGGGTTCGGAGCTCCGGCGGGTGCGGCGGGCACCTGGACGTGGCCGGTGTCCGGACCGGTGATCCGAGGTTTCGACCCACCCGACTCGCCCTACGGTGCCGGCCACCGCGGCGTCGACATCGCCGCCGCGGTGGGCACGCTGATCGTGGCGCCGGCGCCCGGCACGGTGTCGTTCGCGGGACCCGTCGGCGGGAAGCTCTTCCTCACGATCGACCACGCCGACGGGGTGCAGTCCACGTACTCGTGGCTGAGCACCCTCCTCCTCAGCAAGGGCGACCGGGTCGAGGCGGGCACGCCGATCGCGACGACCGGCTGGGGACACCCCGACCTGCTCGTCCCGCACCTGCATCTCGGGGTGAAGCTGAACGACGCATACGTCGACCCGATGGCCTTTCTCGGCGACGTGAGCGTCTCAGCGTTCATCCGGCTCGCGCCGCTCGCCGCCGCCTGATCGGTAGGGGGAGCGCTTCCCGGCAGCGGGTAGGATGGCGCCCGCTTTGCGACGCCTCATCCCCGCCCGCTCCCGGACCTCGTTCCTGCTGGTCGTCGGCCTCGCCGCCGGCATGTTCACCGCCGCCGTTCCTGCGGCGGCGCAGACCCCTACCTCGGACGGCTGGTCGCAGTTCCAGGGTGGCGCCGCCCATCCGGGGTCGCTGGCCGCGGGTCCACTTCCCGCGTACGCGCAAGCGTGGGAGATCTCGGTCCCTCCCGGCGGGCCGCGGGATGCCTACGGACTTTCGGCGCCGATCGTGGCCGACGGTCTCGCGATCGCGGTCGGGCCCACCTCGGTCGTCGGCGTCGACCTCGCGACCGGATCGAAGGCCTGGACGCTCGATAAGGCGATCGGACCCTCGGTACCGGCGGCGGTCGCGGGCTCCGGCAAGAACGCTCTGCTCCTGTACACCGAAGGATGGGGCGCTGGCCCGCCGGACGCCAGCGTGATCCCCTCCGCCACGCCGGCCTCGACGACCCCGACCTTGACCGCATCGCCGTCCTCGGCTGCCGCGAGCCCGGGCTCCACCCTCGTCGCCGTGTCCCTCGCCGACCGGTCGCGCGCGTGGACGCTGACGCTCCCATCCGTGAGCCGATCGGGCGTCACCATCGACGGGGACCTCGCGTTCGTCGGGACGAACGACGGCACCGTGACCGCGGTCGACCTCGCCACCGGCAAGGCCCGGTGGACGGGCTCGGCGGGCGGTGCGCTCGTGACCCCGTTGGCGGCCGGCAACGGCCTGGTGGTCGTGGCCGTGCAGGGCACCCGTTCGACCGGGGCCTCGGTCGTGGCCTTGAAGGAGGCCGACGGTTCGCGGGCGTGGTCCGATACGCCTTCCCGCTCGGCGGTCGTCGCGGGATCGCCGGCGCTCGGTTCCGACACCGCCTACGTGACGTTCAGCGACAACACGGTTCGCGCGATCGCGCTTGCCGACGGGACCGAGCGATGGTCGGCGCGGATGAACGGATACGTGCTCGGGTCGCCCCCGGCCGTCTCCGGCGACGCGGTGATCGCCGCCGACATCCGGGGGGAGGTCTACCGCTTCGACGCTGCCACCGGCTCGCGCGTGTGGGACTTCGCCCTGAACCAGAGCGTGTTCCGGACCGCCCCCGTGGTCGTGGGGACGTCGGTGCTCACCACGACCACCGACGGCGACCTCGTGGCGTTCGACCTCGGCGCCGGCACCCTCCTCTCGCGTACCGGTGTGGGCGGGGTGCCGTTGCGCGGCCTCGCGGTGAGCGGCGACACGGTCGTGGCGGTCCGAGCCGGGAGCGCCGGCGGCATGGTCGGGTTCCGTCACGACGCGAGCGTGGCGTTGACCGCGATCGAGAGCCCGACGGTCCTGCATCTGCCGCTGATGCTCGGAACCTGGGCGCTCGTCGCCGTGGTCTTCGTCGTCCTGCTGTTGCTGCTGGGGCGGTTCCTGTGGGAGCGGCTGGGCTCGCCGGTCTTCGGCGGAGGAGACGACGTGCAGGTCGTGGAGGAGGACCAGTGAGCGACGGCAAGCGCGGCTCGGGCTACCGGGCCCCCGCGAAGGCCCAGGAACCCGCCGGTCGCGGTGGCTTCCTGGATTCGCTGTTCGCCCCGCGCACGCCGGGTGCCTCGCCGATGCCGAAGATCCGCTCGACCTTCGCACGCGGCTTCGCGCTCGTGGTCTCGACGCCCGCGCTGCTCATCGGGATCCCCCTCGTGGTCCTGGTCGTGTGGTTGGCGACCCTCGCGGCCGGCTTCCAGGGGCCCTTCTCGATCCTCACGGGGACCTTCGCCTACCCGCCGGTCGGGACCTACGCGGACGGGATCCTCTCCGCGTCGGTCCTCGGCGGCACGGCGGGCGGCCAACTCGGGATCTTCGTGTTCGCGGTCGTGCGGGCGGTGCTGCTCGCGCTGGTCGCCACGGTCACGGTCGAACGCCTGCGCACCGGCGCGGTGTCGCGATGGGCGCTCATGCGTGGGCTGCGGATCCTGCCGGTCACGATCACGGTGAACATCAGCGGGCTCGCCCTGCTGATCGTGGGCAACCTGCTCGGCGCGTTCCTCGGCCCGGGGCTCGGTCTGCTGGCGTTCGTGGCCGCGATGGTCGCCGGCACGTACCTGTTCGCGTTCGCGCCGGCGATCGCCGCCGACGAGGACCGGCCGATGCCGATGGTGATGTCGCGTTCGGTGCGTGCGGCCCGCATGCCCGGCTCCGGCAACCTCACCCTCGCCTCGATCGCGGTCGTTGGTGGGTGGGCGTTCCTGGTGGCGCCGCTGCCCGGAAGCACGATCGGCGTGAACCCCTCCGCCGCCGCGTGGGCGGTCGTGCTGGTCGTGAACCTGATGCACGTGGCGCTCCAGGCGACGTTCGTCTACCGATACCTCGCGGTCGCGCACGCAGTGCCGGAGGCGCCCGTGCGGGCCCAGCCGGATCGTCGGGCCGGAGCCTCCGGCCGGCGCCGGCGCTAGAAGGCCGCTGGTAGACTCGCCGCGCCGGCGCATCCACGCGCCGAGCACACACGTCCGGGGACCGTTCGCCGGGGTCCCGCCGCTGGTGGGCCGGCGCGGAGCGATCCGGACGGAGGAGACAACCGAAAGGAGTCGCTCGTGCCTGTCGTCACCAGGCGGGAGCTCCTCGAGGCCGGCGTGCACTTCGGCCACCAGACCCGCAGGTGGAACCCGAAGATGCAGCGCTACCTGTTCGGGGAGCGGTCCGGGATCTACATCATCGACCTCGAGAAGTCCCTGTCGGGCCTCGAGGAGGCCTACGCGTTCGTCCAGAGCCTCGGCCGTCGTCGCGGCATCGTCCTGTTCATCGGGACGAAGAAGCAGGCCCAGGAGGTCGTCGCCGAGCAGGCCGCGCGCTCGGGCATGCCGTACGTGAACAACCGCTGGCTCGGCGGGATGCTCACCAACTTCGCCACGATCCGCGGCCGGCTGCTCCGGATGCGTGAGCTCCGCGAGATGGAGGAGACCGGCGCGATGGACCGCCTGCTCAAGAAGGAGGCGATCCGACTGCGGCACGAGCGCGAGAAGCTCGAGCGCAACCTCGGCGGGATCCAAGACCTCGAACGCCTTCCCGACGCGATCTTCGTGATCGACACGAAGAAGGAGCACATCGCGGTCACCGAGGCCCGCAAGCTCGACATCCCCGTGATCGCGATCGTGGACACGAACTGCGACCCCGACGAGGTCGACTACGTGATCCCGGGCAACGACGACGCGATCCGGGCGGTCAACCTCGTGACCCGCGTGATCGCCGACGCGCTCGCCGAGGGCTACGGCATGGCCAAGGAGGAGGCCGTCGAGAAGGTGACGCAACGCGCCGCCGTCCCGAGCGGACCCAAGCCCCAGGCGGCACCCGCCGCGGTCGATGAGACCCCCTCCCACGAGGAGGCAGAGGCGATCGCGTCCAGCACGGTCTTCGAGCCGGACCTGCCCGAGGCCCCCGCCCCCGACGCCGGGTCCGAGATCGAGCCCGAGGTCGTGGCGGAGACGGCCGAGCCCGTCGAGGGGACCGACGCCCCGGAGGCGGCCGAGGCTGCTGAGGCCGAGGAGAAGGAAGGGGACGCCTGATGGCCGAGGTGACCACCGCCATGATCAAGGCGCTCCGCGAAGCCACGGGCGCCGGGATGATGGATTGCAAGAACGCCCTCCAGGAGTCGGCTGGCGACATGGACAAGGCCAAGGAGCTGCTCCAGCAGAAGGGGCTGGCCTCGGTCGAGAAGCGCGCGGGCAGGACCGCGAACATGGGCCTCGTCGACAGCTACATCCACTTCAACAACACCGTGGGGGCACTGGTCGAGGTGAACTGCGAGACGGACTTCGTCGCCAACACCGACGAGTTCCGAGCGCTCGTGAAGGACGTCGCCCTGCACGTCGCGAGCCCCGCCGCGCCGACCTACCTGTCGCGCGACGACGTCCCGCAGGCCGAGCTCGACCGGCTGGTCGGCCTGTTCGAGGCGCAGGCGAGGGAGCTCGGTAAGTCCGACAACGTGATCGAGAAGATCGTGCAGGGCAAGCTCGAATCGCACCTGAAGGAGCACGTGCTCCTCGAGCAGCCGTTCGTCAAGGACGACTCGAAGACGATCCAGCAGTACCTCGACGAGGTCGGAGCCAAGACCGGCGAGAAGGTCGTCGTACGTCGGTTCGTCCGGTTCAAGCTCGGCGAGGACGGCGAGTAAGCTGGCGAACGAGCGGGAGGAACGGCGACGCGGATGATCGAGGTACCGGATCGACCGACGTACCACCGGGTCCTCCTCAAGCTCTCCGGCGAAGCCTTCGCCCCCGAATCCGGGTTCGGGATCGGCGAACGGCCCGACCGCGCTCGTCGCCCGGCAGCTGGCCGAGGTCGTCGACCTCGGGATCCAGCCGGCGGTCGTCGTGGGAGGCGGCAACATCTGGCGGGGGCGGCAGGCTCCCTCGATCGACCGCAACCGCGCGGACTACATGGGGATGCTCGCCACCGTGATGAACGCGCTTGCGCTGCAGGACGCCCTGGAGAAGATCCACGTGCCCACGCGCGTGCAGACGGCGATCGCGATGAGCCAGGTCGCCGAGCCGTTCGTGCCGCTGCGCGCGATCCGTCACCTCGAGAAGGGCCGCGTGGTGATCTTCGCGGCCGGCCTCGGCGTGCCGTACTTCTCGACCGACACCACGGCCGCTCAACGCGCGCTCGAGATCCACGCCGACGCGCTGCTGAAGGGCACGAAGGTCGACGGCGTCTACACGGCGGATCCGCACCTGGACCCCAGCGCCGTGCGCCTGGACGACCTGGCCTACGCGGAGTTCCTCCGCGAGGGCTACCAGGTGATGGACACCACCGCGGTCTCGCTCTGCATGGAGAACGAGCTGCCGATCGTCGTGTTCGATCTGCGGCAGGAGGGCAACATCCGGCGTGTCGTCACCGGCGAGCCGATCGGCACGCTCGTCCACGGAGGGGTCGCATGACGATCGAAGTCACGAATCAGGACGCCGCTCACAAGATGGAGCAGGCGGTCTCGCACCTCAAGGAGGACCTGGCGGGGATCCGCACCGGTCGGGCCACGCCCGCCGTGCTGAACCGCATCACCGTCGAGTACTACGGGACGCCAGTGCCCCTCAACCAGCTCGCCGGCGTGTCCGTCCCGGAGCCGAGGCTCCTGCAGATCCAGCCGTTCGACCGGGGCGCGATGTCGGCGATCGAGAAGGCGATCCAGTCGAGCGACCTCGGGATCACGCCGAGCAACGACGGCACCGTGATCCGGCTCGCGTTCCCGCCGCTCACCGAGGAGCGCCGCAAGGAGCTCGTGAAGCAGGTGCATCACCGCGCCGAGGAGGGCCGCGTCGCCGTCCGCAACGTCCGGCGCCACGCGAAGGATGAGCTCGAGAAACTTGAGCGCGAGGCCTCCATCTCAGAAGATGACCTCGTACGGGCCGAGAAGGAGCTGCAGAAGCTCACCGATCGCTACGTGGCCGAGGTCGATCAGATCCAGAGCCACAAAGAGCAGGAGCTCATGGAGGTCTAGTGCCGGTGACCGACGACAAGCGCGACGGCGACGAGCTGTTCGAAGACCTCGACAAGTTCTTCGCGCCGATCCGGGACGTCGACTGGGACGAGCCCGAGGAGCCCGCGGCGCAGGCCCCGCACGAGGAGCACGTCGAGGTCCGGCCGTCAGAGAGCGTCGCGCCCAGCGAGCAGGTCGAGGCCGAGCCCGAGCCGCCCGAGTCCGAGCCAGAGGCTCCGGAGACCGAAGCAGAGGAGGGCGCCTGGTACGACACCGGGCGGATCGAGCCGGTCGAGGCGGAGGGGACCACCGGCGACCAGGAGGGCGGAGACGAGATCACCGTGCTCGAGGGGTCGCAGGAGGAGGCGGCGTGGCCCGCAGAGGAGGAGCCCGAGGAGTCCCGCACGATCGTGCTCGAGAGCCCCGTCGATGAGGCAGAGGAGGGACCGCTCGCAGGGGAACGGCCCTCGGACGAGGACCTCGAGGCGGCCGCCGAGCACTTCGCCGGCTCGATCCGGGGCCAGGAGGTGTCCTACACCACCGAGCCGATCGACGTGTTCGGTGAAGAGGCCGGCGAGACCGGCGCGAACCTCCTCGACGAGGACGAGTACGGGTACGAGCCGAGCGAGGTCGAGGAGGACATCCTCGCCGACATCCAGGAGCCGGAGGCCGCCCGGCGGACCGTGGTCGTCGGCGCGGAGGGATCTCGGGGCCTAGCTGGCAGGACGTGTCGACCGTCGAGGTCGGAGCCGACGTCGAGCGGCGAGGTCCCAACGTCGGCGAACGCGATGTCCCCGCCGCCTTCATGACCGGCGTGCTCCTGGCCGGCGTGGCGCTCGCGGCGCTGTGGATCGGGGCCCTCGCGTTCGCCGTGGTCGCGACGATCGCGGTGCTCGTGGCCCAAGGCGAGCTGTTCGGCGTGATGGTCAAGCACCATCGCCAGCCGGCCACCGCCGTGGGTCTGGTCGCCGGACTGCTGATGATGGCGGGGGCCTACTTCCGCGGTGAGAGCGCGACGCCCGCGATGTTCGCGGTCGGCCTGGGAGCCTCGTTCCTGTGGTACATGACGATCCCTGCGATGCACCGCAAGGACGTGATGCAGAACATCGGGCTCACGGTCCTGAACATGGCCTGGATCCCGCTGCTGGGCGGCTACCTGGTCGCGACGCTCAAGCTCCCGAACGGGATCGCCTTGGTGGTCGCGCTCGTCGGGCTGACGTTCCTGTTCGACACGTCGGCGTTCCTGGTCGGTTCGGTCTGGGGCGGCTCGTTCTTCCAGCGCTCGCTCGCGCCAAGCGTGAGCCCCAAGAAGTCGATCGAAGGGGTGATCGGCGGCACGCTCGTCACCGTCGTGGTGGCGGTGGCGCTGGTGCCGAACTTCGTGGACGTGTTCGCCGACCGTCGCGTGGACGCGTTGCTGCTGGGGGCGTTGGTCGCGATCGCGGCGACCCTCGGGGATCTCGCGGAATCGCTCGTGAAACGCGACCTGGGGATCAAGGACATGGGGAGCGTGCTGCCGGGTCACGGCGGGGTGCTCGACCGGATCGACTCGCTGTTGTTCGTCGCGCCCGCCGCGTTCTTGCTGTTCCGTGTGATCTTCTTCTGACGGCCGCGGGTGCGGCGCGTAGGCACGGACGGGGGGTACCCTGTTCGCCATGAGGACGCTGACGATCCTCGGATCCACCGGGTCCGTCGGGACCCAGGCGTTGGACGTGGCGCGCCGGTATCCCGACCGCTTCAAGGTCGTCGCGCTGTCCGCGGCGGGGATGAACCAGGAGCTGCTCGTCGGGCAGATCCGGGAGTTCCTGCCCCCGCACGTCGCGATCGCGGACGAGGACGCCGCGGCGGACATCAAGGTGAAGCTCGGCGCCGTCAAGGGCGTCGAGCTGATCGTCGGTGCCGACGCTACCGAGGCGCTCGCCGGCGATACCGACGCCGACGTCGTCCTGAACGCGCTGGTCGGCTCGGCCGGCCTGTCGCCGACGCTCGCTGCGCTGCAGGCGGGCAAGACGCTCGCGCTCGCGAACAAGGAATCCCTGGTGGTCGGGGGCGAGCTGGTGATGGACCTCGTCAAGGGTGAGCCAGAACGGCTGATCCCGGTCGACTCGGAGCACGCGGCCCTCGCGATGGCGCTGCGCGGTGAACGCCGCGACGACCTCAAGCGGGTCGTCCTCACGGGTTCGGGCGGGCCGTTCCGCGGGTGGACCCGTGGCGAGCTCACGCGAGCCTCGGTCAAGGAAGCCCTGCAGCACCCCGTCTGGACGATGGGGCCGAAGATCACGATCGACTCCGCCACGCTGATGAACAAGGGCCTCGAGGTGATCGAGGCGCACTACCTGTTCGATCTGGACTACTCGAAGATCCACGTGCTGATCCACCCGGAGGGCGTCGTGCACGCGATGGCCGAGTTCCGCGACGGCAGCATCCGCGCGGAGATGGCCAGCGCCGACATGCGCCTGCCGATCCAGTGGGCCCTCGCCTGGCCCGAGCGGCTGCCCTCTGGGGTCGAGCCGGTGCCGCTCACCGATCGTCCGCTCACGTTCGAGCCGGTCGACCGGGAGGCCTTCCCCGCGGTGGATCTGGCCGAACGCGTCGGGGGCCTCGGGCTCACGTTCCCGGCCGCGATGAACGCCGCGAACGAGGTCGCCGTGATGGCGTTCCTCGAGGGGAAGATCCCCTCACGCGGATCGTCGAGATCGTCCAGACCGTCGTGGACGAGCACGAGCCCGCCTCGGTGGTGTCGGTCGTGAACATCGAGCGGGCGGACGCGTGGGCCCGCCACCGCGCGGCCGAGATCGTCGAGGAGCGCTGAGGACGTGGCGTTCGGACTTTCGATCGTCGTCTTCTTCGTCGCGCTGGTCGCGATCATCCTGATCCACGAGGGCGGGCACTACCTCACCGCGCGCGCGTTCGGCTTCCGCGTCTTGGAGTTCTTCGTCGGGTTCGGTCCGCGTCTGTGGTCGACCCAGCGAGGCGAGATCGAGTACGGCGTGAAGGGGATCCCTGCAGGCGGCTACGTGAAGATCGCCGGGATGAACCCGTTCGAGAACGACGTGCCGCCCGGCGACGAGGATCGCGCGTACAACGCGAAGCCCGTGTGGCAGCGCGCCCTCGTGATCCTCGCAGGCCCGGTGTCGCACATCCTCGTCGCGTTCCTGATCTTCAGCGGACTGTTGTTCTTCGTGGGCGACCTGAGCACGAAGGCCGTGGTGGGCAGCGTGGCGCCGAAGCTCGGGGGCAGCACGTCCCCGGCTGCCGTCGCGGGGCTCCAGCCGAACGACGTGATCGTGCGGATCGGCGACATCGTGGACCCGACCCCCGCGCAGATCGGCGAGGTCCAGAAGGCGAACGTCGGCACGCCGATCGCGTTCACGATCTCGCGCGACGGGCGGTTGATCCACACGACGATGACCCCGGTCGTGGCCAAGGTGGGCGGGCAGGACGTCCCGCGGATCGGGATCACGCTGGTGCCGGTGCGCCGCGGATCGGTCTCGTCGATCGTCGGCGGGGTCGACGAGGTAGGGCAGACGACCTGGGTCTCGATCAAGGAGATCGGACGGGTGTTCGGGCCGCAGGGCATCGCTCGGCTGGGGCAGCGGCTGTTCGGTGGCGCCCCAACCCGTCCGACCGACGCAACGTCGGTCTATGGGATCGGCCGCGCCGTTGGGACCTACGGCGAGCAGGGACAGTGGATCACCCTGATCTACACGTTCGCTTACGTGACGCTGTTCATCGGGCTGGTCAACCTGATCCCGTTGCCCCCCTTCGACGGCGGCCACCTCGCGGTCCTCGTGCTCGAGAAGATCCGCGGGCACCAGATCGACATGAAGAAGGTCGTCCCGGTTTCGTTCGTGGTCCTCACGTTCTTCGTCCTGTTCGTGACCGCGACGTTCGTGCTCGACATCTGGAAACCGGTCCCGATATCGCCGTGACCAGCCAAGACGCGTTCCCGCGCGTCACGATTTCTCCATCGCCCACAAGGTCCGCCGGGGCCCGCACATGCGTACGATGGACCGGATGAGCGAACGAACGATCCTGGTCGTCGACGACGAGGTCGCGATCGCGGAGGCCGTCCGTGCCCGTCTGGAGAACGAGGGGTACCTGGTCGTCGTGGCGAACGACGGTCCCGACGCGATCCGGCTGCACGCCGAGCACCGCCCCGATCTCGTGGTCCTGGACCTGATGCTGCCGGGGATGGACGGCCTGGAGGTCTGCAAGCAGATCCAGAAGGACTCGTGGACGCCGGTCCTGATGCTGACCGCGCGCACCGAGGAGGCGGACAAGGTGGCGGGGTTCGCGGTCGGCGCCGACGACTACCTCACCAAGCCCTTCAGCCTGCGTGAGCTCGCCGCGCGCGTGAAGGCGATCCTCCGGCGGATGGATCGGATGCGCGGCGCCGAGACCGACGCCGCGGCGCCGATCGAGCGCCATGGGCTCGCCGTCGATCCCCAGCGACGCCGGGTCACGGTCGACGACGAGGAGATCGCCCTCACGCCCCTGGAGTTCGAGATCTTGCTGACGCTCGTGCGCGAGCCCGGCGTCGTGTTCAGCAGGGACCTGTTGATGGATCGCGTGTGGGGGTATCGGGACTACGCGGGAGGCCGCGTCGTCGACTCCCACGTCGCACGGATCCGCCGCAAGCTCGGGGAGGACGGGAACGATCCGCGGTTCATCCGTACCGTCCACGGGGTCGGCTACGCGTTCAAGGAGTAGCGACCGTGGCGATGCGGCCGCTCGAGAAGCTCCCCACGATCAGGTCCAAGCTGGGCTCGGTGATCGTGATCGCGGTCGGCGTCACCGTCCTGCTGATCTTCGTGTTGCTCGGCTACGCCCTGCGTGACACCCAGCGCGACACCGAGCGGCTGCAGCTGCTGCGCGTCGCGCGCCGCGCGGCGGCCGGTGCCATCCGGTCGGGTCCTGCGGCCGCCGGCGTCTCGATCGTGCGCGTGTCCAACGACGGGACCATCTTGTCGGGGACCGCGCCGGCCCCGCTGCCGAAGATCGGCGACGGCATGGTGCACGTCGGCGTGACGTCCGACCTCGACTACGCGGTGGCACCGGTGATCGAAGACGGTGTCGTCACCCAGCTCGTCTTCGCCGTGCGCCCCGCCCCCTCCACCGGCTTCGCATCGCGTCTGGGGGACACGCTGGGATTCCTCTCGACGTTCTGGTTGCAGTTCCTGGTAGCGGGCGCGCTCGCGGGTGCGCTGGCGCTGGCGCTCGCCAGGTGGATCGCACGGGGGATGACGCGTCCGCTCCGCGACATGGCCGCGGCCGCGCGCCGGATGGAGGTCGGGGACTACTCGGTCCGCGTCACGACGCGCAGCAGGGATGAGGTCGGTCAGCTGGCGCACGCCTTCAACCGGATGAGCGCTGAGCTCGAGAACGTCGAACGCACCCGCCGCGACCTCGTCGCCAACGTTTCGCACGAGCTGAAGACGCCGATCGCGGCGATCCGCGCGCACCTGGAGAATCTGCTCGACGGCGTCGAAGAACCCGATCCGCGGACGCTGGAGGTCATGCTCGCGCAGAGCGAGCGGCTCGGGCGGCTCGTCGAGCAGCTGCTCGACCTGTCGCGCCTCGAGTCGGGCGAGGTCCCGTTGCAGCGGGAGGCGGTTCCCGTCGGAGCGCTCGCGGAGCGGGTGATCTCGGAGATCTCGGTCTCGCGTGCGGCATCCGACGTCACCCTGCGAGCCGATGTGGGCGAGGGCGTGCCACCGCTCGACGCCGATCCGGAGCGCGTGCATCAGGTGTTGTTCAACCTGGTCGACAACGCGGTGCGGTTCACGCCGCCCGGCGGCGAGGTCGTGATCGCCGCGCGGCCGGTCGAGGCTTCGGTCGAGGTCAGCGTCCGCGACACCGGCGTCGGGATCGCCGAGGAGCACCTGCCGCGCCTGTTCGAGCGGTTCTACCGGGTCGACGCGTCCCGCTCCCGGGAGGACGGGGGCACGGGGATCGGCCTGGCGATCGCGCGGTCCGTCGTCGAGGCCCACGGCGGACGGATCCGCGCCGAGAGCGAGCCCGGCCGAGGGAGCGTGTTCACCTTCGATCTCCCCGCCGCCGAGACACCGTCAGATCTCCCCGCCGCCGAGGACCGGGCGGCCGTCCGCGCCAGCACTGCCAGGAGGGAACCTTGAAGGCAGCCACCACCACGATCGCCGTCACCGCCGCGAACCGCTACGCCTACCTCGACCTTACCGACGACCTGCGTCGCGCCGTGAAGGACGCAGGCGTCACCGACGGGGCCGCGATCGCGTTCTGCGCCCACACCACCTGCGCGCTCCTGATCAACGAGTGGGAGGACGGCGCGCTGCACGACTTCCGCCGGCACCTGACCGAGCTGGTGCCGCACGAGGGCGTCTACTACGCGCACGACGACTTCGACATCCGCACCCAGAACATGCACGAGGACGAGCGGAAGAACGGACACGCGCACGTGAAGGCGATGCTGCTGTCGGCCACGTCGCACGCGATCCCGGTCGTGGCGGGAGAGCCCGGCCTCGGCACCTGGCAGCGGCTGATCTTCTTCGAGATGGACGAACCGAAGGAACGCACGATCACGTTCCACGTGTTCGGTGGCTGATCCGGTGGCGCGGCCGGCTCTGGGAGACTGGCGCTCGTGAACGCGCTTCGCAGGTCCACGCGACAGCTGCACGTCGGACGGGTCGCGGTCGGCGGGGACGCTCCGGTGAGCGTCCAGTCGATGACCACCACGAAGACCGCCGACATCAACGCCACGCTGCAGCAGATCGCCTCGCTCGTGGCGGCGGGGGTTGACATCGTGCGGGTCGCGGTTCCGCACTGGGAGGACGCGGAGGCGCTCGCCGCGATCGCCGCGAAGTCCACCGTGCCGGTGGTCGCCGACATCCATTTCCAGTGGAAGTACGCGATGGCGGCGCTCGAGGCGGGGATCCAAGGGTTGCGCATCAACCCCGGCAACATCAAGTACCACGACAAGGTCCGGTTGATCGCGCGCGAGGCGAAGGCCCGCGGCGTGCCGATCCGGATCGGCGTGAACGCCGGCTCGCTCGAGAAGGAGCTGCTGGAGAGGTACGGGTCTCCGACGCCCGAAGCCCTCGTCGAGTCGGCCCTCGGCGAGGCGCGGATCCTCGAAGACGAGGACTTCTTCGACATCAAGATCAGCGTGAAGCACTCGAACCCACGCGTGATGATCGAGGCCTACCGCCAGCTCGCGGAGAAGTGCGACTACCCGCTGCACCTGGGGGTGACCGAGGCCGGTCCGATGCCACTCGGCGGCGTGAAGAGCGCCGTGGGGATCGGGACGCTGCTCGCTGAGGGGATCGGCGACACGATCCGGGTCTCCCTCACGGACGATCCGGTCGAGGAGGTCAAGGTCGGCAACGCGATCCTGCGGTCGCTCGGCCTGCGCAAGCGCGGCCTCGACCTCGTCGCGTGCCCGTCGTGCGGGCGAGCGGAGGTGGACGTGCTCGCCCTCACGCGCAAGGTCAACGCCGCGATCGAGAACGAGAAGTTCGGCGTGCCGATGCGCGTGGCCGTGATGGGGTGCGTCGTGAACGGACCCGGCGAGGCGCGCGAGGCCGACGTCGGCATCGCGAGTGGCAACGGCCTCGGATTCATCGTGCGCCAGGGCGAGGTCGTGGCGAAGGTCGGCGAGGACGAACTCGTCGACGCCCTGCTCGTCGAGGCACGCAAGGTGGCGGCCGAGAAGCTCGCCGCCGGCGACACCGGCGACTGAAGCCTGCGGCGGCGGCTTGCGTCCAGGCGCCTGAGGCCGTCGCCGGAACCTAGGACGTCGCCTCGAGGGCGCAGTCCGGGCCGGAGTGGGTGGTCACGGGTCGGACGTCCTCGGTGATGACGCAGGTGATCGCACCCCCGTCGGTCGCACGAGCGACCAGCGACAGCGTCATGCCCGGATCCGTGCGGAACGATGGCGAAGACCACGGAACGGACACCGTCGCATCGAACTGGCCGTCGGGTCGCACGTAGATCACGGTTGCCTCGTCGCCGAGCCGCTCACCTGATAGGCGACCGCGTGCAGAGTGCTCTGGGGGTTCCTCCTCCGGGCCACCACCCAGAAGAAGCCCGCCACCACCACCGCCACGGTGAGCAGGGCCACGATCAGGAACGTGGTCCTGCCACCGGTCTTCGCTCCGCGCTGTTGGGGCAAGGAAGGTTTGGCCATCGGACCGCATCATCGAGGTTCGACCGAGACGACAGCTTGGCCGTGCGCCCCGACAGGCGCGAGCGCACGCCGTGGCCAGACCCAGGCGACCACCGTCGCGACGCACACGAGGCTTCTGGCGACGAGCAGGAGCTCGGCGCCGGTCCCCGAAGGGTACGCGTGCACGCTCCCGTACACGAGCGACAGCACCCCGTCGAGCGCGACGATCACGGCGGCGAGGGTCGCCACTGTCCGTTCGCGCCCGTCGCCCTCGAAGGCGATCGCCGCCCACGGCAGCAGCCACAGCCCGTACTGCAGCGCCTGCACCGGCGCGAACGCCAGGAGCGCGGCGACCGCCGCGAGCGAGGCGGCGCCGGTCGGATCGGCGTCGTCGCGGTAGCCCCGCCACCAGACGAGGCCCTCGGCGACGAGCAGCACGATCCCGAGCGCCGCCAGCTGCCACAGCGGCGAGGTACCCAGGCGCACCGTGGCCCCATCGGGGTTCGCAGGTCCGCCGCCGGCGAGCCACCGGAGGCTCCCGACGGCGCTCTCGACCGACCAGCCCATCGCGGCGCGGAACGTGAGCACCTGGAACGGCCCCTTCTGCCCACCCGTCAGGTACCAAGCCGCTCCGCCGAAGAGCCCGACGATCACGAACGCCGTCCCCGCGCGCGCGGCCTTACGGAACAGCAGCAGCGGGGCGAGCGCGAGCGGCCAGAGCTTCCAGAGCACCGCGAACCCGAACAGCGCCCCCGCGACCGGATCGTCGCCGCGCTTGCGGAGCATCGCGACCGCCCACGTCGCGAGGGCAACGGCGACGAGATCCAGGCGCAGGTACGCGAACCCGAGCAACGGCAGGCCGAGCAGCAGGTAGACGACCGCGGCACGCCGGCTCCACGCCCACGCGAGCCCGGCCGCGGTGGCGAGGTCGGCGAGGAGGGCGATCGCCACGAACCAGATCGCGGTCGTGCCGGCGCCGTGACCGCCGAGGAGACGGAACGCCGCGGTCTCCAGCGGCATCGCCGCCATCGGGAACCCGCGGTATGGGGTCGCCGGCGAGGTGGCCACGGTCTCGGCGCGAAGGACGTACGCGTCCTCGACCGGGCCGCGGGCCGCGCCGATCGCGAGGAACACGGCGGCCGCGACGTGGACGGCCACGAGCGCCGGGACCGCCCACGTCGGGATCCGTTCGAGGAGGCCGGCTGGTCGCGGGTCGGGCATGCGCGCTCAACCGTAGCGGGCTCGGGAGCCGATGACGACGAGGTGCGTATGACGATCGTACGGGCCCTGGCAGCGGCGGCGCTCTGCGCCGCGGTCCTTCCCACGCCCTCCGCCGCGGCCGTGACCGTACCGGGCACGAGCTGCACGGTCTTCCCCACGGACAACGTGTGGCACCTGGACGTGTCGCGCCTGCCGGTGGCGGCCAAGAGCAAGACCTGGAAGCGCGCGATGCACGCGGGCTCGACCTTTCTGCACCCGGACTTCGGGCCGCCCTCGTACGGGATCCCCTTCGACGTCGTCGGCGCGGCGCATCCGAAGGTGCGGATCCGGTTCCGCTACGCGAGCCAGAGCGATCCCGGGCCGTACCCGTTCGGCGCGAGCACCACGATCGAGGGCGGTTCCGACCGTCACGCGATCATGCTCGACCGGAGCGACTGCACGCTCTACGAGCTGTACGACGCGCGCTGGAACCACAGCGATCCGACCGCAGGCAGCGGCGCGATCTTCCATCTCACGGGCTCGAAGGCGAACCGTCTCCGGCCGGACGGGTGGACGAGCGCCGACGCCGCCGGGCTCCCGATCCTCGCGGGGCTGCTCCGCTACGACGAGGTGAAGACGGGCGTCGTGGACCACGCGATCCGGATGACGGCGTCGTGCACATCCGCCCGGCATCTGTGGCCGGCCCGGCACGAGGCGGCGACCGGCGGGAAGACGTGCCCGCCGATGGGAACGCGGTTCCGCCTCAAGCGCGGCTTCGACATGAGCGGGTTCTCGCGCGCCGCGAAGGTCGTCCTGCGCGCGATGCAGCGCTACGGCCTGATCGTCGCCGACAACGGCAGCGACTGGTACTTCCAGGGCACGGTCGACAGCCGCTGGACGAACCGGCTCCTCGACCAGCTCAAACGGATCCCGGCGGGGGCGTTCGTCGCGGTGGACGAGCGCGGCTGCAGGGTCGCCGCCGGCTCCGGCGCCTTCGCGTACGGGCCCGGCTGCCCCGCGCCGTAGGCTCAGGCCGCCAGGCGCAGGAAGTTCTCGACGATCCTCGGTCCCTCGGGCGTGAGGATGCTCTCGGGATGGAACTGGAGGCCGAAACGGGGAAGCTCGCGGTGCTGGGTCGCCATCACGAGGCCGTCCTCGGTCCAGGCGGTGAGGTCCAGCTCGGCGGGCAGGTCGTCGCGCTCGACCACAAGCGAGTGGTAGCGGCCCGCTTCGAACGGCACGCTCACGCCTTCGAGGATCCCACGCCCCTCGTGGTAGACGAGGGACGCTTTGCCGTGGACCGGCTCGGTCCGGTCGACGGTCCCGCCGCACTGCAGCCCGAGCGCCTGGTGACCCAGGCACACGCCGAGCACCGGGGTCGCCGCCGGCAGCGTCTCGAGGAGCTCGGTGAAGCAGCCCGCGTCGCGCGGGTGGCCGGGGCCGGGGGACAGGAGCACCGCCTCGGGTTCCATCGCGGCGAGCTCGCCGGCGGGACGCTCGTCGGACTTCACCACGACGGTCTCGCGGCCCAGCGACTCGATCAGCTGGACCAGGTTGTAGGTGAACGAGTCGTAGTGGTCGACGACGAGGATCATCGGTCGGCTCCTATCGTCTCATCGACCCCGGGGGCGACGGCGGGGATGAGCGCCGCCGCCTTGGCCTTCGTCTCGCGGAGCTCGGTCTCGGGGTCGGAGTCGGCGACCACGCCGGCGCCGGTCTGGATCGTGGCGACGCCGTCGACCACGACGGCGGTCCGGATCGTGATGCAGAAGTCGAGGTCGCCGGCGAACGTGAGGTAGCCGACCGCCCCCGCGTAGGGGCCGCGCGGGGTGGGCTCGTGCTCGGCGATCAGCTCCATCGCGCGGCGCTTGGGCGCGCCCGTGACGGTGCCGGCGGGGAACGTGACCGCGAGGGCGTCGAGCGGGGTCGCGTCCTCCCGAAGCTCTCCCTCGACCGTCGAGACGATGTGCATCACCTTGGAGAACCGCTCGACCTGCATCAGCTCGGTCGGGCGCACGCTGCCCGCGACGCACACCCGCCCGAGGTCGTTGCGCGCCAGGTCCACGAGCATCGCGTGCTCGGCCTGCTCCTTCGGGTCGGCGAGCAGCTCGTGCTCGAGGAGACGGTCGCGCACCTCGGTCTGGCCCCGCGGACGGGTCCCGGCGATCGGACGGGTCGACACGCGCCGGCCCTCGACGCGCACGAGCGGCTCGGGCGAGGACCCGGCGAGCTCGAGCCCGCGCATCCGCAGGAAGAACATGTAGGGGGCCGGGTTCGTGACCCGCAGGCGCCGGTAGATCGGGAAGCCGCCGCCGGGCGCGGCGAACGAGACGCGGCGCGAGGGCACCCCTTGGTAGATGTCCCCGGCGAGGATGTGCTCCTTGAACGTCGCCACGGTCTGCCGGTAGCGCTCGTCCGGCATGTTCGGCTCGCCGAGCCCCGCCGGGTCCTCCGGCGGCGGCCCCATCTGCGCCAGCGGGAGCGGCTCCGCGTGCGCCACCCGGTCGGCGAGCGTCTCGAGTGCGGCGATCGCGTCGTCGTAGCCACCGGCGGTCGCGTGCGCGACGAGCACGATCCGTTGCCGCCAGTGATCGAACACGACCGCCCGGTCGATCACGAGGAGCGAGATGGGCGGGCACGGCGCCTCGCCGGCGAGCGGCGCGGGGTGGCCGTCGAGCAGGCCCGCCGCCTCGTACGCGAGCATGCCCATCAGCCCGCCGGCGAGCGGCGGGAGGTCGGGGAGGCGCGGCCCGCGGAGCGCCTGAGCGTACGAGGTCAGGGCCGCGCGGGGATCGGCGTCGGGGACGGGAACCGTCGGCAGCGCTCGCGCCAGGTCTTCGAGTCGAGTCCCGTGGCCGTCGACGATCACGACCGCGGCCGGGTCGCCCGCGACGAACGAGTACCTGCCCCAGCGCTCGGACCGCTCGACCGACTCGAGCAGGATCCCCGGGCCGTCGCCCGCGACCGCGTGGAAGAGCCCGACCGGCGTCGCGACGTCAGCGAGCAGCTCGGCCCAGACCGGCACCAGCGGCCACGCGGCCGCGAGACGCTCGAACTCGGCCCGCTCCGGCCGCACCCGCAGTCGCTCGTCCATCGGGTCGTCCTTCCTTCGAAGCAGAAAAGCCCCGGACCGGTGTCCGGGGCTCGTGGTGCGGAGCGGCGGTGCCGCTCAGGCGCGCGTCGGCGCCGGGCTCCACGAGCCCTCGTGCCACCACCACGCCGAGATCTTCGTCATGCGGCGGCGATGGTGGCACGCGCGTCCTGCGTCCGTCAACGTGCCTCCGAGAGGGCGAGCTCCACGATCGCGCCCGGCTCGAACAGGGCTTCCAGCCCGCGGAGCGCACGCTCGCGCTCGCGCGGGTCCGCCCCCGGCATCAGCGCGATCTCCTCGCCGCACGCGGCGATGTCCTCGAGCGCGCGAGCGATCCGGTAGTACGCGAGCAGCTCCTCGTCGACGGTGGTCTGGCCGTACCCCTGGAGGAACGCCGCCGTGTCGTCCGCCGAGACGAGGCCCCTCCCGAGTCCCCCGCCGATCGCGAACATCAGATCGCGTTCCCGAGGCGCGAGCATCGCCTCCTCCCAGTCGACGATCCACAGCCGTCCGTCCGCGTCCACGAGCACGTTCCAGGTGTGCAGATCCGTGTGGCACAACACGCACGCGGCCGGACGGCCTCGGAGACGCTCGGCGGTCGAGTCGGTCAGAGCGACGAGCGCCCCGATCTCCTCGCGGTGGTCGCGCCACACGGTCGCGAACCGGCCGGATATCGGATCGCGGCCCGGGTGTGCGGCCGTCTCCGCGATCGGCTCGATCAGGTCGCGACGCCACGCCTGGAAGGTCTCGACCGGCACGGGCAGCTCTGCAGCGGCGGGCGGCGGAACCTCGTGGAGCCTCCGGACGATCCGCCCGAGCGCGCGCCAGCGATCCGCGCCCATGCCCGCGTCGGCCGCGACGACCGCGTCCAGCATCGGGAACAGGACCAGCGCGGAGTCCATCGAGGCCGGCGAACGCGCTGCCCTGCGTCGTCCGGACGGGTCCCTGGACGGCTGGCACCCCTCGGTCCGCCAGATAGGCGGTGACGAGCGCCCCTCGCGTCGGGTCCTCGCCACCGCGGACCTTGAGGAAGTACGGCCGGTCGCTCGTCTCCACGCGGAAGGACCGCGAGGCGACGTCGTTGCCCACCGGCAGCCGTTCGCACGACGTCACCTCGAGCCCGAAGCGCTCGCGGAGGGTAGCCGTGAGGTCCTCGACCGACGGTACGCGGAGGTCGTCCATCGCAGGAGCAGGCTCCCACACGTCCGCACGTCGCGGGCACGCGGGGTCGCGCTCGCTATCCTGCGGGGACCGTGCGCGCGTCCCGACTGTTCGCCCCGACCCTTCGCGAGGATCCCGCCGAAGCCGAGATCCCGAGCCACAAGCTGCTGCTGCGCGCCGCGTTCGTCCGGCAGGTGATGGCCGGCGTCTACACGACCTTGCCGCTCGGCCTGCGCACGATGAACAAGATCGCCGCGATCGTCCGCGAGGAGATGGACGCGACCGGCGCGCAGGAGATCCGGATGCCGATCGTGCTCCCGGCCGACCCATGGGACGCCACGGGCCGCTACGCGCTGTACGGCGACACGATGTTCAAGCTGACCGACCGCCACGACCGGCGGCTGGTCCTGGGCCCGACCCAGGAGGAGATCGCGGCGCCGCTCGTGGCCGCCGACGCCCCCTCGTACCGAGACCTGCCGCTCAACGTCTATCAGGTCGAGTGGAAGTACCGCGACGAGTTCCGGCCGCGCTTCGGGCTGCTGCGCGGTCGCGAGTTCCTGATGAAGGACGCCTACTCCTTCGACCGCGACGAGGACGGGATGCGCGAGTCCTACCGCGTGATGTACGAGGTCTACGAGCGGGTGGTCGAGCGATGCCGCCTGGACTTCGTGATCGTCGAGGCCGACCCGGGTCAGATCGGTGGCGGCGTGAACCACGAGTTCATGGCGCGCGCGTCCGTCGGCGAGGACCTCTTCGTGGAGTGTGAGCACGGGGACTACTTCGCCGACACCGAGGCAGCGCGCCCGCGCGCACCCGAGCCCGCGGGCGAGCCGACCGAGCAGATGACGCTCCTCGACACGCCGGACACCGCGACGATCGAGGCGCTCGCGGCGTTCCTGCGTCGCCCGGCCTCGCAGATGCTGAAGTGCGTGCTGTTCGACGTCGGCGGGCGCACGACTGCGGTGCTCGTGCCCGGCGACCGGGAGGTGAGCGTCAACAAGCTCGAGAAGCTCGTCTTCCCCGCGATCGTGAGGCCGTTCACCGACGACGACTTCGCCGCCCGCGGCTACGTGAAAGGGCTACGTGGGCCCCCACGCGTTCGGTGAGGACGCCGACGTGCTGGCGGATCACACCGTAAGGGGCGGGCGCGACTGGGTGACGGGCGCGAACGAGCCCGACCACCACGTGGCCGGGGCCAACGTCGGCCGCGACTTCCGGGTGGACCGCTGGGAGGATCTGGTCGAGTTCCGCGAGGGCGATCGGTGCCCGGTCGACGGCGGCAGGCTGCGGATCGGTCGATCGATCGTGGTCGGGCACATCTACCAGCTGGGTACGAACTACTCGGCGCCGCTCGACGCCTGCTTCATCGACGAGGACGGTTCGCGCAGGCCCTACCTGATGGGCTCCTACGGGATCGGGATCAGCCGGATCATGGCGGCGGCCGCCGAGCAGTACCACGACGAGGCCGGTCTTCACCTGCCGAAGGCGCTCGCCCCGTTCGAGGTCGTGGTGATCGTCGCGAACGCCGACGAGGAGCGCGTGGTCGCCGAGGCGGAGCGGATCTACGCCGACCTGCGCGACGCCGGCGTCGACGTCCTCCTCGACGACCGCGCCGACCGCGCGGGGGTGAAGTTCGCGGACGCGGATCTGATCGGCTATCCGGTCCAGGTGGTCGTCGGCAAGCGCGGGCTCGAGCGTGACGAGGTGGAGTGCAAGCTCCGGGGCACCGGAGAACGCTCCACGGCGCCGCTCGCAGCGGCCGCGTCGGCCGTGCGGGACCTGCTCGCCGCCGCGCCGTAGCCGCTTCGGCCTGCGCGGATGTGACTCGCGGGTATACTCGCGCCAGAACGTTTCGACGAGCCGGAGGTGGGCGCGTGCCCACCTTTTTGTTCGAGAGGCCGTGTGCCTCGAGAGGCCAAGGAGGGTGGATGTGGACGCTGAGGCGTTGATCCGCCCCGTGGTCGAGGGAGCCGGGTTCGAGCTCGAGGATGTCGCGTACCGCCGCGAGTCGGGCAGGCAGGTGCTTCGGGTCACGGTCGATCGCGCCGAGACGCCCGACCTGGACGCGCTGGCCGAGCTCTCGGAGCGGATCTCGCGCCGCCTCGACCTCGAGGACTTCGGCGAGGGCCGCTACGAGCTCGAGGTGTCGACGCCCGGGATCGAACGGCCGCTCCGGACGCCGGCGCAGTTCCGGCGGTTCGTGGGGACGCGGGTGAAGGTGAAGACGACGGCGCCGGTCGAGGGCGCGCAGGTGCACGAGGGCGTGCTCGCCGCCGCCGACGACGACGGCATCGTCGTCGCGGTCGGCGGGGCAGAGCGCAGGCTCGGCTACGGCGACGTGGCATCGGCACGCACGGTGGTCGACTGGGACGCCGAGCTGAAGGGGAGCAACACATGAACGCAGAGATGATCGCGGCGCTCCGGGAGCTGGAGCGCGAGAAGGGCATCGCGTTCGAGACGATCCTGCAAGGTCTCGAGGAGGCGATGGCCGCCGCCTACAAGAGCGCGTGGAAGCAGGAGCACCCCGAGGCAGACGACGACTTCGTCGGGTTCCGAGCCGAGATCGACCCGGAGACCGGCGAGATGCGGATGTTCCAGCAGGTGCTCGACGAGGTCGAGGCCCCCGACGGAGAGACCCTCGTGATGGAGGTGCGCAGCGAGCAGGAGGTCGAGGTCACCGACGACTTCAAGGGCCGGATCGGCGCGCAGACCGCCAAGCAGGTGATCTTCCAGAAGCTCCGCGACGCCGAGCGAGAGATGACCTACGAGGAGTTCGCCGGGCGCGAGGGCGACATCGTGACCGGGATCGTCCAGCAGTCCGAACGCCGGTTCACGCTGCTCGATCTCGGCAAGGTCGAGGCGCTGCTCCCGCAGGCCGAGCAGGTGCCCTCGGAGCCCTACCGCGCGGGCGAGCGGCTGAAGGCGTACATCACCGAGGTCCGCCGCGGCGCGAAGGGCCCGCAGATCGTGGTGAGCCGCACCCATCCGGGTCTGCTCAAGAAGCTGTTCGAGCTCGAGGTGCCCGAGATCGAGGACGGCGTCGTCGAGATCAAGGCGGTCGCCCGCGAGCCCGGCCACCGCTCGAAGATCGCCGTGTGGTCCAACGAACCGGCCGTCGACCCGGTCGGCGCCTGCGTCGGGCCCAAGGGCTCGCGCGTGCGCAACGTGGTGACGGAGCTGCGCGGCGAGAAGATCGACGTCGTTCCGTGGTCGCCCGACGCCGGGGAGCTCGTCGCGAACGCGCTGCAACCGGCGAAGGTCCGCGAGGTCCTGATCGACCCCGACACGCAGACCGCGCAGGTCATCGTGCCCGATTACCAGCTGTCGCTCGCGATCGGGAAGGAAGGGCAGAACGCGCGCCTCGCCGCGCGGCTGACCGGCTGGCGGATCGACATCAAGTCCGAGTCGCAGGCCGCGGGGGCTCCCGCGGACGCCTGAGGCGCGGCGTGGCCGCGCCCGAGCGGACCTGCGTCGGTTGCCGGACGACGGCGCCGAGGTCGGCGCTCCTGCGGGTCGTGCGTTCGCCCGCCGGAGCCGTCGCGGTCGACCCGACCGCAACGGCGCCGGGCCGCGGCGCCTACGTGCACCGCAACGCGGACTGCGTCGAGAAGGCGCTGCGCAAAGGGGGCCTCGCGCGGTCGTTGCGGGCGGGGTTGGGCCCGGAGATTGCCGGTACGCTAAGGGCAACCGTCGAGGGAGGACGTAGGCACACGTGAGGGTTCACGAACTGGCGAAAGAGCTCGGCGTCACCAGCAAGGAACTGCTGGAGGCGCTTGAGCAGATGGGCGTGGCGGGCAAGTCCGCCTCGTCTAGCGTGCCCGAGGACATGGTGCCGCGCCTGCGCGCCTCGGGCGGCAAGGCGACGACGGCGCCGGCGAAGCCGCGCGAGGTCCTCGAGCCGCCGCCCTCGCCGCGCAAACCCAAACCCAAGGCCAAGCCGAAGCCCGCTCCGAAGCCCGCGGCGGCAAAGCCTGCCGCGGCCAAGTCCGCGGCCGAAGTCGCCGCGCCCGCTGCTGCGCCCCCGGCCGAAGTCGCCGCGCCCGCCGCCGCCGCCGCGCCAGCGGCCGCGGCGTCGACTGCTCCGCCGAAGCGCCGACCGCAGCGGCCCGAGCCGGCCAAGCCGTCCGGGCCCGTCCTGCAGGTCGTGCACGGCGCGACGCCGCAGACGATCGCGGAGAAGTGCGGGCGCTCGCCCGCCGACATCGTGAAGATCCTGTTCCTCGCGGGCGAGATGGCGACGGCGACGACGTCGCTGTCCGATCTTCGCGATCGAGCTCGTCGCGGACCAACTCGGGTACAAGGCCGACATCGTCGGGCTCGAGGACGAGCTGACCGCGGCCGAACTCGAGGAAGAGGTCGACGAGTCCAAGCTCGTGCCGCGCGCCCCGGTCGTGACGATCATGGGGCACGTCGACCACGGCAAGACCAAGCTCCTGGACGCGATCCGCTCGACCGACGTGGTCGCCGGCGAGTTCGGCGGGATCACGCAGCACATCGGCGCCTACCAGGCTCACGTCGGCGACCGGGAGATCACGTTCATCGACACCCCTGGCCACGAGGCGTTCACGGCGATGCGCGCCCGCGGTGCGAGCGTGACCGACATCGCGGTGCTCGTCGTCGCGGCCGACGACGGCGTGATGCCGCAGACCGTCGAGGCGCTCGACCACGCGAAGGCCGCCGACGTCCCGATCATCGTGGCCGTCAACAAGGTGGACAAGGACGAGGCCGACCCGAACCGCGTCCGCACGCAGATGGTGGAGCGTGGCGTCGTCCCGTCCGAATGGGGCGGCGACTTCGAGTTCGTCGACGTCTCGGCCAAGGCGAAGCTGAACCTGGACACGCTGCTCGACACGATCTTGGTCGTCGCCGACCTCGAGGAGCTCAAGGGTGATCCCACCGGCAACGCGCGCGGGACCGTGCTCGAGGCGCACCTCGACAAGGGCCGCGGCCCGGTCGCCACGGTCCTCGTGCAGAAGGGCACGTTGTCGGTCGGCGACGCGCTGGTCGCCGGCACGGCCTACTGCCGGATCCGCGCGATGCAGGACGAGAACGGCCGTGCGGTCGCGAACGCCGGACCATCCAAGCCCGTGCAGATCCTCGGCTGGAGCCACGTTCCGAGCGCCAGCGACGATTTCCGCGAGGTCGAGGACGAGCGCGAGGCCCGCCACATCGCCGAGGAGCGCGAGGCGAAGACGCGCGCGGCCGAGCTCGTGACCTCGCGCCGCCCGTCCCTGCAAGACCTGATCCGCCAGGTCGAGCGGGCCGAGGTCGTCGACCTCAACATCGTCGTCAAGGCCGACGTCCAGGGGTCGCTGCAGGCGCTCACCGACTCGCTGCTGAAGCTGCCGCAGGACGAGGTCCGCGTGAACATCGTCCGGGGCGCGGTCGGCGGCATCACCGAGAACGACGTCACGCTCGCGATGGCCTCCGACGCGATCATCGTCGGGTTCAACGTCCGTCCCGACGCCTACGTCCGAGACCTCGCCGAGAAGGAAGGCATCGACATCCGGCTGTACCGGGTGATCTACGACGCGATCGACGACATCAAGGCGGCGCTCTCGGGCCTGATGAAGCCGGAGGAGCGCGAGAAGGTGCTCGGCGAGGCCGAGGTGCGCCAGACCTTCCGCGTCCCGCGCCTGGGCGTGATCGCGGGATCCTACGTGCGCAACGGCCTGATCCGGCGCAACGCGAAGGCGCGCCTGCTGCGCGACGGCGTGATCGTCTACGAGGGCAAGGTCGCCTCGCTGCGACGGTTCAAGGACGACGTCGCCGAGGTCCGTGACGGATACGAATGCGGGATCGGCCTGGAGAACTACCAGGACCTCAAGGACGGCGACGTGATCGAGGCCTACGAGGTCGAAGAGGTCGCCCGCCACATCTGACGTGCTCGTCGCGCTGGAACGGTTCGACCTGCGGATCCCCGGATGCCGCTCCCTCAAGGAGAAGCGGCACGTCGTCAAGACGCTGACCGCCGCGATCCGCCAACGGTTCCCCGTCAGCGTGGCCGAGGTCGACCATCTCGACCTGTGGCAGCGCACGGCCCTCGGGGTCGCCGCGGTCGGCGCCGACCAGCACCACCTCCGGCGCGTGATGCACGAGGTCGAGCGTCTGGTCGACGGCTGGCACGAGGTCGAGGTGATCGACCGCGAGCTGCAGCTGCTGTGGCCCGAGGACGCCTGAACCGCGCAGGGCGACGGCCCGGGTAGGCTGAACGGATGCCGCAGGGAGCTCGCACCGACCGCGTGGGCGAGGAGTTCCGCGAGATCCTCGCCGAGGAGATCCAGAAGCTGAAGGACCCCCGCGTGGGGTTCGTCACCGTGACCGGGGTGAAGGTCTCGCACGACCTTCGGGTCGCATGGGTCTACTACTCGGTGCTCGGGAACGAGAAGGCGCGGGCGTCCTCGCGCGCCGCGCTCCGCTCCGCCGCTGCGCACCTGCGTCGCGAGCTCGGACGCCAGATCCGGCTGAAGGTCACTCCCGAGCTCCGGTTCGAGGAGGACGACACCTACGCCACCGGCGAGCGGATCGACGCCCTGATCGAACGGATCCACGAGGACCTCGACGATGGCGCCTGAGGAACTCGAACGCGCCGCCGAGGTCCTGCGGGGCGCCGAGGAGGTCGCGATCGCCTGTCACGTGAACCCCGACACCGACGCGCTCGGCTCGATGCTCGGGTTGGCCGCCCACCTGACCTCGATCGGCGTCCGCACGATCTGCTCCTATCCGAACGAGCCGCTCGAGCTCCCGCGGTGGGCCTCGATGCTCCCCGGCGCCGACCGGGTCGTCGCGCCCGGTGCGTTCCCCGACCAGCCGGCCGTGATGGTGACGTGCGACTGTGCCTCCTTCGACCGCCTCGGCCAGCTCGGCCACGCGGCCAAGCGCGCCGGCGAGCTGATCTGGATCGATCATCATCGGTCGAACGACGGCGTCGGCTCGATCCGGCTGGTCGACCCGATGGCCTCGAGCACCTGCGAGCTGGTGGTCGGATTGATCGACGCGATCGGCGGCGAGCTCACCGACGACGCCGCCGTGAGCCTGTACGCGGGGCTCGTGACCGACACCGGCCGGTTCCAGTACGAGGCGACCACGCCGCAGACGCTGCGGGTGGCCGCGCGGCTGCGTGAGCGCGTCTTCGACCACGCCCGCCTGTCCCAGGTCCTGTACGAAGACAACGCGGCGGCGTACCTGCGGCTGCTCGGCGCAGCCCTCGAGCGGCTCGAGCTGATCGAGGACGCCGACCTCGTATGGACCTACCTCACGCAGGACGACCTGCGGGCCGCCGGCGTCCACCCCGCCGAGACCGACGACCTGATCGACGTCGTGCGGACGGCCCGCGAGGCCGACGTCGCCGCCCTGCTGAAGCAGCAGCGCGACGGCCGCTTCAAGGTCAGCGTGCGCTCGCGCGGCGGTCACGACCTCTCGGCCATCGCCTCCGCGTTCGGCGGCGGCGGGCACCGCCTCGCGGCCGGCTACACGAGCGAGCACGGTCCCGCGGGGACCATCGAGCGGCTCGTCGCGGCGCTCCGCGGCGAGGGCGCGGCGTGACCCACGAGCATCCCCCGACGCCCTCCGAGGGCATCCTGCTGATCGACAAGCCCTCCGGCATCACCTCGCACGACGCGGTGGCGCGCGTGCGCCGAGCGCTCGGGACGAAGAAGGTGGGCCACGCCGGCACGCTCGACCCGATGGCGACCGGGCTGCTGGTGGTCGGCGTCGGCCGCGCCACCCGGCTCCTGCGCTTCCTCGGCGACCTGCCCAAGACCTACGAGGGGTCGTTGCGGCTCGGGGTCCGCACCACGACGCTGGACGCCGACGGCGACACCGTCTCGGAGGCGCCGGCCGCAGACGTGACCGACGAGGCGCTCCGTGCCGCGATGGCGGCGGAGCTCGGGGCGTCCGCGCAGCGGCCGCCCGCGTTCAGCGCGGTCAAGGTCCGGGGACGGAAACTCTACGAGGCGGCGCGCAAGGGCGAGACGCTGGAGGCGCCCGCACGGGTGATCCGGGTCGACCGTTTCGACCTCCTCGCGCGACGCGGCGACGATGTGGACTTCCTCGCCGTCGTCAGCGGAGGCACCTACGTGCGCGTGCTCGCCGCCGACGTCGGCGACGTCCTCGGCTGCGGGGCCCACCTCACGCGTCTGCGCCGCACCGCCATCGGTCCCTTGCGGGTGGACGGCGCCACCTCGCCCGACGACCCCGGCGTGCCGTTGCCGATCGAGCGTGCCGTCGAGCACCTGCCGAGGTTGACCCTCGACGCCGAGGAGGCGGCCGCCGCTTCGCACGGGCGCGTGCTCGGCCCCGCCGGGATCGAGGGCCCCTACGGCATCTACGGTCCCGACGGACGCTTGATCGGGATCTGGCGCGACGCCGGCGCGAAGGCGCGCCCGGAGATGGTGCTCGCACCCTCCGGGTGAGCGCTCATTCCGAGGACGCCGCCTCGACGGTGCGGTATCGGCGGTGGGCGACGAACGACACGACCCCGGTGCACACGAGCGCGATCCCTGCGCCCACGACGACCCCGCTCATGGCGTCGGACAACCAGTGCGCGTTGAGGTACACGCGCGACAGCCCCATCAGGAACGCGAACCCGGCGGCCAGCCACTCCCACCGGCGCCGGTGCTCGCCCGGCGCGATCGCCGCCACCACGAGCGCGACCCCGATCGACGCCCCGGCGGTGGAGTGTCCCGAGGGGAACGAATACCCGCTGGTGTGGACCGTCGGGTCCGGCGGCCGGCCGCGGTGGACCGCCGTCTTCATCAGCGAGAGGGCGAGCTCGGAGAAGAGCCAGGTCGATGCGAACGCCATCGCGTGCAGGAACCGGCGCCTCCACGAGAAGGCGATCACCACGGCGGCGCGGAGCGGGATCGTGACGATCCCGCCGCCGAGGACGTTCAGCCCGTACGCGAGCCACGTGAGCGGCAGGAACCGAAGGTGCTGCATCAGGTCGTACGTCGCTTGATCGGTGCGGCCGATCGACGCCAGCGTGGTCGCCGGCGCGCTGGCCGGGGGATGCGGCCCGACGGCCGCGGTGAGCACGGCGGCCAGCACGAGCAGCGCGACGCCGGACCCGAGCGCCGTATGCGGTCGGTGGAGCAGGCGATGCGGGTGGTCCGAGCGCTCGCTCATATGCCGATCGTGGTGAAGGAGAACCAGGCGAGCCCCGCCGCCACGATCACCGCGATCCCCGCCGCCGCGGTGAGGGCGAGGCGACGGACGCTCCATCGCTGGATCGAGACGGGCTCGTGCGGGGGTGCGAGCGCCCGGAACTCACCGAGCAGGTCTCGGCCGTCGGCCTTCATCAGCGCCTGCAACTGGGTCGGGATCGCCAGGCCGACGGCGCAGGCGAGCGCCTCGCCGATCTCCTGGGGCGCGAAATACTCGGTCGCGATCGCGTACACGCGCGCGGTGTCGGTCGGCAGCGCCATCACCAGCAGCATGTTCGCGAGGTCGACCGCCTGACGCCACGGCGAGGGGCGCACCTCGAGCCCCGAGACGTCGACCAGCTGCAGGTGGCCGCCGAGCACGAGGAGGTTCGCGGGCTTCACGTCGCGGTGGGCCAGGCCTTCGTCCCAGAGCTTGCGGATCAGCACCATGCCCTCGGCGACGATCTCGTCGGTCACCTCGGCGTGCCCCATCGTCTGCGCGCCCTCGAAGAACTCCGTGAGGAGCAGGTATTCGCGCTGCGGCGTCAGCTCGAGGACGCCGTAGGTCTTCGCGACCCGCACGCCGACGTCGTCGAGGAGCCGGAGCGCGTAATCCTCGTACTCCACGAGCCGGCGGACGACGCCGAACGGGGTCTCGTCCTCCAGCTGCCCGTACAGGATCGTGCGGCCGATCCGGTACCAGCGGTCGGCGCGCGCGTGGCTCGTCGCGAGGATCTTGCCGAACAGGTGCGTGCCGTCCTCGAGCGTGAGGCGCAGCGGGGTCGATCCTCCCGATCCTTCCTGCCCGAACGGCTCGACGGTCGCGACGGTGAGCCCGAGCTGGTCGGCGACCGCGGTCTTCACGGCCCGCCCACGGGGCCCCGCCAGGTCGAGGTGCGCCGCGTTGCCGCCCTTGCGGTAGCTCACGGGGAAGGCTTCGTCGGGCGCGAAGGCCCCGAACACGAGGTAGGCGACCGCGGCGGCCAGGACCCCCGAGTACGCCATGCCGAGCAGGTATCCGTACGCGGTCTCCTGCGCGGCGAGCACCACGATCGTGAGCACGACGATGCAGGCCTCACGCGCCCGCCGCCGCAACCGTCCGGCGGGAACCAACGCGTACGGGATCGAGAACAGCGTGATCGCGAGCGCGGCGATCGCGCGGTTGGGGAACGTGTACGTGCCGGGGTCCACGAGGACGGGGATCGTGGGGCGCGCGAGCTCGATCGTCGCGAGCGCGACGACGGCGTCCATCACCAGGAACGTCCCGAGGAAGACCACGAGGTGGCGCCAGCGCCGGTACCGGGCCAGGACGACGAGGACGGCGAGCCGCACGCCCAGGATCACGGGCGCCGAGGCGAGGCGCACGATCGCCTTGCAGATCGCGTCGAGTGTGGGCGTGCGAAGATCCGCGACCGCCTGCATCGCGACGTCGTTGCCCGAGATCGCCTTCGAGCCGTAGAGGAACCCCAGGACGATGCCGACGGCGATCACCGCGACTGAGGGCCACACCCATCGCGACCAGCCGGGCTGGCGCGGGAGCGGCGGCGGCTCCCCCGACGGCCGGCGCAGACGCCGCCCGCCCCCCTCTGTCGCCACCGAGGTCGCCATCAGCCCGTGATGCTACGCGCTCGTTCGGGGCCGGTAGGCTCATCAACCCATGCGGGTGGTCCACGGCCTCGATGCGCTTCCCCTGGACCCGACGCCTTCGGTGGCCACGGTCGGGTTCTTCGACGGTGTGCACGTCGGGCACCGATCGGTGCTCGCCACGGCAGGGGAGCGAGCGCGCGAGCGAGGGTTCCGCACCGTCGCGATCACCTTCGACCGTCACCCTCGAGAGGTGCTGTCGCCGGGCAGCGAGCCCCGGCTGCTCACCACGGTCCAACGCAAGGCGGAGTTGATCGCCGCGTGCGGCATCGACGTGCTCGTGCTCCTCCCGTTCGACCGCGACTTCTCGCTGATCACGGCCGAGGACTTCGTCCGCGACGTCCTCGTGCACGGCGTCCACGCGCGCCACGCGGTGATGGGCGCCAACTTCACCTTCGGGTTCAAGGCGTTCGGGACGATGGACAACCTCCCCGAGTTCGGCGCTCCGTTCGGGCTCACGAGCGAAGCCGTCGGCCTGCTCGAGCTGGACGGCCGCGCCGTCTCCTCGACGTCGATCCGCGAGGCCCTCGCCGAAGGCGATCTCGCGTGGCCGACGCGGGCGCTCGGGAGGCGGTTCGTGCTCGACGGCGAGGTCGTCACCGGTCACGGGCGCGGCAAGGGCCTGGGCTACCCCACCGCGAACCTGCGGACCTGGCCGCGGCTGCTACTGCCCGGCCAGGGGATCTACGTGGGGGTGGCCGAGCACCGCGGGCGCCGCTACCGCACCGCGCTGGACGTCGGGACGAACCCCACGTTCGGGGTGGAGCCGCTGCACGTCGAGGCGTTCCTGCTCGACTACACGGGCGACGAGCTGCCGGGCCAGCCTCTGTCGATCGAGTACTGGGCGCGGCTGCGCGACGAGGAGCGGTACACCTCGATCGAGGACCTCGTGGCGGCGATCGAGGCAGACGTCGTGCGTGCCCGCGAGCTCGTGCCGCCCGGCGCGCTCACCTAGGGCCACGCCCGGTCGCCCCACGCTCGCCGGTCGCGAGCATCCGGATCGCGAACCGGGCCATCACCGCGAGGGGGATCGAGATGCTCGCGCGCTGCACGATCCCGTTGCCGGGTCGCACGACGTCGGTCGCGAACCACGCCGAGAGACCGCCCGTCGCGAGCGCCGCCAGCGCGGTCGGCGCCGCGAGATCGCCGAAGCTCGGATCGCCCCGGACGCGCGCGGCGAGCGCTCCGAGCGCCGCGACCCCGTATCCGGCCGCGGCGACCGCCGACAGGTCGTGCACGTCGTTGCGCCAGGACTGAGGGGCCGGGGTCTCGCCGGGCATCGGGTAGTTCGAGAGCCGGTCGCGCCGGAAGATCCCCGCGGCGAGCAGCGCGACGCCCGAGGCGGCCATCAGCGCCGGCCCTCCCCCCGCCGACCGGCCGTGTGCGAGCAGCCGCCGTTCCAGCTCGGCGGCGAAGCCGACCGTGCAGCCGCCGAGGACGAGGAACCCCGCGGTCATCACGTGCGGGACCTCGGCGTCGGGGGCGGCCAGCCCGCTGATGTGCTCGTTCGCGATCGAGTAGGTGGGCTGACGGCGGGTCGCGGTGAGCCACGCCAGGGTGAACGCCGCCGGGCCGACCAGGCCGCACGCGGCGCGGATCGTGGTCCTCGCGCGTCCCATACCGGCATCGTAGCGGCGCCCGTGCGAGCATCCGGGCGTGCGCGCCCTCGCCGATCGCGTGCTCCGGCTCGTTGCCCGCGCCGCATGCGTGGGCTGGTTCCGCTCGGTCGAGGTGAGCGGTCTCGACCGCGTGCGCTGGGAGGGACCGGTCGTGATCGTCGCGAACCACACCGGGGGGTTCGTGGATGCGGCGCTGCTAGCCGCGGTCCTGCCGCGGGTGCCGCGGTTCCTCGCGATGGCGCGTCTGTGGAGGGTGTGGCCGGCCCGACCGTTCCTCCGATTCGCCGGCGCGATCCCGGTGCAGCGTGCCGCCGACGGCGCGACGGCGGGCAACGTCGGGACCTTCGCATCCGCGGAGGACACGCTGCGACGCGGCGGGGCGATCGCGATCTTCCCCGAGGGCCAGGCGAGCGATGAGCCACGGCTCCTGCCCGTGAAGACCGGGGCCGCCCGGATCGCGCTCGGTGCCCGCGCACGGGGGGTCGCGGGGATCCGGGTCGTTCCGGTCGGGATCATGTACGAAGCGAAGCAGCGTGCTCGCTCGCGCGCCTACCTGCGCGTGGGAGCGCCGCTCGACCTCGAGGCCGCACCCAGAGATCTCGTCGGAGCCGACGAGGAGGACCGCGACGCGGTGCGGTCGCTCACCGAGGAGATCCGCCGGCGACTCGCGCACGCGGCGTTGGACTACGCGGACGCCGCGCAGGCCGCGGAGCTCTGGCTCGCCGCCGAGGTGTCGTTGCGCCGGGCCGGGGGGAGCCCGTCGTGGACCCCGCCGCTGTCCGCGCTCGAGGAGCGGGCCGGCGCGCTGGCGGAGCTGCCCGGTCCCGCCCAAGCCGAGGTGCGACGCGCGGCCGTCGACTACCGCTGGGCGCTGGAGGTGAACGCCACGACCGACCGGGCCGTCGCGGCGGGCCGCCGGCACGGGCTCGGCGCGGCCCGCGTCGCCGGGGGGATCCTCACGATGGCGGCGGTCCCGTTCGCGGCGGTCGGCCTGGTCGTGAACGCGATCCCGGCCTTCCTCGTCCACCTGGCCGGGCGTCGACCCGCCGCGCCGGTGACCCTGGCCACCGTGAAGTTCCTCGTGGGACTGGTCGCCTTCCCCCTCTCGTGGATCGCGCTTCGGACGTGGGTGATCCGCGACGCGCCCCACCCGTGGCTGCTGACCGCGGTGCTCGGACCCGTCTGCGGGCTGGTCGCCGCGGTCGTCGCTGACCGTCTGCGTCGGGCCCGGCTGGCCCGGCTGCGGCCCGGTCGGCTCGTCGTGCCCGACCGGGCCGCTGAGGACCTCTTCGAGCGGCGCGCATGGCTCGTCGACTCGGTCCGCGCGGGTCTGCAGGACCCGGGCTCGCCCGCGCCCGGGTCGCCCCCGCATCGTCGCTGGTAGCCTTGTGGACCGACCATGACGCTGACGAAAGACGACAAGACGCAGATCATCCAGGAACACGCCCGCACGACGGGCGACACCGGTTCCGCGGAGGTGCAGATCGCGATCCTGACCAGACGGATCTCGGAGCTCACGGAGCACCTCAAGACCCACAAGCTGGACCACCACAGCCGCCGCGGCCTGCTGAAGCTCGTCGGCCGCCGCCGCCGGCTCCTGGAGTACCTCAAGCGCGAGGACATCCAGCGCTACCGCGACATCGTCGCGAAGCTGGGTCTGCGCCGCTAGGCGGCCGTGCGAGGGCGCCCGCGGGCGTCCCGCGCATCCGAGGGAGTGATGCCCACGAACGACTGACCGGGCCGAAGGGGATGGCCCCGCCACGGTCGGTTCTCAGTGGTGGGTTCCCGAAACACCGCGTCGGGGGATCTCACCACTGACAACCGGCCGATCGATCCCCGCCACCGCGGTGCGCGTCGCGCACCCACGAGTCCCAGGAGGACATCGACCGAGATGGTCACCGAGATGACGCGCCAGGTAGGCGCGCACGAGATGACGTTCCAGGCCGGCAAGCTCGCGAAGCTCGCCGACGGAGCCGTCGTCGTCACGTACGGACAGACCCAGGTGCTCGCCACCTGCGTCCGTTCCAAGCCCCGCGAGGGGATCGACTTCTTCCCGCTCACGATCGACGTCGAGGAGCGGGCCTACGCGGCCGGGAAGATCCCGGGCTCGTTCTTCCGGCGCGAGGGCCGGCCGGGCGAGACCGCGATCCTCACCGCCCGACTGATCGACCGCCCGCTGCGCCCCACCTTCAAGGAGGGCTTCCGCGACGAGGTCCAGGTCGTGGTCACCGTGCTGTCGGTGGACATGGCCAACCCCTACGACATCCCCGCGATGAACGCGGCGGCCTGCGCCGTCGGCCTTGCGGGCCTGCCGTTCGACGGGCCGGTCGCCGCGGTGCGACTGGGCCTGATCCACGGCGAGTGGGTCGTGAACCCGACGTTCCAGGAGATCGACGACGCCACGTTCGACATCGTGGTCGCGGGCTCGAAGAACCCCGAGGGCGGCGTCGACGTGCTGATGATCGAGGGCGAGGCGCCGGAGAGCACCTGGCCGTTGCTGTCCGAGGGCGGAGACGCGGTCGCCCCGACCGAGCAGGTGGTCGCCGAAGGCCTCGAGGTCGCCAAGCGCGAGATCGGCGAGCTGATCGCGTTCCAGGAAGGGTTCGTCGCGGCGCACGGCGTCGGCGAGATGGAGTGGACGCCGACGCCGCTGTACGGCGACGACATCTGGCAGCCGCTCTACGAGGGGTTCGCCGGCAAGCTCGAGGCGGCGATCGTCCCGGACAGGCAGGAACGCGACGCAGCGTTCGACGCGGTGAAGGAAGAGGCCAAGGCCGTCCTCGCCGAGCGACTGGGCGAGGAGGGGTTCGCCGCGCGCGGGCAGGAGTTCTCCGCCGCGTGGAAGTCGCTGCAGAAGAAGGTGATGCGCCGCCGCGTGGTGGAGCAGGGCGTGCGCCTGGACGGTCGCGGCCCCACGGACATCCGCCCGCTCTCCGCGGAGGTCGGGCTCGTCCCGCGCGCGCACGGCTCGGCCCTGTTCAGCCGGGGCGACACGCAGGTCCTCAACATCACGACGCTCGGCATGCTGCGGATGACGCAGATGATCGACACGCTCGACCCCGAGGACTCGAAGCGGTACATGCACCACTACAACTTCCCGCCGTACTCCACCGGTGAGACGGGCCGCGTCGGCTCGCCGCGCCGCCGCGAGATCGGCCACGGCGCGCTCGCCGAGCGGGCGCTGATCCCCGTGGTCCCGAGCGATGAGGAGTTCCCCTACGCCCTTCGCCTCGTGTCCGACGTGATGGCTTCCAACGGCTCGACGTCGATGGCGAGCGTCTGCGGGTCGACCCTCTCGCTGATGGACGCCGGCGTGCCGATCAAGGCGCCGGTGGCCGGGATCGCGATGGGCATGATCGCCGATGCCGGGAAGTTCGTGACCCTCACCGACATCCTCGGCGCCGAGGACGCGCTCGGCGACATGGACTTCAAGGTCGCCGGCACGGAGGAGTTCGTCACCGCGATCCAGCTCGACATGAAGGTGAGCGGGATGCCGGCGGACGTCCTCGCGGGCGCGCTGCAGCAGGCGAAGGAGGCGCGCCTCAAGATCCTCGAGGTGATGCTCGCCGCGATCCCGGAGCCCCGGAGCGCCGTCAGCGAGAAGGCGCCCCGGATCATCACGATCCAGATCCCGGTCGACAAGATCGGCGAGGTGATCGGTCCGAAGGGGAAGAAGATCAACGAGATCATCGCCCTGACCGGCGCCGACATCAACATCGAGGACGACGGCACCGTGTTCATCGGCTCGCACGAGTCCGAGGGCGCCGACGAGGCCGCGCGGATGATCGACGAGATCGCGAACCCGCGCCCGGTCCTGGTCGGCGAGACCTACGAGGGCCGCGTCGTGAAGACCACGACGTTCGGCGCCTTCGTGAACCTGGTGCCGGGCCGCGACGGTCTGGTCCACATCTCGAAGCTCGGTCGTGGCAAGCGCCTGTCGAGCGTCGAGGAAGCCGTCAAGGAGGGCGACGCCCTCACGGTGCTGGTCGAGGACATCGACCCGCAGGGCAAGATCAGCCTCAAGCCGGTCGGGCCCGAGTGGGAGGTGCCGGAGGGCCAGGAGGCCGAGAGCGGAGGCGGCAACGGCCCGCGGAGCGGCGGCGGCGACCGGCCGCGCCGCGACCGTGACCGTGACCGTGACCGCCACGGTCGCCGGTTCCGCGATCGCGAGGGCGGCGGTTCCTCCGGTTCCGGGGGCGGCTCCGGCGGCGACGTTCCCGCCGGCTCCTGACGATGCCGATCACGCGCTCGGAGTTCAGCTCCGGTCTGCGCGTCGTGACGGAGCGGATGCCCGGCGTCCGCTCCGTCTCTGTCGGCTTCTGGGTGCTCGCCGGCTCACGAGACGAGCGCCCCTCGATCAGCGGGCACTGCCACTTCCTGGAGCACCTGCTGTTCAAGGGCACCGAACGCCGGAGCGCGCGCGACATCGCGGAGGCCTTCGACGCGGTCGGCGGGGACGTCAACGCGTTCACCGCGAAGGAGTACACGTGCTACTACGCGCGCGTGCTCGACCGCGACCTCGAGCTCGCGGTGGATCACCTCGCCGACATGGTCGAGCACTCGGTGATCCGCGGCGAGGACCTCAAGGCCGAGTCGCAGGTGATCCTCGAGGAGATCAACCTGCACGAGGACTCGCCCGAGGACGTCGTGCACGACGTGTTCACCGAGACGCTGTGGCCGGGGCACCCGCTCGGCCGTCCGATCCTGGGCACCCCCGAGCGGATCCGCGCCGCGACGACCGGGTCGGTCCGCGCCTTCTACCGGCGCCATTACGTGCCCGGGCATCTCGTGGTCGCGGTCGCGGGCAACGTGCGACACGAGGAGATCGTGCAGATGCTCCGGGAACGGATGGACACCGGCCATGAGCTGAGCGAGCAGGAGGCATCCGCCTGGCGGCTGCGCCAGGGCGCGCGGGCACCGAAGCCGAGCGGCGCGTGCCTGGTCAGGAAGCGCAAGACCGAGCAGGCGCACATCGTGCTCGGGACGAACGGCCTGCCACGGACCGATCACGACCGGTTCGCGTTCCTGATCGTGAACACGGCGCTCGGCGGCGGGATGTCCTCGCGGCTGTTCCAGGAGATCCGCGAACAGCGGGGCCTGGCCTACACGGCGTACAGCTACCACGCGCAGTACACGGAGGCGGGCATCTTCAGCGCGTACGCCGGCACCACGCCGAGTCGCGCGAAGGAGGTCGTGGCGCTGATGCGCCGCGAGATCGAGGACGTGGCCTCCGACGGTCTCCGCGCCGAGGAGTTCGAGCGAGCGAAGGGCCACGTGAAGGGGTCGACCGTGCTCTCGCTCGAGGACCCCGGCGGGCGGATGTCCCGCCTGGGCAAGTCCGAGATCGCGCACGGCGAGATCCTCACCGTGAACGAGTCGCTGCGCCGGATCGAGGCCGTGACGCTCGAGGATGCGCGGCGCGCGGCCGAGCGCGTACTGTCGCAGCCGATGACGCTGACGGTGCTCGGCCCGTTCTCCCCGAACGCACTTCGCGGCAGCGCTCGCGTGATCCGCGTCGGGGTCGTCGGGCGCGACCGGCAAGATGGGCCGCGAGGTCTGCCGGGCGATCGCCGCGGACCCCGACCTGGACGCTCGTCGCCGCCATCTCGCGCTCGGCATTCGGTTCGACGCTCGCCGACGCGATCGGTCTTCAGGGCACGGACGTCGTCGTGCAGGAGCGACTGCAGGCGGCGCTCGACGCCGGTGTGGAGGTCCTCGTCGACTTCACCGCAGCGGCGTTCGCCCCCGAACACGTGGCCTGGGCGATCGAACACGGGGTGCACGTGGTCGAGGGCACGACCGGCTTCGCGATCGACGACGCGTGGCGCCGGGCCGAGACGGGCGTGTTCGTGGCGCCGAACTTCGCGATCGGCGCCGTGCTGATGATGCGCTTCGCCGAGCAGGCTGCGCGGTACCTGCCGGCGGCCGAGGTGATCGAGCTGCACCACGACGGGAAGACCGACGCGCCCAGCGGCACCGCGATCGCGACCGCGCGCAGGATCGCCGCCGCGCGGAAGGCGTCGCGGCGCCGCGGAACGCCGGTCCTCAGCCTGCGCCGCCCGGCGGCGGCGACGCGGAGCCCGCCGCGCGCGGCGCCGACGTCGACGGCGTGCGCGTCCACAGCGTGCGCCTGCCCGGTCTGGTCGCGCACCAGGAGGTGATCCTGGGCGGACCCGGCCAGACCCTCACGATCCGTCACGACTCGATCGACCGGGCGTCGTTCATGCCCGGCGTCCTGCTGGCCGTCAAGGCGGTGCCCGGACGTCCCGGGCTCACGGTCGGCCTCGACGCGCTGCTCGAGGCCTGATGGGCCGCACGCTCGCGGTGGTGGTCGCCCATCCCGACGACGACACGTTCGGCTGCGCCGGCACGGTCGCGCTGCACGCGGACGAGCCCGAGCTCCGGTTCGTGCTGATCCACGCGACGGCGGCGAGGCCGGGCAGATCGCCGAGGGCAGCGGGGCCACGCGCGACACGCTCGGGAGCGTCCGCGAGGAGGAGGACCGGCGCTCGTGGGTGACGCTCGGACGTGAGCCCGACCGGCACGAATGGTTCGGCTACCCGACGGCGGGATCGCCGACCATCCGTTCGACGACCTCGTCGATCGGCGATCGCCGCGATCTTCCGCCGATGACCGTCCCGACGTCGTCGTCACGTTCGGCCCCGAGGGCGTCACGGCGCACCTCGACCACATCACCGTCGGCAAGGCCGCGACCGAGGCGTTCCATCGGGTGCGCGCCGAGGGAGGACCGGGGCTGTCGCGGCTCTCCACCACGCGTTGCCCGAGTCCGCGCTCGCCGCATGGAACCGCCGGCTGGTCGACGCGGGGCTGCCGCCCTTCGACCCGACCCAGCCGTTCCAGCCGCGCGGTGTCCCCGACGAGACGATCGGGCTGGCGGTCGACGCCTCCTCGGTCGCCGACCGAGTGCTCGCCGCGCTCCACGAGCACCGAACGCAAGCCGACGACCTGCGGGCGATGAGCGACGACGACTGGCGCGACGCGATGTCCCACGAGTGGGGCGTGGTGGCGTGGCCGCCGCGCGAGCCCGGTGCGTCGCCGCTCGGCGACGTCTTCGAGGGCATCGACCCCGGGTAGGCTCCGGGGGGTGGAGTTCCGCACGATCGCGCCCGAGGAGGTCCGTCCGTTCCTCTCGACGCTGTCCCGTGCGTTCAGCGAGACCGAGGAGAGCGAGGCGGAGATCGCGCACGAGATCGAGCGTCTCGAGCACGATCGGCTGTTCGCGGCGATCGAGGACGGCGCGATCGTCGGCTGCGCCGGCGCGTACTCGTTCACGATCGTCGTGCCCGGCGGCGGGGTCGTGCCGATGGCGGGGATCACCACGGTGGGTGTCCTACCCACGCACCGGCGCCGGGGATTATGCGCGAGTTGCTGGGGCGGTTGCTCGACCAGGCGCGCGAGCGTGAGGAGCCGGTCGCGACCTTGTTCGCGTCACAGGCCGCGATCTACGGGCGCTTCGGGTTCGGGGTCGCGACGATCGGGGCTGAGCTCGACGTGCTCGTGCCGCGCTCCGGGTTCGTCCGTGGGTACCAGCGCCGCGGCCGGGCGCGCCTGGTCCCTCGCGAGGAGGCGCTGCCCGCGATGAAGGCCGTGTACGACGCCGTGTGCCCCACGCGCCCGGGATGATCCCGCTCGACGACGACGCGTTCGCGTGGATGCATTTCGAGGGGGACAAGCCCGAGGAGCGACACTTCTACGTGGTGCACGAGGACGACGACGGGCGCCACGACGCGTACGCGGTCTACCGTGCCCAGCACGAATGGCCCGACTCGATGCCGCACCTCGAGCTCAAGGCGCGCCACGTGCTCGGGTCCACGCCGCAGGGCACCGCCGACATCTGGCGATACCTGCTCGACATCGACCTCGTGCACCGGGTGACCACGGGCGACCGGCCGCTCGACGAGCCGCTGCTGTGGCTGCTCGAGGAGCCGCGGGCGATGCGCGGCAAGCTCGTCGACGGGCTCCATGCGCGCCCCGTGGACGTCGGGGCGGCGCTCGAGGCGCGCGGGTACGCGGCCGACGGACGGGTCGTCCTCGACGTCGCCGACCCCTTCGTGCGGGATGGAGGCGGCACGTTCGTCCTCACCGTGGAGGGCGGGCGCGCCACGTGCGTGCGGACCGACGACCTCGAGCCGGAGCTTCGCTGCGACACGAACGCGATCGGGTCGACCTACCTCGGCGGCGCCACCTGGCGCCAGCTCGCCCGGGCCGGAGGCGTGCAGGCGACGCCCGACGTGCTGGCGCGCGCCGACGCGCTGTTCGCCAGCGATCCCGCGCCATGGGCGCCCTGGTTCTTCTAGCCCGTGACCGCCCAGGGGCCGCGGACCCCCTGCCACACGAACCCCGCGCCGATCAGGAACAGCAGCGCGCAGAGCCCCAGGCGTATCCACCGGAGACCACGGTCGCCGAACAGCCGGCGTCCGGCGCTGCCCAAGATCGTGAAGCTGAGGTCCGAGCAGGACACGCCGAGCGCCATCGCGACGGCGGTCAGCAGGGCGCCGGCGCGGCCGGCGTCCGCGCTCGCGGCCGCGAGCGCCGCCGAGGCGGTCGAGGCGAAGAACACCCACGCCCCGGGGTTGAACACCACGGCGACGACGCCCATCGCGGTCGGCCCGAGCCGCTGCGCCGGCCCCGCGCTCGCCGTCTCGGGGTCCTGCCCGCCGGACAGCCGATCGTCCGGGTCTCGTTCGCCGCGATCGCCATCAGGACCAGCCCGCCGGCGAGCTGCAGCCCACGCAGCGCCGTCTCGCTCGGCTCGAACGCCGAGAGGCCGAGCGCGAGCGCCACCAAGATCGCGAACAGCGTCAGGTTGGCGCCGAGCATCACGCGCAGGCCGCCGCCGAGCCCGCGCTTGGCGGCCTGCGTGAGCGATCAGGAGCTGGACCGGCCCCGGCGCCGCTCCCAACGCGAACCCGAGCGCGAACGCGGGACCGGCGTGCGACCAGGCCGCCGTCATCGGCCGCCGCTCACCAGGCGGAGCTCCTCGACGCCGATCCGGCCCTTCGCGTCGCGCGTGACGAGGACCCCCTCGCACGGGTGGAAGGGCGCGACCTCGCGCCCCGTGAGCCCGAAGGCCGCCCGTTCGACGAGCGGCGTGTGGCTGATCGCCAGCGCGATCGCGTCGGGTTCGAGCTGGTCGAGGAGGGCGCGTACGCCGGCGGCCATGCCCTCGGGCGAGCCTCCGGTCGCATCCTTGCCCCCAAGCCCGGGGATCACCGCGTGCGCGGGCAGCGCGACGCCGGCGCCGCGGAGGAACCAGGCGGCCGTCTCCGCCGCGCGTTCGGCCGGGGAGACGAACACCGCGGCGTAGGCCACGCCCGCCCGGGAACGGCCGACGTCCTCGGCGAGCGCGCGACCGGCGGGGGAGAGGCGGTCGGCGAGGGGGTCCCGGGGTGCGTGACGTCGGAGCTCGAGCTGGACCATGGCGTTCCTCTGTCGGTCGGGGTCGGCGCCCCGGGGGCTCGCGTATGATGCCGCATCCGTGAAGGCCCGCCTCGTCGCTCTCGCCCTGCTCGCCGCGCTCGCGTTCGCCTCGATGACCGCGTGCACGGGGGGATCGTCCGCGGTCTCCACCTCTGCGGCCTCCTCGACCGAGACGGCGAGCGCTCTTCCCACGGTCGATGAGCCCGTGAAGTTCGTGCCGGGTGAGTACGACTACAAGATCCAGGGCGTCGACGTGAGCTTCTCCTGGAAGGGCGACCGGGGGGTCCTGACGATCGACAACGGCTCCGGCGGTCAGCTCGAGGCGCCCGGGATGTACGTCGAGACGCACCAGCAGACGCGCGTGCAGGGCGTTGTCAAGGGCGCCGCCCCGGTCGCCGACGGGCAGACGGCGCGGTTCGACGTGTCGTTCCCGTCCACGCTCAAGTCCGAGGACGTCGGCCTGTTCGCGATCTTGTTCGGCAACGAGAACTGGGGCGCGCTCTCTCCGGTGGTCGCTCCGTCCGCGACCGCGTCCGCGAGCCCCTCGGCCTAACGGCTGGCGGGCTCGGTCTCGCCGGCTTGCCGGCGGGCCAGGACGAACAGGAGATCCGAGAGCCGGTTGAGATAGCGTCTGACCTCGGGGTTCACCGTGCGACCGGCGTCGTCCAGCGCCACGACGTCGCGCTCGGCGCGGCGCACGATCGTGCGGGCCACGTCGATCGCGGCGCTCGCTCCGTTCGCCCCGGGCACGACGAAGACCTGAGGGAGCGGGCGCTCGGCCACGAGGTCGTCGATCCGCCGTTCGAGCCGCTCGGTCATCTCGGCGGTGACCAGCGACACCCCCGCCTCCAGCTTGGCCCGTCCCTCGGGGTTCGTGGCGAGATCGGCGCCGACCACGAACAGCTCGCGTTGCAGCGCCAGGAGGTCCTCGGCGATGGTTCGGTCCCCGGTGAGCGCCCGGGCCAGGCCGAGCGCGGCGACGGCCTCGTCGGTCGTGCCGTAGGCCTCCGTGACCAGGTCGTCCTTGCGCACCCGACCCCCGTGGAGCAGGCCGGTGGTGCCGTCGTCGCCGGTCTTCGTGTAGATGCGCGGCATCGGCGGCTAGCATAGGTCGGTCCGACGCCCCCCGACGGGCGCCGACCGAGAGGAGGCGACGAGACATGGCCGGCCGCTTCGGCTCCGTCGTCACCGCGATGGTGACGCCGTTCCGCGAGGATCACGCCGTCGACCTCGACCGCGCGCAGGAGCTCGCGTCCTGGCTCGTCGACAACGGCTCCGAGGCGATCGTCGTCGCCGGGTCGACGGGCGAGTCCCCTACCCTCACGCACAAGGAGAAGGCCGAGCTGTTCCGCGCGGTCGGCGAGGCGATCCACGGCAAGGGCCAGCTGGTCTGCGGCACCGGGACGTACTCGACGGCCGAGACGCTCGAGCTCACGCAGGCCGCGGAGGACGCCGGCGCCGACGGGCTGCTCGTCGTCACGCCCTACTACAACAAGCCACCCCAGCGCGGGCTGATCGCCCACTTCGAGCGGGTGGCCGCCGCGACCGACCTCCCGATCGTCCTATACAACATCCCCGGGCGGACGGGCACCCGGATCGAGCACGCCACCCTGCTCCAGCTCGCGAAGCGTCCGAACATCGTCGCGGTGAAGGACTCCACCGGCGACTTCCAGGCGATCTCGAAGCTGATCGCCGAGGCGCCGGCCGGGTTCGAGGTCTACTCGGGGGACGACTGGGCGACGTTCGGCTACGTGTGCCTCGGGGCGGTCGGCGTGGTGAGCGTCGCGAGCCACCTGGTCGGCACGCAGATCCGCCAGATGGTGGACCTGATCGGCTCCGGCGACGTCCCCGCCGCGCGCAAGCTCCACGAGGCGCTCTCGCCGCTGTTCAACGCGCTGTTCGTGACCTCGAACCCGATCCCGCTCAAGGCCGCGCTCGAGATGGTCGGGCGCGGGTGCGGCGAGCCGCGCTTGCCGCTCGTGCCCGCGACCGCCGAGGAGCGCGAACGCGTGCGCAAGGCGCTGGAGGACGCCGGCCTCCTTGTCTGATCGGAGCGTGCCCGATCGCGGCGGTCCAGATCGCGGCGGAGCCGATCGCGACGGCGTGTGCCGCGTCGTCTTCCTCGGCGGCGTCGGCGAGGTCGGGCGGAACATGGCGTGCGTCGAGCTCGGCGGCCGGCTGCTGGTGGTCGACGTCGGACTCTCGTTCCCTTCGGGCGACATGCCGGGGATCGACCTCGTGCTCCCCGACATGGAGTACGTGCGCGCGCGGATCGACGACGTCGACGCCGTGGTGCTGACGCACGGCCACGAGGACCATGTCGGCGCGCTGCCTTACCTGCTCCGCGAGCTCGGGCGGCCGGTGCCGGTGATCGGCACCGCGTTCACCCTCGAGCTGCTCCAGGGCAAGCTCGAGGAGCATCAGGTCACGCACCTCGCCGATACGCGCCTCGCGATCCCTGGCGAGGGGATGACGGTCGGGCCGTTCTCGATGCGGTTCCATCACGTCACGCATTCGATCCCCGACGGGATGGCCGTCGCGATCGACACGCCGAGCGGCACGATCTTGCACACCGGCGACTTCAAGCTCGACAACACCCCGATCGACGGCCGCCCGACCGACCTGCACGGGTTCGCCGAAGAGGCGGGGCGCGGCGTCCACCTGTTCCTGTCCGACTCGACGAACGCCGAGGAGCCGGGGCACACGGAGAGCGAGCGGACCGTCGGGCCGGTGCTCCGCGACATCGTCGAGAAGGCCCCGGGCATCGTGGTGGTCGCGTGCTTCTCGAGCCACATCCACCGGATCCAGCAGGTGGTCGACGCCGCCGTCGCGAACGAGCGCGTCGTGTGCATCGTGGGGCGGTCGATGCACAACAGCGTCGCCGCGGCGCGCCGGCTGCAGATCCTCCGGTTGGACGATCACGACCGGATCGACATCGAGGAAGTGGACCAGCTCGATCCCTCGCGCGTGGTGATCGTCTGCACGGGATCGCAGGGCGAGCCCTACAGCGCGCTCAGCCTGATGGCTGCGCGCGAGCACAAGTGGGTGAAGCTCCAGGAGGGCGACACGGTCGTCCTGTCCTCCAGCCTGATCCCCGGCAACGAGCCCGCGATCCACCGGGTGGTCGACGCGCTGTACCGCAGCGGCGCCGACGTGTACCACGTGCCGGCCGACAAGGTGCATGCCTCGGGTCACGCGGCCCAGGAGGAGCTGCGGCTCGTGCTCTCGCTTGTGCGGCCCGACTGGTTCATCCCGATCCACGGCGAGCGCCGGCACCTGCAGCACCACGCGCGCCTGGCCGAGGAGGTCGGGATCCCGCGCGAGCGGATCCTGATCTGCGAGGACGGCGACGTCGTCGAGGTGGGCGAGGAGGTCCGCAAGGTCGACCGCGCGCCGGCAGGGATGACGTTCGTCGACGGCCTCGGGATCGGCGACGTCGGGGGCGAGGTGCTGCGCGATCGTCGGAAGCTCGCGGGCGACGGCGTGGTGGTCGTCGTGGTCACGGTCGACGCCCATAGCGGGGAGATCGTGAGCGGCCCGGACGTCGTGAACCGCGGGTTCGTCCACGAGGAGACCTCCGGCGACATCCTTGAAGAAGCGCGCGAACGCGTCATGCTTGCGTTCGAGGAGTCGGCCGCCGCCCAGGTGACCGATCAGTCGGCGTTGCAGCAGAACGTACGAAGGGTGCTCAAGAAGTACTTCTTCGAGGTCACCCAGAGGAAACCGGTGATCCTGCCGGTGATCATGGAGGTGTAGGTGGCGACGAAGACTTCCCCCTCGCGACGCACGACGTCGCGAGCTTCGAAGACGCCCCGCAAGACGACCAGGAAGCCGCACCGGCGTTCGGCGAGGAAGACGCCCGCGAAGAAGACGGGGGCCGCGAAGACCCCGGTCCGGCAGATACTGTCGCCGTGGGCCCGCGACGCGCTCGGCATCGGCCTGGTCGTGCTGGCGCTCCTGGCGGTGCTCGGCGTGTGGTTCGACGCCGCCGGCCCGGTCGGTAGCTGGCTCACCTGGGTCCTGCGCGGCGCGTTCGGCGTGGCGGCGGTCACCTTCCCGGTGGTCGGCGTCTACTGGGGGATCCTGTTGCTCCGCGACACCGCGCGCGAGGAGCGCGTGCGGATGTTCATCGGGTTCACCGTGTTCGGGTTCGGCGTGCTCGGGCTGCTCTCGCTGCTCGGAGGGAACCCGGCGCCCCGCGACGGATACGCCGCGCTTGGCTGGGCCGGTGGGCTGTTGGGCGCCGCGGCGGCGCACCCGCTCGCCTCGGTCGTCTCGGTGCTGGGCGCCGCGGTGGTCTGCCTGGGGCTTTCCGCGCTGGGTCTGCTCGATCTTCACCGGCACGCCGGTCGCGGTCGCGTGGCGCACGGGGGTCGAGTTCTTCACCGCCGCCGACGTCGAGGACGAGGCACCCGAGCCGCAGGCGGTCCTGTCGGCCGAGCCCGAGCCCGAACCGCCCGCGCGACGCAGGCGTCTGCGCGAGGCGTTCGGCCTTCAGGAGCCCGAGGTGCTCGTCGTGCCCGAGCCCGAGCCCGTCGCGGGGTTCGGACCCGTCGAGCCCGAGGACGAGACGGTGACGGCGAAGTCGCGCAAGCCCCGCGCGCGGACGATCGACACCGCGGACGGGCCCTACCAGCTGCCCCCGCTCGACGTGCTGCGCAGCGCCCCGCCCTCCTCCGCCGACACGCGCGACGAGGCCGCGATGCAGGCCGCCCTGGAGCGCACGCTGCAGACCTTCGGTGTGGACGCGCGCGTGTCCGGCGCGCACCGCGGTCCGACCGTGACGATGTACGAGGTCGAGGTGGCCGCCGGGACGAAGGTCCAGAAGGTGCTGTCGCTCGCCGGCGACATCGCCTATGCGCTCGCGACCCCCGACGTGCGGATCCAGGCCCCGATCCCCGGCAAGTCGGCGATCGGCATCGAGGTGCCGAACAAGCACCGCGACTTCGTGATGCTCGGCGACATCCTGCGCTCGAAGGCCGCGAAGGAAGCCACCCACCCGCTCGAGGTCGCGCTCGGCAAGGACGTCCACGGCCACGCGCGGATGGTGAACCTCGCGAGGATGCCGCACCTGCTGATCGCCGGTGCGACGGGCGCCGGCAAGTCGAGCCTCGTGAACTCGTTCATCACGTCGCTGCTGATGCGGACCTCGCCCGACGACGTGCGCCTCGTGCTGGTGGACCCCAAGCGGGTCGAGTTGATCCACTTCGCGGAGGTGCCGCACCTGCTGAGTCCGGTGATCGCGCACCCGAAGCGCGCGGCCGAGGCGCTGCAGTGGATCGTCCGCGAGATGGAGCAGCGCTACGAGCTGCTCGCCACGGTGGGCGTGCGGGACATCGACGGCTACGAGGAAGGGCTTCGAGCGGGAACGCTTCGTATCCCGCCCGGGATGGAGCACCGCTACGAGCACATGCCGTTCATCGTGGTCGTGATCGACGAGCTGGCCGACCTGATGATGGTGGCCCCGCGCGACGTCGAGGACGCGATCTGCCGGATCGCGCAGATGGCCCGCGCCGTCGGGATCCACCTCGTTGTGGCCACCCAACGGCCGAGCGTCGACGTCGTCACCGGCTTGATCAAGGCGAACATCCCGAGCCGGATCGCGTTGATGACCTCGAGCCAGGCCGACAGCCGCGTCGTCTTGGACATGAACGGCGCGGAGAAGCTCGTGGGCCACGGCGACATGCTGTTCGCGCCGTCGAACCTGTCCAAGCCCGTCCGGTTGCAGGCTGCGTGGGTCACCGAGCAGGAGATCCTGCAGATCTCCGAGTTCATCCGCACGCAGCGCGAGGTCGCGTACGAGCACAGCGTCGAGGGGCTGGGTCTCCCGCCGAGCGAGGCCGAGCTCCAGGGCGAGCACGGGCTGGGCGGCGACGACGAACTGCTGGAGCAGGCCGCCGAGCTGGTGATCCGTTCGCAGCTCGGGTCCACGTCGATGCTCCAGCGCAAGCTCAAGGTCGGGTTCGCGCGCGCCGGGCGGTTGATGGACCTGCTCGAGGAGCAGGGAATCGTCGGACCCTCGCAAGGCTCGAAGGCCCGCGACGTGCTGATCACGCCGGAGGAGTGGGAGGAGCGCCGGACCGCCTGAGGACCGGCGGGCCTACAGCGCGCCGACCCGCCGCGCCACCTGGAACAGGGTGTCGGCGTGCACCTGGGGGTCGATCATGATCGTCCCGACCAAGCCCACCTGCGCCTGCCACCAGTTGTAGACCTCTTCGTGGGTCCAGCCCCGTTCGCGCGCGCTCTTGTACGAGCGGACCATCTCCGAGCCCTGCCAGATCGCCTCCGGCGAGACGATGAAGCCCCCGTTGGAGCCGTCGATGTTCACCCAGAAGGCGCCGACGAGCCCCCACCGGCCGTTGTCGCGTCCACCGGAGACGAGCAGGTAGCGGACAGGGCCCTCGGCGAGCGCCTCGCGGGTCGCGATCGGCTCGCGCAACGAGGCGAGCGGGGAATCGAACATCTGCTTCGGGTCGCTCTCCATCGGTGCTTCCTCCCTCCTCGATCGCACCGTACGTCCCCCGCAACGAGCGCGACAGCGGTCGGAGGGCTAGTTCCTGCGACGCGCGTGTGGCCCGCCGACCTAGGCCCTGCGGACCGGGCGCCGCGCTACGACCTCGTCGCCCTCGGTCTCCCCGGTCTCGACGAAGCCGCGGCTGGCGTACAGACGCTTCGCGACCTCGTTGTCCGGACGGTAGGAAAGCGCCAGCTCGCGCGCCCCCGGCTGGGAGGACAGGAGCGCGATCGCGGCGTCGAGCGCCGCAGCGCCGTGGCCCTTGCGCTGCTCGCGCGCGTCGATCGTGAACCCGCCGATCCACAGGCTGCCGTCGTCGGGGTCGCGCCCCCACATCGCGAACCCGACCACGCGGTCCTGCGCGACGATCGCGAGCGGCCGCCAGACGGCGCCGTAGGCGCAGAGCGCGAGGTAGCGGGGCACGTCGGCCACCCACCGCCTCTGGTCGCGGCGAGCGCGGACGGCGGCGACGTCGCGCCAGTTCCGCGGGGTGACCGGCTCGAGGCGCACGCGACCCTGCGCCGGCCCAGCTCGGCTCCGCAGATCCTCCGCCACGATCGCGAACATGACGTGGTCGCGCCACCGGCCGGCGATCTTGAGGTACCGCGGCGCGTAGCCCTCCTCGCGCCAGCCGGTTGCCCGCAGCAGGGCGATCGATCGGTCGTTCCCCGGCTGGACGTTCGCCTGGAGCCGGTGCAGCCTGAGCGGGCCGAACGCGTGGCGCAGCAGCAGTCCCATGCCCTCGCGCATGTACCCCCGTCCGGCCCACGGCTCGAAGGCGTAGTAGCCGAGGTAGGCGTTGCGGAACGGGCCGTAGAAGAGCTGCGAGAGGTTGTAGACGCCCGTCAGCTCACCGTCGGCGGTGCGCACGACGGCCAGGGTCCGCCTCGCAGGGTCCTCGGCCGCGTATCGGTCGAACGCCTCCGTGGTCTGCGGCGCGACGGTCCACGGACGGTGCAGGCTCCGGCTCCGGTGCGCGGCTGCGAGGAACGCGTCGCGATCGCCGGGGCCGAGCGCGCGCAGGTGGACGCGGGGTCCGCGCGCGAGGGGTCGTGGGCTGTCCGGGGTCCGCACGGACGGCCATCTTCACAGGCCGGCGGGATCGCCGCCACGGTGTGCGCCGAAACGGGTCCCTATCGGTCGGGGGGCCGCCGCATCGGGTCGCCCACGAGGAACCGCGCCGCCGCCCTCCACGCCCCGGCTTCCTCGGCGGACACGGGCTCGTCGTGGAACCGGTAGTCGCGCTTGCGGATGAACTCCTTGAGGTCGCGCCGGGCCGTCGACGTGCCGTTCGTCGCGACGTCGATCAGGCGGTCGACCCGCGCCTCGTCGAAGGTCTCGATCGCGAGCGCGAGGTGCGGCAGACACACGACCATCCGTCCTTGGCGGGCGAGCGCACCCAGCTCCGATCGGGGGTCGGCGTCGGCGAGCAGCCGCAGGTAGGTGGTGGCGGTGCCGTGAGCCGTCTCGCACGCGGGGCAGCCGTGGTCGGCGCGCGCGGTCGTCCGAGCCGCCCGGCGCCACGGCCGGTCGCGCGCGGCCGGACGCTCGAGCGCCGCTTCGACCTGGGCGAGGAGGTCCTCGTAGACGATCGCCATCCCGAGCTCGCCGTGCTCGGCCTCGGCGACGCGGATCGCCATGAAGGAGTGCTCGCGGCAGAAGCCGCGCGAACGCCGCAGGCGCGTGCGCGTGATCGGATCGGTCACCCCCTCCCAGAGCACCCCGTCGATGTGGCGCCACGCAGAACGCGACGCTCCCCGGCACACGGCGCACCCGGGTTGGGAGAGGTCGGCGCGCAGGTCGAAGTAGCCCGGGGCACGGACGTCGGGATCGAGGTGCTCCTTCATCGTCCACCGCCTCCCGTGCGCCCGAAGAACTCGGCCACGCTCCCCGACGTCGCTCGATCGGCGTCGCTCTCGTAGCGTGGTCCCCGCGTCGAGCGCGTCGACCTCGTCGCGCGCCTCGCGAGCCCGGCGCTTCAGTCCGGGGACGACCTCGATCCGCAGGTTCGTCAGCTCCTCGTAGGTCTGACGTTCCCGCGGGACGACCTCGGCCAGGCGCGCCGCGTTGACGACGGCCAGGGCGCGGTCGGCGCCGACGGCTCCCGCCCTGCGCGCGAAGGCGATCTCGGGCGCTGGGTCGCCGTCGGCCGCCGCGACGATCCGCGCGTGGGTCACGACCAGCGTGACCAGCTCGTCGTCGGAGGCGGAAGGGAAGGCCTCCCGCAGGAGACGCCAGTCCTCGCCGAGGACCACGGGGTCGTGGGCTCAGGCATCGTTGGCCTCCAACAGCGCGCGGAGCGCGGCGGCTCGTTCCGTGTAGCGATCGAGATCGCCTTCGAGTCGGGGCAGGAGCCAGCTCCGGGTCGCGGGGACCTCGGCCGCCTGCATCCGCGCGGCCCTGCCGAGCTGCTCGACGCGCGAGCTCGCCTCGAACGCCTCGTAGTGGAGCACGGCCTCCCACGACAGGAGCCTGCCCTCCAGTCCTGCGAGCCGCCGCTCGAGGCCGTCGGCAGGCTCGAGGCTCGCGAGCAGGTGCGCCAGCCCTGCGTAGACGTCTTGGGTGCCGATCCCCTCCGCCGCGGGCAGGGTCACGACGTCGGGCGCAGCGTCGGTCCGACCCAGGCGCTCCACCCACCGCTCGAGCACGTTCACCGGGCCTCCGCGGCGGCCGCGTGCGCGCCGTCGCCGAGGCGCTCGAGGACCTCGGCGAGCCGGCGCTCGCGGTCCTGCAGCGCCGCCAGCCGGCGGCCGTCGTCGGCGTCGGCGCCGGCGTCCACCTCGAGCGCGCGGTCGAGCGCCCCGGCGACGGAGGTCGCGAAGCGTGCGAGGTAGTCGCTCAGCGCGCGCGTCAGCACGCGTCCGGTCTCGGCGAGCTGCTCGGTCAGGTGATGGCGGAGCCGCCCGCAGTGCTTGTCGACGAGCGCGGCGATCCGCGCCCGTGCGGCGCGCAGTGCCGAGGTCGCGGCCGAGCGTCCCGGCAACCGCGACCGGAGATCGGGCACGAGGCTCTCGAGGATCGTGGGCGCCTCGAAGAACGAGAACGTGAAGTCCCGTACGTGCTCGAGCTCCTCGAAGGCGGGTGGGACGGCGAGGTCGATCCGCATCACCTCGGCGCTCGCGGCGACGGCGCGCGCCGCTTCCCGGCTCGCGCCCACCCGGAAGCGCTCCGTCGCCTCCTGCACGAGCGCCGCGACCTGCGCCTGTTCGGCGTCGAGCCACAGCTGCACGTCGGCCCGCAGCACCTCCTTCAAGCGGCGATCGAGCGTGGCTGGCTCGACCCGGAGCTCGCGCCAGGACTCGGCGATCGTCTCGGCCTCGCGCAGCAGCCGCTCGGTCTCGGTCCGTCGGAACGCCGCGACGTCGCGCTCGATCCTGGCCACGACCTCGTTGAGGTCACGACGGAGCATCATCACCAGGGTGTCGCGCTCACGCTCGGCATCGGCCACGATCGCGGCGAGCTCGCGCCGGCGCGCCTCGCGCCCGTCCTGCGACAGATGCAGGGACTCCGTGCGGACCCGGACGAGGTCCAGCGCTCGGCGCGCCTCCATGGAGGTCTTCCGGGCCGCGGAGCGCATCGTCGCCGCTTCGAGCTCCTCGTGGCAGAAGCGTCGGAACTCGGCCTCGAGCCGCCGCATCCCGGGGTCGGCCCCGGGGGCCGTGAGCGCGGTCCGCGCCGACACGCCGAACACCGCCACGTCGCGCGCGACCGCCTCGCTCACGACCCGCTGCGTGAACGCGAGCACCGCGTCGCGGTCGTCTTCCGGCACGAGGTCGAGCTTGCTGACGACGAAGAACAGCTTGTCCGCGTAGCCCGCCACGTCGAGCAGGAAGGCGCGCTCGGCGGCGGAGATCGGCGGGTCGGCCGAGGTGAGGAAGAACGCGGCGTCCAGGCGCGGCAGCAGCTTCAGGGTCGCCTCGGTGTTCGCGTTGTTGACGCTCCCCACGCCGGGGGTGTCGTAGAGCGAGATGCCGTCGCGCAGGAATGGCGCCGGGACCCCGACGACCAGCCGGCGCACGCCGCGCACGTTGCTCGGGTTCTCGTGCTCGGTGACGAACTCACGGATCCTCGACACGTCGGGCGTGTCGAGGCGGCCGTCGGGGAGCGCGACGGACAGTCCGATGCGCTCCGCGTGCGCGATCTCCGTCACCACCGACGTGACCGGCACGACCCCGCCGGCACCACGGGGGTTGCCAGCAGGGCGTTGATGAAGGTGCTCTTGCCGCGCTTGTGCTCGCCGAGCACCCCGACGTCGAACCGGCGCTCGGCGCTCTTGCGGCGGATCTCCTCGATCCGGAGGGCGGCCTCCCCGTCCACGCCCGCGACGGCGTCCTGCGCGACCCACAGGGCGTCTGCCAGCGGGTCTCGGAAGTCGGTGGGTCCTGGGTCCATGCTCGCTCCTACCGCTCGAGTAGGAGCCATCAGCCTCGGGGGCGTTCGGCGAGCTCCATCGCCAGGACACGAACCAGGCTTCGAGTATGCCACGCGGCAGCTCGCCGCGGAGCTGCGGACCGGTCAGTCGTTGTGGTGCACGCCCGCTGCTCGGTCGAACGCGTCCCTGATCACGGCCTCGGCCGACAGGCGATCCTCGAAGCCTTCGGTCGAGACCTTGTGGCCCTCGAGGTCCTTGTAGACCTGGAAGAAGTGCTCGATCTCGTTGAGCAGGTTGAGCTGCAAGCCACCGAGGTCCCCGACGTGGGACCACATCGGGTCGCGCAGAGGGACGCAGAGGATCTTCTCGTCCTCGCCCTTCTCGTCGACCATCCGGAACAGCCCGATCGCCCGGGCGCGGATCCGGCAGCCCGGGAACGTCGGCTCGCCCACGAACACGAGCGCGTCCAGGGGGTCACCGTCGCCGCCGAGCGTGCCCTCGATGAACCCGTAGTCGGCCGGGTACTGCATCGACGTGAAGAGCATCCGGTCCAGGTAGATCTCCTCGGTCTCGTGGTCCATCTCGTACTTGTTGCGCGACCCCTTGGGGATCTCGACCACGATCGTGAGCACGTCGCTCCGCATGGGCGGGAGTCTAGCGGCGGTGGGCCGGTTACCATCAGCGGGACCGATAACGGGGCCGATCTCCTGACCTCGGCGTTCGGACGTTTCCGCTGCTCAGACCGTGTTTGGGGTGTCGGTCTATGCCGGGGTGTTACGGGGTTAGACGAAGTGTTCCGCTGCATTTTCACTGCATCGGCGGCCCGGACCTCCGATGCTCACCCGCTGTTGCGCCGCTCGGCCTCGATGATCCTGACGCGTTGAGAGACGACCCGCTTCCGGGGCCCGAGCCGCTCGAAACGCGGTCTCAGTTTGCGGAGGGCTCGAACGCGTCCAGGGCTTGCCGCAGCTTGAACAGGGTCTTCCGGATCTTGTCCTGGACGGTCCGGGAATCCGCCCCGAAGTTGAGCGCGATCGAGAGAGCCTCGGTGGCATCTCGGAGGGACGCGTGGATCGCGTCCGCGGCCTGGGAGCGTGCGATCGCGCTCCGGTAATCCTGGATCAGGTCGAGGTCCTGCTTAGCAACCGTGTTGCCACAGATCGGACAGTCCATGAATCCCTCCTCCTTGCCTGCGCCGCTGTACCTCGTTTCACCCTCGGCCGATAGCTTGCTCCAGTGTGGATGACTTCCGGCACTGGCTCGTGCGTCGCATCGAGGGCGCCTGTCCGTGGACGAGTCCTCATTCGCGACTTTCCGGCGCACCCCCTATGACCGCGTTCGGGGAACGGCTAGGTTGCTGCTGAGGCGGTGGTGAAGTGGGTCCTGAATGGTTGGCCGTGATCTTCTTCCTCGCGATTCCCATCCTGTGCGGCGTAGCGACGAGCGCGATCGCGGCGAGCAAGGGGTGGGTTTCCGGCCAGGAAAGGTTCCTATGGGGGTTGCTCGGCTTCCTCCTCCCGTTGATCGGCATCATCATCGCCTCGATAGTCGGACCGAAGACACCGGCCCCGACCACATCCGGCAGCGCGCCTCCCCCTCCGCCACCCCAGATGCCCGGTTGACCGCCTGGCGTCAGTAGATCTCGACCGCCCTCCTTCACGCGACTCGGAGTACGCTGGTGATGGGTGCGCCCGGCAGTGCTCCCGGGACTCGGCGGCACGCTTCGCGGAAAGCCCAAAGGGCCACCGCCAGGCGCATCCCCATCTGCGCGTCCCGGCCTGATCCTCGCGAGTGTCGGACTCGATCCACTACGGCCGCCGACGCGCGCTGAGCAGGACGCTGCTCCGCGGGTGAGGCGGTCCAGCCAGGGCGAACGTGTCTCTTCCTTCCCAGACCTTCGACCCGGAGCCGGTGCTAGTCTGCGGGTACTCGGATTTCTTCCCCCGCGCCTCGCGGAGCGGGACGCGGTAAGGCATGGAGATCGACCGGGACGCCGCAAGGCTTGCCGGCGGTCTGAGGGAGACAGCAGCCCGTCCGAGGGCCGAACCTCCCTCCTTGATGGCGTCAGTGGCGCCGGGAGGAGGTTGGTATGCACGCATCCGGACACCTCCGGGAAGCGTTCGCCGATTGGGTCCGCGCGGGGAAGGACGAACACGTGATTCCCGCCGACTTCTTCTTGGACGGCGAGGAGCGTCCGATCCCCTGGCTCTTCGGGCATCTGTGGGACTGCACGGACATCATGCCGTCGGCCCTTTGCAGCAATCTCGACATTCCGAAGGGTTCGACCTACGCGCAGGCTGTGCAGCGGGAGGCAGCCTCGACTCCTGTCTGGATGCAGCCGGACATGCCACGCGCCTCCGGGTACAGCGTGCCGGTCACGTTCGCACAGGGCCCTTGGCCTCTGACGCGACATTCGAGCGCACCTAGCGTCTTGGGGTAGATCGGATGGTGGTGCAGATGTCGAAGATCCCAGGTCCCCTGATGACGGGGACGGGCGGGCAGGACCCGAATCTCGCACCGGAGTTCGCGGTCGAGCAGAACTTGGAACGTCAGCGCGAGGAAGCTGAGATCCAGCGGGAGCTACACCACGCTCATGTAGGCGACCGCACCGCCCCGAAACGGCCGTGGTGGCGGTTCTGGAGGCGTTGAGCGCGGAAGCACGCGCCTACCCGCCGCGTCCACCTCGGCCAGGAACCTGACGATCGTGCGGCGGGCCTCCGGGTACGGCGTGCAGAGGTCGATCATGTCCCCGAGCTCGTCGCCGGCCTCATGCCGGAAGCGGCGCAGCCGGTAGGACGCGGCGTCGTTGTCGGCTTGGTCGCCGATCAGGGGCACTCGCAGCGAGAGGGTGCGCTCGCGAAGCGTCCGTCAACCGTGTCCGACCTCGCTCTGGCACCAGGCGTAGAGTGCGTCGTACATCGGCGTCTCCAACTCGATCTTCTTGTGGTCCTCGGTCCCGTGCAGCAGCGAGAACCCGTGCGCGATCGCGGAGAGCCCTCGGCCTTCAGGGGAGGTGTCGATGTCTTCTGAGACGTCGGCTGCGTGCACGATCTGGGCCAGGCGCACGAGACCAGGATCCTTCGTTAGGTTGAACTCCTCAACGAGCACGTCGAAGGAACACTTGCCATCGCGGTGGGTGTATTCGGCTCCGGGCGCATCGTAGGAATGAGCCGAGTCTCGAGCTGCCACCTCCAGCACCTCATCGCGAGGCGCGAAGAGGAACTCCGCGTCCGGGTCGATGAACCGCTTGATCAGCCAGGGACAGGCGATCCGATCGACGTTGGCGTTCGCGCGAGTGACCCACTTCATAGTGCCTCCTTCACGGTGCCGGCCTCGAGCTCGCGGTAGACGGCCGGGATGACACCGATCCGCCACGCGACCTGAGCGACGGTGAACCCCGGCAGCGGGCCGGTCGTGCTCGAGCAGGTCGAGAACTCCGTCACCGGTCGAGCCTAGCGCCGATGCAGGATGGCGATGAACGTCGTGTCCGAGGTCTAATCGGAGGGCATTCCGGGGATGAGGACGCACGCCGCACCGTACGGGTCGCCCCCGTCACAAACCGGTCGCGCGTGGCACCGTTGGCCTCCGGTTCGTCCGGGGGCCTTCGTGCGTCTTCTTCCGACACGCAGCAGGTCGCGGGACTTCGGCCGCAGGTCCGCCAGCACGGAGCGAAGGAAGTTATGGGGGTCCAACCCGCTGCACCTCTCCGCCGCACTCGAGGTCCTTCACCTGGATGACCAGCGCCATCATCCCGGTATGGCTGCCCTTGGCGTGAACGACGCCACTCGGGAAGTAGACGGCTTCCCCAACGCGCACCTGCGCTTCGTCGTCGCCCAGACGGACCCATCCTGAACCATGAACCGGCACGAAGAGCTGGCCGAGCCCGGTCTCGTGTGGCCCGATCTCGCCGTCTGGATCGAGTCGGAGGACCCGCACATGGGCCTCCCCGTCACCGAAGGCGACCGATGCAGCAGCCGCACCTCGGCCGTCGTCCCACGTGACCGGCGTCCAGTCGAGCGTCGTCAGGTCGAGAACGTTCACGTCCTCCCTCCTCTCCCGTCAGGCCACGAACGTCTGCGGCCATCCGTAGAGCTTGCGGATCTCCGGTCCCAGGTGTCGAACGTCGGCGAGCGCGTACCGACCTCGAGATCCCGGTAGACGGCCGGACTGACGCCGATGCGCCACGCGACCTGAGCGACGGTGAACCCGGCCCGCTGCCGATCCTCCGCGAGCATGTCCGGGAACGACGCCACGCGGAGGAGCGTAGCGCCGGCTCAGGAGGCAGACCCGAGCCTCGCCGCCGCCCTTACTCGGTGATCGGGTAGCGCTGTGCTATGAAGGGCGCGTGCGACGGGTGGCAGCGTGGTCGGTCTTGACAGTCCTGTGCGCGACCGTCATGAGCGTTAGCTCTTGGGGCTCGTCTAGGGTGGCGACAGCGCTGGTACAGGCCCGAACGTCGTCATCGTGATGACCGACGACCAGCGCTGGGACAGCGTGACGTCGCAGTACATGCCACAGTTAACCCGGATCCTGTCGAACAATCCGTCCATCACCTACACGAACGCGTTCGTCCCAAACTCGCTCTGCTGTCCGAGCAGAGCGTCCACGCTGACGGGGGACTACTCCCATACCACCGGCGTGTTCGGCGGGAATGAGAGTCAATGGGGCGGGTTCCTGTCGTTCACGCGCCCTCCCGAGGGGCGCAGCGCAAGCGTCGTGAACGACCACACAACCATGGCTGTCGACATGCACACCGCGGGGTATCGGACGGCGCTCATTGGGAAGTACCTCAACGGGTATCCCCATACCCCGGACCATCCGGAGCTCCCCGAGCTACTTCTCGTACGTACCCCCCGGTTGGGACACGTGGTTCGCGGTCCATTCGGCCGTCTATTACGACTACCGCGCAGCGGTGAACGGGAGGGAGTCGCAACTGTTCGGGACGGCGCCGCGCGACTACATCACGCGCGTCCTCACGCGCCGGGCGATCCACTTCATCGATCGTCCCAGCGCCACCAAGCCGTTCTTCCTGTACTTCGCTCCCACGGCGCCTCACAGTCCGGCGACACCCGACCCGCGCGATCGCGGACGATTCGACATTCAGGGCTACGTTCGGCCGCCCTCGTACGGCACGGTCGAGGCTGGCGCGCCCGCCTACCTAACGAACCGCCCGTGGTCGTCCCGCCGAGCCAAGCTCACGAACGCGTTGCACCGTGCACAGTTGAACGCGGCCTTCGGCGTTGACAGGGCGGTCGGGCAGCTGTGGAAAGCTCTACCTGCCAACACGATCGTCCTGTTCATGACCGACAATGGCTTCATGTGGGGCCAGCACTCCTGGTCAGGCAAGCAGGTTCCCTACGGGCCTAGCCTCCGCATCCCGATGTTCGTCGTGGGTAAGGCCCTGCAAACGCCGTTGTCCGGCGGCACCGACCCGTGCCCGGCGATGGATAGCTTCACGACGAGCTGCGACGGTCGCATCGTCTTGAACGTCGACGTAGCGCCGACCCTTGAAGGGCTCGCGGGAGTGACGTCCGGCCATACGCTCGAGGGGCTGGACATGTTGACATCTGCCCGACAGGACTTCGTCCTCGAGCACTGGAACGGGGGTTTGGCCGGACAACCCCCGACCTTCTGCGGCGTCCGCTCCCTAGACTGCATGTACGTGCGCTACAAACGGTACGGGAGCCGGTGTGGGAGGGGCTCTACGACGAGACGAGCGATCCCTGGGAGATGGACAACCTCGCCGTGACGGACCCGGGCGATCCGGCCGTGGCCTCGGAGCTCCAGACCATGAGGGAGCGCGCGGCCGTGCTTTGCCAAGTTTCGGGCGGGATCTACCCGAACGACTGGCCCTACCAGGGGTAGCCTCTACTCCGAGCCTCTGCATGTCGCATGCATCGGGGTCGAGGCGAAGACAAACCCGCAGGTCAGAGGCCCTGTGACCCGATGGGTTACCATCAGCGGGACGCATGGCCGCGAACAGGTTGCGCCCGACGGCGATCGGGGTCGGCGCCGCGCTCCGGCGCGCACGCGCGATCCGCGGCACCACGCTGGACGAGGCCGCCCGCGACACGAAGCTCCGTCCCGAGCAGCTCCAGGCGCTCGAGGACGAGGACTTCGACGTGCTCGGGGGCGAGGTGTACGTCCGGGCGACGCTCCGCACCTATGCCGAGTACCTGGGCCTGAACGCCGAGAAGGTCTCGGCGGCCTACGCGCGGCATGCGGAGGACCCCGAGCCCCCGGTCCCGCCCTCGAAGCTCGGCCGGGTGGAGCGGGCGATCGCCGCCACCCGCGTGCGGGACTCGCAACGGTTCCTGCTGATCGCGGCGGCGGTCGTGCTCATCTCCCTCGTGGCGGTGGGGCTCGTGTCGAGCCGCTCGACCCCGGTCACCGAGGTGATCGCCACCGCAACGCCCACGCCGTCGTTCGAGCCGCTCACGACGACCGCCCCGGCCACGATCGACGTGGTGCTCACGGCGACGGGGGAGGTCGACGTCTCGGCGATCGCCGACGGCGAGCCGATCGACCCGGTGCATCTGCGGACGGGGGCGATCGCGACGTTCCAGGCGTCGGAGACGTTGCGCGTCACCGCGAGCGACGGCGGCGCCGTCGACGTCAACGTGAACGGGGTCGACCGGGGAGCGCCCGGTCCGGTCGGCGAGCCGTGGACCAAGACCTTCCGGCACCCTCGCCCGCCGGCCTCGCCGAGCGTGACGGCCTCGCCGAGCGGATGACGGAGCGGGCCGTGAGGGCGGAGGTGGTCGCGGTCGGGACCGAGCTCCTGCTCGGACAGATCGACAACACGAACGCACGCTGGATCTCCGAGCGGCTGGCCGGCGCGGGCGTCGACGTGCTGCATCACTCGGTGGTCGGCGACAACCTGCCCCGGATCGCCGACGCGCTTCGCCTGGCGGCCACGCGTGCCGACGTCGTGGTCGTGACGGGCGGGCTCGGACCCACCGAGGACGACCTCACGCGCGACGCGCTGGCGCTCGTGATGGACGCCGCGCTCGAGCGCCGTCCGGAGCTCGAGTCGTGGCTGCGGGAGCGGTTCGCCGGGTTCTCGAGCGGGCCGATGCCGGAGAACAACCTGCGGCAGGCCGACGTCCCGAAGGGGGCGCGAACGATCGAGAACGACCGGGGGAGCGCGCCCGGTCTGATCGCCGAGCTGCCGACCGGCGCCACCGTCTACGCCGTCCCCGGCGTCCCCGGCGAGATGGCCGCGATGCTCGAGCGAGCGGTCCTGCCGGAGCTCCGTGGGCGCTCGGGCGCCGTCATCGTGTCGCGCGTGCTCCGGCTCACGGGGATGGGGGAGTCCGCCGTGGCCGAGGTGCTGCACGATCTGTTCGAGGCGTCGGCGAACCCGAGCGTCGCCTACCTCGCGTCGATCGGCGAGGTGAAGGTTCGGCTCACCGCCAAGGCCGCGACCGTGCAGGAGGCCGGCCGCCTGCTGGGGCCGCTCGTGGAGGAGGTCCGCGGCCGACTCGGCGACGTCGTGTTCTCGAGCGAGGACGAGACGCTCGAGGAGGTCGTGCTCCGGTTGCTCGGCGAGCGGGGCTTGAGGCTCGCGTGCGCCGAGTCGCTGACGGGCGGCGGGGTCGCGGCCCGGCTCACCCGTCCGCCCGGCGCGTCGGCGTCGTTCCTGGGTTCGGCGGTCGTCTACACGGCCGAGGAGAAGCAGCGGGTGCTCGGCGTGTCGCGGGAGACGATCGAGGGCCCCGGCGTCGTGAGCGAGGCGTGTGCACGCGAGCTGGCGGCCGGGGCGCGACGCCTGTTCGGAGCCGACGTTGCCGTCTCGTTCACCGGGGCGGCGGGTCCCGAGCCTCACGCGGGAGCGGAGCCCGGGACCGTCTGGATCGGGCTGGACGCCGGCGAGGTGGTCCACGCGCGAGGGATCCGGCTCTCCGGGGATCGCGAGCGGATCCGGGGCTGGTCCGCGCAGGCGGGGCTCGACCTCGTCCGCAGGTACCTCGACGGCTCGTCGCTGCCGGTCTCCGACACGGCGATCTGAGGTCATGGCGCGCGACCGGTCGGCCCGCCCCGAGGCCAGGGCCCTGCGGCTGTTCGTCGCGGTGGAGCTGCCGCTGGAAGCGCGAGCAGCGGTCGAGGCCGCCGTCGCGCCGTGGCGCGGACGGTTCCCCCAGGCGCGGTGGGCCCCCCAGGAGAACTGGCACGTCACGCTCAAGTTCCTCGGGCAGACATGGCCGCGGCTGCGCACCTGGGTCCAGGAGCGGGTGGGCGAGGCCGCCGCGACGTGCGGTCCGTTCGAGACCCGCCTCACCGCGCTCGGCGCGTTCCCCGAACGGGGCAAGGCGCGCGTGCTCTGGGCCGGCCTCGAGGACGACGCGGGTCGGATGACCGAGATCGTCGCGGCGCTCGACGTGGCGCTGGCCCGGGAGTTCGCGCCCGAGACGCGGGCGTTCGCGCCCCACGTGACGGTGGCGAGGAGCGACCCGCCGCTCGCCCTGCCGGAGGACTTCCGGGGCGTACCGCTGGAGCCGGTCGCGTTCCGGGTCGAGGCGATCACGCTGTTCCGCAGCCACCTGCGACGTCCGGCGCCCCGCTACGAGCCGCTGGCGAGGTTCTCGCTCGGCGGAGCGGGCTGAACGCTGCCGCCGTACAGCCGCTACCATCTGCGCCCAGTCGGTCGCGCCCGTCGCCAGCGGCCGTCGGCGAGAGGAGGAGCGTATGAGTTCGACCGTCACCGAGCGCGGATCCACCTACGTGCGTTCCGACGGACGGGAGAAGGTCACGGGGACCGGCCGGTACACCGCCGATCTCACGATGACCGGGATGGCGTACGCGAAGTTCCGCTACGCCGACCACCCGCACGCGAAGATCCTGAAGGTCGACACCGCGAAGGCGAAGGCCCTGCCGGGTGTCGTCGCCGTCGTCACCCAGACCGACCTGCCCGACGTGAAGTTCGGCGGGTTCGTCCAGGACCGCTACCTGTTCGCGAAGGACGCGGTGCGGTTCGAGGGCGAGATCGTCGCCGGGGTGGCCGCCCTCACCGAGGAGATCGCCGCCGAGGCGGCGCGGCTGATCGAGGTCGAGTACGAGCCGCTGCCGGCGATCAGCGACTTCGTGGCCGCGATGGAGCCCGGCGCGCCGCTGATCCACCCCGACTACGCGTCCTACGAGCGCGACGAGAACATCCTGTCGAACGGCAACACGATGGCCTACCACACGATCGTGAAGGGCGACGCCGACGCCGCGATGGCCGGCGCCGAGGTCGTCGTGAAGGGTCGCTACGTCTCCGACGCGTCGCAGGGCGTGCCGATCGAGCCTCGCGCGGTGGTCGCGCAGTGGCAGGGCGACAAGGTCACGATCTGGTCCTCGACGCAGGTTCCGTACGCGGCGCGCGCCGGGGTCGCGCACACGCTGCAGATCCCCGAGGCCAACGTCCGGATCGTGGTGCCGCTGCTCGGCGGCGGGTTCGGCGCGAAATGCGACATGCACTTCGAGGGGCAGGTCGCCGCGATCGCCCGGGCCGCGAAGCGTCCGGTGAAGCTCGTGTTCAGCCGGCGCGAGGAGTTCGTCGCGATCCAGCAGCGCCGCGAGGGCATCGTGATGGAGTTCGAGACGGGCGTGACCCGCGACGGCCGCCTGGTGGCGCGCAAGGCGACGCTGATCCTCGACAAGGGCGCGTATTGCGGCGAGGGCGGGTTCCTCGGCCAGATGGCCGCGATGCACGCCTGCGGCCCGTACCGGATCGACCACATCGCGGTCCAGGCGCACCTGAACTACACGAACAACCAACCTTCCGGGTCGGTGCGGGCGCCGACCGCCCCGCAGGTGTGCTGGGGCCTCGAGCAGCACATGGACGAGGTCGCGCGCGCGATCGGGATGGACCCGGTCGAGCTGCGCCGGCGCACGCTGATCGAGGAGGGCGCCGAGGGGCCGACCCGCCAGGTCTTCGACGAGCTCGGCGTGAAGCAGACGCTCGAGCGCGCCACCGAGCTGATCGGGTACGGTCGCGATCTCCCCGACGACGAGGCGATCGGGGTCGCGGTCGGGTGGTGGCCCTGCATGCCTGCCCCCTCGGGCGCGTACATCCAGCTGAACGGCGACGGCTCGGGCACGATCATCACCGGCGCCCAGGAGAACGGCACCGGCGCGGTGATGGCTATGCCGACGTTCGTCGCCGAGGAGCTCGGGATGCGCCCCGAGGACTTCTCGATCCTGTACCAGGACACCGACGCGGCGCCGTGGGACATGGGCTCCTGCGGCTCGCAGACCACGTTCAACAGCGGGCGAGCCGTGCTCGATGCCGCGGCCGACGTCCGCGCGCAGCTGCTCGACGCCGCGGCGGCCCAGCTCGAGGTCGACCGCGAGGACCTGGAGCTCGTCGAGGGCTCGGTCCGGGTGAAGGGCTCGCCCGAGCGCTCCCTCTCGATCGCCGAGATCGCGGGCGGGCAGACGATCGCAGGCCGCGGCGCGGGCGATGTCCCCGACGTCCCGACCGGCGACACGGGCGGGTGCGTCGGGCGCATCGGCAACGAGACGTTCCTCGCGCCCCAGCTGATCACCCACGCCGCCCACGTGAAGGTCGACCGGGCCACCGGCGTGGTCCGCGTCCTCAAGATCGCCGCCGCGCACGACTCGGGGGTGATCCTCAACCGTCCCGGCGCCGACGGGCAGGTCTACGGCGGCGTCGTGATGGGCGTCGGCCTGGCGCTCTCCGAGGGCACCCAGCTCGACGACCAGGGTCGCCAGCGCAACCCCGCGCTGCTCGACTACAAGCTGGTCACCTGCTCGGACGCGCCCGAGATCCAGGTCGACTGGATCCAGATCCCCGCCAAGGGCGCCGGGCCTCGCGGCTCCAAGGGCGTGGGGGAGCCCCCGCAGGTCCCGACCGCCGGCGCGATCGCGAACGCGATCACGAAGGTGCTGGGCACGCAGGTCCGGCAGCTCCCGATGACCCCCGAGCGGGTCTGGGCCGCGAGCCGGGAGGTGCAGGCGTGACGCGGTCGTTCACCTCGGCCGCCACGGTCGAGGAGGCGCTGCGCGGCGATCGCGTCCGGCGCGCGCCCCGTCGCCGGCGGCACCGACCTGGTCGTGGGCGCGCGCCAGGGCAAGGCCCCGCTGCCCGAGGCGATCGTGGCGATCGACCGGATCGAGGCGCTCCGCGGGCTGGAGGAGACCGGCGACGGCCTGCGCCTCGGCGCCCTCACGACCCACGCCGAGATCGTCGCGAGCGAGGTGGTTCGCCAGCGGTACACCGCGCTCGCCGACGCCTCGGCGATCGTCGGCTCGCACGCCACCCGCGCGAACGGGACGATCGGCGGCAACGTGATGAACGCCTCCCCGGCGATGGACACCGGCGGCCCGCTGCTGTGCTTCGGCGGCACGGTCACGCTCGCGTCGTCGGCCGGGATGCGCTCGGTGTCGCTCGCCGACCTGTGGACCGGCCCGGCCTCGACGAGCGCCGAGCCCGGCGAGCTGCTCGTCAGCGTCGACCTGCCGGGCCCCGCGACCGGCACGGGCTCGGCGTACGTGCGGCTCGAGTACCGCCGGCACATGGAGATCGCGGTGGTCGGGGTGACCGCCGTGGTCACGCTCGACGGCGGGTCGGTCGCCGACGCCCGGGTCGCGATCACGGCACTCGCGCCGACGATCCATCGAGTCGGGGACGCCGAGCAGGCGCTCGTCGGGACCGACGGCGGTACGGCCGCCGTCGCCGCGGCCGCGGCCGCCACGGCCGCAGGCTCTGCCCCGATCACCGACGTCCGCGGCTCCGCCGAGTACCGCTCGGCGATGGCCGAGGTGATCGCGCGCCGCGCGATCGCCGGCGCGCTCGCACGCGCCCGCGGCGAGCAGGTCCCCGTCCCCGCGAGCCAAGCCCTCTACGGCGCCTGAGGAGAACAGATGAAGGTCGACGCCACGCTCACCGTCAACGGCACCGACTACCCCGTCGAGCTCGACCCGCACCTCAGCCTGCTGAAGGCCGTCCGCGACGTGGTCGGCCTCACCGGCGCGAAGGAGGGCTGCGACGACTCCGAGTGCGGCGCCTGCATGATGCTGCTCGACGGCCGCCCGGTGAACTCCTGCTCGTACCTGGCGCTGCAGGCCGTCGGCAAGCAGGTCACCACCGTCGAGGGTCTCGCCGAGCGACGAGCACCTCGCGCCGCTGCAGCGCGCGTTCCTCGAGTCCTTCGGCGTCCAGTGCGGCTTCTGCACGCCCGGGATGCTCGTCTCCGCCACGGCGCTCCTCGCCGCGAACCCCGATCCGACCGACGAGGAGATCCGGATCGGCCTGTCCGGCAACCTCTGCCGCTGCACCGGCTACGACGGCATCGTGAAGGCGGTCAAGCACGTCGCCCACGGCGAGCTTGGACCGGAACCCGTCCCGGCCGCGCACGTCGACGACATGCACCACCCGCACCACGCGGGCTGAGCCGCCGCGATCCCGCCTGCTTGCGTTCGAACATCTGTTCGAGTAGCCTTCTCGCGTTCGTCCGCCGAATGACAGGGGTGTAAGTTATGTCAGACCTCGCGGGTAGCGTGCTCTCGCAGACAGGTGCGCTCGCCCGGCCCTCCTCCGGGGTGGGCCGGGATCGGAAGGAGGACCGGTTGGACCGCGACAAGATGCTGGAGGTCACGCTCCAGCAGATCGAGAAACAGCACGGCAAGGGCGCCGTCATGAAGCTGGGCGAGCACCCGATGGGCGAGGGCATCGTGACGATCCCCACGGGGGCGCTGGCGCTCGACATCGCGCTCGGCATCGGCGGCATCCCACGCGGACGGATCGTCGAGGTCTTCGGGCCCGAGGGGTCGGGCAAGACCACCGTCTGCCTGCACATGATCGCGGAGGCGCAGCGTCAGGGCGGGATCGCGGCGTTCATCGACGCCGAGCACGCGCTCGACCCCACCTACGCGCGGGCGCTCGGGGTGAACATCGACGAGCTGCTGGTCTCCCAGCCCGACTCCGGCGAGCAGGCGCTCGAGATCGCCGACATGCTCGTCCGCTCGGGCGCGTTGTCGATCGTCGTGATCGACTCGGTCGCCGCGCTGGTGCCGCGCGCCGAGATCGAGGGCGAGATGGGCGACACCCACGTCGGCTTGCAGGCACGCCTGATGTCCCAGGCGATGCGCAAGCTCGCCGGCACGCTCAGCAAGTTCGACACCTCGGCCATCTTCATCAACCAGCTGCGGGAGAAGATCGGCGTGATGTTCGGCAACCCGGAGACCACGCCGGGCGGGCGGGCGCTCAAGTTCTACTCGTCGGTCCGGCTCGACGTGCGCAAGATCGAGAACCTCAAGGACGGTCAGGAGGTCGTCGGCTCGCGCACGCGCGTGAAGGTCGTGAAGAACAAGGTGGCGCCTCCGTTCCGCCAGTGCGAGTTCGACATCATGTACGGCAAGGGCATCTCGAAAGAGGGCTCGCTGCTCGACGTGGGCGTCGACCTCGAGATGATCAAGAAGTCGGGCGCCTGGTTCACCTACGAGGGCGAGCAGCTCGGTCAGGGCCGCGAGAACGCGCGGGCGTTCCTCGCCGAGCACATCGAGGTCCGCGACGAGATCGAGAAGCGGATCCGCGACGCGGTCGGCCTCAACGGGTTCTCCGAGACCGACGACCAGCCGATCGAGATCGTGCCCGACCTCGTCCTCGACGAGGCGCCGCCGGAGACGGTCAAGGCCGCCAAGGCGCCGAAGGACTGACCCGTGCCCGCGGAGGGCGGGAAGCGGAAGGACTGTCACGAGCGCGCGCTCGGGCTCCTGGCCGTGCGGCAGCGCAGCCGTCGGGAGCTCGAGCGGCGGCTCCTCCAGGCGGGCTTCGAGTACTCCGAGGTGTCCGACGAGCTCACGCGGCTCGAAGCGGTGGGACTGATCGACGACGAGGCCTTCTCCCGCGCGGTCGCCGAGCACGGTTTCGGTGGGCGCAAGGAGTCGAGACGCGTCGTGGCGGGCAAGCTCGCGGTCGCGGGGGTCGACCCCGCGACCGCCCGCGCCGTGCTGGACGACCTCGCCGGCGACGAGCAGCAGCGGGCCGACGACCTGGCTTCTCAGCGGGTCACGAGGCTCGGCGGGCTCCCACCGGACAAGGCGTTCCAGCGCCTGGCCGGCTACCTGGCCCGACGTGGCTACCCGCCCGCTATCGCTCGGGCGGCGGCTCGCAGAGCCCTTGCGGTGGAAGGGTTGGAAGACTGAGTCTTGTCTCTGCGGGTGGGCGGCCGTATCGTGTCGGCCACGTACATCCACCAACCATCGAGAGGCAACCCGACGGACACCTACGTCCCGGAACGGCACCCAGACACCGTGAGCGACCATCGATCCGATCGAAGCCCCGCCGACGCCGAGGAGCACGGACGCCCCTAGGCGATCGCGCCCCCCGGCGCGCGCTCACCCCCTTGCCGTAGCGGCACGCAGACCCTGAGGCGGTCCTCTCCCTGACGACGACAGGGAGGAACCGATGACCGATGTCATCGTCGGTTTCGTCGCCCTCATCGTGGGCGCGGCGGCCGGGTTCCTGATCCGCGCGAACGTGGCGCAGTCCAGCGCTCGGACCGTCGAGGCACAGGCGCAGCAGAAGCTCGTTCAGGCCGACCAGAAGGTCGTGCAGGCCGACCAGGAGGCGGCGCAGACCCTCCGCAGATCGCTCGAAGAGGCCAAGGCCGAGTCGGCGCAGATCCGCAAGGAAGCCGAGGAGGACGTGCGCTCCCGGCGCGAAGAGATCGCGCGTCTGGAGCGACGGATCCAGCAGGCCGAGGACGAGATCAGCAGCCGCACGCAGAAGCTGGACGTGCGTGCGGCCGAACTCGAGGAGCGGGACCACAAGCTGGCCGACGTTCGGGCCAGGCTCGAGAAGGCCGCCGAGCAACACCGCGCCCAGCTCGAGCGGGTCGCCGGCATGACGTCGGGAGAGGCGCGGGAGCAGCTGGTCGGCGAGGTCGTCGACGACGCGAAGCGCTCGGCGATGGCCCAGGTCCGCGAGATCGAGCAGCGCGCCCGCGAGGAGGGGGAGGAGCGGGCCCGCAAGATCGTCGACGATCGCGATCCAGCGGGTCTCCTCGGAGCAGACCGCCGAGTCCACGGTGAGCGTCTTCAACCTCCCGAGCGAGGACATGAAGGGTCGGATCATCGGTCGCGAGGGCCGGAACATCCGGGCGTTCGAGGCGACGACCGGTGTCAACCTGATCATCGACGACACGCCCGAGGCCGTGGTGCTGTCCTCGTTCGACCCGGTTAGGCGCGAGGCTGCCCGACTCACCCTCGAGAAGCTCGTGCAGGACGGGCGGATCCACCCGGCGCGGATCGAGGAGGTGCACGAGCGCTCGCTCGCCGAGATCGACGAACGGATCCGCCGCGCCGGCGAGGACGCGGTCGCGGAGGTCGGGATCACGGACATCCGCCCCGAGATGGTCAAGCTCCTCGGACGCCTGCAGTACCGGACCTCCTACGGGCAGAACGTGCTGAAGCACCTCGTGGAGTCCGCGCACATCGCGTCGTCGCTCGCCGCCGAGCTGGGCGTTGACCCGACGATCGCCAAGCGCGGCGCCTTCCTGCACGACATCGGCAAAGCCGTGACCCACGAGGTCGAGGGCTCCCACGCGATCATCGGCGCCGAGATCGCGCGACGGATGAAGGAGGACCCCGAGATCGTGCACTGCATCGAGTCCCACCACGGCGAGGTGGAGCAACGCACGATCCACGCGGTGCTCGCCCAGATCGCGGACTCGATCAGCGGCGGTCGCCCGGGTGCTCGGCGCGAGTCGCTGGAGACCTACGTGAAGCGTCTGGAGCGCCTCGAGGAGATCTGCACGTCCTTCCCCGGCGTAGAGAAGGTCTACGCGATGCAGGCCGGCCGCGAGGTCCGCGTGCTCGTGCAGCCCGAGGCCGTCGACGACCTCGCCGCCCAGGTGATCGCGCGCGACATCGCGAAGCAGGTCGAGGAGGAGCTCCAGTACCCGGGGCAGATCCGGATCACGGTGGTGCGCGAGACCCGCGCCACCGAGTACGCGAGGTAGGCGGGGTGACGGTCGTGGCGAAGCCGATCTACGCCGGCGCCGCCCCCGAGGAGGACTGAGGGTCGGCCCCGGGCAGCAGCGCCCTGATCTTCGCGATCTGGTCGGGGACCTCGTCGGGGCCGGTCGCGAGGGCGTCGGCGAGTCCGGCGACCTCGCGGATCAAGCGGTGCGCGTCGACCCGCGCCGCGAGCGACGGGTCGCGTCCTCGACGGTCCTGGTACCCGTGGACGACCGCGTCGCCGAAGCCTCCGCCCATGTGGAACACGGCCGCGAGGTCCAAAGCGCCATCGGCGATCACCGCGTGCCCGAAGTCGAGGATCGCGGCGATCCGCCCGGACGCCTCGTCGATCAGGAGGTTGTCGTACCAGGGGTCGCCGTGGCACAGGACGGACGCGGGCGGGTGAAGCGCGAGCACCGCCGCGGAGTCGGCCCAGCGACGTTCGAACGCGGCGTGTTCGTCCCGGGAGAGCTCCCCAGCGAGCACGCCGTCCGTCTCGGTCGCCAGCGCGGGCATCCGCTCTGCGGCCGTCCAAACGGGAACCCCGGCCGCCGTCGCGCGCGCCACGGGCGTGCCGTGCACGCTCGCCAGCAGATGCGCGAGGTCGCCCGCGAGCGAGGGCCAGGTCTCCTCGTCGCCCGGCGCCATCGGTCGGCCCGCGATATAGGGGTACGTCACGGCGCCGAAAGGAAGGCCGGGCCCGGGCTCGATGGAGGTCAAGGGGCCGGCAACGGAGGCAGGCAGGCGCCCCGCCAGCGCGGGGAGCAACAGCACCTCGAGCTCCTGCCGACGCCGGCCGTGGTCGTGGCGGGCGACTCGAGCCACGGTGCTCCCCATCCGCAGGACGAGGCAGTCCCAGCCGACGTCGAGGATATGCGGCTCCGCGGCGCGGTCCGTAGCGGAGAGGTGAGGAGAGACGGCCGTGAGGATGGGTGCGAGCTCCTCAGCGGCGTCCACGCACGCATGCTGTCACGCGGGAGGACGAACGGCCACGCCGCGCGCAGAGACGTCGAGTAGCCTGGACGTTCGATGGAACGGACGTACCTGATCCGCACCTTCGGGTGCCAGATGAACGAGCACGATTCCGAGCGGATCGGCGGGCTCCTGATGGCCGACGGTATGACGCCGACCGACCGCGTCGAGGACGCCCGCGTGATCGTGCTCAACACCTGTGCCATCCGCGAGAACGCCGACAACCGGCTCTACGGCAACCTCGGGCACCTCAAGCCGCTAAAGGAGCGCAACCCGGACCTGCGGATCGTCGTCGCCGGATGCCTGGCGCAGAAGGACCAGGGGCTGATCCAGCGCAAGGCGCCGTGGGTCGACGTCGTGGTCGGCACGCACGCCCTGCCGCACCTGCTCGACCTCCTCGAGCGTGCCGAGCGCGAAGGTCCTCAGATGGACATCCGCGAATACACGGACCTGTTCCCGAGCGCGCTCCCGGCCGCGCGGGAGGACGACTTCCGCGCGTGGGTCTCGATCGCGACCGGCTGCGACAACGCGTGCACGTTCTGCATCGTGCCGTTCGTCCGCGGCGCGCAGCGCTCCCGCGCGATCGGTGATGTCCTCGCCGAGGTCCAGGGTCTCGCGTCGCGCGGCGTGGTCGAGATCACGCTCCTGGGGCAGAACGTGAACACCTACGGTCGCGACATCACCGTGCCCGGCGCGCCGCGGCAGCCCCTGTTCGCCGAGCTGCTCCGGGCGGTCAACGCGGTGGACGGTCTGCGACGGATCCGGTTCACCTCGCCGCACCCGCACGACTTCACCCCCGACGTGATCGACGCGATGGCCGAGAGCGAGAAGGTGTGCGAGCACATCCACTTCCCCCTGCAATCGGGCTCGGATCGCGTGCTCAAGGCGATGCAGCGTTCCTACCGGAGCGCGCGCTACCTCGACTGGCTCGAACGGATCCGCACCGAGATCCCGGCGATCGCGGTCTCGACCGACATCATCGTGGGGTTCCCTGGGGAGACAGAGGGCGACTTCGCGGCCACCCTCGACGTGGTCGAGCGCGCCGGGTTCGACAGCGCCTACATGTTCCAGTACTCGCCACGTCCGGGGACGCGCGCCGCGTCGATGGACGCCCAGGTGCCGAAGGAGGTCGTCCAGGAGCGCTTCGATCGACTCGTCGCCCTTCAGTCCGCGACCACCCTGGCGAAGAACCGGTCGCAGATCGGCTCGGCGGTCGAGGTGCTCGTCGAAGGCGGCGGCAAGCGGGGCGGCTCCACGCAGGCCCGGACGCGGACGAACCGGATCGTGCACCTGGCGGAGCCGCTGGCCGCGGGGACGTTCGTGCACGCGCGCGTGACCGACGCGGCTCCGCACCACCTGCTCGGTGAGGTCGTGCCCGCGCCCGAGCCCGCGGCGGCGCTCTCCGGCTGATGCTCCTCGCCCTCGTCGGCCCGACCGCGAGCGGCAAGACCGAGGCCGGCATCGCGCTCGCGGAGGCGCTCGGGGCCGAGATCGTGAGCGTGGACTCGATGCTCGTCTACCGAGGGATGGACGTCGGCACCGCGAAGCCGACCGCCGCGCAGCGGACCCGCGTGCCGCACCATCTCCTCGATCTCGCGGAGCCTTCGGAGCGCTTCACCGTGGCTCGGTTCCAGGAGGCCGCCCGCGACGTGCTCGCTCGCGTCCCGCGTTCGTTGCTGGTCGGCGGCTCGGGCCTGTACTTCCGGGCGGTCGTCGACGACCTCTCCTTCCCACCCGAGGACCCGGACGTGCGAGGAGCGCTCGAATCGGAGGCGATGACGATCGGCGTCGCACGTCTGTACGAGCGGCTCCTCACGTCCGACCCGGTCGCAGCCGCCAAGATCGAACCGGGCAACGTCCGGCGCACGATCCGCGCGCTGGAGGTCGCGGCCGTCACGGGCGAGCCGTTCAGCGCGTTCGCCGACGCCTGGGAGCGGTACGACCCCTCACGCGTGCAGGTCGCGGGCGTGCACCTCGATAGCGCGGTGCTCGCGCGCCGCGTCGAGGCGCGCGTCCGCGCGATGCTCGAGGCCGGCTGGCTCGCGGAGGTGAGGGCCCTCGTCGCAGGCGGTTTCGGGGGCTGGCTGACGTCGTCGCAGGCGATCGGCTATGCCGAGCTCACCCAGCACCTCGACGGTAGGCTCTCGCTCGACGAAGCGATGGAGCGGACCGTCAAGCGCACGAGGGCACTGGCGCGCCGTCAGGAGGCGTGGTTCCGTCGCGACCCTCGCGTCCGCTGGTTCGACGGGGGGGAGGGCGGTGCGACCGACGTCCTCGACGAGCTCCGCGTCTTCCTGGAGGGCGCGTGAGCCGCTCGCTCTCCTTCGCGAAGTACCAGGCCTCGGGCAACGACTTCCTCATCGTGGACGAGGTGGAGGGGTCCGTCGGGGATCTCGATGTGCCGGCGCTCTGCGACCGCTGGCTCGGCGTCGGCGCCGACGGCCTGATCCGCGTCGCTCGCGGAACCGCGGCCCCGTTCACGTTCCGCCTGACGAACGCGGACGGATCCGACGCCGAGATGTCGGGCAACGGGATGCGCTGCCTCGGCGCCTACGTCCGCGACCGAGGCCATACGGACCTGGAGGGGTTCGACGTCGAGACGAGCGCGGGACCGCGTCACGTCACGCTCACCGAGGGCGGCGCCACGGTGGGGATGGGCACCCCGAACTTCACGAGGGCCGCGATCCCGATGCGCGGCCCGGCATGGGAGACGTTCCTGCGGCAGCCCTTCGACCTCGGGGGCGGGCTCACCGTCACCGCGAGCGCCGTCAACATGGGCAACCCGCACCTCGTGCTGTTCGTCCAGGAGGACCCGGAGCGTTACCACGTGGAGCACCTCGGACCGGCGCTCGAGCACCACGAGCTGTTCCCCGAACGCACGAACGTCGAGTTCGCGCGGATCGTCGACGAGGCGATCGACGTCCGGGTCTGGGAACGCGGCGTGGGTGAGACCCTCGCGTGCGGGACCGGCGCGTGCGCCGTCGCGGTCGCCGCGCACGAGGCCAGGCTTGCGCCGAGCACGGTCACCGTGCGGTTCCGCGGCGGTCCGCTCCACGTCGAGCGCCGCGACGACGGCGAGGTCCTCCTCGGTGGTCCCGTCGCCCATGTCTTCGACGGCACCGTCGACCTGGACGCCCTCGCGTGAGCGAGTCGAGGGACAGGACCGACCGCGCGGAGCGCCTCGCGGCGCACACGATGGCGCTGGTGGACATCGCCTCGGAGAGCCGTGAGGAGTCCGCGATCCTCGCGTGGCTGCGCACGCACGCGCCCGTGGGCGACGCGTTCACCGTGACGGACGACGAGGACGCGTGCCTGGTCTACCTGCCGGCCGCCCGGCGCCCCGCAACGCCGCTCGTCCTGCTCGCGGGCCACGTCGACACCGTCCCGATCGCCGGCAACGTGCCGGGGCGTCGTGAGGGCAGCGACATCGCGGGGCGTGGGGCCTCCGACATGAAGGGCGCGCTCGCGGTGATGCTCGAGGTCATGGACGCGCTGGCGACCGGCGAGCTCGTCTCGGACCTCGACGTCGGGTGCGTGTGGTTCGGGCGCGAGGAGGTCTCGACCGACGAGAGCGCGCTGCTGCCGCTGTTCGAGCGGCGGCCGGAACTTCGAGAGGCCGCGCTCGCGGTGATGATGGAGCCGACCGACAACGCGCTGGAGGTCGGCTGTCTGGGGAACCTCAACGCGCGGGTGACGGTGACGGGCACCGCCGCGCACAGCGCGCGCCCGTGGCACGGGGACAACGCGATCCACGGCGCGATCGCCGCGCTCGCCTCGATCGCCGATCTCCCGATCCGCGACGTCGAGATCGACGGGCTCACGTACCGAGAGGTCGTCAACGTGACGACGATCGAGGGCGGGGTCGCGGCCAACGTGATCCCCGACCGCGCCGTGGCCACCGTGAACCTCCGCTACGCGCCCAACCACACGCCCGCCGAGGCCGAGGCGCGCATCCGCGAGCTCCTCGGCCATCATCGCGCCGAGGTCGAGGTCCTGAGCAACGCGCGCCCCGGTCCCGTCCCGGTGCGCAACCCGCTCGTCGAGCGTCTGCGCGCGGCTGGCGGCCTCGACGTCCGTCCGAAGCAAGCGTGGACGCCCGTGGCCGAGTTCGCCGAGGCGGGCGTGGACGCGGTGAACTGCGGGCCGGGCGACCCGCGGTACGCTCACACCGAGGACGAGCGGGTGTCCGTGGAGGCGCTCGTCCGGTCGTTCGAGGTACTGGTGGCGTTCCTGAGCGCGGATGCCGCCCCGGAGGGATGAGCGCGTGACCCACCTTTCGCCCGGCGTGCGCGCCGTGCAGGAGTATCCGTTCGAGGAGCTCGACCGACGCAAACGAGCCGCCGTCCGGGCGGGCAAGACGCTGATCGACTTCGGCGTCGGCGACCCCCGGGAGGAGACCCCCGAGCTCGTCCGCGACGCCTTGAAGGACGCGATCGAGCCGATCTCCTCCTACCCGCGGGCCGCCGGGCTGCCCGAGCTCCGCCACGCGATCCAGGTGTGGGTCGAGCGGCGGTTCCGGGTGACCCTCGATCCCGACCGGCAGATCCTGCCGACGCTGGGTTCGAAGGAGCTCGTGTTCTCCCTGGCGCAGGTCGTCCTGGACCCGGCCGCGGGCAGGGACCTCGTGATCGCGACCACGCCGGGGTACCCGATCCCCGAGCGCGGCGCCCGGTTCGCCGGCGGCGACGTCCTGCTGCTCCCGCTCACCGAGGAGCGGGGCTTCCTGCCCGACCTCGACGCGATCACCCCCGAACAGTGGGATCGCGCCGCGCTGCTGTGGCTCAACTACCCGAACAACCCGACCGGCGCCGTCGCGCCGCTGGCCCACCTCGCCGAGGCCGCGAACCGCTGCCGCGACCACGACGTGCTGCTCGCCTCCGACGAGGCCTACAGCGAGCTGTGGTTCGGCGACGAGCCGCCGCCCTCGGCCCTTCAGGTGGGGGGCGCGAGCAACGTGGTCGTGCTCAACACGCTCAGCAAGCGCTCCTCGATGACCGGCTACCGCAGCGGGTTCGCCGCGGGCGACCCGGCCGTGATCGGCGCCCTGCAGCGGCTGCGGCCGAGCGTCGGGGTCACGCCGCAGGAGTTCGTGCAGCGCGCCTCGATCGCGGCATGGGGCGACGAGACGCACGTCGAGGAGAGCCGACACCGCTACGCGCGCAAGCGCGAGGTCTTCCTCGAGCTGTTCGTGCGGCACGGCATCGAGGTCGCGGGGAGCGAGGCGACGTTCTATCTGTGGGTCAAGGTCCCGGCCGGCCTCACGGCCTACGACTGGGCCTTGCACCTGCTCGAGCGAACCGGCGTCATCGTCGCGCCGGGCACGTTCTTCGGTGCGGCGGGGGAGGGGTACGTGCGGATCGCGATGGTGCCCTCGCTCGAAGCATGCCACGCCGCGGCCCAGCTCCTCGACGACATCTTGACGGAGGTCGGCGCGTGACCGACGTCGCGGAGCTCCGCGCACGCGTCGAAGGCAGCTGGTCCCGGCTGTCCGACGACCCGACCGCGCCGATCGACGCGGTCGCGGTCGAGGAGACGATCGACCTGCTGGACCGGGGTGAGCTCCGGGTGGCCGAGCCCGACGGCGACGACTGGCGCGTGAACGCGTGGGCGAAGCAGGCCGTGCTCCTGTACTTCCGGGTGCGTGGGCTCGAGACCACCACGGCCGGGCCCTTCGAGTACCACGACAAGGTTCCGCTCAAGCAGGGGTATGCCGAGGAAGGCGTGCGGGTCGTGCCGCCGGCCACGGTTCGCTACGGCGCCCACCTGGAGCCGGGGGTCGTGCTGATGCCCTCCTACGTGAACATCGGGGCGTGGGTCGGCGCCGGCACGATGGTGGACACGTGGGCCACCGTGGGCTCGTGCGCGCAGGTCGGGCGCGACGTGCACCTCGCGGGCGGCGTCGGCATCGGCGGCGTGCTGGAGCCGTTGCAGGCCGCGCCCGTCGTGATCGAGGACGGGGCGTTCATCGGCTCGCGCTGCGTGGTGGTCGAGGGCGTTCGCGTCGGCCGGGAGGCCGTGCTGGGCGCCGGTGTGGTCCTGACCGGGAACACGCCGGTGCTCGACGTCACCGGGAGCGAGCCGGTGGAGCATCGGGGGCGCGTGCCCGACCGGGCGATCGTCGATCCCGGGGAGCCGGCCGCGTGAGTTCCCGGCGGGGCAGTTCGCGCTGCCCTGCGGGCTGATCATCGGCTACCGGACCGAGGCGACCGACGACAAGGTCCGCCTGAACGACCTGCTGCGGGACTTCGGGTCCTCGACGGGCTGAGATGGCGGACGACCGGCGCCTCACGCAACCCCCTCGGCCCGAGGACCGGATCCTCGAGTCGCCGATCGCGGCCACCTGGCGCTCGATCCAGCACGAGCGGGCGGTGCTGGTCGGGATCGGCCCGGGGATCGTCGAGGAGGACCTCGACGAGCTCGCGGCGCTCGCCGACTCCGCAGGCGCCGAGCCGGTCGGGCGGATCGTCCAGAGCCGGAGCGAGCCCGACCCCCAGACGTGGATCGGCAAGGGGAAGGTCGAGGAGCTCCGGACCATCGTGAACCGCACCGGCGCACAGCTGGTCGTCTTCGACCAGGAGCTGACACCGGGCCATCTACGGTCGCTCGAGTCGCGGCTGAAGGTCAAGGTGATCGACCGGACGGCGCTGATCCTCGACATCTTCGCGCTGCACGCACGCTCGCGCGAGGGCAAGGCGCAGGTGGAGCTCGCGCAGCTCAACTACCTCCTCCCGCGCCTTCGGGGCTGGGGCGAGTCGATGAGCCGCCTCGGCGCGGGGATCGGCACCCGTGGCCCCGGCGAGACCAAGCTCGAGGTCGACCGTCAGCACATCCGCAGGCGGATCACGAAGCTCCGCCGCGACATCAGGGACCTGGCGAAGACCCGCGACGTGAAGCGTCACCGTCGTCAGTCTTCCAACGTCCCGCAGGTGGCGATCGCGGGCTACACGAACGCCGGCAAGTCCACGCTGATGCGCCGGCTGACCGGCGCCGACGTGATCATCGCCGACCAGCTGTTCGCGACGCTCGACCCGACGACGCGCCGGATCGCGCTGCCGGGCGGTCGCCGCGCGACGGTCTCCGACACGGTCGGGTTCGTGGGGAAGCTGCCGCACGACCTCGTGGAGGCGTTCCGCTCGACCCTCGAGGAGGTGACCCTCGCCGACCTGATCGTGCACGTGGCCGACGCGTCCTCGCCGGTGATCGACGACCAGATCGAGGCCGTGCGACGGGTCCTGGGGGAGATCGGCGCCGCGAACATCCCCGAGGTGCTCGCGATCAACAAGGTGGATCGGGTCTTCGGGTCAGAACGTGCGAGGCTGGCTCGGCGCCATCCCGGGGCGGTGTCGGTCTCGGCGCTCACCGGCGAGGGGATCGAGGGTCTGAACGAGGCGATCGGAGCGGCGCTGCCGGAGCCGCCGGTCGAGATCGAGGCGCTCGTGCCGTGGGCACGCGGGGACCTCGTGGCCCTCCTGTACCGCGACGCGGAGGTGCTGAAGGCCGACGCCGAGCCGGAGGGCACGCGGGTGCACGCTCGCGTCGGCCTGCGCGAGCTCGCGGAGGTTCGGCCGTTCCTCGAGCGCGCACCCGGGCCTGGCCGCGGCCTACGGGGTTAGGGCTGCCGCCGTTAGGCCTTCGGCGAGCCGATCGACCACAGCGCCGGGTCGTCCCAGCCGCCGGTGACCACCGTGTCCGGGTCGGCTCCGCGTGCATGCGCCAGTCGGAGTGCCAGGAGCTGCGTCCGGGCCGCGAGGGGGATCTGCGCCAGGACCGCGGGCAGCGGGGCCGGCTCGGTGATCATCGTGGTGCCGATCCCGACCGCGGCAGCCGTGCGCGCGAGGGCCCCGACGAACCCGTCCTCGTCGGGGCTCGTCAGCGCGACCAGGTGGTCCTGCGAGCCGAGCGGACGGAACGAGCCGTGCAGGAAGTACTCGGCGTCGTAGCCTTCGGCCAGCGCGCGTGCGGCCTCCCGGCACTTCATCGCGGACTCATGTGCGGTGATCGCCGCGGGCCCTGCGCCGACGAACACGAGCGCCCGCTGGGGGTTGGGAACCTGGTCGATCCCGGACGCCTCGATCGCGTTGCGCACGCTCCCCGGCACGAGCGCGAGGGTGTCCGAGGAGATGGAGTCGGCGCCCATCTGCGACGCGATCATCGCGAGCGCGAGCAGCGCCGACGTGTAGCTCACGCTGTGGGTCTGGGTGGGCTCCTCGTCCACGGTCTCGACGGCGTCGTTCATCCCGAGCCCGCGCCGGCAGATCGTGAAGGTCTGCAGGCCGGCGCTGAAGGCGAGGACCCGGGCAGCCATCGCGTAGGCGGTCTCGCCCGTGTGCGTGATGATGATGACGCCGTCGTGCGGCCCGACGATCGGTGCGTTGCGGACGAACTGCATCGACGACACGGAGTGCGCCGAGCGCCCGGCGTCCTGGAGCAACGCGGCGCCGAGCGAGGCGGCGTGCTGGCTGCTGCCGGTCCCGACGACCCAGATCCGCCGGACGCGGTGCAACCCCTCGGCGGCGGAGTGGACCTGCTCGCGGACCCGGGCGTCGTAGAGCATCCGTTCGAGCTCGTCGGGCTGTGACCGGATCTGGCGTTCGAACTGCGTGTTGCCGAGCTGGGCCACGTTGCGCTCCTCCGGGCGGACGACGTGGCGCAGCCTAACGGAGTCGCGGCGCCCTCGGGGAGGGAACGGGGCCTACAGCTGTCGGAGGACGGCGACGACCTTGCCGAGGATCCGGCCGTCGCGCATCTCGAAGGGCTCCAGCGTGGGGTTCTCGGGGATCAGCATCACGTGAGGGCCGTCGTGGCCGAGTCGCTTGACCGTGGCCTCGTCCTCGGCCGGACCCGGCAGGAGCGCGGCCACGATGTCGCCGTCGCGCGCGGTCTCCTGACCGTGGATCACCACGACGTCGCCGTCGAGGATGCCGGCCTCGATCATCGAGTCGCCGGCGACGCGCAGGGCGAAATGATCGCCGGGCTGGCGAGTGAAACCGGCGGGAACGCTCAGGTACTCCTCCACGTGCTCGGCGGCGAGGATCGGCGACCCCGCGGCGATCCGACCGACGAGGGGGACCGCGGCGGATTCCGCGCGGGGCTCCTCGGTCGCGAGGGTCATCGCGCGTGGCTTCGTGGGGTCCTTGTGCAGGTAGCCCATGCGCTCGAGGTTCGCGAGTTGGGCGTGCACGGACGACGAGGACGTCAGCCCGACGGCGTCCCCGATCTCGCGGACGGTGGGCGGGTAGCCGCGCGAACGCACCGTCTCGGCGATGAAGTCCAAGATCGTCCGCTGCCGCGCAGTGATGTCAGACACGGTCCTTACCCTCCTTGGTCATGGGCGCGACGCTAGCACGACACCCCGGGGGGTTCAAACATATGTTCGACCGAGCGCTTGACGCCGAACACCCGTTCGACCAGGATATCCACATGCACCGAACGTACGTTCGCCGTCGCCGCGCGGTCGCCGGTGGGTTGCTCACCCTCACGTTGGCGCTCGGGCTGCCTGCCGCGGCGAACGCGTTGCATGCTCCGAAGGCCGCGATGCGACCCGTCGCCGCCCGGAGCTACGTGGTGCGCGACGGCGACACGCTGTGGTCGATCGCCACGCAGGTGGCGGCCGGCCGCGACCCGCGCGTCGTGGTCCAGCGGCTCACCGCCGCGAACCACCTCGTCGAGGCGTCGATCGTGCCCGGGCAGGTGCTGGTCCTCCCCACGGCGTGACGGTCGGCGTGAGGACCCCAGATGCCGTGGTACCGTGCGCGCGCCACAAGATGTTGTGGCCCGCTCCCGATGCGCTGTCCTTGGTGCGACGCCGACGACGACCGCGTGGTCGACTCCCGACCCGCCGATGCCGGCGATGCCATCCGCAGGAGGCGCGAGTGCAACACGTGCAAGCGCCGCTTCACCACCTACGAGCGGGTGGAGGAGATCGGGATCATCGTGCGCAAGCGCGACGGCTCGAAGGAGCCCTTCGATCGCGACAAGGTCGAGGCCGGGATCCGCAAGGCGCTCACAGGGCGTCCCGTCACGAACCCGCAGATCGCCCAGATGGTCGACCGGATCGAGCTCCGTGTGCGCAGGCGCGGCCCCGAGGTGACCACGCGGCAGATCGGCGCGGAGGTGCTCGCCGCCCTGCAGCGGACCGACGAGGTCGCCTACCTGCGGTTCGCGAGCGTGTACAAGGACTTCCAGGCGATCGGCGATTTCGAGCGGGAGCTCGGGCTGATGCTCGAGAAGAAAGAGCCCGCGAAGCGCCGCGCTCGATAGCCGCCGTCCCGGCCGCAACCGCTTGGGGTCGCATGGGTCGGGTCCAGGTCTGGGATACTAGATGTTGTGGTCGACAGGTTTTCTGCCCACTAGGTGTTGACGTCGGGGGCGCTCGGGTCCATGATGCCGGAGCCCGAATGACACGCCTGTAACTCTTTCAACAGGATCTCCCCACACCTTCCCCAGGTGTTCCACACCGGCAAGGCACGGAGAGGAGGACACGTGGCGACACGCGAGGACGACGTCGAGGTCATCCGCCAAGGGCTCACGTTCGAGCGCTACTTCACGAGCGAGGCGATGCACCCCTTCGAGGAGGTCGAGTGGGAGACCCGCGACGCGGTGATCCCGAACTTCAAGGAGGGCGGCAACGCCTTCGAGCAGCGCGACGTGGAGTTCCCTGCGTCCTGGTCGCAGAACGCGACCAACATCGTGGCGCAGAAGTACTTCCGCGGGACCCTCGGCACGCCCCAGCGTGAGTCCTCGGTCCGTCAGCTGGTCGCCCGTGTGGTCGACACGATCACCGGTTGGGGCCGCAAGAACGCGTACTTCGCCACCGACGAGGACGCGCGGGTCTTCGCCGAGGAGCTCACGCACCTCCTCGTGAACCAGAAGGCCGCCTTCAACTCGCCCGTGTGGTTCAACGTGGGCGTGCCCGACACGCCGCAGCAGTGCTCGGCCTGCTTCATCCTCGCCGTCGACGACCACATGTCCTCGATCCTCAACTGGTACGTCGAGGAGGGCACGATCTTCAAGGGCGGCTCCGGATCGGGGATCAACCTGTCGCGGATCCGCTCCTCGAAGGAGCCGCTCGCCGGCGGCGGAACCGCCTCCGGTCCCGTCAGCTTCATGCGCGGCGCCGACGCCAGCGCCGGCACGATCAAGTCCGGCGGCAAGACGCGGCGCGCAGCGAAGATGGTGATCCTCAACGTGGACCACCCCGACGTCCGCGAGTTCATCTGGTGCAAGGCGCTCGAGGAGAAGAAGGCGCGCGCGCTCCGCGACGCCGGCTTCGACATGGACCTCGACGGTCGCGACGCCTACTCGATCCAGTACCAGAACGCGAACAACTCGGTCCGCGTGACCGACGAGTTCATGCAGGCCTACGAGCACGACGCCGACTGGCGGCTGAAGGCCGTCAAGACCGGGGAGACGATCGAGACGCTCCGGGCGCGCGACTTGATGCGCGACATCGCGCAGGCCGCGTGGGAGTGCGCCGACCCCGGGATGCAGTACGACACCACGATCAACGCGTGGCACACGTGCCCGGCGTCGGGCCGGATCAACGGCTCGAACCCGTGCTCGGAGTACATGCACCTGGACAACAGCGCGTGCAACCTCGCGAGCCTGAACCTCATGAGGTTCCTCGACGACGAGGGCAACTTCGACGTCGCGTCGTTCCGCCACGCGATCGAGATCGTGTTCACGGCGCAGGAGATCGTGGTCGGCGAGTCCGACTACCCGACCGAGAAGATCGGGGAGAACGCTCGGCAGTACCGCCAGCTCGGCCTGGGCTACGCGAACCTCGGCGCCCTGCTGATGGCGCGCGGCCTGCCGTACGACTCGGACCAGGGCCGTGCGTGGGCCGGCGCGATCACCGCGATCATGACCGGCTGGGCCTACCGGACCAGCGCGCGGATCGCCGAGGTCACCGGACCGTTCGCGGGCTACGCGCCGAACGCCGACGCGATGCTCCGCGTGATGCGCAAGCACCGCGCGGCGGCGGAGGAGATCGACGCCGAGCTGGTTCCCGAGGCGATGTTGTCGGCCGCGAAGCAGTCCTGGGACGAGGCGATCGGCCTCGGCGAGCGTCACGGGTACCGCAACGCGCAGGCGAGCGTCCTCGCGCCCACCGGCACGATCGGGCTGATGATGGACTGCGACACCACGGGCATCGAGCCCGAGCTCGCGCTCGTCAAGACGAAGAAGCTCGTCGGCGGCGGCACGATGCAGTTCGTCAACCAGACGGTGCCGCGGGCGCTGGAGCGGCTCGGCTACTCGGCCAGCGAGGTCGAGGACGTCGTCGGCTACATCGCCGAGCACAACTCGGTGGTGGACGCCCCGCACCTCAAGCAGGAGCACTACGCGGTGTTCGACACGGCGATGGGCGCCGAGCCGATCCACTACATGGGGCACGTGCGGATGATGGCGGCGGCGCAGCCGTTCATCTCCGGCGCGATCTCCAAGACCGTGAACATGCCCGAGCACGCCACGGTCGAGGAGGTCGAGCAGCTCTTCGTCGAGTCGTGGAAGCTGGGGCTGAAGGCCGTCGCGATCTACCGCGACAACTGCAAGGTCGCGCAGCCGCTGTCCGCCGACAAGAAGAAGAAGGCGGAGGAGCCAGAGCCCGCGATCCTCGCGACCCCGGTGCGCAAGCGCCTGCCGATGAGCCGCCCGTCGATCACGACCTCGTTCCAGGTTGGCGACGCCGAGGGCTACATCACCGCCGGCTCCTACCCGGACGACGGGCTGGGGGAGATCTTCCTGAAGACCTCCAAGCAGGGCTCGACGCTCTCGGGCGTGATGGACGCCTTCGCGATCGCGGTCTCGCTGGGTCTGCAGTACGGGGTGCCGCTCGAGGCCTACGTCTCGAAGTTCATCAACACGAAGTTCGAGCCGAGCGGCATGACCAACGACCCGGACATCCGGTTCGCGACCTCGCTCGTGGACTACGTGTTCCGGCGGTTGGCGCTCGACCACCTGACCCTCGAGGTCCGCGAGTCGCTCGGCATCAAGTCGATCGCCGAGCGCAAGGAGGAGGCACAGGAGAAGATCGGGCAACTCAGCGCCGGGCCCGTCGCGGAGGCGCCGGTCGAACCGGTCGAGGCCGTGACGCCGCAGCGGATCGACCTGGGCGAGAGGCCGAGCGCGAAGGCCTCGGACGCGCCGCTGTGCTACCAGTGCGGCTCGAAGATGCAGCCGGCGGGCTCCTGCTACGTCTGCGGGACGTGCGGGTCCACCAGCGGCTGCTCGTAGACTGACCTCGTCTTTCCGGAGAGGGCCGGGGTGCGCAGCCCCGGCCCCTTCCTTCGGCGGAGGTGCGATGGGCGACAACAGCGCGAAGGTCCTCGGGATGCACCACGTGCAGCTCGCGATGCCGCCGGGGGAGGAGGACGCGGCCGTCCGCTTCTACGGCGCGATCCTGGGGCTCAGGCAGGTGCCCAAGCCGCCCGAGCTGGAGGCGCGCGGCGGCGTCTGGTTCCGCGACGATGCCCTCGAGGTGCATCTGGGCGTCGAGGAGCCGTTCTCGCCGGCCCGCAAGGCGCACCCCGCGTTCCTCGTTCGCAACCTGCCCACGCTTCGCGCGCGGATCGAGACCGCCGGCTACCGCGTCACCGACGACGTGCCGCTTCCCGGGTTCCAGCGGTGCCACGTCCGAGACCCGTTCGGCAACCGCCTCGAGCTGCTCGAGCCCGAGTGATGGAGCTCTCGTTCAAGCGCCTGCGGCCCGAGGCGCGATTGCCCGTGGCGCAGCATCCGGGCGACGCGGGACTCGACCTGCGTGCGGCCGCCGACGTCATGGTCGCTCCGGGGGAGCGCGCGATGGTGCCCACTGGCCTCGCGGTCGCGATCCCGGAGGGGCACGCCGGGTTGGTGCTGCCGCGGAGCGGGCTCGCGTCGAAGCAGGGCCTCACGCTCGCGAACGCGCCGGGGCTGATCGACACCGGCTACCGGGGCGAGGTCGATCTGCGCGGTGGTGAACCTCGACCGGACACGGCCCGTCGAGATCGCGACCGGGGACCGGATCGCGCAGCTCGTGCTCGTCGCGCTCCCGGGCGTTGCCCCCGCCTGGGCGGAGGAGCTGCCGCCGACCCACCGCGGCGACGGCGGGTTCGGCTCGACGGGGACGTCGTGATCGTCCGTCCCGAGCGCATCGAGGATCACGAGGCGTCCATCGAGGTCGAACGCGCCGCGTTCGCACAGGCCGACGAGGCGGCGGTCGTCGCGGCGGTCCGCGGCGAGCCCGGCTCGTTCGCGTTCGTGGCCGAGGACGACGACGGCCGGGTCGTGGGGCACGTGCAGTGCTCGGTCGGGCACGTGGGGGCCGAGGAGATCCTGGCGCTCGGGCCGATCGGCGTCACGCCGGAGCGGCAGGGGCAAGGGATCGGACGCGCGCTGGTCGAGGCCCCGATCGAAGAGGCGCGCGCCCGCGGTGCCTTCGCGATGATCCTGCTGGGCAGCCCCACGTTCTACGGACGGTTCGGCTTCGAGCCCGCCGCCAACGTCGGCCTCGCCAACCCCTACACGGGGGTGCAGGACGACGGGTTCGCGATCGCCGAGGACGACTTCCAGCTGCTCGCGTTCGATGAGCGCGCCTCGTCGCTGCACGGCGACGTCCGGTGGCATCGCGCGTTCGGCGAGCCGACCGCTCCGTAGAACCCCGAAGGTTGCGGTGACGCACACCGAACGTATGCGACGGATCGCGGCGGGATCGGCGCTCTTCGCGATCGTGGCCGTGGGGTGCACGGGCGCAGGGCCAGGCGCGACGACCGCGGCGAGCGCCCCGGCCTCGGGTTCCGTCGCCCTCACGCCGAGTCCGACCCCCAGGCCCGTCGCCGTGCCGCCGCAGCCCAAAGGGCCATTGCCCGGCTACCTGCTGATCGCGGACCGGGGCAACGACCGGATGAGCCTCGTCGACGGTTCGAAGCAGCTCCTGTGGCGCTACCCGAAGCCCGGGAGGACCCCCTCGATGCCGTTCGCGTTCGACGACGACACGTTCTTCACGCCGAACCACACCGCGATCATCAGCAACCAGGAGGACCAGGAGACGGTCCAGGTCGATCTCGTTCCCCGATGGCAAGATCCGCTGGCACTACGGCCACGTGAACGTGATCAGCTCGGCCGACGGCTACCTGCACACCCCCGATGACGCCTACATGCTGCCCGACGGCACGCGCACGGTCGCCGACATCAGCAACTGCCGGATCCTGTTCCTCGATCCCAAGGGCACCATCGTCAAGCAGTACGGCACGACCGGCGTGTGCCAACACGACCCGCCTCGCTCCCTCGCGCTGCCCAACGGCGACACGCCGATGCCCGACGGGGGCACCCTCGTCACCGAGATCACCGGCTCGTGGGTCGACGCGATCGGGCCGAACGGCAAGCTCGAGTGGACGGTGCACGCGCCGATCGCCTACCCGTCGGACGCGCAGTGGCTCGGGCACGGCCGGATCCTGATGGCCGACTACTCGGCGACCGGCCACGTCCTGATCATGACGAAGACCGGCAAGGTGCTGTGGGAGTACGGGCCGACCTCGGGGCCGGGCAGGCTGTCGTTCCCGTCGCTCGCGCTGATGCTCCCGAACGGGCTGATCGCCGTGAACGACGATTTCCGCGACCGCGTGGTCGTGATCGACCCGAAGACGAACAAGATCGTGTGGCAGTACGGGCGGACCGACGTCGCCGGCACCGGACCCGGCTCGCTGTACCGGCCGGACGGGATGGATTTCGTGCCCTACGACGTCGCCGTGCGCACGCCGGTGCTCCGCCGCTACCTGGTGAAGGTGCTCGGCCACGCATGAGACCGGCACCGGTTGAAGCTCCGCCGATGCCCGCCTAGGATGGGTTCGCAACGCGCGGACGTGGCTCAGTTGGTAGAGCACCACCTTGCCAAGGTGGGGGTCGCGGGTTCGAATCCCGTCGTCCGCTCCTGGGACGGCCGCCACCTGGGCGGCCGTTCGCATGTCCGCCGATAGACTGGCGGACCTCCGGCGGGGTGGCCGAGTGGTTAGGCAGCGGCCTGCAAAGCCGCGTACACCGGTTCAATTCCGGTCCCCGCCTCGAAGCCGCGGTAGCATGGCGGCCGCATACGGGCGCTTAGCTCAGGGGGAGAGCGCTTCCTTGACGCGGAAGAGGTCAGAGGTTCAAATCCTCTAGCGCCCACCAGTCGAAGTGGTTCCAGATCCCAGATTCCCCAGTCGGAGTGATCGTCTTCCCGCGGCTGCTCGGAGAGGACCGCCCAGGTGGCGAAGTCCTCGCGCCCCGGCGAGCTACAGGGAGCCATTCATCGCCGACACTACGGCACGATTCGCTGATCTGCGACTTGTACCGGCAGCCGCGGTCCTTCGTCCCCGAACAGGTCCTTCGGCCCTGGAAGAGGTTCTCGACGTGCCTGTACGGTCAGCATGGAAGGGGACCGACGGGAGGGCTCGCCGTGGCCATGGGTCGCAGGTGGTGGCTCATCGTGGTCCTCGGCCTGGTGGTGCTGTCCGTTGTCCCGTTCATCTTCACCGAGTCCTGGAAGCGGGCCCTGGCCGGGGTTCTTGCCTTCCTCCTGGCGATCTTCTGGGTGCTCCTTTGGCGAGCGATCCGCGAACCGCGACGTCGGACCGCCAACGTGGCCATCATCGTTCGGGGTGATCGGCGGGCTCGTCCTCGGGGTGCTCGGTGTTGGCCTCTACTGCGAGGCATCCGACTGCGCGGCGGGCTTCGACGCGCTCGTCCTCGTCCCGGCCGGAGCGCTGCTCGGCGCCGTGGTGGGAGGCGTGATCGGCTCCGTCGTCGGTGCTCGTGTGGAGCGCGGACCGCAGGGACCACATCCGGGCCACCGGCCGGACGGATCCTAACGCTGACCCAGAGGCGCGGCGCACGGTCGTGCGGCTGCTGGTCGAGATCGATCCCGCGTGTTCGGAACCGCACACCGGGTCGGGCATGAGCGCGTTCCCCCTTCTCCCGGGCCGCATGCCCCTGTACGGGTGGGTGCTCGGAGGGACAACATGCGGATCGGATGGCGCACAGGAGTCATCGTGGCGAGGAAGGCGATGATGCGGCGGTTCCTTCGCGGTGTGGCATGGGTGCTGGCGGTCTACTTCCTCCTCCAAGGCGTGGTGCTAGTGCCGATCGCGCTTTCGTTCGCCTTCATCCCCTTCAGCGGACCCGAACCTGCGGACCCGGTGGGAGGCCTGATCGTGGCCCTTGTCGCAGCCATGATCGCCTTCGGGGCGATCATGGTCGTCCGCGCGCTTCGGCGCACCGCCGTGAAGGGCCGCCATCCCTGAGCTTCAAGCTCCCGGCCAGGTGGCATCTCTCCTCGCACCGGGGATGTGGGAAGTGGCTACGGCCAGGGCAGGACGACGCCCTCGATCCACTTCCTGACGGCCTCCCAGCAGCGGCCCTCGGCCCTCTTCTTCCGATCGGTGTGGTCGGCATCGCCGCGCTTCGGCGCTGCTGGCCCTCGCACGTTGGGAGCATCCCGACTGGGTATTCGCCTGTGATGCCGCCTCGCGTCCAGGTCTGTCATCGACTCCACCTCACGTTCTGCTCGCCGGTACCCAGACCGCTGCGTCGGGACCGGCTCCCCCGACGACCAGCCCGACCGCCACGAGCCCTCGACCGTCACCCGTGACGGCGTTCATGAGGCCGCCGGAGGTCGATGGGACATCGGGGATGCGCGACCAGGTGACCCCGTCGGCTGAGGTCCATACGGCGGCAACGGGCGACGTCGGCCACGACGCGCCTCCGACGGCCACCACCGTGGTTCCGGCGATCATCACGCTGGTCATGACCTGTTTGGCCACGCCGCCGAACACTGACTCGTTAGCGAGGACGCGGGACCACCTGACGCGATCGGGGGAGAGGTCCACACCGCGGCGTCCTCATCTACCTGTCCGACCGCCACGATGCCCGGCCCGCCCACGACCACGTCGTACAACCATGCGCCGGCGAAGACGGCCCTTTCGTCGGGGACCCGGGACCATGTGAAGCCGTCTCGCGAGGTCCAGACGGGCGCAGGGTCACCGCGTGTCCACGCATGCGTGTACCCGACCGCCACGATCCACGGCCCATCCGCATCGACGCCATCCATGAACAGCGGACCGCTGCCGCCGAAGATCGCCTCGTCGTCGGGAACCCGGGACCACGTGGTGCCGTCGGCCGACGTCCACACGGCAGCATGCTCCTTGCCTTGGGGGCCATCGGATCCGACCGCGACGAGGCCGGGCTCTGCCCGCGTGACGTCGTTCATGATCTGGTCGCCCCGGCCGCCGAAGATCGCTTCGTCGTGCAGCACCCGGGACCACGTCGTGCCGTCGGACGACGTCCACACCGCGGCATCGTCGTCGCCCTGTACGGCGTCGTATCCGACCGCCACGAGGCCCGGCGCTCCCGCCGACACGCTCGTCATCGCTTGAGCGCCTTCGCCGCCGAGGACCGTCTGATCGGGAACCCGCGACCATGTCATCCGGTCCGGCGAAGTCCATACCGCGGCGTCTTCACCGCCGACGAGGCCATCCGAGCCCACCGCGACCTCACCCGGCCCTCCCAAGACCACGTCGTTCATCAGCTGGTTGCCGTCGCCCCCGAAGGCGCCCGCGTCCCCGGACACCCGCGACCACGCGCGGAGTGACGCCGGGTCGAGTGTCCGCTCGCCCGCGTAGAACCCCCAGACGAGCTGCGCGCCGAGGAGCACCCCGACGAGGAGCGCGATCAGGGGCCGGCAGCCGAGTCCATCGACGGACGGCCGCACCGTCTGCCCGACGCCGCCGGGCGATGGCGCCGGTGATCGACCCACGCGAGCGCGAGCCCGACGTTCAGGAGGAACGCGATGGCGACGGTGAGGAACACGACCATCGCCACACCTTCCTCGGCGCCCGCACCGAGCGGGCTGACGCGGCGATAGCCCACGAGGAGCCCGACGAGGAACCCCACTCCGAAGGCGTCGACGGCAACGATGTACCAGGTGAGCTTCCGCCACCTGAGCGGGTGAGGCCATCCGTGCTCGGTCACCGTACGAGAGAACCCCGAGTCCACCATCTCCTCGCGCACGGCGGGTGTCGAGGGCACACGGTCCTGGTGGGATCAGGCCCGGTGCTGCGGATGCGATCGGTCTTCCGCGGGTCCTAGCTCTCGCCCCTGGCGGCCCGAGCGACGTCGACGAGCGCGCGAGCAGCCTGGCGCCTGTCCTGGGAGTGGATCCGCAGGCGCTCGAGATGGGTCCGGAGCCCGGCGAACGGGCTGTTCTCACGCGCCCACCGGTGGTAGGCCCTGAACGACGCATACGGGATCGCGACCACTGCGGCGGAGATGACGAGCGCCGCGAAGGTGCTGATCCGTCTGAATCGAAGCGTCGGAGTCTCGGATCTCGCTCATCTCCACCCACCGTACCGTCCACCCTGCCGTGCAGCCGTCAGCCCTTCGGGGGACGCAGGAATCACGACATCGAGCGACTGCCGCCGATCTGCGTCGAGGCCTACGGTGGATCGGCGCCTCGAGCGGGGTGTCGTCGCACGCGGCGCCGACGAAGGGAGCGGACCATGGACGCCGATCTGGTGCTGGAAGGCGGCGGCGTCAAGGGTATCGGGCTCGTCGGCGCGTTCGCCGCGCTGACGGAGGCCGGCTACCGGTTCCACCGGATCGCGGGGACCTCCGCCGGCGCGATCGTCGGCGCCCTGATCGCGGCCGGCATGCAGCCCGCCCAACTCGAGCGCGTGATGCGCCAGGTCGACTACGGACGTTTCGAGGACGAGGGCGTCCTCGATCACTTCGGGCCCGTCGGCAAGGGATTGTCGCTGCTGTTCGAGAAAGGCATCTACGAAGGCAACTACGTGCACCAGTGGCTGGACGGGCTCCTCGCCTCGCTCGGCGCACGGACGTTCGGAGAGCTCCGGATCGACGACGCGGGGTCGTCCTTGCTGCCGGAGAAGGCGTACAAGCTCGTCGTGATGGTCTCCGACGTCACCAGGGGAGAGCTCGTGCGGCTTCCGTGGGACTACGCGCGCTACGGCCTCGTGGCCGACGATCAGCTGGTGGCCGACGCGGTGCGCGCGTCGATGTCGATCCCGTTCTTCTACGAGCCGTTCCGGTTCGTCGGCGCCGGTCCCAACGGGAGCGAAGCGGTGTCGTTCATGGTCGACGGCGGCCTCTTGTCGAACTTCCCGATCGACGTGTTCGACAGGACCGACGGGCACATGCCGAGGTGGCCCACCTTCGGGATCAAGCTCTCCGCGAAGCCCGCGGGCCTGGACACCAGCCGGTTCCAGGTGAAGGGGACGTTCGGGTTGGGTAAGGCAATGATCGGCACGATGGCCAACTTCCACGACCAGATGCACATCGACGATCCGTCGGTGATCGCCCGGACGATCTTCGTCGATACGGGCGATGTGCACGCGACCGACTTCGACATCGACGAGGCGAAGCAGGCGATGCTGTACGCGAGCGGTCGACGAGCGGTCGGCCGGTTCCTCCCCGGGTGGGACTTCGAGCGCTACATGAAGGAGTTCCGCGGCAACGCCGTGATCGACCTCGCCAAGGCGGTCCCCGTCGACGCAGCCTGACGAGCGACGCGCCCGCTACCGTGGAGGGCGTGACGCAACGAGGGATCGACGCGCTCCTCTTCGACTTCGACGGGACGATCTGGGATTCGGAGGCGGCGGTCTTCCACGCTTACCGGGAGCTGTACGAGCGGCACGGCCACGAGCTGCCGGTCGAGCGATGGGTGCAAGGTGTCGGCACCCTCGACGGCTACGATCCCGTCGACGAGCTCGAGCTGCTCCTGGGTCGCGAGCTCGACGCACCGGCGGACCCCTGGACGCGCCTGCAGCACGTCGGCCTGCGCCCGGGCATCCGAGCATACATCGACGGCGCCCGATCCCGCGGGATCGCGCTCGGCATCGTCAGCAGCAACAGCGCGCGCTGGATCGGGCCCCACCTCGAACGGCTGGGGATCGCCGACATCTGGGGCACGATCCGCACGGCCGACGGCGACGTCGGGCTCGCGAAGCCCAGCCCGCAGCTGTACGAGCGGGCCCTCGGGGACCTCGGGGTCGGCCCTTCGCGGGCCGTCGCGATCGAGGACTCCACCCACGGGGTCGTCGCGGCCAAGACCGCCGGCATCTTCTGCGTCGCCTGTCCGAACGAGGTCACCGAGCGGCTCGACCTGTCGGCCGCGGATGTCCTCGTCCACTCGCTCGAGGACCTCCCGCTCGAGGAGCTGCTCGACCTCGCGGTGGAGGACGCGGCCTCAGGAACGCCGGCGGTTCGTGGAGGTCACCGCGTAACCGAGCCACAGGATCAGCGGGATCACGGACATCACCGCCAAGATCCCGAGGTAGAGTCGAAGACCTGCACGAGGTCCTGGAGCCACGTGTAGGGCAGCCAGTCCACGAGGCTGTTGAAGAAGTCGCTCGCCGTGCCGATCATGGCGCCACATCCTAGCCGGGAGCCGTCGCGGTGTCTCGGATGACGAAACCCTTGCGCGGTGTCGCGCCGACGTGCAACACTCCGCGTCGCCTGGGGGTTCCCGGGCTCGACGGCGGCACGACGCGGGCACGTGCCGCCGTCGTCTTACCCCGACCGCGGTCGGCAGCCGGGTTGCTAAGGTGACGGCCCGTTCTCCGGGCGCGTAGCTCAGCGGTTAGAGCGCTCGCCTCACACGCGAGAGGTCGCTGGTTCGATCCCAGCCGCGCCCACGGGACGACGGCGCGGGCCGTCCCGCGCCCTTCGGCTGCGAGTGGGAGGCTCGGGTTCATGGGTGACGCGTACGCGGACGGCCTCGCCGCGCGGGCGGTGGGGCTCTGCAAGACCTACGGCGAAGGTGAGTCTGCCGTCGATGCGCTCTGCGACGTGTCGGTCGCGTTCGCCACCGGCGAGTTCACGGCGATCATGGGACCGTCGGGCTCGGGCAAGTCGACCCTGCTGCACACGATGGCCGGCCTGGACCGCGCGACGTCAGGGCAGGTCTTCGTCGGGGACATCGAGTTGGGGTCCTTGTCCGAGAAGCAGCTGACACGCCTGCGCCGGGACAACGTCGGCTTCGTGTTCCAGGCCTTCAACCTGGTGCCCACGCTCACCGCGGCCGAGAACATCACCCTGCCGCTCGATATCGCGGGCAACGACGTCGACCGGGGCTGGTTCATGCAGGTGGTCACCGCGGTCGGGCTCGCGGACCGGCTCGACCACAAGCCGAGCGAGCTGTCGGGCGGGCAGCAGCAGCGCGTCGCGGGCGCACGCGCGCTGGTCTCGCGCCCCGCGATCGTGTTCGCCGACGAGCCAACCGGCAACCTCGACTCGAAGTCGGGCAGGGAACTCCTCGGTCTGCTCCGCAAGGCGGTGGACGACTACGGGCAGACCATCGTGATGGTGACGCACGACGCCCACGCCGCGAGCTTCGCCGACCGGGTCGTGTTCCTCGCCGACGGCGCGATCGTCGACGAGATGCGCCGGCCGACCACCGGCTCGGTGCTCGACCGCCTAAAGCCCTCGAGGAATGAGCGCCGATGTGGCGCGCCACGATCAAGAGCCTGCTCGCCCGGAAGCTCCGCCTGGTCCTGACGGCGCTCTCGGTCGTTCTCGGCATCGGGTTCGTCGCCGGAACCTACGTGCTGACCGACACGATGAACGCCGCGTTCGACCAGCTCTTCGCCACCACGGCGCAGGCGAGCGACGTCACCGTGCGATCGGTCGAGGCGTTCGCGCCGGAGCCAGAGCGGCCCGGGCGGCGGCGGCGGCGAGCGGACGCCGGTCCCCGGCGTCCTGCTGGACACGGTCCGTCGGGTGCCGGGTGTCCAGGCCGCCGCGGGCGGCGTGCAGGGCTACGCGCAGACTCGTCGATCCGAAGACCGGTAACGCGATCGGCGGCCTCGGACCGCCGACGATCGGTCGAACTGGAACGCGCTGAGCGATCAGGTCCTCACGATCCGCAGGGGGAGCCCCCCAGGGCCCGGACCAGGTCGTGGTCGACGCGGCCACCGCCGAGAAGTACGGGTTCCAGGTCGGCGAGCACGTGCGGATCCTGTTCGTCGGCCCCCCGAGGCGGTTCACGATCTCGGGGATCGCGGGGTTCGGGACGGCAGACAACCTCGCGGGCGCGACGCTCGCGGTGTTCGACACGCCGACCGCGCAGCAGGTGTTGGACAAGCAGGGCGTGTACGACACGATCGACGCTCGCGGCGATCCGGGCGTCACGCCGGTCGAGCTGCGCATACGACATCCAGACGGTCCTGCCGTCGGGGATCGAGGCGGTCACCAGCGCGGACGTCGGCGCCGAGGAACCGCAGGCCAGCTCAGTCAGGCGCTCGGGTTCTTCCAGACGGCCCTGCTCGTCTTCGCGGGCGTGGCGCTGTTCGTGGGGTCGTTCATCATCTTCAACACGTTCTCGATCATCGTGGCGCAGCGGACGCGCGAGCTCGCCTTGCTCCGGGCGCTCGGCGCGAGCCGCGGGCAGGTGCTGATCGGTGATCGCCGAGGCGGTCGTGGTCGGGCTCGTCGCCTCGGCGATCGGGGTGATCGCGGGGATCGGGATCGCGGTGGGGCTGAAAGCGCTCCTGCATGCCTTCGGGATCGAACTGCCGAGCACCGTCGTCGTCGTCCAGCACGCGCACGGTCGTGGTGGCGCTCGTCGTCGGGACCGTGCATCACGACGTTGGCCGCGATCCTGCCGGCCCGCCGCGCCGCGGCCGTCGCGCCGGTCGAGGCGCTCCGCGAGGCCGATCCGGCGGGGGTGCACGAGCACGGCCGGGCGCGCCGGCTGGCGGTCGCGGGGCTGATCGCCGTCGTCGGGATCGGCGCGCTGCTCGTTCGGGCTGTTCGGCTGCGCCGGACGAACGCGTACGTCTACGTCGGCCTCGGCGCGGCCCTCACGTTCGTGGGCGTCGCGATGCTGTCGCCCTACGTGGCCGGACCGGTGGCCTTCGCGATCGGGCGCGCCGCTCGCGCGGCTGGGATCGGCCGCCGGGCTCGGACGCCGAAACGCGATGCGCAATCCGCGCCGGACGGCGCGCACCTCCTCGGCGCTGATGATCGGGCTCGGGCTCGTCGCGATGGTCGCCGTCCTGGCGTCGTCGCTGAAGGCGTCCTTCGACGCCGCGCTCAGAAGAGACGCTGAAGGCGGACTTCACTGATCGCCACCACCAACTTCACGCCGTTCAGCCCCGACGTCGTCGCGCGAACGTCGCCTGCTTCCAGGGGTGCTCGCGGCGTCGCAGTTCCGCCAGGGCGGGTTCCAGGTCGACGGGCAGAGCGCGTTCGTCACCGGGTTCGACCCGTCGACCGCCTCCGACGTCACGGTCCTGGACTTCGCGCAGGGGAGCCTGGATGCGCTCGGGCCGGACGGCATCCTGGTCAGCCAGAAGGTGGCCGACGCGCACGGGTGGTCGGTGGGCGACACGGTCGACGCGGCGTTCGCCTCGGTGGGCGCGCGACCGCTCACGGTCGCCGGGACCTTCGAAGGACACCGGAATCGTCGGCGACTACGTGATCTCGCTCGACGCCTACCAGCGGTTCTTCGTCCAGCAGTTGGACGCGTTCATCCTCGTGAAGCTGCAGCCCGGAGCCGATGTCGCGACGACGCAGACGGCGATCGAGGCATCGGTGAAGGACTTCGCGAACATCCAGGTGCACGACCAGGCGACGTTCCGACAGCAGCAGGAAGGGTTCATCGACCAGTTGCTCGGGCTCGTCACGGCGCTGCTCGCGATGGCGATCCTGATCGCGCTGTTCGGGATCGTGAACACGCTGGCCTCTCGATCCACGAGCGGACGCGTGAGCTCGGTCTGCTCCGCGCCGTGGGCATGAGCAGGCGTCAGGCCAAACGGATGGTCCGCGCGGAGTCGGTGATCATCGCGCTGTTCGGCGCGCGCTGGGGATCGCCGGTCGGCGTGTGCTTCGGATGGGCGTTGCAGCACTCGCTGATCGACCAGGGCGATGACCCAGCTCAGGATCCCGGTGGCGACAGCTGGTCGTCTACGTCATGTTCGCGGCGCTGGCCGGGGTGGTCGCGGCGATCTCGCCTGCACGCCGCGCGGCCAAGCTCGAACGTGCTCCAAGCCGATCGCGTACGAGTAGCGCCCGGCGCCGCGGCGCGGTCGCCTCGGCCGCTATCATCACGACCATGCCACGGCTGAGGCTTCCCGACGGCTCCGCCGCCGAGCTCCCCGAGGGGGAGCCGGTCGGCGGCGCGCCTGCCCGGCGTCGACGCGGTCGCCGCGCGGGTCGACGGCGAGCTGGTCGACCTCTCGTTCGTCCCGCCGGCGAGGCCGTGGTGGAGCCGGTCGAGCTCGGCGACCGCGACGGGCTGCACGTCCTCCGCCACTCGACCGCGCACGTGATGGCGCAGGCCGTGTGCGACCTGTACCCCGGCGCGAAGTACGCGATCGGTCCGGCGATCGAGGACGGCTTCTACTACGACTTCGAGCTGCCCGCGGCGCTCTCGCCCGACGACCTGCCCCGGATCGAGGAGCGAGATGCGCGAGATCGTCGCAGGCCGACCAGCCGTTCGTGCGCGAGGAGCGTCCCGCGCGAGCGAGGCGCTCGAGCGGTTCGCCGACCAGCCGTTCAAGCGCGAGATCGTCGAGGGGCTCGAGCCCGAGGAGGGCGAGACCGCCGGCGGGGACTCGGTGAGCCGTCTACCGCAACGACGGCTGGGCCGACCTCTGCCTGGGCCCGCACGTGCCGTCCACCGGCCGGCTCGGCGCGTTCAAGCTGACGGCGCTGGCCGGCGCGTACTGGCGCGGCGACGAGAGCACGCCGCAGCTCACCGCGGATCTACGGCACGGCGTGGGCGACGCAGGACGACCTCGACGCGTACCTGCACCGCCTGGAGGAGGCCGAACGCCGCGACCACCGCAAGCTCGGCCGCCAGCTCGACCTGTTCTCGTTCCCCGAGGAGCTCGGGCCGGGCCTCGCCGTGTGGCACCCGCGCGGCGGGCTCTTCCGCAAGCAGCTCGAGGACTACGTGCGAGACCTCCACCTGGAGCGCGGCTACGACCTCGTGCAGTCGCCGCACCTCGCGCGTCGCGTGCTTGTGGGACACCTCCGGCCACACCGCGAAGTACATCGACAACATGTATCCGGCGATGGACGACGCGAGGGCGCCGCGTACTTCGTCAAGCCGATGAACTGCCCGTTCCACGTCCTCATCTACAAGTCCCAGGTGCGCTCCTACCGGGACCTCCCGATGCGGCTGTTCGAGCTCGGGACCGTCTACCGCCACGAGCGGGCCGGCACGCTGCACGGGCTCCTGCGCGTGCGCGGCCTGACGCAGGACGACTCGCACATCATCTGCCGCGAGGACCAGCTGATCGAGGAGATCCTAGGGCGTGTTCGACCTCACGCTCGAGATCCACCGGACGTTCGGGTTCGAGGACCCGGTCGTGAACCTGTCCACGAAGCCGCGGAGCTCGCGATCGGCGACGAGGCGATGTGGGCGCGCGCCACGAGGCGCTGACGAACGCGCTCGACGGATCGGGGCTCGCCTACACCGTGGCCGAAGGCGAGGGCGCGTTCTACGGTCCGAAGGTCGACTTCCACTTCCACGACGCGATCGGGCGGCTGTGGCAGCTCACGACCGTGCAGTGCGACTTCGCGCTGCCCGAGCGGTTCGACATGGAGTACGTCGGCGAGGACAACGAGCGCCACCGGCCGGTGATGATCCACCGCGCGATCCTCGGGTCGCTCGAGCGGTTCAGCGGCGGTGCTGATCGAGCACTACGCGGGGTCGTTCCCGCTGTGGCTCGCGCCGGAGCAGGTCCGGTTCGTGCCGGTCGCCGACCGCCACGTCGACCACTGCCGGGAGCTGGCGGAGCGAGCGCAGCGCGGCCGGTCTGCGGGCCTTCGGTCGACGAGGCGAAGGAGACGGTCGGCAAGAAGATCCGCGCCGCCCAGCTCATGAAGATCCCGTACACGCTGGTGGTCGGGGACCGGGAGATCGAGGCCGGCACGTTCACGGTCCGAGACCGCGCGGGCGACGAGCACCCCGGCGTCCCCTTCGACCGGTTCGTCGCGGCGCTCACCGAGGAAGCGGCGACGCGCTCGCTCGCTCCCGCCAGATTCGCGCTTCGGCGGGCTGAGGCGGCCGTGGAGCGCCTGTGGAGCCCCTGGCGGATGGAGTACATCCAGCGCGAACACCGAGGCGTCCGACGAGGACCGCGGCTGCGTCTTCTGCGCCCTGCTGGACGGCGAGCCCGGTGACGACGAGCGGATCCTGGCGCGCGGCGAGCTTGCGTTCGTGACCCTGGCGAAGTATCCCGTACAACCCCGGCCACGTGATGGTGCTCCGTTCCGCCACGTCGGCGATCTCGAGGAGCTGACCCCCGAGGAGCTCGCCGCGATCGACTCCCTGCTGCAGCGGTCGCTCGCGGCGCTCCGCGAGGCGCTCGGAGCCGCACGGGTTCAACATCGGGATGAACCTCGGGCGTGTCGCCGGTGCTGGCATCCCGGAGCATCTGCACTGGCACGTCGTCCCGCGCTGGAACGGCGACACGAACTTCATGCCGGTGGTCGGGCGAGACGCGCGTGCTGCCGGAGCTGCTGGCCGAGACGCATGCGAAGCTCTTGCCCCTGTTCGAGGAGTCTCGAGGATGACGACCGGCTTCCTCGACGTGCCCGACGGCGGCCGGCTGGCGTTCGAAGACGTCGGGCGAAGGGCCGGTCGTCGTGCTCATCCATCCGGGGCTCTGGGACATCGCGGACGTGGGACGCCGCAGGTGCCGGTGCTCGTCGCAGCGGGCTACCGTGTCCTGCGGTACGACGTCCGCGGCTACGGACGCTCGAGCCGGCCCGAACCCGGGGTCGCCTATTCGCACGTCCGCGACCTCTGGGCGCTCCTGGACGCCCGTCGTGTCGACACGGGTGCGATCGTCGGCTGTTCGATGGGGGGTGCCATCGACCTGGACTTCGCGCTCGACCCATCCGGACCGCGTCTGGGCCTTGGTGCTGGTCACACCGGGTTGGGCGGGTTCGAGTCCTCGCAGGAAGAGGATGACTGGTTCGAGGACCTGGTCGCCCCCATCGAGGAGGCGATCGCCGACGGGCGACCTCGAGCGGGCGCAGGACCTTCGACTGGAGCTCCTGTGGGCACCGCTCGGGACCGAGGACGACGCCGGCAGGCGGATCCGCGAGATCGCGTTCGACAACTTGCACGAGCTGACGATGGACGAGAGCGGCGCCGAGGAGCTCGATCCTCCCGCGGCGCATCGGCTGCACGAGGTGGACGCCCCGACGCTGGTCGTGAAGGCCGATGCGGACCCTCCCGGCATGCGGCGGATCTCCGACGTGATCGCCGCGGGCGTCGTCGACGGCCGCAGTCGTGCAGATCGAGGCCGCCGACCACGTCGTGAACCTGCGGCAGCCCGCGGCGTTCGACGCGGCGGTGTTCGCGTTCCTCGACGAGGTGCAGTCCGTGACCAAGGCGCTGCTCGGCCTCGCCGCCGTGTACGGGTTCCTCGGCGTCACGTTCGGCGCCTTCGGATCGCACGCGCTGCGAGCGCGCCTCGCCCGAGGAGCGGCTCGCGAACCTCGAGTTGGCCGTGCGCTACGCGTTCTTCCACATTCCGGCGCTGCTCGCGGTCGCGTGGCTGCGCACCCTGATCGGCGCCGAGCTGCTCGAGGCGATCGCCGGCTGGGCGTTCGGCCTCGGGATCCTGCTGTTCTCCGGCAGCCTCGTGCTGCTCGCCCTCACCGGGAACCGGTACTGGGGCGCGGTGACGCCGCTCTGGGAGGCGTGCTCCTGCTCGCCGGCTGGGCGGCCCTGATCGGGGCGGCGATCTTCTTCCAGGACTACGTCCGAGGCGCACTCACGTTCCGACTCACCTGAACGGCCTGCCGACCGTCGCTACTTCTTCTGGGCCTCTTCTCGGGCCTTGCGGTACTCGTCGATCACCTTCTGCGCGAGGTTCGAGGGCATCTCCTCGTAGTGGTCGAAGGTCATCGAGAACGCGCCGCGGCCGCCCGTCATCGAACGCAGGTCGATCACGTAGCGCGCGACCTCGGCCTGCGGCACGAGCGCGTTGATCCGCTGCTTGCCGCCGCCGATCTGGTCCATCCCCTGGATCTTGCCGCGCTTGGAGTTGAGGTCGCCCATGATGTCGCCGGTGTACTGCTCGGGAACCACCACCGAGAGCTGCACGACCGGCTCGAGCAGCACGACGCCCGCCTTCTCCACGGCCTCCTTGAGCGCGAGCGAGCCGGCGATCTGGAAGGCCATGTCCGAGGAGTCGACCGGGTGGAACTTCCCGTCGACCAGCGTGACCTTCACGTCGACCATCGGGTTCCCGCTGATCACGCCCTCGGACATCGTCTTGACGATGCCCTTCTCGATCGAGGGGATGAACTGCTGCGGGATCGCGCCGCCGAAGATCTTGTCCTCGTAGACGAACCCCTCGCCGCGGGGCAGCGGCTCGATCTCGATGTTGCACACGGCGTACTGGCCGTGGCCGCCGGTCTGCTTGACGTGGCGCCCCTGGGCGGCCGCCTTGGCGCGGATCGTCTCGCGGTAGGCGATCTTCGCCGGGTGGTGGTGACCTCGACGCCGAACTTGGCCTTCAGCCGGCTCGATCTGCACGTCGAGGTGGGCCTCGCCCATCCCGTAGATCACGGTCTCGTGGGTCTCCTCGTTGCGCGACGACGCGGAAGGTCGGGTCCTCCTCGCGCAGCCGGGCGAGCCCGGTGGCGAGCTTGTCCTCGTCGCCCTTGGTCTTGGGTGCGATCGCGTAGGCGAGCAGCGGCTCGGGCAGCTCGACCGGCGGCGAGCGTCACCGGCTCGTCCTTCGTCGCGAACGTGTCGCCGGTGTGCGACGCGGTGAGCTTGGCCACCGCGCCGATGTCGCCCGCCGACGACCTCGGGGACCGTTTCGTGCTCCTTGCCGCGAAGCGTGAACAGCTGGCCGACCCGCTCCTCGGTGCTCTGCGTCACGTTGAAGATCGACGAGTCGGGGCGCACCGCGACCGCTGAACACCCGGAACATCGTGATGTGCCCGACGAACGGGTCCGAGACGGTCTTGAACACGAACGCGGTGAGCGGGCCGCTCGGGTCGCAGGCCGCTCGTTCGTCCTCGCCCCCGCCCTTCGCGCGCACGGTGACCGGCGCCACGGTCGACCGGGGAGGGGAACTCCTCGACGATGAAGTCGAGCAGCCGGTCGATGCCGATCGCCCTCGCGGCGGCGCCGCACGATCACCGGCGCGAGCCGCGCGCGGGCGAACCCGTCCTTCGCGCCGTGCGACGATGTCGTCTTCGGGAAGCTACCCCTCCTCGAGGTACTTCTCGATCAGGGCGTCGTCGGCCTCGGCGACGGCCTCCATCAGCTTCTCGCGCGCCGGGTCGGCCATGGCGTGGATCTCGTCGGGCCACTCCGACTCTTCGGCCAGCGGGCCGCTCGGGTACAGGTCGGCCTTCTCGTGGAGCAGGTCGGCGATCCCGCGGAACTCGTGCTCCTTGCCGATCGGCAGCTCGAACGGAGCGACCTGGTTGCCGAAGGACGACACGAGCTGATCGAGGGTGGTCTGGAAGTCGGCCCGCTCCCGGTCGAGCTTGTTGACGAAGATCGCGCGGGGAAGGCCCTCCTCGACGGCCAGCTCCCACGCGTACTCGGTCTGGACCTCGACGCCGTCGACCGCCGAGACGACCAGGATGCACCGCGTCCGCCGCCCGGATCGCCGTTGCGGAGGTCGCCGACGAAGTCGGCGTATGCCGGGAGCGTCCAGGACGTTGATCTTCACGCCCTTCCACTCCACCGGCGCCATCGCGAGCGAGACGGAGATGCCGCCGGCGTTGCTCGTCGGGGTCGTGGTCGGAGACCGTGTTGCCGTCCTCGACCGTGCCCATCCGCGTGATCGCGCCCGAGGTGAACAGCATCGCCTCGAGGAGGGTGGTCTTCCCCGAACCGCCGTGGCCGACCAGCAGGACGTTGCGGATGTCCTTCGCGTCGTAGGTCTTCAACGCGTGCTCCTTGAGGGGTGCGTGAAGGTCCCGGCATCCTACCGAGTTGCTACGCTCGCGCCGGTCCCCATGGTCCGCTTCCAACGACAGCCCCCGGGCACCGCCATCACGCGCGCATCCCTGCTCGTGGGGGTCTCGCTCGCGGCGTTCGCCGCCCTGTGGATCGTCGATGACCGGAGCCCGTTCGCGGCGGAGCGCTCGCCGGGCTCGGCGCGGCCCTCCTGCTGTTCGGCGGCCACCGCGCGAACCACGGCGAGGGCGGGCCGGTCGACCGGATGCTGACCGAGCTCTTCGACAGAGCCTGGGACGGATGCGTGCTCGGCGTGATCGTGTGGGTGAACCGCGACGTCGCGCCGCACGTGGCCGTCGGCGCGCTGGTCGCCCTGTGCGCGAGCTTCCTGTCTTCGTACGTGCGCGCGCGCGGCGCCGCGCTCGGGTACTCGGTGGAGGAGAGCCACGTGGCGCGCGGGATCCGCTACGCCCTCGTCACGGCCGGGCTGCTCTTCGGATGGCTCGACTGGACCGTGTGGGCCGCGGCCGGCGTCTCGGTCCTCGCGGTGCTCGTCCGAACCGGGCAGGTGGCGCGGGAGGACCGCGCGTGAGCGACCTCGGCCAGCCCGAAGGGGAGCCCCGGGCGGACACCTGGCGGGAGCGGGTGGCCTACGGCGCGTTCGCGACGGTCGCCTGGCTCGGCAGGACGCTCCCCACCCACACCGGACGGATGGTCTTCGTCTGGGCGGGGACGTCCGCCTATCACCTGATGCCCCGGCTGCGGGCGGTCGTCGCCGCGAACCAGGCGCGGGTGCTCGGCCGGGAGCCCGACGACCCGCTCGTGCGCGCGTCAACCCGCGAGGCGTTCCGTCGCTACGCCCGCTACTGGTTCGATGCCTTCGACGTGGTCGACTGGTCCGACGAGCGAGATCGAGCGCGGGTACGTCTTCGAGGGGTACGAGCTGATGGAGGCGGCGGTCGCGAAGGGGGACGGCGTGCTCACCGTCCTCCCGCACATGGGCAACTGGGACGCGGCCGGTCGTGCGCTGCAGGCGCGAGGGCTCCCGGTAGTCGCGGTCGCCGAGAACCTCCGGCCCGACCGATTGTTCGAGCTGTTCCTGCACCACCGCGAGGCGCTCGGGATGCAGATCATCGGGCTAGGGGAGGGCACGGTGGGTCGTCAGCTCGCGACGGCGCTCTCCGAGGGCAACGCTGGTCGCGCTGGTCGCCGACCGCGACCTGACGGGGCGGGGCGTCGAGGTCGAGATGTTCGGCGGAAGGCGCCGCCTGCCCGCGGGGCCCGCCCTCCTCGCGATCTCGAGCGGCGCCCCGGTCATCGTGGCATCGGATCTACCAGACGCCCTCGGGTTGGCGCTGCGTCCTCGAGGACCTGCCCGAGGTGCCCCGCACGGGCGACCGCCGCGCCGACGTGATCGCGCTGACGCAGGCGATCGCCGTCGCGTTCGAGAAGGTGATCAGCGCCTCGCCCGCGGACTGGCACCTGTTCCAAGCGGGCTGGGACGCGTGAGGATCGCGCTCGTCTGCCCGTACGCCTGGGACGACCCGGGCGGCGTGCAGGTCCACGTCCGCGAGCTGGGCGAGCAGCTGCGCGCACGCGGGCACGACGTGCTCGCCTTGGCCCCCGTGCGGCACGACGCGGGCGAGCCGTGGGTCGTCGCGGTCGGCAGGCCGATCGACCTGCGCTACAACGCCTCGAACGCGCCGATCGACCCGAGGCCCTGGTCGCGAGGCGTGGTCCGGGGTGTCCTCGCCGCGTTCGCGCCCGAGGTCGTGCACGTCCACGAGCCGTTCACGCCCTCCACCTCGATGTGGGCCACCCTAGAGGCGCGGGCGCCCGTCGTGGCGACGTTCCATTCAGGGGTCGACCGCGCCCGTCTGTACGACCTCGCCGCGCCGCTGCTGCGACGGATCGCCCGCCGCCTGGCGGTCCGGATCGCCGTGTCTCGGCGAGCCGAGCAGGTCGCGTCCCGCCGGATCGGGGGGGCCTTCGAGGTGGTTCCCAACGGCGTCGACGTCGCCCGGTTCCGGGCGGCGTCACCTCGCGACCTCGGCCCCGGCGCCAAGGTGCTCTTCGTCGGGCGCCTGGACGAGCGCAAGGGCTTCCCGGTCGCGGTGGACGCCTTCGAGCGCCTCGCGGGGGACCGACCCGACCTCGGGCTGGTGGTGGCCGGGGACGGTCCGCAGCGCGACGCGGTCGAGGGTTTGCCTCCCGGCCTGCGCGAGCGCGTCACGATGCTGGGCGCGGTGCCCAACGTCGACCTGCCGGCGGTGGCGGCGGCGTGCGACCTCTACCTCGGCCCGAGCGTGGGCGGGGAGTCGTTCGGGGTCGTGCTGGTGGAGGCCATGGCGGCGGGGCTGCCGGTCGTCGCGAGCGACGTCCCCGGCTACGACGAGGTCGTGCGCGACGGTGTGGACGGCGTGCTCGTGCCTCCCCGCGACCCGGCCGCCCTCGCGGCCGCCGCCGCACGCGTGCTCGACGACCCCGAGCTGGCGAGACGGCTCTCGGAAGCCGGACGCGCTCGCGCCGCTTCGTTCGACTGGGGCGTCGTGGTCGAGCGGCTGGAGGCCCTGTACCGCACCGCGGTCGGGCTACCATAGGCGCCGTGTTGGCCGTGTGGGTCGTCGTCGCGATCGTCGTGGTCCTGTTGGTCTGGGCGATCTACGCGTTCAACCGGCTCGTCTCCTACCGCAACCGCGTCGACAACGGCTGGTCGCAGATCGACGTCCAGCTCCGGCGCCGCTACGACCTGATCCCGAACCTCGTCGAGACGGTCCAGGGCTACGCGGCGCACGAACGCGAGCTGTTCGAGCAGGTGGCGGAGGCCCGCTCCCGCGCGATGGGCGCCACCGCGGTCGCCGACCAGGTCAAGGCCGAGAACGCGATCACGGCCGGGCTGCGCCAGCTGCTCGCGGTCGCCGAGAACTACCCGGACCTCAAGGCGAGCCAGAACTTCCTCGCGCTGCAGGAGGAGCTGTCGGGCACGGAGTCGAAGATCGCCTACGCGCGGCAGTTCTACAACGACCAGGTGATGCGGCTGAACACCGCGATCCAGTCCTTCCCCTCGAACGTGATCGCCGGGATGTTCCACTTCGCGCCGCGCGAGTTCTTCGACATCGAGGATCCGGTCCGCGGCCCGGTGCAGGTGGACCTCGGCGGGCCCGAGCACAGCGAGCCGTAGGCGCCGGTGTACGAGCAGATCTCCGCGAACAGGCGCAAGACGGTCCTGCTCCTGGTGGGCGCGATCGTGTTCGCGGGGCTGATCGGCTGGGCGATCGGCTACCTCTTCGGCACCGGGCCGGCCGGGATCGTCATCGCGCTCGCGGTCGCCACGGTGCTCTCGATCACGTCGTACTTCTCCGGCGACCGGATCGTGCTGGCCTCCACGCACGCCCGGGAGGTCACGCCCGAGGAGCAACCGCGGCTGCACAACGTGGTGGAGGGCCTGGCGATCGCGGCGGGGTTGCCCAAGCCGCGCGTCTACGTGGTGCCCGAGCAGGCGCCGAACGCGTTCGCGACCGGTCGCGACCCCGAGCATTCGTCGATCGCCGTCACCGAGGGGCTGCTCGCGATGATGAATCGGGTCGAGCTCGAGGGCGTGATCGCCCACGAGATGTCGCACGTTCAGGACCGCGACATCCTCGTCGGGACGGTGGTCGCCACCGTGGTCGGCGCGGCGGTGCTCCTCTCGGAGTTCTTCATGCGAGCGTGGTTCTGGGGTGGGGTACTCGGCGGCGGGCGGGACCGTCGCGGCGGTGGGGGCGGCGACGCAGGGGTCGTCGGGCTGATCCTGCTCGTGGTCGGGTTCGTGCTGCTGGCCCTGGCGCCGCTCGCCGGCCAGCTGATCAAGCTCTCGGTCTCGCGCAACCGCGAGTACCTCGCCGACGCGCAGGGCGCGATGCTGACCCGGTATCCGCCGGGCCTCGCCTCGGCCCTGGAGAAGATCCGCGACGCCCCGCACGCGATGCGCGCCGCGAACAACGCGACCGCCCACCTGTGGCTCGAGCAGCCCTCGCGCGTACCGGGCCCGGACACGAGCCGGCTCGAGAAGCTGTTCTCCACGCATCCGCCGATCGAGGAGCGGATCCGCCGGCTCAAGGAGATGTGAACCGGCCGGCTCCCATCGGCGCTCGTGCGGAGGATAAACTGGTCCTGAGACGGTCCGCCGGACCGCCCCGTGTCCCTTCGAGGAGGAGATACCCGTGCAGCGCGAGACCGGCACCTTCACCGTGAAGTCCGGCCTGGCGGAGATGCTCAAGGGCGGCGTCATCATGGACGTCACCACGGCGGAGCAGGCGAAGATCGCCGAGGACGCCGGCGCGTGCGCCGTGATGGCCCTCGAGCGCGTCCCCGCCGACATCCGGAAGGAAGGCGGGGTCGCCCGCATGGCCGACCCGACCAAGATCGAGGAGATCAAGGCCACGGTCTCGATCCCCGTGATGGCGAAGGCCCGGATCGGGCACTTCGTCGAGGCGCAGATCCTGCAGTCCCTCGGTGTCGACTACATCGACGAATCGGAGGTCCTCACGCCGGCCGACGAGGAGTATCACATCGACAAGTGGGCGTTCACCGTGCCGTTCGTCTGCGGCTGCCGGAACCTCGGCGAGGCCCTGCGACGGATCGCCGAGGGCGCCGCGATGATCCGCACGAAGGGCGAGGCCGGCACCGGCAACGTCGTGGAGGCGGTGCGCCACGAGCGCACGCTGCTGTCCGAGATCGCGGAGGTGACCACGCTCCGACCCGAGCAGTACGTGACGAAGGCCAAGGAGCTCGGTGCGCCGGTCGAGCTGGTCCGCATCGTCGCGGAGCAGGGCAAGCTCCCGGTCGTGAACTTCAGCGCCGGTGGCATCGCGACCCCGGCCGACGCCGCGATGATGATGCAGCTGGGCGTCGACGGCGTGTTCGTGGGCTCGGGCATCTTCAAGTCCGAGGACCCGTCGACGATGGCGCGTGCGATCGTCGAGGCGACGACCCACTACCAGGACGCCGACGTCCTGGCCAAGGTGAGCCGCGGACTCGGCGAGCCGATGCACGGCCTGGAGATCGGGACGCTCGAGACCCGGCTGCAGGAGCGCGGCTGGTAACACAGCCGGTACGGCGTGTCCTTAGAGGCTCAGCCGGCCGCGACGAGCATCGCCGTGGGTTCTCGAGGTCGGCGCGCCGCCGGTCCCGCTCGGTACCTCGTCCCGTCGGGCCGGAACCAGCGCACCTCGCCGCCGGCTCGGCGGGAAACCGACCAGCCGTGCTCGTGCACCAGCCGGTGGTGGAACGAGCAGATCAACAGCAGGTTGTCGAGGTCGGTGCGACCGCCGTGCCGCCAGAACCGGACGTGGTGCGCCTGCGTGAACCTCGTGGCGCCGCAGCCGGGGAACCGACACTCCCGGTCCCGGTAGCGCACCTGTCGCACCATCCAGGCGGACGGCTCGCGGGTGAGCCGCCCGAGGCCGGTCGCGTCCTCCACGATCGTCTGGACCCTCGCGTTGCAGAGCAGTCGCTCGAGGGTCTCGTGTGCGATCGACGGGCCGCCCTCGATCTCCGCACCGCCGACGAGGACGCCGTTCGCGTCCGCACGCGCGTGCACGACGACCGTCGCCCGGTCCTGGTCCGCGTCGGCTGCGACCTGTGCCGAGCACAGCGCGACGAGGGCGTCGGCGCGCCGGGCTCTGTCGAAGTAGGCGTTCTCCTCACCCGGCATCGCTGGGAGATCGTTGGCGAGGCGCGCCAGCGCCTTCGCGACCACGGCGCCTTGCGCTGCCGGGAGCTCCGCCTCGAGCGCGAAGCGCCGGTCGTCGTCGAAGTACCACCAGGCGACCGATCGCGAGTCGTCGGCCTGCACCGCCCCCTCCCTGGTCCGCAGCGCGAGGTCGCCACGCCTGCGGATCGCGCCGCAGGACACCTCGCGGGCCCACCGCAGGAGCCCGGCCTCGCTCTCCGTCGTGGCGAACCGGGTCAGCTCGACGATCTTGTCGATGCCGAGCTCACCCGTGGCAAGCGCCTCCGCCGTGCGGGGGAGCGACTCGAGCGCGTGCGCGGCCGCGAGCCAGCGCCGCGCCTTCCAGTCGGAGAGGCCGTAGCGCATCCATAGCCACTGCGCCATGTCGCGAGCTCCGTCGTCCCGCCACGCCTCGCGCTTATCCGCCTGGGCGATGAGGGCCAGGAGCCTCCGCTGCGCGCTACACGCGAGCGCGTGCGCGGCGTCGAGATCGGAGATCAGTTCATCGTCGGTCGCGTCCACTGGCGGAAGCCTCCGGGTTGTACTACCATCCGACCCTACCGAACACATGTTCGGCTCGTTGTGACGTGACTCACAGCCTGGTTGCGTTCGCCGCGGTCTGCACGCTCTCGGCGCGAACGCGCGAACGGCGTTGCTTCCATCTTGCTGGCAGGGCGTGCGCCCTCGGTACGATGGGCGCCATGCTGAAGGCCGGGGTCCTCGCGCTGCAGGGCGACTTCCGCGAGCACGCCCGCGTGTTCGCGACGCTCGGCGCGTCCCCGGTCGAGGTGCGCACGCCGGCCGACCTCGAGGGTGTCGACTGCCTCGCGATCCCCGGCGGCGAATCCACCACCATCGCGAAGCTCGCGCGCGCCTACGACCTCGTCGAGCCCGTCAGGGATCGAGCCGCGAAGGGCCTTCCGATCCTCGGGACCTGCGCGGGGATGATCGTCCTGGCCAAGGAGGTCGACGGCGGGGAGCCCCTGTTCGCGCTGATGGACATCGAGGTGCGGCGCAACGCCTACGGCCGTCAGGTCGACTCGTTCGAGGCCGATCTCGAGGTCCGCGGGGTCGAGCACCCCGTGCGCGGCGTCTTCATCCGCGCGCCGTGGATCGAGCGGGTCGGCGAGGGGGTCGAGGTGCTCGCCGAGTTCGAAGGGCGGCCGGTCGTCCTGGAGGAAGGCAACCTGCTCGTGGCATCATTCCATCCGGAGCTCGTGGGCGAGACCGGGCTCCACGAGTACCTGCTGAGGAAGGTGTGACGCGATGTCCGGCCACTCGAAGTGGGCGACGATCAAGCGGAAGAAGGAAGCTACCGACGCCAAGCGGTCGAACATGTACGCGAAGCTGCTGCGCGCCGTGGAAGTGGCGGCGCGCGAGGGCGGCGGGAACGTCGAGGGAAACATGACGCTCGCCTCGGCGGTCGAGAAGGCCAAGAGCTTCTCTGTCCCGAACGACAACATCGATCGCGCGATCAAGCGAGGGACGGGCGAGCTCGGCGAGGGCCAGCGGTACGAGGAGATCGTCTACGAGGGCTATGCCCCGGGCGGGATCGCGCTGCTGATCGAGGCGCTCACCGACAACCGCAACCGCACCGCCCAGGAGATCCGTCACGCGTTCACGCGCAACCACGGCAACCTCGGCGAGACCGGGAGCGTCGCCTGGCAGTTCACCCGCAAGGGCGTGATCACGGTCGAGAAGGCGGTCGCGCCCGACGAGGAGCGCCTGCTCGAGGTGGCGCTCGAGGGCGGCGCCGAGGACCTGCGCGACTCCGAGTCGTCCTGGGACATCGTGGCCGAGCCGGCCGATTTCAAGACGGTCGAGCGGGCGCTGCAGGCAGCCGGCGTCCCGGTGCTCAACGCCGAGCTCTCGATGCTGCCGCAGTCGACGATCCCCGTGGACGGCGCCGAAGCGACCCAGGTCCTGCGGCTGATCGAGGCGCTCGAGGACCTCGACGACGTCCAGAACGTCTACGCGAACTTCGACATCCCCGAAGAGGTCATGGCCTCGCTCTGAGGCACCTCTCTCGCGCACGGTCGTTGCCCGCGTCGTTCCGCGGACCTAGACTCCGGCGAACGGATGTTCGATTCTTCGTGCGTGCTCGGCGTCGATCCCGGCGTGGCCAAGTGTGGCCTCGCGGTGGTCACGCGCCGCGACCGCAAAGCCGAGTTGATCTGGAGCGGCACCGTCCACACGCCCGCGGGCGGTGACGAGGCCGCCCGACTGCGCACCCTCGCGGCCGCGGTACGCGAGGCGATCGCCACCCACCGCCCCGGCGCGGTCGCGATCGAACGGGTGGCGTGGAGCCGCAACCAGGTGAGCGCGCTGCACGTCGCGCGGGCGACGGGCGCGGTGATGGTGGTCGCGGCCGAAGCCGGGCTCACGGTGGAGGAGTACGCGCCGAACGAGGTGAAGCAGGCGGTGACCGGGATCGGCAACGCCGACAAGCGTCAGGTCCAGCAGGCGCTCACGCGGGTCCATGGATTGCGCGACGTGCCGAGCCAGCCCGACGCCGCGGACGCCGTCGCCGTGGCGCTCACGCACCTGGCCGCGAGCAGGATGCGCGGGTTCGCCGCCCGCGCAGGAGCGCGATGATCGCGTTCCTGGAAGGCGAACTGCTCGAGAAGGCCGCCGGCCGCGTCGTGATCGCGGTCCACGGGGTCGGCTACGAGGTGTCGGTCCCGACCTCGGTGCTCGCCGCGCTGCCTCCGGTCGGCAAGACGGCGCGGATCCACACGCGGATGGTCGTCCGCGAGGACGCGATCACGCTCTATGGCTTCGCGAGCCCCGACGAACGCGCTCTGTTCGATCTGCTCACCGGTGTGACGGGGGTCGGCCCGAAGGTCGCCTTGTCGTTCCTGTCGGCGATGCAGCCCGACGCGATCCGCACAGCGATCGTCGCCGGCGACGCCGCGGCCCTCACGATCGTCCCCGGCGTCGGCAAGAAGGTCGCCCAGCGCGTGGTCTTGGACCTACGGGACAGGCTCGGCGGCGAGGGGGAGCTGGTGGCCGAAGGTCCGCTGGCCGACGTCCGCGAGGCGTTGCTCTCGCTCGGTCTCACGCCGGCGGAGGCGGTCGAGGCGATGCACGGGATCGACGTCGACGGGCGCGAGGTCGAGGACCTCCTGCGTGAGGCCCTGCAGAAGGTGGGACGATGAGCCGCGTGGGCGAGGACCCGATCGACCTCACCGACGACCGCGTGATCGAGGCCGACGCGCTGTCGCCGGAGGACCGCGAGTTCGACGTCGCGCTCCGGCCGCGGTCGCTCTCCGACTTCGTGGGGCAGGACCGCGTGAAGGAGCAGCTCGCGGTGCTGCTCGACGGGGCGCGCAACCGTGGCGAACCCGTCGACCACCTGTTGTTCAGCGGGCCGCCCGGCCTCGGCAAGACGACGCTCGCGCAGATCGTGGCGCTCGAGATGGGGGCCGGGTTCCAGCCCTCCAGCGGTCCCGCGTTGGAACGACCGTCGGATCTCGCCGCGATCCTCACGAACCTCGGCGACGGCGACGTCTTGTTCGTCGACGAGATCCACCGGATGCCGCGGGCGGTGGAGGAGGTCCTGTATCCGGCGCTCGAGGACTTCACGCTCGACGTCGTGCTCGGCAAGGGACCCACCGCGCGGTCGATCCGGCTCGACCTTCCGCGCTTCACGCTGATCGGCGCCACGACGCGGCCGGGGAGGATCACGCTGCCGCTCCGCGAGCGATTCGGGTTCAGCCCGCGGCTGGACTACTACGTGGTGGAGGACCTCACGAACATCGTGCTGCGGAGCGCCGGCATCCTCGGTGTCGAGACCGATCCAGAGGGCGCGAGCGAGATCGCGCGGCGCTCGCGCGGCACACCGCGGATCGCGAACCGGTTGCTCCGGCGCGTCCGCGACGTCGCCGAGGTCCGCCACGAGGGCGCGATCAACGGCGACATCGCGCGGGCCGGCCTCGCCGTGTTCGAGGTCGACGAGGAAGGGCTCGACCGCCTCGACCACGCGATCCTGTCCGCGGTGATCCGGCGGTTCTCCGGCGGCCCGGTCGGACTCTCGACGCTCGCCGCCGCGGTCGGGGAGGAGCCCGACACCGTGGAGGACGTGGTCGAGCCGTACCTGCTCCAGCTGGGCTTCTTGCAGCGCACGCCACGCGGGCGCGTCGCGACGCCTCGCGCGTACGCCCACCTGGGGGTCACCGCGCCCGGGCAGCTCCCGCTGTAACGGTCCGTCTGGCGTTCCCGCAGGTAGACTCGCTGACCGTTCGACCTCCCCATCGGCCGGCCATCGGAAGGAACCCATGATCGACATCCTGGCCCAGAGCTCCTCGTCCTCGGGCGGCGGCAGCATCTTCACGCTCCTCATCTTCCTGCTCCCGCTCGGCCTGCTCTTCTTCCTGATGCGCTCGCAGAAGCGGCGCGCGCAGCAGCAGCAGGTGCAGCAGCAGTCCGCCGAGGTGGGCGACGAGATCCTCACGACCGCGGGCATCTTCGGCACGATCGTGGACGAGGACGAGGACGAGGGCACGGTGGAGGTCGAGATCGCGCCCGGCACCCGGATCAAGATGCTCCGCGCCGGGATCGCGCGCCGCGTGACCGAGGACGACGAGGTCTACGACGAGGACGCCGACGAGGACGATCGAGCCGACGACGTGCACGACGACACCGCGGAGGGCCCGATCTCGTCGTGAGCGGGCTCGCGGATCCCGGCGCACCCGTGGCCGTCCCCGGTCCCGAGCCGGCCAGCGTCACCCTGGAGACGGTGCAGCAGGACCCCGAGCTGTCCCTCTACATCGCCTCGGCCGACCGCGTGATGGAGGCGATGGGCTACACCGAGCACGGCTTCCGACACGCGAACCTCGTCGCGAAGATCGCCTACCAGGTGCTGCACCGGCTCGGGTACCCCGAGCGCGACGCGCAGCTGGCCTCGGTCGCCGGGTACCTGCACGACGTCGGTAACGCCCTCGCGCGCGACGCCCACGGGCAGACCGGCGCGGTGCTCGTGTACCAGACGCTCCGCGAGCGCGTGAAGGGCGCCGACCTGATGCCGGTGATCGCCGCGATCGCGAACCACGAGGAGACCGAGGGGATCGCGGTGTCGCCGATCTCGGCGGCGGTGATCCTGGCGGACAAGGCCGACGTGCACCGCAGCCGCGTGCGCAAGCCCGCGGAGCTCGACCACGACATCCACGACCGCGTGAACTACGCGGTCGAGCAGAGTTTCCTTCGCGTAGACTCCGACGCTCGTACGGTCAGCCTCGAGCTGACGATCGACACGGCGATCAGCCAGGTCATGGAGTACTTCGAGATCTTCCTGAGCAGGATGCAGATGTGCCGGCATGCGGCCAACGAGCTGCAGGCCCGGTTCCGCCTCGTCATCAACAGCCAGGAGCTCGCGTGAAGTCCACCCGGCCGTTGTGGCTCTCGATCATCATGGTCGTGGTCCTCGTCATGGCCTCGCTCGTCGGGTTCGCCACCGGGTACCTGAAGCCCGTCCTCGGGCTGGACCTCGAGGGCGGGATCGCCGTCGATCCTGTCGGCGCCCGACGGCACCCCCAACGACGTGATGCAGCAGGCACGGGCGAACATCACGAACCGGGTCGACGCGTTCGGCGTCGGCGAGCCGAGCATCGTCGTGTCGGGCAACACGATCGAGGTCCAGATCCCGGGCCTGTCCAACAGCCACGTCGAGCAGCGGAGCTCCGACCTCTACTGCCTGATCGGCACCAACGGCGACAGCTACGGGTGCACGAAGGATCAGACGACCGCCTCGCTCGCCCTCAAGGGCCTGAGCGTCGACTCGGTGCCGAGCAAGGTGTGTCTGATCGGCGGCGACGGCACCCAGCTCGCCTGTTACGACACGCAGGAACAGGCGGATTCGGCCAAGGGCCTGATCACCACCCAGCCGAAGACGGGTCCGAGCGCGTCCGCGACCGCATCGACGAGCGCCTCGACGTCGCCATCTGCTTCGCCCTCCGGCGTCGGTCCCGGTCCGGCTGCTAGCGCGTACTGCCTGACGGACGCGAGCGGCAAGGAGCTGGCGTGCTACGGCTCCCGCGCCCAGGCGGAGCAGGCGCGCAAGGGCATGACCACGAAGGTCACCGAGACGTCGTGGTGTTTCGTGGCGCCCGGCGGCAGCCCGTCCGCCTCGGCCACGCCCACCCCGTCCGTGTCGCCCTCGGCGTCCCCGTCGAAGAAGGCGAAGGCCTCGGCGACCCCGACGGCCTCGGCGTCGCCCAGCGCGACCCCCGAGACGGCCTACGCCGCGCTCGACACGTCGGCGGCACAGCCGCTGCCGTGCAGCTTCGCCACCCAGGCGGAGGCCCAGAAGGCGCTGGACACCGTCGTGGCCCAGCACGTGACCACCCAGTACTGCGTGGTGTCCTCGCAGAACCAGGATCTCGGCTGCTTCCCCAGTCAGAGCGCCGCCGAGCAGCGCCAGCGTGAGACCGGCCAGCAGCGCCTGCTCGACATCATCGGCAAGACCGCGCGCCTGGAGGAGCGGCCGACGCTGCAGATCGTCCCTCCCTCCTCACCGCAGTACGCGGGGATCGCGCTCACGTGCAGCACGCCGGAAGAGGAGGCGTCGAAGGACTGTCAGGGCAGTGCCCAGGACAACAACACCGTCTGGTACCTGGACAAGAGCCAGAACAAGGTCCAGCTCGGCCCCGTCGTGATCACGGGGGCGAACATCACGAAGGCCAGCGCCCAGCTGACCGGTGGCACCCAGACCAACCCGATCACCCAGTGGGCGGTCTCGTTCACGCTGGACGGCGAGGGGGCGAAGGCCTTCGCGACCGCCACCACGACCGCGCTCACGCTGCCTCCACCCCAGAACCAGATCGCGATCGCCGTCGACCGCACGATCGTGTCGAACCCGGTCGTGCAGGGGGCCATCACCGCGGGCAACGGGGAGATCACGGGCAACTTCACCGAGCAGGAGGCCAAGGACCTCGCGACGGTCCTGAACGCCGGCGCGCTCCCCGTGGAGCTGACGCGACAGTCCGTGCAGACCGTGAGCCCGACGCTCGGCTCCGCGTCGCTCAAGGAGGGCATCATCGCCGGCGTCGCCGGGCTCATCCTGCTCTTCTTGTACCTGCTCCTCTACTACCGGCTCCTCGGGATCGTCGCGTGGTTCGGGATGACGATCTGGGCGATCCTCGCGATCGCACTGATCTCCCTCGCCGGCAGGTCGTTCGGCTACGCGCTCACGCTCGCGGGCGTGGCCGGTCTCGTGATCTCCCTCGGCGTGACCGCCGACTCCTACATCGTGTTCTTCGAACGGCTGAAGGACGAGCTGCGTGGCGGGAAGACGGCCCGCACGGCGATCCAGCCCGCGTTCAAGCGGGCGTTCCGCACGATCGTGGCCGCCGACATCGTCACCGGGATCGCCGCCGCGGTCCTGTACCTCACGGCCGTGAGCTCGGTCCGCGGGTTCGCGCTCACCCTGGGCGTCGCGACGGCGCTGGACCTGTTCGTCGTCTACTTCTTCAAGCGGCCCACGGTGTTCCTGATCGCGCGGAACCAGCGGCTGGTCGAGATGCCGGGCTTCGGGCTCACGTCGGCGACGGCGGGCGACCACGTGGCCGTCGACACGAGCGGGGAGGTCCGGGACATGACTTTTCGCGAGTTCTTCGACGTCTACCGCGGCTACCGGATCCCGCACTTCCGGCTGCTCGAGCACCGCAACCGGTGGTTCGTGTTCTCCGGCACCCTGATCGTGCTCTCGCTGATCGGGTTGTTCGGCGTCGGGATCAAGTACTCGATCGAGTTCAAGGGCGGGGCGCAGATCAGCTATCCGCTGCGCTCGGCCGCGACGGTCGCCGACGTCTCGGCGACGCTCGAGAACGCCGGCCTCGTCGACTCGCAGGTGCAGATCGTGAGCGGCGACACGGTCTCGATCCGCACCAAGTCGCTGACGACGCTCGGCGACGCGCAGAAGCAGCAGGCGCTCCTGAGCGGACTCGCGAAACAGGCGGGCATCTCCACGCAGGACGTCAACGTCCAAGACATCGGCCCGACGTGGGGAGCGGAGATCTTCGAAGAAGGCGATCCGGGGCCTCGTGGTCGTGCTGCTCGCGATCGGCCTGTACATCGCGTTCCGGTTCGAGTGGCAGATGGCGGCCGGCGCGATGATCGCGCTCGTCCACGACGTCGTGATCACCGCGGGGATCTATGCGCTCACGCAGCGCGAGGTCACGCCGGAGACGGTGATCGCGATCCTGACGATCCTCGGGTTCTCCCTCTACGACACGGTCGTGATCTACGACAAGATCAAGGAGAACACCGAGTCGCCGGCGCTCGTCGCGAAGCTCGGGTACACGGGGGTCGTCGACCGCTCGCTCAACCAGACGATCATGCGGTCGGTCAACACGTCCCTGGTCGTCTTGATCCCGATCCTGTCGCTGCTGCTGTTCGGCGGCAAGACGCTCAAGGACTTCGCGTTCGCGATGTTCGTCGGCGTCGCGATCGGCGCGTACTCGTCGATCTTCATCGCGGCTCCGATCCTCGCGATCTTCGAGAGTGGCAGGCAACCCGCGCGCGCGCGGGCTCCCCAGCGGGTGCCGGCGCGGAGCAGGGCCGCGACGGCCCCGGCGCTCGCCACCGACGCGGCGGCGACCAGCGCGACCGCCAAGCAGTCGGGGTCGGGATCCGGCTCACGCCCCCGTTCCAACGCCAAGAGGCGCCCACCGGCCAAGCGCAAGCGGAGGTAGCGACGTGCAGATCGAGCAGATCGCCGAGTTGATCCGCGACGTCCCCGACTTCCCGGAGCCGGGCGTCGTCTTCAAGGACATCACACCGGTCCTCGCCGACCCGATCGCCTTCTCCACGATCGTCGACCTGATCGTCGTGCACTTCGGACGGGGCAACGTCGACAAGGTGGTCGGGATCGAGGCGCGCGGGTTCATCCTGGCGGCTCCGGTCGCCTATCACTTCGGCGCCGGGCTCGTGCCGGTCCGCAAGCAAGGCAAGCTCCCGCACGAGACGCTCGGCGAGGAGTACGCGCTCGAGTACGGCACCGCCACCCTCGAGATCCACAAGGACGCGATCGTGCCGGGAGAGCGCATCCTCGTCGTGGACGACGTCTTGGCGACCGGGGGCACGGCGAACGCCGCCGCCTCGCTCGTGGAACGGATCGGGGGCCAGGTGATCGGCATCTCCTGCTTGATCGAGCTCGATTTCCTGCACGGCCGGAACAAGGTCAAGGATCACGACCTGTTCACCCTGATCCACTTCTGAGCCGTCCCGAGCGTCGCGGGAGCGCGACCTTCGGCGGCCGCGGGCGAGGTCACGCGTAGACTGGCTGCACGCCGTGGACAGCCAGGAGGAACTCCGGGTCGAGACACCGGCGCCGCCGCAGCCCTCAGGTCGACGCGGCGGACGCCTTCCACGACCGCGCCTGCGCAGGGGCGAGCCCGAGCAGCCCTCGCGGCTGGCGCCGCTGCTGAAGAAGATCCGGACCTACAACCCGAAGGCGGACCTGCGTGGGCTCGAGCAGGCCTATCGGATCGCCGAGGAGGCGCACGAGGGCCAGCTGCGGCTCTCGGGTGAGCCGTACATCGAGCATCCCCTCGCGGTCGCCGGGGTCCTCGCGGATCTGCACCTGGACACCACGACGCTGCAGGGCGCGCTGCTGCACGACACGGTCGAGGACACGGAGCTCACGCTCGAGGCGATCGAGGAGGAGTTCGGCGACGACGTGGCCCGGATCGTCGACGGGCTCACCAAGCTCGACAAGCTGCAGTTCCAGACGCGCGAGCTCGCCCAGGCCGAGAACGTCCGCAAGATGATCGTGGCGATGGCGGGGGACATCCGCGTCCTGCTGATCAAGCTTGCCGACCGGCTGCACAACATGCGCACGCTCTCCGCGCTCCCTGCGTCCAAGCAGCGACGGATCGCGACCGAGACGCTCGAGATCTACGCGCCGCTCGCGAACCGCCTCGGTGTGCAGGAGATGAAATGGGAGCTCGAGGACCTCGCGTTCAAGACGCTGCACCCGGGCCCGTACAAGGAGATCGCGGCGCTGGTCGAGACCCGCCGCGAGGAGCGCACGCAGCTGATCGAGGAGCTGACGACGACGCTGCGGCAGAAGCTGAAGGAGCTCGGGATCCGCGCCGACGTCGAGGGCCGCCCGAAGCACCTGTACTCGATCTACGAGAAGATGGTGATCCGCGGCAAGGAGTTCGAGGAGATCTACGACCTCGTCGGGGTCCGGATCCTCGTCGAGTCCCTGCGCGACACCTACGCCGCGCTGGGCGCCGTCCACGCGCTCTGGAAGCCGATCCCCGGGCGGTTCAAGGACTACATCGCGATGCCCAAGTCGAACATGTACCAGTCGTTGCACACGACGGTCGTGGGGCCCGCCGGCAAGCCGCTCGAGATCCAGATCCGCACCCGCGACATGCACCGCACGGCGCAGTTCGGGATCGCGGCCCACTGGCGGTACAAGGAGGGGTCCGGCAAGGCCCGCGAGGGCGACCTCTCCTGGCTCGGCCAGATGCTCGACTGGCTGAAGGACATGGCCGATCCCCGGGAGTTCATGGAGGGGTTGAAGATCGACCTGTCCGGCGGACGGGTGTTCGTCTTCACCCCGAAGGGCGACGTGGTGAACCTCCCGCTGGGCGCGACGCCGGTCGACTTCGCCTACGCGATCCACACCGAGGTCGGTCACCGCACGATCGGCGCGAAGGTCAACGGCAAGCTCGTGCCGCTCGACTACGAGTTGCGCACCGGCGACTCGGTCGACATCCTCACGTCGCGGGCCCAGGGCGAGGGGCCGAGCCAGGACTGGCTCCAGTTCGTCCAGACGCCGCGGGCGCGCAACAAGATCCGGCAGTGGTTCGCGCGCGGACGCCGCGAGGACGCGCTCGACGAGGGCAAGGACCTCCTGCAGCGTCAGATGCGCAGGCAGAACGTGCCGTTCAAGCGCCTGGCGACCGACGACGCGCTGCAGCAGGTGGCCGAAGACCTGAAGCTCGGGGATCTCGACTCGCTCTACGTCGCGGTCGGCGAGGGCCACGTCTCGCCGCAGTCGGTGGTCGCGCGGCTCTCCCGGCTGATCTCGGGCACGCCCGACGAGGACGTCACCGAGGTGCCACTCGCCCGGCCGGTGCGGATCGGCCAGCCCTCGGACGCCTCCAAGGGGGTGATGGTGCGCGGCCTGCCCGACGTGTGGGTGAAGCTCGGCCGCTGCTGCACGCCCGTCCCGGGCGACGCGATCGTGGGGTTCGTCACCCGCGGCCAGGGCGTGAGCGTCCACCGCGCCGACTGCCCGAACGTGAAGACGCTCCGCCGCGAGCCCGAGCGGATGATCGAGGTGTCGTGGTCGGAGGGCAAGCCGACCTCGTTCGTCGTGGCGATCCAGGTCGAGGCGCTGGACCGCACCCGGTTGCTGTCGGAGATCGCGACGGTCCTGTCCGATCACCACGTGAACATCCTGTCGGCGAACTCCTCGACCGGCCGAGACCGGATCACGCGGCTGCGGTTCACCTTCGAGCTGGCCGACATCACGCACCTGTCCTCGATCCTGGCCGCGGTCAAACGGGTCGAGAGCGTGTACGACGCGTACCGCGTCGTCCCGAGCTGAACCGGCGATGCGGATCGTGCTGCAGCGGGTTGCGCGCGCGAGCGTCGCCGTGGACGGCGAGGTCGTCGCCGCGATCGGGCCCGGCTACGCGCTGCTGGTCGGCGTGGGGCACGCGGACACGGATGCGGACGCGGAGCGGCTGGGCGACAAGGTCGTGGGACTCCGCATCTTCCGCGACGAGGCCGGCAAGACGAACCTCGACCTCGCCTCGGTCGGCGGGGAAGCGCTCGTGATCTCCCAGTTCACGCTGTTCGCCGACACGCGCAAAGGCCGGCGGCCCTCGTTCGTGGACGCGGCCGACCCCACGGAGGCGGCGCGGCTCGTCGAGCGGTTCGCCGCGGCGCTGGAGTCTCGTGGCGTGCACGTCGCCCGCGGCGTGTTCGGCGCCGAGATGGCCGTCGAGCTCGTGAACGACGGCCCGTTCACGCTGGTGCTCGACACGGCCACCTGAGCGGGCGTGCGCTCCAGGACCGACCGCCGCCCGGCGCGGACGGGCGCGCCCGATACCATGACGTCCCCATGTACCTGGACGTCTTCGATCGCAACCCCTACGGCACGAACTGCTGGCTCCTCGCGGCCGACGGCGCCGACGAGGCGGTCGCCGTGGACCCCGGGTTCGAGCCCGACGCCGTCCGCGCGCAGCTCGAGGCCGGTGGCAAGCGCCTGGCCGCGGTGCTGCTGACCCACGCGCACATCGACCACGCCGGCCGGGCGGGGACCTTCGCGGGACCCGACGTGCCCGTGTACGTCCACCCGCAGGACGCGACCGCGTTCAGCGACCCGCAGGCCTGGAACCCCGGCTGGGCCCAGGGCCTGGACCCCGTGGCCGACCTCCGGACGTTCGTCGACGGCGACGTCCTGCGCATGGGCGGGGTCGCGATCGAGGTCCTGCACACGCCCGGCCACACGCCGGGCCACTGCTGCTTCCGGGTGGACGACGACGTGCTGCTGTTCTCCGGCGATCTTGTGTTCGCGGGCGCGATCGGCCGGTCCGACTTCCCGAACTCCGACGCGACAGCGATGCAGGAGAGCCTGCTCAGGTATCTGTCGCTCCCCGACGACTTGCGCACCCTGCCGGGTCACGGTCCGGAGACAACCGTGGGCCGCGAGCGCGCCGCGAACCCGTTCCTGGTGGGGATGCGCTGATGGAGTTCGCGCCGCCGCGGGGAACCCAGGACCTGTTGCCGCCGCGCTCCGACGCGATGCTCGGTCTCTACGAGGCCGCCCACGAGACCGCGCGCCTGTTCGGCTTCCGCTACGTGGAGACGCCGACCTTCGAGGCGACCGAGCTGTACGCGCGCACCTCCGGAGAGACCTCCGACGTGGTCACGAAGGAGATGTACACGTTCCAGGACAAGGGCGGGCGTTCGGTGACGCTCCGACCGGAGATGACGCCCGCGGTCGTCCGCGCCGTCCTCGCGAACGCGCACGGGTTGCCGAGCCCGTTCAAGGGCTACTACATCTCGACCCAGTTCCGCCACGGCCGACCGCAGGCCGGGCGGATGCGCGAGTTCCGCCAGTTCGGGATCGAGATCATGGGGGTGGAGGCGCCCGGCGCCGACGTGGAGGTGATCGCGCTGGGGGACCGGTACGTCCGTGCGCGCGGGCTCCGCGACTACGAGCTGGTGCTCAACTCGATCGGCGACGCCGCCTGTCGTCCCGCCTACCGCGAGGAACTCGTCGCGTACTTCGCTCCGTACCGGGACCGGCTCGACGAGGACTGCCGGACACGCCTCGAGCGCAACCCGCTGCGGGTCTTCGACTGCAAGGTCGACGGCGAGAAAGACTTCGTGCTCGCGGCGCCGACGATCGCCGAGCGGCTGTGCGAGCCCTGCGCCGAGCACTTCGCGGCGGTCCGCGCGGGCCTGGACGAGGAGGGGATCGCCTACCGCCTCGATCCGCGCCTCGTCCGCGGCCTCGACTACTACACGCGCACGGCGTTCGAGTGGATCTCGGCGGTGCTCGCCGCGAACAAGGCCGGCACGATCATCGCGGGCGGACGCTACGACGGCCTGGCGGAGGCGTTGGGTGGTCCGCCGACCCCCGGCGTGGGGTTCGCGATGGGCCTGGACCGCGTGCTGCTCGCGATGGAGGGCGAGGGCCGTTCCGTGCCGGCCCCGCGCACCCCCTCGTGCTTCGTGGTGGCGATCGGCCCGCAGACCCAGTACGAACGGGGACGGCTCGTGCGCGAGCTGCGGGAGGCGGGCATCCCCACCGCCGGTCCCTACGAAGAGCGCCCGCTGAAGGCGCAGCTGAGGGCGGCCGACCGGGCCGGGGCCGCGTACGCCGCGATCCTCGGCGCGCGCGAGCTGAGCGAGGGCACCGTGACGCTCCGACGGCTCGCCGACGGCGCGCAGGAGGTCGTCGCGGTCACCGACGTGGTTCGATGGATGCGCACGCACGCGGCGAGCGAGGGCTCGGCCGCTACCGACGCGACGGAGCAGACCGACCGATGACGACCCCGCCCGAGCTGCGCACCGCGATGCGGTCCGATCTGTGCGGAGACCTCCGCGGACAAGATGCCGGGCGTGAGGTCGAGCTCTGCGGCTGGGTCGCCCACCGCCGGGATCACGGCGGCGTGACCTTCATCGACCTGCGCGACCGCGAGGGTGTGGTCCAGGTGGTGTTCCAGCCCGAGACCGCGCCGGCGACGCACGCGACGGCGCAGGAGCTCCGCTCGGAATGGGTGGTCCGGGTCACGGGCGCCGTCCGTCTGCGTCCCGAGGGGATGGCGAACCCGAACATCGGGACCGGCGACGTCGAGGTCGTGGCGAGCGGGCTCGAGGTGCTCAGCCGTGCCGAGACCCCCCCGTTCGTGATCGAGGATCGGATCGAGGCCGACGAGCTGCTGCGCCTCGAGTACCGCTACCTCGACCTGCGCCGCCCGGAGATGACGAAGGCCCTGCGCCTTCGTCACCAGGTGAACCACATCATGCGCGAGCACATGGACGCGCTCGGGTTCCTGGAGGTCGAGACGCCGATCCTCACGCGCTCCACCCCCGAGGGCGCACGAGACTTCCTCGTGCCGTCGCGGCTGCAACCCGGCCACTTCTACGCGTTGCCGCAGTCGCCCCAGCAGCTCAAGCAGCTCCTGATGGTGGCCGGGCAGGACCGCTACTACCAGATCGTGCGGTGCCTGCGCGACGAGAACCCGCGCGCCGACCGTGGGTTCGAGTTCACCCAACTCGACATCGAGATGTCGTTCGTGGACGAGGAGGACATCGTCGCGGTGATCGAGCCTCTGTATGCGCGGATCATCCGCGAGACGCAGGGCGTCGAGGTGCCGGTCCCGTTCGCGCGCATGACCTACGACGAGATGATGGAGCGCTACGGCTCGGACAAGCCCGACCTCCGCTACGGGATGGAGCTCGCTCAGCTCACCCACCTGTTCGAGGGGTCGGGGTTCAACGCGTTCGCCAAGATGGCGGCCGACGGTGGGGCGATCAAAGGGCTCGCGGCGCCCGGCGGCGCCGCGCTCAGCCGCAAGGAGCTCGACAAGCTCGTCGAGGACGCGAAGGGGCGCGGCGCGGCGGGCCTGGTCTGGATCGTGGTGGAGGAGGGCGGCGCGGTCCGCTCGCCCGTGGAGAAGTTCCTCAGCCCGGCGGAGATCGCCGGGATCGTCGAGCGGACCGGCGCGAGCGCCGGGCACCTCGTGTGCATCGTCGCCGACCGCGTCGACCGCGCGAACGTGGCGCTCGACGGCCTCCGTCGCGACCTCGCCGCGCGCTTGGGCCTGATCCCGGAGGGGGTCTGGTCGTTCTGCTGGTTCTTCGAGCCGCCGCTGTTCGAGTGGAGCGACGACGAGGGCAAGTGGGTGTCGAAGCACCACCCGTTCACGGCGCCCCTCACCGACGATCTGCATCCCGAGACCGCGAAGGCGCGCGCCTACGACCTCACGCTGAACGGTTTCGAGATCGGGGGCGGGAGCATCCGGATCCACCGCCCCGACGTGCAGGAGCGGATCTTCGAGGCGCTCGGTCTCACCGAGGCGCAGATCGAGGACCAGTTCGGGCACCTGATCCGCGCGTTCCGCTACGGCGCGCCGCCGCACGGCGGGGTCGCGATGGGCGTCGACCGGCTCGTGATGCTGCTCGCGGGGAAAGACTCGCTCCGCGACGTGACCGCGTTCCCCAAGGCCCAGTCCGGCGCCGACCCGCTCACCGGCGCGCCCGCGGTGGTCGACGCCGCGCAGCTGGCCGAGCTGTCGATCGCCCTCGTGCCGCCGAAGGAGTGAGGAGATGCTGACCCCCGAGGACGTCGCCCTGCTTCGCGGGCGGAACTACGCGCACTTCGTGACGATCAACGAGGACGGCACGCCCCAATCGACACCGCTGTGGATCGACGCCGACGACGACGGACACGTCCTGGTGAACACCGCGGCCGGACGCGTCAAGGACCGCAACGTCCGGCGCGACCCCCGCGTCGCGGTGAGCGTTTTCGCGCAGGACGATCCGTACCGCTGGCTGTCGATCAACGGCACCGTCGTGGGCATCGACGAGGGACCCGAGGCGCTCGCGCACATCGGCGCGCTCGCCCGCCGCTACGACGACCGCTCGTGGGAGCCGGTCGAGGGCCAGGTGCGCGTGATCTTCCGGATCCGGCCGGACCGCGTCGTCAGGGGCGATTGACCGTGAGCGAGCAGCCGCTCGCCGCGCGGATGCGCCCGCAGACCCCCGAGGCGTTCGTCGGGCAACAGCACCTGGTAGGCCCGGGCCGGGTCCTGTCGAAGCTGATCGCGGGCGGCAACCTGCCCTCGCTGATCCTGTGGGGCCCCGCCGGCACCGGCAAGACGACGCTCGCGCACCTGCTCGCCGACGCGGTCGGCGCGCAGCTGGTCACGCTGTCGGCCGTCAACAGCGGGGTCGCCGACGCCCGCAAGGTGATGGAGGGCGCGCGCGGCGGGCTGTTCAAGACGGTCCTGTTCGTCGACGAGGTCCACCGGTGGTCCAAGGCCCAGCAGGACGTGCTCCTCCCGGCCGTCGAGGACGGCACCGTGACGCTGATCGGCGCGACCACCGAGAACCCGTACTTCTCCCTGAACACGCCGTTGCTCTCGCGATGCCTGCTGCTCCGGTTGGAGGCGCTGTCGCCGGAGGACCTCGCGGGACTGATCCGCAGCGCGCTCGCCGACCAGGAGCGCGGACTCGGTTCGCTCGAGCTCGCGATCGACGACGACGCGCTCGAGCACCTCGTCACGATCGCGGGCGGCGACGCGCGGATGGCGCTCACCGGGCTCGAGGCGGCCGCGCTCGCGGCGCGGTCGGCAGGCGAGGACCGGATCACCCTGGAGCTCGCCGCGGACGCGGTGCAGCGCAAGGCCGTCGTCTACGACCGGCAGGGCGATGCCCACTACGACGTGATCAGCGCGTTCATCAAGTCGATCCGCGGCTCGGACCCCGACGCGGCGCTGTTCTGGCTCGCCCGGATGATCGAGGCGGGGGAGGACCCGCGGTTCATCGCCCGGCGCCTGATCGTGCACGCCTCCGAGGACGTCGGCCTGGCCGACCCGATGGCGCTGCTCCAGGCCGTGGCCGCCGCGCACGCCGTCGAGCACGTCGGGCTGCCCGAGGCGCGACTCAACCTCGCGCAGGCCACGATCTACCTGGCCCGCGCGCCGAAGTCCAACAGCGTGTACACGGCGATCTCGGCCGCGCTCGAGGACGCCGTGAGCGCCGACCCCGTGCCCTCGCACCTGCGGGACTCGTCCTATCCGGGCGCCGCCAAGCTCGGCCACGGCAAGGGCTACCGCTACCCGCACGACGCCCCGGGGCACTGGGTCGACCAGGAGTACCGGCCGGTCCGCTTCGAGGGGACGCGCTACTACGAGGCGTCGGGGATGGGGGAGGAGCACCGCGACTGGGAGCCCGGCGCCGGTCCCTCCCGGGACGACGGTCCGACCCGGTAGGCTACGACGCATCCGGCCGGAGCCGGCCCACACGACCTCGGAGGGGATCGGATGACCGTTCTCGCGCTGCGTGGCAGCGACACCGCCCTGATCATCATCGCCGCCGGCTGGTTCGTGCTCGTCGGGTTCCTCTGTTACGTGCTGCTCAACACCTTCAACGTGCTGACCAGCACGAAGCTCGTGATCGACGCGATGCGCGAGGAGACCGTGCCGCTGCTGCGCGAGGTCAAGACCTCCGTCGAGAAGATGAACCGTGAGATCGACCGCGTCGACACCACGCTGGAGTCGGTGGGGGTGATGGTCGGTCGCGCCGAGAAGCTCTCCGGGCTGATCGAAGAGGCGGCCGCCAGCCCGCTCGTCAAGGTGATCAGCTTCGGCGCGGGTCTGCGCAAGGGCGTCTCGAAGGCGAGGAAGGGCCAGCAGAAGGGGAGCTCCTAGGTGCGTCGCGGGTTCTGGGTCGCGCTCGGGCTCGGGGCCGGCGCCACCGGTGCGATCATCACGAGCCGCTGGACCCGCAAGCAGGTCGACCGCGCGAAGCCCCAGACGCTCGCGCGCGAGGCGAAGGGCGGGCTGCTCGACCTGTCGAAGCTCGTCTCGGAGTCGATCCAAGAGGGCAAGCGCGCGATGGACGAGCGCGAGCGCGAGCTCCGCGACAAGCACGACGTCCCGGGCCGTCCCGGCGCCGCCTGAGCCGGGCGGCTCACGCGCGCCGCTACACTCGCCGCGATGGAAGGCAGCCGTATCCGCGACATGTTCCTCGGGTTCTTCGAGTCCCGCGGACACACGCGCGTGCGGTCCTCGTCGTTGATCCCGCCGCCCGAGTCGGGCCTGCTCCTCACGAACGCCGGGATGAACCAGTTCATCCCGTACTTCCTGGGCCAGGCCGAGGCGCCGTTCCCCCGTGCGACGACCGCCCAGAAGTGCTTCCGGGCCAACGACATCGAGAACGTCGGCGTGACGGACCGTCACCTCACGATGTTCGAGATGCTGGGGAACTTCTCGTTCGGCGACTACTTCAAGGCGGAGTCGTGCGCCTGGGGTCTGGAGCTCGTCACCGAGCACTACGGGATCGACCCCGACCGGATCTGGGCCACCGCGTACCTCGAGGACGACGAGGCCGCCGCGATCTGGCGCGACCTCGGGATCCCCGACGAGCGGATCGTCAGGCGAGGCAAGGCCGACAACTACTGGTGGACCCACGCGGCGGGACCCGCCGGCCCGTGCTCGGAGATCTTCGTCGACCGCGGCGAGCGGTTCGGTCCCGACGGCGGCCCGGAGGTCGACGAGGACCGGTTCTGCGAGATCTGGAACCACGTCTTCATGCAGGACCAGGTCGACGCGCACGCCGAGGTCCTCGGCGAGCTGCCGCGCAAGAACATCGACACCGGCTCGAGCCTCGAGCGGGTCGCGATGGTCCTGCAGGACAAGGGGAGCTTCTTCGAGACCGACCTGTTCGCGCCGCTGCTGGACCAGGTCCAGTCGATGTCGGGCAAGCACTACGGCGCCGACGAACGCCACGACGTGTCGATCCGGATCGTCGGGGAGCACGCGCGCGCCGTGTCCTTCCTCGTCGCCGACGGCGTGCAGCCCTCGAACGAGGGACGCGGCTACATCCTGCGCCGGATGCTCCGCCGGGTCGTGTCGAACGCGCGCCAGCTCGGCGTGCGGGGCGAGATCTTCCGGCCGCTCGTCGGGGTCGTGGTCGAGGGGTTCGGCGACGCGTATCCGGAGCTCCGCGAGAACCGGGCGTTCATCGAGCAGGTCCTCGGCTCGGAGGAGGAGCGGTTCAGCTCCACGCTCCGCCAGGGCATGACCGTGTTCGAGGAGGCGCGCGGCCGTGCGACCGAGGGCCGGATCGCCGGCGACGACGCGTTCAAGCTGTCCGATACGTTCGGTTTCCCGATCGAGCTGACGGTCGAGCTCGCGGCGGCTGAGGGCCTGTCCGTCGACGAGGACCGGTTCCGCGAGCTCCTCCAGGCACAGCGCGAGCGCGCGCGCGCGTACGTGAAGCGGGTCGAGATCGGGCTGGACGCCGGCGCGGTGCCGCCCTCGGAGTTCGTCGGCTACGAGCAGCCCGAGGCGGAGTCGGCGATCCGGCTGCTCCTCGATGACGAGAACGGCCAGCTCGAGGCCGCCGAGGAAGGCCAGACGGTCCGCGTCTTCATCGAGCGGACCCCCTTCTACGCCGAGGGCGGCGGCCAGGTCGGCGACCGCGGTCAGATCCGGACGCACACCGGCACGATCCGGGTCACCGACACCCAGCCGGCCGGCGAGCACGCGATCATGCACGTCGGCGTGGTGGAGTCGGGCGAGATCCAGGCCGGCCAGGATGCGATCGCCGAGATCGACCGCCTGCGCCGAGAGAGCACCGCGCGGGCCCACACCTCCACGCACGTCGTTCACTGGACGCTCAAGCACCTGCTCGGGGAGCACGCGCGTCAGGCCGGCTCGCTCGTGGAGCCCGGCCGGCTGCGGTTCGACTTCCCGCACCCGAGCGCGGTGCCGATCGAACAGCTCGAGGAGGCGGAGCTCGAGGCGAACCGGCGCCTGTCCGCGGACGACGCGGTGAAGATCTTCGAGACCACGATGGACGAGGCGAAGGCCCTCGGTGCCGTCGCGCTCTTCGGCGAGAAGTACGGCGACATCGTCCGCGTGGTCGAGATCGGGGACTACTCCCGCGAGCTCTGCGGCGGCACCCACGTCCATCGAACCGGCAACGTCGCCGTGATCCGGATCATGCGGGAGGGCTCGATCGGCGCCGGGATGCGCCGGGTCGAGGCGCTCGTCGGTCCGGACGCGCTCCGCGAGATCAACGCGGAGCGCGCGCTGTTGCGAGGTCTCGTCGACGCGCTCGGCTCGAAGGACCCGCAGCAAGCGCTCGAGCAGGCGCGCAAGGTGATCGACGAGAACAAGCGGCTGCGCGAGCGAGCTCGGCAAGCTGCGCGCGGGCGACCGCGACACGGTGATCGCCTCGCTCGCCGATGGCGCCCACGACGTCGAGGGCGTCGCGCTCGTGGTGGCCGAGGTTCCGGGCGAGGACCCGGGAGGCCTGCGCGACCTCGCGCAGAAGGTCCGCGACCGCCTCCAGGGCCGCGCGGCGGCGGTCGTGATCGGCAACGGCGAGGGCGGCAAGGCGATGCTGGTGGCGGCCACCACCCAGCCGGCGGTCGCCCTCGGCGTGACCGCCCCGGCGCTGCTCGAGACCGCCGCGAAGGTCGTGGGCGGTGGGGCCGGCGGCAAGGACGTCCTGGCCAACGCCGGCGGGAAGGACCCCGCGAAGGTTCCGGACGCGCTCGGGGGGATCCCGCGCGCCTGCGGGAGCTCCTCGCGGGCCCGTGAGCAGCGGCCCCGCTCCTCGGCCGGGTCCTGGGGCTGGACCTGGGCGACGTCCGGATCGGCGTCGCGATCAGCGACCCGGAGCGCCGGCTCGCCGTGCCGCTCGGCACGGTCCACGTGGGCCAGCCCCCCGGCGAGCTGAAGGCGATCGCCGCGCTGGTGGCCGAGCACGACGTCACGCTCGTGGTCCTCGGGCATCCGCGCTCGCTCGACGGCACGCACCGGCCCGCGGGCGGCGCTCGCCGAGGGGTTCGCCGAGGCGCTCCGCGCGATCCTCACGGTCGCAGTCGAGCTGCAGGACGAGCGGCTCACCACGGTCGAGGCCGACCGCCGGCTCCGCGACGCGGGGGTGAAGGGCCGCGACCGGCGAGCCGTCGTGGACGCGACCGCGGCGCAGATCCTGCTGCAGGCCTGGCTCGACGCGCACGCTCCCGCCACGGACTGAGGCGGGCAGGTATCCTCACGCGCGGATGGAGCAGGTGACCGAGGTCAGCCCGCACCGCGCCGAGCGACAGGACGACCTTCCCCCGCGCCGCCGCATCGGGTTCTTGGTGGTGCTGTTCCTGTTCCTCGCGGTCCTCGGTGCGGTCGCGTGGGCGGGGGGACGCTACCGGACCTGCCGCACGGCTCCCGTCGCGGACGGTCGGACCGTCTCGGTCCAGGTGCCGCAGGGGGCGACCGGCGACGACGTGGTCCAGCTCCTCGCCGACAAGGGCCTGATGAATTGCGGCGGGTTCGTCGGCAAGCTGCTGCTCCGCGGCACGGGCAAGGCCGCCGAGACGATCTATCCCGGCACGTACGACCTGCAGGTCGGGATGAGCCTCGATCGGATCCTCGCGGTGATCACCACGAAGCCCGTCGCCGTGCCGACGATCGAGCTCACCGTCCCCGAGGGGCTGCGGATCGCCTCGACCTACCCGGGCGAGAGCAGCATCGCGAGCAAGGTCCAAGCGCAGACCAAGATCCGCGCCAAGACCTTCGCGAAGGTCGCGTCCAGCGGCAAGTACCGCCTGCCCGCGTTCATGCCCAAGGGCGTGAAGAGCCCGGAAGGGTTCCTGTTCCCGGACACGTATCAGCTGGTCAAGAAGAACCTCACCGCCCAGAAGATCGTCCAGACGATGCTCCAGCAGTTCACGGTGGAGGCCGAGAAGCTCCACCTCACGGAGGGAGCCAAGCAGCTCGGGCTCACCCCGTACGAGGTCGTGATCGTCGCCTCGATGATCGAGCGCGAGGCGAAGACCGACCACGACCGCCCGTTGATCGCGAGCGTGATCTACAACCGGCTCAAGCGGGGCATGACGCTCGGGATCGACGCGACGCTGCTGTACGACGACCCGACCCCCGACGGACAGCTCTCCACGCCGGACCTGAAGACCCGCACGCCGTACAACACGCGGGTCAACGCGGGGCTGCCGCCGACCCCGATCGCCTCCCCGGGAGAGGCCTCGCTCCAAGCCGCGCTGCATCCGGCCCACACGGACTACCTCTACTACGTCCTGTGCGGCGCCGACGGGTCCCACAGGTTCGCCACGACCCTGCACCAGCACAACATCAACGTGCAGGAGTGCCTCGGCTGACATGCCGTCGCGGATCGGGGGGGCGACCCGCACCGTCGGCGTGATCGGCTGGCCGGTCGAGCACAGCCTGTCGCCGGCGATCCACAACGCCGCGTTCGAGGCGCTCGGCCTCGACTGGGTGTACCTGCCCCTGCCGGTGCCGATCGGGAGCGCGCGCGACGCCGTCCACGGTCTGCGCGCGCTCGGGTTCCAGGGCGCGAACGTCACGATGCCGCACAAGACCGAGGTCGCCTCGCTCCTCGACGCGCTGAGCGATGACGCGGCGCGGCTGTCCGCGGTGAACACGATCGTCGTGGAGGAGGCACGGCTGCGGGGGGAGAACACCGACGCCCCCGGCTTTGACCGGTTCCTCCGCCGCGACGCCGGCTTCGACCCCGCGGGACGGACCGCGCTCATGTACGGGGCGGGGGGCGCCGCGCGGGCCTGCGCGCTCGCGCTCGCCCGCGGGGGCGCGTCGCGCCTGGTCGTGGCCGCACGCGATCCCGCTCGCGTCTCGACGATCGTCGACGCGCTGGTCGGCCTCACGACCGAGGTCGACGCGATCGGGTTCGACCAGGCACGCGAGGTCCGCGCGGACCTGGTGGTGAACGCGACACCGGTCGGGCACCGCGGGGGAGCTCGTGCCGCTCCCGCAGATGGACGCCGGGGTCCTGGCGGTCGACCTGCTCTACCACCCCGCGATGACCCCGTTCCAGGCGGCCGCTCGCGCGGCCGGTGCGGCGGCCTTCGGCGGGCTCGGGCTCCTGCTGCATCAGGCGGCGCTCTCGTTCCAGCTGTGGACCGGGCAACCCGCGCCGCTCGGGGTGATGTCGGCCGCGGCTCTCGGGGTGCTGGCCGAGCGCGGGTAGCCCGGTCTCGCCCCCCAGGTCGTCCCCCGAACGGGCGGTTCCCTCCGGTCGACCTCAAGGGCCGAACGCGCTACGACGATGCTCGCCATGAGAGCAGATGGACGAGTACGCGGCGCTCGCGCAGCGCGTCGCCCTGACCTTGGACGACGTGCGAGGCTGTTTGGTGCTGTCTCGCGACGGCTTGGTCCTCGGCGCCCACCCGGAGCAGGAGGAGTCGGTCGTCAAGCAGGCCTGGCTCCGGTTCGCGCACGTCGGCGAGGCGCGGCGGGGCTTCGTCGAGTTCGGCGATCAGATCTGGGGGTTCGTCCACCGAGGTCCGTACGCCGCGTTCATCGTGGCGGGGTCGAGCGTGCGCCCGGGCATCCTGCTCGACCAGCTCGAGCAGATCCTGCTCGCGGCGGAGGAGGCCCGCACCAAGCGTGACGCGGTCAAGGTGCCCGACGCCGCCGCGGCGCCCTCGGGGAGGCCCCGCACCACGCTGCACCCCACGCCCGTCCCGCAGCAGCCGGCGCCGGCCGCAGCGGTGCCGGCCGCGCCGCAGGTTCCCGCCGCGGGCGCCGCGGTGCCGCCGGTCGCCACCGTGCCGCCGGTCGCCTCGGTGCCGCGCCCCGCCTCCGTGCCCACGAACGTCGAGGCGCCTCTCGGGTCGAGCGGCTCCTCGGGCCCGCCTCCGGCCGTCCCCGAGGACGCGGAGCCGCACAAAGAGAAGAAGAAGGACAAGGACAAGGAGAAGGACAAGGACAAGAAGGGCGGCTCGCCCTTCTCCCGCGAGCCTCAACAGCTCGTGTCCTCGGGGTGGATGCCGACCGAAGGCGAGCAGCCCGACGACGGGTCGGACGATCCGTCGGAGATCGACCGCGTGATGCTCGCCAAAGAGTTCTCGGGATTGCTTCAGCTAGATGAGACCGGTGACGAAGGTTCTTCCTGACGACCTAGCCCGGATGCACGCGATGGGGTACCGATGACGACGGTCAAGCGGAAGTCGAAACAGCTGGGCCAGATCCTCATCGAGCTCGGCTACATCACGCCCGAACAGCTCGACGTTGCGCTCGAGGAGCACCGACAGACCCCGAAGTCGCTCGGCCGCGTGCTGATCGACCTGGGCATGATCAAGGAGGCGGACCTCGTCCGGGCCCTTGCCGAGCAGGTCGGCCTGGAGTTCGTCGACCTCGCCGAGTATCCGGTCGACGCGACCAGCACGGTGCTGCTGCCCGAAGCGCTCGCGCGCCGTTACCGCGCGCTGCCGATCGGAGAGCGCGACGGGAAGCTCCTCGTGGCGATGTCCGACCCGGCCAACGTCTACGCCCTGGACGACATCCGCACGATCACCGGCCGCGACGTCCAGCCCGTGGTGGCGACCGCGAACGACGTCGAGCGGGCGATCCAGAAGTACGCGGGGATGGACTCGCAGGTCGAGGCGCTCGCGAGCGTCGCGGCGGAGGCGGCCGACGGCGAGGTCGAGGACCTCGAGGCCGCGCTGGAAGACGCCCCGATCGTCAAGCTCGTGAACGCGATCATGACCCAGGCGGTCGGGGACCGCGCCTCGGACGTGCACCTGGAGCCGGGGGAGAAGAACGTCCGGATCCGCTTCCGTGTGGACGGCGTGCTCCACGAGCCGATGCCGGCCGCCCCGAAGAACATCCAGGGGGGCTTGATCAGCCGGCTCAAGGTCATGGCCGACCTGAACATCGCCGAGAAGCGCGTCCCGCAGGACGGCCGCATCTCGATGAAGGTGGGCGGCAGGCAGCTGGACCTGCGTGTCGCGACCCTGCCGACGGTCTACGGCGAGAAGGTCGTGATCCGCGTGTTGGACAAGTCCAACGCGCTGCTGAAGCTCGAGGATCTCGGCTTCCTGCAGACCCCCTACGAGCAGTTCGCGCGGTCGTTCAAGAAGCCCTACGGCGCGATCCTCGTGACGGGGCCGACCGGCTCGGGCAAGTCGACCACGATGTACTCGACGCTCAACATCCTCAACGAGGTCGACAAGAACATCATCACCGTCGAGGACCCGGTCGAGTACCGGCTGGCCGGCGTGAACCAGATCCAGGTGAACCCGAAGGCGGGGCTGACGTTCGCGAGCGCCCTGCGGTCGATCCTGCGCGCCGACCCCGACATCGTGCTGATCGGTGAGATCCGCGACAAGGAGACGGCCACGATCGCGATCGAGGCCGCCCTCACCGGGCACCTCGTGCTGTCCTCGTTGCACACGAACGACGCGCCGAGCGCGATCAGCCGGTTGGTCGAGATGGACGTCGAGACCTTCCTGGTCGCCTCGGCGATCGACTGCGTGGTCGCCCAGCGTCTGGCGCGCAAGCTGTGCGAGCGCTGCAAGTTGGCGTGCCAACCCGACCAGGCCGAGCTCGAGGCGGCCGGCTACCCGGAGTGGCTCTGGAGCGAGATCGGAGAGCTCTACAAGCACGTCGGCTGCCCAGCGTGCTCGAACACCGGCTATCGAGGCCGGCTCGGGCTCTACGAGGTCATGCCGATGACCGAAGAGATCGAACGACTGACGGTGGAGCGGGCATCGGCCGACTCGATCAAGGCCGTCGCCGTGGAGCAGGGGATGATCACCCTGCGCGACGACGGCCTCGAGAAGGTCCGGCTCGGGATCACCTCACTGGAAGAAGTGGCGAGGGTGGTGAAGTGACGATGAGCATGGCCTCTCCCGACGAGGACCCGCAGGTACCGGTTCCCGAGCTCCTCGGGCGACTCCTGGAGCTGAACGGGTCGGACCTGCACCTGACGGCGGGCGCTCCGCCCACGGTGCGGATCCACGGGGACCTGGAGCGATTGGACAACTACCCGCCGCTCACGCCACGTGCGCTGCAGGGCATGATCTACGCGATCCTGCCGCAGAAGTCGCGCGAGAAGTTCGAGCAGGAGCTCGAGCTGGACCTGTCGTACTCGCTGCCCGGCCGCGCCCGGTTCCGGGTGAACGTGTTCATGCAGCGGGACGCGGTCGGCGCCGTGTTCCGCGTGATCCCGTTCGAGATCAAGTCCACCGACGACCTCGGCCTGCCGCCGGTGGTCTCGGACCTCGCGCGGTTCCAGCGCGGGTTCGTGGTGGTGACGGGCCCGACGGGCTCGGGGAAGTCGACGACCCTCGCCGCGATGGTGGACGTGGTGAACTCGGAGCGCCCCGGCCACATCATGACCGTCGAGGACCCGATCGAGTTCCTGCACAAGCACAAGAGGTGCATCGTGAACCAGCGCGAGATCGGCGCCGACACCCACGGGTTCGGGCAGGCCTTGAAGCACGTCTTGCGCCAGGACCCCGACGTGATCCTCGTCGGCGAGATGCGGGACCTCGAGACGATCGGGACCGCGATCACCGCCGCGGAGACCGGTCACCTCGTGTTCGCGACGCTGCACACGCAGGACGCGCCGCAGACGATCGACCGCATCATCGACGTGTTCCCGCCGCATCAGCAGCAGCAGGTGCGCGTGCAGCTGTCGACCACGCTGCAGGGCGTGGTGACCCAGCAGCTGATCCCCACCGCCGACGGACAGGGCCGCGTCGCCGCGATCGAGGTGATGATCGCGACCCCGGCGATCCGCAACCTGATCCGCGAGGGCAAGGTCCATCAGATCTACTCGGCGATGCAGGCAGGCGGACGCTACGGGATGCAGACGATGGACATGTCGCTGGCCGCGCACGTGAAGGCCGGACGGATCACCCAGGCGATGGCGTTCGAGCGGTGCCATGACGCCGAAGAGCTCCAACGGATGATCGGCTCCTCGGCGGGGCTGTCCGCGTACGCGGGCGACTCGCTGGCGGGCTCAGGTATGGACTACGGCAGCATGAGCATGGGCTCACTGGGCGGGATGTGAGGAGGTGACGGACGGTGCCTGACACCTATCAGTACAAGGTCCGCGACAAGGGCGGGAACGTCGTCACCGGCACCGTCGTCGCCGACAACGAGGCGCTGGTGCTCCAGCGGCTGCGCGAGCAGCAGCTGACGCCGCTCGAGGTCAAGAAGCAGGGCCGCGGGCTCAACATCGAGCTGAGCCCGAAGAAGGTCAAGTTCAAGGAGCTAGCGGTCTTCTCCCGGCAGTTCGCCACGATGGTGAACTCCGGTCTGCCGATCCTGCGCGCGTTGGCGATCCTCGCCGACCAGTCGACGAACCCGCAGCTCGCGAGGACGCTGACCGCGATCCGGATGGACGTGGAGCAAGGTGCGTCGCTCTCGGTCGCGATGGGCAAGCACCCGAAGGTCTTCAACGACCTGTACATCGCGATGGTGCGCTCGGGCGAGACGGGTGGGTCGCTCGACACCACGATGCTCCAACTGGCCGAGATGCTGGAGGCTGAGGTCAGGCTCCGTGGCAAGATCAAGTCGGCGATGACCTACCCGGTCGCGGTGGTTGCCCTGGTCAGCCTGATCCTCGCCGCGATGCTCCTGTTCGTGGTGCCGCAGTTCCAGAGCATCTACGGGCAGCTCGGCGGGACGCTGCCGATGCCCACCCGGATCCTCTTGGGCGTCTCGAACCTCTTCAAGAAGTACTTCCTGTTCATCCTGGTCGGGATCTTCGTGGGCCGGTTCTTCTTCCGCCGCTGGAAGAAGACGGCGGCAGGGCGTGAGTCTGTCGACGCGGCGAAGCTCCGCGTTCCCGTGTTCGGGCCGCTGTTCCAGAAGGTCGCGCTGTCCCGATTCGCGTCGACGACCTCGATGCTGCTCCGCTCGGGGGTGCCGATCCTGCAGGCGTTCGACATCGTGGCCGACACGGTCAATAACAAGGTCGTCTCCAAGGCGATCGTCGACGTGCAGAGCAGCGTGCGAGAGGGCGAGTCGATGGCGAAGCCGCTGTCGAAGCACAAGGTCTTCCCCCCGATGGTCGTGCAGATGATCTCGGTCGGTGAGGAGACAGGGCAGGTCGACACGATGCTCCAGAAGGTCGCCCAGTTCTACGACCAGGAGGTGGAGGCGACGGTCGACGCGTTGACGTCGCTGATCGAGCCGCTCCTGATCGCCTTCATCGGTTGCGCGGTCGGCGCGGCCGTGATCGCGCTCTACATGCCGATGTTCAACGTGATCAAGCTGATCAAGTGATCGCGTCCCGCTCGAAGAAGGCCCGGTCGGTTCGACCGGGCCTTCTTGTTGCATCTACCCGTTTTCGGGTGTCTTGCGGGTTCTGGCGGAATAGCCTTCAGCCGTCTCCGAACCCTGCCGAAACCATCCTGGACGCGCGCCGACGGGGCGCGCACGTACCCAGGGAAAGGGGGTAGGCAGATGCTCAAGGGACTCATGAAGCGCGTCCGAGAGGACGAGGGCTTCACCCTCATCGAGCTGATGGTGGTCGTTCTGATCATCGGCATCCTGATCGCCATCGCACTGCCGACGTTCCTCGGCGCCCGCAACCGGGCGAACGACAAGGCGGCTCAGTCGAGCCTCAGGAACGCGCTCGTGGCCGCGAAGACCTGCTTCACCGACGCCGACACCTACACGGGGTGCGACAACGTGAAGCTGGGGACGATCGAGACGGCGTTGACATTCAACGACGGCACTACGATCTCGACGACACCGAACATGGTGAGCGTCCTGGTCGGTTCCGCAACGGTGTGGTCCGCAGGCGCGTTCTCGAACTCGGGCACCTGCTTCTGGATCAAGGACGACGCGTCATCTGGCACGAAGTACGGGAAGGCCGCGAGCGTCGCCGGGGCCGGCTGCACCGGGACCGCCGCCGCTGCGGCCGCAGCGGCCAGTTGGTAAGCGAGAGCTAACGGCATCACGCGAAGGGGCGGCCCATGGGCCGCCCCTTCGCTCTCTTGTCGTCACGAACTTAAGCACGAGGATCGCGACGCCGAGTCATCTCTTATAGAGAACGGAACGAGGATGAGACAAGCACGGACACGAGCCCGGTTCGGGAGCGATGATGAGGGCGGCTTCACGCTGCTCGAACTCATGGTCGTTGTGCTCATCATCGGCATCCTGCTGGCGATCGCACTCCCCACGTTTCTCGGGGCTCGCACTCGCGCAGCGGATCGCGCGGCGCAGGCAGATCTACGGACCGCGTACACGGCGGCGCAGGTCGCCTTCGTGAAGGACGAGATGTACGACGGCGCGACAGCGACACTACTCAAGGGCGAAGAGACTTCGATCGCATATGTGGATGGGAATGTCCCATCGACCGGCGCGCCGATGTCGGTCAGCGTAGCTATCGGTAGCGTCTCTGGATCCGACCTGCAGATCTGGGGCGGTGCCAGACTATCGACGTCAGGGATGTGCTTCTACGTCACCTCGATCGCGCAAGGGCCGAACGTGGGCGTCTACCACAACGCGGCCAACCTCTCTTCGGGCGGCGACTGCCTAGGGGACGACGCGCTGGGTTGGACTTCGAGCGACGGCTCGTGGTGAGGGGTCCGGCGAAGTCTCTGGCCTCTTAAGCCGCCTTCCCTCTCAGCCGATGTCATTCGAGGGACGGCCTGTATTCGAGGTGTTCATGACACGCAAGATGCTGAAGCGCCGACTGCGCGCCAAGACCTCCGACGAGCGTGGCTTCACGCTGCTCGAGACGATCATCGCGATCACCGTCATCTTCGGTTCGCTCACGACACTCGCCTATGCCGCGACCGCAAGTCTCCATTACCAGGACATCGCGCGTCAGCGGCAGTCGGCCAATGGCGTCGCTGCGCAGATCATGGAGGAGGTCCGGGGACTCGCGTACACGAAGATCACGGCTGGTCTCTCCTCCACGGACCTCACGGGGGACAGCAACATCGTGTCCTGCTCGGGCGTCTACCGGTTCCTCGCGTGCACCGCGGGGAGCGAGCCGGGAGCGGGGGAGAAGATCGTCTCCAGCGCGGGTCTCACCACGACAACGCCGCTCGTCCCGCACCAATCGAGCACGTCGCCGAACACGGACGTCGTCATCAACAACATCGCCTATTCGTGGGCCACGTATGTGACGCAGGACGACTCGTCCGCGACCTCGCCGTACCGGGTGACCGTGGTCGTGACGTGGACAGATGGCCCGGTCGGCGGGACCAAGCTGGTCAGGGTCCAGAGCCTCTTCTGGTCGCCGAACGGGTGCACAAGCACGGCCACCCATCCGTTCGCTGCGCCGTGCCAGCCCTTCTACCTGGGCAACGCCACGGTACCCAACGGGAACCTGAGCGTGACGGGGTCTATCGCGGGCACCAGCTTCAGCGGGACAACGATCTCCCTGATGGGCGCCAGCGCGACGGTGCAGCAGGAGCAGATCCCGTCGGCGGAGACGGCCGTCCATCCGGTCGAAGGTTCGATCACCGACCCGAGCACGACCTCGGCGGGAGGGGTGACGGTCGCCGCAGATGCGGACGGTGACCCCAATACTTCAGCCCTTTCATACGCGCGGCAACGCTGCGGCATCGAGGTCACCTGCTCCGGCGGCACGTTGACGGGCGCGAGTAGCGGGGACGGACAGACGTACGTCACGCTGAACGTGCCTTCGACCTCGACCGGCGAGGCAGACAGCGTTACGTCGGCGACCTCGACCTACACATGCCCGCCGAGCCTGATCAGCAGCACGACGCAGACCGACGCGCTGCCATGCGCGGGGGCGGCCGCCCAGCAGTCGGACCTGATGATGGCCGTCGCCCACCTCAACAGCTTCGCCGACATCGGGGACGCGAACCTCTTGCGTGTCTTCCCGTCGAACGCGAACCAAGCGACCGCACTCGTCGATCGGGTGATGTACCCGGCGCCCTCAGGGGCCGGATGCACACCCGCCGCCGGGACTGACGGCTGCATCGCCTCGAGCGCCGCCCGGTCGTACGGGAACGTCCGGATCGGCGGGTTCCCTGACAGGATGAACTTCCCTTCATCGGTGAACAACACCAACTGCGTAGCCGGCGACAACAACTTCTACCTGATCAACCTGATCGGCTACACGGGATCCGCCAAGGTGGCGGCTGGGTACGGAGCCCCAGCGCCGGTCGCGAACGCGCCCGGCGGCAGGCTCTACTACTTCAACCCCGCCACCGGCGGGTGCTCGTCGCTCGATCTGAGCTCCTCGAGCATCACGGGGCTCAACTCCTCGTACTCCACGACGCAGTCCGTCGACGGCACCAACGTCACGGTGTCGATGAGCACGGTGGCCTCGCAGACCATCGCGGCGAGCCAGTCCTCCACCACGACGGCGCCTTCTAGCGGGGGCGCGACCTACGGCTTCGCGCAGGCGCAGTGCGTCTCACCGATCATCACGATGACGTACTCGATCTCGGTCCCCGGCACCACCTTGATGTCCGTGACCGAGACGATCAACCTCGGCACCCTCAGCGCCGACGCGACGTACGCGCCGGCTCCTTCGGGGGCGTGAAATGCGTCGCCCGGGTTCGCGCAGACGCGTGGCCGACGAGCGAGGGATGACGCTCGTGGAGCTGTTGGTGGCGATGTCGATCATGTCGATCGTCATCGTGGTGTTCGGGTCGGTCCTCGCCTCAGTGCAGCGGACGGCGATGAAGGAGGACCGCCTGGGCCAGACCAACGACCAGATCAGGCTGGCGCTCGAGCAGATCGACCACGAGATGCGCTCCGGCAACGTGATGTACGACCCGTCGCTGGAGAACGGGAGCGGGAGCGGTGCGCTCACGTCGTGCAGCGGCTGTCTGCCCGACTACACGATGCGCATCTACACGCAGACGAACGTCCAGACGCGCGGGCAGTACATGTGCGTGCTCTGGCAGGTCGACGACCAGCAGCAGCTGAAGACGCGTATGTGGCCGGCGGGCCTCCCCGACCAAGCCACGGCCTGGCGGATCGTGGCCACGGGCATCGTGAACCGCGACCTCGGCATCCCCGCCTTCTCGCTCGACAGTGACCCACTGAAGGGCGACCGAACGCTGGACGTGACGCTCTCGGCGAACGCGGACCTCACGAACGACCCCAGCGGCACCGTCATCTCGCAGGCCGCATACACGGGCCGCAATACCTCCTACGGCTACCCGACGACCCTCTGCTCGACCACCCCCTCATAGGAGACCGACGATGATGAACGCGCTGCGGAAGCTGCACCGCGACGAAGGGGGCGTCGCGTTGATCATGGCCATGATGGTGGCCTTCGTGGTCTTGTTGCTCTCGATCTACGTCTTGGGCCAGGCGACGCACAACCAGCAGCAGGCCGCATACGACCGCGACCGACTGACCGCGGCGAACGCGGCCGAGGCGGGCCTGGACTGGTGGTACCAGAAGGTCCAGAACACCGTGGTCGAGAACCTGCCGCTCACCGCGTACACGGGGAGCGTGATCTCCGGGCCCAACACCGTCTCGTTCACGGCGACGCCGACCTTCTACAAGGACGACAAAGGTTCGACCGGACAGGAGTGGCCGGTGGGCGTACAGCCCACCGCGACCAACTACCCCAAGTCGGTGAAGATCGTGTCGGTCGGCACCGCCAGCGACGGTTCGACGCGGACGATGGAGACCTTCATGGCGCTCCACCCCGTGTACGGCGGGTTCGACGGCGCCCTGATCGCGAACTCGAACACGACGTTCACGAACAACTTCACGGTGAACGGCAACGCCGGCAACGACGGCGACATCGTGATCCTGAACGGCAACTTCAACGCGCCCTCCGGCCTCGTCACGGTAAAGGGGAGCATCTACGTGGGGACGCCGGGCTACTTCGCCAACATCGGGACCCAGCTGCACGTCTACGGCCAGGTGTGGGCCACGGGGCAGGTCACGATCAACCACCCCCAGGCGCTGGTCGACCTCGACGCGAAATCGACCTCGGCCGGCGTCACCGTGACGTCCGGCAAGGTGTCGGGGAAGGCGTACTACTGCACCGGGGCCGCCCCGCCCAGCTCGAAGGTGACCGGGGGGTCGGTGCAAACCTGCTCCCTCGGGAACCCGCCCACGACGTCGTTCCCGCACGTCCAGTACGACCAGAGCGCCTGGCAGAGCCTCGGCTACACGCTGTTCAAGACGTTCACCGACTGCACCTCGGCTCGGAACTACGTGGAATCCTCCGCGGCAAGCACGAACGGGACCTACAACGCGGATGCGCCCTTGAATCCCGGAGGGATCGTCGTGCGCATCACCGCGAACTGCGACTACAACAACTCGAACAACTTCACGCTCACCATGGGGTCCAACCTCGCGATCGTGACCGACGGCGGGATCAACATCAGCCAGAAGTCGACGTGGAACGGTGTGACCGGCACCAAGAACCTGTACTTCATCCACGCGTGGCCGTCGAGCGGCACCTACCCATGCAGCGCCTCGAATCCCGACGGGGCCTACGAGACGGGCGACGTCGCGGTCGGCCAGTTGACGAGCTTCGACACGCACGTGCAGACCTCGGTCTACACGCCGTGCGAAGCGGTCATGCTGAACAACAACTCGGCGTTCCAGGGCCAGGTGATCGGCGGCACGATGACCGTCGGCAACCTGTTCAACATGAACTACCGGCCGGTCCTGATCCCGGGCGCCAAGGTGACGGGGTTCAAGGAAGACGTCGCCTACATCCGCGAGGTCGCCTCCTGACCCTCCCGAGCGGGGGAGGGGCCCGAGGGTAGGGTTCGCGCGATGAGCGACGCCTGGCTGCGCGCCCTGGTGGCCTTCCCGTTCGGGCTCGTGATCGGGAGCTTCATGACCGTGGTGACGGCGCGCGTGCCGGCGGGGGAGTCGGTCGTGAGCCCGCGGTCGCGGTGCCCCCGGTGCGGCGCCGAGATCTTGAACCGCGACAACGTGCCCGTGCTCGGGTGGGTGCTGCTCCGGGGTCGGTGTCGCAACTGTGGAGAGCGGATCTCGGCGGTCTACCCGATCCTGGAGCTCACGACCGGGGTCCTGATCGCGGGCAGCTTCTACGTCTACGCCTCGATCTGGATGGCGGTCGCGGTGGCGGCGCTGCTCGCGCTGATGCCGGCGATCTCCGCGATCGACATCGAGCGGAAGATCATCCCGAACAAGATCGTGTATCCCGCGCTGATCGCGTTCCCCGTGTACCTCGTGGTGGCGCGGGTCGCGGGCGCGCCCGTCGACCTGCTCCGGATGGCGATCGGGTTCCTCGCGTACGGGGGCGGACTGCTGGTGATCGCGCTGATCTCCCGTGGGATGGGGATGGGCGACGTCAAGCTCGCCGCGTTGGTCGGTCTGGTGCTGGGGTCGCTCGGCCTGCGCTTCGTCGGCGTGGCGGCGGGCGCCGCGATCGTGCTGGGGGGTCTGGGGGCGATCGTGGCGCTCCTGATCGGGCGCGACCGCAAGTCGGCGATCCCGTTCGGGCCCTACCTCGCGGCGGGGGCGGTGGTCGCCGCGTTCTGGGGCGAGACGATCTCGTCCTGGTACCTGCGGCACTTCCTCTGAGCGGACCGCCGAAGCGGCCCAAGAACTTTCTGGCGGAGATGTTTGACTCGGGTTGATGGCTGGTGTTTCGTCACGTTGCTCATGGCACCGGGTGTGACCTGAGTGACAGATGTGACAGATGTTGCATAGAGACTTCCCCAACCCCGACCGGGGCGCCGCAAGCGCCCACGGTGCCTTCGCCGGCGGCGGCGCTCTTCTGACCGTGGCCGAGGTCGCGAGGGCCATGCGTGTGTCCAACATGACCGTGTACCGCCTCATCAAGGCGGGCGAGCTCGGCGCGGTGCGGGTCGGGCACAACTACCGGATCCGTCAAGACGACGTCGAGCGGTACCTCCGCGAGCGCTCCGTCCACGTGGAGGGCGCCTGATGGCGAAGGGACGGATCGGGCTCGACATCGGCTCCACGGCCGTGCGCGCCGCGGAGCTGTCCGTCAGCGCGCAGCCCGTGGTGCTGCGCGCAGCCCAGCTGCCGCTCCCGCCGGGAGCCGTCGAGAACGGCGAGGTGCGCGACCCGGAGGCCGTCGCCGAGACCCTGCGTCAGCTCTGGCAGCGTGGCGGCTTCAAGACCCGCCAGGTCTTCGTGGGGGTCGGGAACCAGCGGCTCGTGGTCCGCGAGATCGCGCTGCCGTACCTCCCCGAGAAGGAGCTGCGGCAGTCCCTCGGGTTCCAGGTGCAGGAGTTCATCCCGATGTCGGTCGACGAGGCGGTCCTGGACTACGACCCGATCGCCGAGTTCGATCAGGACGACCGCAAGATGCTCCGGATGCTGCTGGTCGCGGCGCAGCGCCAGATGGTCGACATGGTCGTGAGCGCCGTTCAGGCCGCGAAGCTCGAGCCGATGGGGATCGACCTCGTGCCCTTCGCGCTGGTGCGCGCGATCGGCACCGCCGACGTCGGCATGGACCTCGACGAGACGGGCGAGGAGGCGATCGTCGACATCGGCGCGCACGTCACGAACATCGTGGTGCACGCCCGCGGCACGACGCGGTTCGTGCGGATCCTTCCCTCGGGTGGACGCGACATCACGATGGCGATCGCCCGCGCAGCCAGCGTGGAGGACGACGTCGCGGAGCGCTTGAAGCGCGGTGAAGAGGTCGAAGGCGCGCCCAAGCCCGAAGAGACGCGGCCCGTGGCGCTGCAGCGCGCCGCCTCGTTCGTGGACGAGGTGCGCTCCTCGCTCGAGTTCTACACGGCCCAGGCGCGCGAGGCCCGGATCGGCAAGGTCCTCGTGACGGGCGGCGGGTCGAAGTTGGAGGGCCTGCTCGACGTGCTCCGCCAGCGGATCCCGGTCCCGGTCGAGCCCGGAGCGGTCTTCTCCCACGTGCCTTCGCGACTGCCCCCCGAGGTCAACACGGCCGACGCGGAGCCGGTGCTCGCCGTCGCGATCGGCCTCGCGATCCCCGGAGGACACAAGTGAGCAGCCAGGTCAACCTGCTGCCGCCCGACGTCCTGCAGGGCCAGCGCTACCGTCGCGTGACGCTGATGGTGGTGATCGCGGGAGCGGTCGTGCTCGCGCTGGTGTTCGCCTTCTACCTCCTGCAGGCGCAGCGCCTCTCGTCGGTCAACGACCAGATCGAGGCGCAGAAGAGCACGAACAACCTGGTCCAGCAGCAGATCGCCGGCCTGCAGAAGTACCAGGAGCTCAAGAGCGAGGCCGAGACCAAGCAGGCGCTCTTGAGCGCCGCCTACGCCAACGAGGTCGCGTTCTCCGGGCTCCTGATGGACCTGTCGCGGGTGACCCCGAGCGCCTCCTACCTCGACACGCTCGCGATCACGATCACGCCGCCCGCGACGGCGGGCTCGACCACCACCACGACGACCGGCACCTCGTTCGTCGGCTCGATGACGTTCGGCGGGCAGGCGATCGGGTTCGACACGATCCGCGCCTGGCTCGTCGGCCTCGAGCAGGTCCAGGGCTGGGCGAACCCCTGGATGAGCACGCTGAACAAGCAGGACACGAACGACGCGATCGCGTTCAGCGGCAGCGTGGACCTCACGCAAGACGTCCGGACCAAGCGCGGCTCGGGGGTGAGCTCGAGTGCTGGCTAGCAGGCGCGGACCGCTGATCGCCGGAGCCGTCGCGGGTGCCCTCGTCCTGCTGCTGATCTTCGTCCTGGTGCTGCCGAAGCTGCACGCCGTGTCGAGCGCCCAGTCGGATCTGTCCGACGTCAAGGCGCAGCAAGACGTCCTCGAGGGCCAGAAGGCGGCGCTCGAGGACGTCAAAGCGGCGGCGCCCGACAACAAGGCGATCATCGCGAACGTGGACCGGCAGATCCCGTCGGTGGCCGACGAATCGGGGCTGATCCTGCTCCTGCAGAACGCCGCGGTCTCCGCGGGGCTCGACCTGGTGACGCTGACGCCGAGCACGCCGACGTTCGACGCCACCACCGGACTGTCCACGATCACCGTGAGCGTGAACGCCACGGGGACGTATTTCGACGTGACCGAGTTCATGTATCGGATCGAGACCCTGCCGCGCGCCGCGAAGGTCACGGGGATCCAGCTCGCCCCCGGCGCCACTTCCGCGACGACCACGACCTCCACGATCCCGACCCTGTCGCTGTCCGCGACCGTCGAGGTCTACACGAGCGACGCGAGCGCGGGTCCGGGGTCGATCCCGGGCCCGACGACCCCGGCCGAGGCCGGTTCGGGGGGTGCGTGACGTGCCGCTCTCCGACCGTGACCGCAGGACGCTGATGATCGGCGGGATCGTCGCCGGCGTGCTGATCGTCGGCGTGCTGCTGATGAACCTGCTCGGGGGCGGCGGCGGTGCCGAGCCGACGCTCCCGTCGTTCTCCGTGCACCCGTCCTCGCCGACCCCGAGCGCCACCGCGACCCCGACGAACACCGGTGGGTCGCCGGTCGCGGTCTTCACCGGCCGGGACCCCTTCTCGATCCCGCCGGGGTTCTCGGTGTCGCCCACCGCGACCACGTCGGCGTCGACGACCACGTCGCCGTCGACCACGGTCTCGCCCTCCACGACGGTGTCGCCCTCCACGTCGCCGACGCAGACGCCGACGCAGCCCGGCGGCGGCTCCAGCGGCACGCACGGGGGGCACCAGGTCGTGCTGATCGACGTGTATCAGCACAACGGCGTGATGCACGCGCAGGTCGCGATCGACGGCGTGGTCTACCGGCCCGCCGTCGGACAGAACTTCGGGCCGAACAACCAGTTCAGGCTGGTCTCGACCTTCGGCAACTGCGCGTCGATGCTGTTCGGCGACGAGTCGTTCACCCTCTGCATCACCCCCCAGAAATAGGACCCGGCGGCCCGCCCACGGGGGGAGCGGTCGCCGGTTGCGAGGGCGGCCCGCACGGGCCGCCCTCGCGCTTGCCTGCTGGCGGGCCCGGCACCCTCGTTCCCTATGATGGGCGCCATGCTGCGTTCCCTGACCGCGGGCGAGTCGCACGGCAAGGGCCTGGTGGCGGTGCTCGAAGGCCTCCCGGCGGGCGTGCCCGTGTCGCTCGAGGCGGTCGCCGCGGAGCTGGCACGGCGCCGTCACGGGCACGGACGCGGGGGTCGCCAGCGCTTGGAAGGGGACGCCTTCGAGGTGGTGAGCGGCGTGCGACACGGACGCACGCTCGGCTCCCCGGTCGCCGTCACGATCCCGAACGTCGAGTTCGCGCAGAAGTACGCGGAGCTGATGGCCGCCGAGGGGAAGATGGATCCCGCCGATCGCCTCACGCGCCCGCGACCGGGTCACGCCGATCTCGCGGGCGCGCTCAAGTACGGATTCGACGACGTTCGCAACGTCCTCGAGCGCGCGAGCGCGCGGGAGACGGCCGCGCGCGTCGTGATCGGCGCGCTCTGCAAGGCGTTCCTGGGCGAGCTGGGCGTGCAGGTCCTCAGCCACGTGGTGCGGATCGGCACGGTGAAGGCGCGCGCGATCGTGCCGCAGCCGTCGGACCTCGCCGCGATCGACGCGTCGCCCGTGCGGTGCGCAGACGCCGGAGGCGTCCGAGGCGATGGTGGCCGAGATCGACCGGCTGCGGAAGGACAAGGACACGGTCGGCGGCGTCTTCGAGGTGCTCGCCTACGGCGTGCCGGTGGGTCTGGGTTCCTACGTGCAGTGGGACCGCAAGCTCGACGCGCGGCTGGCGGCGGCGCTGATGTCGATCCAGTCGGTCAAGGGGGTCGAGGTGGGCGACGGGTTCGCCAGCGCGGCCCGCCCCGGCTCCAAGGCGCACGACGAGATCGTGCTCGGGGCCGGGGGCCGGATCGGGCGGAAGACGGCGCGGGCGGGCGGGATCGAGGGCGGGATGTCGACCGGCCAGCCGATCCGGCTCCGCGCGGCGATGAAGCCGTTCTCGACCGTGCCCCGTCCGCTAGCCACGGTCGACCTCGTGACGGGGGCGCCCGCCACCGCGATCAAGCAGCGCACCGACGTGTGCGCGGTGCCGGCCGGGGGTGTCGTGGGAGAGGCGGTCGTCGCGTTCGTGCTCGCCGACGCGGTGTGCGAGAAGTTCGGCGGGGACTCGCTGCCGGAGACCCGGAGCAACCTCGAGCGCTACGTGGAGGCGTTGCCGTGATCGTGTACCTGGTCGGGATGCCGGGCTCCGGCAAGTCCACCGTCGGCGGAGAGCTGGCGGCCCGGCTGGGGGTGCCGTTCGTCGACCTCGACACGGAGATCGAGCGTGAGCAGGGGATCACGGTGAGCGAGATCTTCGCGCAGCGGGGGGAGGCACGCTTCCGGGCGCTGGAGGCCCAGGCGCTCCTCAAGGAGTCGCTGCACGATCCGTCGGTGGTCGCCTGCGGCGGCGGCGTTGTCCTGGAACCCGCGAACCGGATCACGCTTCGCAACACGGGCACGGTCGTGTTCCTCGACGTGCAGTTGGAGGCGCTCAAGGCCCGCGTGCAGCCGGCCGAGGACCGTCCGCTGATCCGAACCGAAGGCGACCTCGAACGGCTGCTCGAGGCGCGCGGACCCCTGTACCGGGAGTTCGCGGCCCACGTCGTGGACGCGAGCGGCCCGCCCGGCGAGGTCGCGGACGCGATCGTCGAGGAGCTCCGTTGGCGCGCGTGAGCGTCCCGATCCCGGGTCGCGCGTACGACGTCGTGATCGGGCGGGGGGTGGTGGCCGACGCCGCCGCCGCGCTGCCCGACCTCGGCAAGGCGGGGCAGGCGTTCGTGATCGCCGATCGTGCCGTCGCCGACGCGTGGTTCCCCCCGCTCGAGGAGGCCTTGCGGGCGCGCGGGCTCCACACCGTCCTGCTGGCGGTGCCGAGCGGCGAGGAGGCGAAGTCCCTGCAGGTCTTCCAGACGCTGCAGCACCAGCTGGCCACGCAGGAGGCCCATCGCGACGACCTCGTGGTGGCGTTGGGCGGCGGGACCACCGGTGACCTCGCGGGGCTGGTCGCGTCCACCTACATGCGCGGCGTGCCGTTCGTGCAGGTGCCCACGACGCTGACGGCCCAGGTGGACGCGGCGATCGGCGGCAAGACGGCGGTCAACCTGCCCGAGGGCAAGAACCTGGTGGGGACCTTCTACCAGCCGCTCGCGGTGCTCTGCGACGTCGACGCCCTCGCGACGCTCGCCGAGCGCGACTACCGGTCCGGTCTCGCGGAGGTCGCGAAGTACGGCCTCACGCTCGACCTCGAGCTGCTCGACCAGCTCGAGCAGGATCCGGCGCCGGTGCTCGCGCGCGATCCCGACGCGCTGGAGCTGCTCGTCACGCGCTGCGTCGCCGCGAAGGCCCGGACCGTCGCCGCCGACGAGCAGGACCTGGGTCCTCGGCTGACCCTGAACTACGGCCACACGCTCGGGCACGCGCTGGAGCGGCTGGATGCGTTCGAGGGTCGTTCACACGGGGAAGCGATCGCGATCGGGATGGTGTTCGCGGCGCGCCTGGCGGAGGAGCGCGGTCTCGCCGCCGAGGGCCTCGCCGCGCGCACGGTGCGCCTACTGACGTCGCTCGGGCTGGAGACGGGCGGCGCCCTGCCGCCGGTCCGCGACGTCCTCGACGCGTTCCGGATGGACAAGAAGTTCCACGGCGGGGTGCGGTTCGTGCTGCTCGAAGACGTCGGGAGCCCCGTCGTGGTGGACGACGTGCCCGAGGACCAGGTGCGGGCGATCCTCGCGGAGATGGGAGCGGCTGCATGAACCTGCTCTACCTGTTCGGACCGAACCTGGGCGCGCTCGGGCGGCGCGACCCCGAGACCTACGGCTCGCAGAGCCTCCCCGACATCATGCGCGACGTCGACGCGCGGGCTGCCCAGCTCGGACACACGCTGCGGTGGCGTCAGTCCGACCACGAGGGGGACCTGATCGGGTGGCTGCTCGCGGCGCCGGAGGAGGGCGTGCAGGCCGTCGTGCTCAACCCCGGCGCGCTGACCCACTACTCCTATGCGCTGCGCGACGCGATCGAGGCCTGCGGCCTTCCCGTCGTGGAGGTGCACCAGTCGAACATCTACGCGCGTGAGGGGTTCCGCCGGACGTCGGTCGTCTCCGACGTGTGCCAGGGCACGATCAGTGGCCTGGGGGCCGGTGGCTATCATCTGGCTCTGGAGGCGATGCCGTGGATCATCCGTTGAGGAGGCGCGCGCTCGGCGCGCGCCTCGGCGACCTGGGCGTGGACGCGCTGTTCGTCACGCGCCTGTTGAACGTCCGCTACCTGACCGGGTTCACGGGCTCGAACGCCCAGGCCGTCGTCACGGCCGAGGACGCCGTGTTCCTCACCGACGGCCGCTACACGGAGCAGTCCCGGCGCGAGGTCCTCGAGGTCGAGCGCGTCACCTATTCGCCGCACTACCTCGAGGAGCTCCCCAGCCGGCTGAACGGCGCCCGCCGCGTGGGGTTCGAGGCTGCGGACCTTACCGTCGCGGCCCACGCGAAGCTGGCGGACGCGCTCGGCGGCGTCGAGCTGGTCCCGCTCGAGCGGGTGGTGGAGGAGCAGCGCGAGGTGAAGGACGAGGAGGAGCGCGACCTGATCCGTCGCGCTCAGGCCGCGACCGACGCCGCCTTCGAACGGGTCCTCGACCGGTTCAGCGTGGGGGTGAGCGAGCAGCAGATCGCGCGCGAGCTCGAGACCCTCATGCGCGAGGAGGGCGGGGACGGGCTCGCCTTCGATCCGATCGTCGCGTTCGGCGAGCACGCCGCCGAGCCTCACCACGAACCGACCCATCGCGCCCTCGAGGAGGGCGATGTGATCAAGCTCGACTTCGGCGCGCTCTGCGAGGGGTACCACGCCGACATGACCCGAACGATCGCCTTCGGGAGCCTCGCGAGCGAGCTGCGGAAGATCCACGACGTCGTACGCGAGTCCCAGCAGGCGGGGATCGACGCGGTCCGCGCAGGGGTGAGCGGCGTCCAGGTCGACGCGGCGTGTCGCAGCGTGATCGAGGACGCCGGCTACGGCGACCGGTTCGTGCACGGCACCGGTCACGGCGTCGGCCTGGAGATCCACGAGGGGCCGTGGCTGGGCAAAGAGCGGCCGGACGTGCTGCGGGCGGGCGCCGTCGTGACGGTCGAGCCCGGGATCTACGTGCCCGGTCTGGGCGGGGTGCGGATCGAGGACATGGTGGAGGTCACGGACGACGGGTGCCGCGTCGTGGGAACCTCGACGCGCGACCTGATCGAGCTGTGAGAGGAGCCCCGTGAGCGTCTCGACGAACGACTTCAAGAACGGCATGACCCTGGACCTGGACGGCACGCTGTTCCAGGTGATCGAGTTCCAGCACGTGAAGCCGGGCAAGGGCGGAGCGTTCGTCCGGACGAAGCTCCGCAACGTTCGGTCCGGCGCCGTGATCGAGCGGACCTTCAACGCCGGCGTGAAGGTCGGCCTCGCGATCGTCGAGCGTAAGCCGATGCAGTACCTCTACAGCGACGGCGCCGACGCGGTGTTCATGGACCTCGACACCTACGATCAGATCCACGTGCCCGCCGAGGTGCTCGGCGATGCGACGAAGTACCTCGCGGAAGGCGCCGAGGCCCAGATCTCGATGCACGAGGGCGTCCCGATCTCGATCGACCTGCCCGCCTCGGTGGCGCTCACGATCACGAAGACCGACCCGGGTGCCAAGGGCGACACTCGCACGGGCGCGCTCAAACCGGCGACCGTGGAGACCGGCGCGGTGGTGAACGTGCCGCTGTTCGTCGAGGAGGGCGAGCGGATCAAGGTCGACACGCGCTCCGGCGAGTACATCGAACGCGTGAAGGGCTGAGCCGTGAGCACCCGCCGCGAGGCGCGGCGGATCGCGCTCGACATCTTGTTCCAGGCCGACGTCACGGGCGAGGAGCCCGAGGATGCGATGCGCGACTGGGTCGAGGCCGAGCGGGAGGTGCCGCCGTTCTCTCGCGAGCTGGTCGAGGGGGTGGCCGAGCACCTGCCCGACATCGACCTGCTGCTCGAGGAGCACACCGAGGACTGGCCCGTCAAGCGGATGCCCGCGCTTGACCGGACGATCCTGCGCGTCGCGATCGAGGAGCTGCGGTTCCGCGAGGACATCCCGGACTCGGTGGCGATCAACGAGGCCGTCGAGGCCGCGAACGAGCTCTCGACCGAGGACAGCGGCCGTTTCGTGAACGGCGTGCTCGGCCGGATCGCCCGCGAGGCAGCCGCTCAGGAACCCGGCGCCGCCGGGATCGAGGACTGACGCGGGGTCGGCATCGAGGTCGTCGAGTCGGTCACGCCGGCGCGCAGCACCGTGTACGTGTCGACCCAGCCGTCGTCGAAGGTCGTGACCATGGCGAGCAGGTCGTGCGAGGCCGGGTCGACGAACAAGTCGGCGACCCCCTGGAACGCGTCGACCCGGATGTGGATCGCGTGACGACCCGCGGGGTCGAGCGCGTTCGTGTCGACGGTCGCCATCGGCAGGCCGGCCGCCACCTCGACGAGCGCCGCTCGGAGCGCGGGCGTGGTGTTGCCGTACGCAGCAGGGTCGGCGAGGAGCTGCTCGATCGAGCGCCAGACGTCGCCGGTGCGGGCGTCGACGCCGGGGGTCGGCGTGGGCTCACCGGGGCCGGGGGAGGCGCCGGTCGGCGAGGTGCGCTCGAGGAGGAAGGTCCGCAGCGCCGTCGGGTCGGTCGGGAACGCGGTGAGGTCTCCCTCGGTCGGGAAGGCGCCGGGGGCGAACGCCCCCTCCCGGATCCCGTAGTCCGCGTGACGAGACACATCGATCCGGCCCGAGTCGTCGGGGCCCCACCAGAGCGACGCGGCGAGGTCCACTCCGAGGTCGCCGCCCGGGCAGGAGGCGACCGAGCAGGTCGTCGTCTCGCGTATCTGCTGAACGTAGAACTGCCCGTCCGCGGCAGTGAGGGGTTCGGCGGTCGCCGGGGGCAAGCCGGCGCTGTCTCGCGGGACCGAGGACGACGAGCCGCCCGGGATCGTCACGAGGAGCCACGCGACGAGCGCGGCGGTGACGGCCAAGCCGACCGCGCCGGAGGAGACGCGCTCACGACGGCGGCGACGCTCACGTCGACGCTCCAGTTCCGGCAGTTCCAGGACCGAATATGGCGGCGCCATCCGGGAGCCGTGTTCCAGCAGCTGCCTCGTGTCATCCATCGTCGTCTCCCAGCTCTGCTCGCAAGGTCGCTCGTGCGCGGGCGGACAGCACCCGGACCGTGGATGGCCGCACGCGCAACGCACGCGCTGCCTCCTCGGACGTGAGGTCGAGGAGGTCGGTCAGCACGATGGCGGCACGCTCTGCCGGCGTGCAGGCGCCGAGCGCACGCACGACCGCGTCGCGGGCGTCGATCGCGGCGATCGCGTCGTCGCGCGGCAACATGCCCATCGTGTGGCGCAACGCGACGGCCGCACGGCGACGACGGTTCCGGAACAGGTTCATCGCCGTCCGGTACAGGTAGCCGGTCGGGTCGTCGAGGGCGCCGACGCGCTCCCAGCGCTCCCACACCTTCAGGAACGCGTCCTGCGTGAGCTCCTCGGCATCGTGACGGTCGCGTGTGACGATCCAGAGCGCCCGGTAGAGACGGTCCTGGTGCGCGGCGAAGAAGTCGTCGAACGAGGCGGGGCTGACCGCGGCCGGGCGCTCCAGGGTGCTGTCCATGCGACCCATGAACACGCGAGCGGCGCCGCGTGTTTACGCGGCGCCGGACGGAGATCGTGCGGTCACTCGGCGGGCGGAGGCGGAGGAGGCGGGGTGCTCGACGCAGACCCCTCGTCCTGACCGCCCTCCTTGAGGCCCTTCTTGAACTCGCTCTGGGCCTTGCCCATGTTCCGGGCGATCTGGGGCAGCTTGTTGACGCCGAAGATGACGACGACCGCGACGACGATGACGATGATCCACTCGGGTCCCACGGCGGGCTCCTTCCTGTAACCGGGTCAGGATACGCCCCGGAGGCCCCTGCAGGCAGCCGGGGCGGATGTTTGCGACCCCCGAGCCTGGGGCCGTATCCTCTGACGCGACAGCCTTCCCCTTTAAGCCGGTCCCGCGAGGCCGGGAAGGGAGCACGCACATGAAGACCCAACCGCATGCCTCTCCGCGCGCGCGGAGAGGCATTTCCCGTCTCGGGGAGACCCCGTGAGCGCCAAGGTCCTGGAGGCCGACGACGTCCGGCGCGCCCTCACCCGGATCGCCCACGAGATCCTCGAGCGCGACAAGGGCACCGAGGGCCTGGTGCTGGTGGGGATCGCCGACCGGGGCGACGACCTCGCGCGGCGCCTGGCCTCCCACATCGAGCGGATCGAGGGTGTGCGGGTGCCCGTCGGAGTGCTCGACATCACCTTCTACCGCGACGACATCGGGATGCGGGCCGAGGCACCCGAGGTCCACGAGACGCGGATCCCGTTCGACATCACCGGCAAGGTGGTCGTCCTGGTCGACGACGTCTTGTTCACCGGGCGGACGATCCGTTCGGCGATGGACGCGCTGATGGATCTCGGGCGCCCCCGGAAGATCCAGCTCGCGGTCCTCGTGGACCGGGGACACCGCGAGCTGCCGATCCGCGCCGACTACGTGGGCAAGAACGTCCCGACCAGCCGCGCCGACGACGTGCGCGTGTCGATCGAGGAGCTGGACGGTGAGGATGCCGTGATCTTGGAGGCGGCCCGATGAACAAGCACCTGCTGTCGATGCACGACCTGAGCGCCGAGGACGTCACGCGGATCCTCGACACGGCCGGCTCGTTCCGCGAGGTCGGGAGCCGCGTGATCAAGAAGGTGCCGGCGCTGCGGGGCCGCACGGTCGTGAACCTGTTCCTCGAGAACTCGACACGGACGCGGATCTCGTTCGAGCTGGCGGCCAAGCGCCTCTCGGCCGACGTGATCAACTTCAGCGCGAGCGGCTCGAGCGTCGCGAAGGGCGAGTCGATGAAGGACACGGCCCTCACGCTGCAGGCGATGGGCGCCGACGCGATCGTGATCCGGCACTCCTCGAGCGGCTCGCCGATGCAGCTCACGAAGTGGGTCGACGCCCACGTCCTCAACGCCGGCGACGGCACGCACGAGCACCCGACGCAGGGGTTGCTCGACCTCTACACGATGCGCGAGAAGCTCGGACGGCTCGAGGGCCTGCGCGTCGCGATCGTCGGAGACGTCCTGCATTCGCGGGTGGCGCGCTCGCTCTCGTTCGGCCTGGTGAAGATGGGGGCCGACGTCACGCTGATCGGGCCGCCGACGTTGATCCCTCCGGACGCGCCCGGCTGGGGGGTGCAGGTGTCCTACGACATCGACGGGGTCTTGCCCAAGCTCGACGTGTGCTACCTGCTCCGGGTCCAGAAGGAGCGCCAGCGCCTCGAGTACTTCCCGAGCGTGCGCGAGTACTCGCGGCTGTTCGGGCTGACGCGCGACCGGGTGGCGCTCATGCCCGAGGACGCGCTGATCATGCATCCGGGCCCGATGAACCGCGGGGTCGAGATCGACTCCGATGTCGCCGACCTGCCGCAGAGCGTGATCGAGGAACAGGTGACGAACGGGATCGCGATCAGGATGGCGCTGCTGTACCTCCTGCTCGGGGGGAGCGGCGCGGAGGTGATGACGTGACCGGCGAGCGGCTGCTCTTCGCCGGCGCACGCGTCGTCGACCCGGCGACCGGCGTCGACGAGGTCCGCGACGTCCTGGTGGCCGACGGGGTGATCGCCGGTCCGGACGCGACGGCCGAGGGCGTCGAACGGATCGACTGCGACGGTCTGGTGCTGGCGCCGGGGTTGGTCGACCTGCACGCGCACCTGCGCGAGCCCGGGTTCGAGCACAAGGAAACGGTCGAGACCGGGACGCGGGCTGCCGCCGTCGGCGGGTTCACGGCGCTCGCGGCGATGGCCAACACCCTGCCGGTGACCGACCACGCCGCGATCGTCCACGAGGTGCGCGACCTCGCCGCCGCTCACGGCCTCTGCGACGTCTTCCCCGTCGGAGCCGTCACGAAGGACCTGGCGGGGGAGTCGCTCGCCGAGATGGGGGAGATGGTCGAGGCGGGCGTCCGGGTCTTCTCCGACGACGGGAACCCGGTCTGCACCGCCCGGCTGCTGCGCAACGCGATGCTGTACGCGAAGGCGTTCCCCGTGGAGGTGGTCCTCGCCGACCACGCCGAGGACGCGACCCTCGTCGAGGGCGGACACATGCACGAGGGGGCCGTTTCCTACGCGCTCGGCGTCGCCGGGCGGCCGGCCGCGGCCGAGGAGATCGTGGTGGCGCGCGACCTGGCGGTGGCGCGGGCGACCGCGGGGCGCCTGCACCTGTGCCACCTCTCGACGGCCGTCGCGGTGGAGCAGGTCCGTCGCGCGAAGGCCGAGGGGATCCGCGTGAGCGCCGAGGTGACCCCGCACCACCTCACGTTCACCGACGACGACCTCCTCACCTACGACACGAACCTGAAGATGAACCCTCCGCTGCGGACCGCCGAGGACCGCGAGGCGCTGCGGGAGGCCGTCGCCGACGGCACGATCGACGTGATCGCCACCGACCACGCGCCGCACGCGGTGGAGGAGAAGGAGACCGAGTTCGACCACGCGATGCCCGGCACGATCGCCCTGGAGACCGCGCTCGCGGTGGTGCTGACCGAGCTGGTGGTGCCGGGGCGGATCTCGCTCATGCGGGCGGTCGAGGCGCTGTCGACCGCGCCGGCGCGGATCCTCGGCGCGGCCGACCACGGCGGCCCGATCGCGCCCGGGCGTCCCGCGAACCTCGTCCTGTTCGATCCCGAGGAGACCTGGATCGTGGAGCCGCCGTTCGCGTCGAAGGCGCGCAACAGCGCGTTCCTCGGTCGCCGGCTGCAGGGCCGGGTGCGGATGACCGTGCTCCGCGGCGAGCGGACCGTGGTCGACGCCAAGGCGGTCCGATGACCGGACCCGCCGCCCAGCTCGCGCTCGAGGACGGCACCGTGTTCCGCGGCACCGGGTTCGGCGCCGAGGGCGAGACGTTCGGCGAGGCCGTGTTCAACACGGGGATGGCGGGTTACCAGGAGGTGCTCACCGACCCGTCCTACGCGGGGCAGATCGTCGCGATGACCTCCCCGCACCAGGGCAACTACGGCCTCAACGACGAGGACCCCGAGTCCTGGCGCATGCAGGTGGCGGGGTTCGCGGTGCGGGAGGCCTCGCGTCGCGCCAGCAGCTGGCGCGCGGAGCGCACGCTGCCCGACGCGCTCGCCGAGAGCGGGGTCATCGGGATCGAGGGAATCGATACGCGCCGGCTGACGCTCCGTCTGCGCGAGCACGGCGCGATGCGTGCAGCCATCTCCACGGTCGACCTGGATCCGGTCTCGCTCGTCGCGCGGGTGCAAGCCGCGCCCGGGATGGCCGGCGCCGACCTCGCCCGTACCGTGAGCGCCGCCGAGCCCTACGAGGCGGCCTCGCTCGTGGGCCCCGCGTCGTCCGAGCACGGGCCGGTCTATCGCGTCGCCGCCTACGACTTCGGGATGAAGCGCAACATCCTGCGGCTCCTCGCCGCGCACGGGATCGGATGCACCGTGTACCCGGCCGAGACGCCGGCGGCGGTCGTGGCCCACGGCGGCTACGACGGGGTCTTCCTGTCCAACGGGCCGGGCGACCCCTCGGCGACCGCCTACGGGATCGCCGCCGCGCGCGAGCTCCTCGGGAAGGTCCCGGTCTTCGGGATCTGCCTGGGCAACCAGCTGCTGGGCCTCGCGCTCGGCGGGCGCACCTACAAGATGAAGTTCGGCCACCGCGGGGTGAACCAGCCGGTCAAGAACCTCGCGACCGGGGCGGTCGAGATCACGAGCCACAACCACGGGTTCGCCGTGGACCCCGACGGGTGGGCCAAGGACGCCGAAGGGCACGCGCTCACCCACTACGGCCGTGTCGCGCTCAGCCACTGGAACCTGAACGACGGCACGCTCGAGGGGCTCCGGTGCGTGGACGTCCCGGCGTTCAGCGTCCAGTACCACCCGGAGGCGGCGCCCGGGCCGCACGACTCGCGCTACCTGTTCGAGGACTTCCGCGTCCTGATGCAGGGGGCGGCCTGATGCCGCGGCGCAGCGACCTGCACTCGATCATGGTGATCGGCTCGGGACCGATCGTGATCGGGCAGGCGTGCGAGTTCGACTACTCGGGAACGCAGGCCTGCAAGGTGCTGCGCGCCGAGGGGTTCGAGGTCTCGCTCGTGAACTCGAACCCGGCGACGATCATGACCGACCCGGGGTTCGCGGATCGGACCTACGTGGAGCCGCTCACGCCCGAGTCCGTGCTCCAGGTGCTCGAGCGCGAGAAGCCCGACGCGATCTTGCCCACGCTCGGCGGGCAGACGGGGCTGAACGTGAGCGTCGCGCTCGCGGAGTCCGGCGACCTCGACCGGCTCGGGATCCGGCTGATCGGCGCCTCGCTCGAGGCGATCCACAAGGCCGAGGACCGCAGCGGCTTCCAGCGCGCGATGCAGGAGGCCGGGCTCGAGGTGCCGCACGCGGGCGTCGCGCACACGCTCGAGGAGGCGCTCGCCCTCGGCGACGCGATCGGCTACCCCTTGATCGTCCGGGCGTCCTTCACGCTCGGCGGGGGCGGGAGCGGCTTCGCCGCCAACCGGCAGGAGCTGGCCTCGCTCGCGGCCCGCGGGATCGCGGCGAGCCCGGTGCACGAGATCCTCGTCGAGGAGTCGATCGCCGGGTGGAAGGAGTTCGAGCTCGAGGTGATGCGCGACGGCGCGGACAACGCCGTCGTGATCTGCTCGATCGAGAACGTCGACCCCATGGGGGTCCACACCGGGGACTCGATCACGGTGGCGCCGCAGCAGACGCTCACCGATCGCGAGTACCAGCGGATGCGCGACAGCGCCCTGGAGGTGCTGCGGGTGATCGGTGTGGAGACCGGCGGCTCGAACGTGCAGTTCGCGGTGGATCCCGCCACGGGCCGTCAGGTCCTGATCGAGATGAACCCGCGCGTGTCGCGGAGCTCGGCGCTCGCCTCGAAGGCCACCGGGTTCCCGATCGCGAAGATCGCGGCGCTGCTCGCCGTCGGCTATCGCCTCGACGAGATCGCGAACGACATCACCGGCGAGACGCCGGCCGCGTTCGAGCCCACGCTCGACTACGTGGTCGTGAAGATCCCGAGGTTCGCGTTCGAGAAGTTCCCGGAGGCGAACCCGACGCTGTCCTCCACGATGAAGTCGGTCGGCGAGGTGATGGCGATCGGGCGCACGTTCAAGGAGGCGCTCGGCAAGGCCTGGCGAGGGATCGAGAAGAGCGGCTACGAGTTGGGCGCCGAGCACCTGGCGGGCTTCGAGGGCGACGTGCTGGCGGCGGTCTCGGAGGGCACCGAGCACCGGCTGCACCTGATCGAGCGGGCTCTGCACGCCGGTCACACTGTCGAGGAGGTCGCCGGCGCGAGCCGGATCGATCCTTGGTTCGTGGATCAGCTCGCCCAAGTGGTCGAGGAGGCCAACGCGCTCCGCGGGCGGCCGTTGCACACGCTGGGCGCGCAGGACCTTCGCGAAGCCAAGCGTCTCGGGATGTCCGATCCGCGCCTGGCGCTGCTGAGCGGAGCGACCGAGGCGGCCGTCCGCCGCCATCGGGAGGCGCTCGGCGTGGAGGCGGTGTTCAAGACGGTGGACACCTGCGGCGGGGAGTTCCCGGCGCGCACCCCCTATCACTACTCGACCTACGAGGAGGAGACGGAGGTCCGGCCGGCCGGCCGGCCGCGCGTCGTCATCTTGGGCGCCGGACCGAACCGGATCGGCCAGGGAATCGAGTTCGACTACGCCTGCGTGCACGCTTCGTTCGCGCTTGAGGAGGCCGGGTTCGAGTCGGTGATGCTCAACTCGAACCCGGAGACGGTCTCGACCGACTACGACACCTCGAGCCGGCTGTACTTCGAGCCGCTGTCGGCAGAGGACGTGCTGGCGGTATGCCGCGCCGAGCAGCCGGTCGGCGTGATCGCGCAGTTCGGCGGGCAGACGCCGCTGCGCCTGGCGCGGACGTTGCAGGAAGAAGGGTTCCCGATCCTCGGGACGTCGCCCGACGCGATCGACCTGGCCGAGGACCGCGGGAAGTTCGCGCAGATCCTGCACGAGCTCGCGATCCCGGCGCCGCCTCACGGGCAGGCCCGCACGATGGAGGAGGCGCGGGGGATCGCGGCGCAGATCGGCTACCCGGTCGTCGTGCGCCCGTCCTACGTGCTCGGCGGCCGCGCGATGGAGATCGTCTACGACGACGACGAGCTCGAGCGGTTCGTGCGAACGGCGGCGGAGGCCTCGCCCGACCACCCGGTGCTGGTCGACCGCTTCCTCGAAGGCGCGATCGAGGTCGACGTCGACGCTGTCTGCGACCCGGAGGGCACGGTGTTCGTCGGAGCGGTGATGGAGCACATCGAGGAGGCCGGCGTGCACTCCGGGGACTCGTCGTGCCAGATCCCGCCCGCGACGCTGTCCGACGACGAGCTCGACACGATCGAGGAGATCACCCGGCGGCTCGCGCGGCGCCTCGGGGTGATCGGGCTGTTGAACCTCCAGCTGGCGGTGAAGGACGAGCGGATCTGGGTCCTGGAGGCCAACCCGCGCGCCTCGCGGACCGTGCCGTTCGTGAGCAAGGTGATCGGCGTGTCGCTCGCGCGGGTCGCCACGCTCGTGCTGACCGGCCGCTCGCTCGCGTCGCTACAGGCCGAGGGCGTGCTGCCTTCGGACCCGCACCATTACCGGCACCTGCCGTACACCAGCGTGAAGGCGGCCGTGCTCCCGTTCGGGCGGTTCCCCGGCGTCGACACCGTGCTCGGACCGGAGATGAAGTCGACCGGGGAGGTCATGGGGATCGACGCCGACAGCGGGATGGCGCTCGCCAAAGCGATGGTCGCGGCCGGTCACGCGCTCCCGACGCGGGGCACCGTGTTCGTGTCGGTCGCCAACCGCGACAAGCGCGCGATCGTGTTCCCGGCCAAGCGTCTGGCCGACATGGGGTTCCGGCTGCTCGCGACCGGCGGAACGGCCGGCGTGCTGCAGCGCGCCGGGATCGCCGTCGAGCGGGTCGCGAAGGTGAGTGAAGGACCGGACAACGTCGCCGAGCTGATCCGCGCGGGCAAGATCGATCTCGTGGTCAACACGCCGTTCGGCCGTGCGCCGCGTTCGGACGGCTCGTACATCCGCACGGCCGCGGCAGCGGCAGGGGTCCCGTGCATCACGACGCTCCCGGGCGTGTTCGCGGCGGTCCGCGGGATCGAGGCCCTGTGCGGGGAGCCGACCGAGCCGCGGTCGCTGCAGGAGCACCATGCCGCGGCGATGCGCGAGCCGCTGCAGGCGCGTCTCACGTTCGAGCAGGCGGCCGCGGCGGCGGAGGGCGCATCGTGAGGCGGCGGCCGTGAAGCGCGCCCGGGCCGAGATCTTGTCGACGCGCAGGCTCGGCGCGTACCAGACGGTGACCCTCGTCGCCCCGGAGATCGCCGAGCGGGCCAGGCCGGGACAGTTCCTCGCGATCGCGATGCCCGAGGGTCGCGAGTACATCTTGCGCCGTCACTTCGCGATCCATCAGGCGTCGAGGCGCGGTGGCTGGGCCGGCACGCTCGAGTTCGTGTTGCAGCCCGACGGCCCGGGCACCTCGTGGCTCGGCCGCGCGAAGGCGCACGAGTTCCTGGACGTGCTCGGTCCGCTCGGCAGGCCGTTCGCCTACCCCAAGCGCCACACCAACTGCCTCCTCGTGAGCGAAGGGCGCGGCGCGGCATCGATGTACTTCCTCGCGCAAGAGCTGCTCGCGCGGCACAAGCGCGTGGACATGATCGTGGGCGCCGAGACGCTCGAGGCGGTGCTGAAGCCGATCGAGGCCAAGCGTCTGTCCCAGACGGTCGCGATCATGACGGACGACGGCACGCTGGGAGACCGCGGTGGCGTCCTCGACGCGCTCGCCGACGTCGTCGAGCACACGAACACCCAGGTCCTGTACGCGGCCTGCCGACCGCAGACGCTGCGGCGGATCGCCGAGTTCTGCGTCGAGCGGACGATCCCGGCGCAGGTGGCGATCGAGGAGCGGATGGGGTGCGGGTTCGGCCTGTGCCACACCTGCGTGGTGCCGGTCGCACGCTCCGACGGCAGCGGCTACGAACATCTTCGCGCGTGCGTGGAGGGCCCCGTGTTCAACCCGGCCAGGGTCCTGTGGGACCGGTGGCTGTCGGAGGAGCCGACGATGCTGCCCACACCGCCCGGAGGGTTGCCGGCCGTGCGGTCCTGGCCCGGCGGCGGGGAGGGCGCATGGCAGGGGTGAAGCGGTCGCTCGCGGTCGACCTCGCCGGGCTCCAGCTCGCGACCCCCGTGCTCGTAGCGTCGGGTTGCGCCGGCACGGGTCCGGAGCTTGCCGCCGTGGGCGAACCGCGGCGGATCGGCGGGGTGGTCAGCCGCACGATCACGGTGCTGCCGCGCAAGGGCGCCTCCACGCCGCGGATCGCCGAGAGCCCGAGCGGGGTGATCTGGGAGACGGGCCTGCAGAACCCCGGGCTCGACGCGTTCGTCGCGGAGGAGCTGCCGCACCTGGCGCAGGCCGGCACGCCGGTGGTCGTCTCGGTCGGCGGCGGCACGCTCGAGGAGTACGTGCGGCTCACGAGCGGGCTCCGTGGCCGCGAAGAGGTCGCCGCGATCGAGGTGTATCTGTCCGGGCCCGACGAGGAGCTCGACCGTGCGTTCCTCGGCGCGCACGCCGACCGCGTGTCCGAGATCGTGGGGGCCGTGGCGCGGATGTCCCTGGTGCCGGTCTTCGCGAAGCTCCCCGGCGGCGTGCACGAGGTGCTCGAGCTCGCGCGTGCGGCCGTGCGAGCCGGGGCGAGCGGGCTGACGCTCCTCGGATCTCCGCCCGCGCTCGGCGTGGACGCAGCCCGCTTGCTCCCCGAGCTCGGCGGGGTCACGGGGTGGCTGTCCGGCCCGGCGCTCCGCCCGCTGACGCTCCGCGCCGTCTTCGAGGTGGCGCGCGCGATGCCGGAGGTCCCGCTCGTGGCGAGCGGGGGCGTGCGCACCGGCAACGACGCCGTCGAGTGCCTGCTCGCCGGCGCCTGGGCGGTGCAGGTCGGCACGGCCACGTTGATCGACCCCGACGCGCCGGTCGCGATCGCCAAGGGGGTGGCCGCCTACCTGAAGGACAAGAACCTGGCCTCGCCCGCGGACGTCCGCGGGCGTCTGCGCGTGCCGGGGGCTCTCGCGGGCACGGCTGAGCTGGAGGCGCGCGCGTGATCCCGCGCCCCGAGAACCCGTTGATCGTCGCGCTCGACACGTCGGACCGGGTGCGGTTGGACGAGCTCGTCGGAACGCTCGCCCCGGTGAGCGCGATGCTGAAGATCGGCCTGGAGGCGTTCGCCGCGTTCGGGCCGGAGGCGATCCGCAGCACCGCGGCCGTCGCGCCGGTCTTCGCCGACCTCAAGCTGCACGACATCCCGAACACCGTGGAGCGTGCGATCGCGAACCTGTGTCGGCTGGGGATCGCGATGGTGAACGTCCACGCCCTCGGCGGCGTGGCGATGATGCGTGCCGCGATGCGTGGCGCCGAGCGCGGCAGCGAGGAGTCGGGCCACCCGCTGCCGCTCGTGCTCGCGGTGACCGTGCTCTCCTCCCAGAGCGGGGAGGATCTGGCCTCGCCCGCGTCCCTCGCGTGGGAGGCGAAGGAGGCCGGGATGCACGGCGTGGTCGTCTCCGGCGAGGACGTGCGCGACGTGCGCGACGCGTGCGGCGACGACTTCTGTCTGGTGGTGCCGGGGATCCGTCCGTCCGGCGCCAACGGCGACGACCAGCTGCGCGTGCTCACGCCGTCGGAAGCCGTCGAGCGCGGCGCGGACTACCTCGTCGTCGGCCGTCCGATCACCGCGTCGGCGGATCCGGCCGGGGTCGCTCGCGGCATCCTGCTCGCGGTCCGGTGAAACCGCAGGTCAGCAGGACCAACGCGTTTGTCCCCCCGACGGGGCGTGCGTATACTCCCCGCGTTCCCACACCTTCCACCTCGAGCAAAGGAGCGTGTTCATGGCTCTTCCCACGTTGACCCCGGAGCAGCGGCAGCAGGCCCTCGCGAAGGCGGCGGAGGCTCGCAAGAAGCGCGCCGAGGTCAAGGCGGAGCTCAAGTCCGGGAAGCGGAACCTCGCCGACGTGCTCAAGAGGTCGGAGCAGGACGACACGATCGGCAAGATGAAGGTGTCGAACGTCCTGGAGTCCCTCCCCGGCGTCGGCAAGGTCCGGGCGCAGAAGATCATGGAGGAGCTCGACATCTCCGCGACGCGCCGGGTCCGGGGGCTGGGGTCGAAGCAGCGCGAGCAGCTCCTCGACCGCTTCGGCAAGAAGTAACGTCGCGCCTCGTGCGCCGAGGCAACCTCATCGTGATCGCGGGCCCCTCCGGGGTCGGGAAGGGAAGCGTCGTGCACGCGCTCCTTTCCCGAGATCCGGAGGGGCTCGCGCGTTCGGTCTCGGCCACCACGCGCCCGCCGCGCGCGAGCGAGATCGACGGCCGGGACTACCTGTTCCTCGACGACGCCGCGTTCGACCGGATGGTCGCCGACGGCGCGTTCCTGGAATGGGCCGAGGTGTTCCACGGACGCCGCTACGGCACCCCGGCCGAGCCGCTCGAGCGTGCGCGCGCCGCCGGCCGTGACGTGGTGCTCGAGATCGACGTCCAGGGCGCGGCGCAGATCCGCGAGCGCGCGCCCGACGCCGTGCTGATCCTGCTCGAGCCGCCGTCGCTCGCCGCGCTCGAGGCACGGCTTCGCGGCCGTGGCACCGAGGACGAGGCGGGCCTTCGCGAACGTCTGGACGCCGCCGAACGGGAGCTCGCCCAGGCGTCGTGGTTCGATCACGTGGTGGTGAACGACGACCTCGACCGCGCCACCGAGGAGGTCGCTGCTATCATCGAACGGTCCCGCACCCTCTGACCTGCACCAACCGACCCCGCAGGAGCGCTGCCGTGATCGAGCCCAAGATCGACGACCTGCTCGCCGCCGTCGACTCCAAGTACACCCTGGTGATCCTGAGCGCCAAGCGCGCCCGGGAGATCAACTCCTACTACAACCAGCTGGGCGAGGGCCGCGGCGACTTCGTCCCGCCGCTCGTCGAGACCGGCCTGCGCAACAAGCCGCTCTCGATCGCCCTCGAGGAGATCGCCGAGGGGAAGATCGACTACGAGCGCACCGAGGAGCCCGTCGACGAGTGACGCGCTCGCCGGGCGGCGCGTGCTGCTCGGCGTGACGGGAGGGATCGCCGCCTACAAGAGCGCGATCTTGGCCCGGCTGCTCACCGGCGCCGGCGCGGAGGTGACCTGCGTCCTTACCGAGGCCGCCACGCGGTTCGTCGGCGCCGACACCTTCTCCGGCCTCACGGGCCGCCCCGCCTTCACCTCGCTCTGGGACCGTCCCGGCGAAGTCCTGCACGTCCGCCTGGCGCACGAGGCCGACGTCGCGATCGTCGCGCCCTGCACGGCGAACGTGCTCGCCAAGCTCGCGCACGGTCTCGCCGACGACCTCCTCACCTCGACCCTGCTCGAGTACCGGGGACCGCTCGTGCTGGCCCCGGCGATGCACACGGGGATGTGGACGAGCCCGGCCACCCAAGGCAACGTCGCGACGCTCCGCGATCGCGGGGCGCGGATCGCCGGACCGCAGACCGGGGCGCTCGCGCACGGCGACGAGGGGCTCGGGCGGATGGCCGAGCCACAGACGCTGTTCGATGCGGTCGCCGAGGCGGCGGTCGCCGAGCCGATCCAGACCGCCACGCGGACCTGGGACACGCTGGCCGGCAGGCGCGTCCTCGTGACGGCGGGGCCGACCCACGAGCCGATCGATCCCGTGCGGTTCGTCGGCAACCGGTCCAGCGGCAAGATGGGCGTCGCGATCGCGGCCGAAGCCCTCGCCCGTGGCGCGCACGTGACCCTGATCCTCGGGCCGGGGACGGTCGCTCCGCCGGTCGGGGTCGAGACCGTGCACATCCAGACCGCCGAGGACCTGCGGCGCGAGGTGCTGGCCCGCGCGGAGAACGCCGACGTCGTCGTGATGGCCGCGGCCGTCGCCGACTTCCGGCCCAAGGCCGTCGCCGAGACGAAGCTCAAGAAGGACCAGGGCGTGCCGGACCTGGTGCTGGAACCGACGCCCGACATCCTGGCCGAGCTCGGCGGGCGCAAGCGACCCGGCCAGCTGCTGGTGGGGTTCGCGGCCGAGACCCACGACATCGAGGTGGCCGGACGCGACAAGCTGGCCCGCAAGCACGCCGACCTTCTCGTTGCGAACCTCGTCGGCCGCGAAGGGACCGGGTTCGGAGCCGACACGAACGAGGCCGCGATCGTGAGCGCGGCCGGAGACGACGTCCCGATGCGCTCCTGGACGAAGGCCGAGCTGGCCGAGGCGCTCTGCGACCGCCTCGCCGCGCTCTCGTGACGGACGTCCGCATCCGGCGGGTCGACCGCTCGGGGTTCGACGATCTGGCGCGACTCTTCGAAGGGCACGGCAACCCGGGGTACTGCTGGTGCATGCTCTGGCGCGTGCCGACGGCCGCCTACCGGGGGACCGACAGCGCGGGCCGTCGCGGGATGCTCCGCGACCGGGTCGAGTCGGGCGAGCCGGTGGGGCTGCTCGCCTACGACGGCGACCGGCCGATCGGCTGGTGCTCGATCGCGCCTCGGGAGACCTACGCGCGGATCGAGCGCTCTCGGCTCCGGCGTCGTCTGGACGACCGGCCCACCTGGTCGGTCGTCTGCTTCGTCATCGAGCGTCACCACCGCCACGCGGGCGTTCGGGAACGGCTGCTCGAGGCGGCGTGCGCCGACGCGGCAGGGCACGGCGCCGAGGTGGTCGAGGCGTACCCGGCGCCCGAGGGCGGTCCGAGCTACCGCTTCATGGGCTCACGGAGGTTCTGGCGCGAGGCGGGGTTCGCACCCGACCCACGGAACGACCGGATCTGGCGACGCGAGCTCGCTCCGGCGAGTTGAGGAGGAACCTTGAGCGACTTCGGCGGGCTCTCAGCGGAGTCTCAGGTTCGGGTGCTCGACTGGGGCTGTCGGTAGTGCCGGTGCTCGACAGAGGAGGTTCGCCATGGGTGGTCAGGGCGGTCCGCCGTTCGGCGGCGACATGGACTGGGGCACGGTGGCGCACCCTGCGCACCCGTGGTGGGGGGTCTTCGGGGTGCTGCTGCCGACCCTCCTGCTCCTCGTGCTGATCGGGGTCGTGATCTGGGCGGTGCTCCGCTCGTCGCACCGGCCCGTCCCGGCGGGTGTGGCTCCGCTGGGGCCGCATCCCGACGGTGCCCTCGAGGCGGTGCGCCTCCGGTACGCTCGCGGCGAGATGGACCGCGAGGCGTTCCTGACCGCGACCGCGGACCTGGGAGGGCAGGCTCCGCCGCCACCGGGTGAGACGCCGCCGGCCCAGACGTAGGACGGTGGGCGGGAGGCTCGATGACCGAAGGTGCCGCGCCGGGCGACGCGAACGGCTCGTCGAGCGGCGAGCCGGTCCGCGTGCTGGTGGTCGACGACGAGCGCAACATCACCGACCTCGTCGTGACGGCGCTCCGCTACGAGCGGTTCGAGGCGGTGGCGGCGGCCGACGGCCGTGAGGCCCTGAAGCTCGTCGACAGCTTCCATCCGGACCTCGTCGTGCTCGACGTGATGTTGCCCGACCTCGACGGATTCCAGGTGCAGCAACGGCTCGCGGAGCGCGGCGAGCGGATCCCGGTGTTGTTCCTGACGGCGCGCGATGCGACCGAGGACAAGGTCCGCGGCCTCACGATCGGCGGTGACGACTACCTCACGAAGCCCTTCAGCCTGGAGGAGCTGGTGGCGCGGATCCGCGCCGTGCTGCGCAGGGTGAGCGAGGGAGCCCCCGAGCGTTCGCGCTTGGCGTTCGCCGATCTCGTGATGGACGAGGACGCGCACGAGGTGACACGCCGGGGCACGGCCGTGGATCTGACGCCGACCGAGTTCGCCTTGCTGCGGTTCTTGCTGCTGAACCCCCGGCGCGTGCTCTCGAAGGACCAGATCCTCGACCACGTTTGGCACTACGACTTCGGGGGCGACGCCTCGATCGTGGAGACCTACATCAGCTACCTCCGCAAGAAGGTCGACACGGTCCAACCGCGCCTGATCCACACGGTGCGGGGCGTCGGGTACGCGCTACGGCTCCCGCGGGAGTGACGATGTCGCTGCGCGCACGGCTGTTGCTCACCACGATCGTGCTGGTCGCGGTGGGGCTCCTTGCCGTGGACGTCGTCACCGTCCGGGCGACGTCCTCGTTCCTGATCAACCGGGTCGACGACCAGCTCGTGCGCAGCCGCGACGTCCTGGCGGCGTCCCTGCAACGCGGGATCCCGATCGAGCCGTCTGCAGGCGAGTCGGACCTGGGAAGCCCGCTCCTGCCCAACGGCACCTACGCCGCCGTCGTCCAACCCGACGGCACGACGTCGTGGCACGCGCTCGGCTACGGCTCGAGGCAGGCCTCGCCGCCGGCCCTCCCGGACCTGTATCCGACCTCGCCGGACTTCCGCTCCCCGCCGCAGCCGTTCACGACGGGCTCCACGGGCGGCGATCTGCGCTATCGAGCGCTCGCGGTGGGTGGGGCACCGAGGGCGACGCTCGTCGTCGCGCTGCCGCTCACCGACGTGTTCCAGACGCTCGGCCGGATCGTCCGGGTGGAGCTGGCGGTGACCGCGATCGTCCTGGTGGCGCTGGCGCTGCTGGCGCTGTGGCTCGTGCGTCTAGGCCTGCGTCCCCTCGAGGGGATGGGCGAGACGGCGGGGGCGATCGCGGCCGGGGACCTGAGCAGGCGGGTCGAGCCGGCAACGGAGAAGACCGAGGTCGGACGGCTCGGCCTCGCGCTGAACGCGATGCTCGCCCAGATCGAGCGGGCCTTCGAAGAGCGACGCCGATCCGAGGAGCGGCTGCGGCGCTTCGCCGCCGACGCCTCGCACGAGCTGCGGACGCCGCTGACGTCGATCCGGGGCTACGCGGAGCTGTTCCGTCGCGGGGCCGATACGCGTCCCGACGACCTGGCGAAGGCGATGCGGCGGATCGAGGACGAGGCGGCGCGGATGGGCGTGCTCGTGGACGACCTGCTGCTGCTCGCCCGGATGGACCAAGGACGGCCCGTCGAACGCGAACAGGTCGACCTCGGCCGGGTCGCGACCGAGGCCGTCGAGGCCGCGCGCGCGGTCGACCCCGAGCGGCCGATCGACCTCGTGGTGCGATCCCCGGCGGACGTCTCGGCCGACGCCGGACGGCTGCGGCAGGTCCTGGACAACCTGCTCGACAACGCCCGCTCGCACACCCCCGACGGCACCCCCGTGCACGTCCGGGTAGCGCCGGTCGACGGGGAGGTGGAGCTCGCGGTCGAGGACGAAGGCCCCGGGCTCACGCAGGAGGCGGAGGACCGCGTGTTCGAGCGGTTCTTCCGAGGCGACCCCGCGCGCTCGCGCGATACGGGGGGCGTGGGGCTCGGTCTGGCGATCGTCTCGGCGATCGTGGAGGCGCACGGCGGCTCGGTCGGCGCGGGTCGGGGGACGACGGGAGGGGCACGCTTCGCGGTCCGCCTGCCCGCGTGGCAGCCGCTGCCGCCACCGCCGCCGCAGACGGAAGGACCCTGACGGGGTCGGCGTCGCGGGATAGACTCGCCCGATGACCACACCGCACCTGTTCTCGTCCGAATCCGTCACCGAGGGGCACCCCGACAAGCTCGCCGACCAGATCAGCGATGCCGTCTTGGACGCGATGCTGGCCCAGGACCCGAAGAGCCGCGTGGCTTGCGAGACCCTCGTCACGACGGGGGTCGTGTTCGTCTCCGGGGAGATCACGTGCGACGGGTACGTGGACATCCCCTCGATCGTGCGCAACACCGTGGTCGACGTCGGCTACACGGACGCTCGGTTCGGTTTGGACGGCTACACGTGCGGCGTGATCACCGCGATCCAGGAGCAGTCGCCCGACATCGCGGTCGGCGTCGACCACGCGCTCGAGGAGCGCGAGGCACACTCGCACGACGACCTCGATCACCTGGGCGCCGGCGACCAGGGGATGATGTTCGGCTACGCGTGCCGCGAGACCGACGAACTGATGCCGCTGCCGATCGCGATGGCCCACCGGCTCACGCGGCGCCTGGCCGACGTCCGCAAGGCAGGCGTCGTCCCGTACCTGCGGCCCGACGGCAAGAGCCAGGTCTCGATCGAGTACGTGGGCGGCCGGCCGGTCCGCGTCGACACCGTGCTGATCAGCGCGCAGCACCGCGAGGAGGTCGACGTCGAGACGCTGCTCCGCCCCGACATCGAGGCCGAGGTGATCGACCCCGTCTTGCGCGAGTTCGCCGATCTCGACACCTCGGGCGTGCGCGTCCTCGTGAACCCGACCGGACGCTTCGAGATCGGCGGGCCGAAGGCCGACACGGGGCTCACCGGGCGCAAGATCATCGTGGACACCTACGGCGGGATGGCGCCACACGGGGGCGGCGCGTTCAGCGGCAAGGACCCGACGAAGGTCGACCGTTCGGCCGCCTACATGGCCCGCTACGCCGCGAAGAACGTCGTGGCGGCCGGGCTGGCGGAGCGGTGCCTGCTCCAGGTGGCCTACGCGATCGGAACGGCCCACCCCGTGTCGATGATGGTCGACACCTACGGGACCGAGCAGGTCGACCCGTCACGGATCGTGGCCGGGATCCGCGAGGTGTTCGACTTCCGACCCGCGGCGATCATCCGCGACCTCGACCTGCGCCGCCCGATCTACCACGACACCGCGGCGTACGGGCACTTCGGTCGCAAGGAGTTCCCCTGGGAGGCCGGCGATCGCGTCGACGCGCTCCGCAGCGCCGTCGGCGCCTGAAGTTCTCGACGGGCCGGTCTCGGTCTGTCTGGACCGGCCCGTCCTTTCGCTCGACAAGCCGTTCACCTACGACCTGCCCGCGGAGCTCGGCGCCGGGGTCGGATCCCTGGTGCGCGTCCGCTTCCACGGGAAGCTGACCCGCGGCTGGGTCCTCGGTCCCACGCAGGACGTGCCGCCGCGGATGCTCCCGGTGCAGCGGCTCGTCTCGCCCGTGCGCTTCTTCGACGAGGACGGCCTGGCCCTGGCGCGATGGGTGGCGGGGCGGTACGTGGCACCGCTCGCCACCGTGATCGATCGGATCGCGCCGCCCCGGGTGGCGTCCGAGGACGAACGGGAGCCCGCCGTCGACATCCCCGCCCGCTCGACGGTCAACGCCCCCCGTGCGCGGTCCGGGTACGCGGGTGCTGCCGACCTCGCCGCCGCGCTGGCGCGGCGCCGTCGCGCCGCGTTCGTGCTGCGCCCGGCGCCCGAGGACGAGGTCGACCTCGCCGTCGAGACCGTGGCCGCGTGCCTCGCCTCGGGTCGTCGCGCGCTCGTGCTGGTCCCCGAGGCGGCACCGGTGCCGGCCACCGCTCGCGCCCTCGGGGAGGCGTTCGGCGACCGGGTGGCCTCGTTCCTCGGCGGCGACAAGCGCGCGCGCTACCGGCTGTGGCTGGACATCTGCGACGGCCGCCACGACGTGGTGGTCGGGACCCGTCCGGCGGTGTTCGCCCCGCTCGCGGACCTCGGCCTCGTGTACGTGTCGCGCGAGTCGCATCCGGCCCACCGCGAGGATCGCGCGCCGTACTACCACGTCCGTGACGTCGCGCTGGCCCGGGCGCGCCTGGCGTCGGCGACGTGCGTCCTGAGCGCGATCTGTCCCTCGGTCGAGACCGCTTCGCTGAACCTGCCGGAGGTGGCCCCGCGCGAGCGCCGGTGGCCCAAGGTGGAGGTGGTGCGTCCGGGCGCCGAGGGTCGCGCGCCACGCCTGGTGCAGGCGCTGCGCGCCGCCCGGCGTGCGTTCGTATTCGCGCCCGTCCCGGGCTACGGGATGGCGCAGGTGTGCCGGGCGTGCGGAGCGCCCGCAGCGTGCGCCGCCTGCGGTGGGACCCTCCTCCTCGCGGAAGGAGAGGTCCGTTGCGTCGTGTGCGAGGCACCGGGCAGGTGCGCGGTTTGCGGGGCGGGCGACTTCGGGATCCGCCGGGGCGGAGCCGAGCGCGTCGAGGAGTGGGTGGCTCGCGTCGCCGCGGTCCCGGTCGCGCGGCCTCGACGACCGAGGCTGCCGGCGCCGGCCGGCGAGGTGCTCGTCGGGGGGCCCGAAGAGGTCCGCGACCTCGGTCCCGCCGACCTGGACCTCGTCGCGGTGCTCGACGCCGACCTCGCCGCGCGCCGGCCGGGGCTCGCGGCGCGCGAGCGCGCGCTAGCGACGTGGATGGAGGCCGTCGGGTGGGCGCGCCCGCACGGCCGCGCGATCGTCCAGGCGTCCCAGCCCGGCGACCCGGCCGTGCAGGCGCTCGTCCGGGGCAACCCCGACCGGTTCCACGAACGCGAGCGTGAGCGGCGGGCGACCGTCGGCTTCCCGGTGGGCGCGCCCGCGTTCCGGGTGGTGGGCGATGAGCGACTCGAGGCCGAGCTGGCCGCCTTCGCACCGATCACGGCGCTGGTCACGACGCTGGGAGGGCGGACGGTATGCTTGCTCGCGCTCGAGCCCGGCCGCCTGGAGGCGTTCGGCGCGGGATCCGCGAGCTCGCCGTACGGGGGGTCGTCGAGCGCGTCGAAGCCGAGCCGCACCTGTAGGAGACATGATCATCCCGATCCGCACCTTGGGCGACCCCGTGCTGCGCGAACCCGCGAAGCCCGTCGAGACCTTCGACCGAAAGCTCCGCGAGCTCGCGAAGGACATGGTCGAGACGATGTACGCCGCCCCCGGTGTCGGTCTGGCCGGTCCCCAGGTGGGCGTGTCGCTCCGCCTCTTCGTGTTCGACGACGGCCAGACCGGGCCGCTGTTCGTGGCCAATCCCGAGCTGCTCGAGGCGGAGGGCGAGGCGGTGGAGGAGGAGGGGTGTCTCTCGATCCCCGGCCCGTACCACCCGACCGCTCGCGCCAAGCGGATCCGGTGCCGGGGACACGACGTGAAGGGCCGCCCGTTCGATATGACCGGGGAAGGGCTGCTGGCGCGGATCTTCCAGCACGAAACCGACCATCTGCTGGGGATGCTCTACATCGACCGGCTCGACGACGAGGGTCGTCGCTCGGTGCTCGCGGAGCTCCGCCGGATCGAGCTCGGGCTCGAGGAGCCGCGGCCGCGCAGGCGCACATGACGCTGCGGGTGGCGTTCCTCGGGAACGACCCGTGGTCGGTTCCGCCCCTGGAAGCCATCGCGGGCGATCCCGACCTCGACGTCGTGCTGGTCCTCACGAACCCGGCCAAGCCTGCCGGTCGCGGATCGGCGCCACGTTCCACCGCGGTCGCCGACGTGGCGCGCGCGCTCCGGCTCCCGCTCGTGGAGGCCGACGGAGCGCGACGGGGCCCCGGGCTCGAGGCCCTGCGGGCGGCACGGCCCGACGTCCTCGTCGTCGTGGCCTACGGCGAGCTGTTGTCGCGTGAGGTCCTGGACCTCGCGCCCGAGGGTGCGCTCAACGTGCACTTCTCGCTGCTCCCGCGCTGGCGCGGCGCCTCCCCGGTGCAACACGCGATCCTCGCCGGCGACGAGCGCACCGGGGTCACGGTGATGCGGATGGACGAGGGCCTCGACACGGGCCCGGTCCTGAACCAGCTGGAGGAGGAGGTCCGACCCGATGACGATGCCGGGTCGCTCGGTCTACGGCTCGCCCGACTTGGCGGCATGGTCGTCGTGGGCGTCTTGCGCAGGCTTCCCGACGAGCTGCTGCCGGCCCGCGCGCAGGCCGGCACGGTCGCGACATGGGCCCCGCGTCTCGGACCGGACGATCGTGTGCTCCGCTGGACGCAGGCGCCGGTGGATCTCGTCCGACGCGTCCGCGCCCTCGCGCCGGAGCCCGGGGCGACGACGACGTTCCGCGGCGGGCCGCTGAAGGTCTTGGCGGCGGCGGTGGCGCACGATGTCGTCCCCGCGGACGCCGCGGCCGGCACGATCGTGACCGCCGACGACCGGGGCGTGCTCGTGAAGGCGGGTGCAGGAGGCGTCCGGCTCCTCGAGGTGGCGCCGGCGGGGCGCAAGCGGATGGCGGCGGCCGCGTGGGCGCGCGGGGCCCGCTTCGCCCCCGACGAACTGCTCGGATGAGCCGGTCAGGCTCCCGGCCCTCGGGCCCGCCGCGCCGTCCGACCTCGTCGCGGGCCCTCGCCCTGGAGGTGGTGCGCCGCGTGATCGACGAGGGCGCCTATTCGAACCGTCTCCTCCCGGTGCTGCTCGCGAGCTCGGGGCTCGACCAGCGCGACCGGGCGTTCGCCGCCGAGCTCGCCTACGGGACGCTGCGGCGTCGGATCCCGATCGACCGCGCGATCGGGGAGCGGTCGACCCGGCCGGTCGACCGGATCACACCGGGGGCGGCGCACGCGCTCCGGCTGGGCGCCTACCAGCTCTGGTTCGCCGGGACGCCGGCGCACGCGGCGGTCGGGGAGACCGTGGCCCTCGTGGATGCGCGTGAACGCGGGTTCGTCAACGCGGTCCTGCGTCGGCTCGCCGAGGACCCACCCGAGCCTGCCCGCGGTCAGGACGACGCCGCGGTGGCCGTGCGCACGGGGCTCGCGCCGTGGGCGGTTCGGGAGCTCCGCCGGTTGCTGCCCGACCACGAGGTGGAGGCGGCCGCGGCGGCGTTCGCCGAGCGGGGGCCGCTCACCGTGCGGGTGAACCCGTGCCGGAGCGACCTCACGGCGCTCGAGGCCGCGCTCCGCGACGCCGGCCACGAACCCCACGGCGGGACGGTGGACGCCGGCTGTCTCCTCCTCCAGGGCGGCGACCCCGTCGCACTGCCGGGGTTCGCTGAAGGCTGGTTCGCGGTGCAGGACCAGGCGAGCGCGTTCGTGGTGGCCACCCTCGCGCCCCGGACGGGCGAACGGATCCTCGACGTGTGCGCGGCCCCGGGCGGCAAGGCGCTGGCCGCGGCATGCCTGGTGGGCGAGGAAGGGCTCGTGGTAGCCGGTGACGTCCGGCCGTCGCGGGTCGCGCCGATCGCGCGCGAGGCGGCCCGGCTGGGCGTCCGTCCGGCCCTCATCGTGCAGGACGCCACCGCCCCGGCGGTCCGCGGGCCGTTCGACCGGGTCCTGGTCGACGCGCCTTGCAGCGGAGTGGGATCCGCCCGCCGCCGGCCCGAGCTGCTGTGGCGCGTCCCGAAGGACGACCTGTCGCGGCTGGCGCGCCGGCAGGTGGCGATCACCTCTGCGGCGGCCGAGCTGTTGCGCCCCGGTGGTCGGCTCGTCTACTCGGTGTGCACCTTCCCCCGGGCCGAGACCGACGCGGCCTGCGACGCCCTGCTGCGCCACCGTGCCGACCTGCGACCGCTGGCGACCCCGGGGCCGGACGGGGAGACGGTGCGGCACCGGCTGTGGCCGCACCGGCACGGTTGCGACGGGATGTTCGTGGCTGTGTTCGAGCGGGCCTGAGGCGCGCCGGGGTTCCCGGGGGCCCCAGCACGGCCGGGTACCATACGCCCGCATGGGCAAGCTCTCCGCCTCGATCCTGGCCGCCGACTTCGCTCGACTGGGCGAGCAGGTCAAGCTCGTGGAGCCCTACGCCGAGGTCTTCCACGTGGACATCATGGACGGGCACTTCGTGCCCCCGATCGCGCTGGGCGCCGTCGTCGTGCAGTCGCTTCGCCCGGTGACGGAGCGCACCCTGCACGGGCACCTGATGGTCGACGCCCCCGAGAGCCAGTTCGAGGAGCTGCGCGAGGCCGGGCTCGACATGATCTCGTTCCACCTGGAGGTCCTGCCCGACCCGGCACCCGCGATCCGCAAAGCGCGCGACGCCGGGTTCGGCGTGGGGCTCACGCTCAACATGGAGACGCCGGTCCCCGAGGTCGTGCCCTACCTCGAAGACATCGACGACGTGATGCTGATGAGCATCCGGCCCGGGTGGGGCGGACAGGTCCTCAACCCCGAGGTCTGGCACCGGAGCGAGGCGGTGCGCGCCGAGATCGACCGGCGCGGGCTCCTCGTCGACGTCGAGATCGACGGGGGCATCAAGGTCGACAACGCGCAGCGCGCGGTGGACGCGGGGGTGACGGTGCTGATCTCGGGCAGCGGTGTCTTCCGCACGCCCGACCCGGTTGCGGCCGCACGCACGATCGCCGCGATCGCCGAGGGGGCGCGCTGATGCCCGAGACGATCCTCGTCGTCGACGACGATCCGGACATCGCGCGGTTCGTCGAGGTGAACCTGCGTTCCGCCGGCTACGACGTCGCGGTCGCGGCCGACGGCCAGGAGGCGCTCGACAAGGCCCAGGAGCTCCGTCCGGACCTCGTCCTGCTCGACGTGATGATGCCGCGGATCGACGGCTTCGAGGTCGCTCAGCGGATGCGCAAGAGCCCGCAGACCGCCAACACCAGCATCATCATGCTCACCGCCAAGGCGCTGTCGGCCGACAAGGTGACCGGCCTGCAATCCGGCGCCGACGACTACATCATCAAGCCCTTCGATCCGATCGAGCTGCTCGCACGGGTGAAGGGGACGCTCCGCCGCGCGAAGGAGATGCGCAACCTCTCACCGCTCACGGGTCTGCCGGGCAACATCCGGATCCAGGAGGAGATCGAGCGGCAGGTGCGTGACGGCCGCCCGTTCGCGGTCCTGTACTGCGACCTCGACCACTTCAAGGCCTACAACGACCAGAAGGGGTTCGTGCGCGGGGATCGGCTGATCCAGGCGACGGCGCGGATCATCCAGGACGCGGTCCTCGAGCACGCCGGGTCCGAGGGGTTCGTCGGGCACGTCGGCGGTGACGACTTCGTCGCGGTGGTCGCCCCTGAGGCCGCCGAGGAGTCCGCGAAGCGGATCTGCGAACGGTTCGATGAGGCGCGCGTCGACTTCTACGAGCCCGAGGACCTCGAGCGCGGGTTCGTCCGGATCGAGGACCGAAAAGGTGTGCTCCAAGACATCCCGCTCGTCGCCGTCTCGGTCGGGATCGCCACCACCTCTCGCCGGCAGTTCGCTCACTACGGCGAGGCGGTCGCCGTCGCGACCGAGATGAAGTCCTTCGCCAAACGCGAGGCCGGCTCGAGCTACGCGCTCGACCGCCGCGCCGACTGACCCTCCTCGGCGCCTCCCGGGTACCCGGCGACGTCCCTATACTGGACCAGAGCCTGTTCCGGGGCGGGGTGGAACTCCCCACCGGCGGTGACAGTCCGCGACCCCACGGCCGCCAGCCGTGGGTGGACCCGGTGCGATCCCGGGACCGACCGTGAGAGTCGGGATGGGAGGAACGGGCACGATCGAGCGCCGCCGTGGCCGCGGCGGCTCCGCTCGTGTCGTTCCGCGCCCCGGAAGGAGGGGAGCGATGCGACGACACGAGAGCGAGATGCGACGGGCCCTGGCGCTCGCCGAGCGCGGATGGGGGCGCGTCTCGCCCAACCCGATGGTGGGCGCCGTGATCGTCGCCGCCGACGGCACGGTGGTCGGTGAGGGCTGGCACGAAGGACCAGGCACTCCCCACGCCGAGGCGATGGCGCTCGCCCGAGCCGGCGACGCCGTCCGGGGCGCCACGGCCGTCACGACCCTCGAGCCCTGCAACCACTTCGGCCGGACCCCCCCGTGCACGCGCGCGTTGATCGAGGCGGGCGTCGCCCGCGTGGTGGTCGGCGCCACCGACCCGAACCTCGACGGCGACGCGCCCGGGCTCGAGGAGCTGCGTGCCGCGGGGATCGAGGTCGAGTCCGGGCTGCTGGAGGCCGAGGCGCGCCGCCTGAACGAGGCGTTCGAGCGCCACGTCACCACCGGTCGCCCGTTCGTGGTACTGAAGTCGGCCGCCTCGCTCGACGGCAAGACGGCCGCGGCCGACGGCACCTCGCGATGGATCACCTCGGAGGGATCGCGCGCCGACGCGCAGCGCCTGCGGGCATGGGCCGACGCGATCGTGGCCGGGGCAGGCACCGTGCTCGCCGACGACCCGGCGCTCACCCTCCGCGACGCTCGGTACGCGGCCGCCCGGCCGCCGCTCCGCGTCGTGGTGGACGCGACCGGCGCCGTCTCACCCGAGCGCGCGGTGTTCGACGACGCCGCGCCGACGCTCGTCGCGACGACCGCCCGGGCGTCCGAGGAGCGGCTGCGCGCCTGGCAGGACGCCGGTGCCGACGTGGCCGTCCTGGACGCCGACCCCCGCGGCGGCGTCTCGCTCGAGGACCTGCTCGAGCACCTCGGCAAGCGCGACGTGCAGGGCGCGCTCGTCGAGGGCGGCGCCACGCTCGCCTGGAGCTTCGTCCGCGATGCGCTCGTGGACCGGGTCGTGCTGTATCTCGCGCCGAGGCTCGTCGGCGGCATCGGCGGTCACGGCGTCCTGGACGGCGACGGCTTCGCGCCGATCGGCGCTGCGCAGGGTCTGGAGTTCGAACGGGTCGAGCGGATCGGCCCCGACCTCAAGGTGGAGGCGCGTGTTCACCGGGATCGTTGAGGAGCTCGGCCAGGTGCGCTCGCTGGTCGATCACCGGCTGACGGTGGGCTGCCGCATCGTGACCGCGGAGAGCGCGGTCGGCGCGAGCGTCGCGGTCAACGGCACGTGCCTCACGGTCGTGGCCCGGACGGAGGACTCGCTCGCCTTCGATCTGTCGGAGGAGACGCTCGACCGGACCTCGCTACGCCGACTGCGGCCCGGCGACCCGGTGAACCTCGAGCGGCCCGTGACGCTCGCCGCGCGTTTGGGAGGCCACCTCGTGCAGGGCCACGTCGACGGCGTGGGCGAGGTCGTCACGGTGGATCCCGAGCCCGAGGACGGGGGGGCGCGCCTGCACGTGCGGGTCCCGGGCGAGCTCTCGCGCTACGTGGTGGAGAAGGGCTCCATCACGCTCGACGGGGTGAGCCTCACGGTGGCGGCCGTGTACCACGACGCCGTCACGATCGCGCTGATCCCGCACACCCTGGCGGCGACAACGCTCGGGGGGGCACGCCCCGGAGATCCGGTGAACCTCGAGGTCGACGTGATCGCGAAGTACGTGGAACGGCTGATGGAACCGACGGAAAGGGACGACGGATGAACCAGCAGGAGGCGCACCCCGAGATCGACCGGTCGGTGTTCGCGACGATCGACGAGGCCCTCGAGGAGATGCGACAGGGGAAGATCATCCTCGTCGTCGACGACGCGGACCGCGAGAACGAAGGCGACTTCATCATCGCGGCCGAGCACTGCACGCCCGAGGACGTCAACTTCATGGTCACGCACGGGCGCGGCATCGTGTGCCTGCCTGTGGCCGGCTGGCGCCTGGACGAGCTCCAGATCCCGCAGATGGTGACCTCCAACGCGGGCGACGAGACGGCGTTCACCGTTTCGATCGACTACCGGCCCGCCATCACGACCGGCACCAGCGCGTACGACCGCGCCGTCACCGCCCGGGCGATCACCGACGCCGCGGTCGGTCCCGGCGACTTCCAGCGGCCCGGGCACGTGTTCCCGCTGCGGGCCAAGGACGGCGGGGTGCTCCGCCGCGCCGGCCACACCGAGGCCGCCGTCGACCTCGCCACGCTGGGCGGGATGTTCCCGGCCGGGGTGATCTGCGAGGTGATGAACGAGGACGGCACGATGGCGCGCCTGCCCGAGCTGGTCGCGGTCGCCCGCGAGCACGACCTCAAGCTGATCTCGATCGCCGACCTGATCGAGTACCGGCGTCACCGCGAGGTCCTCGTCTCCAGGGTTGCCGAGGCCTCGATCCCGACGTCCTACGGCGAGTTCCGCGCCTACGCCTACGAGAGCCTCGTGGACAAGCGCACCCACGTCGCGCTCGTGCTCGGTGAGATCGGCGACGGTCGCGAGGTGCTCACGCGCGTGCATTCCGAATGCCTCACGGGCGACGTCTTCGGGTCGCTGCGGTGCGATTGCGGCACGCAGCTCGACCGCGCGATGGAGCTGATCGGCGAGGAGGGGCGCGGGATCGTCCTGTACGTGCGCGGGCACGAGGGCCGCGCGATCGGCCTCACGCACAAGCTCCGCGCCTACCAGCTGCAGGACCAGGGCCGCGACACCGTCGAGGCCAACCTGGAGCTCGGGTTCTCCGCCGATCAGCGGGAGTACGGGATCGGCGCGCAGATCCTCGTCGACCTCGGGGTGCGGACGATGCGCCTGTTGACGAACAACCCCGACAAGCGGGCCGGGCTCGAGGGCTACGGCCTCGCGATCGACGAGCGGATCCCGCTACAGACCGAGCCGACCGCGCAGAACATCGGCTACCTGCGGACCAAGGCGGAGAAGCTCGGGCATCTGCTCGACGTCCCGGAGCCGGCGGAGCGCGCATGAACGTGCTGCGCGGCGGACCAGAGGGCGAGGATCGCCGGATCGCGATCGTCGCGGCGCGGTTCAACGAGACCGTCACCTCCGCGCTCGTGGAGGGCGCGCTCGCGGGGCTCGCGAAGCACGGCGTGCCCGGCGAGGCGATCACGGTCGCATGGGTCCCCGGCGCGTTCGAGATCCCGATCGTCGCGCGTCGGTTCGCGGCGAGCGGCGGCGTCGACGCCGTGATCTGCCTGGGCGCCGTGATCCGCGGCGAGACGAGTCACTTCGAGCTGGTGGCGAACGAGGCCGCCCGCGGGATCGCCCGGGTGGCGCTCGAGACGGGGGTCCCCTGCATCTTCGAGATCCTCGCGACCGAGGACCTCGCGCAGGCGCAGGCACGCGCCGGCGGCGCCCACGGCAACAAGGGCTGGGACGCCGCGGAGGACGCGCTCGAGATGGCCGCGCTCCTGCGGTCCGTCGACGAGGAGACGAGGTCGCGATGATCGTCGACAAGCCCTGGGGCCGGGTCGTCACGTACGCCCTGAACCAGCCGTCGTCGGTGCGGGTGCTCACCGTGGAGCCCGGCAAGCGCACGAGCGTCCACTACCACCGGATGCGCGACGAGACCTGGGTGGTGCTCGACCCGGGGCTGGTCGTGGAGATCGGGGGGCGCACGCTCCGTCCGGAGCCGGGGGAGGAGTTCATGATCCCGGCCGAGGAGCGCCATCGGATCGCGTGCGTGGGCGACGCACCGGCGCGGATCCTCGAGGTCGCGTACGGCTACACCAGCGAGGACGACGACGTCCGCCTCGAGCCGGACGACGTGAGACGGCAGGGGAGCGGGTGAGCCCGACGGTCGACGTCCGTCCGAGCCCACCCCTATACTCTGCCCGCGCGATGCCGCGCATGTTTCCATCCTGCACCGGCGCCGCCGGTGCTCGTTTGCGCTAGGAGGTGATGCGGGGTCTCTACGGATCCGCGTATCAACGACCGGATCAGATCCGCCCAGGTGCGCCTGGTCGGCGCCGACGGACAGCAGATCGGGGTGATCGACACCCGCGAAGCGCTCCGCCAGGCCCGTGAGTTGGATCTGGATCTCGTCGAGGTCGCTCCGCAGGCCGACCCCCCCGTGGCCAGGATCATGGACTACGGGAAGTACAAGTACGAACGGGACGTCAAGCAGAAGGAAGCCCGCAAGAAGCAGTCCCGCTCGGGCCTGAAGGAGATCAAGTTCCGCCCCAAGATCGACCCGCACGACTACGGCACGAAGAAGGGCCACGTCGAGCGGTTCCTGGCGGGCGGCAACAAGGTGAAGGTCACCATCATGTTCCGTGGGCGCGAGATGGCGCACACGGATCTCGGCCGCAAGATCTTGGACCGACTGGTGACCGACCTCGGTGAGACGGTCGTGGTCGAGGCGATGCCGAAGCAGGAAGGGCGGAACATGATCATGGTGATCTCGCCCAACAAGCGGTGGCTCGAGGAGCTCGCCCGCCAGCGCCAGCGCGATGCCGCGCTCGGCACGGTGCGGACGACCGCCGAGGAGCCGCTCGTGGAACCTGCGGAGGTCCTCGACGAACCGGAACCCTCCCCCGCATCCGACGAAGGGTGAGTTCGATGCCGAAGACGAAGTCCCACAGCGCGACCGCCAAGCGGTTCCGGGTGACGCGCCGTGGGAAGGTGATCCACCGCAAGGCCACGGGCAACCACATGCTCACGAAGAAGAGCGGCAGCCGCCGTCGGCGCGTCGAGGGCATGGCCGAGCTCCCGGCCGTGTCCGAGAAGAAGAAGATCAAGCGCCTGCTGGCGAGGTGACCCGATGGCCCGAGTGAAACGATCCGTCCACGCGAAGAAGAAGCGCCGCTCGACGCTCGAGGCGGCCAAGGGCTACACGGGGACCCGGCGCAAGCGCTACCGGGCGGCGAAGGAGCAGGTCCGCCACTCCCTCGCCTACTCCTACCGCGACCGCCGCGACCGCAAGGGCCAGTTCCGGCGCCTGTGGATCGCGCGGATCAACGCGGCGGTCCGCCCGCACGGCCTGTCCTACTCGCGGTTCATCAACGGGCTGAAGACGGCCGGCGTCGAGGTCGATCGCAAGATCCTCGCCGATCTCGCCGTGCACGATCCCAAGGCGTTCGCCTCGCTGGTCGAGACCGCGAAGGCCGCGCTGCCGGCCCAGGGCGAGCCCGCCCAGACCGAGCCGGCGGCCTGAGCGGCCGCGCGCACCGCGACCCCCCGCGCACGTAGACTCCGGTGGTCCCGGAGCCCGCGATGCGGGGGGTCTCGTGCTGACCAGCCTCAAGAACCCGAAGATCGCCGCCGCAGCCCGGCTGCGCAAGCGCGCGTTCCGCGAACAGGACCGTCGGTTCCTCGTCGAGGGGGCGCAGGGGGTCCGTGAGGGGCTCGAGGCGCGCGCGCTCGACGGCATCTTCACCACCGAGGGGCTGGACGAGCTCGCGCTCCGCGCGCGTCAGGAGGGCCTCGCGGTCCACCTCGTCGGCGACGACGTGATGCGCAAGCTGACCTCCACGGTGACGCCGCAGCCGATCCTCGGGACCGCGCCGTTCGTCGACGTGGGCCTGGACGGGTTGCCGGCCGGCGGCTGCGTGACCGTGCTGCACGAGGTCCGCGATCCGGGCAACGCCGGCACCGTCCTGCGCTCCGCCGACGCCGCCGGCGCCGGCGGGGTCGTGTTCACGACGACGTCCGTCGACGTCTACAACCCGAAGACCGTCCGCGCCTCGGCCGGCTCGGTCTTCCACCTGCCGATCGTGCGCGAGGTGCCGACCGCCGAGGTGCTCGCACACCTGCGCGCGAGCGGCTTCCGGATCCTGGCGATGGACGCCGAGGGCTCCGAGAGCCTGTACGGGACCGACCTCGACGGCCCCGTCGCGTTCGTGTTCGGCAACGAGGCCCACGGCCTGCCGCAGGAGGTCGTCGCCGCGGCCGACGCCACGGTGCGGGTGCCGCACGCGGGCAAGGCCGAGTCGCTGAACCTCGCCGCGGCCGCGACCGTGTGTCTGTTCGAGTGGGCGCGCCGCCGGATCGGGCACGGCCAGGCGCTCGAGGCGATCATCGCGGCGGCTGCGCACGACATCCGCTCCCCGCTCACGGCGATGAAGGGCTTCGGCTACGCCCTCGAGACACACGGGGCGGACATGACCGAGGACCAGCGGGCGCTGATGCTGCAGGGGATCGTCTTCGACGCGGACCGGATGGACTTCGTGCTCCGCCTGCTGGTGGACGCGGCGCGTCTGACCGCCGGCTCGCTCGAGGTGCGACGGGAGCAGACCGACCTCGGGGAGGTCGTCTCCTCGATCGGCGAGTCGCAGGCCCGCGACCCCGACTTCCCTGGGATCGAGTGGCGCGGCGACGCCGGCCCGTTCTTCGTCGATTCCGATCCGGCTGCGCACGTCCTTGCTGTCCTTCGCGGAGTCGCTCGTGTGGTGGGGCGGCGAGGGCCCGGTCGTGGTGCAGGCGGAGCGGACCGCCGAGCGGCTGCACGTGTGGGCCTGGCGCGTCGGGGCCGAGCTCGACGCGGACGCCGCGGAGATGCTCTTCCTGCCGCGACGCCCCGGGACCGGGGCTGGGAGCAAGATCGGCCTGTACGTGGCGCGCGGCGTGGCGGAGGCCCAGGGCGGCCGGACGTGGGCGGAGGTCGGCGAGGCACTCCTCGCGTTCCACCTCGAGCTGCCGCTCTAGCGCTCCGGGGCGCGGCCCCGCCACGGGGCCCATTAGGGCCGTTGCTAGACTCGCCGCCCATGGATGCCGAGGAGATGCGTCGGATCCTCGAGGAGGAACGCGAGCGGGGGATCGCCCTTGCCGCGGAGGCTTCCGACCTCGAGGCGTTGGAGGGCGCGCAGACCGCGGTCCTGGGACGCAAGACCCGGTTCAGCGAGGCGCAGCGGAGCCTCGGAGGTCTGCCGCACGAGCAGCGCAAGGAGCTCGGCATGCTCGCGAACGAGGTCCGCGAGGGGCTCGTCGCGGTGTTCGCGGCGCGGCGTGACGAGCTGGGAGCCGCGGCGGAGACCGCGCTCCTGGCCGCCGACCGCGTCGATCTCACGCTTCCTGGCAGACGCCCTCCCGAAGGGTCGCTGCACCCCCTGACGCTGGTCGAGCGCGAGATCGTGGAGGTCTTCACTCGTCTGGGCTTCCGGGTCGTCGAGGGGCCGGAGATCGAGGACGATTGGCACAACTTCCAGGCGCTCAACATCCCGGAGGACCATCCGGCGCGCACGATGAAGGACTCGCTCTACGTCGCGATCCCGGGCATCCCGAGCTGCTGCTGCGGACCGAGACGTCGGCGGTGCAGATCCGCACGATGCAGACGCAGCCTCCGCCCGTGTACATCATCGCGCCGGGCCGCGTGTACCGGCGCGAGAACCCCGACGCCACCCACCTGGCGGTGTTCCACCAGGTCGAGGCGCTGGTCGTCGACGAGGGGATCACCTTCGCCGACCTCAAAGGCACGCTCGAGGCGATAGCCGAGGGGCTGTTCGGCGGGCGTCGCCGGGTGCGGCTGCTTCCCTCGTACTTCCCGTTCGTCGAGCCCGGCGCGCAGATCGCGGTGTCGTGCTTCAAGTGCGACGGGGTCGGGTGCCGGACCTGCGGCAACGGGTGGATCGAGCTGCTCGGCGCCGGGATGGTTCACCCGCAGGTCCTGGAGAACTGCGGCTACGACAGCGAGCGCTACACGGGTTTCGCCTTCGGGATGGGCGTCGAGCGGGTCGCGATCTTGAAGTACGCGATCCCGGACATGCGGATGCTGCTCGAGCCCGACGTCCGGTTCCTCGCGCAGTTCGGAGGGGTCGCGTGAAGGTCCCCCTGGGGTGGCTCCGCGAGCTCGTCCCGACGGATCTGTCCGCCGAGGACCTGACCGAGCTGATGGTGCCGCGGGGTCTCCTCATCGAGGGGATCGAGCGGCCGTGGGAAGGCCTGGACGGGGTCGTGGTCGTCCGCGTGATCGAGGTCCGTGACCACCCGAACTCCGACAAGCTCTGCGTCGCGCGTATCCAGCACCCTGCCGGGGAGATCGAGCTGGTGGTCGGAATCCGCAACATGGCGCCCGGCGACCTGGTGCCGTGGGCGCCGCCCGGCGCCAGGGTGCCGGCGCTGCTCGAGCCCCTGGGCCGACGCGAGATCCGCGGGGTGGTCTCCAACGGGATGCTCTGCTCGCCGCGCGAGCTCGCGATCTCCCAAGACCACGGCGGGATCCTGGTCCTGGACGACACCTGGGAGGTCGGGACCGACCTGAAGGGCGCGCTGGAGCTGGACGAGCCCGTGCTCGACGTGGAGGTCGAGCCCAACCGCCCTGACTTCTTGTCGATCGTCGGGGTCGCGCGCGAGATCGCCGCCGCCACGGGCGTCGGGCTCGTGATGCCCGATCGCTCGCTCGAGGGGGCCGCGGAGGCCGCCGAGGACGTCGCGACCGTTCGGATCGACGCGCCCGAGGGGTGCTCGCGGTACGTGGCGCGGGTGATCCGTGGCGTGTCGCACCGGCCCTCGCCGCTCGTGGCGCAGGCGCGTCTCACCGCGTGCGGTATGCGCCCGATCGACGCGATCGTCGACGCGACGAACTACGCGATGCTCGAGCTCGGCCAGCCGCTGCACGGCTTCGACATGGATCGCCTGGCCGGCCCCGGGATCGTGGTCCGCGACGCGGCCGAGGGAGAGCGCATCACGACGCTGGACGACGTCGACCGGACCCTGACCGCGCAGGATCTGTTGATCTGCGACCTCGAGAAGCCGGTGGCGATCGCCGGCGTGATGGGCGGTCAGACCTCGGAGGTCTCCCCCGGAACCCGCAACGTGCTGCTGGAGAGCGCCCACTTCACCAGGGGCCGCGTGCTGCTCACCGCGCGCCGGCTCGACCTGCACAGCGAGGCGTCCCACCGGTTCGAACGGGGGACCGATCCGGAGGGCGTGGACGCCGGCGCCGCCCGGGGCGCGCACCTGATCGCGAGGTGGGGAGGCGGACGGGTCCTGCGCGGCGTCGTGCAGGACGGGACCCCTCACGTCCGCAGGTGGGTGTCGATGCGGGCCTCGCGCGCGTCCGCGCTGCTCGGGTACGACGTGACGCCCGTCGACGCAGGCGGGGTCTTCGACACCCTCGGGCTCATCCACCGCGACGAAGGGGACGTGCTCGAGGTGGAGGTCCCCGGCTTCCGGGTCGACGTCGACCGCGAGGTCGACCTGATCGAGGAGATCGTGCGGGTCCAGGGCTACGAACGGGTCGGCTCGACGCTCCCGCGCTCCGCCCACGCCGGGGGCGTGCCCCAGGACTTCGTGTTCTCCCAGCGAGCGAAGGACGGGCTGGTCCGCGCGGGTCTTCGAGAGCTCCGCCTCGCGCCGTTCGCCTCCGCGGAGGACCTCGAGCTGTTCGGCGACACCGACGCGGTCCGCGTCGCGAACCCGCTCCGCGCCGAGGAGGGGTTCCTGCGGACCCGGCTCACGCCGGGGCTCCTGCGCGCGGTGGTCCGCAACCAGGCCCTGGGGGTCGAGCGGCTCGGGCTGTTCGAGGTGGGCACGACCTTCCGCCTCGGCACGTCCAAGGATGCCCCGTTCACCGAGCACGGCAAGGCCGGGTTCGTGCTGTGCGGTCCCGCCGCCGCCGGGTGGTCGGGCGAGCGTCGCGAGCTCGACGTCTTGGACGCGAAGGGCGTCCTGGAGGCGCTCCTGCACGACCTTGGGGTCGAGGGGTGGTCGCTCGGCGACGTGCCGCCGGGGCCTTTCCATCCGGGAAGGGCGGCGCAGGTCCTGCTGGAGGGACGCTCGGTCGGGGTGCTCGGGGAGATCCACCCCACGGCCGCCGAGCGGCTCGGCGTGACCGGCCGGGTCTCGGTGGGCGTCGTCGGGCTCGGCTCCCTCCGGCGCGCGGCGACGCGCGCGTTCGCTTTCCGCGACGTGCCTCGGTTCCCGCCGGTCCGCCGCGACCTGGCGTTCGTGGTCCCCGAGGACGTGCCCGCCGGCGACCTCGGGGCGGCGCTGGTCAACGCCGGGGGGGACCTGCTGTGGGGGTCGTCGCTGTTCGACGTCTTCCGCGGAGGGTCGCTGCCCCCGGGGACGAAGAGCCTGGCGTTCGCCGTGGATTTCCGCGCACCGGATCGCACGCTCACCGACGAGGAGGCGCAGCGAGCGGTGGACGCGATCGTCGCGGCGCTCGCGTCGGGGTTCGGCGCCGTCCTGCGCGCCGGCTGAGCGCCCCGGCTAGACTCGCGGCGATGGCACGCGACTACCTCTCCGTCGACGACCTCACGCCCGAGGAGCTCGCCCACGTCCTCGACCTGTCCGCCGCGCTGAAAGCCGACCGATCGCTGCACGCCCGTGCCCTCGAGGGCCGAACGATCGCGTTGGTGTTCGAGAAGTCCTCGACGCGCACGCGGGTGTCGTTCGAGGTCGGCGTCACGCAGCTCGGCGCCCACGCGCTCCCGCTGTCCTCGACCGACCTCCAGCTCGGACGCGGCGAGACGATCGAGGACACCGGGCGGGTGCTGTCGCGCTACGTCGACGCGATCGTGCTTCGCACGTTCGAACAGGAGCGGCTCGAGGTCCTCGCCGGCGCTGCCGACGTGCCCGTCGTGAACTCGCTATCGGACTTCGAGCATCCGTGCCAAGCGCTCGCCGACCTGCTCACGGTCCGCGAACGCCTGGGGGAGCTGCGGGGCCGGATCCTCACCTACGTGGGCGACGGCAACAACGTGGCGCACTCGCTGCTGCTCGCGGGGGCGAAGGCCGGCATGACGGTCCGCGTCGCCACGCCGGCCGGTTTCGAGCCGATCCCGCAGGTCGTGGAGCGCGCGAGCGCGATCGCCGCGGAGACCGGCGGCGCGGTCGAGGTCACGATGGACCCTCGGGAGGCGGCCGCCGGCGCCGACGTCCTGTACACCGACGTGTGGGCGAGCATGGGGCAGGAGGCCGAGGCGGAGGAGCGGGCGCTGGTGTTCTCCGCGTACTCCCTCGACCAGAAGCTGGTGGACGTCGCGGCGCCCGACGTCGTCGTGCTGCACTGCCTGCCCGCGCACCGGGGCCAGGAGATCACCGACGAGGTGATCGACGGCCCGCACGCCGCGGTGTGGGACCAGGCGGAGAACCGCCTCCACACGCAGAAGGCGCTGCTGCTGTTCCTGTTCTGCCTCGCCTGAGAAGGGCTGCCATGCCTCGCTCGAACGACGCCGTCGAGCGGCTCCTCCTCGAGTTCGCGGACCTGCTCGCGATCGTGGGCGAGGACCCGTTCAAGCCGCGCGCCTACGAGAAGGCTGCGCGGGCGGTCGGCGGGTACGCGACGGACCTGAAGGACCTGGACGAGGCCGGCCTGCGACGGATCCCCAACGTCGGGAAGTCGATCGCGGACAAGATCGAGGCCGCGCTCGCGACCGGGACGTTCCCCGAGCTGGACGAGCTGCGAGCGCGCGTGCCCGCGGGCGTCCGCGAGATGACCGAGCTCCCCGGGTTCGGTCCGAAGAAGGCCCTCGCCGTCTACGAGGAGCTGGGGATCGACTCGGTCGAGGCGCTCGTCGCGGCGGCGGGGGCCGATGAGCTGGCCGGGCTGAAGGGCTTCTCGAAGAAGACGCAGGACAACGTGCTCGCCGCGGCGGCACGCGCGGCGCGCGACACGGGTCGCGTCCGGATCGACCAGGCGCTCGAGGTAGCGGAGACCCTCCTCGCGCTGCTCCGGCCGATCCGCGGCGTCCGGCGCGCCGCCTACGCGGGATCGCTCCGGCGGATGCGCGACACGATCGGCGACGTCGACCTCCTGGTCGCGAGCGATCGCCCGGGTCCGGTGATGGACGCGTTCACCGGCGCCGACCTCGTCGAGCGGGTGCTCGCTCATGGCGAGCGGAAGTCCTCCGTGGTCACCCGCGGCGGGCTCCAGGTGGACCTGCGGGTCGTGCCCTTGAAGGCATGGGGCGCGGCGATGATCTACTTCACCGGCTCCAAGGCGCACAACGTGGCGATCCGCCAACTGGCCGTTCGCGCCGGGCTGAAGCTGAACGAGTACGGGTTGTTCGAGGTGGACGGCGAGCGGCTCCTCGCGGCCGAGACCGAGGAGGAGGTCTACGCCCGACTCGGGATGGCCTGGGTCCCGCCGACCCTGCGCGAGGATCGAGGCGAGGTCCAGGCGGCGCTCGCCGGGACCCTGCCCTCGACGATCGAGCGGAAGGATCTGCGCGGCGACCTGCACACCCATACGAACCTCACCGACGGCACCGCGTCCCTCGAGGCGATGCTCGAGGCCGCGTACGCGCTCCGCTACGCCTACTACGGCGTCACGGACCACGCGCCGAACCTCGCGATGCAGCGGATGACCGACGAGAAGATCCTCGCCCAACGCGAACGGCTCCGCCGGCTGCAGTCGCGGTACGCGAAGATGAGGCTCCTGCACGGGGCCGAGCTCAACATCGATCCCGACGGCGGCGTCGACTGGCCCGACAGCTTCCTCGCCGGGTTCGACCTCACGGTCGCCTCGGTCCACTCCCACTTCGGGCTCTCCCGCGACGCGATGACCCGGCGGGTGATCCGTGCGGTCGAGCATCCGCACGTCAACGTGATCGGTCACCTCACCACCCGGCTGATCGGACGGCGCGACCCGATCGACGTCGACCTGGAGGCCGTGTTCGCCGCCGCCGGTCGAACGGGGACGGCCATCGAGATCAACGCCTTCCCGGAATCGGCTGGATCTTCGCGACGAGCACGTCCTTGCCGCGAAGCGCCACGGGGTCCGCTTCGCGATCGACACCGACGCCCACGCGGTCGGCCACCTGGACCTGATGCCGTTCGGGATCGGGGTCGCCCAGCGTGCCTGGCTCACGAAGGACGACGTGATCAACGCGTGGCCGCTCACGAAGCTGCGACGGTTCCTGGGCAAGGCGGCGACCGCGTGAGCCGGCTCGGACGCCGATCCTGCGCGCGGCCCGCTCTCGAGGTCGCGCCGGCGCTGCTCGGGCACGTGCTCGCGCGGCGACTGCCCGACGGCACGACGCTCCGTGCGCGGATCGTCGAGACCGAGGCGTACGAACCCGACGACCCCGCGAGCCACGCGTTCGGCGGCGAGACCCCGCGTAACAGCGCGATGTTCGGTCCTCCCGGGCACCTGTACGTGTACTTCACCTACGGCATGCACTTCTGCATGAACGTGGTGACGGGTGCGCACGGGCACGGTTCCGCCGTGCTGCTGCGCGCGGGGGAGCCGCTCGAAGGTCTCCAGGCGATGGCGCGGTTGCGGGGCAGGGGCGAGCTCAGGATCTGTGCCGTGGACCCGCACGCTGGGCGCAGGCCTTCGGCGTCGACCGCGCCCTGGACGGAGCCGACCTCGTCGGCGGCGAGGAGATCTGGCTCGAACGTGGCCGCGCGGTCCCTGCTGGGCGGATCGAACGTACGCCCCGCGTCGGCATCCGCAAGGCCGCCGAGCAGCCGTGGCGGTTCGTCGAGCGGGACAGCGGGTGGGTCTCGCGGACCTCGCAGAGCGCTACGGCCCGACCGACGCGGTCGAGGGCGCGGTCGCCACGGTGAGCGTCACGGTGCTCGCCTGCGAGGCGGTCGTGCCGCCGGAGGGCGACTCGTAGATCACGGTGCCCGGCGGCTGCGTCGAGGTCGCGACCTTCACGTCCACGAAGAACCCCCCCTGCTCCAGCATCGACGTCGCCTCGTCCTGCTGCAGACCCACGACCGAGGGCACGATCACCCGCTGCGCGGAGGTCGGCGTCGTGCACGTGTCGGCCGGTTGCGTCCCGGCGATGAAGCTCAGGGTCTGGATGTTCTGCGGCAGCGTGTACCGGTTCGGCAAGCAGTAGGGATCCTGGGACACGTCGACGGCGACCTGGACGTACTGCACCTCGGGCGTCGGGAACGGTTCGGGCGCGAGCGAGGCGGTCGCCTTCAGCATCAACAGCCGCCAGATCTGCGCCGGCCAGGTGCCGCCGAACACGGTGATCCGGGTGCGTGGCGGGCGCATCGGGATCTGGCCCTCGTGGTAGCCGACCCAGACGGCGGCCACGAGCTGGGGGACCGCGCCGATGAACCACGCGTTGTCGTGGTTATCGTCGGTGCCGGTCTTGCCGATCTGGGGCCGGCCGATGTTGGCGGCCGTCCCGGTCCCGTACAGGACCACGTCCTGCAGGATCCCGTCGGTGGCCGACGCGACCTGGGGGTCGATCACCTGCTTGGGTTGCGGGTCTGCCTGGTACAGGACGTTGCCCTGCGCGTCGGTCACACTCAGCACGGGCGTCGGGGTCACCCGCTTGCCCCCCGAGGCGAGCGTGCCGTAGGCGGTCGCCATCTCGAGCGTGTTCGCCTCGTTCGAGCCGAGGACCGCCGACAGGTAGGGCGCGAGGGGGGTGGTGGGCTCCGCGACGTCCGGGCAGCATCGCATCCCCATCAGCTGGGCCGTGTCGATCACCTTCTGCGCGCCGAGCCGCTCGATCAGCTGCGCGTACACCGTGTTGACCGAATAGATCGTCGCGGAGCGCAGGCTCATCGAGCCGTAGCCGCTCCCCTCGGCGTTGACCACCCGCCAGACGGTCCCGTTGCCGAGCGGCACGTCGAGCGTCGCAGGCGCGGGGAAGATCGTGTCCGGAGAGATGCCGTTCTCGAGCGCGGTCACGAGCGCGAACGGCTTGAACGCCGAACCCGTCTGACGGCCGGTGCCTCCCGCACCGGTCGCCAGGTTGACCCGGCCGGCCTGGTCGTCCGCCCAGTAGGCGGAGTCTTTGCCGCCCACCATCGCGCGCACGTACCCGGTCCGCGGATCGAGGACCGTCACCGCGGCGTCGGGGTCGGAGCGGTATGCAAGCACCGAGCGGACCGCGTCCTCCGTGGCGCGCTGGGTGCTCGGATCGAGCGTCGTCGTGATCCTCAAGCCCCCGGTGAACAGGAGGCGCTCGCGGTCGTCGCGGGTGATGCCGAACGCGGGGTTGGCGAGGAACCACCGCTTGAAGTAGTCGACGAAGTACGGGTAGGGGTAGTGGGGCTCGGCGGTCGTGCTCCGGTGGACGGTCGCCGGCTTCGCGAACGCGGCGGCGGCTTGCTTGCCCGTGATATAGCCCTGCTCGCGCATCAGCCGCAGGACGACGTTGCGGCGGCCGCGCGCCGCCGCCGGATCGACGTAGGGGTCGAAGTGGTTCGGCGACGAGATCAGGCCGGCGAGCATCGCCGACTGCGCCAGCGAGAGGTCGACCGCGTCGATCCCGAAATAGGTCCGCGCGGCCGCCTGCGCCCCGTAGGCCCCCTCCCCGAAGTAGACCGTGTTGAGGTACCGGGTGAGGATCTGGTCCTTCGTGAGGCGGTCCTCGAGCTGCCAGGCAAGCACCGCCTCGTCGAACTTGCGCCGGAAGCTCTGTTCGTCGCCGGTGTAGAGGTTCTTCACGAGCTGCTGGGTGATCGTGGAGCCCCCCTCCTCGATCGTGCCGGTGGTGGCGTCGATCACGGCCGCACGGAGGATCGCCTGGGGGTCGATCCCGTGGTGGGCGTAGAAGCGCCGGTCCTCGATCGCGACCGCGGCATTGCGCAGGCTCGTCGGCATCTCCGCGCGGGAGAGCACCACGCGATCCTCCCGGGCATGCAGGGTGGTGATCAGCGAGCCGTCGGCGGCGTAGAGGAAGGAGGTCTGGGCCAGGGGACGCGGGGTGTACCGGTCCAGCTGCGGGAGCGCGCAAGCGCTCGCGGCGAGCGCGAGGGCGAACAGAAGGACCGCGGACCGGCGGGCGCGGCGCATGCGGGAAGGGTAACCCGGCCCCCTGTCCCTGCTCGGTAGCATGGGCCGCATGTCTGACGGGCATCTGGACGCGTTCCGCAGCGGCGCGGTCGACCTGATCCCCGAGGGCGGGCTCGAGGAGAAGCTCGCGCTCGGACGGCCGCTGCGTGTCAAGCTCGGGATCGATCCGAGTCGTCCGGATCTGACGCTCGGCCACACGGTCGTGCTGCGCAAGCTGCGGCAGTTCCAGGACGCGGGGCACGTCGCGGTGTTGATCGTTGGCGACTTCACCGGCCGGGTGGGCGACCCGTCGGGGCGGTCCGAGACGCGGCAGATGCTGACCGAAGCGCAGATCGACGAGAACGCGCGGACCTACCTCGAGCAGGCCGGCCTCGTGATCGACGTCGCACGAGCCGAGCTCCGGCGCAACAGCGAGTGGCTGGCGCCGCTGGACATGGCCCAGGTGATCGGTCTGACCTCGGTCGCGACCGTGGCGCAGATGCTCGAGCGCGAGGACTTCCGTGAGCGCTACGAGCAGGGGCAGCCGATCAGCGTCGTCGAGTTGCTGTACCCGCTCCTGCAGGGCTACGACTCGGTCGCGGTCCGGGCCGACGTCGAGCTCGGGGGGACCGACCAGACGTTCAACCTGCTGATGGGCCGCGAGGTGCAACGGGCCTACGGGCAAGCCCCGCAGGTGGTGCTGACCACGCCGCTGATCGAGGGGCTCGACGGCGTCCGCAAGATGTCGAAGTCGCTCGACAACTACGTCGCGCTGACCGAGCCGGCGGACGAGCAGTTCGGCAAGCTGATGTCGATCCCCGACGCCATGATCGGCGAAGTACGAGCTGCTCTGCACCGGCCTCGGACCTGAGGATCACCAGCGTGTCGTTGCGGGACTCGGAGCCGGCACGATCCGCCCGGACCAGGAGAAACGTCGCCTCGCCCGTACGATCGTCGACCTCTACCACGGCGCGGGGGCGGGGGAGGAGGCAGAGGCACGGTTCGACGCCGTGTTCCGCCGCCACGAGCTGCCCGAGGAGATCCCCGAGGTGCGGCTCCCCTCCGATGCCGTCCGCGAGGGGAAGGCCTGGCTGCCGCGGGTCCTCGTCGCGGCCGGCCTCGCCGCCTCGAACGCAGAGGCCCGCCGGGCGGTCGCGCAGGGTGGGGTTCGCCTCGACGGGGAGCCGCTGGACGATCCCGAGGCCGAGCTCGAGCTCGAACGGCTCGTCGGCGCGGTCCTGCAGGTGGGGCGTCGCCGGTTCGCACGGGTCGCCGGTGTCGTAGACTGAGATCGAGAACCGAACAGCGGTTCGAGCGGTCCCCGCAAGTTGACGCTTGCGGTGGGGCTGTTACGATACCCAGCCGGCGCGGCCCCTGCGCGAGGTCCAACACCGAGAAGCTCGGGTCGTCGTGCTGCGCTCGCACCTTGAGAACTGAACAGCGTGTGAATGCCAGTGCCTCGTCGGATCGAGGCGTGGTTCGCCACGCCTCGCTCCAGACGACCGTACACATATGAACCAGCTCCTTCGGGAGCAGGTCAGGAAAAGGCCGGCGGGGAGGTGCCTCTTCCCTCGGCCGACTCCGAATGGAACAGCGGAACGGCTCTCGAGCCGGCCCGTGATCTCTACGGAGAGTTTGATCCTGGCTCAGGACGAACGCTGGCGGCGCGCTTAACACATGCAAGTCGAACGGTGAACGGGGCTTCGGCCCCGGGATCAGTGGCGAACGGGTGCGTAACACGTGGGCAACCTGCCCCAGACTCTGGGATAACTCCGGGAAACCGGGGCTAATACCGGATACTCCGACCGATCCGCATGCTTCGGCCGGGAAAGCTCCGGCGGTCTGGGATGGGCCCGCGGCCTATCAGCTTGTTGGTGGGGTAACGGCCCACCAAGGCTTCGACGGGTAGCTGGTCTGAGAGGACGACCAGCCACACTGGGACTGAGATACGGCCCAGACTCCTACGGGAGGCAGCAGTGGGGAATCTTGCGCAATGGGCGAAAGCCTGACGCAGCGACGCCGCGTGGGGGACGAAGGCCCTCGGGTTGTAAACCCCTTTCGGCAGGGACGAAGCGATCGTGACGGTACCTGCAGAAGAAGCTCCGGCTAACTACGTGCCAGCAGCCGCGGTAAGACGTAGGGAGCGAGCGTTGTCCGGATTCATTGGGCGTAAAGAGCGCGCAGGCGGTTCGGAAAGTCGGATGTGAAAACTCGGAGCTCAACTCCGAGCGTGCATCCGAAACTTCCGGACTAGAGGTAGGTAGGGGAGATCGGAATTCCTGGTGTAGCGGTGAAATGCGCAGATATCAGGAGGAACACCGGTGGCGAAGGCGGATCTCTGGGCCTTACCTGACGCTCAGGCGCGAAAGCTAGGGGAGCGAACAGGATTAGATACCCTGGTAGTCCTAGCCGTAAACGTTGGGTGCTAGGTGTGGGCGGACATCGACCCCGTCCGTGCCGAAGCTAACGCATTAAGCACCCCGCCTGGGGAGTACGGCCGCAAGGCTAAAACTCAAAGGAATTGACGGGGCCCCGCACAAGCGGCGGAGCATGTTGCTTAATTCGATGCGACGCGAAGAACCTTACCTGGGCTTGACATGCAGGGTGAAACCCGTGAAAGCGGGTGCTCTTCGGAGCCTGCACAGGTGGTGCATGGCTGTCGTCAGCTCGTGCCGTGAGGTGTTGCCTTAAGTGGCGCAACGAGCGCAACCCCTGTCCTTAGTTGCCAGCGGATCATGCCGGGAACTCTAGGGAGACTGCCGGTGCCAAACCGGAGGAAGGTGGGGATGACGTCAAGTCATCATGCCCCTTATGTCCAGGGCTGCAAACATGCTACAATGCCGGGTACAAAGGGCTGCGATCCCGCAAGGGTGAGCGAATCCCAAAAAGCCTGGCTCAGTTCGGATCGGGGTCTGCAACCCGACCCCGTGAAGTTGGAGTCGCTAGTAATCGCAGATCAGCACTGCTGCGGTGAATACGTTCCCGGGGCTTGTACACACCGCCCGTCACACCACGAAAGTGGGCAACACCCGAAGCCGGTGGCCTAACCCTTGTGGAGGGAGCCGTCGAAGGTGGGGCTCGCGATTGGGGTGAAGTCGTAACAAGGTAGCCGTACCGGAAGGTGCGGCTGGATCACCTCCTTTCTAAGGAGCCATTTGGCACTCCGGGACGGACGACGACAACGTCCGTCGATCTCCGGAAGACTCCAGGTCGATCACTGGCAGCCCGTCGGCGCCTCTTCGGAGACTTCGTCGACCGGCACACGCTGTTCAGCTTTGAGGGTGCGAGCCCTCGAGCACCTTGAGAACTCGATAGCGAGCGCGAGCATCTACAGTCAAGTTATGAAGGGCTTACGGTGGATGCCTTGGCGCCAGGAGCCGATGAAGGACGCGTCAGGCTGCGAAAAGCTGCGGGGAGCTGCCGAGAGAGCTGTGATCCGCAGGTGTCCGAATGGGGAAACCCGGCCGGGGTCATGCCCGGTCACCCACCGCTGAACACATAGGCGGTGAGGAGGGAACCGCCCGAAGTGAAACATCTCAGTAGGGCGAGGAAGGGAAAGCAAACGCGACTCCCCAAGTAGCGGCGAGCGAACGGGGATCAGCCTAAACCGGTGCAGTGTCAAGTCCGACGACGTTGCTGTACCGGTGTCGTGGGACCCACGGGGACCTCCGTCGGGGGGTCCAAGGAGTGACAAAACCGACGTCTAGACGAAGGCCATGGAAAGGGCCGCCACAGCGGGTAACAGCCCCGTAGTCGAAAGGCGAGCGGTCTCCTCGTGGGGATCCCGAGTAGCACGGGACCCCTGAAATCCCGTGTGAATCTGGGGGGACCACCCTCTAAGGCTAAGCACTCCCTGGCGACCGATAGTGAACTAGTACCGTGAGGGAAAGGTGAAAAGCACCCCGGGAGGGGAGTGAAATAGCACCTGAAACCGTGAGCCTACAAGCAGTCGGAGCTTCGACCTGGGCAACCAGGCGGGGTGACGGCGTGCCTTTTGAAGAATGAGCCGGCGAGTTAGCGGTACGTGGCGAGGTTAAGTCTCCTGACGAAGCCGAAGCGAAAGCGAGTCTGAAACAGGCGTATAGTCGCGTGCCCTAGACCCGAAGCCGAGTGATCTACCCATGGGCAGGTTGAAGCGAGGGTAAGACCTCGTGGAGGACCGAACCCACCAGGGTTGAAAACCTGGGGGATGACCTGTGGGTAGGGGTGAAAGGCCAATCAAACTCGGTGATAGCTGGTTCTCCCCGAAATGCCTTTAGGGGCAGCCTCGGGCGTTCTCCGGCGGAGGTAGAGCACTGATTGGGCTAGGGGGCCTACAAGCTTACCGACCTCAGTCAAACTCCGAATGCCGTTGGACCACAGCCCGGGAGTGAGGGCGCGGGGGCTAAGCTCCGTGTCCGAGAGGGAAACAACCCAGATCGCCAGCTAAGGTCCCTAAGTTCGTGCTAAGTGGGTAAGGATGTGAGATCGCAGAGACAACCAGGAGGTTGGCTTAGAAGCAGCCACCCTTGAAAGAGTGCGTAATAGCTCACTGGTCAAGTGGTCTTGCGCCGACGATGTAACGGGGCTCAAGCACGACACCGAAGCTGCGGGATCCGCCGTATCACCCGGCCCTCGAGGGAGGCCTCGTGGGTCCAAGTGGGCGGATCGGTAGGGGAGCGTTCCCACGCGAGTGAAGCCGCGGGGTAACCCAGTGGTGGACGCGTGGGAAGTGAGAATGCCGGCATGAGTAGCGAAAGAGGGGGGAGGAACCCCTCCGCCGAATGCCCAAGGGTTCCTGGGGAAGGTTCATCCGCCCAGGGTTAGTCGGGACCTAAGCCGAGGTCGACAGACGTAGGCGATGGACGACTGGTTGATATTCCAGTACCACCTTGATCGCGCCCAGGCCGAATCCGGGATGCTAAGGGAACCCCTTCGGGGGCTACCGACCCTTCCGGTACTAGGCCAGCGATGGGGGGACGCAGGAAGGTAGCTCGACCCAGGCGATGGTCGTCCTGGGGTAAGTGTGTAGGGAGGTCTCCCAGGCAAATCCAGGAGGCCGTATCCCGAGGCACGATGCCGAGCCGTTCAGGCGAAGCGAGTGATCCTCTACTGCCGAGAAAAGCCTCTAGCGAGTGATCAAGGTGCCCGTACCCCAAACCAACACAGGTGGGCACGTAGAGGATACGAAGGCGATCGAGAGAACCCTGGTTAAGGAACTCGGCAAATTGCGTCCGTAACTTCGGGAGAAGGACGACCGTTCTAGGGTGACGGGGCTTGCCCCACGAGCCCGAAGCGGTGGCACAAACCAGGCCCAAGCGACTGTTTACTAAAAACACAGGTCCGTGCAAAGTCGCAAGACGACGTATACGGACTGACGCCTGCCCGGTGCCGGAACGTTAAGGGGAGAGGTTAGTGGCCTTCGGGTTGCGAAGCTTTGAACCTAAGCGCCGGTAAACGGCGGCCGTAACTATAACGGTCCTAAGGTAGCGAAATTCCTTGTCGGGTAAGTTCCGACCTGCACGAATGGCGTAACGACTTGGGCACTGTCTCAACCAGGGACTCGGCGAAATTGCACTACGAGTAAAGATGCTCGTTACCCGCGGAAGGACGGAAAGACCCCGGGACCTTTACTGCAGCTTGATGTTGGGTTCTGGCATGTGTTGCGTAGGATAGGTGGGAGGCGACGAAGCGGAGCTTCCGGGCTTCGTGGAGCCAACCTTGAAATACCACCCTTCACCTGTTGGGACTCTAACCCAGGCCCGTGATCCGGGTCGGGGACAGCGTCTGGTGGGCAGTTTAACTGGGGCGGTTGCCTCCTAAAAGGTAACGGAGGCGCCCAAAGGTTCCCTCAGTCTGGTTGGCAATCAGACGGCGAGTGCAAGGGCACAAGGGAGCTTGACTGCGAGATCGACGGATCGAGCAGGAGCGAAAGCTGGGCCTAGTGATCCGACGGCTCCGAGTGGAAGGGCCGTCGCTCAACGGATAAAAGGTACCCCGGGGATAACAGGCTGATCCTGCCCAAGAGTCCATATCGACGGCAGGGTTTGGCACCTCGATGTCGGCTCGTCTCATCCTGGGGCTGGAGCAGGTCCCAAGGGTCGGGCTGTTCGCCCGTTAAAGAGGCACGCGAGCTGGGTTTAGAACGTCGTGAGACAGTTCGGTCCCTATCCTCCGTGGGCGTAGGAGACTTGACGGGAGCTGCCCCTAGTACGAGAGGACCGGGGCGGACGAACCTCTGGTGTGCCAGTTGTCGCGCCAGCGGCACGGCTGGTTAGCCACGTTCGGAAGGGATAAGCGCTGAAAGCATCTAAGTGCGAAGCTCGCCCGGAGATGAGGTCTCCCACTGGATAACCAGGTAAGGGCCCTCGCAGACCACGAGGTCGATAGGCAGGAAGTGGAAGCACGGCGACGTGTGGAGCTGACCTGTACTAATAGCCCGAGGACTTGACCTTTCGCTCGCGCTCGCTATCGCGGTTCTCGAGTCACTGCTCGAGGGCTGCACCCTCACTCTCGTCCTTCGGACACCCCGTTTCGGTGGCCATGGCGGAGGGGAAACACCCGGTCCCATCCCGAACCCGGAAGTGAAGCCCTCCAGCGCCGATGGTACTGCCAGGGAGACTTGGTGGGAGAGTAGGTCGCTGCCGGAACATCCGTTGGGAACGGGCCGCCTTCGGGCGGCCCGTTCCTATCCTCCGTTAGGCTGGAGTGTCGATGCCCGATCCCTGCAACCCCGCGCCGGCGGCAAGTCGCACGGCACGCCCGCCAAGCGTGCGACCCTTCCCCGCGATGTGCTGGATGAACTGCACCGCGCCACGAAGCCGACCGTGCAGCGCGACGCGATCGCCCGGATGGAGCGCGCGGTCGAACTGCTCGAGCGCGACGACCCCAAGGGCGCGCTCGTGGAGGCGGAGCGGGCCAAGCAGCTCTCACCGAGGGCGGCGAGCGTCCGCGAGGTGCTGGGACTCGCCCTGTACGGGGCGGGGCGGTGGCAGGAGGCGCTCACGGAGCTGAAGGCGTACAAGCGACTCAGCGGGCGGCCCGACCAGAACCACCTGATCGCGGACTGCCTGCGTGCCGTCGGCAAGCCGGCCGAGGCGGTGCCGCTGGCCGACGAGCTCTTGCGGGACAAGCGCGCGCCGAACGAGGCGAAGGCCGAGGCCGTGATCGTGGCGGCGTCGGCGCTGGCAGATCAGGAGCGGTTCGCCGAGGCGCTGGCGTTCATGAGCAGGGCCAGGACCAGGGCCGACGTGGCCGAGCCCTACACGTTGCGCCTGTGGTACGCGAAGGGCGACATCCTCGAGCGCGCCGGCCGGCGCGAGGAGGCGGCGGCCGAGTTCCGCAAGATCGTGCGTCACGACGCGTCGGCGTTCGATGCGGCCGAACGGCTGGCGGAGCTCTCCTGATCGAGGTTCACGCGGGCGGAGCCTCGCGTTCCCACCGCTTGCGCCAGTACCGCGCCAGGCCCTGGGCGTTCATCCGGATCGAGCCGAGCGCGTCGTAGCGTGCGAGGTCGAAGGGCGCGCCGCCGCTGTCGTCGGCGAACTCCCGCTCGGCGCGGTGGCGCAGGATCGCGGTGAGGTCGTCCTCGGACGGTTCGGAAGCTCGCAGCGCCTGCGCGATCTCGTCGGACCACGCGACGATCCGGGCGGCGGCACGGTCGCAGGCGGTCTCGACGTCGGGGGTCGCGCCGAAGTGCGAGGTCAACAGGAGAGATGGGTGCCGCGACCGGAACCGAGTCGATCGTCGCGAGGGCGGCGTCGACGTCGACCTCTGGCGGCGGCAACGCCGGACGGTAGCAGTCGGCCCAGGGCAGGTACGAGCCGATCGCCTCCCCCGTGCACATCGCGCCCGTGGCCGTGTCGAGCAACGCGACGTGGTGCGACGCGTGCCCCGGGGTGTGCAACACCTCGAGAGAGCGATCCCCGAGGTCGATCGTGTCGCCCTGGCTCACGGCGCGCACACGGTCGGCCGGGGCCGGCAGCATGTCTCCGTAGAGCGCCCGCATCCGTCCCTCGCCGTAGGTGCGCGCCGTGCTGGCCACGAGCCGGGCCGGGTCCACCAGGTGGGCCGCGCCGCGCTCGTGGACCCAGACGGTGGCTCGCGGGTACCGCTCCAGGAGCGCGCCGGCGCCGCCCGCGTGATCCATGTGGATGTGGGTCACCACGATGTGCGCGAGTTCGTCGCGACCGACCCCGAGCCGTGCGAGGGCATCCCAGACGACCGGGCCGTCGGCCCCCGGCCCGGTCTCGATCAGGCAGGGCTCGGCGGCGGCGAGCAGGTAGACCGCGTTCAGCTCGCGCTGACCGGCCATCCCCGTGTCGATCACCGTGAACCCGGGCGCGACCCCGCTGATGACCGGTGTCGGCTCCACGCGGTCAGTCTGCCAGGCGCCCGGTGGTGTCGGACCTCGCGGGTAGGGTCGGGCTCCACACACGCAACCCCCCTCGAACGACGCCTCCCCCATGGGGAAAGGAGGTTCGAGGATGGTCACCGTGAACGTCGTGGTCCTCGCGGGGACCGTGGCCGCGGACCCGGTCGAGCGGCGGATGCCGTCGGGCGACGAGGTCACCGAGCTGCGGCTCTCCGTTCCGGAGGTCGGCAGACGGCTGCTCCCGCTGCCGGTCGCGGTCTGGCACGGCTCGGTCGGCAAGGACGCGGTCGCCGGTATCGCCAAGGGCGACGAGGTCTTGGTCCACGGGCAGCTGGTGCGGCGTTTCTATCGGAGCGGCGCCGGCGCTCGAAGTCTGACCGAGGTCGTTGCGACCGGCATCAAGAAGCTCGAGGTCGCCGAGGAGGACACGTAGGCGGATCAGTCGAGCGGCATCAGGACCAAGCCGGTCCTCGGCTTCGGCCAGAAGAACGTCGACTTGCGGGGCAGACGCTGACCCGCCTCGATCACGGCACGGATCCGGCCGGGGACCGTCGACGGGAGGAAGTAGGCGGCCGAGGCCGCGCCTGCGCGTACGGCGTCGTCGGCGTCGAGCGCGTCGTGCGTGAACCACAGGGCGTCGCCGGGCGCCGCGCCGTCGAGGTAGTCGTCGTGCAGGGCCAGGACGGCCGGCGGCGCGCCCGCGATCGCGTGGGTCGCGTACCGGACGGTGCCGTCCGCGGCGCGGACCGCCGTGCCGATCCGGAGCGCCTCGTCGTCGACCGTCTCGAGGACGGCCGCGAGGTCGGCGACGTCGTCTCCGCCCGGCAGCGGCTCGCCCTTCACCTGGATCCGGTGGTAGGGCAGCACCGGCACCTCCTCGGTCCCCGCGTCGACCACGAAGGTGAGGATCCGGTCCCACGGTCCTGGACCGTCAACCGCGTGTCGTTCGTCGCGGTAGGCGAGCGCCGTCGTGTACCGGTGGTGGCCGTCGGCGATCAGCAAGGGCTCGTCGGCGAAGAAGGAGGCGATCGATCCGTCGTCGGGAAGGGCCCAGAGGCGGTGCCGGACGCCTTCTTCGTCCACGATGTCGGCGTCGGGGACGTTGGCGGCCGCCCGGTCGAGCTCCGACGCGAGCGATCCGCACGGGCCTGCCACGGTGCCGTAGATCGCGGACAGGTGGGTTCGGGTGGCGCGCAGGAGCCGGAGGCGGTCCTGGACCGGGCCGGGCATCGTCTCCTCGTGGGGCAGGACCGAACCTCCCCACGGCTCCAGGTCCATCGCGCAGAGCACCCCGCGGACCCGGCCGGGCCGTGCGTCGAGCGTGAACGCCAGCTCGTACACGAAGTACGACGGCTCGGTCCGGCGAAGGACCCCGTCCGCGCGCCACGCCGCCAGCAGGGTCGCCGCACGCTCGTAGCGGTCGCCGAGGGCCGGGTCGGACGGCGTCTCCGCCAGATCCACGTGCACGATGTTGTACGGGCTGGCGTCGCGGTACTCGCGTTCGCGGGCGGCGTTGATAACGTCGTACGGCGGGCTGGTCAACCGGTCCAACGGACCGGCCACCGACGGCTCGAACACGAGCGCGGAGAACGGAGCGACGCTTGGCATCGGACCTGTATAGCAGCCGGGATAGCCACGAGACCGCGTACGACCTGTACGCGCGGGGCCGCGCCATGCTCCAGGACGGCCATCCGCACGCGGCGGCGATGCTCCTGGGGCGCGCGAAGCTGCTCGAGCCCGAGAAGGCGTCGATCCGCGAGGCGCTCGGGCGAGCCCTGTTCATGTCGGGACGGATGTCGCGGGCGCGTCGTGAGTTCGCCAAGGCCGTGGCGCTGCACCCCAGCGACGACTACGCGCATTTCGCGCTCGCGCTCGCGTGCGAGCGCACCGGGCAGCGCACGCGGGCGCTCGGCCACGCGAAGCTGGCGTTCGCCCTGGCGCCGGATCGTCCCGAGTACGAGCGGGTCGTCCGCCGGCTGTCTCCGCGATGACACGGTCCGGCATGCGGTCGGCCGTCGGCCCGACGTGATACGGACGACATGACGCGGATCGCCGACCGCTACGACGCGTTCCTGTTCGACCTCGACGGTGTGCTCTACCGCGGCACGGATCGGGTGCCGCACGCGGCCGACGTGGTCGCGTGCCTGCGCGAGCTCGGCAAGGGCCTCGCGTTCGTGACGAACAACTCCGCGCGGACCCCCGAAGAGGTCGCGGCGCGTCTGGACACGGTGGGGATCGCTGCGGACCCGAGGGAGGTCGTCACCTCCGCGACCGTCACCGGCGAGCTCCTCGGCGCGCGCGGCGTCCGCACGGCCTTCGTCGTGGGCGAGCGTGGGCTGAAGGATGCGCTCACCGCGCACGGCGTCACGGTCCTGGAGGGGGAGCCCGAGGAAGCCGAGGCCGTTGTCGTCGGTTGGGACCGATCGGCCGACTACGACAAGCTGCGGGTGGCCTCGGTGCTGGTCGAGCGCGGAGCGGCCCTCGTCGCGTCGAACCCCGACGTGACGTTCCCGGCGGCCGGTGGCGAGGTCTGGCCGGGAGCCGGCGCGCTCCTGGGGGTGATCACCGCGACCACGGGCGCGGACCCCGAGGTCGTGGGCAAGCCGCACCCCCCGATCCTCGAGGCGGCGCTCGCTCGTGCCGGCGGCGGGGTCCCGTTGCTCGTGGGGGACCGCCTCGACACCGACATCGCTGGCGCCGTCGCGCTGCACTGGGACTCGATGCTCGTGCTCACGGGCGTGTCGACCCGCGACGACGTGCGAGCGGCGCGGTTCGCACCGACCTACACGGCGGCGAATCTGTCCCTGTTGGTCGAGGACGACTGACCCCCGGAAGCGTCCCCGCACCCGGGCTATGCTGGGACACAACGGGAGATCGGAGGCATCGATGACAGCTCTCAGCGACGTTCGCAAGATGATGCAGGCCGCGCTCGGCACCCTCAGCCCGGCGAAGGCGCAGGAGCTCGCGAAGAGTCTCGAGCCCGGCGCCGCGAAGGAGCAGGTGGCGAAGGCGACGGCGGACCTGCTGGAGTGGTCCCAGCACAACCGCGACCGGATCGTCGACATGATCCGCAAGGAGGTGCAGCACCAGCTCCATCAGATGGGCGTCGCCACCCAGGACGAGTTGGATGCCCTTCGCAAGCGGGTCCGCGAGCTGGAGCGTGCGGCAGGACGGACCGCCACCCGCAAGAAGACCGCCGCGCGCAAGCCGGCGGCGAGGAAGGCGACCGCTCGCACACCGGCGACCGGTCAGGCGACCGCGTCGGGCGGCCAGAGCGGCTGATCCGGTCGTGACCCGCCGGCGGCTCGACGCGGAGCTCGTGCGCCGGGGGCTGGTCGCGAGCAGGGCGCAGGCGCAGGAGGCGGTGCGAGCCGGACTCGTCAGCGTCGCCGGCGTGCCCGCCACCAAGAGCGCCACGATGGTCGACGACGCCGCCCCGGTCGTGCTCCTCGGGCCGGCGCGCGCCTACGTCTCCCGAGCGGGGGGCAAGCTGGCCGCGGCACTCGAGCGGTTCGGTGTCGACGTCGAGGGGCGCGACTGCCTCGACGCCGGCGCCTCTACCGGCGGGTTCACCGACTGTCTCCTTCGTGCCGGCGCGGCGCGCGTCCTCGCCGTGGACGTGGGTTACGGGCAGCTCGCATGGGAGCTCCGCAACGATCCGCGCGTCACCGTGTACGAGCGGACGAACGTCCGCACGCTCGAGCCCGAGGCGCTGCCCTTCGTACCCTCGGTCGTGGTCGCTGACCTGTCGTTCATCTCGCTGCGCGCGGTGCTGCCCGCGCTCGTGGGCCTCGCGGCGGACGATGCCGCGTTCGTCCTGTTGGTGAAGCCGCAGTTCGAGGCGGGCCCTGGCGACGTCGGCAGCGGCGGGGTGGTCCGCGACCCCGCCGTGTGGCGGCGCGTCCTGACCGAGGTGGCCGGGAGCGCGGAGGCGCTCGGGCTCGGCGTCGCCGGGCTGATGGCCTCGCCCGTGCCCGGCCCGGCGGGCAACATCGAGTTCCTGCTGCACGCGCGTCGCGGGGGCCGGTCCGCGCTGGTGGACCTGGACGCGGCGGTGGACGAAGGCCGGGCGATCGCGTGAGCCGGGTCGGGTTCGTCACGCACGAGCGCCGGGACGTCGCCGTGCAGACCACGGCATCGCTCCGCGATGCCCTCGAGATCGAGGGCATCCGCACGGTGGCCCTCGACGGCGGCACCGCACCGGTCAACTTGGTCGTCGCCGTGGGTGGTGACGGCACCTTCCTGCGCGCGGCCTACCTCGCCTCCTCGATCGGCGCGCCGGTGCTCGGCGTGAACGTCGGTCGGCTCGGGTTCCTCACGGAGGTCGATCCGGATGGCGCCCTCGCGCTGATCCACGACGCCCTCGAGGAGCGGGTGCGGATCGAAGAGCGTCTGACGGTCGTCGCCGAGCCCGACGACGGCTGCGAGGTCGCCACCTTCCCGCCACAGTGGGCGATGAACGAGATCATGGTCGAGAAGCAGGCCCGACACCGGCTGGTGCGTCTGCGGTTCGAGGTCGACGGCGACTACGTGACGACGTTCTCCGCCGACGGCGTGATCGTGGCGACCCCGACGGGCTCGACCGCGTACTCGTTCTCGGCCCGTGGCCCGATCGTGTCGCCGGACGTGCCCTGCCTGGTCGTGACCCCGATCGCGGCGCACATGGTGTTCGACCGGTCCTTCGTGCTCGGTGCCGACCAGGTCGTCACGCTCGAGGTGATGGCTGAGGAGCCCGGGCTGGTGTGGGCGGACGGGCGCGAGAGCGTCGAGGTGCCGGTGGGGGCGCGGGTGCGGATCCGTTCGTCGAACCGACCGATCCGCTTCGTGCGGACCTCGGACCACCCGGACTTCCTGCTGCGGGTCCGTGAGAAGTTCGGCCTGCCCGGTGACCCCGACGACGAGAACGGCGCCGTGCGCGACGACGACGCCCCGTAGGAGCCTCCCGGCGATGTCGGCGGGCGCCGCTACGATGCGCCCGTGCTTCGCGAGCTGCACATCACGGGGCTCGGGGTGATCGACGATCTCGATCTCGAGCTGGATCGTGGTTTGAACGTGCTCACCGGAGAGACCGGGGCCGGCAAGACGATGATCACGGTCGGGCTCTCGCTCGCCGCCGGCGCCCGGGCCTCGGCGCACCTGGTCCGCTCTGGCTCCAAGGCGGCCCGCGTGCAGGCGCGCTTCGACGCGCCCCCCGTCTCCGAGGGAGGGGCCGACGAAGGGTGGGCCGAAGACGGTGAGGTCGTGTTGGCACGTACGGTCGGGGCCGACGGCAAGAGCGGCGCGCGGATCGGCGGACAGCTGGCCACGGCCTCGGCGCTCGCGAGCCTGGGCGCGCGCCTCGTGGAACTTCACGGCCAGCACCAGACGTCGGGGCTCCTCGATGCCGCCACCCAGACAGCGTTCCTCGACCGCTTCGCGGGAGCGGCGCACGAGGCCGACGTGACGTCGTGCGCGGAGGCGGCGCGGGCGCGAGCGCGGGCCCGGAGCGCGCTCGCCGAGCTGGAGAGCGCCGCACGCGACCGCGAGCGTGAGCTGGACCTGCTCGCGTATCAGGTCCGCGAGATCGAGGCCGTCGGCCCCGCCGTCGAGGAGACCGAAACGTTGCAGGCCGAGGAGGCCCGGCTCGGCCACGTCGAGCGGCTCCTGGAGCTCGCCGGCGCGGCGGAGGTCCTGGTGGGCGGTGAGGATGCCGTCGCCGAAGGCGCCGCCGCCGCCGCCCGGCTGCTCGAGTCGGTCGCCGCGCTCGATCCGCGCGGGCACGAGCTTGCGGCTCGGGCCGCGGCGCTGGCCGCCGAACTATCGGAGCTCGGTCACGACGTGCGGGCCTACCGGGAGTCGCTCGCGGCAGACCCGGGGCGGCTCGAGGAGGTCCGGGGTCGGATCGCGGCCCTGAAGAGCCTGCATCGCAAATACGGGGCCACCGACGCCGAGGTTCTCGTCTTCCTCGCCGAAGCGTCGGAGCGGTTACAGGCGCTCGAAGGCGCCGACGAGCGGCTGGACGAGCTCCGAGCCGAGGTTCAGCGGCTCGACGCCGCCCTCGAGGAGCGTGCCCGGGCCGTAAGCGCGGGGCGCCGAAGCGCTGCCCCCGCCCTGTCTGCGGCCCTCACCGGCGAGCTGCGCGAGCTCGGGATGCCCGCGGCGACGCTCGACGTCGCGCTGGAGCCGTTCCCCGAGCCGGGCGCCGGGGGAGCCGAGCGCGCAGAGCTCCGACTCTCGGGCGGTCCCGCCCAGGCGCCGCTCCCGCTGGCCAAGGCGGCCAGTGGCGGAGAGCTCTCGCGCGTGATGCTCGCGTGTCGGAGCGTCCTGGCCGATCTCGACGACGTTCCTACGCTCGTCTTCGACGAGGTCGACGCGGGGATCGGCGGCGAGGCGGGGCTCGCGGTGGGCCGGCGCCTCGCCCGCCTCGCGGCTTCGCGGCAGGTGCTCGTGGTCACCCATCTCCCGCAGATCGCGTGCTTCGCAGACGTGCACGCGCGCGTCCGCAAGGACGACGGCACCGCGAGCGTGGAGGTGCTCGACGACGAGGAACGCGTGCGCGAGCTGTCGCGGATGCTGGCCGGGCTCGAGACCTCGACCCACGCCGTGTCGCACGCGCAGGAGCTCCTCGCCGAAGCCGCCCGGGCGCGCGCCGATGGGTGAGGGGCGCTTCGTTGCGGGCAGGTTCTCGGCCCGCTTCGCCGGGTTCGTCGTCGCCGTCTGCTACAGTCGGCTCCCGTGGTGAGGGAGCACACGAAGTACATCTTCGTCACGGGTGGTGTCGCCTCCGGTCTGGGGAAGGGCATCACCACCGCCTCCCTCGGCCGCCTCTTCAAATCCCGCGGACTCAAGGTCGTGCTCCAGAAGCTCGACCCGTACGTGAACGTCGACCCCGGCACGATGAACCCGTTCGAGCACGGCGAGGTATTCGTGCTGGACGACGGGGCCGAGACCGACCTCGACCTGGGCCACTACGAGCGGTTCCTCGACGCGGACCTGCATCGCGGATCCAACTTCACCACCGGTGCCGTCTACAGCGCGGTGATCGCGAAGGAGCGTCGCGGCGACTACCTGGGCAAGACGGTCCAGGTGATCCCGCACATCACCGACGAGATCAAGGCGCGGGTGCGCGCGCTGTCGGAGTCCGAGCAGGCCGACCTGCAGATCGTCGAGATCGGGGGCACGGTCGGCGACATCGAATCGCTCCCGTTCCTGGAGGCGATCAGGCAGCTCCGCAACGAGATCGGGCGCGACCGCTGCGCGTTCGTCCACGTCTCGTTGATGCCGTTCATCGGACCGTCGGGCGAGCTCAAGACGAAGCCGACGCAGCACTCGGTGAAGGAGCTGCGGTCGCTCGGCCTGCAGCCCGATGCGATCGTGTGCAGTTCGGACCGACCGATCGGCCGGAACCTGAAGGAGAAGATCTCGCTGCTCTGCGACGTGCCGATCGCGGGCGTCGTGAGCGCGCCCGACGCGCCCTCGATCTACGAGGTGCCGCTCGTGCTGCACAAGGAGGGTCTCGACGCCCTGCTCGCGGACCACCTGCGGGTCGACGACGAGCCGGACCTGTCGGAGTGGGAGGCGCTCGTGGACCGCGTGCACGCGGCGGTCGACCCGGTCGACATCGCGGTGGTCGGCAAGTACGTGAACCTGCGCGACGCCTACCTGTCGGTGATGGAGGCGCTGCGTCACGGCGGGTTCGCCCACGGCGTGGACGTCCAGATCCACTGGATCGCCTCCGACGACCTCGGCGGCGATGCCACTGCCGAGGCGCTCGCCGACATGGACGGGGTGCTGATCCCGGGCGGTTTCGGGGTGCGCGGGGTCGAGGGCAAGGTGGACGCCGTGCGGTTCGCGCGCGAGCACCGGATCCCGTTCCTCGGGATCTGCCTCGGGCTGCAGTGTGCGGTGGTCGAGTTCGCTCGCCACGTCTGCGACCTCGAGGGGGCGAACTCGAGCGAGTTCGACCCGGCGTGCGAGCACCCCGTGATCGACCTGCTCCCCGAGCAGAAGGACGTCACCGATCTGGGAGCCACGATGCGCCTCGGAGCGCAGCCCTGCTACCTGGAACCCGGCACCACCGCGGCCAAGGCCTACGACGCCGACGTCGTCGAGGAGCGGCATCGCCACCGCTTCGAGGTGAACCCCGCCTACCACGACGTGCTCCGCGCCGGCGGGCTCGTGATCAGCGGGTCTTCGCAGAAGGGACGGCTCGCCGAGATCATCGAGCTGCCGGACCACCCGTTCTTCGTCGCCGGGCAGTTCCATCCGGAGCTGCGCTCGCGCCCCACCCGGCCGCACCCGTTGTTCCGCGACTTCGTCGGCGCCGCCGCCCTCCGCCGACGGACACGGATCGGCGCCGACACGATCGTCGTCGCCGGCTGAGGCGGTCATGGCCACGCGAGGGCCTGAACCCCTCGAGGCCCGCACCGTGTGGCGCGGCCGGTTCCTGAGCGTCGACGTGGAGGACTGGCCGGGGACCGGTGCCTACGAGCTGATCCATAAGCACGACGCCGTGGCGGTCGTGCCGGTGACCCCGGATCACGACGTGCTGCTCGTGCGTCAGTTCCGCCCGCCGGTTCGCGACTCGTTGCTCGAGGTGCCCGCGGGACTCCTCGACGTCGACGATGAGGATCCGATCGCGTGCGCGACGCGCGAACTCGTCGAGGAGACGGGCTACCGGCACCGGACGATCGAGTTCCTCGGCGGCTGCTACCTGTCGCCGGGGTTCACCGACGAGTACATCCATCTCTTCTGGGCAGAGACGGAGCCCGAGCCCGTAGAGGAGCCCGAGGCGGGGATCGAGCTCGTGCGGATGCCGTTCGCGCGAGCCGTGGACGCGGCGCGCGGAGGCCGCGTGCGGAACGCGGCGAGCGCCTTGGCGCTCCTGCTCGCCGCGGACCGCGTGCCCGGAGGATGAGCGGCGGCCCGAAGCGTGCGACCGCGAGCGGGCTCTCGCGCGGCATCGGGCGGTACCTGGACCACCTGCTGGTCGAACGCGGACTGTCGGAGCACACCCTCGGCGCCTACGGGCGCGACCTCCGGCGCTACGTCGCGTTCCTCGCGACGCGGGGGATCACCGAGCCCCAGCAGGTCGACGACGCGGCGGTCCGGTCCTTCGTGGCCTCGATCTCGGCCTCGACCCACGGCGGCGACGAACGACCGTACGCCGCCACCTCGGTGGGCCGCGCGCTGTCGTCCGTGCGGTCGTTCCATCGCTTCCTGCTTCGCGAGGGCGAGACCGACAGCGACCCGGCCGCGGGAGTGGTCCGGCCGAAGCTCCCGCGCCCGCTCCCACATCCGCTCGGCGTCGAGGAGATGCAACGGATCTTGGAGACGCCGGACGCGACCGCCTCGGGCCTGCGCGACCGCGCGATCCTCGAGCTCCTGTACGGCGCCGGCCTGCGGGTGTCCGAGCTCACCTCGCTCGACGTCGACGATCTCGACCTCGAGGACGGGTTCGTCCGGGTCCTGGGCAAGGGCGGCAAGGAGCGCGAGGTCCCCCTCGGGCGGTTCGGGTGCGAGGCGGTGGCCGCCTACCTGACGCGCACACGGCCCGCGTTCGTGGGGCCGACGACGCGCGGCGCGTGCTTCCTGAACACCCGCGGCGGGCGCCTGACGCGCCAGAGCGTCGCGAGGATCGTGGGCCGTGCGGCGGGCGCGGCGGGGATCGGTCGTCGCGTCAGCCCCCACGACCTGCGACACTCGTTCGCGACGCACCTGCTCGACGGAGGTGCGGACGTGCGGGTGGTGCAAGAGCTCCTCGGACACGCGAGCGTCGCCACGACGCAGATCTACACGTTGGTGACGAAGGAGCACCTGCGGGAGGCGTACTACACGGCACACCCGCGCGCACGACGTGACGCGGGTGCGTGAGGCAGAGGAAGGAGCGATGAGCGGTGGCCGACCGGGAGCTGCTGGCCGCGCGGCGTGAGGATCTCGTCCGCCAGCGTGAGGATCTGCGCGGCGAGATCCTCGAGCACGGGGGGGACCCCGACTCCGACGAGGTGGCCTTCGAAGGGGACGCCGGATTCTCGGATCGATCGCACAGCACGGAGGAGCGATCCCGCGAGATCTCGGTGTCGCGCGCGCTCCGGTCGAACCTCCGCCTCGTCGACCGCGCGATCGCGAAGATCGACGCCGGCACGTACGGGACCTGCGAGCGCTGCGGCAACCCCATCGCGCCCGAGCGGCTCGAGGCGATCCCGTGGGCGCTGCTCTGCATCGACTGCAAGAAGGCGGTCGGCTGAGCGATGCCGGCGCCGAAGGTCCCGCGCGTCTGCGTGCTCGTCTGCGACTCGTGGGGGATCGGCGACGCGCCCGATGCCGCCGCCTACGGCGACGAAGGGTCGAACACCCTGGCCAACACGGCACGCGCCGTCGGCGGCCTCGACCTGCCGGTGCTCGAAGGGCTCGGTCTCGGCCTGCTGAGCGAGATCGACGGCGTCTCGCCGCGCGCGGACGCGGGCACGGCGCACGGGCGTGCCACCGAGGTCTCGGCCGGCAAGGACACGACGACCGGGCACTGGGAGATGATGGGGATCCGCCTGCATCGTCCGTTCCCCCTGTACCCCGACGGCTTCCCCCCCGAGATCGTGGAGCCCTTCGAACGCGCGATCGGTCGGCGGATCCTCGGGAACGTGCCGGCCTCCGGCACGGAGATCATCGAGCAGCTCGGTGCGGCGCACCTGCGCACGGGCGATCCGATCGTCTACACGAGCGGCGACTCGGTGTTCCAGGTGGCCACCCACGTGGACGTCGTGCCGCTCGAGCAGCTCTACGAGTGGTGCCGCACGGCCCGCTCGCTGCTCGTGGGCGACCACGCCGTTGGTCGCGTGATCGCGCGTCCGTTCGAGGGCACGCCTGGGGCGTTCGTGCGGCGTCCTGAACGACGCGACTACAGCATGCCGCCGCCGGGGCCGACCGTGCTCGACGCGCTGACCGAGGCCGGAGTGCCGGTCCAGGCCGTCGGCAAGATCCAGGACATCTTCGCCCGCGGGGGGATCTCCGAAGCCGTCTACTCCGACTCGAACGATCACGGGATCGATCTCACGATCGAGTACCTGCGACGTTCCGACCCCGCCCTCGTGTTCACGAACCTCGTGGACTTCGACTCGAAGTACGGACACCGCAACGACCCGCGGGGATACGCGGAGGCGATCGTCGCGCTCGACCGACGACTGCCCGAGGTGCTTCACGCCCTGCAAGGTGGGGTCCTCCTGCTCACGGGGGACCACGGTTGCGACCCGACGACTCCGTCGACCGACCATTCCCGGGAGCGCGTCCCGCTGCTGGTTGCCGGGCTGCAGGGAGAGGCCATCGACCTCGGGACCAGGGCCACGTTCGGCGACCTCGGACACACCGTCGCGGATCTCCTAGGGGTCGAGGTCGAGGGTCTCGTCGGCGAGAGCTTCGCGGCTCGACTGGGGTACGCGTAGTGGAGTCTCGAGTGAAACTTGAACGTAAGGGTTCATACCGGTGAGTGAGCCCATCGAGTCTGCGGTTGAGCTCGAGCTTGTGGTTGAGCGCCGGTTGGGGAAACACGGAGGGTGTGCGTGAGCGTCTGGGATCCTCGCGCGATCATCGCCTCGAAACGCGACGGGAAGACGCTCGCTCCGGATGAGGTCGAGCGGTTGGTCGGGGCCTACGCGCGCGGAGAGGTCGGCGACGGCCCGGCGGCCGCGTTCCTGATGGCGGCGCTGCTGAACGGGCTCGATGCCGAGGAGACGCTCGCGATGACGCGGGCGATGATCGCCTCCGGAGAGACCCTCGCGCTGGAGGGACTCGACCGCCCGACGGTCGACAAGCACTCCACCGGCGGGGTCGGCGACGGGGTGACGCTCGCGTTCGCGCCGGTCGCGGCCGCGTGTGGCCTCGCCGTCGCGAAGCTGTCGGGACGCGGGCTGGGACACACGGGCGGCACCCTGGACAAGCTCGAGGCGATCCCGGGACTGCGGACGGACCTCACGCCCGAGGCGCTCGCGCGACAGGTGCGCGAGGTCGGGTGCGCGGTGGCGGCGCAGTCGCCGTCGATCGTCCCTGCCGACGGCGCCCTCTACGCGTTACGCGATGCGACCGCTACGGTGCCCTCGATCCCGCTGATCGCCGCGAGCGTGATGGCGAAGAAGCTCGCGGTCGCGAGCGACCTGATCGTGGTCGACGTCAAGGCCGGCTCGGGAGCATTCATGAAGAACGAGGACGACGCGAGGGCACTCGCGACGGCCTGCCGCGCGCTGGCGGCCGGGGCGTCGCGGCGCTGCGCGGTTGCGGTGACCGACATGTCCCAGCCCCTCGGGGACGCGATCGGCAACGCGCTCGACGTCGTCGAGGCGGTGGCGGTCCTGCGGGGCGAGGCGCGCGGTCGCATGCGCGACCTCGTCGTCTGGTTGGCCGCTCGCTCGCTGGAGGCGCTCGAGGGGATGGCCTTCGAGGACGCGCTCGCTCGTTCCGCGAGAGCGCTCGACGACGGGTCCGCCCTCGAGCGGTTCCGCGCCATGGTGCATGCGCAGGGCGGCGATCCACGTGTCGCCGACGATCCCGCGGGCGTGTTGCCGCGCGCGCCGGTCGTCGTCGACCTGACCGCCGATCGGACCGGGACCCTCGCGGCGACCGACGCGGAGGCGATCGGTCTGGCCGCCGGCGCGCTCGGCGCGGGGCGGATCCGCAAAGGCGACCCCATCGACCCCGCCGTCGGTATCGTGGTGCGCGCGAAGATCGGCGACCGGGTCGAGGCGGGCGAGCCGATCGGCGAGGTCCACGCGCGGAGCGAGGCCGACGCCGCCGAGGCGGCCCGGCGCACGCTCGCCGCGTGCACGTTCGTCGACGGCGCCGTCGCCCCGCCGCCGCTCGTGCACGACTGGCTCGGGGAGGGGTGATGGGCAGGTTCACGGGCGACACCGTGACGTTCGCGCTCTACCTCGGTCTGTCGATGCTGGCCGGGATGACGGTGCGCGAGTACGTGCGGGCGACCGTCGCCGCGCGGCTCGGCGACCCGACGCCGCGGCTGTGGGGACGGCTCAGCCTCGACCCGCGCGCACTGGTTCGAGCCCGTTCGGCAGCGGGCTCCTGCCGGGGCTGATCCTCGTCCTGTGGGCCGCGTACGCCGGGTTCCTCCCGCCGCCGGTCGCCTATGCGAAACCCGCGCCTGTGGACCCCTCGTACCTGCGCCGCCAGCCGCGCGACGTGATCCTCGTGTCGCTCGCCGGCCCGATCGCCAACGTCGTGCTCGCCGCGCTCGCTGGGCTCGTGCTCCGCGTCCTGCCGGATCGGGACCTCGTTCCAGCTGGCTGCGCGTTCCTGGTCGCCTGGGAGCTGGTGAACCTGTCGCTCGCGGTGTTCCACGTGCTGCCGATCCCGGGTCTGGACGGCGCCCGCCTGGTCGGGCTGGCGCTGCCACCCGCGGCGCGGGAGACCTACCGGAACCTCGACCAGTACCTGCCGCTGTTCGCGCTGGTCGTGCTGTTCCTGTTCGCGGGTCCGATCCAGGCGATCGTCTACGGGATCGTGAACGCGTTGTGCAACCTCTTCTCGGGCGCGCCCTGTTACCCGCCTCTGTAGCGCCGCGCCCTCGAAGAGGCGGCCGAACGGCCGGGTTATCATCCCCGCCATCGTGAGCGCCTCCCAGACCGACGTGCGCACCAAGCGCGTCCTGACCGGCTACCGGCCGACCGGGCCGCTGCACGTCGGCCACTGGGCGGGCAACGTCGAGAACATGCTCCGGCTGCAGTCCGATCCGGGCTACGAGTGCTTCTTCTTCATCGCCGACTGGCACATGCTGACGACGCACTACGACCGGACCGACGAGCTGCCCGGGTTCGTGGAAGGGCTCGTGCTCGACTGGCTCGCCGCGGGCCTGGACCCGGAGCGAGCGGTGATCTACCGGCAATCCGACCTGCCCGAGGTCGCGGAGATGTCGCTGCTACTCGGGATGATGACGCCGCTCGGCTGGCTCGAGCGGGTGCCGTCGTACAAGGAGCGGCTGCGCGACATGGCCGAGCGCGACGTCGCGAACTTCGGCCTGCTCGGCTATCCGGTGCTGCAGACGGTCGACATCGCGATCGTCCGCGGCGACCTGGTGCCGGTAGGGGAGGATCAGGTCGCGCACCTGGAGATCAGCCGGGAGATCGTGCGGCGGTTCAACCGCCTGTACGGCGACGTCCTCGTCGAACCCCAGCCCCTGCTTTCCGCGTCCCCGCTGATCCCCGGCTCGGACGGCCGCAAGATGTCGAAGTCGTTCGACAACGCGATCTGGATCCGCGACGACGAGGACGCGATCCGCGCGCGCGTGCGCTCGTTCGTCACCGACCCGCAGAAGCTACGCAGGGGGGACCCGGGCCGGCCGGAGATCTGCCCGGTCTTCGCGCTGCACCGTCACTTCTCGCCCGAGGACGTCGCGCGGGTGGAGGCGACCTGCCGGACGGGAGAGCTCGGCTGCGTCGACTGCAAGACGCTGCTCGCCGACCATCTCACGGAGCGCTTCGGCCCGTTCCGCGAGCGCCGGGCCGAGCTCGAAGCCAAGCCGGGTCTCGTGCGGGACGTGCTCGCGTCGGGCGTGGAGAAGGCGCGCCCGGTCGCGCGCGAGACGCTCGAGCGCGTCCGCGCGGCCATGCACTTCGGATGAGCGAGGAGATCGCGCGCCCGGACCCGACCGGGGCGTTCGGCGTCGAGCTCCCGGGGTTCAGCGGCCCGTTCCGGCTGCTGGCCGATCTGATCCTCGAACAGAAGCTCGACGTGTGCGACGTCTCGCTCGCCACGATCACGGACCGCTACCTCGCGTACGCGAAGGAGGCGGAGCGCTGGCAGCTCGAGGAGGCGACGTGGTTCCTCGCGATCTGCGCCGTGCTGCTCGAGCTGAAGGTCGCCCGTCTCACGCCGAAGCACACCGAGCTCGACGAGGAGGACCTGCTCGGCGGCTCGCCCGACCTCGCCTACGCGCGATCGATCGAGCTCCGGGCGTTCCGGCGCGTGGCGGTCGAGCTCGCACGCCGGCTCGAGGACGAGGCCGGGTTCTTCTCGCGCGACGTCGGCCCCGGCCCCGAGTTCTCGCACCTGTACCCCGACCCGATGCTGAAGGTGAGGGCGGAGCAGCTCGCCCGGTTGGCCGCGCAACTGCTCCGCCCGCCGCCGACGCTCGATCTCTCCCACGTCACGCCGGTCCGCTTCACGGTCGCCGACGCGATGTCGACGGTGCAGACGCGGATGCAGGGCTACGAGGGCGGGCTGGCCTCGTTCCGTGACCTGGTCGCCGACTGCGACGAACGGATCGAGGTGGTCGTGCGGTTCCTCGCGTTGCTCGAGCTGTACCGTGAAGGGAAGGTCGAGCTTCAGCAGGCGGCGACGTTCGGTGAGATCGAGGTCGAGTGGAGGGGATGAGGCTCAGGTGACGGACGACGCGAACGCCTACGACACGCGCGCCCTCGAAGCGCTGCTGTTCGTGTCGGACGAGCCGCTGACGGCGTCGGTGCTGGCGCAGGCGCTCGAGCTCGACCGCCGAACGGTGGAGGCGATGTGCGACCGGCTGCAGGCGGAGCTGGAGGAACGGGCCTCGGGGCTCGTGCTGCGCAACGTCGCGGGCGGATGGCGCCTGTTCACCCATCCCGACGCTCAACCGGTCGTCGAGCGGTTCGTCCTGTCCTCGCGGCAGGCACGACTGACGAAGGCGGCGCTGGAGACCCTCGCGATCGTCGCGTACAAGCAGCCCGTCACGCGTCACCAGGTGAATGGCATCCGGGGCGTCAACTCCGACGGCGTGCTCCGGGCCCTCGTGGACCGTGGGCTGATCGAGGAGGCGGGCCGCGAGGAGGGCCCCGGCCGTCCCGTCTTGTACGGCACCACGCCCACGTTCCTCGAGCGGCTCGGTCTGCCCTCGCTCGCCGCGCTGCCCTCGCTCGCCCCGTTGCTCGGCACGGGCGCGCAGGAGACCGACGCAGCCGATCTGGCGGTCGAGACCGAGGAGGTCGCGGCAGAGGAGGCGTCCGCTGCCGCCGACCTCGGCGAGGACCCGGCCTCACCCGAACCGTCGGACTGATGGCCGAGGAGCGGTTGCAGCGGGCGCTGGCGCGTGCCGGCTACGGCTCCCGGCGTTCGTGCGAAGCGCTGATCACGGCCGGGAAGGTCAGGGTGAACGGCAAGGTCGCGACGATCGGCGACAAGGTCGACCCGTCGCGCGACGCGGTCCGTCTGGGCGGCGTGGACGTGAACCTCGACCCGAACGTCAGGTACTACGCGCTCCACAAACCCACAGGCGTCCTCACCACGATGCGCGATCCGCAGGGCCGAACGGACCTTCGCGCCTACCTCCCGAAGGGGGCCCCACGGGTCTTCCCGGTGGGCCGGCTCGACCGCGACACGGAAGGTCTGTTGCTGCTCACGAACGACGGCGCGCTCGCGAACCGACTGATCCATCCGCGCTACGGGGTGGAGAAGGAGTATCTGGTGGAGGTCCGCGGGCGCCCGGCCTCGCGCGCATCTCGCGGCGATCCGCGCGGGAGTGGTACTCGACGACGGACCCGCGAAGGCGAGGTCCGTGCGGGTGGTCGACGCCCGGGGGGAGCGGACCCAGCTCCGCCTCGTGATGACGGAGGGTCGCAAGCGCGAGGTGCGCCGGCTGCTTGCCGCGGTCGGCCTGCCGGTCACCCGGCTCGTCCGGTTGCGTGTCGGCCCGATCACCCTCGGCACCCTCAAGCCCGGCCGGCTCCGCGAGCTCACCTCCGACGAGATCTTGTCCCTCTCACGGACGGCCGCGAAGGCCGAACGACGGGCGGCGCGGGCATCCGACGCCTCCACCGGGTCCCGGGGGCCTCGCGGGGCCGGGTAGCCTGTGCGTTTGCGCCGGCGTGGCCCGCGGGCGCGAGCGGGTGGTCGAGGGTGGAGGGAGCGGAGATGCGGGTTCGGGCGGCGCGCGGTGCGATCGTGGTGCCGGGCAACGAGGCGGAGGCGATCCTCGCCTCGACCCGTCGCTTGCTCGACGCGCTCGTGGAGCGGAACAGGATCGGCGAGGACGACCTGATCAGCATCCTGTTCACGGCGACCGACGACCTCGACGCGGCCTTCCCCGCCGAGGCGGCCAGGCGGATGGGTCTGGCAGCCGTTCCGCTGCTCTGCGCCCGCGAGATCCCGGTCGCCGGCTCGATGCGCTCGGTGGTCCGCGTCCTGCTTCATTTCCACACCGAGCGCGGCCTCGGCGACGTCATGCACGTCTACCTCGACGGAGCGGAGACCCTCCGCGATGACCTCGAACCCGCGCCCTGAGGCGCCGCGCGCGGTCGCCGTCCTCGGCACCGGGCTGATCGGCACGTCGATCGCGTTGGCGGCCACGCGCGCGGGCATGCGCGTCCGGGGATGGGATCTGCACCCCGACGTGGCCGCCCGGGCGGCGGCCACCGGAGCGCTCGACGCCACCTCGACGCTCGCCGGCGCTTGCGCGGATGCCGAGCTCGTGGTGGTGGCGACGCCGATCGCGGCGGTCGCGCCGACGGTGCTCGAAGCCCTCCGCGCCGCCCCCGGGGCCGTCGTGACCGACGCCGCGTCGATCAAGGTCTCGGTCGTCCGCGACGTCGCCGCCGCCGCGCGACGGGACGAGGCGGCGCGGTTCGTGCCCGGGCATCCGATGGGCGGGAGCGAACGGTCGGGCCCCGAGCACGCCTCTGCTTCGCTCGTCGACGGGATCGTCTGGGTGGTGGCGCCCTCCGAGGCCACCGACGCGGGAGCGTGCGAGGTGGTCGACGCCTTCGTCGGCGCGATCGGCGCCCGAGCCGTGCGGCTCACGCCGGAGCGTCACGACCGGTTGGTGGCGTTCGTCAGCCATCTCCCGCAGATCGCCTCCACCACCCTGATGGGCCTGGCCGCCACCGAGGAGGCCGGCGAGCCCGACCTCCTGCTGCTGGCGGCCGGCGGGTTCCGTGACCTCACCCGCCTCGCGTCGTCGAACCCGACGCTCTGGAGCGAGATCCTCCTCGCGAACGATGCGCGCGTGGCGGAGGCGATCGACCTGTTCGTCCAACGGCTGACGGCGCTGCGCGATGCGATCGCGAAGCGGCACGCGGAGGAGGTCGAGCGGACCTTCGACGAGGCCAAGCGCGCCCGCCTCCGTCTGGCGACCAAGCCGAAGGTCCGTTCGGGGGTCGCCGTGCTGCAGACGCTGATCCCCGACGAGCCGGGTGCGCTCGCGCGCATCACCGCGCTGCTCGGCGAGGCCGGCGTGAACATCGAGGACCTGCAGATCGTGCACTCGCCCGAGGGTGGACGGGGGACCCTGCATCTCACGGTCGCCGTTGCGAACGTCGACGACGCGTGGCGAGCGCTCGCGGATCACGGCTACGACCCGCTGCGTCTGGCCTGAGAGGATGGGCCCATGCGGATCCGCATCGTCCCGGGAGCGAGCGTCGGGGGCACGGCTCGGGTGCCCGGTGACAAGTCGATCGCGCATCGCTGGCTCGTCCTGGCCGCCACTGCCCGCGGCCGGAGCCAACTCACAGGGCTCCCGGCAGCACTCGACGTGCGCTCGACGGCAGCCTGTCTCGCAAGCCTGACCGTCAAGGCTGCACCCGCACTCGACCTCTGGTCGAGACTCGGTTCCGCCACGGTGGAGGGTAGCGGTTCCACGTGGAACGACGGCCTCGATGTCGACCCAGGACCCACGGTTGAACTCGAGGGTGAGGGCCGGGCCGCTCTGGTCGCACCTGCGCACGGGCTGGACTGCGGCAACTCGGGCACCACGATGCGGATGCTCTGCGGGATCGTCGCCTCCTCGCCGTTCTCGACCGTCCTCACCGGAGACGCGAGCCTCTCGGGCCGCCCGATGGAGCGTGTCGCGGCCCCGCTGCGGCTGATGGGAGCCGAGGTGGCGACCACCGACGGACACGCCCCGATCGAGATCAGGGGCCGGGCGCTGCACGGGGTCCGTTACGAGACGCCGGTCCCGAGCGCGCAGGTCAAGAGCGCCGTGCTGCTGGCCGGGCTCGACGCCGACGGTGAGACGGCGGTGGTGGAACCGGCCCCGACGAGGGACCACACGGAGCGAGCGCTGGCGGCACTCGGGGGCCCGATCCGGATCCTCGAGGGAGGCGTCGCGCTCACGCGCTTCCAGCATGAGGGGTTCGCGGCTCGGGTGCCCGGTGACCCGTCCTCCGCGGCCTACCTGATCGCGGCCGCGGCGCTCACAGGCTCGGCTCTCGTCATCACCGACGTCGGCCTCAACCCCTCGCGGCTGCGGTTCCTCGACGTGCTCGCTCGGATGGGGGTCCAGACGACGATCGCGCCGCAGCGCGAGGAGCTCGGCGAGCCCGTCGGCACGATCGAGGTGGGCCGATGCGAAGGTCTGCACGGCGTGCGCGTCGAGGAGGACGAACTGCCGTTGGTCGTGGACGAGGTCCCCGTGCTCGCCGCCGTGGCAGCGCACGCTGCATGGCGAGAGCTGGTTCCTGGGCGCGGGCGAGCTTCGCGTGAAAGAGAGCGACCGGCTGGCCGCGGTGACGGGCGGGATCCGCGCGCTCGGAGGCGAGGCGGCGGATGAGGGCAACGACCTCGTGCTGGCCGGCGGCGGCCTGCGTGGCGGGCATGCGAGCGCCGGCGGTGACCACCGGATGGCGATGAGCCTCGCCGTGGCGTCCCTCGCGGCCGGCGGACCGGGCGCGGTGGACGGGATCGAGGCCGCGGACGTCAGCTTCCCCGGGTTCGTGTCCGTCCTGCGCCGGCTCGGTGCGGAGGTGGAGGCGTGAACGCGAGGTGGGTCGTCGCGATCGACGGGGCCGCCGGCAGCGGGAAATCCACGCTGGCGCGCTCGCTCGCCCGACGGTTGGGCCTCGCCTACGTCAACACCGGGTTGATGTACCGGGCGCTCGCGGCCTCCGCCACCCGCGCGGGGGCCTCACCTGACGAACCTGAGGCCCTGCTCCGACTCACGGAGGGGCTGAGGTACAGGCTCGCCGGCTCGGACCCAGCCGTCCTCGAGGTTGAGGGATACACCGCCGAGGACCTCACGACCCTCGAGGTCGAGTCGACCGTCTCGAGCGTCGCGCGGCATCCGAAGGTGCGCGCCGCGATGTGCGCGAAGCAGCGCGACCTCGCGGGTGACGGCGCGGTGATGGAAGGCCGCGACATCGGCTCCGTGGTCTTCCCGGACGCCGCGGTCAAGCTCTACCTCGTGGCCGACCCCGCCACGAGGGCGGAACGAAGGGCCGAAGAGCGTACCTACGACGACGCGGTGATCGCGCAGGCGCTTCGGCGTCGCGACGCCCTCGACGCTCAGACGAACGCCTTCGTGCCGCCCGACGGCGCCCAGGTGCTGGACACCGGTCGCCTCGACGCCGAGGCGACCCTGGAGGCCGCCGTCGAGATCGTCGCGCGACGGGCTCCGTGGTTGTCGGAGCGTTCGAGCCGGTGAGCGGCGTCGCGTCGATCGCGGTCATCGGCCGGCAGAACGTCGGCAAGTCCACGCTGGTCAACCGGATGTTCGGCAGACGCGTGGCGATCGCGCACGACCTGCCCGGCGTGACGCGCGACCGGATCGAGCTCGAGGCCACCTGGCGGGACCGGAGGTTCCGGCTCGTGGACACCGCGGGTTACCTGCAACGGGCGTCGGGGGTCGAGGCGCTCGCCGCCAAGCAGGCCGAGGTCGCCGTGACGAACGCGGACCTGATCCTCCTCGTGGTCGACGCGAGCAGGGGGATCGCGGAAGAGGACGCGCAGCTCGCGCGCCGCCTGCGCCGGGCCACGGTGCCGGTGCTCCTGGTGGCGAACAAGGCGGACTCGCCGAAGGACGAGGCCGACGTCGCCGCGTTCCACGCGCTCGGACTCGGTGAGCCGTTCGCCGTTTCCGCCCTGCACGGGCGCGGCGCGGGGGACCTCCTCGACCGGGTGGTCGAGCTGCTCCCGGAGGAGGGCGAGACGCCCGAGGACGTCGAGGAACGCCGGTTCGCGATCGTCGGGCGGCCCAACGTCGGCAAGTCGAGCCTGTTCAACCGGCTCGTGGGGGAGGAGCGAAGCGTCGTGTCCGAGATCTCCGGCACCACGCGCGACGCCGTCGACTCGCTCGTGGACTGGCCGGATCTCGGACGGGTCCGCTTCGTCGACACCGCGGGGATGCGGCGCGGGCAGCGCGTGCGCGGGGTCGAGTACTACAGCTTCCTGCGGGCCTCCGAGGCGATCGACCAGGCGCACGTCGTTGTCCTCGTGCTCGACGCCGTCGCCGGGTTCACCACCGAGGACAAGAAGATCGCGGACCGGGTGATGGAGGCGGGGCGCGCGTTCCTCGTCGTCGCGAACAAATGGGACCTGGTCGAGGAGAAGGATCGGACCTTCAAGGCACTCCAGGAGCTCCTCGGGCCGTTCGCCCGCGCGACGGCGGTGCGCGTCTCGGCGCTGCAGGGGCGTGGCGTCTACCGTCTCCCGCCCCTGTTGGTCGACCTCCACTCGAGATGGACGTCCAGGGCGCCCACCTCGACCGTCAACGAGATCGTGCACACGGCGCAGTCGGAACGGCCGACACCGCGCACCGCCGGGACGCTTCACTACGCTACGCAGGTGGCCACGGGGCCGCCTTCGTTCGTGGTGTTCGGCGGCGCGCACGCGCCCGACGCCTCCTACCAGCGGTTCATCGAGAACCGGCTCCGCCGCGAGCTCGGTCTGGACGGCGTGCCCGTCAGGCTCCGGTTCCGCCCGCGCACCCCTCGACGACGCTCGCGATAGCGGCCGGGGGACCGACGCGATTGGGCGTCACGTGCCCGCGCCCGTAGACTCACCGGCGCGGGCGCGGGAGCGCCCCGCGATCACATCGGGCCGTGGCGCAGCTTGGTTAGCGCGTCTGACTGGGGGTCAGAAGGTCGCCGGTTCGAATCCGGCCGGCCCGACGGATGAACGAGGAGCAACCGGCCATCGCGTCCTCACGCGTGCTGACGGTCCCCAACGTCCTGTCCCTGATCCGCATCCTCCTGATCCCGGCCTTCGTCGCGCTGATCCTGAACCACGACACGTCGACCGCCGGCCTGCTGCTGTTCTGCGTCGTCGTGGCGACGGATTGGGTCGACGGGTGGGTGGCCCGGCGCACGGGTCAGGTGTCGGAGCTCGGCAAGGTGCTCGACCCGGTGGCGGACCGGCTCGCGATCGCCGCCGGGCTGATCGCGTTCGCGGTCCGCGGCGTCTTCCCGTGGTGGGCCGCGCTCCTGATCATCGTTCGCGACGTCGCGATCCTGCTCGCCGGCGCACTCGTCTTGTGGCGCCGCCAGGTCCGGATCGACGTACGGTGGGTCGGGAAGATGGCGACCTTCTCGCTGATGTGCGCGGTCCCGTGGATCTCGTGGGCGAACCTGGATCTGCCGCTCGCGGCGGCGGCGCTCGTGTGCGGATGGTCCGCGTTCACGGTCGGGATCGTCGAGTACTACGTCGCGGCGGCCGTTTACGCCGGGGAGCTGCGCCGAGCGCTGGCGGACTGAGCCCGGCGCGCGACGTATCGTGTCGTTCGCGCCGGCCGAGCGGTCGGCGGCACGGGTCGCAAGAGGAGGAACACCGTGGAGTTCCCGGAGGATCTTCGCTACACGAAGGAGCACGAGTGGGCGCGGACCGAGGGCAACCGCGTGCGGGTGGGTATCACGGACTTCGCACAGGATGCGCTCGGCGACGTCGTGTACGTCGACCTTCCCGAGGTGGGCGCCGCGGTCGAGGCAGACCAGCCGCTCGGCGAGGTGGAGTCCACGAAGTCGGTCTCGGACGTGTACAGCCCGGTGACGGGCACCGTGGTCGAGAAGAACCCCCTGATCGACGACCGCCCAGAGCTCGTGAACGAGCAGCCCTACGGAGACGGATGGCTCGTCGTGATCGAGGTCGCGGATCCCGGCGCCACGGATGCTCTGCTCGACGCAACCGCTTACGGCGCCTTCCTCGACGAGCAGCAGTCCTGACCACCCGCTACCCGCCGAACCTACTGGGGCGTAATCTCTTAGGCGAACCCTCGACTACCTCCATCGCACGTCGAGGATGAGTGCCTTCACAGCTCGAGGGTCGCGCCTGGTCGTGGTTGACCCTTCGTCTGCCCTGCGATAGCGTCCATGCAGTGTGGAGGTCGAACGTTGTGCCTTCACGTCGACCGTTCACTCGACACGCGACCGGAGGCGAGGTTCACGGTGTTCTGCACCCGTTGTGGACATCCCAACCGCGACGATGCGCGCTTCTGTGCGAACTGCGGGGCTCCGCTGCAGGAAGACGTCACGGTCACCCTTCCCGCGATCGAGGTCGAGGAGGAGGGGCACGACGAGTTCCCGTTCCCGCATGACGAGTTGGAGCCCGGGCAGGCCCTGCTGCTCGTGAAGCGCGGACCGAACGCGGAATCCACCTTCCTGTTGGACGCCGAGGCCGTGAGCGCGGGGCGCAATCCCGCGAACGACGTCTTCCTCGACGACATCACGGTCTCGCGCGCGCACGCCGTGTTCGAACGTCGAGGCGACGACGGGTGGTTCGTCCGCGACGTCGGGAGCCTCAACGGGACCTACGTGAACAGCGAGCAGGTCGACGAGACGAAGCTCGCGACCGGTGACGAGGTCCAGATCGGCAAGTTCAAACTCACGTTCTTCGCGGGGGAGTGATCGCACACGATGGCCGGCACCCGGAACTATCAGTCGATCGGCGAGGTCCTCGTGGCGGTCAAGACCGAGTTCCCCGACATCACGATCTCGAAGATCCGGTTCCTCGAGTCCGAGGGGCTGATCGAGCCCGAGCGGACGCCGTCGGGCTACCGCAAGTTCTACGCCGAGGACGTCGACCGCCTGAAGTCGATCCTGCGGATGCAGCGCGACGAGTACCTGCCGCTCAAGGTGATCAAGGAGCGGCTCATGAAGCAGGACGCGGGCGAGCCCGTCGAGGGTGAGGAGGGTGAAGGCGGAGAAGGCGAGGGCGAGTCGAAAGCGGCCGTCTCCGAGGAGCTCGCTCAGGCGCCCACGGGTCTGCAGATGTCCCTCGAGGAGATGTCGGCGGCGACCGGCGTCGAGCGCGACCGGATCAAGGAACTCGAGAGCTTCGGGATCGTCTGCTCCCACGGGCCCGAAGGCGGCCGCTACTACGACGGCGACGACTACATCTTGCTCTCGATCGTGAAGGACTTCCTGCGGCACGGGATCGAGCCGCGGCACCTCACGATGTACAAGCACTTCGCGGACCGAGAGTCGTCGTTCTTCGAGGCCCTCGTCGCGCCGACGCTTCGCCAGCGCAACCCCGACGCGCGCCGCGCCGCATCCCAGACGCTCGCCGACCTCACGATCACGTCACGGAAGTTCAAGCAGGCGCTGCTCCGCAACGCCCTGCGGGACCACCTGATGACCACGTGAGCCCCGAGCGCCGGCGGCTGCTGCCGTTCGTCGTCGCGGCGGCCCTCGCCGCCTCGCAGGTCGGCCTGCTGGCGTTGGCGTCGCCGGCGACCGCGCCGCCGCCTACCCCCGTTCCGCCGAAGGGGAGCCTGTCGCCGTTCCCCTCGGTCTTGGCGACCCCCGCCGATCCGGCGGCGGTGCCCTCGGTCGCCGCGCGCGGAGCGCTGCTCGCGGACCCGTCCACCGGTGCGGTGCTGTTCGCCAAGGCGCCCGACACGCCGCGCCCGATCGCGAGTCTCACCAAGATCATGACCGCGCTGCTCGTCCTGGAGCGCACGCGTCTGCACGAGGTCGTCACCGTGGACCCCCGCGCCGTGTTCGAGCGGAAGGACTACGGGGTCACGTCGACGCTCGGCCTGCGGGCGGGGGAGCGGATCACCGTCGAGGACCTCCTCTACGGGATGGTGCTCGGCTCGGCGAACGATGCGGCGGTCGCGCTGGCCATCCACGTCTCGGGCAGCGTGGACCCGTTCGTGGCCTTGATGAACCGCCGCGCAGCCCAGATCGGCATGGACGCGACCCGCTTCGCCTCGGCGAGCGGGTTGGACGACCGCGGGCGCTCGTCGCCGCGGGACCTGTTCCGCCTCACGCGCGTGGCGAACGCCGACCCCGAGTTCACCCGGATCACGGCCACGCAGGAACGGGCGATCTCCTCGCCGAAGGGACCCCCGCGGCGGATCCAGAACCGCAACGTGCTGTTGTGGTTGTACCCGGGCGCGTTCGGGACGAAGACCGGGTTCACGGCGGCGGCGGGGTCGTGTCTGATCGCCTCCGCCGAGCGCGACGGCCGGACGCTCGTCGCGGTGCTGCTCCACGATGGCGAGGGGGCCTTCTCCGACGCGGCTGCGCTGCTGAACTACGGCTTCGACGGCTTCGAGGAGCGGACGCTCGTGCACGAGGACGATCCGCGCGGGGTCGTGCGGATCCGGGGCGGAAGCGTTCCGGTCGTGGCCGGGGACGGCCTGAGCGCGCTGGTGCCGGTGGCGGGATCGTTGCGGGAGACCGTTCGGGTCGATCACCGCGCGGCGTTCCCGCCGGCCCCCGGAGAGCGGGTCGCGACCCTGCGGATCGACGGGCCCGCCGCGACCGTCGGGCTCGTGCCGCTGGTCGTGTCCTCGGTCCCCCCGCCGCCCATGCAGACGGGGCCCTGGTGGGCGCGAGCGGGGGCGAGCGTCGCGCGCGCTCTCGCGGGCGCCGTCCGAGCCTTGACCTGACCCGGCTTCCACGGTGGCGGGGAGGACGCCTGCTAGGCTCCACCGGACATGACGGAGGTCGCGAGCGTCCTGTACGGGCGCGAGGACATCCGCCGCCGGGTAGAGGAGCTCGGCCGCACGATCGCCGGGGACTACGTGGGGCGCGATCCCGTCCTCGTGTCCGTGCTGAAGGGCGGCGCGATGTTCCTCGCGGACCTGATCCGCGCCACCGACCTGCGCCTCGAGCCGCATTTCATGGCGATCAGTCGCTACGGCGACGCCGAGGAGTCGCTGGGTCGGGTCCAGATCCTCCTCGACCTCGAGATCGACCTCACCGATCGCCACGTCTTGTTGGTCGAAGACATCGTCGACACCGGGCTCACGTCCCGGTACCTGCTCACGGTCCTGCGGGCGCGCGGCGCGACCTCGGTCGAGCTGTGCACCCTGCTCGACAAGTCGGTCCGGCGGATCGTCCCGCTGTCGCCGTCCTACGTCGGCTTCGATTGCCCGGACCGCTTCGTCGTCGGGTACGGGCTGGACTTCCGCGAGCGCTACCGGCACCTCCCCGACATCCTCCAGGTCGACGACCTGAACGCCCTCCGCGCCGATCCCGACGTGCTGACGCCGCTCCTGCGGGGCCGCGCAGCGGCGTAGGTTGCCCCTCACGGGGGGCGTCGCTAAGGTGGGTTCGAGTCGCGATGATCGAGATGGAGCTGACCGGTGTCCGCGTCGAGTTGCCGACCAATCAGCCCATCGTGCTCCTGCGGGAACGGGGAGGGGAGCGGTACCTGCCGATCTGGATCGGCGCCTCGGAGGCGGCCGCGATCGCGCTGTCGCTGCAAGGGGTCGTGACGCCGCGTCCGATGACCCACGACCTGCTGAAGAACATCCTGGAGGACCTGGCGGTCCTTCCGAGCCGGATCGTCGTGACCGAGCTCCGCGACTCCACCTTCTACGCGTCGATCGAACTCCAGCGAGGGACCGACCACTTCGAGGTCTCCTCCCGGCCGTCGGACGCGATCGCGCTCGCGGTGCGGATGGAGATCCCGATCTTCGCCAGCGAGGACGTCTTGGACGAGGCCGCGATCTTCATCCCGGGAGACGAAGACGAGGAGGTCGAGAAGTTCCGCGAGTTCCTCGACAACGTGACCCCCGAGGACTTCGCGAGCTGAGCGACGCGGGACGCGGCCCCAAGCCGCGTGACGTGCCCGAGGACTAGCCCCAGAAGAAGACCGTCACCCAGAGCAGACCGTCGACCCGTACCGCGCCGATCGCGACGTGTCGGAACGTGCGGTTCAGGATGTTCGCGCGGTGCGGAGACGAGGCCATGAACGCCCTCTCGAGGTCCCCGACGGACCCCCCCGTGACGCCGACGTTCTCGCCCCAGTAATGCCACGTGCGGCCCTGGAGGTAGTACGTGGATGGGTTCGACGTGTGGAACAGCTCGCCCTTGTTGGCCATCGCCATGCTGTGTCTGCGGGCGAGGTCGGACAAGGCTTTGCTGAGCTCGACGAGTCGACGCTCGTGGTAGACACGGCTGGCGTTCGTGGCCTTCTTCATCTGCCAGCGATCGCGGTACCTGCCGTCGCCGGCCTGCGCCGTCGCGATCAGGCCCCCGACCAGCGTGGCGACCACCGTCGCGACCAGGATCGGCGCGGCCGACCCTCGTTCCCGTGCGTGTGGTCGACATCGTGGACCACCTCCCAGATGGTTCTTCCGGACGAGGGAGTCATCGGCGCCGCGCGGAGGGGACTTGAGCCTGCGGAGGGCGCCGAAGGCCCCGGGTGGGGGAGCCCTTGACGCAGCCACGAACGGCCCGTACGCTGCCGAATCACAAGGCCGTCATTCCTTCCCCGAGCGGAAAGCGTGGGTGCATGGACGAGCAGGGGTACCGCGTCCCCGAGGTCTGCAAGATCGTCGGGATCACGTATCGGCAGTTGGACTACTGGGCGCGGACCGGCCTCGTGACGCCGTCCGTGCGCGACGCATCGGGGAGCGGGACCCAGCGCCTCTACTCGTTCCAGGACCTCGTCACGCTCCGCGTGATCAAGAGCCTGCTCGACACCGGGGTCTCGCTGCAGCGCGTCCGCAAGGCTGTGGATCACCTCAAGTCGATGGACCGCTCCGTGGCCGGCGTGACGCTCATGTCCGACGGCAGAGGCGTCTACGAGGCGCACTCGCCCGAGGCGGTAGTGGATCTCCTGATGCAGGGTCAGGGCGTGTTCGCGATCGCGCTCGACCGCGTCCAGGAAGACGTGGAAAGCGCGATCATGAGGGCGAGCCGGAAGCCCGGGACGCGACGGCGGGCCGCGGTATAGGAGGGACGTGAGCGCAGAGCCGGTCGGCGACCACCACCTGCTGAAGAGCGACACGTTCCGCTTCGCGCACGCCTCCGAGCGTCAATTCGCGCGGCTACTCGATTTCTATCAGATCGACTACGAGTACGAGCCCACCTCGTTCGACATCGCGTGGGACCATCACGGTAACGTCGTGCAGCGGTTCACCCCCGACTTCTACCTCCCGGAGTTCGACCTGTACATCGAGATCACCACGCTCAACCAGAAGCTCGTGACGAAGAAGAACCGCAAGGTGCGCCGTCTCCGCGAACGCTACCCGGAGATCCGATGCAAGGTCTTCTACCAGCGCGACTACCTGTCGCTCGTCACGAAATACGGACTCGAGGACGCCTCGGGGTGAGGCCCGGACGCTTCGGTTCGCGGCCGTAGACTGCCCGTCGTGAGGCTGTCGTGAGGTTCGCGCCGCACACCGAAGACGATATCCGGGCGATGCTTGCCGCGATCGGGCTCGCTTCGATCGACGACCTCTTCGACCAGGTGCCGGCCGATGTCCGGCTCGACCGTCGGCTCGACCTCCCGGCCGGCGTCTCGGAGCTCGAGATCCTCGACGACGTGGCCGCGCTCGCCCGGCGCAACCGTTCGCTCGAGGACCTCGTCTGCTTCGCCGGCGGTGGCGCCTACGACCACTACGTGCCCAGCGTCGTGTGGGCCCTCGCCGGGCGCTCGGAGTTCTACACGTCCTACACCCCCTACCAGCCGGAGCTCTCGCAGGGCACCCTCCAGGCGCTGTTCGAGTTCCAGTCGATGATCTGCGAGCTGACCGCCATGGAGGTCTCGAACGCCTCCCTGTACGACGGCGCGACCGCGCTCGTCGAGGCCGTCAACATGGCCCGCGACCGGGCCAGGGGACGGGTGTTGGTCTGCGGCGGCGTCGACCCGCGTTTCGTCGAGACGCTGCGGACCTACGGGCGCGGCTCGGGCTACGACCCGGAGGTGCTGCCCGCGGCCGGGGGACGCGCGACGGTGCCCGCCGTCGGGAGCGACGTCGCCGCCGTGATCGTGCAGCATCCCAACGTCTACGGGCTGCTCGAGGACGTGCGGCCGATCGCCGAGGCCGCGCACGGAGCGGGCGCTCGGCTGATCCAGCTCTTCGACCCCACCTCGCTCGGGATCTTGGCGCCGCCGGGCGATCTTGGGGCGGACATCGCGGTGGCCGAGGGGCAACCGTTCGGGAACCGGCTCGGCTACGGGGGGCCGTACCTGGGGTTGATCGCGGCTCGGATGGCCGACGTCCGCAAGATGCCGGGCCGGATCGTGGGGGAGACCGTCGACGTCGAGGGCGCGACCGGCTACGTGCTCACGCTGCAGGCGCGCGAGCAGCACATCCGCCGCGAGAAGGCGACCTCGAACATCTGCACGAACCAGACGCTGATGGCGCTGGCCGCCACGATCCACCTCGCGTGGCTGGGCCCGGGCGGGCTGGCCGAGCTCGGACGCCAGTGTGCCTCGAAGGCCGCGTACGCCTTCGGCGCGCTCACCGCGATCGACGACGTCGAGCCGCTGTTCCCCGGGACGGCCTTCTTCAAGGAGTTCGCGCTCCGCCTGCCCCGCCCCGCCGAGGTGGTCCGCGACGCGATGCTGACGCGCGGGTTCCTGGCGGGCGTGCCGGTGCCTGGGGAGCCCGACGCGCTCCTGGTCGCGGTGACGGAACGACGGACCCGCGCCCAGATCGACGCCTTCGCCGGTGCGCTCGCGGAGGTGCTCTCGTGAAGGGTGGCGCTCCGGTCCGCTCACAGGGGCCGCCGGTGGCTGCGGGCACGGTGAAGGACCTCTCGCGCCCTGGTCGCCGCGCATGGTCGTTCCCGGCGCTCGACGTCGAAGAGGCGGGCGTGCCCGCCGTCCATCGCCGCGCCGCGGCCCCGGACCTGCCCGAGCTCGCCGAGCGCGACCTCGTGGCGCACTACACGCGCCTCTCGCAGGAGAACTACGGGGTCGACACGGGCGTGTACCCGCTCGGCTCGTGCTCGATGAAGTACAACCCGAAGATCGCGGAGACCGCAGCGGCACTCCCGGGCTTCGCCCACCTCCATCCGCTCCAGCCCGACGCCACGGCACAGGGAACCCTCGAGCTCCTGTGGCGCCTGGAGCGCGCCCTCTGCGAGATCACCGGGATGGCCCGCGCGACGCTGCAGCCGCCCGCGGGCGCCTGCGGGGAGCTCACCGGGCTGTTGATCATGCGCGCGTACCACGCGGCACAGGGGTCCGTGCGTCGGAAGATCCTGATCCCGGAGGCGGCGCACGGCACGAACCCCGCGAGCGTGCGCCTCGGGGGGTTCGAGGCCGTCACGGTGCCCGCCGACGCGCGAGGGCTGGTCGACGCGGACGCGCTCGCCGCACTCGTGAACGACGACGTCGCCGGCCTGATGCTCACGAACCCCAACACGCTCGGGCTGTTCGAGGAAGAGATCGCTGCGGATCACCGATCTCGTCCACGGCGTCGGGGGGCTCGTCTACTACGACGGCGCGAACCTGAACGCGATCCTCGGGCGGGCGCGTCCGGGCGACATGGGCTTCGACATCGTCCACATCAACACGCACAAGACCTTCGCGACGCCCCACGGCGGGGGAGGGCCGGGGGCCGGTCCGGTCGGAGTGGTGCCGCGGCTCGTGCCGTTCCTTCCCGTGCCCCGCGTGGAACGTGAGGGCGACGAGGGCGCGTTTCGCCTGTCCTTCGACGCGGCCGGAACGATCGGGCGGATGCACGGGTTCCACGGCAACGTGGGCGTGCTGGTCCGCGCCTACGTCTACGTGTTCCTGCACGGGGCGGACGGTCTGAAGGAGGTCAGCGAGCTGGCGGTGCTGAACGCGAACTACCTGGCCGCCCGGATCGCGGATGCGTTCCCCCTCGCGTACCCGGACGAGCGGCCGATGCACGAGTTCGTGTCCAGCGCCCGGCAGCTGCGAGAGGAGACCGGGATCCGCACGATGGACGTGGCCAAGCGCGTCATCGACCTCGGCTACCACCCTCCGACGGTGTACTTCCCGCTCGTGGTGGAGGAGGCCATGATGGTCGAGCCCACCGAGACCGAGACGAAGGAGACGCTCGACGGGTTCGCCGAGGCGCTCCTGCGAGCCGCGCCGAGAGGCCCGGACCGATCCGGACGTCCTGCACGAGGCTCCCGTCACGACGCCGGTGCGCCGGCTCGACGAGGCGCGCGCCGCACGGCAGCTCAGCCTCCGCTGGTAGCGGCCCCACCCCGGCGATGAGCCCGGGCTCATCGCCCGGGCTCATCGTGGCGGGGGGTCGCCCCCTCGCGTCGGCGATCGCCGGTTACGCGGTCGGCCTGCGTCGGCGCGTCACCGCGAGGGCCAGCAGGCCCAGCAGCAGCAGCGCCACGCCGATCGAGCCGTACCGGAAGGTGTCCGAGCCCGTGAAGGCCGTCGGCTGCGGCGGCTTCGGCGGGTTCTTCGCCTCGACGATCGTGATGCTCGCGTCGTCCTGCGCCGACACCTGCGTCCCCAGGACGTCCGTGCCGGTCGCGGTGCCGACGTTCGTGACCGCGAGTGCGTTCGAAGGCAGGACCCAGTCCTTCGTGAGCGTGACGCTCTCGCCCGGGTCGAGCTGCGGGATGTCCCCGATGTGCCCGATCACGTCGTCGTCCACGCTCACGTCGTACAGGGTCGTGTCACCGGTGTTCGTGACCTTGTAGGTGTAGGTCACGGTGTCACCGGGCTCGCCGCTGACCGGGTTGACGGTCTTGCGGATCGAGATCGCCGGGTGGATCAGGTCGACCTCGTGCGAATCCTCGGCGGTCGTGCTGCGCCCGTCGTCGGCCGTGCCCGAGACCGTCGCCGTGTTGGGCAGCGGGTCCGGGTCTTCGGCGGTGACGACGTGCGTGCACGTGTAGTTCCAGACCTCGCCCGGCTCGAGCCAGGTGTCGCCGTCGTCGCCTGACACGTAGGTGGGCGCAGCGTCGCACTTCGGGTCGGTGACGACGATGTCACCGAGCGGCTCGGGGGTCGTGAGCGAGACCGCGAACGTGTAGGTGATCGTGTCCCCCACGTGCGCGCGGTCCGGACCGCCCTTCACGATCTGGATCCCGAGGTCGGGGCAGTTGACCGTGATCGAGGCGCTGTCCTGGTCCCCGTCGCCGTTGGAGATCGTGACGGCCGCGGTGTTGTCCACCGTGCCGCACGTGGTGGCGTCGGTCGGCGAGGTGATGTGCACGGTGTGCTGCGCCTCGGCCGCCATGTCGCCGAACGAGCAGGTCAGGACGCCCTTGTCGATCGCACAGGGCGGCTCTGCCCCCGGCGCCTGGCCGTCGATCGCATCGATCGCCCACGTCGTGCCGGCGTTCGTCGGCAGCGTGTCGGTGACCACCACGTCCTTGGCGAGCCCCGGACCGTCGTTCGTCACGGTGATCGTGAAGCTGATCGCCGAGGCGGCGTCGACCGTAGCCGCGTCCGGTGTCTTCGTGATGTCGATACCGGGGCACTCGACCGTGATGTTCACGGGTCCGACGCTCGGGTTCCCGTCGTTGGACGAGGTTGCCGAGGCGGAGTTGCTGACGACCCCGCAGCTCGCAGCCGTCGTGTCGGAGGTGATGTGCACGGTCTTGCTGGCCTTGCTCGCCATGTCGCCGAACGAGCACGTCAGCACGCCGTTCGCGATGGCGCACTGCGCGGCGCCCGTCCCGCCGTCGATCGACCAGTCGAGGCCGTCGTTGGCCGGCAGGGTGTCGCTCAGGTGCACGTTGCGGGCCGTACCGTCGCCGGTGTTCGTGACTGTGATCGTGTAGCCGATCTGGTCGCCCGCGTTCACGGTCTCGGCGTCGGCCACCTTGGTGATCGACAGCGCCGCGCAGTCCACGACGATCGTGACCAGACCGGTCGAGACCGACGTGGTGTTGGCCGCGTCGACGTTCGCCTGGTTGCTCACCTGGCCGCATGTCGCAGCGGTCGTGGGCGAGGAGATGTGCACGGAGGCGGAGTCACCTGCGCCCAGGTTGAAGTTGGCGTCGCCGCACGTGAGGACGCCGCTAGAGATCGCACAGCTCCACCCGCCGCTGACCTGGCCGAAGCTCCAGCTCAGACCCGCGTTGGTGGGCAGGGTGTCGGTCATCACGACGCCCTTGGCGAGACCGTCGCCGTCGTTCTTGACGGTGATCGTGTAGCCGATCGTGTCACCGGCGCTCACCGGCGACGCGTCGGCGACCTTCTGGATCTTGAGGTCGGGGAACAGCACGTCGGTGGTGCAGTCCGCGCTGTCGGTGACGCTCGCGTTCGACGACTGTCCGGTCGCCGTCGCGGTCACGGTGTTCGTGATCGGATCGGGCGAGGCGGTCAGCGTGTACGGGAACTGCTTCGTCACCGAAGCGCCCGCGGCGAGCGACGTGCCGAACCCGCTCAGGTCCCCGCCCAGGAGCGGGTCGTTGACCACGAGGCTGTTCAGGGTATCCGACCCCGTGTTCTCGACCGTGATCGCGTACTGGATCGTGTCGCCGACCGTCGCCGAGACCGGGCAGGTCTTCAGGACGTTCAGCCCGGGAAGCAGGATGTTGCCGGCCTGCTTCAGCGGAATGGTCTGCTCGCCCGAGTTGATGGTCTGCCCGTCGACGACCTTCGCGCTGTCGAGCGTGGACTGGATGTTGCCGGTCACGTTGCCCGGGTTCGGCGCGCAGTAGAGCTCAACGACCATCCGCAGGATGATGTGCTCGCCGCCGTCCACGCCGTTCACGCGGATCGTCGTTTCGAGCCGGTCCTTGCCGGTGGTGATGAACTGCTCGCTCTGGATCGACGCGCTCTCGTTGCCACTGAGGTTCTTGTTCCCGGTGTCCGGGCTGTTGATCGAGGCGGAGAGCAGGTCGTCGAACCCGACCAGCGAACCCGAGGTGGTCTGACCGTCGTAGGTGTAGGTCAGGTCGACGGCGCCGCTACCGGCCCCGGGATCGGCCACGAGCTGCGTGAAGAACACGACCTTGTCACCACATGCGAAGTCGCCCCCTTCCAGCGACTCCACCACGCCGGTGGTCTTGGAGATGGTGCGGTCGTTGAAGGCGCCGCCCACACCGGTGTTGTGGTCGTACGTGTACGGCCCCGCAGCGATGAAGTCGAGCGAGATCGCACCTGCGTCGAGCCCCGACTGGACCGGCGCCTGCAGCTTCGCTCCTTGTTGCACGCGCGCGCCGGATGTCGGCGCGGACGTCTTGGTCTTCGCGGTCCCCATCTGCAGCGTCGGGCCCGAGGCCATGGCCGACATGCCGGCCTGGCCGAGCACGAACGCGAACAGGAACAGGAGCGCGAACAGCGACGCGCTCCCACGTCGCGCCGGTCCGTTCCTACCTGGTGTACCCATGTCGTGAACCCCCCGTCTGGACGACGCCTGTCCGCACCACGGCGGACATGCGGGCGGCCTTCTGGCCATCCTCTTGTCCTGTCACCACCTCAGACGGTACGCGCGCCGACCGGGGGACGCCATTGGCCGATAGCCCTGTCCTGCAACCGACCTCCCGGCGTAGTCCGTTGGGCGGAACCCTCCCCGGGGCGCAGTACCATGGAAGGACCCGTCTGGGGACGAACACGCTGGTCAGCGGGGTTGCCTTTCGAAGACTCGGGCCGTGCGTCGGGGCCGGTGAACAACGCTCCCGTCCACGCCGGAGGTGGGGGAGACCGACTCCAGGAGGCGGATCGCGGGGCGCACCACGAGGACGATCTTCCGACGGGCCCCGGCGCCACGCCGAGCACCGAGCGCGGGATCGAGCCGTGGGGGTCCCACTACGGCTCGGAAACATGCCTCACGGATAGGGGTGTCGCACGCAGCGCCCCGCGAGGGGGGCGGTCTTGGTGGTCCGTCTTCCGGCTAAGGTTCCATAATGTCCGTTATCGGCACAAGCCCGAGGATCGCCGCGATCGCGTTCAGCCTGTCGGATCGTGGCCCAGGCGCAGCTCGACGCCCCAACGGGTCAGCAGCCACAACGCTTCCACCACGATCCGCCGCGAGAGCTTGGACACGCCGAACTCTCGTTCGCGGAACGTGATGGGCACCTCGCCCACGTCGAACCCCATCCGGTCCGTGCGCATCACGAGCTCGATCTGGAAGCCGTAGCCGTCGCTCGCGAACGGCCTGGCGACCAGCGCCTCGAGGACCTCCCGGCGGTACACGCGGTAGCCACTGGTGGCGTCGTGGATCGGCACGCCCACCATCCACCGGGCGTAGACGTTGCCGGCCTTGCTGAGCAACAGACGCACCTTGCTCCAGTTCGTGACGGCGCCACCGGGCACGTAGCGACTCCCCACGACGAGGTCGTGTTGAGTTGCCGCCGAAAGCAACCGCGAGAGCTCGTCGGGGGCGTGCGAGAGGTCGCTGTCCATCTCGACGGCGAGGTCGTACCCCTCGTCCAGGGCGATCCGGAACCCTTCGAGGTAGGCGGTGGCCAGCCCCGACTTGGCCGGGCGTTCGAGCAGACGCAGACGCGGCTCGCCCACGGTGAGCGTGCGGACGATCTCGCCGGTACCGTCGGGCGAGGAGTCGTCCACGACCAGGACGTCGACGCCCTCGGGCCGGGCGAGGACCCCCTTGACGGCGTCGCCGACGGTGGCGCACTCGTCGTAGGTGGGCATGATCACGAGCGTCCGCGGGGACGCCGGCAGAGGACCCGGCGCGGGCCGGGTCCGCACACGGCGACGAGGCGTCAGCGCGATCCCCACGGCAAGCAGAAGCGAGAGCCACAGGACCCAGTCCCCCAGCCGCACGTACAGCGTCTGGACGGACGACGTTCGGATCCGGCTGCGAAGGATAGTGGTCTGGAACAGCTCCGTGCGGGCCGTGACGGCGCCGGAGGGTGCGATGAACGCGCTCACGCCCGACACCGCAGCGTCGACGATCCAGCGCCCGGTCTCGACCGCGCGCATCCGGCTCATCTGCAGGTGCTGGTCGGAGGCCGCCGTGAAGCCGTAGGAGGCGTTGTTCACCGGGACGACCAGGAACCGGGCACCCTCACGCACCATCGTCCGCGGGATCACCGGGAAGGCGTTCTCGAAGCAGATCGGCGTGCCGAACGCCGGGACGCCCGGGGCGGTGATCGTGTGGATCGCCGGGCCTGGGACACGGTCCACCGGGATCTGCTGGATCGCCGAGATGAAGTCGAGGCGCCGACGCCAGGGCACGTACTCGCCGAAGGGCACGAGGTGGACCTTGTCGTAGCGGTCCACGAGCTGCCCCTGCCCGTCGAAGACGAGCTCGCTCGTGTGCTGGCTGCCGTCGGGGTCGTTGACCACGGCACCGATCGCCGTCGGGACGCCGACCGAACCGATCGCGCTCCTCACCGCCGCCATCGTCGCGGGGTCCTCCTCGGCGCCGGGGTCGAGCGCCCCCTCGCCCCACAGGATGAGGTCGGGCCGGGTCCCCTCCCCCGCCAGTGTCCGATGCAGCGCGATGTTGCGCTGCGCCACGATCTTGTCCTCCTCGACCGAGCTCGTGCCCGGCGGCACGCGCACGTCGATCTGGACCGCCGCGACGTCCAGCCACCGGCCGTAGGGGGTCGAGAACCCGATCGCGACCGGGGCGAGCACGACCGCGGCTCCGAGCGCGACGCGACCGGCACGCCGCCCCGCTCCTCCCCCGCCGATGATGGTCTCGAGCAACAAGGCGTTGACCAGGACCACCACGAACGTGATCGCCCACACGCCGCCGACCGTCGCGAGCGGCAGCAGCGTCCGGTCGTCCACCTGGGACAGGCCCAGGCCGCCCCAGCTGAAGCCGCCGAGCGGCCAGGCGCTGCGGGCGACGTCCACCACGGTCCACAGCGCGGCCGCCCCGACCGCCGAGAGCAGCGGGCGGCCCGCCCGCGTGACGAGCGGCAGCAGGACCGCGAACACGACGATCGACAGCGCGAGCATCAGGGTCAGCGCGCTCCACGCGAGCGCGCCGAACCGGGCGATCCAGTACAGGGTCATGCCGAAGGACACGAGCCCGTACACGAGGCCGAGTCCCGCCCGGCGGAGCAACGGGGCATCGCGGAGGGCCCACAGCAGCGGCAACACCGCCACGAACGCGAGGGGCCACAGCTCGGCGGGCGGGAAGGTCAGCGAACAGACGATCCCGCCCCCGAACGCGGCAGCGAGCGCGACGGGGAGCGGGACGGATCGTGGCACGTTCACGCGATCACGCGGATCACGCGCAGTCGCGGCACAGCATCTTCTTCTTGTCGGCGAGCTGGCTCCGATGCTTCACGAGGAAGCAACGCTTGCACATGAACTCCGTCGCCTGCATCGGCACGACGCGGCTGTCGGCGGGCTCGAGGCGCTCGTCGCGTGCGAGGGTCGCGACAGCCGCCGCCTCCTCCTCTTCGTCGGCCGCCTCCTCCTCTTCGGCGCGCGTCTCCTGCTTCGCGAGCAGGTCCTGGATCGACTCCACCTCGCCCAGGCCGGGCTCGGGAGTCACGGTGGACTCCGCGATGTCGTCGGCCGTAGGTTCGAGGTCCTCCAGGGCCTCGTCTCCCTCGAGGAGGACGTCGTCCTCGTCCAGGGTCTCGTCGATCTCGTCGATGTCGTCGGTGGTCATGGTTCTCCTCCGGGGGGTGCCTCGGGGCCTTCCGCGGCGCGCGCATCCTACACCCGTCCCGCGTGGATGCAACGGCGCCTGCCCGAGCGGGAACGCCGGTCGCCAGCGAACCATTCCCGGGCGGCCGACGTCGCACGCGCCGGGGCGTTGGAGGACGGGGAAGAGGGAGGAGGAAGGTTGAGGACCCAAGAGACCTTTGGGGCCGCGACGCCGGGGCGCCGCGTTCTCTACTCAGCCTCTTGGATCCTCATGCGCCTCCGCCGGGGCGGTGACGCGAGGCGGACGGTATCGCCCCGCGTCCGAGGCGGTCAAGGCATGGGACACAGAAAGAGTGACAAACACCCCGTGCAGACCGGCCTCAGGCGGCGAAGACCTCGCGCCCGAGCGAGACGGTGAGGATCGGCCGCAGCTCGCGGACGTCGTCGGCCTCGAGTGGGTCCACGTCGTAGGCCGCGAAGTCGGCGTGCACACCCGGCTCCAGCACGCCCTTCTTCTCCTCGTGATGGGCCAGACGCGCGCTGCCCATGGTGTGGACGCGGACCGCCTCGAGCCGTGACAGGCGCTGCGCCGGGTCGTGATGCTGCTGCATAGCGGCCACGGCGATCCACGGGTCGAGCGGGGTGACCGGCGCGTCCGAGCCGGCACCGAGCTCCAGGCCTCGCTCGAGCATCGTGCGGAAGGGATTCATCGCGAACGCCCGCTCGACGCCGATCGCCCGCTCGTACAACCCGCCGGGGAACCCCCAGGACGCGTCGAACGCCGGCTGGACCGACGCGGCCAGCCCCAGCGCCGCCGCCCGTTCCACCTGTTCGGCGCTAGCGCACTCGACGTGCTCGATCCGGTGCCGGCGCGCCCGGAAGTGCCTGCGCTCTCGCGAGTCGAGCGAGCGGTAGACGCGCTCCCAGGCCCGCAGCACCTGTTCGATCGCGCGGTCTCCGATCGCGTGCATCCCCACCTGGAGCCCCGCGTCGTGCCCGTCGCGGAAGAACCCGGCGAGCTCGTCCTCGTGGTAGTAGGTCACGCCGCGGGATGGTCCGTCCACGTACGGAGCGGACAGCGCGGCAGTTCGGGCGCCGATCGACCCGTCGGCTGCGAGGTCGCCCCCGATCGCGGTCAGGCCGAGCTCGACCGCGCGGGGGACGTCCATCGTGGCCACCACCGCGAAGCCGTCGACCGGCAGCTTGTTCCGGTGACGCAGGAACACCTCCACGTCGCGGAAGCCGTGCTCGCCCGGCATCGCCATCTCGTGCAGCGACGTCATCCCGCGCGAGGCCGCCACACCGGCCGCCTCCAGCTGCAGCTCCTCGATCCGGTGCTCGGTCCGCGTCTCGGCGGCCCACCGGCCGACCCGGCGGTTCGCCTCCTGGGTCACGCGACCTGTTGGACGTCCTTCGCCGTCGCGCTCGCACCCGTGCGCGTCGAGCGCCTGTGCGAACGTCAGCGCGGCGGAGTTCGCCACCGCGACGTGCCCGTCGGCCCGGGCCAGCACGAGCGGCCGATCGGTGATCGCGTCGAGCTCCTCGAGGGTGGGGAACGCGGGGTCCTCCCATCGGGTCTCGTCGAAGCCCTGCAGCAGCACGACCGGCTCACGGTCGGCCGCGGCGCGCCCGCGCGCGAGCGCGAGCAACTCCGCCTTCGACGTCGCGGACTCGACGTCGCGGTTCGACAGCGACAGCCCGGTCGAGGTCAGGTGGACGTGCGCGTCGATGAACCCCGGCAGGATCGTCGCCCCGGGCAGGTCCACCACCCGGTCGGCCTGCGGCGGCTCACCGAGGCCCACACGCTGGATATGCCGCCCGTCGACGAGCAGCCAGGTGCCCGACGGCGGGTGAGCGAGCGTGTGGATGCGTGCGGCGCGGTAGAGGGTCTTCAAAGCGCGCTTATCCTGCCATGCCCCTCCCGCGCGCCGTGGAGGCGCCAGCCCCGATCGCCCTCGCCCACCCCTCGTCTCCCGGCGCCGTGGAGGTCTTGCCCTCGTGCGGCCGCAAGCCGAGCTCGCCCAGGGCCGCGTCCCAGGCGTCGAGGGCGCGACCGGCGGCCCGCGGCCCCTCGGCGAGCATGACGACATCGTCGACCCAGCGGACGATCGACGACCCGGTGGCGCGGACGGCCTCGTCCGCGATGCTCAGGACCGCGTCGGCGAGCCGCACCGACGGGCGAGGTCCGATCGGCAGACCGGGCGTGCCCCGCGCTCGGATCGCCGCGACGAACGCCTGCACCCTGCGGATGTCGGCGTCCGGCGTCCCCAGGCGCGCGAGGCCGAACCCCAGGGCCTCGGTGCCGATCGACGGGTAGCACGCCTGCACGTCGCTGCGGACGAGGACCGGGACGCGCAGGGCCCCGGCTCGGGCCCGGATCTCGGCCCGCCACGCCAGCCGTGCCGCGGCCAGGTCCGCGCCCGAGGACCCGACGGGGGCGAGATCGGCGCTGCCCGGTGCGCGCGCGCTCGGGATCGCGTGGCCGACGAGCCGCGCGTACCGTCGCTCGTCGGCCGGGGACAGCTCCGTCAGCCAGCGCACCCCGCCGTCCGGCTTGTCCGCCGCGTGGACGGTCGCACCGGTCACGATCGCCTGCATCTGCCCCCTCGTGGCGGCCCGAGGGAGGTGGGACCGGTGCTGCATCCCACCATGTCGCGACGGGCTCCGCCATGCCCGGAGCGGGGGAACTTCCCGTCCCCCGGGCCTCTCCCCCGCCGCGGTCCCCTGCCCCGGCGCCCCGGGTCCCCTACGATGTACGCGATGCTCGACGAGCGGGACCTCGACATCCTCGCGGCGCTGCAGGACGACGCGCGCGCGACCTACGCCGACGTGGGGCAGCGGGTCGGTCTGTCGGCGAGCGCGGTGCACGATCGGGTCCGCAAGCTCGAGCACGCCGGCGTGATCCGCGGCTACCGGGCGGTGGTCGACCCGGAGGCGCTCGGGTTGTCGGTGACGGCCCTGATCGCCGCGACGCCGCTGGACCCGCAGCAGCCCGACGATCTCCCCGAGCGGATCGCCGAGCTCCCAGAGGTCGAGGACTGCTATTCGGTCGCCGGCGAGGCGAGCTACATCCTGAAGGTGCGCACGCACACCACGGGCGAGCTCGAGGAGCTGATCCGGACCCTCCGGGAGAAGGTCGGGGTCGCGACCCGCACCACGATCGCGCTGTCGATCCCGTTCGAACGACGGTCGCTTCGCACCTGATCTGTCTTACCGTTCGCGGCAAGAGCGCCGATAATGTGCCGATGCGCTCACGGCTCGCCTTCCCCGTCACGTGCGTGACCCTCGCCCTGCTGGCCGGGTCCTGTGCCTCTCCCGGCTACACCTACGTCCGCAACACGGACGTGCGAGCCGCGTTCAGGGTCCCGAACGGCTGGCAGACCTTCGACAAGGACGCCGTGCTCGGTCTGTCGGGTCCCCAGCCCAACGTCCCGGACCCGATCCGGTGGCTCGTGGGGATCGACGCGAACCCGCAGGGTTCGCCGACGGATCTGCTCCGCGCGGGCTCGCTCACCTCCAACGAGCCTCAGGGGATCGCGCTCGTGCAGCAGCTGAGCTTCACCGAGCGTGACGCCGCGAGCATCAGCTACCTGCGGAACTTCCTGCTGCCCGTCGACCGGCTGATCCAGAACGCGAGCGACGCTCGTGTTCTCTCCTACGACGACTCGATCGTGAAGTCCGGGTTCCGGGGGGTGCACCTCGTGTTCCAGTTCCGCGCGGCGGAACTCGCCTCGCTCTCCGCGTCGTCCGGCAGCGCCAGCAGCAGCAGCAGCAGCTCGCCGCCGTCGGAGCTGCAGAGCGCGCTTCTCGGCGGGCAGGGCGTCTCGGTCCTGTCGCCGACCTTCGTGCAGGTCGACCAGACCGCCTACCTCGATGCTGCGACGAACCGCGTCTACTTCATGGCCGTGCTCTGCAGCGCCACGTGCTACAGCCAACACCAGGCCGACATCGAGTCGACCGTGAGCTCATGGACGGTGCTCTCATGACGAAGAAGCGGACGTCCCTCGCCTTCGAGCCCGGGGTCACGCGACCCTCGCGCCCGCGCCCGTCCGAGCGCGAGACACGGGTGAAGTCGTCGTTCTGGGACCGGATCAAGCTGCTGCTGCTCCTCGGCCTGATCTGGCTGAGCGGGCTCGCGATCGTGTGGACGACGACCGTGCAGCCCCTCGGCGGCCCGCTCTCCGACGCGGTCAGGATCGCCCTGCACGACTACGTCTGGGTGCTCGTGCTCGCCGCGATCGAGCTGGTGCGCCAGGTGCACTACTTCATCGAGGAGCACTCGAAGGGCTACTACCGGTTCTGGGAGAAGGGCGTCTTCGGCCGGCCCCGCAAGTCCTCGTCGCGGATCGACGAGTGGACGCGCTGGCGGGTCGCGCGGGCGTTCAAGGCCTTCATCGTGCTGCTGGCGCTGAGCACGTTCCTGGGGCGGACTCTTCCACACCGAGCCCGTGTGGCTCGGGCTCGTCGAGGCGCCGGCACGCCTCGTCACGGCCCTGCCGTTCGTGTTCCAGCTCGCGTTCGGGTTCTTCTTCATCGTCTTCCAGTTCATCGGGCTGTTCTGGTTCCTGTCGCGTGGAGGGATCGACACGTACATGCCCGACGAGATCGAGACCCGCTTCGACGACGTCAAGGGGCAAGACGCCGTCTTGGAGCGACTGCGGGAGACGATGATCTTCCTCGAGGCGCCGGAGGAGATCGAGGAGCGCGGCGGGTACGTGCCCGGGGGCGTCTTGTTGTGGGGGCCTCCCGGCACCGGCAAGACCCTGATGGCGCAGGCCGTCGCCGGCGAGACCGCCAGGCCGTTCGTGTTCGTCGACCCGGGCGCGTTCATCCAGATGTTCATGGGCGTCGGGATCCTCAAGGTGAAGGGCCTGTACCGCAAGCTCCGCCGTCTGGCGCTTCGCTACGGCGGCGTGATCGTCTTCTTCGACGAGGCGGACTCGCTCGGCAACCGCGGACAGCTCACCGGCGGGATGGGCGGGATGGGCGCGGTCTCGCCCTGGACCGTCACGCCGGCGTGCAACGGGCTCTCCTACCTGTCCCCCGCCGCTCGCGACGAGGTGCTCCTCGGCTCGCTGCAGACCTCGCTGCCCGCGGGCGGGACGGATCGGTTCGTCGCCGGCATGGGCATGGGCGGCGGCGGGATGGGCACGCTGCAGGCGCTGCTGTCGGAGATGTCCGGGCTCGAGAAGCCCCGCGGGCTGCTGAACAAGGTCCGCAAGATGCTCGGGATGAAGCCGAAGCCGCCGCACAAGTACCGGATCCTGCACATCTTCGCGACGAACATGCCTTCGGCGTTGGATCAGGCGATGCTGCGCCCGGGCCGGATCGACCGTCAGTACAAGGTCGGGTACCCGACGAAGGACGGTCGCAAGGCCACGTTCGAGTACTACCTGGCGAAGGTGAAGCACGAGCTGACCGATGAGCAGGTGGACAAGCTCGCCACGATCACGCCCTACGCGACCGGGGCGAGCATCAAGGACTTCGTGAACGAGGGCCTCGTGGTCGCGATCCGCGACGGCCGCGACGTCGTCACCTATCGCGACGTGATCCGGGCCAAGCACGTGAAGCAGCTCGGCGTGCCCGACGACTTCGAGTACATCGAGCGCGAGCGGCATGCGACCGCGGTCCACGAGGCGTGTCATGCGGTCACCTCGTACCGGTTGCGGCTGAACGCGGTGATCGACATCGCCACGATCGAGCGCCGCGGCGACGTGGGCGGGCTCGTGTCGTTCGTCCCTCCGGAAGACCAGATGTTCGACTGGAAGTCCGAGCGCGAGATCGACGTGATGAGCAGCCTCGCGTCGCTCGCCGGCGAGCGGATGTTCTTCGACGGCGACAACTCGGTCGGGGTCGGTGGCGATCTGCAGAACGCGACGCGCGCGGTGGTCACGATGCTCGGGTTCACCGCGATGGGCGACACGATCGCGTCGCACGCGGTCTCGCTCGGCACGATCCGCGGCGCCCAACCGATCGAGGACGGGAGCCGGACGCTGTTCGACGGCCAGTTCGGCCGGCAGGTCGAGGCGAAGCTCCAGGACCTCTACGACCGTGTGTGGGAGCTGCTCGAGGAGAACCGCGCGGAGGTCCTCGCCGTCGCGCATGCGCTCGAGACGCACCGCACGGTCACGGGCGACGACATAGCCGCGGTGATCCAGGGCACGGTGGGGCCGACCGTCGACGGACGGACCTATCAGGACCCCGGGTTCCGCCAGATGCTCGAGAACTACCACCAGGCGGCGCTGCGCGCGCACAAGCAGCACGGGAGCCTGGACACGGTGATCCCGGTGCCGATCCCGCCGCCGCCCGTCGAGGTTGCGACGGCGGCGCCCACGGTCGCCCCGCCCGTGACTCCCCACGCGGTGCCGCCCGTCGCCCAGGTCGCGGATCCACCGGTCGACGCGGCCGATCGCGAGCCGCCGTCGGCGGACTGAGCCGGACGCCCATCGGCGGCTATCCTTGCCGCCGATGCGTCTGTTCAACAGCTTGACCCGCGCGGTCGAGGAGGTCGTGCCGGTCGAGCCCGGTCACGTGAAGATGTACACGTGCGGGCCGACCGTGTACCGGTACGCGCACCTCGGCAACCTCCGGACCTTCATGCTGGCCGACCTGATCCGGCGTGCGCTCGAGTTCGAGGGCCTGCGGGTGACGCAGGTCATGAACATCACCGACGTGGGCCACATGACCGACGAGTCCTCGCCCGAGGCCGTCGACAAGATGCTGCTCGCGATGGAGGACGAGGGCCTCTCCCCGCATGAGATCGCCGAGAAGTACACGCGCTCGGTGTTCGACGACGCGGCCGCGCTCGCGATCCGTCCCGCGGACCGCTACCCGAAGGCGACGGAGCACATCGAGGAGATGCTGGCGCTCACCGAGACGCTCCTGGGCAAGGGTCATGCCTACGTCACGGAAAGCGGGTCGGTCTACTACGACGTCGCGAGCTTCCCCGGCTACGGCAAGCTCTCGGGCAACACCCTGGACAACCTGAAGGCCGGTCACCGCGACCTCGAGACCGACCCCCAGAAACGCAACCCCGCCGACTTCGCCTTATGGAAGGCCGCGGGGCCCGGGCGGGTAATGAAGTGGCCTTCGCCGTGGGGCGACGGCTTCCCCGGTTGGCACGTCGAGTGCTCGGCGATGTCGATGGAGTACCTGGGCGAGCGCTTCGACATCCACACGGGAGGCACCGACCTGCGGTTCCCCCACCACGAGGACGAGATCGCACAGTCCGAGGGCGCGGTCGGCCACGAGGTCGTCTCGATCTGGGTCCACGGCGGACACCTGCGCCTGGCCGGGCAGAAGATCGCGAAGTCGACCGGCAACGTCGTGCGCGTGCACGAGCTCGAAGAGCGCGGGCTCGACCCGCTCTCGTTCCGGTGGCTCACGTTCCAGACGCAGTACCGCAGCGAGATGGACTTCACTTGGGAGGCGATGGAGGCGGCAGACCAGCGCGTGAAGCAGCTGCGCCGCCGGATTGCCGAGTGGGCGCCGGCGGTTGGCGAGCTGGGCGATGCCGCGAAGGCGTTCGACGCGCGCTTCCGACAGGCGGTCGCGACCGATCTCCATCTGCCCGGCGCCGTCGCGACCGTGAACGAGCTGGTCTCCGCGCAGGACGTCCCCGACGGTGAGAAGTACGCCCTCCTTGCCTCCTGGGACGACGTGCTCGGTCTCGACCTCGAGCGCGAGGCGTTGGCCGCCTGGGAGCCGGACGAGACGATGCGGGCCCTCGTCGCCGAGCGCGATGCAGCCCGCGCCGCGAAGGACTACGCGACGAGCGACCGGATCCGCGACGAGCTGTCGGCGATGGGCCTGGAGGTCATGGACACCCCCGAGGGTACGAAGGTCCGCCCCCGCGACTAGCCCCGTCGGGGACGATCCGGCTCAGACGACCTGGAGGTCGTGGGTCGTGCGGTTCAGGCGGTCGACGCCGTCGGGCGTGACCGCGACGATGTCTTCGATCCGCACGCCGAACCTGCCCTCGAGGTAGATCCCGGGCTCGACGCTGAAGGTCATCCCCGGCTCCAGGATCGTGGCGTCGCCCTCGACCGCGTACGGCGGCTCGTGCACCTCGAGACCGATCCCGTGGCCGGTGCGGTGGATGAACCGCTCGCCGAAGCCGCCCTCGACGATCACCCGCCGCGCAGCCCGGTCGACGTCCTGGATCGCGATCCCCGGGCGGACGAAGTCCACCGCGGCCGCCTGGGCTTCCTGCACGAGGGCGTACACGGTCGCGAACCCCGCCGGGATCTCCCCCACCACGACGGTCCGCGTGGTGTCGCTGAAGTACCCGTCGAGCGCGCCCCCGAAGTCCAAGACCACCGCATCGCCGCGCTCGATCGTCCGCGTGCCGGGCTGGTGGTGGGGCGAGGCCGCGTTCGGTCCGCTCGCCACGATCGTGAAGTCCGCCCGCTCGTGCCCGTGCTCGACCAGGAGCCGGGCCAGGTCGGCGGCGACCTCCTCCTCGCGCCTTCCGGCGAACGGCATCGTCAGGACGTCGGTGAACGTCGCGTCGGCGGCTGCGCCGGCTCGCCGCAGGGCGTCCAGCTCGTCGTCGTCCTTGACGGCCCGGAGCCGGCCGATCACCGGTGAGGCCGGGGCGAAGCTCGCGCCGGGCAGGACGCCCTGCAGCCCCAGCAGGTGCGCGCTCCACATCCGGTCCCCGACCGCGATCCGGCCCGACATCGGCAGGAGGCGGGCAGCCTCCGCGTAGGGCTCCACCCCATCGACCCACCCGATGAGCTCGGCCCGACCGCCGGCCGGCGAGGCCGCCGCGAGCGAGCGTTCGAGCTCGGGGACGAGGACCACCGGGTCGTGGTCGGGCCGCAGGATCAACAGCGTGGGGCGTTCGAACGGCATCGGATCGTACCCCGCGAGGTACGCGAGGTCGGGCGAAGGCGCCACCACGACGGCGTCGAACCCTTGCGCCGCGCCCTCGTCGGCAGCCCGCCGCATGCGGTCGAGATGTCGGTCCATCTGGCTCCCTTCAGAGCTTGACCCGGATCGCCTTCGGCAGGAGCTGGAACGTGACCGGGGTCGTGCCCAGCCAGACGCCGTCGGCGACGACCGGCATCGGACGGTCGGCTTCGACGCTCACCTTGAGCTTCGCCCGGAACTCCGCGACGTCATCGTCGGGGATGTGGCCCCCATGGCGGAACAGACGCGGCAGCATCCGGTACGCGTCGGACTTCGGCCCGGTGAACACGAGCGCGTCGAGCACGCCGTCGCCCGGGAAGGACCGCGGGGACATCCGCAGGCCCCCGTCGGCGAACTGGGCGTTCCCCACGATCACGCTCCAGGCGCGCAGGTCGCGGGCCTTCGTATCGGTCTCGAGGTGGACGGCGCGGACCCGCTCGGTCGCGTAGGCGGACCAGAACCCGAGGAACCGGCGGGCGGTGCCGAGCCACCGAGGCGCCTTCGCCGTCCGCGCCCACGATGCGGCGTGGAACCCCACCTCAGCCACGTTGTGCGCGTAACGGATCGTGCGGCCGCTCCCGCTCCGCGTCGTCACGGCGACCTTCATGACGTCGAAGTCGTACGTGACGTCGCCGAGCAGGTGGGTCGCGGACTCCTCGACGTCGCCGGGCAGACCGAAGCTCTTGACCAGATCGCAGCCCGAGCCCGCGGGGATCACCGCGAGCACCGGTTCCTCGACGATCGGCGTTCCGTCGCGGAACATGCCGTTCACCACGTCTTGGACGGTGGCGTCGTCCCCTACGGCGCACACGTACCGGTACCCCTCGTCCATGGCCTCGGCAACCAGCCTCGTGACCTGCGCGGAGGAATCGGCCACCACGAACCGATGCTCGAGCCCAGAGGCCGCGAGCGCCCGTTGGACCGCCGGGAGTGCCCGCCCGACGGTGCCCTCGCCGGCGCGCGGGTCGGCGATCACGGCGAGCGGACCGAAGGTGCTCGTGACCATCGGCCGGTGAGCCTACACGCCGGTATACGCGATCACGCCGCGCAGGACCGCCGCTCGCGCCTGGCGCACGACCTCAGCGTCGGCGGGCTCGGCCACCTCCTCCACCTGGCGAAGCAGGTCCACGAGCTGTTTGCAGTTGCGGACGAAGTCCCCCGGCGCCATCTCGGTCTCGTCCATGACGTCCTCGAGCGGCGTGCCCTCCGCCCAGTCGAACACGGGGCCGGCGAACCCTCCCTCGAGCTCGCGGCAGAGCTGGACCTGGTGCGCGTCCTCGGCCCGGCGGACCTGTCGCCACAGCCGCTCCAGCCGCTCGTATCGCTCGGCGGCCAGCACTGTGGGCATGTGGGTCGCCAGCGGGGTGCGCTCACGCGCCTCGTAGACCATCGCCGACAGCAGCGCCGCGGCCTCGGCCGCCGAGACATCCGCCAGCACGCCCGCGTCGAGCGCTTCTCCGACGAGCAGGTCGCCCTCTCCGTAGATCCGCGCGAGGCGCCGGCCTTTCGCCGTCACCTGCCAGTCGGCCACGTAGCCGAGGTCTTCGAGCACGCCGAGGACCCGGTCGAACTGCCGTGCCAGCGTCTCCGTCCGGACCCGGATCCGCCGCTCGACCCCGGCGAGCTGGCGTTCGAGGGCGTCGGCGCGCTCGGCCCACCGCTCGTGTTTGGCGCGCTCGGGGCAGCCGTGGCACGGGTGAGCTCTGGCGCCGGTCTCGAGCCGGGACGCCTCCTTCTCCACCTTCGGGTCGCCGGCGCGCTGCCTTGACGGCTTCGGTGGCTTCACGTGCAGTGAGACGAGCGTGGACGCGACGTCGCGGCGGTACCGCGCGCTACGAGCGCTCCCCGAGCGCGGCAGCGCGATCCTGGTGAGCACCGCGGGGGGCTCCTCGAAGTCCTTCGCGGAAAGGCGGAATGACGAGCGGTCCTCCGAGAGCACCGTGGGCTTGCCGTCGCGGATCGCGAGGACCACGGCGAGCCCGCGCCGTTTCGTCCGCGGCACATGGATCACCTCACCCGGCTTGAGTGACGCCACGGCAGAGCGGACGGCCTCGCCCCGCGCGGCCTCGCGCCCGCGCCGGTCCTCGTCGCGGAGCTGCCGGGCCCTGCGCAGCAGATCCCAGTACTCCTCGAAGTCGCCGAGGTGGCAGACCAGGTTCTTGCGGTATCCCTCCAGAGCCTCCCGGTCGCGTTCGCGGGCCCGCTCGAGGGCCACGACCCCGCGGTCGGCGAGGAACTGCGCGAACGAGGAGTTCAAGAGCTGGTGGGCCTGCTCGCGGGTGTAGTTGCGGACGAGGTTCACCGCCATGTTGTACGAAGGCCGGAACGACGAGGTGAGGTCGTAGGTGCGCGTGGCCGCGAGCCCGGCCACGCGTTCGAACGGCACCTGTCGCTGGTACACGACCACCGCGTGTCCCAGGGGGTCGATGCCGCGTCTGCCCGCCCGGCCCGTCAGCTGCGTGTACTCGCCCGGAGTCAGGAGCTCGTGCCGCTCCCCCTGGAACTTCCACAGGTCCTCCAGCACGACCGTCTTCGCGGGCATGTTGATCCCGAGCGACAGTGTCTCGGTCGCGAAGACGACCTTCACGAGCCCCTCGGCGAACAGGGTCTCGACCGTCTCCTTGAACGCCGGGAGCATCCCGGCGTGATGCGCGGCGATCCCGGCGGTGAGGCCGTCGAGGAAGTCGACGAACCCGAGCGCCATCAGGTCCTCGTCGTCGATCCACGCCGCTCGACCCTCGGCCACCTTGCGGATCCGCTCGGCTTCCTCGCGCGTGGTGAGGCGGATCCCGGCGTCGCGGAGCCACCGAACGCTCTTGTCACACCCCGCGCGGCTGAACACGAAGTAGATCGCCGGCAGCATCCCTTCCTGGGCGAGGACCTCCACCACTTCCTCGCGACGGGGCACGTAGATGCCGCGATGGCCCTCGCGCGGACGTCCTCGGCGTTCGTGCTGCGGGCGCCCGTTGCCGCGGCGTCCGTACGAGCGCACCCGCAGCTCCTGCTGGTCGAGCGAGACGACGTGGGGGTTCGGCAACAAGACGCCGTCCTGCTCGACGTGCATCGGGTGCAGCTGTCGGCCGATCAGGTAGTGGTGCTCGAGCGGGACCGGGCGCTTCTCTTCGATCACCACGCGGGTCTCGCCGCGGAGCGTCCCGATCCATTCCCCGAACTCCTCGGCGTTGGAGATCGTCGCCGACAGGCACACGACGCTCACCGAGCGCGGGAGGTGGATCGAACACCTCCTCCCACACCGCGCCTCGGTAGGGGTCCTGCAGGTAGTGGACCTCGTCCATCACCACCGATCGCAGGCCCTCGAGGGTGTCGCTGCGCTCGTACAGCATGTTGCGCAGCACCTCGGTGGTCATCACGACGATCGGCGCGTCGCCGTTGATCGAGTTGTCGCCGGTCAACAGACCCACCCGATGCGGTCCGTGCTGCGCGACGAGGTCGCCGTACTTCTGGTTCGACAGCGCCTTCAGCGGAGTCGTGTAGAAGCACTTGCGGCCGCCGTCCAGGGCCCGTTCGACGGCGTACTCGGCGACGACGGTCTTCCCGCTGCCGGTCGGCGCGGCGACGAGCACGGACATCCCGCGCGACAGCGCGTCGACGGCGTCGAGCTGGAACCCGTCCAGGGGGAACGGGTAGCGCGACGCGAAGTCCTGCGGGGAGGTGTCGGTCACGCGGACCAGTCTATGGGTGGCGTCTGCTCACACCGCGATGCCGCACCGCGCGGCGTGGTCCCGCAGCAGGTCGGTGAACCCTTCCGGGCGCTCCAGGTTCGACAGGTGGCCCGCTCGCTCGAGCGTGGCGAGCTCGGCGCCCGGGACGGCGTCGGCGATCCCGCGCGTCACGTCGGCCGGGATCAAGGTGTCGCCGTCCGACGTGATCACCAGGGTCGGCACGTCGATCCCCGCGAGGTCGGGTGTGGAGTCGGGCCGCTCGGCCATCCCCAGTGCCGCCGCCGCGATCGAGCTCGCGGGCTGATCGGCGATCCACGCACGGACCTGGTCCCACAGGTGCTCGGGAGCGTCGACCGAGAGCAGCGGCGGCGGCGAGGCGACCAGCACGTTGCCTTCCTGCTCCAGCCGGGCCGCCAGCGACCTGCGTCCCTGGGCGCCCTCGTCCGTGTCGGCCTCCGCTTTGGTGTTGGCCAAGACCAGCCCGGCGATCCGCTCGCGCGCCGTTCGCCACAGTTCGAACGCCACGTAGCCGCCCATCGACAAGCCGCAGACCACGGCCCGCTCGGCCCCGGCCGCGTCGAGCGCGGCGACGCAGCGGTCGGCGGCCCGGCGCATCGACATCACGCCGCTCGTGACGGGGTCGGCGCCGCCGAAACCGGGCAGGTCGACGGTGAGGACGGCCTCCCCGAGCTCCTCCACCTGTGCGTCCCACATCCGAGCGTCCACCGGGAACGCATGCACCAGCAAGATCGTGTCGCTCATCGCACCGCCTTCGCATTCGGGCCGAGGATCACGGACACGGCCTCCGGCACGACCTCGAACACTGCCGGCGCGGGGCCGACGCGCTCACCGTCGGCGTAGACCATCACGCGCCGGTCGGCCTCGACCTTGACGCGTTTCGCCCGGTGCATCCGGACGGCGGGGTGGGTGACGTGCGTGCCGCGGAAGACCTTGGGGAACGCACGCAGGAACGCGGGCTTCGAGAGCGCCTGCAGCAGACACACGTCGAGGAGGCCGTCGACGATCGACGCGAACGGCGTGACCTTCATGCCGCCGCCGTAGCTGATCGCGTTGCCCACGACGACCAGCATATGGGGTCCCTCGACCACCTCGTCGTCGAGCTCGATCCGGAACGTGGCGGGCGAGAACCGCGACAGCGTCCGCAACAGAGCGGCGACGTACGTGCCGGTCGCACCGAACGTACGGCCCATCGCGTTCGCCGCCTCGTTCACCTCGGAGTCGAACCCGCAGCCCGCGATGTTCACGAAGTGGCGCCGCTCGGCGCCCGTGGTGACGCGCACGACGTCGATCCTGGCCGCGTTGCCCTCCGCGATCGCCTTGGCTGCGCCCGCGATCGAGCGCACCCCGAGCGCGTGCGCGAAGTCGTCGGCCGTCCCCGACGGGAGCACCGCGAGCGTCGCATCGGTCCCGATCAGCCCGTTCGCAGCGAGCCCGACCGAACCGTCGCCCCCGAGCACGGCGACGATCTCGGCGCCTTCCTCGGCGGCGCGCCGCGCCTGCGCCTCCAGGTCCGGACCCGACTCGGTGACCCGGATCTGATGCGGGACGCCGGTCCCGTGCAGCGCGCGGTCGACCTTGCCGATCATGCCGCCGGCCTTGCCGCGGCCCGCGGTCGGGTTCGCGAGGACCACGACGTGGGCCATCGCCACCCGCGCCTCGCGCCCCGGCTACCCGCCGAGTCCGGTCGGCACGCTGCCCGTGTTCCCGGAGCTCTGCACGGAACCGGACAGCAACCCCACGTCGGACAGGGCGTTCGTGTACAGGCGCCAGCCCTCCTGGAGCTCGGCGTTGGCCGTCGCCGTGAGTGCCTGCACGCGGGCGCCCAGCTCTTCCTGCAGCGCGGGATCGGTCGAGTCGACGGCGAGCGCGGCCAGCAACGCCGCCTGTTGGTAGGTCTGCAGGGCGTCGGTGAGGTGCGTCTGCGCGGTGAGGATCGCGTCGGCCTGGTCGACCGTGTACCCCTTGCCGCGGATCGTGGTCGACAGGTTGAACGACGTCATCGCCTTCGCGGCCCTCTGGAGCGCGGCCGCCGAGCTCTTGAGGTCGGCGGCGGTCGTCGTGACCGGCTTGCCGGCCGCGAGCGCCGCGCCGGCGGCGGCCACCTGCGGGGAGATCGTGGGTGGCACTCCTTGCTGCTGGAGCTGTCCGACCGTGCCGACCTGCTGCTCGACCAGGGCCTGCCATCGCTGCAGGGCGCCCTTCTGCTCGGTGGCGGTCGTCGCGGCCTGGTCGCTGCGGCGGGACTCGCGGATCCCGTTCGTCACCCAGACCAGGAACCACACGAGTCCCATGCCCACCAGGAAGGCGACGGTGAGCTGCACCCAGCGCCGCGCGAAGAGCGGCGGCTTGACCGCCACGGGAGCGCGGCGTGGCGCCCGCGCCTGCTGCCGGCTCTTCGTCTTCCCCTTGCCTTTGATCGCCATCGTGCGCCTCGTTCAGCGTTTGAGCATGCGGCCGATGATGATAGCCGCCTCGTAGAACAACACCATCGGGATCATCATGGCCAGCATCGTGTACGGGTCCGAGCTCGGCGTGATCACGGCCGCGAAGATCGCGATCCCTAGGATCGCCCAGCGACGGACGTTGCGCAGGACCCTGGTGGACAGGACCCCGACGAGCTCGAGGAACACGAGGACCACCGGGAACAGGAACGACACACCGAACGCGATCGCGACGAGCACCACGAACGACAGGTAGGACTTCCCGGTGATCAGCGGCACGAAGTTGGCGCCGCCGAACCCCAGCAGGAAGTTGAGCGCCTTCGGCAAGGTGACGATCGCGAAGACCACACCCAGACCGAACAGGGCGACCGAGGAGACGATGAACGGGATGGAGTACTTCTTCTCCCTGCTCGTGAGCCCGGGCACGATGAACGCCCACAGTTGGTAGAGCAGCACCGGAAGTGAGACCAACAGGCCGACGAAGGCCACCACCTTGAGCTTGATCAGCATCGAGTCCAGGAGCCCGGTGTACGTGAGCCGGCAGCCGGTCGGGGGCCGCTGGTCCTTCGGCAGGGCCTGCACCCACTCGCAGAACGGGTTCAGCGCCAGGTGCAGCGCGCGGTCGTAGAGGAACCATCCGACGACGGCGCCTACCGCGATCGCGTACAGGCAGATCACCATCCGGTACCGGAGCTCCTGCAGATGCTCGACCAACGTCATCGAGCCGGTGCGCTCGGCTTCGGTCTTGTGGTGCGGGAGGAGTCTCATCGCCGACGTTCCGCTACTCGGCCGACGACGAGGGCTCGTCTGCGGTGGCGTCGTGGCCCTGCGCCGGCGCGCCGCCCTCGCCGGGGCTCACGTCCTCGACCGGGGCGACCGGGGCGGGGCGCGGCGTCCGATGCACCCCGGGTACGCTCGTGGTGCTCGTGGTGCTCGTGGTGCCCGTGGTGCTCGTGGTGCTCGGGGGCGAGGGTGTGGAGCTCGGCGCGGGTCGCTGCGGCTCCGGTTCGGAGAACAGGTCGAACGTGACCATGTCCTTGACCTCGTCTTGGACCCGCTTGAACTCGCGCAGCCCCTTGCCGATCTGACGCGACAGCTCCGGCAGCTTCTGCGGGCCGACCACGATCAGCGCGATCAGCAGGATGACCATCAGCTCCCACGGGCCGACGTTCAGCATGACCCGATCTCCCGCACCAGGCCCCCCGTCACGCCCGACCCGAGCGCCGGCCGGGCACCTTCAGCGTCGAGAGCCTCTGCTGCTGCTCCGCGGTCTCGCGGGAGATCTCCTCGGCGAGCGGCGCGATCTCCGCCTGCATCCGCTGGGCGCTCCGGCCCACGACGAGGCCGTGGCGCACGAGGGCCGCGACGAAGGCGACGAGCGCCACCATCGTCGTCAACGAGGCGATGAGCCAGACGATGAGCCAGGTCCCCACGCGGGGATGCTACCGCGGAGGGAACCTTCAGACGCCGCCGCTGCTGGCCAGGAACTCGCGGATCGACGCGTCGTCCTGCAGCAGGTAGTGGAACTCGATCAGGTCGTCCACCGTGAACGCGGGCCCCGACGGGAGGTCGCGTCGCTGGTCCTCCTCTTCGAACACGTCGGTGAACAACCCCACCTGCTCCTGATCCGGCTCCACGTCCACCCCGGCCGACACCAGGAGCGCCACGATCTTGCGGTCGGCGCGCTTCTCCACGTCGTCCTCGCAGCTCGGGCAGGTGAACCGGTAGCTGCCCTCGCGGCCGTTCGAGCGGACCGACAGCGAGATCGCCTCGGGGCCCATGTCCACCTCGCCGCAGCGAGGACAGGTCGTCCGGATGGTGGTCATCTCAACCCGAAGCATCGGCGGCCCCTCCGAACGGCTTGAGTACCCGGTTCCGGGTCTATGGCCTCGCCGCAGGCCTCAGACCCCGTAGGCCGCGAGGGTCTCACGGGCGAGCTCGCGGACGCGCTCGGCGAGCTCCGGGGGGTCGAGGATCTCCGCGTCGGCGCCGAGCCGCAGGGCGAGCCTGGCGGCCCACGCGAGCTGCTTCGCCGGAAGCGTGACGTCCAGCGTGCCGTCGCCGCGCTCGGCAGCGTCGGTGGTCACGTAGTACTCGGCGACCCAGCGGGCCGCGGGGTACAGGCGGAGCCTGATCGCCACGTCCGCTTCTGTCGGCGCGTACAGCGGCCGCCCGGCACCCTCGAGCCCGCGCGCCGCGAAGGTCACCTCCGTCGGCTCTATCGCGACGACCCGGTCCGCCCGGAACAGGCGCTCGCCGTCTGCGTCGAGGTCCCACGCCACGACGTACCAGTTCCCGGTGCTCGCGAACACCGACTCCGGCTCGATCGTCCGCCAGCCGCGTTCTCCGGTCGACGCCGCGACGTAGTCGATCCGGAGCCGTTGTCGAGCGGCGGCGGCGTCGCGGAGCTCGTCGAGGAGCGGGGGCGCCACGCCGGCCTCGATCGCCTCGATGCCGGGTGCGTCCCCCAGCGACGTCCGGAGCTTCTCGACCGCGCGGCGGAGCACAGGCGCCTCGGGCATCCCGGGGGTCGCGAGCAGTTCGGTGGCGTTCAGGTGGACCGCGAGGGCCTCCTGGCGCGTCAGGCGAAGCGGCCGTGCGAACTGGTCGGCCATCGACACCCAGATCGCGTCATCGTCGTCCACCTCGACATCGATCAGGTCCCCGGGGCCGTAGGGCGGGCGGCCGGACATGAACAGCAGCTCGAGGTCGCGACGGAGGTCCTTCTCCGCGACGTCGAACAGGCGGCAGATCTCGTGCACGGTCGTCCCGGGGTGCTGGACGAGGTACGGGGTGATCACGAGCATCCGGCCGAGCCGCTCGGCCGTGGTGCCACTGCGACGGCGCGCCTCAGGCACCCGCGCTCTCCCGGAGGCGGCGGACGATCTCGTCGCGCAGCGACGGCGGATCCAGGACCCGCGCGTCGGGCCCGAACTGCAGCAGCGATCCGGCGAGCACGGCGTCGTCGGCGATCGGGATCGACAGGACGACGTGGCCGTCGGCCTCCGTGCGCTCGCGCACCGCGCCCGCGAGCGAGCCCTCGGCCAGCACGGCGGCCTCCGGCGTGAACGCCACGGTGGCCCGCTCGTCGCCGCTCGCGACCCACGGTCCAGCTTGCACGTGGTCGGCGGCGCGGAACCCCTCGGGGGGTGCCGAGCCCTCTCCCACGACCTCCAGGCCCGAGGCGAAGCGCGAGAGCCGGAACGCGCGAACCTGGTCGCGCTCGTGATCGTGGCCCACGAGGTACCAGTGACCACCGCGGAAGACGGCGCCGTAGGCGTCGACGTCTCGGGCCGACAGATCCCCTTGCGCGTTGCGATACGCGAACCGCACCCGCCGGCGTGCGTCGGCGGCGCCTGCGGCGGCCATCACCAGCCCCCCCTCGGCATCCGAGCCGGCCACCAACGGCCCTCCTGCGAGGCCCGTGAGCGTCCCGCCGTCGGCCCCGTACAGGAGCTTGCGCACCCCCTGGCCGGCGGCCGTCTCCTCGGTGCCGCTCTGCGCCGCGACGAAGAGCGCCGCGATCTCGTCGGCTTCGAACGCGATCTCGGGCAGGTAGTACTGATCCTTCGGGATCCGGTAGCCCTGCTCCACCGCCCACACGTCCGTGTCGACCATCACGAGCGGCACGCCGTACTCGCGGAGCACGTCCTTGTCGCGTTCGAACTTCCGCTTCGCCGACTCGACGTTGTCGCCGCGGTAGGCGTCGAGCTTCGCGCGGATGTCCTCGAACGTCAGCGGCGTAGGGGTCTCCAGGAGCAGCGTGACGAGGTTCAGCAGCCGCTCGAGCGGCTCCATCGCGTCATCGCCCGCCATCGTTCGGCATCATAGCGGTGGCATGGCGACCGACCGGGCAAGCGCGTGATCCGCTATCCGCGCGGCACGCTGGCGAGCGCGGAGCCGGCGGGAACCGTGGTGCGGACCCTCGACGGCGAGACGCGGACGATCGCACCCGTGCCGGTCGGGACGCTCGCGCCGGGGACCGACGTCGTCCTCGCGACCACCACGATCGACGTCGGGGTGCAGGTCCGCCACGAGGTCGTGCTCCTCGGCCCGTGGCCGCGCGAGGCGCCCGATCCCGCGGGACCTCGGGGCCTCGCCCTTACGCCGGTCGTGGTGCTCCCCGACGATCGCGATACCGAGCTCGCCCGGGCCGGCGCGCTGCGGGCCGGCGGCGTCCCGACGATCGCTGATCCTCCCCGGGGACGCGCCGTCGCTCGGCTTGCAGCTCCTCGTCGCGGTCCGCGAGGGCGTGGACGTGGTGCTCATGGAGGGCGGCGGCGTCCCGGTCGCCCTCACGGCTCGGCTGCTCGGCGGCCGCCCGCTCGCGGTCCCTCCGCTCGACGACCCGGAGGCCTTGTCGTCTTTCCTGGCGGGATGCGACGTCGACGTCCACGTCGCGGTGCCCTCGCTCGACCCACCGGCGCGCGGCGAGGTCCGCGATCTGCTGGCCCCGCTGGCCCTCCTGGAGCGCCACCAGGTCCTGGAGGTCGATCCGATCCCGGCCTTCGCTCACCCGGGCGCACCCGCCGAACACGCGACCCTCGGTCAGCTCGCGGCCGGGGCGGCCGGCGTCCTCGCGGGCAGACTTGCCGCCGCGAACCGGCGCTGGCGCGTCGCGAACGAGGACTGAGACGGAGGAAGGAGCAGCAGGGTGCCCACGTTCAAGGGCTCGCAGGCCACGATGCACTACGAACGGTTCGGCGACGGGCCCGACGTCGTGTGGGTCGCCGGCGGCGGCGACGTCGGCGCGCGGTGGCATCGCTATCAGATCCCGCATTTCACGCGCGCCGGTTTCCGCAGCACCACGTTCGACAACCGCGGGGTCGGCGCTACGGTCTGCGAGGTCCCGACCCCGTGGCCGATCGAGGCGTTCGCCCGCGACACGGCGGAGCTGATCCGGGGCGTCTGCGAGCCGCCGGTCGCGCTCGTCGGGCTGTCGATGGGTTCGCTGATCGCGCAACAGGTCTGCATCGATCATCCCGAGCTGGTCCGCTGCGCCGTGGTGCTCGGGACCGGAGCCAACAGCGCCGGCTGGGCCTGGGACTACCAGGCGGCGGAGATCGCGTTCCGCGAAGCGGGCGGACGGCTCGACGGGCTGATGGGCGCCGTCCACTACGCCTCGATGCTGTATCCGGCGCGTGCCCTCGGCGACCCGGCGATCTGGGCGCGGATCAAGGAGGACCTCCTCGCGTGGATGGAGTCCGGGACGAACGAGGAGTCCCTGATCCCGCAATGGGAGATGTGTCTGCGGTTCGACCAGACGGCTGCGCTCGGCTCGTGCGACGTGCCGATGCACGTGATCGCCGGACAGGAGGACGTGCAGGCGCCGCCGCAGGACCAAGCTCGCGTCGCGGAGCTCGCCTCGAACGCGGAGCTGCACCTGTTCGAGGGGATGGGGCACTGTTCGATCTACGGGCACCTGCACGACGTGCTGAACCCGTTCATCGAAGGACTGATCCGCCGCTACGGGTGAGCCTCACATATGCGCGATCAGCTGTTCGACGCGCTCGTCGACGCTTCGGAACGGATCCTTGCACAGCACGGTCCGCTGCGCCTGGTCGTTGAGCTTGAGGTGTACCCAGTCGACCGTGTAGTCACGACGCTTGGCCTTGGCCTCGCGGATGAAATCGCCGCGGAGCTTCGCGCGAGTGGTCTGCGGCGGCTCGCGCATCGCCACCTCGACCCGCTCGTCGTCGACGAGGCGATCGACCTTGCCGGCCCGCTCGAGCACGTAGTAGAGACCGCGCGCCCGGTTGACGTCGTGGTAGGCGAGGTCGAGCAAGGCCACCTTCGGCGAGGAGAGCGGGAGGTCGTGCTTGGACATGTAGCGCTCGATCATCACGCGCTTCGTGACCCAGTCGACCTTGCGGACGAGCCGTTCGGGGTCGCCGTCCCGCAGCGCGTCCAGGGCCGCACCCCATTCGGCGAGCAGCAGCGCGGACGTCTCGTCCGTGCCTCGGCGCTCGACGAACCGCGCCGTCTTCTCGAAGTACTCGCTCTGCATCTCGAGGGCTGTGAGCTCGCGTCCGTTGCTGAGGCGGACCTTCCGGGTGCAGGTCGTGTCGTGGCTGATCTCGCGGATCGCGCGGATCGGGTTCTCGAGCGAGAGGTCGCGCATCACCGCGTTCGACTCGACCATCCGCAGCACCAGGTCGGTGATCCCGACCTTCATGAAGGTGGTCCACTCGCTCATGTTCGAGTCGCCGACGATCACGTGCAGTCGCCGGTAGCGCTCGGCATCGGCGTGCGGCTCGTCGCGGGTGTTGATGATCGGGCGGCTTCGCGTCGTCGCGCTCGACACGCCTTCCCAGATGTGCTCGGCGCGTTGGGCGATGCAGTATTGAGCGCCGCGCGGACCGTGCAGGACCTTGCCCGCGCCGCACCAGATCTGCCGGGTCACGAAGAACGGGATCAAGACGTCGGCCATCCGCGCGAACTCCCCGTGACGCGCGACGAGGTAGTTCTCGTGGCAGCCGTAGGAGTTGCCCGCCGAGTCCGTGTTGTTCTTGAACAGGTAGACGTCGCCGGAGATCCCTTCCTCATGCAGGCGGATCTCCGCCGCGCTCAGCAGATGCTCGAGGATCCGCTCCCCCGCCTTGTCGTGGGCGACCAGCTCGCGAACGTCGTCGCACTCGGGGGTGGCGTACTCGGGGTGCGAGCCGACGTCGAGGTACAGGCGCGCGCCGTTCTCGAGGAAGACGTTGGACGACCGCCCCCAGTGGACGACCCGGCGGAAGAGGTAGCGGGCGACCTCGTCGGGCGACAGGCGCCGCTGTCCGCGGAACGTGCAGGTGACGCCGTACTCGTTCTCGAGCCCGTAGATCCTGCGGTCCACGCGATCGAGTGTAGGCCGGGGGGGCCGCGAACGGCGGGAGCCGCATGCGCGGCTCGTCCCCGTTCAGGTGCGCAGGATGCCCTCCAGCTCCTCGGCGCTCAGGCGGCGGAACTTCCGACGGGCCGAGCGGGTGCGGTCGAGGATGCCGGCCTCGATCTGGTCGTGCGCGATCTCGCGGCGCTCGGGCACGGAACTGAGCGCCTCCACGGCGCTGCGGACCGCGGTCGGCAGGTCCCAGCCCGTCACGTAGCGGTCCTTCAACAGCTCGTTCAGATCGTCGGAGTGCCCGCCCATCCCGATGAAGCCCTGCTCGTCGGAGACCGAGCCGTCGAACAGGACGTGGTAGATCGAGGAGCCGTCGACCTCCCCGTCGACCTCCCCGACCAGGATCTCGATCTCGTAGGGCTTCATCTGCTGCGTGAAGATCGTCGACAGCGCCTGCGAGTAGGCGTTCGCGAGATCGCGGGCCTTCACGTCCTCGCGCCCGTACTGGTAGCCGCGCACATCGGCCAGACGGATCCCGGCGATCCGGAGCTCCTCGAACTCGCTGTACTTGCCCACCCCGGCGAACGCGATCTGGTCGTAGACCTCGCTGATCTTGTGCAGCGTCGCGCTGGGGTTCTCCGCGATGAACAGCAGGCCGTCCGCGTACTCGATCGCGATCACCGACCGTCCGCGCGCGATGCCCTTGTGCGCGTACTCCGAGCGATCCTTCATCAGCTGCTCGGGCGCGACGTACGGCATGAAGGCCATCAGCCGGTCCCCTCCCGCTCGGCGAACACAGCCTCGACCGCCGTCGCCACCTGCTCCTCGGGCACCTCGTCGGCTCCGGCGCCGGTCACCGTCATCACGATCGGGTACAGCCGCCGGACCGTGTCCGGCCCACCGGTCGCCGCGTCGTCCTCCGCCGCGTCGATCAACGCCTCCACCGCCACGCGGATCGCGGTGTCACGGTCCAGTCCCGGCTTCCATCGCTTCTTGAGCGAGTTCTTGGCCGGCTGCCCGCCCGACCCCGTCGTCTGGAAGTCGTCTTCCTCCCAGCGCCCGCCCGTCGCGTCGTAGTAGAAGATCCGGCCCTGACCTCGGCGCTCGTCGAACCCGCCGAACAGCGGGACCACGACCAGCCCCTGCAAGGCCATCGGGAAGTTGCCCCGGATCATCTGCGCGAGCCGGTTCGCCTTGCCCTCCAAGGAGAGTCGGTCCCCGGTGATCTTCTCGTAGTGCTCGAGCTCGAGCTGGAAGAGCTTCACGAGCTCGCCGGCCTGTCCGGCCGCGCCGGCGATCGCGATCGCGGAGTAGTCGTCGGCGGCGAACACCTTGCGGATCTTCTGGTCGGCGATCAGGTTGCCGGCCGTCGCGCGACGGTCACCGGCCATGATCATGCCGTCGGCGTAGCGCAGCCCGAGCACCGTGGTGCCGTGCGGGACCTGCAGGTCGGCGATCCGTTCGGTGAGCGCCGGGGGCAGCGCCTCGGGGCGCTCACGCGCGATCAGTTCGACGAAGCTCGGGCTCGCGCCGAACTGGGTCCCCGCGAGGGGCAGTTCCAGCCGCTCGGTCACTCCCCGCCCTTCTGGACGTAGGACTTCACGAACTCCTCGGCGTTCTCCTCCAAGACGGAGTCGATCTCGTCGAGGATCTCGTCCATCTCGTCCTTGAGCTCGGAGGCTTTCGAGGACGACTGGACCTGACCGGCGTCGTCGTCGCCGGCGCCGCCGGCCTTCTTCTGGATCCGCTTCTGTTCCTGCTCGGGCACGAGGTGCTCCTTTCCCGGACAGGGATTCTATCCCGCGGGCGCGCCAGGGCCCGGGAAGTGGCGTCTTCAGCCTTGGAGCCGGTCGACCAGCGTCCCGACGTCGTCGCACGCGTCCAGGAGGGCCTCGACGTGGGCTCGCGTGCCCCGCAGCGGCTCCCGCATCGGCACCCGCTGCAGCGCGTCGCGTCCCGTGTCGAGGATCAGCGAATCCCACGACGCCGCCGCGATCGCGTCGGGGAACTTCCCGATGCAGCGCCCGCGGAAGTACGCGCGGGTGTCCTCGGGGGGGTCCATGATCGCCCGCTCGACTTCCTCGTCGGTCGTGAGGCGCTCGACCTTCCCGGCACGTTCCAGCCGGTGATACAGCCCCTTATCGCGTCGGACGTCGTGGTACTGCAGGTCGATCGCGCGGAGCTTCGGGTCGTTCCAGGCCAGGCCGTCGCGCTCGCGATAGCCCTCGAGGATCCGGCGCTTGGCCACCCAGTCGAGCTGGCGGACGAGCGACATCGGGTCGTCCTCCAGGGCGCTCAACGTGGCGTCCCAGCGGTCGACGACCTCGTGGTTGTCCGGGGTATCGTCCTCGCGGTCGACGTACTTCCTGGCGAGCTCGAGGTACTCCCACTGCAGCTGCACCGCGGTCAGCTTGCGCCCGTCGGTGAGCTCGATCGGCACCTGCAGGGTCACGTCGTGGGAGACGGCCTTGATCGCGGCGACCGGGTTGACGAGCGTGAAGTCGGGCAGGAAGGCGTCCTCGATCATCTTGAGCACGAGGGCGGTGGTCCCCAGCTTCAGGAACTGCGCGACCTCGCACAGGTTCGCGTCGCCCACGATCACATGCAGGCGCCGGTACCGCTCGGGATCGGCGTGCGGCTCGTCGCGGGTGTTGATGATGGGACGCTTCAGGGTGGTCTCGAGCCCGACCTCCGTCTCGAAGAAGTCCGCGCGCTGCGAGAGCTGGTACGGCGTGCGGCTCCGATCCTCCCACTGCGATTCGACGCCGACCTTGCCGGCCCCGGTGAAGACCTGGCGCGACACGAAGAACGGGGTCAGGTCGCGGACGATGTCGCCGAAGGGCACCGCGCGGTCGACGAGGTAGTTCTCGTGCGTGCCGTAGGAGTTGCCCTTGCCGTCGCTGTTGTTCTTGTAGAGCGACAGCGACGGGGCGTTCGGCATCTCCTGAGCGACGACCTGGAGCGAACGCTCCACGATCCGCTCGCCGGCCTTGTCGTGGATCACGAGCTCGCGCGGGCTCAGACACTCCGGGGTCGAGTACTCGGGGTGCGCGTGGTCGACGTAGTACCGGGCGCCGTTGGGCAGGATCACGTTCGCGAGCCCGAGATCCTCGTCGGAGACCTCCCGAGCCGGGAGCGGCTCGAACCCGCGCGCATCGCGCAACGGGGACTCGTCCTCGTAGTCCCAGCGGATCCGTCGCAGGCTCCCCGCGTAGGCGGAGATCAGCAGCGACGAAGAAAGCACCGGGTTGAAGTCGGGGTTCCCCGCCGCCGCGATGCCGTATTCGGTCTCGGTCCCGATGACCTTCGGGATGGCCATCGGGCCACCTTACAGGTACTGACCCGCGTTCACGCGCTCGACCTGACGGCCCTCGCCGTCGGCCCCGAGCAGCGTGCGCACGTAGACGATCCGCTCGCCCTTCTTGCCCGAGATCCGCGCCCAGTCGTCGGGGTTCGTGGTGTTCGGGAGGTCCTCGTTCTCCTTGAACTCGTCGCGGATCGCGGTGAAGAGATCCTCGCCTTTGATGCCCTTCTCCCCCGTCGAGAGGAACCGCTTGATCGCGTCCTTCTTCGCACGGCGTACGATGTTCTCGATCATCGCGCCGGAGTTGAAGTCCTTGAAGTACAGGATCTCCTTGTCTCCGCTCGCGTAGGTGACCTCGAGGAACCGGTTCTCGTCGCTCGGCGCGTACATCCGGTCGACGGTCTTCTCGATCATCCGTCGGCAGGCTGCCTGGACGTCGCCGCCGTAGCGCTCGACCTCGTCGGGGTGGATCGGCACGCTCGGGTGGAGGTACTTGCTCATGATGTCGGCTGCCTGCGGGGCGTCCGGGCGCTCGATCTTGATCTTCACGTCGAGACGACCCGGCCGCAGGATCGCGGGATCGATCAGGTCCTCGCGGTTGGAGGCGCCGATCACGATCACGTTCTTGAGGGTCTCGACGCCGTCGAGCTCGGACAGCAACTGCGGGACGATCGTCGACTCCACATCGCTCGAGATGCCGGTGCCGCGCGTGCGGAAGATCGAGTCCATCTCGTCGAAGAAGACGATCACCGGGAGGCCCTCTTCGCTCCGCTCCTTCGCGCGCTGGAAGATCTCGCGGATCTGCCGCTCGGTCTCGCCCACGTACTTGTTGAGGAGCTCGGGGCCTTTCACGTTGAGGAAGTACGAGCGGGCGTCGTCTCGGCCGGTGCGCTCGCGCACCTTGTCGGCGAGTGACTTGGCGACCGCCTTCGCGATCAGCGTCTTCCCGCAGCCGGGGGGACCGTAGAGCAAGACGCCCTTCGGTGGCTCCAGCTCGTGCTCGTGGAACAGCTCCGCGTACAGGAACGGCAGCTCGACCGCGTCGCGGATGCCCTCGATCTGACCCTCGAGACCGCCGATGTCCTCGTAGGTGACGTCGGGGATCTCCTCCAGGACGAGCTCCTCGACCTCCTCCTTCGGCAGCAGCTCGGTGACCACGACCGAGCGCGGGTCGAAGAGCACGTTGTCGCCGGCCCGCACGCCGTGCTCGAGCAGGGCGCCCGCGAGGAACGCCACGTGCTCCTCGTCTCCCCTGCCGAACACGAGGACGCGATCCTCGCCGAGACGATCCTTGACCTTGACGACCTCGCCGGCTCCGTCGTGCCCGAGGATCTCCACGACGTTCAGCGACTCGTTCAGCACCACCTGGCTCCCGGGGGCCGCAGCCGCGACGTCGACGTCGGGCGCCGCGAGCACGCGCATCTTGCGTCCTGCCGTGACGACGTCGATCGAGTCGTCGTCGTTCGTCCGCAGGTACACGCCGTAGGTGGCCGGCGGCTGGCTCAGCTTCTCGACCTCGGCGGCGAGCGCCTCGATCCGCTCCTTCTCACCGCGGAGCGCGTCGGCGAGCTTCTGGTTCTGGCCCATCGCCTTGGCGAGTTGCTCGCGCGTCTCGACGAGCTTCTCCTCGAGGATCGTCACCTGGCGCGGGGCGTTCGTGAGCCGGCGGCGCAGGAGCCCCACCTCCTCCTCGAGGAACTTGACCTGCGACTGGAGCTCGTGCACGTGCTCCTCGTACCGCTCGACCTGCTCTTCGCCGCTCATCGGGTCACCTCCTCGGCGGGTGCGCCGACTGTATACCCGCCTCCCGACGCTCTCGTGCATCCGGGACGTTTCGGGCCGACCTGCCCCATATCTACGGCAACGACGACCGGAAGGCTTAGGACCTCCGGTCAACTTTTCGGGGGTCAGGCTGTGCGTCTCGCTATGGTGAGGAAGCCCGTGTGCCCCACCATCCGGTGGTCGGGGCGGACGCTTCGCTCCGCTACGTGCCATCCGCGCCGCAAGATCTCGAACGTCTCGATGTGCAGGAACCCTTGCGGCGCAAGCTCGAGCACCAGCTGTTGCACCTGGATCGTGGTAGGCAGGTAGGCGCAGAGGACGCCGCCGGGCTCCAGGACCCGGCGCAACGCGCCGAGCGGCGCCCACGGCTCTGGAAGGTCGAGCACGCACCGATCGAAGCGCTCGCTGCCCTCGGCGACGCCGGCGATGTCGCCCGCGCGCAGGTCGAGCCGGTCCGGCAGACCGCCGAAGAACGCCTTGAGGTTCGAGGTTGCCTGGGCGAGATGCTCCTCGCGAACCTCGTAGGAGACGACCCTGCCGTCGGGGCCGACCGCCCGGCAGAGCGCGATCGTGAGCGCGCCCGAGCCGGTCCCCGCCTCCAGCACGCGCGCTCCCGGGAACACGTCGGCGTCGATCAGGATGGGGCCGAGATCCTTCGGGTAGACGACCTGCGCGCCGCGCTTCATCTTCAGCGCGAAGTCGGCGAACCGCGGGCGGAACGCCGTGAAGACCATCCCCTTCGAGGTTTCCACGCGCGTGCCCTCGGGATGGTCCAGGAGCGCGTCGTGCGGGAGCGTCCCCGAATGCGTGTGGTAGGTCCCCGCGCGCTGCAGGGTGAACACATAGGTGCGACCGCGCTGGTCCACGAGCAGGACGCGCTCGTCGGGTGCGAATGGCTCGCTCATCCGGACTCCGCCGCCACGCCGTAGAGCTCCTCGGGCAGGACCTCCTCGGCGAGCTCTTCGATCACCTGGCGGTCGGCCGGCGGCTCCAGACGCTCCCCGAGGATCTGTGCGCGCGCCCGGCAGAACGCGCAGTAGGTGCCGGTGGTGGGCTGGCCGCACCGCCGGCAGGGGGAGAGCACGGCCGCGTCCTCTTTCGCGAACAACGGCATCCCGCGCTCGAGGTAGCCGAGGAAGAACTGGGCCTTCGTGCCGGGCGAGCGACCTTCGATCGCGTTCATCGCCTCCTTGTAGCGGAGCTGGGTGTTGCCGGCGACGAGCGGGCACTCCTCCACCACGTAGTCGATCCCCCGCAGGAACGCGTAGGCGGCCGTCTCGAGCTCCGACAGGCGGTGCAACGGCTTGACCTTCTTGACCATGCCCTCCTTCGCCGGGAGCACGGGCGACTGACGTGCGATGTACTCGGTGTTCCACCGCAGCGTGTTCCCGAGCAACGTCGCGGCCTCGTCGTCGAGGTTGTGGCCGGTCGCGATCACGTCGTAGCCGCCCTCGAGCGCCGCCTTGTTGAAGACGTAGCGCTTCGACAGGCCGCAGACCGCGCAGGTGGAGCGCGCTCCCTTGCGCCCCGCGGTCGGGATGTCGAAGCCGTGCTCGCCTGCCAGGTCGACCACGCGCAGGGTCGCCTCCCGCTCCTCGGCGAACGCGCGGGTGACCTCGCCGGAGCGGTCCGAGTACTCGCCGATCCCGAGGCCGAGGTACAGACCGTCGACCTGGTAGCCGAGGCGCAGCAAGACGTCCCAGAGCGCGAGCGAATCCTTGCCGCCGGAGACCGCGACCAGCACGCGCTGCTCGGGATCGAACATCCGGTCGTGCTGGACGACCCGCTGCACCGCGTTCGTGAAGACGGTGAGGAAGCAGTCCTTGCAGTAGGCGGCGTTGTGGCGGCGCACCTCGATCACCGCGGGGGCCTTGCAGCGCGTGCACTTCACCGCGGAGCGCCTCCGGAGATCACGGGCCGGATCTCGAGCGCGTCCTCCTCGCCGACCCGCGTCTCGCGCGTGATCAGCTCGCCGTCGCGGATGACGAGGACCGTGTCGGGGTTCACGTCGAGCTCGGCGAGCACCTCCTGCAGGAGACGACCGCCTGAGACGTCGACCTCGCGGTCGGGATTGCGGAGCCTGACCCTCATCCTGGTCCAGGCTAGCGCAACCCCTCTCGGCTGCGACGGGTCAGGGCAGCTGCGCCGGGATCGGCCGCGTCCCCAGCGTCACGTCGACCGTACGCCGACCGCCGCCCGCCTCGACGACCTCGACGGGGACGTGCTGGCCGGGCCGCATCCCTCGCAGGATCGTCGCGAGGTCGTCGGCCGTGGTCACCGTCGTGCCGCCGAGCGACACGATCACGTCGCCCTGCGCGATCCCGGCCTTGGCCGCCGGGCCGCCGGTGGTGGTCGCCACGACGTAGGCGCCGTGGTCGACGGAGAGCCCGAGCTGGAAGCTCATCGCGGCATTCACCGTCTGGGTCGAGACCCCGAGGTAGGGGGCGGGCGCGAGCGGGTCGCTGATGGCCTGGGAGATCGTCGCGTCGACCGAGTCGATCATGATCGCGAACCCGATGTTCTGCGCCGTGTCGGCCCCCGCGGTGTTGATCCCGACGACCTGGCCCAGCATGTCGAGCAGGGGTCCTCCCGAGTTGCCGTGGTTGATCGCGGCGTCGGTCTGGATCACGTTCGTGTAGTCGCGGACGCCGTTCTTGCACACGTCGCATCCGGGGTCGCTCGCCTTGATGCTGCGATCGAGCGCGGAGACGATCCCGGCCGTGACGGTCGGCCCACCCTGCAGCGCGAGAGCGTAGCCGATCGCGACGACCTGTTGACCGAGCCGTAACGACGACGAGCGCCCGAGCGGCACCGTCGGCAGGTCCGTTGCGTCGACCTTGAGCACGGCGACGTCGTGCAGGCAGTCGCCGCCGATCACGCGGGCGTCGTACTTCGTGGGCTGCGCGGCCGAGGTGAAGACCGTGATCCGCGACGCCCCCTCCACGACGTGGCAGTTCGTGACGATCACGCCGTCCGGGCGCACGATGAAGCCGGTCCCGACACCCTGCCCGGGCTGGAGGTTGCCGAGCGGTCCCGCCTGAAACAGGTCGGTGGTGACGTTCACGACGGCGGGCAGCGCCTGCGCCACGACCTTGGTCAGGGGCTCCTCTTGACCCGCAGGCGTCGAGAAGGCCGTGGCCGACCCGTCGTTCCGTCCGGAGCCCAGATCGACCGAGCAGGCCGTGGTCGCGAACGCGAGGGCGGCCAGCCCGACCACGATCCTCTGCATGCGGAAGCCTCCGGTGTGCATGGTGTTCTTGACCCATTCGACGCGGCGAAGGAGCGGGTTCGGCGGGCCGGGCGGCACCCTCGGACCCGGGACCTTCGCCCTACTTGCGGACGCGACCCCGGGGCATCATCGTGAGGTACCTGCGGACCGGAGGCGGACATGGCCAGGTGGGAAGGCTTCACGCAATGCCCGGGATGCGGCTATGACCTGCAGACCGGCGACGGCAGGCGGAGCTGCAGCTACGGGGACTGCCCGTACCTGCCCGAGGAGCTGGACGTGTTCTGCCCGGATTGCCGCTTCAACTTCTTCACGATGGAGGGCAACCCTCCGTGTGATGACCCGTTGTCGTGCGAGCACGGGGCTCAGGAGCGGGCCCACGTCGAGAACGTCCGCGTGTGGGCCGCGACGCACCGCTCGCCCTCGACGGGCTGATCGCTCCTACGCGTCGGTAGCCGCGTAGACGCGCTCGCCAGCGACGTAGGTCTGCAGGCATCGCGCGTCGCCGATCTCCGCAGCGGGATGCGCGAACAGGTCGCGGTCGATCACGGCGAGGTCGGCCTGCTTGCCAACCTCGATCGAACCGGTCTGCTCGTCGAGGTGGTTCACGTAGGCCGAGCCCATCGTGAACGCCGCGATCGAGGTCGCGAGGTCGAGCCGTTCGTCGGGCAGGAAGACGTCGGTCGTCCCCGTCCGGTAGGGGTAGGAGGGCGGCATCACGCGGTTCACCGCGACGTGGATCTCCTCGAGGGGGTCGGGGCTCGAGACCGACCAGTCGCTGCCCATCGCGAGCGTCGCTCCCGCGCGCACGAGGCTCGCGAACGGGTACTGCCAGGTCCAGCGCGGCTCGCCGAGGAACGGGATCGTGAGCTCGTCCATCTGGGCTTCGTGCGCCGCCCACAGCGGCTGCGCGTTCGCGACGGCCCCGAGCGTCCGGAACCGCTGCACGTCGTCCGGGTGGACGATCTGGATGTGGGCGAGGTGGTGGCGCAGGTCCGCGCGGCCGTTCGCCCGCAGGGCCGCCTCGATCGCGTCGAGCGCCTCGCGGACCGCCCGGTCGGCGAGCGCGTGGAAGTGCACCTGGAACCCCAGCGCGTCCAGGCGGGTCACGGCCTCCTTCAACAGGTCGGGGTCGACGAACGAGATGCCGCTGTTGGCCGTGGGGTGGCCGTGCTCGTCGAGGTAGGGCGTGAGCGTGGCGGCCGTGAAGTTCTCGCAGACCCCGTCCTGCATGATCTTGACCGAGGTCGCCGCGAACCGTCCGGCCGCGCCGCCGTCGCGGAGCGCGACGATGTCCTCGATCTGCTCAAGGCCTCGGTTGCGATCCCACCAGAGCGCACCGACCACCCGCGCCGTCAGCGAGCCCTCGCGCGCGGCGTCGAGGTACGCGTCGAAGTTGCCGAAGCTACCGCCGGTGTCGACGATCGCGTCTTGCCATGCGGTGATCCCGAGCGAGTGCAGGTACTCCTGTCCCTTGCGCAGACCCTCGGCCACCTGCTCGGTCGTGAGCGCCGGGATGTGCCGCGACACGAGGTCGCCGGCGCCTTCGTGCAACGTGCCCTGCGGTTCACCGTCGCCCCGGCGTTCGATCCGGCCGTCCTCGGGGTCTGGCGTGTCACGGTCGACACCGCCGAGCTCGAGGGCCCTGGAGTTCACCCAGGCGCTGTGGCCGTCGCGGTTCGGCAGGAAGACGGGCCGGTCCGACACGATCGCGTCGAGGTCGTCGCGGTCCGGACAGCCGCGCGGGAAGGCGTCCTGCGCCCACCCGCCGCCGAGGATCCACTCCTCCTCGGGGTGCGACCTCGCGTGCTCCGCGATCGCGGCGAGGTACTCGTCCTTCGTGCCGAGGTCGTGCAGGTCGCACTGGAGCATGTCGACCCCGCCGGATACCGGATGGACGTGGGCATCCTGGAACCCGGGCAGGAGCATCCTTCCCGCGAGGTCGACCACCTCGGTGCCGGAGCCGACGAGATCGCGGACCTCGCCGTCGGTGCCCACGGCGACGATCCGGCCGTCGCGGACCGCGACCGCCTGCGCCCAGCGTCGGGCCGCGTCCACCGTGTAGACGGCACCGGAAAGGAAGACGAGGTCGGCGGATCCGTTCGTGCTCACGACTGCTCCTTGGCTCGGCTGCGCGAAGGATAGGCGCAACACGCAGGCTCAGGCGAGCGCCACCAGGTCCAGGTACTCGTCGCTCCAGTAGTCGAGGGTGCCGTCGGGCATCATCAACACGCGCTCGGGGGCGAGCGCCTCGACGAACTCGGCGTCGTGCGTGACGAGCAGCATCGCGCCCGGCCACCCCTGCAGCGCCTCGGCGATCGCCGTGCGCGAGGGCGGATCGAGGTTGTTCGTCGGCTCGTCGAGCAGCAAGAGGTTCTTCCGCCCCGCGACGAGTTGGGCGAGCGCGAGCTTCGTCTTCTCCCCGCCCGAGAGCGTGCCCGCGTCCTGGAAGGCCACGTCGCCGTGCAGCCCGAACATCCCGAGCAGCGTCCGCAGCGCCTGATCGTCGGCGAGCGAGGCCTCGCGCATGTGCGTGAGCACCTCGACGCCGTCGCGCAGACCCTCGTGTTCCTGTGCGTAGTACCCCACCTCGACCCCGTGGCCGTAGCGGAACTCCCCCGCGTCCGCCGGTGTCTGTTCGGTGAGGATCCGCAGCAGGCTCGTCTTGCCCGCGCCGTTCAGCCCGAGCACGAGCAGCCGCTCGCCGCGGCCGAGGTCGAACGACACATCCTCGAACACCGGCGGGCCGCCGTAGGACTTCGACAGTCCCTCGGCGACGAGCACGCTCCGCCCGCAGTGCGGAGGCGGCGGGAACCGGAAACGGACGGTCCGCTCGTGCGCCGGCCCCTCGACCTTCCGCGCCTGCAGCTTCGCGACCCGGCTGTCGAGCGACTTCGCCACCCGGGCCCGCTTGGCCGTCTGGTGGCGCATCGAGTCCGCCAGGGTCTTGAGCCGCTTGATCTCCTGCGACTGACGCTCAGCGAGCCTCGTCAGGCGTTCCTCGTCGCGGCGGCGCGACTCCCGGTACTGCGAATAGGTCCCTCGGTACTCGACGACGCCGTCCTCGTCAAGGTGGAGGATCCGCGTGATCGACGCATCGAGGAGCGCGAGGTCGTGGCTCACGACGAGCAACGCGCCACGGTAGGACGCGAGGAACTTCATCAGCCACACCTTGGCGTCGACGTCCAGATGGTTCGTCGGCTCGTCCAGCAGCAGGAGGTCCGATCCGCCGAACAGGATCCGGGTGAGCTCCAGCCGCCGGCGCTCCCCGCCCGAGAGCGCCTTGACCGGGAGCAGCAGGCGGTCCTGCGGCAAGCCCAGGCCAGCCGCGATCGCACGCACCTCGGACTCGGCCTGGTAGCCGCCTAGCCGGTTGTACTCGTCCTCGAGGCGTGCGAACCGCGCGACGTTGCGTTCGCTGTGCGACTCCTCGAGCTGGATCCGGGCCTTCTCGAGCCGTCGCGCGAGATCGACGACCCCGCGGGCCGAGAGCACGTGTTCGAGGCCGGTGTGCTCGTCCTCGGCGCGGTGCTGACGAGGGTCCTGCCGCAGGTACCCGACGGCGCCTCGGTGCACCACCGTACCGGTCGCCGGCTCCTCCTCCCCCGCGAGCACCTTCAGCGTGCTCGTCTTCCCCGCCCCGTTGCGCCCGACGACCCCCACCTTGTCGCCCGGCCGCAGCGCGAGGTCGAGCCCTTCGAGGACCGGACGTCCGGCGACCTCCACGGTGAGGTCGTGGACCTCGAGCGTGCTCATGCGGCGGCTCCGGGGGGGTGGACGACGACTCGTGAGCGGAAGGGGGGCAACGCAAGAACCTCCTCGACGACGGCAACACACGCCTGGCGGATCGGCGGGCCACGAGGACGGTTCGTCAGCTCACGGTGCAGATAGTACGACGCGGGGGGACGTGGGGGTGGGAACGGCACGGGCCGACTCCTCGAGCCAGGCCGGCAGGTACCCGCGCAGGAGCGATCGTTCCTGCGACGTCCCGTTCGGTCGCAGGCGGGCGGCGCCGCCGCGCGCCAGCAGGCACTCGAGCAGGGGCGTCAGCTGGGCCCCGTACAGCTCCATGCACTCGCGAGGCCGCACCCCGGGCCACGAGTAGCACGTCGCCGTGAGGCGGCGATGCCGGGTGGGGACCCCGGGCGGGATCGTGTCGCACCAATCGCGATCGGCCGGCGCGAAGACGAACTTGTCGAGGTTGCCCCGCGGGATCCCCTCGATGCTGCGCACGGTCGGTGGGTCGGCATCGGGCAGGTAGGGGTCCACGACGAGGTCGCAGACGACGGCGTGCCGCGGCAGGTCCTCGATCCAGGCGTTCGGCACGAGCGGTCGCCATGTGTCGTCGCGCTGCGTCGCGTCGACCAACACGTCGGTGCTGCGGAACAGGGCGCGCATCAGGCGGGCGTCGGCCGTGACGTTGCGGCCGACGCAGCGGACCATCACGCCCGGGTAGCCCATCGCCATGTAGCTGTCGCGGCGCGCCCAGCTGCCGAGCTTCGTGGCGGCGTCCACGGCGTGGCGGCCGATCGCGCCGGCGCCGAGCACCAGCACCTCGACCAGCCCGCGCTCAGGCGACTGCAGCGCAGGCCACGTGGACTCGAGGGCATCGAAGGCGGCCTCGACCCCGTTCCACGCGACCGCCGACGCGTTCACGACCAGACGGGTGCCGCTCTCGTCGCGGATGCAGTCCAGGGCGATCCCCTCGATCCCCAGGCGCGTCAGCTCGGCGACCCGTGCAGGACGCGTCGGGAAGTGCAGCATCGACACGAGCGTGGCCCCGCGGCGGAGCTTCGCGAACTCTTCGTTCTCGGGCGAGCGCAGGGTGACCACGACGTCACACCCGAACGCATCCGCGTTCGTGCCGACACGGATCTGCGGCGACAGGCTCCTGTAGTCGGCGTCGCGCAGGCCCATGCCCGAGCCGATCCCGGTCTCGACGACCACGTCGAGACCGAGCGCGGCCGCCGCGCCGACGAGGGGCGGGAGGTAGTCGCGCCGCTCGCTCGCTTCCTTGTGCATCCGTGGGAACCCAACGCTCAGCATCATCCGTGTCCCTCCCGCCATCGTTGCCACTCAGCGCGAGCAACGGCGCGCTCGCGGTCGTGCGGGCTGCGGCGATCCCATGCGTCGATCGGGACGCCGAGCACGATCTCCATGACGCCTTCGAGCTGCTCGCCGTAGCGCTCCATGCTGTCCCGCGGCCGGAGCCCCGGCCAGGCGTCGCACGAGAGCGCGGTCCGGCGGTTCGTGGTGTCCACCACGTCAGACAGGGCGGCCCACGCGGGATCGTCGGGGAGGAAGACGTGATGATCGAGCGACCCGTGAGGCACACCCTCGATGCCCTTGACGCCCGGCGGCGTCGTGGACCGGTCGTACGGGTCGGCCGCCAGGTCGAGGAGGACCGCGTGGGCAGGGAGCGCCTCGAGCCACGCGTTGGGCACGGCGGGGATCGAAGGGTCGGCGCGGAACGTCGCGTCGACGAGGATGTCGGTCGCGCGCAGCCGACCGAGCATGTAGCCCTCGTGCCACGACAGGTCGTGGTCGGCGACCGCCACCTCGACGCCGGGCACGCCGGCCCGGTGCAGCGCATCGCGCACCTCCTGGTCGCCGTAGCGCGTCGCGGCGTGCATCGCGTGCCCGCCCAGGGCGCCCGACCCGAGGATCGTGACGTGCACGGGTTGGCGCGTCGGCACCGCGAACCACCCCCACCCCAACGAGAGCTGGCGGAAGGCCTGCGCGACGCCGGTCCACGCGGTGAGCTCGAGGTTCTCGACGAGCCGCCGCCCGTGATCGTCGACGACCGAGTCCAAGCTGATCGCGCGGACCTTCCGGTCCTCGAGGAAGGCGTTGCGGGCCGGCCGGGTCGAGAAGTGCAGCATCGACAGGAGGATCGACCCCGGCCGTAGTTGCTCCAGCCGCCCCGGTCCGGGACAGCGCAGCACGAGCACGACGTCTTGCGCCAGCACCTCGGTCGCGCCCGCGGCCCGGACACGTGGTTGCTCGTGGAGGTAGACCTCGGGCGCGATCGCGAGATCGCTGCCGTAGCCGTCTTCGAGGACGACTTCGTCTGCCCCCAGCTGAACGAGTCGATGCACGAAGCGCGGCAGGAGGTCTCGGCGCTCGCCGGGGTGCTCGACCATGCGCGGCAAGCCGACGGTGAGCCCCACGCCCGACTCCTCCCCTCAGATGTCCGCGTCCCGAGCGTGCGACGGCACGAAGTTCAGGGCCGGGGTCCCACGACCCGCAACCCGCGGGCCGCCTGGCCACACCGGCCGAACGCGCGTGACGCTACGGGTTCGGGCAGTGTTCCCGCTCCGCGATCCACTCGACGAAGCAGTCCACGCAACCAGAGCTCTCAGAGACAAGGAATGCTTTCGCCCAGGCAAGGATCTGCTCCTGGGTGAAACCGCATGCCTCGAGCCTGGGGGCCGCCTCCTCAGCGAGCAGGTGCGCACTCTCGATGTGCGCGGTGTCGGGGTCGACCTCGGCGACGTGCGCTTGGGTCGGCCGCTCCGGGATGAGCTCCGTATCCATCGACTCGCCTCCATGTCGAGCGTAGACCTACGAGGACACCGCCGCCCGGACGAAGGTCCCGGCGTACTGGTGCCGTGCGCCGGGTCGCCTTGCCGGAATCGCCGCCTGGTCGCACGATGGTTGGGTGCCCCGCGACCACCTCCCCTCTGCTCGAACCGACGAGGCGATCGAGGGCTGGCGGATCTGGAACCTCGGCGAGGACCTCTCCGCGCCTCGGCTGCTCCCCGCCGGCTCGGGCGGCGACGTCTGGGAGCCGATGCGCGCCGTCGACGCCGATCTGCACCGTCCCGGCGTTGCTCCGCCTGGGATCGGGCCGCCACCGGGCGCCCGACCCCGGGTGCTCCTGCGGCATCCACGCCGGGCGGTCGCTCGAGCTGTTCCCTCGCCCGAGGCCCGCGTGGCCGCCCCCGACCGTCGTCGGCACCGTCGCGCTGTGGGGCACGGTGGTGGAGCATGATCGCGGGTGGCGCGCCGAGCACGCCTACCCCTCACGCCTGCGGCTCGTGTGCGCGATGTGCGCATGGTTCGAGCCCGGCCCAGGGCTTCCCGTCACGGTCCACGTCTTCCAAGGGTGCGCCTACGCGCTCTGCGCCAAGCACCGCGGAGGGATCCAGCTCCAGGACGGCCGCCGCACCCGACCGACCGGCGCGGACGCGGTCGAGGTGCAGGCATCGCTGCTGAACGCCTACGCCGTGGACCCACTCCCCCTCGACGCGGTGCGGTGGCTGTTCACCCAGCCGAGCACACCGCAGCCGCAGGCGTACGCGCCGAGCATCAGCGTGGTCCCGGTCCAGGAAGAAGGGCTGCGGGCACCTTCGTTGGGGATGCGCAGGCGTCCGCCGCGGCAGGTCTGACGGTCGGTCCCACAGAGCCCACGACGCGCCGAGCACAGCCAGACCTCGGCGAACCGGTTCCCATCCTCGTCCGTAGGCATGGGTATACGAAGGAGGGTAACCATGCCGTATCTGTTCTCCGCCGCCCTGTTCGTGACTTCGAGCGTCCTCGGCGCCAAAGTGCGGACCCACCGTCGCCTGCAGCGCGAGAGGATCAGGGCGTACTGGGATGCCAGGGACGCCGCGATCCAGCGAGGGCGCAGGGGCTAAGGCCCCTGTCAGGGACATCGGGGCCGGCCGCCGATCGAACGCGGTGACGTGGGAGCCGGTCATCCGGCGATCGGCGTGTCCATCCTCTCCAGGATCTTGTTCGTGTTCTCGCGGATCGCCGCGATGTTCGAGAACATCCATTTCGGCGGCGACGTGTCCGGCATCTTCGCGAGCCTCGCTTCCCAGCCTTCTCCGCCCCCCGCGACGAAACGCCGCAGGACGAACGCGGCAGCCAGCCCGATGCACGCGATCACCACGACTCGCTTCATGATCGATCCTCCCTGGTTCAACCCGTTCTCCTAGACGGCATGCCCGAACGCAGGCCCGCTCGGGGCGTGCCTGATCTCGCGCCCTGAGATGAGCACGTGCCGCACCGTCGACACGAGCCATAACACGACCGTCGCGATCACCAACGCGGCCAGCATGGGCTCGCTCGCGTCGACGATCACCATGATCCCGGCGACCAGAGCACTGAGCCCGATCAGCGACGTCACCGCCAGGTAGACCTTCGAGGCCTGCATCAAACCTGCGCCGACGCCGTAGACGACGGCGGTGACCGAAGCGGCCAACCCGAGGCCCATGACGACTCCGCCGATCGCCCTGGGGCTCGACATCCCGAGGACCTCGATCTCGGCGAGCCACAGCAGATACAGGACCGCTGCGGCCAGCACGAAGACCGTTGCGAGTGCATCTCGCCACGTGAGGCGCATGATGCCTCCTTCCGCCCGCTCGCCGACCACGCCCTGGGATCGACGAAGGCTGGGCACCACACCTACCCTGCCTCTCCGTGGCGGCGGCACCAACGGTCGAACGTCCCGACGCTGGCGGGGACTCGGAGCGAGTCCTGAACCGACGGCAGACAGAGACGTGAGGCGCTGATGCCTACTGCATCGATGGTCGTTGAGTCGGGGTGCGAGGCGGAGTAGCCTCGCTCCGACGCCCGCTGGATTGGGGAAGTCTCGCGGGCGTCAACCCCGGACGAGAAGGCGGCGGGCACCAAGCCTCGCCGCCTTCTCGGCGTCCCGGGTTGGTGTCGGAGGGGGGATTTGAACCCCCACGCCCCGTAAGGGGCACTAGGCCCTCAACCCCATCCAGGCCATGACGGCGGATGACGGCGAGTGACGGCCTGTGCCATCTACCTGCGGTTTCGGGACTTCGGAGCAACGGCCTAGTGCCCCGCCTGACGGCCTGTAGCGCGTGGTTGTCAACCAAAGGTCAACCAGATCGCAGCGGGCAGGGCACTCCCCCACCGCCCCCCTACCCGTACTTGCGGCGGCGCTCGATCGTGCGGAGGCGTTCGGAGACGGCTTGGGGTGTGAGGTCCAGCTCGCGGGCGACCGCGGAGATCCCCCAACTCGCGGACGGAGTGGCTCTCCTCTTTCCGGTCAGGGGTTGTACCAGCGGTCCAGCGCCGTGGCGAATCGCTCGTCCACGAAGGACATCACGACCCATTCGCCCGACACCTGTCCGGTCGGCCACACGAACAGCCACCCCACGAGGGTGAATAGGATCGCGGCGATCAACGTGCCAGCACCGATCATGGCCACCGTGGGGCCGGTGAAGACGCCGAGAAGGAGCACGAGCCCGCCGAGCAGGAGGAACCCTCGATAGGTCCAGGTGAACGATCTGCCCCGCCGAAGCGCGGCGTCCGACATGGGCACGAGGCCCATCACCCGGATCGTCGCGTAGTAGTGCGCGATCAAGAACGGAAAGATCCCGAACAGCAGTAGGATCCACGTCCAGCCTGGCGTCGAGGTGAACTCGATCGTGGCGAATCCGTCTGCGGCTTCGCCGGTCTTGGCGCACACGGGCGGCAGGTTGCCCTCCTTGAGATCCTCGACTGACGCGGTCGCGCGTGCCACGGACGAGAGGCTACGCCCCGCGACGTCACAGCGGGTCGTTAACGTCATCGCCGTGGACGACTTCCGATACTGGCTCATGCGTCGCATCGAGGTCGAGACCCGCGCCTTCCACAACGCCGACTACCTCACGCGCGACATCCGCTGGGGCCGGGTGCTCGGCTACCTCGAGGTCGGCGTGCGGCTCGGATACTGGTCGGAGCGGACGTCTTCGCGGGTGTCGGACTCGATCCGCTACGGTCGGCGGCGAGGCGTGAGCAGGACCCTGCTGCGAGGTTAGCGACCCTCGACCAACAACCTTCCGCTCCTGGGAACTAACTCTTGCCGGGCCAGGTCAGGACTCGGTGGTGTTCCGTGCTTCGGCCCCCGCCCTGGTCCCCGCTGAGGCAAACACGACTATGGCCCCGGCCATGACTACCCCGACGCTGAGCAAGAGGCACCAGTAGCCGATCTCGAGCGAGAGGCCTTGCGGCGTGAAGAGAAGCAAGCCGATCATCGTCACCGACCACGAACCGGCCGCGGCCACAAGCGCGACAGGTGTCCACCGTGGCGGATCCTGGCGAAGACCGACGATCGATACGCAGGCGACGATCGCGGCGCCGCCGAACAGGAACAGCCACGTGCCGACGTACGCGAGGACCTTGCCCGAGGTAGTGAAGTCTTGGTACAGCGATTGGCGGACGACGAGGCTGTCATCTACATGCACGCTGTAGAAGGGCAGGAAGCAACTGGCGGCGAAGGCCGCTGCCCCGATCAGGTTCAGCAGGTATCCGACCCTGGAACCTCCACCAGGTGACCGCCGCGAACCCATCGCTCATCCTGTCCCCTACGCCCGATCGAAGTCGAGTCCCTCTCATCACGTCGAGGGCACAACGGTTCACCCTGCAGCGTCGATCTCGGCCAGCAGCCGGACGATCGTGCGCCGCGCCTCCGGGTACAGCGTGCAGAGGTCGATGACGTCCGAGAGCCCGTCGCCCCTATCGCCCTCCCTCGAGATGAACATCTTGTGTCACTCGGGACCTTGAACGCTCATAGGGGGCTTGACCTATCCACACGGGAGGAGGTAGGGCGTAAGGAGCCACGGAGCGCCGAGTCGGGACCACGACCAGGGAGGGGGTGGTGACCGAAAGGAAGGCGGCGTCCCGTGCGCGATATCGATCCCCGACCTTGGGGAGGGAAGGAGAAGGATCGATGCGGAAGCTCTTTGGTCTGGTGACCCTCACGCTGGTCGTGATGGGTCTGACGGCTCCCGCGGCGCTCGCCTCTAGTCCGCACTTCATCAAGGCGAGCGCGAGCTTGAGCGGCACGGACCTGCTCGTCTCGTTCAAAGAAGCGGGACTCGGAGACAACCTGCTGATCTCGTACACGGCCTCGGCGGATGCGACCGCTACGTACGTGTGCGTGAACAACGGTGGGGCTAACCCGAGCGCGCAGAACAAGGAGACGGTGGACGGGCCGGTCAGCGCGTCTGGCACGTTCAGCTCGGGCAAGAACGGAACGATCTCTCAGACGCTCACGCTGCATCCGCCGAGCGCCGGATCGTTCTCGTGCCCGAACGGGCAGAAGCTGAAGATCGCCGAGGTGTCGTACACGAACGTCGCCATCACTGACACGACCAACGGCGTCACCGAGTCGATTCCCGGCACGTTCGACACCGGATGCCTGTTGCCGGACGTCCGCGGCGCCTGCTGACGGAACGGAACGGGATCCAGGAGACCCTCAGCCGTCCGAAGGGGCGAGCTGGGAGTAAGCCACGGAGGGGGTCTACCGGGGAAGACCCCCTTCGTCCACGCTCTGAGACCGAAGCTCGTTGCTCCACCTGGCATTCAGCGGTTCGCTGCGACGAACGTCTGCGCCACCCGTACGGCTTGCAGATCCGGTCCCAGATGTCGAACGTTCGGCGAGCGCGTGCCGGCCTCCAGTTCGCGGTAGACGGCCCGGGTGAGGCCGATCCGCCATGCGAGCTAGACACCGTGAACCCAGCCTGCTGCCGGCCCTGTGCGAGCATGTCCGGGAACGACGCCATGAGGGCGAGCCTAGCGCCGGCTCAGACGTTGAGGTCTAGACCTCAGGTCGGAAGGTGCCCACCGCGCCTTCGGACGAACTTCGTGACTCCGACGGCGACCAGCACCAGGCCCGCTGGGACCAGGACGAAGGTCGTTACCCATACGGCAAGACCGATGCATATAGCCAGCACGCCACCGACGAGCCACGGCCAGGCAGCTCTCACGTCCACAAGGTTAGGCCCGACGCGAGCCTAGCGCGGCCCTCCGGCATCGGGTTTGACCGCTCACGCCGAGGTGCTTACCCTCCTGCCGCCGGTGGGGTTCTCCCCTCTCCGGTAGTCGTGTCGCACGGCGGCCCCCGGCGTTGTCTGGGGGCCTTCGTGCGTCTACGACTCGACCCGGCGCAGCAGGTCGCGGGACTTCGGCGGCAGGTCCGCCAGCGCGGCGCGGAGGTCGTCGGTCGGCACGCTCAAGGCCGTCTTCCGATCGCCCGGCCCCACGCGAAGGCGGCGAACGAGTTAGGTGCATCGGCCCACCGGATCCAGGCCTGTTCCAACACGTCGATCTCCTCGGGGTCGGCGAGCCCGTGCTCCGCCAGCCCGCGTACGTACCACTCATCACGGCAGTCCGCGGCACGCCCCAGGCCGAAGGTCCGCACGCGCTTCTCGGTTCCGTAGCTGAAGTAGGTGATGCCGGCCTCGACGTCCGTGAACCCCGCTGCCAATAACAGCCCCCGGAGCTCACGACCGCGGTAAGGATGGACGCTTTCCGCCTCCCAGAGCTGCAGTCGCAACTCGTAGAAACGACGCAAGAGGGGTTCATCGGGGCCGTGGAGGATCAGCCCTCCGTACTCGACCGATGATGCGCCGACCAAGCCGCCCGGCTTCACGACGCGACGGACCTCAGCGAGCCCGGCGAGCGGATCGTCCAGCGTCTCCAGCATCGAGAAGAGCGTGCAGACGTCGTAGGACGCGTCTGGGAACTCGAGGCCATAGATGCTGTTCTCGACGAACTCCACGTTGGAGATGTCGTGGTCGCCTGCGTAGGCGCGAGCATCCGCGAACTCAGCCTCGTCAAGATCGACCCCTGTGACGTCGCCTGCGACCTGAGCGAGGCCGACGGTGATCGAGCCGGGCCCGCACCCGATGTCGAGCACTCGGTCCCCACCTCCGATCCGGGAAAGCACGAAGTCGGCGTAGTCCTCAGCGCCCCGGCCGCGCATCAGATCCTCGAAGCTCAAGCTCGGCTCCCCACGAACGTCTGCGGCCACCCGTACAGCTTGCAGATCCGGTCCCAGGTGTCGAACGTCGGCGAGCGCGTACCGGCCTCTAGCTCGCGGTATGCGGCCGGGGTGACGCCGATGCGCCACGCGACCTGGCCGACGGTGAACCCGGCCTGCTGCCGGTCCTCCGCGAGCATGTCCGGGAACGACGCCACGGAGTCGAGCCTAGCGCGGGCACAGGACAGGGCGGGTCGGGTCAGCTGGTGATGGATAACGCCAATACGGCGATCACCACGGCCACCACGGCCACCACCGCCACGACCCAGAGTGCGATCTTCAGCGTGGTGGTCATGATGGCCACCGCTCCGGTCGTTGCCACCTCTCATCGCCGTGACGTGTGATCGCGCGGCCGATGGCGGTGACCAAGCAGTAGATGACCCACACCACCCAGATGGTGACGAGCAAGACCAGGATCGATCATCGTGATCCCCTTCCGCGCACCACGCTACGCCCCCGCCTCGGCGATGTGGGCGCCAAAGGTCCCGCCGTTGTCAGCGCGACGGGACCGGGGAGCAAGAAGCATCCCGGGTCCCGCAACCGAGGGCGCATCCTCGTGTCGGGTGAGCGCGCCGGAACGGGGACGGCTCTCTCACCCATCGAAAGGGGTCCTCAGCGGTCGCTCACGAGCCCTCGGCGAACACGTCGCTGAACCGCTCTCGCTGCGCGGCCATCAACTCGTTGTAGGCGGCGCTGATCTGGACCTCGTCGGCGACCGCGTGCTGGCTCAGGTGCCGTAGACGGTCGATCTCGTACTGCGGCGTGCGCGTGCGTGGGTCGCCGAAGACCAAGCCGGGGACGACGTTGGATGCTCCCCCGCCCGCGGCGAGAGCCTCGGATAGCTCCTGGCGGTAGCGCGTCCTCAGCGCCTCGGTCGCGGTCTCCCGTGCGCGTCGTTCGGTCGCGGCCTCGAGGTGCGTGCGCGCCCGGCTCAGCTCCCCGCGGGTCGCGGCCTCTCGCTTGGCGTGAACGGACTCGGCGAGTTTCGCCTCCCACTGCCCCTTGAGGCGGCGGTACGTCTCGGAGCTCGTGTCCCGACTCGCGCATCTGTCTCTGTATCTGTTCGGCCTCGTAGGCCGCGTCGCTGATCCGCTGGGTCACGGCATCGTCGGGCTCGCCGGCGAACGCGGCGCGAGGGCGGATGTGTTCGAGCCGTCGCTCGGCGGTGACCTTCGCGCTGGGATCGTCTCGGCGTCGAGCGGTTGCGTGGCGAGGTCGGCGAGTTGGGCCTCGAGCGTCGCGATCTCCTCGTGCAACGGGGTCGCCTTCGGCTTCGGGTGCCGGTGGCTTGGGCGTGGGCGGAGCGATCTTCGGGCGAGGGATCGTCGGGGTCGTCGTAGGCGTCGGAGAAGTCGAGGTCGTTGTCGGTCAGGACCTGATCGTCGGTCGTATCGGCTGAACCCGTAGTCGCTCATCGTGTGTCCTTGTCTGTCGCTCGGTCTCTCGCTCGCTGTTGCACGTATTCGGCGCTCAACGTCGGCGGCTTCACGACGAGCCCACCGGGCGCGCCTCGCGGCCGTGCGCTTCTGTTCGGCCGGCACACCTTTGGCGCGACGGGCGGTGACGCTGGTCGTGAGGACCTCGAGCGCGGACGCCTCGATCTCGCGCAAGCGTCGGACCCTATCGGCGATCATCACGTCGGTCGCTCTCGACCAGTCGATCACGAGGTCAACCTCGAGGTCGCTCATGCGCGTGCCCCCTGCGGCCATCCGGGTATCGGCCGGACGCTGCGATCGTGCGCGGCGCGGTGCAGCCACGCGAGCCTCACGGCGCGGACCTCCTGCATCGCCCCCACCGGGGAGGGGCCGCAGCGATCACAAGACGACCGGTCCACCCGCTGCCCGAACGGATCAGGTGGACCGGGTCATCACAGGCGAGCCACCACTGCGAGGTCACAGCGGCCTCCCGCAGTGGCGGCACCGTGGGTCGAGGTTGCACGTCAGGACGCGCACGGATGCGACCTCAGGGGCCGAGGCGGGGTAGTGGTCGAGCCTCGCGCCGACCAGCAGACGCATGTGTTCGCCGGGTGAGGGGAGCTGGACCTCGTCCCCGATCGCAGATGCCCGAGGAACTGAGCAACTTTATCTTCTTCACCCCTGCGACCCCTCGACGATGTCGGCAGGTGCCACACCCACTCCGACCGCGCGGCGCTTCGCGAGGTCGAGCAACCGGTCGAGGTCTTCGACCGTGGCCCCTGCGCGATCGGCTTCGGTCGTGCCGCCCCAGATGCCGACGACCGGGGCCCGGTCTCCAACGCGCCGTGGGTCACCGAGCGGGGCGACGCGATCCTCACCGTCCGCGTCAAGGCTTCGCGCAAGCATTGCCGCGAGACCGAGCACAGCGAGCAGGTCGCTACTGCCCGGAGGGTTCCGCCTTCGAACTCCCTCCCCCTGCTCCAGGACTCGGTGACGAAGAAATCCTCCGGGTCCGACGATCGACAGGCCGCATCCGCGTGCCATGACTCACCCGTAGGTCGGAGGCCGAGGGCGGCGGCGTCCAGTCGGTAGGAGTACCTGACGGTCCTCGTCTCGATCCTGAACGTGCTCACGGCCGCCTCCGCGTGCCGAGGCCGTAGTGCTGTTTGGGTCTGAGCCTGCGGGGCGGGAACCTCCGCAGGCCCGGCCGGAACCGTGATGCTCTGCAGGCGCAACTCCTCTCAGCTGCGCGCCATCTCGGCCTCCCACACCTCTGCGCCATCTGAGGCCGCGGCGTCTTCCTCCGCTTCCCTCAACGCCTGGGCGAAGTCCTCGTGGTCCTTCGCCCACTTCGCGATTCTCGGCCTTCGATACGCCGATCGCGGCGCAGGCATCGGCACGGCTCGCACCTTGGCCGACCAAGTCGCAGAAGTCGTTCATGCGTGCGGTTCGCTCACGTACCTGCGCCTCGCGCGTGTGGTCGTCATCGCCGTCCACCTCCTTGCCGTTGCCGTTGCGGCGCGTCTTGTAGAGCGGTGCAGGCAGGCGAAGCTCCTCGACCAGTCGGGCTTCATCCGGCGTCAGCTCGAGCGCCCGCACGATCCGCATCACGCTCGTCGGGCTGAGCCCGGAGACGCCCGCCTCGGCGTGGGCGATGTTGGTCTGGTGCGTCCCAGCGAGCAGGCCAAGCTCGCGTTGCGTGTAGCCCTTGGCTTCGCGCAGGGTCTTGAGGCTGACGCTCACGGCCCAAGCGTCCGAGCCGCGCAAGGGGAAAATCCTCCGGACGGATACCGGGCGGGTGGCCGGTGTAGGGAGTGGGGGTCCTGACCTGCCTCCCTACCGGCCCGGCGCCGGCAGTAGCGATTATCACCGCAGGTCAGGGGCAAACGTGTGCGGTCGTCGACGCTCGACGTCGGAACCTTGCCGGCCGCGGCGGGTCGGTCGCGGTCGGTGGTCGTACCTACCGGGGTCCGGTGTACGTTCAGCCCCGGATGCTCACCACCCGCGATCTGCTGCAACCCGACGGAACGCTCCGCTGCCCCCGCTGCGGCGGGACGCGAGTTCTCCGAGCATCACTCGACGGGGCGCAAGGTCGCCTTCGGCATCGGGACGCTGCTCGGGTCGCCGAACAGCTTCACTGCGTCGCCTGCGGGACGAAGTACGCGCGGATGCCCGTGCAGACCCCACCGCCCGCACCGGGGGGAGCACCGCCGCGGCCCGACCGCTTAGATAATCCCCCCGGGCATCCGTGAGATGCTTTCTAGGGTAGGCAATATTGTCTGGCACTTTATATATACAATACACGGGTGTCGATGTTGCCTTCCCGGGTAACCCCACCCCCGGCCCCTGCCTGCCTGCGAAGATCGCCCGTGCGTGGGCGTTCGATCGGAGAGGGACTGAAGGGTCCCTCCCTCTACCCCGGGGGTACCCACCTTGCACCCTGCACCCTGCATGGTTCAGCCTGCCGGCAGGTCGGGACCAACACGGGACCACGAGCACGACGCACGGCCTGCTACCTGCACGTACGGACACGGCACTAGGCACCGGACATAGCACGACCATGGGTAGGCGTACGTCGATCCCTGCTGCGAGCTGGAGGCGGTAGGGCTCGAGCACAGCAGCCACGCTGAACTGATGCACAGCCACGATTTCGAGCATCGCGAGTGCGCCCTCGAGCGTGCAGATGCAGGCCAGGATGACGGCATATGCGCAGCGTTGCTCGAACATGCGCTGAATCTAGTTGGACTTGGCCTGCACCCTGCTCATCCAACCTGAGTGTTCCGGGAACGTTCCCGAGTGTTCCGGGAACGGTAGTGAGCACTACCAGCCGGGAAGGTGGGAAGCCCCTCGTGGGCTTCCACCTGACGGGATTAGTGCTCGGTCTCGCGAGTGTTCCAACTAGTGTTCCAACCTATCTAAATAGGAACACTTGGAACACTTGGAACACTCAGCCCGCGAGAGAGATTTGCGCGTTCCCGACGAGGCGAATCTGACGCTCCAGATGCAGCTTCGCGCGGCCCTTGTTCGGGCCTACGATTCCCATCCAGGAGCAGCACCTCGACCACCTGTACGGCGGCCTGGTAGTGACCGCCCACGGCCTTGGCGAGGCTGGTCTTCGTGTTAGCATGGGCTCGGCCTCCACGGACCGAGAGCACCTTGGCCTTGATTGACCCTTCGACGTCGGCCTCGTTCACGTCCTCGCCGATTCTTCGATCGTGAACGGCACGGACCTCTCATCATCCAGGCCCGGGGTCTTGAGCACCGCCCAGGAGGTGCGCGGGTCCCGGGTCCACAGGCGATGCACGAGCCGGCCGCGGTCCTTCCAGCACCAAGATCTTCCCGGCCTCGAGGTAGAACGCGCGGGTAGTCCGCCCTTCCATTCCCTGAGCCGAACAGGTCATCGAACCGGCGCGCGTACTCCCCTGCCGGGCGCTTGCGCGGGAACAGGGTCAGCCCAACCATCCGCAGGTCGAAGGTACGCATCAGCCCCGAGAGGTAGTCGAAGAACGCGGAGACCTCGACGTCGTCCTTGGAGTCGCTGACCATGTGGCTGGCCGCGTCGATTCATAGCAGATTCATGCCGGTCGCCTCCACCCGTGCCTTGATCGCGGCACGCGCGTCGGGGGAAGAGACCGGGTCCAGGCCAGCGGCCCACCACCAGATGAAGCGTCCGGGTTCCACGCCGAGCCCACGACGCTCCATCTCCCGGGCACGAGCCCTGATCTCCGGCTCCTCCTGGTGCGTGTCCACGAGCAGCGCCCGATGCGCGGCCAACTCGCCGGGGCTGAACGCATCGAACCCGAACAGCACCTCGCCCCGGATGTGCTGGCGGATGAGCTGATTAGTCCATCGTGGTCTTGCCGCCGCCCTCCTCGGCGCAGATCGCGATGACGTCCCGCTCGCGCGCGAAGTTGTTGACCACCTGCGGCTCGTCCTCGTCCTCGGCGACGTCGCCGGTCAGGTCGCAGACGTCGGCGAGATCCCCGAACCGTTCCTGCAGGCTCGGCGAGCGCCCGTCGTTCCACACCTCGGCGAGCGCGTCCTCACCGCGCACGCACAGCAGCTCGTTCGCGTCCTTCACGCCCTCGGGCAGGTGGGCCATCCTGAGGTCGGTCTTGTCGGCGAGTTTGCCGATGACCTTCGGATGCAGGAGCTTGCCCGGGTCGTCGGTGTCGGGGATGAAGACGACGCGGCCGTAGGTGGCGAGCTTCGCGGCCGCCTCGTCGCTGAGGTCGGTGCCCGTCGTGGCGAACGCCGGCGTGCCTGTCGCCTGGGTGATCGAGAGCGCGTCGAAGAATCCCTCGGTCAGCCCGACCGTCCCGCCCGGTTCCACGTCCGCGGCTCCCGGGGTGGACCATAGAACGCCACGCCGAGCGAGCTGTCGGGTGGGTCCGCGTCGCGATCACCGAGTACCAGGCCGGAAGGCTCCGCGATGCTGGGATTCGAGCCGATAGAGAAGACGGACCGCCGCTACAAGGACGGCCGGCCGCACGAGGCGTACGAGGCCGAGGCGGTCGGTCAAGGCGTGCTCTCGAGCGTCGTCACGAACCTGCTCGACGGGCTCCTCCCCGAACCGCTCGAGGACCTCCATGAGCGCGAGCGCGCGGAGCGCGAGGAGACCCTCGCCCGGCTCGCCTAAACAAATCACCCCCGAACGACGAGGCCCCCGGGAACTCCCCGGGGGCTCTTTCGTGCGCGCCGCGGCGCAGGATGGGACCAAATGGGACCGGAATGGGGCCCCGGAGCCTGTTTCGGGCTTCCGGGGCCTTGAGTGAGATTCCTTGCTCTGTAGTGTCGGAGGGGGGATTTGAACCCCCACGCCCCGTAAGGGGCACTAGGCCCTCAACCTAGCGCGTCTACCAAGTTCCGCCACTCCGACGTGGGCGCCGCAATGCTACCAACGGCGCAGGTGCCGCCTTACGGGTTCCACTTCCAGGCGAGCCAGAAGGTGCAGATCCCGAAGACGATGCCGCATACGACCGTGAGTCGGTCGAGCGTGCGCTCCAACGCGGTGCCGCCCGACAGCGTGCTCGTGCCGCCGAACATGTCGGACAGGCCGCTTCCCCGTCCCGAGTGCATGAGGATGAACACGATCATGAACGTCGACGACAAGATGAGCAGCACGATGGCGATGTCGTTGATGATCCGCACGTCGAACTCCGGCTCTAGGCTTCGGGGACAGCCCCGATGGTACGTGTCTCGAGCGGGAAGTGGCACGCCGCCACCTGTCCCTCGGGCTGGGGCGTGAGCAGGGGCTCCTCCTCGTGGCAGCGCGGCATGTAGGCCTGCGACAGCCCTTGCTCCTTCGCGAGCGCGCGGGTCTTCGGGCACCGCGGGTGGAACCGGCAGCCCGGCGGGGGATCGATCGGCGAAGGCACGTCGCCCTCGAGGATCAACCGCCGTTTCGCACGCGCGATGTTCGGGTCGGGCACGGGCACCGCGGAGAGCAGCGCGCCCGTGTAGGGATGGCGGGGGTGCTCGTAGAGCGTCTCGCCCTCGGAGAGCTCCACGATCTTCCCGAGGTACATCACCGCCACACGGTCGGACACGTGCTTCACGACCGAGAGGTCGTGGGCGATGAACAGATAGGTCAGGTTGAACTCGGTCTGCAGGTCCTCGAGCAGGTTGAGGATCTGGGCTTGCACCGACACGTCGAGGGCCGACACGGGCTCGTCGCACACGATCAGCTTCGGGCGCAAGCGCGAGCGAGCGCGCCACCCCGATCCGTTGGCGCTGGCCTCCCGAGAACTCGTGCGGGTACCGGTTGTAGTGCTCGGGGTTCAGCCCGACCAGCTCCATCAGCTGCTGAACCTCGCCCTTCACCTTGTCCTTCGGCACCGTCTTGTGGAGCCGATACGGCTCCCCGATGATCGAGCCGATCGTCTTGCGCGGGTTCAACGACGCGTAGGGGTCCTGGAAGATCATCTGCATGTCGCGCCGGAGCGCTCGCAGGTCCTCACCCTTCACCTTCGTGATGTCGTTGCCCTGGAACCAGACATGACCGTCGGTGGCGTCGTAGAGCCGCATCACCACGCGAGCGAGCGTGGACTTGCCGCAGCCCGTCTCCCCCACCAGCCCCACGGTCTCGCCTGGGTAGACCTCCAGGTCCACCCCGTCGACGGCGTGCACGTCGCCGATGTGCTTCTGGAACAAGATGCCCCGCGTGATCGGGAAGTACTTCTTGATGCCCTCGATCCGCACCAGGGGTTCGGGCTTGACCGGCGACGGGCCAGTCGCGCGCTCGTTCACCTCGACGCTCATCGGGAAGCCAACACCTCCTCGTGGAGGATCCGTTCCTTGTCCTGCAGGGACAGGTGGCACGCGGACGCGTGGTGGCCGTCCTCGGGCAGCAGCTCGGGCACCTCGACCTGACAGCGGTTGAACGTGTAGGGGCAGCGCGGGCTGAAGGCGCACCCGGGCGGCAGCGTGATCAGCGACGGCGGCCGGCCGGTGATCGGGTGCAGGCGCTCCAGCTCCTCGCCAGGCGCGGGATCGACTGCAGCAGACCCCACGTGTAGGGCATGTGCGCCTTGTAGTAGATGTCGTCGGTCCGCCCGAACTCGACGATCTTGCCCGCGTACATCACGGCGATGTTGTCGCAGTGCTCGGCGACCACGCCCAGGTCGTGCGTGATGATGATGACCGCGGCGTTGAACTCCTGCTTCAGCTTGTCGATCAGGTCGAGGATCTGCGCCTGGACCGTCACGTCGAGCGCGGTGGTCGGCTCGTCGGCGATCAACAGGTCGGGGTTGAGCGACAACGCCATCGCGATCATCGCCCGCTGCCGCATCCCGCCCGAGAACTCGTGCGGGTACTGCTTCGCACGATCCTTCGGCTGCGGGATGTTCACCTTCGCGAGCATGTCGACGGCCTGGTCGAACGCCTCCCTCTTCGAGACGTCGCGGTGCTGGCGGATCGCCTCGGCGATCTGGTCGCCCACTCGGTAGAAGGGGTGCAGCGACGTCATCGGGTCCTGGAAGATCATCGAGATCTTCGCCCCGCGGATCCCCCGCATCTCGTCTTGGGGCAGCTGCAGCAGGTCCTGCCCCTGGAACACCACCTCGCCGGTGATGTCTGCCTGCTTGCGGGTCACGAGGCCCATGACCGTCAGCGAGCTGACGGACTTCCCCGATCCCGACTCCCCCACGATCCCGAGCGTCTCGCCCGGCGCGATCGAGTAGGAGATCCCGTCGACCGCCTTGACGAGGCCGTCGTCGGTGGGGAAATGGACGTGCAGATCACGTACGTCGAGCAGCGGCTCCGGCATCGGCGGTTGTCCTTACGTGAAGCGGACGCGGGGGTCCAGCCAAGCGTACACGATGTCCACCACGAGGTTCGCGACCACGATGAAGATGGCCGCGACGATCGTCACCCCCATCACCGCCGGGAAGTCCGTGAGGGCCAAGGAATCCAGGGCATACACGCCGAGTCCGGGCAGCGAGAAGACCCGCTCGGTGATGACGGCGCCGCCGAGCAGAACGGCGACGTCGAGGCCGAGCATCGTGACGACCGGCGTCAACGAGGCCCGCAGCCCGTGCTTGTAGGTGACGGTCCGCTCGGGCAGACCTTTCGCGCGTGCCGTCCGGATGTAGTCCTCGGACATCACTTCCAGCATGTTGCCCCGGACGATCCGCGTGTAGTACGCGGCTGACGTGACGGCCAGCGTGATCCACGCGAGGAGGAACTTCCCGTCCAGGACGGCGCCCGACAGCGACTGGCCGATGTTGATACCCGTAGGCGGCGCCCACCGAAGTTTGTAATAGAAGAAGTAGATCAGAAGCATCCCGAGCCAGAACGTCGGCATCGAGACCCCGAACAACGCGAACAGCATCGAACCTCGGTCGGCCCACGATCGCCTCCGGATCGCGGACAGGATGCCGATCGGGATGCCGATCAACAGCCACAGGACCATAGCGCCGAGCGTCAGGGTCGCGGTCACCGGGAACCGGTCCCGGATCTCGGCCCTCACCTCGACACGGTTCGACCACGAGTAGTAGACCTGCGGGTTCAGGAACAACCCGGGCCAGGGGATGAGGCCCTCCGCGAACCGCGAGTACTGGACCCAGATGGGTTGGTCCAGACCCACGTTGTGCCGGACCTGCTGGAGGATCTGGGGTGTTGCTCCCTTCCCCGCCAGCCGGCGCGCCGGATCGCCCGGTGGCATCTTCACGAAGATCAGGAACGTGACGACGGAGATGATCCAGAGCACCAGGATCATGAACAGCGATCGTCTGATCAGGTACCGGCCCATAAACTCCCGCTCCCGTCACGACTTCCGATGCGGTGACGGGGGGCCCTGTGCGGGCCCCCCGTGACACCGTGTCAATCCGTTGTGCGTTCCTCCTTCGATCACGAGCTCCCAGGCGCAAGCGCCATCTGGGACGGGTCTCCGACGCCACTGAACTGGTCGTAGGAGTAGGCGGTGATCCGACTGCCCAGCACGTCCTGCGCCGGGTAGAAGCGCCGCGGGATCTGCGTGACGAGCGTTTCCGTCACGTACTTGTCCAGGTCCGCCCAGCACTGGTCCTGGTCGGGACCGACCGGGATCTCGTGACACTTGTTGATCTGGTCGGCGATCGACGGGATCCCATCCGCCGGGACCTGGTAGCCGGCCTTCTGGATCTCTGCGGCCGAGCATCCGGTGAAGGAGTAGTTCGAGCCGTTCTCGCACCCGTCAAGGAGCGGGAAGAAGAACGTGTACGGGCTCGGGTAGTCCTTCCCCCAGGCCGCGCCGCAGAACGCGGTGTGCGACGCGAGCGTCGAGCACTTCGTCACCAAGGCGTTGTAGGACAGCGTCCTGATGTCGAGCTTGATCCCGATCGGAGCGAAGCTTTCGTTCAGGATGTTCATGCCCTTGATCGCGTCCTGGTCCCCCGACACGGTGAGCGCCTGCACGCTGCACGCCGGGTTGCCGGCATCGCAGACGCCGTCCCCGTTCGTGTCGTACTTCGACTGTTTCATCTCGTCCATGGCCTTCTGGGCATCGCCCTTGTTGCCGTCCGTCGCGAACGGGTTGTAGTCCGACAGGAGCCCGTTCATCATCGTCGGCGGGATGAAGTGGCCCGCGATCTCACCCGCGACCTGTCCACCTGCCAAGCGCCACAAGGCGTCCTTGTTGGTGGCCCAGTTCACCGCCGCGCGCACGTGCACGTCGTCGAACGGCGGCTGCAGGGTGTTCAGGCCGATGTAGGACAGCGCGTCCTGCGGCCAGATCTGCAGACGGCACGGCTGCGGGTTGCACGTGCTCGGGTCCTGGGCGTTGTAGAGGCTCGGGTCCGACGCGTACTTCTGCAGCGTCGTGGCGGTGGCACCACAGTCGATGCACCAGTCCAGGGCGCCGGCGTCCACCTTGTCGAGCAGGTCCTGCACCTCACCGCCGATCTGGATCTCGATCTGATCGAGGTAGGCCGGACGCAGGTCGTCGGTGGCCGGATCCCACTCGGGGTTGCGGACGAACACGTAGGACTTGCCGATGTTCATGCCCGACGGAGGCTTGCTTCCGGTCAGGTCGAAGCTCTTGGTCATCCCCTGCCACTGGTAGGGGCCCGAGGACACCAGGAACTGGCCGAGCTCCGTCGAAGCGTAGTGCGCGTCGGTGAGCTCCTTGGGGAGCGGCGCCGTCGCGGACATCGAGAAGAGGTACGGGATGTCCTGGTTGGGCTTGGTCAGGTCGACCTCGAACGTCTTGGCGTCGACCGCCTTCACGCCGGGCACGCCGGGGCCGCCGTCGTGCAGCGGCTTCACCTTGCCGCTCGACACGTCTTCGAAGCCGACGATGTCCGTGTAGTAGAAGGGGTAGCCGCTCGTGTTGACCGCCGGGTCGGCCAGCCGGTTGATCGAGTTCACGAAGTCGTCCGCCGTGATCTCGCGGTCCAGCGGATCGCCGAACTTGACGCCGTCCTTGATCGTGAACGTCCACGTCAGGCCGTCCGAGGACTGTGTGGGCATGTCCGTCGCCAGGTCGGGCCGCGGGGTCGCGCCGCCGTCGGCGGTCGACTTCCCGTTATAGTTCACGAGCGTCCGCGCCATGCAGCAGCGCAGGAACTCCCACGACACCGAGTAGTACTCGGCCGTAGGGTCGAGCCCGTGGAAGAAGTCCTGGGTCATCGCGGTGTGGAGCGTGCCGCCCTTCACCGGCGTGGAGCCGGAGCCCGAGCCGGTTCCCGTCGGGCCGCTGCTCCCTCCGCCGCAGGCCGCGGCCACGATCGCCAGGACGCCGACGATCGCGGCGATCTGTAGGTATCGCTTCATCCATCCCTCCTCGCGGTTATCCGTACGTCCATCCTGGAGCCACCGAACGTTCCGCTACAGAGCGCTCCTTTCGTTCCGCGTACCCACGTTCTTGTACGAGGATCACGCCGTCTTGGGATCGAACGCGTCTCGCAACCCGTCGCCGACCATGTTGAACGCGAGGGTTGTCAGGAACAGGAACATCCCGGGGAACACCATGGTCCACCAGGCGATCCGGTACAGGCTCGTCGCCTCGGAGATCTGGTTGCCCCAGGAGGGGATCCCTGGTGGCACACCGAGGCCGAGGAAGGACAGACGCCGCCTCCGCGAGGATGTTCGTGGGGATCAACAGGGTGGTGTACACGATGATCGGTGCGACCACGTTCGGCAGGATGTCGCGCGCCATGATGCGCCAGTTGGAGGAGCCGAGCGAACGAGCCGCCTCGACGAACTCCTTCTCCCGGATCGACAGCACCTGTCCACGGATGATGCGGGCGAGGTAGGGCCATCCGAAGAAGCCGATCAGCACGATGATGAGCATCTTGCCCGGTTTGAGCAGCCCGCCCAGGCATTCCTGGCCGGGGGGCTGCGCTCCGCAGGCCGCCGAGATGCCGAGCATCAGCAGCAGCGTCGGGAGCGCGTAGAACACGTCGCAGGCCCGGGAGATCAGCGTGTCGATCTTGCCCCGGTAGAAACCGGCGAGGATGCCGAGGAAGACACCGAGCAACACTTCGATCGCGGTGGCGAACAACGCGACCTCCAGGGAGGTCCGCGCGCCGTAGAGCACCTCGACGAACAGGTCGCGCGCCGTGCCGTCGGCGCCGAAGAGGAACACGCCCGACGGGTTGTGCAGCGTCGGACCGAGCGGGATCCCCGCGACCGGCACCGAGGTCATCATCGTGTCGATGTAGGTCTTGTCGACCGGGTGGCCGAGCAACTTCGCGAACAGCGGCGCGGTGATCGCGAGCAGCACGATGATCACGATGATCACGATGCCGGCGAGGGCGAACCGGTCCCTGCGGAACCGGCGCCAGAAGATCTCTCCGGGAGAGCGTCCGATGATCTCGGACGGGACCCCGACGTCGAGGTGTTCGTCCTCTTCTTCGAGTACCAGTGGCTCGACGTCGACCTTGGCCATCGATCACCTCACGTTGCGGCACGTGGGCAGCCCGGATAAGACCCCGCTGAACTATACGACGATGCCCCTGCGTCGCGCTTGTACCCTGCAGTCCTTCTTCGCCTAGGTCAAGTCCGCGATCCGGGGCAGGATCTGGGGTCCGAGCAGCTGACCCAGCGAGCCTTGGGCGCACACGCGCTCGCCGAACGACGGCGACCCGTCTGGGGCGACCGACCCGCCGGTCACGAGCAGCGGAACCGGGTCGGCCGTGTGCGCCTTGCGGACGCACGACGTGGAATGATCTCCGGTCACCGCGACGATCGTCCGAGTGAGATCGATGCGCTGCAACGCTTCTCCAAAGAATGCTCTGTCGATCGCGGCGATCACGTCGCGTTTGTCCTCCGCGCGCCCGTCGTGCGCCGGCACGTCGGGCCCCTTGAGGTGGACGTAGAGGGCGTCGAACTCCCCCAGCGCGTCGGCAGCGAGGTCCGCCCAGACGGCGTACGCCTCCTCCGCCGCCGGACCGAACCCCTTCGGGTCCAGGCGTGGCGCGTCGACGGGCTCCATCCCGAGGGCGAGCGAGATGCCGCGCTCCACGGGCATCTCCACGAAGCACCCCCAGGTCATCCCGAAACGGTCGCGGATCGGCTCCAGCCGTGGTCTGCGGTCCCCCCCGTCGCGTGTGAGGATCAGGTTCCCGGGAAGCTTCCCCTCAGCGCGCCGCTTCGCGTTGACGTCCGACGCGTCCAGGACCCGGGCGGCACCTTCGACGAAGGCGTTCGTGAGGTCTGCCGCGCGGCGCGCGGCATCGTCGTCCTCGAGCGGCTCCGCCGTGACGACGACCGGCTCGAACGATTCGAGCGCGACGCCGAGATGGCCTTCGCGCTTGTACGCGGGGTCGGTGTTCGTGACGGCGGCCGAGAGCGGCTGACCGTCGTCGGCGCGGATCACGAGCGCGCCGCGATGCTCGACCGTGGCGCGTAGGTCGAACGTCGCGCCGGGGAGCTTCAGCCGTTCGTTGACCTCGGCGGCGAGCGCGTGCGCCTCGTCGCTCGTGAGGTTGCGCCCCACCCGGCGGTCGACGATCTCGGGCCACTCGCAGGTCGCGAAGTTGATCCGGTAGGCGAGGTCGCCGTCGCGGAAGTCCATCCCGATACCGATCGCCTCGAGCACGCCGCGCCCCGGGTGCTCCTCGTGGGGGTCGTAACCCAGGATCCCGAACACGCCGATGTCGGACTCCGGCGCGATCCCGGGGCCGACGGTGACCACGGTGCCGGTCCGCCCGCGCGCGGCAAGCTGGTCGAGGTTCGGGGTGGGCGCGGCCTCCAGCGGCGTCCGGCCGTCGAGCTCGGGGATCGGGTCGTCGCCGAGGCCGTCCAGGCAGACGTACAGGAGCTTCGTCACGGTCGATACTTCTCCTCGTTCCTCAGCGGTACTTCACGATCAGCGCGAACTCCTCGGGATCGAGGCTCGCGCCACCCACGAGCGCGCCGTCGATCTCGGGATGCGCCATGAACTCGCGGATGTTGCCGGGTTTGACGCTCCCCCCGTATTGGACGCGGACCGCCTGCGCGACGTCGTCCGCGTACTTCTGCGCGAGCGTCATGCGGATCACCTCGACGACGCGACCCGCGTCGCCGGGCTCGGCGTTGCGCCCGGTCCCGACCGCCCAGATCGGCTCGTAGGCGATCACGATGCGCTTCGCCTGCTCGGCGTCGACGTTGTCGAGCCCCCGGCGGACCTGCTGGGTCACCTTGGACTCGGTGCCGTCGGCGTCGCGCTCCTCGAGCGTCTCGCCGACGCACAGGATCGGCGTCATCCCGCTCGAGAAGACCGCCCGCACCTTCTTGTTGACGAACAGGTCGTCCTCGCCGAACAGCTGGCGCCGCTCGGAGTGCCCGACGATCACGTAATCGACGTGGAGCGCCTGCAGCATCGGCGGGGACACCTCGCCGGTGAACGCGCCCTTGTCCTCCGGGTAGACGTTCTGCGCGCCGAGCCCGTAGGGCAGCTTGTCCGCGTCGAGGATCGTCTCGACGGCACGCAGCGCCGTGAACGGCGGGCACACCACGACCTCGACGCGCTCGGCGTCGTCCTTGTCGAGCAGGTAGCTGAGCTTCTGGACGGCCTGGATCGCCTCCAGGTGCGTCTTGTGCATCTTCCAGTTCGCCGCGATGATCGGGCGTCGTTCCATCTCGTCCTCCCGCTAGTCCTCCAGCACGGCGATACCGGGCAAGCGCCGGCCCTCCAGGAACTCGAGCGATGCGCCCCCGCCGGTCGAGAGGTGGTCGAACGCATCCTCGAGCCCCGCGTCCTTGATCGCGGCGAGCGAGTCGCCGCCACCGACCACGCTGAACGCCTCCGAGGACGCGACCGCCTCGGCCACGCCGCGGGTGCCGGCGCTGAAGGGCTCGAGCTCGAACACGCCCATCGGGCCGTTCCACAGGATCGTCTTCGCGCCGGCGACGATCCGCGCGAAGGCCTGCACCGTCGCCGGTCCGATGTCGAGGCCCATCAGGTCGTCGGGGATCTGGTCCGCGGGCACGGTGCGGCGCGGCGCGGCGCGGGCGATCTCGGCGGCCGCGACCACGTCGACGGGCAGCTCGACCGGAACGCCCTTGACCTCGGCCTTGCGCAGTGCGGCCGCCACCTCGTCGAGGCGGTCGGACTCGACGAGCGAGCGCCCGACCTGCCCCACCCTCGGCGGCCAGGAGCGTGAACGCCATCGCGCCGCCGACCAGCAGGGCGTCGACGCGCTCGATCAGCGCGGCGATCACGGCCAGCTTGTCGGAGACCTTGGCGCCGCCGAGGATCGCGATGTACGGCCGCTCGGCGCCGACGAGCAGGCGCGAGAGGACCTCGACCTCGCGCTGCAGCAGCCGCCCGGCGACGGCGGGCCGGCCGCTCGCGAGCATCAACTCCGGCAGCGCCGACACGCTGGCGTGCGCTCGATGCACCGCGCCGAACGCGTCGTCGACGTAGGCGTCGGCCAGCTCGGCGAGCCGTCCGGCGAACGCCGGCGCGTTCGCCTCCTCCCCCGGGTCGAACCGGAGGTTCTCGAGGAGGACGACCCCGTCCGCGTCGGCCATCTCCGCCTCCGCCCCGCCGGGCAGATCGGCGATCGTCACGGGCTGCCCGAGGAGCTCGGCCAGCCGCACGGCCACCGGCCCCATCCGCAGCTCGTTCTTCACCTGCCCCCTGGGACGGCCGAGATGCGACGCGAGGACGAGCGAGGCGCCTCGGTCGCGGAGCTCGCGGATCGTCGGCAGCGCGGCGCGGATCCTCGTGTCGTCGCCGACCGCCCCGTCCTTCAGGGGGACGTTGAGGTCGACCCGCAGGAAGACGCGCCGGTCGGCGACCTCCGCGAGGTCGTCGAGGGTGCGGAGCACCATCGGCCTAGAGGGTGCTGCCGACCAGCGCGACGAGGTCGACGAGCCGGTTCGAGTACCCCCACTCGTTGTCGTACCAGCCGAGCACCTTGACGGTGGTGCCCATCGCCATCGTGCCCAGCGCGTCGAACGTGCACGATGCCTGCGAGCCCACGATGTCGGACGACACGATCGGGTCCTCGGTGTAGACGAGCTTGCCCGCGAGCTGTCCGGACTCGGACGCTGCCTTGAACGCCGCGTTCACCTCGTCGACCGTCGCCGCGCGCTTCAGCGTCACCACGAGGTCGGTGGCCGAGCCGTCGGGCACCGGCACGCGCATCGCCATCCCGTCGAGCTTCCCCTTGAGGTGCGGCAGCACGAGGCCGGTCGCCTTCGCCGCCCCGGTCGACGTCGGGATGATGTTGACGGCGGCCGCGCGGGCCCGCCGCAGGTCCTTGTGCGGGAGATCGAGGATCGACTGGTCGTTCGTGTAGGCGTGGATGGTCGTCATGAAGCCCTGCTCGATCCCGAACGCGTCGTCGAGGACCTTGGCCATCGGGGCGACGCAGTTCGTGGTGCAGGACGCGTTGGAGATGACGTGGTGGATGGCCGGGTCGTACGCGTCGTCGTTCACGCCGAGCACGACGGTCAGGTCCTCGTCCTTCGCGGGTGCGCTGATCACGACCTTCTGCGCGCCGGCCTCGAGGTGCATCGCCGCCTTGTCGCGGCTCGTGAACAGATCCGGTCGACTCGACCACGATCTCGGCGCCCAGGTCCTTCCAGGGCAGGCTCGCGGGATCGCGCTCGGCGAGCACCTTCAGCGTGTCGCCGTCGACGACGATCGCGCCTTCGGCAGCGGAGACGTCGCCCGCGTAGGTGCCGAGCACCGAGTCGTACTTCAGCAGGTGGGCGAGGGTGCGGGCGTCCGTGATGTCGTTCACGGCAACGAAGTCGAAGTCGGCCCCGCGCTGCTTCGCGGCGCGGAAGAAGTTGCGGCCGATCCGCCCGAATCCGTTCACGCCGATCTTCACCGTCATGGGATCCCTCCTCGGGGGGCTGGCTGATCGAGCCCATCCTATCGAGATGCCTCCGAAGACGACGGTGAGGTCCGGTGCCGTCAGCCGCGCACGAGGTCGCGATGCACGACCACCACCGGGAGGCCGTGCTGTTGGAACCAGGCGCCGAGCTCCTCCGCCACGACCACCGACCGGTGATGGCCCCCGGTGCACCCCACGGCGACCGTCAGGTAGGACTTGCCTTCGCGTATGTACCCGGGGACGGCGACGTCGAGCAGCGCCTCCAGCCGTTCGAGGAACGGGCCATACTCTGCTTGGCCCCGGACGTACTCGCGGACGCGGTCGTCGGTCCCCGGGAGGGGGCGGAGCGACGGCACCCAGTGCGGGTTCGGGAGGAAGCGGACGTCGAAGACGAGATCGGCGTCGCGCGGCGCGCCGTACTTGAACCCGAACGAGACCACCGAGGCCTGGAGCCCCTCCTCGGGCGGTGTGTCGGCGAACGCGTCGCGGATCCGGTCGCGCAGGTCGTGCGGCGTGAGGCCCGAGGTGTCGATCACCAGGTCGGCGTCGGCGCGGAGCTGCGCCATCATCTGCCGCTCCTTGCGGATCCCCTCCTGGACGCGCTCCCCCGGCGCGAGCGGATGCCGGCGACGGGTCGCCTCGTACCGGTTCACGAGGTCGTCGTCGGAGGCCTCGAGGAAGACGATCCGGTACTCGATGCTGCGGGCCTTCAGCTCCTCGAGCGCCTTCGACAGCTCGCCGAAGAACACGCCGCCGCGCGCGTCCACCACGATCGCCACGCGCCCGGGGCCGCCCGGGCGCGAGGTGAGCTCGGCCATCTTCGACAGCAGCTCCGGCGGGAGGTTGTCGACCACGAAGAACCCGATGTCCTCGAGGCTGTGCGCCGCTTCGGAGCGGCCGGCGCCGGACAAGCCGGTGATGATCGTGAAGCCGGGCGCCGGCCGCGGGTCGTCGAGCTCGCTCATGCCGACTCCCGCTGCAACGGGTCGTGCAGGTGCGCGTGGACGGCCGCCGCGACCTCCGGCCCGACGCCCGGGGTCGCCGCGAGCTCCTCCACGCTCGCAGCGCGCAGCCGTGTGAGCGACCCGAACCGCTTCAGCAACGCCTTCTTGCGCGTGGGGCCGACGCCCGGCACGTCGTCGAGCGGCGAGCGCAGGGCACGCTTCTCCCGCTTCTGCCGGTGGTAGGTGACCGCGAACCGGTGGGCCTCGTCGCGGACGTGCTGCAGGACGAACAGCGCCTCCGAGCCGCGCGGGATCAGCAGCGGGTCGGGGGCCTCGGGGAAGTAGACCTCCTCGAGGCGCTTGGCGAGGCCGACGTGCGGGATCGACAACCCGAGCTCGGCGAGCACCTTCGAAGCCTGCGCGAGCTGTCCCCGGCCGCCGTCCACCACGACGAGCGACGGCGGATAGGAGAACCGCCGCTTGCGCTCCCCCTCCTCGTTCCGCTCCTTCAGCAAGCGGGTGAACCTCCTGTGGAGCATCTCCTCCATCGACGCGAAGTCGTCCTGCCCGGCGACCCCCTTGATCTCGAACCGCCGGTAGTCCGACCGTTTCGGCAGGCCGTCCTCGAAGACCACCATCGACCCGACCTTGTCGGTCGGGCCCAGGTTCGAGATGTCGTAGCACTCGATCCGCAGCGGCGCCTGCTCGAGCCCCAGCCGGTCCGCGAGCTCGGCGAGCGCGCGGGACCGCGCGCCGAAGTCCGAGGCGCGGCGAAGCTTGTGCCGGTGGAACGCCTCCTCGGCGTTGCGCGTGACGACCTCGAGCAGCTTGCGCTTCGCGCCGCGCTCGGGGACCTGCGATCCGCACCTTCGTGCCGCGCCGGCCCTCCAGCCAGGCCTGCAGGACGTCGTGGTCCGCCGGGTCGGCCGGCACGAGCACCCGCGGCGGCACCTCGGGGCGCTCCATGTAGAGCTGCTCGAGGAAGGACCCGACCAGCTGGGCACGGTCGAGGTCCTCGACCCGGTCGACGACCCATCCCTTGCGCCCGAGCACGCGCCCGCCGCGGACGAAGAAGACCTGGAACGCGGCTTCGAGATCGTCCTCGGCCATCGCGACCACGTCGAGATCCTCCGGCTGGCCGAGCACCATCTCCTGGGTCTCGAGCGCACGTCGCGCGGCGAACAGCTGGTCGCGGAGCTTCGCCGCCTGCTCGAACTCCTCGCGCGTGGCGGTCTCGCGCATCTCGCGCTCGAGCCGCTGCAGGACCGGACGCGCGTTGCCTCCGAGGAACTCGGCCATCGCGTCGACGTGCGCGCGATAGGCCTCCTCGGTGACGCCGGTCGCCGAGGGCACGCACGGCCCGGCGCACCGGCCGATGTCGTAGTAGAGGCAGGGTCGTCCGGCCCGCGCCCGCTGGTCGAAGAAGGCGTTCGAGCAGGTCCGGACGGGGAACACGCGGGTGAGGGCGTCGAGGGTGTCGCGGATCGCCCAGGCGTGCCCGTAGGGGCCGAAGTAGCGGACGCCCTTGCGCTTCGCACCGCGCAGGACCTGCGCGCGCGGCCACCGCTCCCCCACCGTCAGCGCGAGGTACGGGTAGGACTTGTCGTCGCGGTAGCGGATGTTGAACCGCGGCCGGTGCGTCTGGATCAGGTTGTACTCGAGCATCAGCGCGTCGACCTCGGTGGAGGCGACGATCCACTCGACGCTCGCCGCCGCCTCGGTCATCGCGTGGGTGCGCGGGTGCAGCGGCTTGCTCCAGTACGACGCGAGGCGCTTGCGGAGCGACATCGCCTTGCCGGCGTAGATCACGCGGCCGTCCGGGTCGCGGAAGAGGTACGCGCCCGGCTCGTCCGGGATCGCTGGAGGGGTCCGGGCGAGGGGCGGTCACGCAGCGATGCTAGCGCGAGCCCGCGACAGGACCGGGAGGCAGGGCTACTTGCTGCCCTTGGGGGCGACCACCGCGAGCGTCCCGGTCATCGTCGTCGGGTGGACGTCGCAGTGGAAGTAGTAGCTGCCGGGCTTGAGCGCGTCGACCTTGTACGTCGTCTTGGCGATCCCGGTGATGATGTCGCCCCGGAACAGCACGGTGGTCGCGGACGAGTCGGTGAAGCCCGCGACGTTGTGCTGCACGCCCGCATCCTGGTTGTCGAAGTTGATCGTGAACGGCTCGTTCGCGGGGGCCACGAGGCAGTTCGTGTCGAACGCGATGCCCTTGGCGACGATGTCGAGCGAGATCTTGCCGTCGGCGCCGCAGCTCGCGTTGGCCTCGGGCGCGATCGAGATCGTCGGCGCCGGGCTCGGGTTCGCGAGCAGGACCTCGGTCGGGTTCGCGAGCGCCCCGAGGTTGAGGTTCTGCTGCGTGGGGTCGTACCACGCGAGGTAGACGACCCCGGTGCCGGCGGCCAGCGTCGGGCCGATCCCCGCGAGCGCGCCCTGGGTGTCCACCGGCTGGAAGGTAGAGCCGTCGCCAGAGGAAAGGTGGACGCCGTCGTCCTCCCAGGTGACGTAGTCGTGCCCTGATCGTCGACAGCGACCCCGGTGGTGGGCGCCTGCACGCCGGACGTGGTCTCGGGGTCGGCGGAGGGGGCGACCTCGCCCGGCTTCCAGACGATGCCGTCGAACGTCGCCTCGTGCACGGCGCCGGCGCCCGTGTAGTAGGAGGCATACGCCTTGTCGCCGGCGGCGATGAGCGACAGGCCGGCGCCGCTGGCCGCCGGCTCGACCGCGGAGGTGGTCCACTGCGTGCCCGTGAGGGTCGCGGCCATCACGGCGTTCGCCTTCGGGTCGCCGAAGACGACGACCGGGGCCTTGCCGACGAACGCGATCCCGGTCGGCAGGGGTTGGGGGCAGCCGTTGCACGTGCCCGCCGTGGCGGCGTCCGTGAGCGACCACCCGTTGCCCTTCGGCGTCGCCACCTTGATGCTGATCCCGGCCGAGCCGTTCACGCCGAACGCGACCCACGGGTTCCCGTCGGCATCGAGCGCGATCCCGGGGCGGCCGATCGGACCGGCCTGGTTCAGCGTGACGCCGAAGTTGTAGACCTCTTGGACGGTGGACGTGCCGCCCACCGTGGTCTTCGCGTACATGATCCCGGTGGGTCCGGCCCACACGACGTGGATCGACCCGTCCGAGCCCAGGGCCACCGCCGTGCCGTTCATGTTCTGCTCGGTGATGTCCAGGTTGCGATCCTGCATCCTTCGGCATGTCGGGGCCGAACGGGACGCCGATCCCGGTGGGCGTCTGGTCGGGGTGGGACTGCTGGACGGCGCCGTGGGTCACGATGCCCTTGGCGTCCATGCTGCTCAGCTGGACGGCCGGCAGGAAGGGCGAGCCGATCGGGCGCGTCGGTGCGACCTGACCCTTCGGCAGCACCGCGGGGAACCCGAAGTACGAGACGATACGCGGTGCCGTCGCCGTTGACGGCCGCCGACGCGCCCAGGCCGACGTTGTCGAGCGTGTCCATCACCGAGGTGACGAAGCGGGTCGAGGACCCGAAGTCGACCTCACCCTGCGGAAGCGTGCCGCACGCCGACGTCAGGAGCGCGGCGCCGGCAGCCAGGAGTCAGGAGTCGCTTGGACACGTCGGCGCGGATAGTACCAACCAACGTCAATCGGACGGGCTCGGCGGACGTCGATCCCGACGCGTCAGCGCGAGGCGGCTCCGGCCAGCAGCGGCAGGCTCCCGAGGACCTCCGCGAGGAACCGCCCGGTGTGCGAGGCAGGGTCCGCGGCGATCTGCTCCGGCGTGCCGGCCGCGACGACCATCCCGCCCGCATCGCCCCCCTCGGGGCCGAGGTCGATGATCCAATCCGCGGTCTTGATCACGTCGAGGTTGTGCTCGATCACGAGCACGGTGTTCCCGCCGGTCGACCAGGCGCTGGAGCACCTGGAGCAGCTTGCGGATGTCCTCGAAGTGGAGCCCGGTGGTCGGCTCGTCGAGCACGTAGAGGGTGTTGCCGGTCGCCCGCTTGTGCAGCTCGGAGGCGAGCTTGATCCGCTGGGCCTCGCCGCCCGAGAGCGTCGGAGCGGGCTGGCCGAGCTTGATGTAGCCCAACCCCACGTCGGAGAGCGTCTGCATGTGCCGTTTGATCGGCGGGATGTTCTGGAAGAACCCGAGCGCCTCGTCGACGCTCATCTCGAGCACGTCGGAGATCGTGCGACCCTTGTACTTCACCTCGAGCGTCTCGCGGTTGTACCGCTTGCCCTTGCACACCTCGCACGTGACGTAGACGTCGGGCAGGAAGTGCATCTCGATCTTGATCTGGCCGTCGCCGGCGCAGTTCTCGCACCGGCCCCCGCGCACGTTGAACGAGAAGCGCCCCGGCTGGAAACCCCGGATCCGCGCCTCCGGCACCTGGGCGAAGAGCTTGCGAACGTGGTCGAACACCCCCGTGTAGGTGGCGGGGTTCGAGCGCGGCGTCCGGCCGATCGGCGACTGGTCGATGTCGATCACCTTGTCGACCTGCTCCCAGCCCACCAGGCTGCTTGTGCTTGCCCGGGAGGAGCCGCGACCGGTAGACCTTCTGCATCAGCACCCGGAGCAGGACGTCTTGGACCAGGGTGGACTTGCCCGAGCCGCTCACGCCCGTGACCGCACACCATCAGCCCGAGCGGCAGGTCGACCGTGACGTTCTTGAGGTTGTGCTCGCGGGCGCCCTCGAGCCGAAGCTTGCGGGCGGTGGGCGCACGCCGGCGCGACGGCACCGGGATCGTGCGACGGCCCGACAGGAACGCGCCGGTCATCGAGGCGTCGCACTCGAGCAAGCCCTTGAGGTCGCCGGCGTAGACGACCTCGCCGCCGTGCTCCCCCGCCGCCGGCCCGATGTCGACGATGTGGTCGGCCTCGAGGATCGTGGCCTCGTCGTGCTCGACCACGATCAGCGTGTTGCCGAGGTCGCGCAGCCGCATCGAGCGTGTCGATCAACCGCTTGTTGTCGCGCTGGTGCAGTCCGATCGAGGGCTCGTCGAGGATGTACAGCACCCCGACGAGCCCGCTGCCGATCTGGGTGGCGAGGCGGATCCGCTGCGCCTCGCCGCCCGCGAGGGTCCCCGCGCGCGCGCCCGAGGGTGAGGTAGTCGAGCCCGACGTCCACGAGGAACCCCAGCCGCGACCGGATCTCCTTGACGAGCCGCTCGGCGATCATCTCCTCGCGCTCGGACAGGCGCATGTCGCCGACGAACCCCAGCGTGTCGCGGATCGAGAGCGACGTGACCTCGGCGATGTTGCTTCCCGTCGATCGTGACCGCGAGCGTCTCGGGCCGAAGGCGCGCGCCCTTGCACGCGCGGCACGGGATCTCGCGCATGAACTGCTCGAGCTTCTCCCGAGCCGCGTCGGAGTCGGTCTCGGTGTGGCGGCGCTCGATGTTCGGGATCGCGCCCTCGAAGGTGGTCCAGTACGCGCGCTGACGGCCGTACCGGTTCTTGTACTTCACGTAGATCGCTGCGTCGGAGCCGAGCAGCAGCACATCGCGCGCCTTCTTCGGCAGGCGCTTCCACGGCGTGTCGAGGTCGAAGTCGTGGGCCTCGGCCACCGCCTCGAGCACCCGGTACCAGTACTCGAGCGTGGCGCTCGCCCACGGCGCGAGCGCGCCCTCGTGCACCGACAGGTCGGGGTCGGGCACCATCGAGCTCCGCATCGACCTCCAGCCGCGTGCCCAGGCCGTCGCACGTCTGGCACGCCCCGTAGGGTGAGTTGAACGAGAAGTTCCGGGGGCTCAGCTCCTCGAACGAGATGCCGCAGTACGTGCACGCCAGGCTCTGCGAGAAGGTCTGGACCTCCTCGTAGCCCTCGTGCGTGACGACCGCGATCGCCGCGATCCCCTCGGCGAGCTCGAGCGCGGTCTCGATCGAGTCGGCGACGCGACGGCGGATGTCGGACTTCGCGACGAGCCGGTCGACCACCACCTCGATAGTGTGCTTGTAGGTCTTGGCAGGCGGATCGGCTCGGAGAGGTCGCGCACCTCGCCGTCGATCCGCGCACGCGGGAACCCCTTGCGGGCGAGGTCCTCGAGCAGCTTGCTCGTACTCCCCCTTGCGGCCGCGGACGATCGGCGCGAGCACCTGGAACCGTGTGCCCTCGGGGAGTTCCAGCACCTGGTCGACGATCTGCTCGGGCGTCTGGCGCCCGATCGGACGGCCGCAGTTGGGGCAGTGGGGCCGCCCGACCCGCGCGAAGAGCACGCGGAGGTAGTCGTAGACCTCGGTGATCGTGCCGACCGTCGACCGTGGGTTGCGGGACGTCGACTTCTGGTCGATCGAGATCGCCGGGCTGAGCCCTTCGATGAAGTCGACGTCGGGCTTCTCCATCTGCCCGAGGAACTGCCGCGCGTAGGCGCTGAGCGACTCGACGTAGCGGCGCTGGCCCTCGGCGTAGATCGTGTCGAACGCGAGCGAGGACTTCCCCGACCCGGACAGGCCGGTGAAGACGATCAAGGCGTCTCGGGGGAGCTCGAGCGTGATGTTCTTGAGGTTGTGCTCCCGCGCGCCGTGGATGACGAGCGTGTCGGTGCCCACGGAAGGCGAGTGTAACGGCGGCCTGCGACAAGCCCGGGGCCGGCGGCCCGGTACGCTGCGCTGCATGGAACGAGACCTGCGCGACACCCCTCTCTACAAGGACGTCGAGGCCTTCTATCGGTCCGCGCTCGAGCCCGGGTTCGGCTCGCCGACGGCGTTCGGCGACCCGGTCCCCTCGCCCGATGGGTCTCAGGTGGCCTTCGCCGGCCAGGTCCTCGAGACGCTCGAGGGCGCGCCGCTCGGACGGATCTGCCTGGCGGCTGCCGACGGCTCGGGATGGCGCCGCGTCACGAACGGGCCGAACACCGACGACAACCCCCAGTGGTCGCCGGACGGCACGCGGCTCACCTTCCGCTCGGACCGGGCCGAGCCCGGGAGGTTCCAGCTGTACGAGCTGGCGGTCGGCGAGCTCGGCGAGGCGCGACCGCTCGCGACGGTCCCGGGCGTCGTGGAGCACCACCGTTGGTCGCCCGACGGCGCGTCGATCCTGCTGGTGGTCGCGGGCGGCCACGCCGAGCAGGCCGACGCGCTCGGGTCCGGGCACGCTGGGCGCAGGCCAAGGACCCGACGCCGCGCCCTGGCTCCCCGACGTCGAGTCCTTCGAGGACGAGGAGGAGTGGCGCCGGCTCTGGGTGCTCGACGTCGCGACCGGCCAGATGCGCCGCGTCTCTCGCGACGGTCTGAACGTGTGGGAGGCCGCGTGGGTCGGCAGCGACCGGGTGGCGGCGATCGTCTCCGAGGGGCCCAGCGAGGGCGATTGGTACACGGCCCCGCTCGTGCTGCTCGACCTCGAGACCGGACGTGAGCAGGTCCTGTACCGCAGCGACGTCCAGCTCGGCTACGCGGAGGGCTCGCCGGACGGCTCGCGGGTGGCGGTGCTCCAGGCCGTCTGCAGCGACCGCTACCTGGTGGCCGGCGACCTGCTCCTCGTCGGCGTCGGCGGCGACGTCCGGCGTGTCGACACGGGGGGCGTCGACGTCACGTGCGCGCGATGGCGCGCCGACGGCTCGCTGCTGGTGTTCGGACGTTCCAGGCTGGACTCCGTGGTGCTCGAGGTGCGCGACGAATCGGTGCGGGAGCTCGCGAGCACCGCCGAGACGCTCGGTGGGTACGGGCCGGCGGGCGCGCCGCTGGGCGACGGAGCAGTCGCGGCGGTCTCGGGGTTCCGACGTCCCCCGGCGATCGTCCGTCTGTCCGCGGAAGGCGAGATCGTGCTCGCCGACGCCGCGCACGCCGGCCACGAGCGGCTCATGACCCACCTGGGCGGCGCCGAGGTGCTCACCTGGCGGGCGCCCGACGGCCTGGAGATCGACGGCTACCTGCTGACCCCGCACGGCGAAGGTCCCTTCCCGCTCCTGCTCAACGTCCACGGCGGACCGGTCTGGCAGTTCGGCGACCAGTGGCCCGGCCCGCTCACCTTCCTGCTCCTGTCGCGCGGCTACGCGATCCTCGAACCGAACCCGCGGGGATCGACCGGACGCGGCCAGGCGTTCGCGGCGAAGGTCGTCGGCGACATGGGCGGCGACGACGCGGCCGACGTGCTCGCGGGCGTCGACGCCGTGGTCGCGCGCGGTGCCGGGGACCCCGACCGCGTCGGCGTGTTCGGCGGGTCCTACGGCGGTTTCATGGCGGCGTGGCTCCCCACGATCGACGGCCGGTTCAAGGCGGCGGTGTCCCTTTCGCCCGTGACCGACTGGTTCTCCGAGCAGTTCAACTCGTCGCTCACGCGCTGGGTCGGGGACTTCCTGGCGGACGCGCCCGAGCACGCCGACGGGCAGCACCACGCGCGGAGCCCGGTGTTCGCGGGCGAGCGGCTGCGCACGCCGACGCTCCTCACCGCCGGCGGGAAGGACCGGGCGACCCCGGCGGGGCAGGCGGTCGAGCACTACCGGGCGCTCCTCGCACAGGGCGTTCCGGCCGAGGTGGTCGTCTACCCGCAGGAGGGGCACGGCGTCCGGACGTTCCCCGCGACGATCGACCTCGCGACCCGGACCCTGTCCTGGTTCGAACGCTTCCTGCCCAGGTGATCGCGCCCTCCGCGAGCGCAGGCTTGACGTCGCAGGCCCTGCGATAGGCTCGAACCATGCCGACCCGCGAGGAACTCCAGGCGCTGAGCACGAAGGAGCTGCACGACCGAGCGATCGAGGTGGCCAAGCACCACACCGACGTCGCCTTCCTCTGGCGACTCGTCAAGGCGCTCCCCGTCGCCGAGGAGGTCACCGGCGACGACGAGCGCGCGAAGACCGACATCTTGCGGCCGATCGCCTTGATCAACGACTTCCTCTACGACTCCGGCGAGGGCGCGCTCGGCGAGGCCCTGCGTCCCCTCTACCTCGACTACCTGGTCGAGAAAGACGGGTAGCCTCCGGCGATGCAGCGCGAGCTCACCGGCTACCGCGACGAGTTCGACGTCGTCCGCGCGAAGGCGTACCTGATCAGCGCGTCGCTCGGGCCGGTCGGCGAGCGCTCGAAGCGATACCTCGAGGGCTACATGCAAGCATGGGCCACGAAGGGCGCGCCCGACCTCGTCTGGTTCGAGGACATCTTCCCTGCGATGGCGCGACTGAAGGCCTCGTTCGCGTCGCTCGCCGGGTGCGACGCCGAGGAGGTCGCGCTCACGACCAACATCTCGATCGCGCTGTCGACCGTCGCGTCGTGTCTGGACCTGCGCGAGCCGCGGAACCGGGTCGTGCTGTCCGAGCTGGACTTCCCCACCGACGGGCACGTGTGGCAGGCGTGGGCCACGAAGTCCGGAGCGGAGCTCGTCTGGCTCCGCTCCCCCGACGGCCGCACGCTGCCGGTCGAGGTCTTCGACGCCGCGATCGACGAACGCACCGCGCTGGTGATGATCAACCGGGTGCTCTACCGCTCGAGCGCGATCGTCGACGCGAAGGCCGTGTGCGCGATCGCCCGCGAGCGCGGCGCGCTGTCGTTCGTCGACGACTACCACGGGCTGGGCGTGGTGCCGCTGGACCTGCACGACCTCGGATGCGACCTCTATGCGGCCGGCACGTTGAAGTGGATGCTCGGCGGACCGGGGTGCGTGTTCCTCTACGCTCGGCGCGATCTGCTGCCCGCGCTCGAACCCGCGGTGACCGGGTGGTTCGCGACCGACGAGCCGTTCTCGTTCGACACGGAGCACCTCACCTATCACTCGAGCGCGCGGCGGCTCGAGCACGGCACCCCGCCGGCGCCCGTCTTCTTCATCGCCCAGGGTGGGATCGACGTGATCGCCGAGGTCGGCGTCGAGCGGATCCGCGCGCGCCAGTGGGAGCTGCAGGACCGCGTGATCGCGCGCGCCGACGAGGCAGGACTCGCGGTGCGCACCCCTCGCGTGCGCGAGGAACGCGGGGGCGTCGTCGAACGTCCGCGTCGGCGAGGACGCCGAGCGGATCTGCCACGCCCTGCTCGCACGCGACGTCTGCACCGATGCCCGCGGCGACGGCCTGCGGATCAGCCCGCATTTCTTCACCACCGAGGACGACGTCGACCGCTGCTTCGACGAGCTGGCGACGCTCGTTTAACTGACCGCGCCCGGCCCGCACCACGAACCGCAGGTCCTCGAACGCCGCGAGGTCGTCGAAGGGATCCGTCCCGAGACCGATCAGATCGGCGGGCGCGCCCGGCTCGAGCGGTGCGCGCGTGGCGGCGGCCACGATCGCGTCGGTGCTCAAGCCTGCGCGCCCGAGAAGCCCGAGCTCGCGCCCGTCGACGCCCGGCGGGATCGGGCCGTTGCCGAGGTCCGTGCCGTACAGGACGGCGCCGCCGGCGAGGTGGAACCGCGCGAGGTTGTCGAGCGCCACCGCCAGCTCGGGCGTCTCGCGTCCGTACGAGTGGATGTCGAGCGTCGAGACGATCCGGAGCGCCGGGCGCACGTCTCGATCAGCGCGGTCCGAGAGCTGCTCGGTCCACGGAGCGTGGGCCAGCTCGTCGACACCGGCGCCGAGGGCACGCTCGACCTGGCCGCGGCCCTGGGCGTGGGCCGTCACCGGAAGGCCCGCTTCGTGCGCCGTGTCGCAGATCGCCATGAGGGTCGCGTCGTCGGGAGTAGGACCGTCGTCGGCGTTGAGCGACGACCTTCACCGCGGCGGCCCCCGGCCGCATGCAGTGCGCGCACCGCGTCCGCGGCCTGCTCGGGGCTCGCGACCTCTCGGCCGGTCCCTTCGGGAGCCCACGTGGCCAGGGTCGGGTAGCCGCCGGGTGCGGTGAGCATCGGTCCGCACGCCCGGATCAGCGGCCCGTCGAACGCCGGCGCCTCCGACAGGTCGGCGAGCGGGAAGATCGCGCTCGGCCGGCCAGGCGAGGTCGCGGACCGCGGCGACCCCGCCACGCACGATCGCGCCCGGGTCGCTCAGCCCGACGTGGACGTGCCGGTCCGCGAGCGCCGGCAGCAGCACGCCGTCGAGCGCTAGCTCCTCCTCGCCCGGCGCCACTTCGGCCGCGGGACCAGACGCGACGATCGTGCCGTCCTCCCAGGCCACGCGCGCGTCGTCGACCAGGCGGCCGGGGCCCAGCCACGCCCGGGTCGCGCGGATCGAGAGGCGGCTCACGACGGGCACTCGACGCGCGAACGCCGAGGGCGGCCCGACGCTAGGCCGACGCCGGCGTCGCGCAGCTGCCGCAGCTCCTTGCGGAGCTCCTTGACTTCGTCGCGCAGACGCGCCGCGTACTCGAACCGGAGGTCCTTCGCGGCCTGATGCATCTCCTCCTCGAGCTCCTGGATCAGGCGCTCGAGCTCGTCGCTGGGCAGCCCCTCGGCCGCGGCGACGGTGGCGCTGCGACGCCGCTCGCGCTTCGGGGTGGTCTCGGCCCCATCGGCGCCGCGGAGCGTCAGCAGGATGTCGTTCACCTTGCGTCGGACGGTCTGGGGGTCGATGCCGTGCTCGATGTTGTAGGCCAGCTGGATCTGGCGCCGGCGCTGGGTCTCGCTGATCGCCGTCTTCATCGAGTCGGTGACACTGTCCGCGTACATCAGGACCTTGCCGTCGACGTTGCGGGCCGCGCGGCCGATCGTCTGGATCAGCGAGGTCTCCGAGCGCAGGAACCCCTCCTTGTCGGCGTCGAGGATCGCGACCAGCGACACCTCGGGCAGGTCGAGCCCCTCGCGGAGGAGGTTGATCCCGACCAGGACGTCGAACTCCCCCAACCGCAGGTCGCGGACGATCTCGATCCGTTGCAGCGTGTCGACCTCGGAGTGCAGGTACCGGACGCGGATCCCCATCTCGACAGGTAGTCGGTGAGGTCCTCGGCCATCTTCTTCGTGAGGGTGGTGACCAGGACGCGCTGGTCGGACTCGGCGCGGCGGCGGATCTCCTCGATCAGGTCGTCGACCTGTCCCTTGGTCGGGCGGATCTCGACCTCGGGGTCGATCAACCCGGTCGGGCGCACGATCTGCTCGACGATCTGCTTCGTGACCCGGAGCTCGTAGGGCCCGGGCGTCGCGCTCATGAACACGACCTGCTGGACGCGCTCGGTGAACTCCTCGAACCGCAGCGGACGATTGTCGATCGCGCTCGGCAGCCGGAACCCGAAGTCCACCAGCGTCGACTTGCGCGAGAGGTCGCCCTCGTACATCCCGTGCAGCTGCGGCACCGTCACGTGCGACTCGTCGATCACGACGAGGTAGTCCTCGGGGAAGTAGTCGAGCAGGGTGAACGGCGCCGTGCCGGCGGCCCTGCCGTCGATGTGGCGCGAGTAGTTCTCGATGCCGCTGCAGAACCCGACCTCGCGGAGCATCTCGAGGTCGTAGGCGGTGCGCATCCGCAACCGCTCGGCCTCCAGGAGCTTGCCCTGGCGCTCGAACTCCGCCAGGCGCTCGTGCAGCTCCTCCTCGATCGTCACCAGCGCCCGCTTCATCCGGTCCTCCGAGGCCACGTAGTGCGACGCCGGGAAGATCGTGTGGTCGACGATGTCGTCCTTCACGATCTCGCCGGTGAGCGGGTCGAACAGCGAGATCCGCTCCACCGTGTCGCCCCACCACTCGATCCGGTACCCGCTCGTCTCGTAGGTCGGGAACACCTCGAGGGTGTCCCCCGTGACCCGGAACGTGCCGCGCGCGCGGCTGACCTGGTTGCGCTGGTACTGGATGTCGACCAGGCGCTGAAGCGCGAAGTCGAGCGGCACCTCGGTCCCCCGGTACAGCCGGAGGATCTGGCCCTCGTACTCCTCGGGCGAGCCCAGGCCGTAGATGCACGAGACGCTCGCGACGATCGAGGACGTCGCGCCGGCTGAGGAGCGCGGCCGTGGCCGAGTGGCGCAGCCGCTCGATCTCTTCGTTCACCGACGAGTCCTTCTCGATGTACGTGTCGGTCGACGGGAGGTACGCCTCGGGCTGGTAGTAGTCGTAGTAGGAGACGAAGTACTCGACCGCGTTGTCGGGGAAGACCTCGCGGAACTCGTTCGCGAGCTGTGCCCCGAGCGACTTGTTCGGCGCGATCACGAGCGTCGGACGCTGCAGCTGCTCGACGAGATGGGCCACCGTGAACGTCTTGCCGGTGCCGGTGGCGCCAAGGAGCGTGGTGTACCGGTCGCCTCCCGCGACGGCGCGGGTCAGCTCATCGATCGCCTGCGGCTGGTCGCCGGACGGCGTGAAGTCGGACACGACCTTGAACGGGGGCACCTGGGCAGTCTAGGCCCGACCGCCGACACGGATCGCCTCACATCCTCCCGGCCGCGATGATCGCTCTCCAGGAACCGTTGGGTCTCCATGCGCTGTGGTGAGGAGAAGATCTGCGTCGGGCGGCCCTTGCTCCAGGATCTGTCCCTCTTGGAGGAACGCGACACGGCTCGCGACGTCCCGCGCGAACCCCATCTCGTGTGTCGCCAGCATCATGGTCATCCCCGCGTCGGCGAGCTCGCGGATCACGTCGAGGACCTCGGCCACGAGGACCGGGTCCAGGGCGCTCGTGACCTCGTCCAGCAGAAGGATGTCGGGCTGCATCGCGAGCGCCCGCACGATCGCCACGCGCTGCTGCTGCCCTCCCGACAGCCTGTCGGGGTAGTCGGTGGCCTTTTCCGCAAGCCCGAAGCGCGCGAGGAGTTCCTGCGCGCGGTCGACCGCGTCGCGTTGCGACATCCCCAGGACCTTCAAGGGGGAGATCGTGACGTTGCGGATCACCGTCATGTGCGGGAACAGGTTGAACGACTGGAACACGATCCCGACCTTCTTGCGGATCGCGTTCACGTCGACGCCCTGCCGTGTGATGTCCTCGCCCTCGATCAAGATCCGTCCGGCGTCGATCGGCTTCCAGCAGGTTCAGACAGCGCAGGAGGGTCGACTTCCCGGAGCCCGACGCGCCGATCAGACACACGACGTCATGGTCGTCCATCAAGAGGTCGATCCCCTTGAGGACCTCGAGCGTGCCGAACGACTTGTGCACGCCCTCGATCCGGACAGCTTCGTCGGTCACGTCAGTGCCCCTCCCGCTGCCCGGCGACGCCGGTCCCGCGCCACCAACCAGTCGACGGTTCGCGTCATCGGCACGGTGATCACCACGTAGATGAGACCGAGCGCCACGAAGGGCGTGTAGTTGAAGTTGGTCGAGCTGTCGATCTGCGCGCGACGGAACGCCTCGATCACGCCGATGAAGGACACGAGCACCGTGTCCTTCTGGAGCCCGATGAAGTCGTTCAGAAGTGGAGGGATGACCCTGCGGATCGCCTGGGGCAAGACCACGAAGCGCATCGACTGCCATCGAGACAACCCGAGGGACCGAGCGGCCGCCACCTGGCTCTCGTGCACGGACTCGATCCCGGCCCGGTAGACCTCGGCGACATAAGCCGTGTACACGAGCACGAGCGAGACGATCGCCCAGAAGAACGGGCCCTTCGGCACCCCCTGGAGCTGCAACCCGGGCGCGCCGAGGCCGAGCGTGTAGACGACGAGGATGGTCGGGAAGCTGCGGAATAGGTCCGTGTAGCCGATCGCGAGCGCACGGATCGGGAAGAACACGGGCCCCGGCAAGCTCCGCAGCACCGCGATGAACAACGCGAAGGCGAGGATGATCACCTCGCACACCAAGAAGAGCCGGATGTTCACGAGGAAGGACCGGGCGATCCCCGGCAGCGACTCTCGGAACTGGGCTCCGTTGAAGAACTGATGCTTCACCTCGGCCCAGCCTGGGCTGTTGACGATCACCACGGCGAGGAGCGTGAAGAACACGACCGTGCTCGCGACGGCTATCCACACGCCTTTCGCGCCCTCGGCCTGGAACGGGGAAAGGATCCGCGATCGCCGTTCCCTCTTCGGGGACAGCGGGTCTCCCGCCGACGGTGCCGACGAGGGACCCACGATGCTCAACGCTCGCTCGCGGGATCTACTTGAGCACGGGGTACTTGTTGAGGTCAGCGAGGTACTTGGTCTGCAACGACGCGAGCGTCCCGTCGGACTTCAGCGCATCGATCGCCATGTTCACGCACGACACGAGCGCGCTGCCCTTGGAGAACGTGGTCCCGAAGTACTCCCCGTTGTTCGGGAACTGCCCCACGACCACGCCGTTCTTCGCCTGGCCGATCAGCACGTTGACGTAAGCGGTCGGCACGTCGACCAGGTAGCCGTCGATCTGCTCGTTGTTGAGCGCGGTGATCACGTCGGTGGACGTGTCGTAGACGGCAGGCTGCTGCGTCGGCTGGATGTTGTCGACGATGTATTGGTAGCTGGTGGTGCCGACCTGCGCGCCGAGCTTGTAGCTCTTGAGGTCAGCGATCGTGGTGGCCGACGCGATCGGCGTTCCCTTGTTCGCCACGAGCGCCTGGTTGTCGTCGTAGTAGCCGACGCTGAAGTCGACGGCCTGCGCGCGCTGGGCCGAGTACGAGACCTGGCCGATATAGAAGTCGTAGCTGGTCGGGCCCGGCTTGTACGAGAGGTTGAAGTTGACGGGCGTCCAGGCGACCTGGTCCTTCGTGAAGCCCATCTGGTCGGCGATCGCGTAAGCGACGGCGCTCTCGAAGCCCTCCCCGCTCGCAGGGTTGCCGGTGCCGCTGTTGGGCTTGGCCGTCCAGTCGCCGTAGGTGCCGGTGCCGCCGAACCACGGCTGGTACGCGGGGTTGTCGGTGGCGATCGTGAGCGTGCCGCTCTTGTAGAGCGATCCCGCGTTCTGCGCGGCGCAGTCGGCGGCGGTCGCGGGCGCGGCGCTCGTGCTCGTCGACCCGCCCGCGCTCGTGCTCGAGCTGCTCGACGTGCTGGCGCAGGCCGCCGTGACGACGGCGAGGACGACCATCCCCAAGTCCATCTCCGCATCACGGCGCTACCCCCCAGGTCGCTTGCAGGAACGGCGAAAGCCTAACAGGGCCGTTGGCACAGGAAGTCTCAGCGAGAGCCCGCTACCGGCTGCTCTCCCACCGGAACGTCCTCGCGGCGATGGCGACCGCCACGATCATCCAGACCGCCATCACGACCACGTCCCACCATTCGAACGTCGGGGAGCCGAGGAAGGAGTCGCGCATCGCGTCCACGAAATGCTTCACGGGGAAGATGTCGCCGATCCACGTGACCCACGCCGGCGCGTCGTTGCCGATCGGGAAGAACACGCCGGACAGGAACAGCAGCGGGAAGACGATCGCGTTCACGATCGCCGGAGCGGCGTCGGCGTTCGGCACGACCGAGCTCACCACGAGTCCGAGCGACGCGAAGCACCCGGCGCCGACGACCAGCGTCACGAGGAACCGGCCGAAGTAGGCGGGAGACGGTATCCCCGCGTTGTAGAAGGCCACCCCGACCGTGAGCGTGATCGCCACGAGCAGGAAGCCCACGAGGACCGCGTGCAGGACACGGGCGCTCAGGTACGCGCCCGGCAGGATCGGCGTGCCCCGGATCCGCTTCAAGATCCCCTCGTCGCGCGCGTAGACGGTGGTCATGGCGAGGTTCGTGTAGCACGCCGTGATGAGCCCGAACGCCCCCATCGCGACGGAGAAGTACGTCGCGTTGCGGTAGGTGACGCTGCCCACCGTCGTGGTGCCGTGGCCGAGCAGGGTCGTGAAGATGACGAGGAACAGGAGCGGGAACACGAACGTGAAGAAGGCGGAGGCCGGGTTCCGCCAGAACGTCTTGTTCGTGAAGCGGACCTGACGAAGCACCTGACGGACGACGTTCACTCGGCGATCTCCTCCGGTCCCGTCAGATCGAGGTACACGTCCTCGAGCGAGGGCTGCGCCACCTCGAACAGGTCGAAGGAGAACCCGCGCTCCAGGACCCACCCGGTGACCTCGTGAGCGATCTTCGTCGGGTCCTCGGCCCGCAGGAGGAACGAGCCGTCGGGCTGGCGCTCCTGGCCCCACTCCGGCAGCGCCGGAGCACCGTCGGGCACCCGGTAGCGGATCCGCGCGAGCATCCGGTCGCGCCCGGCGATCGTGTCGGGCGGTCCTTCGGCGACGATCTCTCCCTGCGCGATCACCGCGACACGGTTCGCGAGCGTCTGCGCCTCGTCCATGAAGTGCGTCGTGAGGAAGACGGTCTTGCCCAGCTCGACGAGCGTGCGCACCATCTCCCAGGCGGCCCGGCGCGCGCTCGGATCGAACCCGGTGGTCGGCTCGTCGAGGAACAGCAGCTCTGGGTCGCCGGCGAGCGCGATCGCCACGTCGAGCCGTCGCTGCTGCCCGCCCGAGAGCCGGCGTACACGGGTGTCGGCCTTCTCCGAGAGGCCGACCGCCTCGATCACCTCGTCGGTCGGGCGGGGGTGCGGGTAGTAGCCGCCGTACATCTCCACGGTCTCGCGGACCGTCAGGAACGGATCGAGCCCCGTCGACTGGAGCACGATGCCGACCCGGGCCTTGAGCGCCTGCCCGCCCTTCGCCGGGTCCCGGCCGAGCACGTCGACCTCGCCCGCGGTCCGATCCCGGTAGCCCTCCAGGATCTCGGTCGCCGTCGTCTTGCCCGCGCCGTTGGGCCCCAGGAGCGCGAACACCTCGCCGCGGTCGACGTGGAAGTCGATCCCGCGCAGGGCTTGAACGTCGCCGTAGGCCTTGCGCAGACCACGGACCTCGATCACACGCTCCATCGACGACCGAGGCTACCCGACGCCGAAACCAAGGCCGGGGTCGACGCGGTTGCGCAGCGGCTCCCCTCGCACGAACCGCCCGAGGTTGTCGGCGAACAGACCGACCACTTCACGCTCCCAACCCTCGACGTCGCCGCAGGCGTGCGGCGACACGATCACGTTCGGGAGCGTCCACAGCGGCGAGTCGGCCGGGAGCGGCTCCTCCTCGAAGACGTCGAGGGCGGCGGCCCCGACGCGCCCGTCCCGCAGCGCCGCGATCAGCGCCTGCTCGTCGACGGTCCCACCCCGCCCGACGTTCAGGAACGTGGCACCTCGCTTGATCGCCGCGAACGCCGCGCGGTCGAACGTGCCGCGCGTCTCGCGCGTGAGCGGGAGCGCGTCCAGCACGTGGTCGGCCTCGGCGAGCGCCGCGTGCAGTTCGTCGGCCCCGCGGATCCGTCCGAAGACGTCGTCCTGGCGAGCCGTCCGCCCGACGGCGTCGACCGTCATCCCGAACGCCAGCGCGCGAACCGCGGCGGCGCGGCCGATCGGACCGGGACCGACCACGAGCAGGCGGGTGCCCGGGACCCGGGCCCGTGTGCGGTCGTCGACCCAGCGGCCCGCGGCGGTGTCGACGATCGACGTGCGCAGACCCGTGGCGAACGCGAGGATCGCCCCGATCGCCCACTCCGCGATCGCCCCTTCGAAGACCCCTCGCGCGTTCGTGATCGTGACGTCGCTCTGGACGAGCGCGGGGAACAACAACCCGTCGACCCCGTCGCTCGCCGCCTGGATCCACCGCAGGCGCGGGGCCGATCCCCACGCGTCCAGCAGCCAGGAACGGCGAGCCCCCCAGGACAACACGACGTCGGCGGCGGCCAGACCCGCAACCACGTCGCCCGCCGCGGGCGCGTACCGGACCTCGGCGAGCGTCTCGACGGCGTCGATCCCCGGCGGCGGATCCTGCGCCGAGGCGCCCAGGACCAGGACGACCGGACGCGCTCGCGCGGCAGTCACAGCGGCTTCCGCCCGCTGAACCCTCCGTGCTCCTCGTGGAAGTACGCGACCGCGTCCTCGTCCATGCGCCAGCACAGGAACACGCGCCTGCCCTCGCGCTCGGCCGGGAAGTCCACCAGCCCTACCTCCGGGTCGCGCAGCAAGATCCCGCGTCCGGCGAGTTCCTCGACGGCCGCCTTGAGGGTCTGCTGATGGTGGAACCACTCGGAGCCGGCGACCCCGCCCCCGTCCTCGCCGACCGCCTCGGTGATCCGTTCGCTCGACTCGATCAGGCCCCGCCGCGCCTCCCGCACCTTCGGCAACAGCACCCGCAGATCGGCCAGCTCGGCGTTCGCGTCCTCCGCCGTGAACAGACGCTCGGGGCTCATGCGGCCGCCTCGAGCACCGTGGGCAGGTCGCGGAGGTCGGTGATGCGCAGACCCTCGTGGTCGGGGAAGCGCTCACGCCGGTCGATCAGGACCGGCGTCATCCCGAGCGCTGCAGACGGCCACACGTCGAACTCCGGGTTGTCCCCCACATAGACCGTCTCGGCCGCGTCGACGCCGGCGCGCTCGAGCGCGAGCAGGAAGATCCGCGGGTCCGGCTTCTCCACCCCCACCTCGCCGGAGATCGACCCGCACCGCGAACCGGTCGCGGACACCGAGCGCACCCAGCAGATCCTCGAGCCACGCCTCGTAGTTCGACACGACCCCGAACGTGGGTCCCCACACGGCGAGCAGGTCGAGCGCCGGGACGACGTCGTCGAACAGCGCGTAGTTCGCGAGATCGGTGAAGGCCGCGTAGAGCGTGTCGCGCAGACCGTCCCGTCCGGGCAGCGACAGCTCGTCGAGCATCCGCGCGTACACGCCCTTCCAGAAGCGGGCCGAGCGCTCGGGGCTGGTCGTCCAGAGCTCTTCGTCGCGGGCGGCCTCGCTGAAGCGATGGAACACCGCCTTGGAGGCCTCGATCACGTCGGCCGGCTCCCGGCGATGCCCCTCGGCCGCGAGGACCCGGCAGAAGAGCTCGGGGAACGACGGCGACGGATGGACGAGGGTCTCTCCCGCATCGAACAGCACCGCTCGGAACCGCACGTCGGAAGGATAGCCGCGAGGGTCGGGGGCCCTCAGGCGCCGGCCGGGACCGTGCCCGCGAGCCGATCCCAGAGCCGGTCGACCTGCCGCTCGAGATCGTCGAGCGTGCCCTCGTTGTCGATGATCACGTCGGCCTGACGGGCGCGCTCCTCGAGCGGCAGCTGCGCGGCGATCCGCGCGCGCACGTCGTCTTCGGCCATGCCTCGTCCGACGGACCTCGCCACCTGCGTTTCGGGCGAGACGGAAACCACCACGACGACGTCGCAATCGCGGTGGGTGCCCATCTCGATCAGCAACGGGTTCACGAGCACCACGACGTCGGCAGTATCGAGGTGCGCCTGGATGCCGTCGGCGATCAGCCGCCGCACCTCGGGGTGGATGACCGCCTCGAGATCACCGAGCGCCGCGCGGTCGTTGAAGACGATCGACGCCAGCCGCGGCCGGTCGAGCTCGCCGTCGGGGGCGACGACGCCTTTGCCGAACCGCTCGACGACGCGACGGAACCCTTCGGAGCCACCACGGACGGCCTCGCGCGCGAACACGTCGGCATCGAGGATCGACCGCCCCACGCTCCTCGAGCATGCGTGTGACGGTCGACTTCCCCGACCCGATGCCTCCGGTCAACCCGACGAGCAGCATGGCGACAGGTACGGACCGGAGCCCCCAACGGGGCTCCGGCACCGCATCACTCGTTGCGGCCCTCGCGCCGCTTGAGGTCCTCGAGGATCGCCTCGAGCGAGACCTCCTCGTCCTCGGCCGCCGCCGGTTCCCCGGCTGCCGGGGCCTCCTCGGCTGCCGGGGCCTCCTCGGCCTCCGCGGCCGGTGCGGGCGCCTCCGGCGCAGCCGGCTCCGCTTCGGGCTCAGCCGGAGCCTCGACCGCGGGCGCCTCGACCGGCGGCGCCTCGACCGGCGCAGGCTCCGCCGCCGGCGCCGTGGGAGCTGCAGGAGCTGCAGCAGCCGCAGGACCCGCCGGAGCCGCGGCCTCCGCCGCCGCCACCGCGTCAAGGATCGCCTGGGGCACCTCGATCCGCGTCGACATGTCGGGCGCCGCCGACCCGGTGGGCCGCGGCTCCTCCTCGGCGACGATCTCGCGCTGCCGCGGTGGCTCGGCGGTCACCTGCCGCATCGACAGGCTCACCCGCCGTCGCGACACGTCGACGTCGATCACCTTGACCTGGACCTCCTGACCGACCGACAGCACCGACTCCGGCGAGTCGACGTGCTCGTGGCTGATCTCGGAGATGTGGACGAGGCCCTCGATCCCCTGCGCGACCCGCACGAAGGCGCCGAACGGGACGAGCTTCGTGACGGTGCCGGTGATCGACCGAGCCGGCCTGCGACGTCCGGTCGAACTCCTTCCAGGGGTCCTCCTGGGTGGCCTTGAGGGAGAGCGAGACGCGCTCGCGCTCGAGGTCGACGTCGAGGACCTCGACCTCGACCTCCTGGCCCACCGCGACGACCTCGCCGGGATGATCGACGTGCTTCCACGACAGCTCGGACACGTGGACGAGGCCGTCGACGCCGCCGAGGTCCACGAAGGCCCCGAAGTTCACGATCGATGAGACGGTGCCCTTGCGGCGCTCGCCCTTGTGCAGGTTCTCGAGGAACTTCTTGCGGCCCTCGGACTGCGACTCCTCGAGGAACGCCCGGCGGCTCAGCACGACGTTGTTGCGGTTGCGGTCGAGCTCGATGATCTTCGCCTCGAGCTCCTGCCCGACGAACGGCTGCAGGTCGCGCACGCGGCGCAGATCCACCAGCGAGGCCGGCAGGAACCCGCGCAGGCCGATGTCGAGGATCAGCCCGCCCTTCACGACCTCGATCACCGGGCCTTTGATCGTCTGGCCCGACGTCATGACCTCTTCGATCCGTCCCCACGCGCGCTCGTACTGCGCGCGCTTCTTCGACAGGATCAGGCGGCCCTCCTTGTCCTCCTTCTGGAGCACGAGGGCCTCGATCCGGTCCCCGACCTTGACGACCTCGTTCGGGTCGACGTCGTGGCGGATCGACAGTTCCTTCGAGGGGATCACCCCCTCGGACTTGTAGCCGATGTCGAGGAGCACCTCGTCGCGGTCGATCTTCACGACCTCGCCGTCGACGATGTCGCCGTCCTTGAAGTCGCGCAGCGACGCCTCGAGGGCGACGATCAGCTCTTCGGGGGTCAGGTCGGGCAGATCGCCGCCTTGGTCTCGGTCGCTGCGGGCGCGGAGGGTTCGGCCGCCGGCGCCTCGGGTGCCGTGTCCGCGGGTGCCCTGTCCGCGGGTGCCGCCTCAGGCGCCACCGCTTCGACCGTCTCGGTCGCCTCGGCGACCTCGTCGTCTCGTCACTCATGTCCGTCCGTTCTCCTTCCGGCGCGCGGGACGCGAACGCCAGGGCGGTTGGGATTTGCCCGGGCGCGGGATGCGATCCCGCGGGCCGAACGGGATGGTAGGTGGCCTGCGGAAACGGCGTCAACGCACGGGGCGACGGCTCAGTGGCCTTCGGGCGCCGCGTCGGCCCAGTTCGGGCCCCAGCCGATGTCGGCCTGCAGCGGCACCTCGAGGTCGACGGCGTGCTCCATCGGTGCGCGCACGACCTGGCCGCCGCCTCGACGCTGGCCTCGGGCACCTCGAAGACGAGCTCGTCGTGGACGGTCAGCAGCATGTGGCAGTCGAGCTCGGGCCGTTCGCGGAGCGCCCGGTCGACGCCGATCATCGCGACCTTGAAGACGTCGCTCGCGCTCCCTTGGATCGGCGCGTTCAGCGCCTGGCGCTCCCCCAGCGCCTGCAGACGGCGGTTCCCGCTCGTGAGCTCGGGGATGTACCGGCGCCGCCCGAGGATCGTCTCGGTGAAGCCGTCGACGCGCGCCTTGTCGACCTGGGCGTGCAGGTACTCGCGGATCTTCGGGAACCCCGCGAAGTACCCGTCCATGATCTCCTGCGCCTCGTCGGGGGTGAGGTCCAGGCGCGTCGCGAGGCCCCACGCGTTCATCCCGTAGGCCAGCCCGTAGTTCACTGCCTTCGCGCGGCGGCGAAGCTCCGGGTCCACGTGCTCGATCGGCAGCCCGAACACCTTCGCGGCGGTGGCCGCGTGAATGTCCGCCCCGCTCTCGAACGCCTCGCGCAGGCCTTCGTCGCCGGACAGGTGGGCCAAGATCCGCAGCTCGATCTGCGAGTAGTCCGCCACCAGGAGGACCTGCCCCGGGTCCCCGGGAACGAACGCCTGACGGATCTGGCGCCCCAGCTCGGAACGAACGGGGATGTTCTGCAGGTTGGGGTTGGAGCTGCTGAGCCGCCCGGTCGCCGCGACGGCCTGGTTGAACGTCGTGTGCACGCGCCCGTCGCGGGGGTCCACGAGCTTGGGCAGCGCCTCGAGGTAGGTCGAGTTCAGCTTGTCGAGCTCGCGCCACTGCAGCAGCGCGTCGACGATCGGGTGGGCGTCGCGGAGCTTCTCGAGGACGCTCGCGTCGGTGGAGAGCTCGCCCTTAGGCGTCTTCTTCCCCGGCTGCAGCCCGAGCTCGCCGTAGAGGACCTCGCGGAGCTGCGGAGGCGAGTTGAGGTTGAACTCGCGCCCGGCGTGGCGGTACACATCGGCCTTGAGCGTCGCCATGCGGTCGCGCACGCCCTCGGCCATCTCGTCGAGGTAGTCGATGTCGAGGCGTACCCCTCGCGCCTCCATCGCGCCGAGGACCGACGCGAGCGGCAGCTCGACGTCCTCGAGCAGCGGACGGAGCCCCTGCCGGTCGATCTGCTCCTCGAGCACCGGAGCGAGCAGGGCCACGGCCGCCGCCTCGGCCGCGGTCGCGCGCCACGGATCCTCGGCGAACAGCTGTCCGCTCGCCTCCTCCTCGATCTCCCCGATCACGTCGGCGCCCAGGTAGTGCTCGCACAGGCCACGGAGCGGGTAGTCGGCCGCGGCGGGGTCCAAGAGGTAGCCGGCGAGCAGCGTGTCGAACCCGACCCCGGCGACGGTCCCGCCCTCGGCGATCACGGTCCGCTCCAGGACCTTCGCATCGTGCGCCCACTTGGCAACCGTGGAGTCGGCGAGCGGCGTCGCGAGCGCCTCGAGCCCCCGGAGCGGCGCGTACGCGGCCTGCGCCCCGCCGGCCGACACGGCCGCGCCGGTCACGGCGCCGTCCTCGACCCGCAGCCGCACCGCCACGGGGCCCGCCGAGGCGACCGAAGCGAGCTCGTCCCCGCCCACCTCCCGAAGGTCGAGCTCGGCCACCTCGACCTTCGGCTTGGTCGCCCGGCGATCTCCTGCAGCCGGTCAAGGAGCGAGCGGAACTCGAGCGTGGTGAACAGGCGCCGGATCTGGTCGAGGTCCCATCCGCCCATCGCGCAGCCCTCGGGCGTGACGTCGAGCTCCACGTCGGTGACGATCCGCGCCAGCTGCTTGTTGAGCGCGAGCCTGTCGGCCGCTCCCTCCACGTTCTCCTTGAGCTTGCCTTTCAGCTCGCCCGTGTGCGCGAGCAGTTCCTCGACCGTGCCGTGCTCCTGGACGAGCTTGGCGGCGGTCTTGTCGCCCACGCCGGGGACGCCGGGGATGTTGTCCGACGTATCGCCCTTCAGCGCGACGAAGTCCAGGTACTGCGACGGCGCCACCCCGAAGCGTGCCTCGACGGCGGCCTCGTCCATCCGGTCGATCTCGGAGATCCCGCGCCGGTTGTACAGGACGCCGATCGCGCCCTTGCCGTCGCGGCGGTCGCGCACGAGCTGGAAGAAGTCCCGGTCGGCCGTGACGATGACGGCGTCGATCCCGGCGTCCGACGCTCGGGTGGCGAGGGTCCCCAGGGCGTCGTCGGCCTCGTGCCCCTCCACGCGGATCATCGGGATCGCGAGGGCGTCCAGGACCTCCTCGATCAGCCCGAGCTGAGGACGGAAATCGGCCGGGGTCTCGCGCCGTCCCGCCTTGTACTCGGCGTCGAGCGCCAGCCGGATCGTGGGCTTGCCGGTGTCGAACGCGACCCCGATCAGGTCGGGCTTCTCCTCCCCGAGCAGCTTGATCAGCATCGAGGTGAAGCCGTACACGGCGTTCGTGACGGTGCCGCTGCTGGTTGCCAGCGTCGGCGGGAGCGCGAAGAACGCCCGGTACGCGAGGCTGTGTCCGTCCAGCAGGAACAGGCGCTTCGGGGCGTCCGGCTCGGTGGTCACGTGGGCTATCGTAGCCCTCTCCCCGGACGCGTCGGCCCGGGGGCGCCTCCCCGGCGCGCCCGCCCCTTTGACGCGAATCCGACCTCCTGAGTAGGATTCGCCAACGGACCGGCCGTTCGGGTCCGAACGACACTGCAGGAGGCGCAGCACGGTGGGTGCGACGTTCGTGATCGGGCTCCGCGAAGGGATCGAGGCGGCGCTGATCGTGTCGATCCTCCTCGCCTACCTCACCCGGATCGGTCGCGCGAAGGAAAGCCGCCGCGTCTGGATCGGCGTCGCCGCCGCGATCGTCCTGAGCGTCGCCGCCGGCGCCGTGCTCTTCACGGTCGGCGCCGAGTTCGAGGGGACGGCCGAGCAGCTCTTCGAGGGGATCGTCACCCTCACCGCGGTCGGGGTGCTCACGTGGATGATCTTCTGGATGCGGCGTCAAGGCGGTCGGATCCGCGGCGAGCTCCAGGTGAAGGTCGACGTGGCGCTCGCCGTCGGCGGTGGGGCCTTGGCCTTGCTCGCGTTCACCGCCGTCCTGCGCGAGGGGATCGAGACGTCGCTGTTCATCTTCGCCGCCGCCCAGGGCACCGCGGTGCCCGGTGGCGGGATCGCCGAGCAGATCGCGGGCGCGGTCCTCGGCCTCGCCGTGGCGGTGGTGCTCGGCATCCTGCTCTACCGAGGCGGGATCCGGATGGACCTGCGGACGTTCTTCCGCGTCACGGGGATGGTCGTCGTGGTCGTCGCCGCGGGGCTGTTCGCCGCCGGGCTGCACGAGCTCCAGGAGGCGGGCTGGCTGCCCTTCCTCACAGGCACCGCCTTCGACGTCTCCTCGAGCCTTCCCGACGACGCCGGGCTCGGCGGGTATCCTCCGCGCGCTGATCGGCTACGCATCGGCGCCCACGTGGCTCGAGGTCGTGGGATGGGTCGCTTACCTGGTCGTGGTCGGTGGGCTGTTCCTGCGCCGTCCGCGCGTGCCGGACCCTGCGGTGGAACGTGCGGCTGCGGTCGCGGGCGACGCGCGTTCGCTCGCCGCCGACGCTTGAGATCGGCCACACGATGCGGGCGGGTCTGCACTGGTCACGGTCTGCCTCGCAGACCCTCGCGTGACGGTTGAGGGTTCGCGGAGGACCTCGAACGGAGGTCGACGCGCGGCGCCCTCTACCTGCAGGGTTCTCCCGTACTCATTGCACTGCAAGAGGGACCGTCGAGTTGACAGGCCTCAACCTCTCGTCTAACCTCCGCAACGGTCCGCGTGATCGAGGATCCGGATGCGAGGGGTGACCCGAGCACCCGACCGCGATCGCAGGGACTACGTGACGGGCCGCGGCGCTCGACAGGGGACGATCGCGTATGGGGAAGGCGCGATCGGCTCCGAGGGGAGCCGCGGCCCGTCATCTTTGTCTTCAGGTCTGCCTTCACGTCGACGGCGTCGCACTCGCCGAGGGGATCACCGGGCGGCTGTAGTCGGCGCCGAACCAGTCCCGGGATGCCGATCCCAGCGTCCCGTCGGCGCGCATGTCCTCGACCAGGCTTCCCATCTCCGCCACGAGGCGTTGTCCGTCGAGCGACCCGCCCTTCTCGATCGCGAGGCCGATCGGCTCGAAGAAGACCGGTTCGTCGAACGCCTCGAGCGCTTCGCCGTCGGCCACGGCGCTCTTGATCGTGGGTTCGGTGGCGATCGCCGCATCGCACCGGGTGCCGCTCCAGAGCCCTTCGACGGCCGCCGCCTCCGTCGGGAACGTCACCACCTGAGGATCGGCGATCGGATCGCTCTCGGGGCCCGCGGCCTTGGGAAGCTCGAGCGAGCGGGCGAGGTAGGCCTCCGCGGTCGTGGATGCCCCCACACAGATCCGCTCGCCGTTCAGCTCGTTGAGGCTTCGGATCGGGAGGTCCCCCTCGCGGCCCACGGCCATCACCGGCACGTAGGCGTATGCCGGCGTGAACGCGTAGCGCTGCTCGGCGGAGACCGTGATGGTCATCGGCTCCAGGTGCGCGGCCTCTGCACCCGTCGCCCCACGGATGCTCTCGGCACCGCGGGGAACGAGGGCGGCGGACGCGCCGAGCCGAGCCGCGAGCTCTTGCGCCACGTCCACGTCGAACCCCCGCCACGTCAGCGTCATCACGTCGAACCAGGACCACGGTCGCGCGTTCTGGTCCTCGATGACCCAGAGGCGGCCCGAGGAGCAGACCGCGGACAGCGCGTCCTTCGCGGTGGCGTCGACGGAAGCGCACGCCCCACGGCCGATCGCGCCGCCGCTCGTGCTCGGATGCAGCCCCGAACAGGCTGTCCCGATCATCGCCAGCGCGACGAGGGTTGCGGCTCTCAGCCTCCTCACGACTGTCCTCCCCGGGATGAGGCCGGTCGCCCCCCGCTCACTCCCGGCGGGACTATAAGCGAGAGCCAGCGCCAGCCCACGGATCGGTACGAGCGGACCCTCGGGTCGGTGAGCGCGCCCGAGCGGTTCCACGTGTAGGCCCCGCCGACCCCTGGGGCTCGCGAGGAGGCCTCCACCGCGGCAGCGACCTCGGCGCGCGAAGGCCCCCGGATGCCGACGATCCGCGCCACGAACCGGCCGATGTCCCAGCCCTCGGCGGCGAACGGGCCCGGGTCCAGACCGGTCGCGGCCTGGTAATCGTGGAGGAACCGATCTGCAGCCGGGTCCCCTGCGGTCGAGACGTCGGCGCACGCGCAGGCGCCCACGAGCCGAGCACCGGCGGCGATCGGACCAGCGGCCTGGAGGAACCCGGGAGTGCGGGCGCGATCGGCCAGGAACAGGATCGGACCGTGCGAGGCTGTGTCCAGCGCACGCCGAAGCGCCACCGCCCCGTCGGCCGTGCCCACCCACACGAGCACCCCGCACTCGCGGGCGCGACCGATTGCCGCGGCGACCTCGGACGGCGAGCCACGGAGCACCACCGCTCGCGGGGTGGGCCCCGGCGGGGGCAGCCGTGGGGTTCGCCGAGCGAGCGCCGCGGCCAGAGACGCCGACCACGCGCCGTCGTCGGTCCCCCCCACGCAGAGCGCGGTCCCGGGCCGACGAAGCGCGTCGGCCCGCGCCGCGAGCGCCCCCGCGTCCGTAGGGATCGACGCCACGAAGGATCTCCACGGGGCCCCACGCCCCCGCGGCACCGGCGTGAACGAGGACAGGCTGAGGACCGACACGCCCCCCGAGCGCAGAGCATCCACGGCCTCGTCGGGCATCGCGGTGAAGGGCGCGATCACGGCCGCCACCACGGACGGGTCGGACGCAGACGCCGTGGCCTCCGCGGTGATCGCGGCCGGAGCCGACCCTCCGACCTCGAGGACCTCCATCCCCAGGATCCCTCCGAGCCCCGCCTGCAGGCCGAGGACGCCCGGCGACACGATCGCGCGCGCGTCCGGCGAGGAGCCGTCCTGGAACACGACGACGCGGGCGACCGTCGCCTCCGGCGCGGCCTCAGGCCGACACGCCGTCGCGACGACGGCCACGAGGAGCACGAGCGGAAGGGCACGGACACGCATGGGCGGCGGATGCCGGCCGCTACTCTAGGCGCGCGCCGGGATGGCGGAACTGGCAGACGCGCAGGACTCAAACTCCTGTGGGCTTCGGCCCGTGCGGGTTCGACCCCCGCTCCCGGCACTCAGACGACGTGGCCCTCGCTCACGAGCTCGCCGCGCGCGAATCGCTCGTACGCGAGCGCCGAGATGTCGACGCTTCGCGCCGCGCCCTGCACCAGCAGCTCGGCGAGGAGCTTCCCGACGATCGGCCCGTGTTGGAAGCCGTGCCCGCTGAACCCGGCCGCCACGAACAACCCCTCGACCGGCGTCGCCCCCACGATCGGATGACGGTCCGGCGTCATCTCGTAGAGGCCCGCCCACGACGAGCGGATCCCCGCCGCCGCCAGCGGCGGGAAGACCTCGAGCGCGCGCGGCAGGAGCCGGTCCGCGACGAACGTGTTGTCGACCGAGAGGTCGAACCCGACCGTGTCGTCGCCTGCCATCCCCATCAGGACCCCGTTGCCCTCGCGATGGAAGTAGAAGGAGGTCGCGGCGTCGATCACGAGCGTGCGTCGGGTCGGAACGCCCGGGAACGCCGAGGTGGTCAGCACCACCCGTGGCACCGGGTCGATCGGCAGCTCCAGACCGGCGGTCGCCCCGAGCCCCGCGCTCCAGGCACCGGTCGCCAGCACGACGGCGCCGGCCGAGACGCCGCCCTCCCGCGTGCGCACCCCGGTGATCTGGTCCCCGCGGACCTCCAGCCGCTCGACCGCGGAGCCGAGCCGGAGCTCCGCGCCCGCGCGCCGTGCGATCGTGGCATAGCCCTGCGTCAGCGCCCCGGGGTCGGCGATCCCGTCGCCGGGCCCGAAGGTCGCGCCCACGACGTCGTCGACCGCGATCCCCGGCACGACCGTCTGGGCTCCGGCCGCATCCAACACGTCGACCGCGACACCGAGTGACCGCTGCAGCTCGACCGCCCCGAGGAACCCCTGCCACGAAGCGGCGTCGCGCACCAGGAACAGGTACCCGTCCAACGACACGTCGACCGCGATCCCGTGCCGTTCGGCGAACCCGAGGATCAGCGGCACGCTCGCCTGCGACAGGCGGATGTTCACCTCGGTCGTGAACTGCCGGCGGAACCCTCCGGCGCACGCCCCGGTCGAGCCGAGCCCCACCCCCTCCGCGCGCTCGAGGAGGACGACGCGCCCGGCACCGGCCACGGCCAGCTCGTACGCGGCGGCGCACCCGACGATGCCGCCGCCGACCACCGCGACGTCGGCGGTCTCGGGCATCAGAGCTCGCCCAGGTAGGCCTCGCGCATCTGCGGGTTGGCGAGGAGGCGCTCGGCCGTGTCGGCCAGCACGACCTGCCCCGTCTGGATCACGTAGCCGCGGTCGGCGATCGACAGGGCCATGTTCGCGTTCTGCTCGACGACGAACACGGTCCGGCCGAGCGCGCGGATCTGCTCGATGATCGCGAAGACCTGCTCCACGAGGACCGGCGCGAGCCCCATCGAGGGCTCGTCCATCAGCAGCAGCTTCGGGTCCGACATCAGCGCGCGGCCCATCGCCACCATCTGCTGCTCGCCGCCCGACAGGGTCCCGGCCTTCTGCTTCAGCCGCTCGCGGATCCGCGGGAAGGTCTCCAGAACCAGCTCGCGGTCGCGCTCGATGCCGTCCTTGTCGGTGCGCAGGTACGCGCCGAGCGTCAGGTTCTCCTCGACCGACATGTCGCCGAACAGCCGCCGGTTCTCCGGCACCATCGACACGCCCCGGCGGACCAGCTCCTTCGTCGGGAGGCCGTTCACGACGTCGCCGTCGAGCAGCACCTCGCCGGCGGTCGGGGTCACGTAGCCGAGGATCGTCTTCAAGGTGGTGCTCTTGCCCGACGCGTTCCCGCCGAGCAGACACACCATCTCGCCGGGGTAGATCTCCATGTCGACGTGACGCAGGACCGAAACGAGCCCGTAGTGCGTGCTGACGTCGCGGAGCTCCAGGATCGGACGGCGCTCGGCCGTCCGGGGCTCCGTCACCAAGCCGCCCTCGGCCCGCGCGTCGCTCACCCGATCTCCTCGTGCCGGCGTCCGAGGTAGGCCTCGATCACGCGCTCGTCGCTCGCGACCTCGTCGTAGGTCCCCTCCGCGATCTTCCGGCCGTAGTCGCACGCGACCACCCGGTCCGAGACGCCCTTCACGACACGCATGTCGTGCTCGATCACGAGCACGGTCATGCCGAGCTCGTCGCGCATCCGCTTGATGTGGTCGCGGAGCTCGAGCGTCTCGCGCGGGTTCATCCCGGCGGTCGGCTCGTCGAGCAGGACCAGCTGCGGCTGGGTCGCGAGGGCGCGGGCCATCTCCAGGCGGCGACGGTTCGCGAAGGACAGCACGAACGCCGGCTGGTCCTGCCGGTACCCCGCCAGGCGCGAGCCGAAGAACCCGAGGGCCGTGGCCGCCTGGTCGCGGATCCGCTGCTCCTCCCGGCGGACGGCCGGCGTGCGGACGATCGAGCCGAACACGCCGGCCTTCGTCCGGCAGTGCTGGCCGACCATGGCGTTCTCGAGCACGGTCATGTTCGGGAACAGATGCACGTTCTGGAAGGTCCGTGCGATCCCGAGCTTCACGATCTGGTTCGGCGGGCGGCCCACGATCGACTCGCCCCGGAAGCGGACGTCGCCGTGGTCGGGGTCGTACAGCCCGGTGATCACGTTGAACATCGTCGACTTGCCGGCGCCGTTGGGCCCGATCACGCTCACGATCTCGCCATCGTTGACGTGGACGTCGAGCCCGTCGAGGGCGGCGAGCCCCCCGAAGCGTTTCGTGACGCCGTCTACCTGGAGCAGGGCGGCGGGCCGGCTCATGCCTCGATCCCCCGGGCCACGGGCTCTTCGCCCTCCTCCACCGGGCGCATCCACGCGTCCTGGATGCGCTCCTCCTCGTGCAGCTCGCGGCTGCGCCGGACGTTGGGCACCAGCCCCTGCGGCCGTAGGATCATGATCGCGATCAGCACGGCGCCGTAGATCAACAGCTGGTAGTCCTCGAGCTCGGAGAGCACGCCGGGGAGCCCGATCAGGACGAGCGCGCCGACGACCACGCCGGGGATGCTGCCGAGCCCGCCCAGGATGATGATCGCGAGGGCGGTGATCGAGATGAGGATCGTGAAGCTCTGGATCGACAAGGAGCCGATGCTCACCGCGAACAGCGCGCCGCCGACCGAGCCCACCGCCCCGCCGATCGCGAACGCGAGCAGCTTGTAGCGGATCGTGCTGATCCCCATCGCCTCGGCGACCTGCTCGTCCTCGCGCATCGCGTTCCAGGCGCGGCCGATCCGCGAGCCCTGCAACCGCCACGACACGAGGATCGCCAACAGGCAGAACGCGAGCGCGAGGTAGTAGAAGTGCTGCACGTTACGGAAGTCGTAGTTACCGATCCTCGCGTCGGCGATCGCGGTCATCCCGGCCGAGCCGCCGAAGAGGCTCTGCGCCCACGTCGAACCGAAGATCACCCGTGCGATCTCGCCGAATCCCAGGGTCACGATCGCCAGGTAATCCCCGCGAAGGCGCAGGACCGGCGCGCCGATCAGCAGCCCGAGCAGCGCGGCCACCGCGATCACGATCGGCAAGGCCGTGTAGAAGGTCAGGTTGGCGCCGAAGGCGGGGGGCTGCAGCCCGGTGAACGTCACGCGCTGGCCGCCGGTCAGGATCGCGGTCATGTACGCGCCGATCGAGAAGAAGGCCACGTACCCCAGGTCGAGCAGCCCCGCGTACCCGACCACGATGTTCAGGCCCAGACCCAGCAGCATGAAGATCCCGACCGTGCCGAGGACCTGCGAGGCGGGATCGCCCACCAGCCCGGGGAGCGCGATCAGCAGGGCCGCCAGCACGAGCCGCACGATCAGGTCGACGGTGCGGGCGCGACCGGTCCGTGCCGGCGCTGCGATCGTCCCTCCCTCCTCATCACCGGTCGCGCGCGGCGGGGGCACCGTGCCGCGAAGCACGTCCATCAGGCGCCGTCCGCGCAGGAACACCGTGATCCCCGCAGCGATCAGGAAGACCGCGATCGCGCCGCTCGTGGTGAGGCCGAGCGTGACCGGCGAGTAGAGCCACTCCCGGGGGATGTGCATCTGATCCAGCGCCGGCGGCACGATCCGCTGCAAGAGCCCCAGCACGAACACCGCGGCGACGCCGTTCGCGACGGCACGCCGGAACGGCGGCGCCAACACCTGCAACATGGCGCCCACGAGCGCGGACATGACGAGCAGCAGACCCAGCAGCACCAGGCCCGGCACGACGTCGCGGTGCAGCGTGAGGACGTCGATCAGCGCCGGCGACACCGACCGGAAGACCGAGCGGACCGTGTCGACGCCGATCCACTCGACCAGGCCGACCCCCGCCGCGACCTCCAGGACCGCGACGGCGCCGACGATCCCGCCCGCGGACGCGGCGTCTCGCCATGTCGCGGTCCGGCGTTCGCCGCTCTCGATCCGCGGCCTCACCACCACGTACGCCGCGACCAGCGGCGGCCCGAGGATCAACAGCCAGTCCAGGGTGATCGCTCGCGCCGGCGATCGCGAGCTCGTCGAGGCGTTCGATCATCCCCACGAGCGCGAAGTAGACGATGCCCGCGCCGCCGAGCAGCCCCGCCTTGACCGCGCGCTCGAGAGCGGCCCGACTCATACCTTCTCCGCCTCCCCGGTCCCGAGGATCCCGCCGGGCCGGAAGATCAACACGAGCACGAGGATCGAGAACGTGATCACACCCCGCAGCTCGAACGGCGACGGCGCGTGCACGCCGGTCAGCAGCAGGTAGGGCCCGACCGACTCGGAGACACCGAGGATCAGCCCGCCGATCGCCGCACCCGGGATGCTGCCGATCCCGCCGAGCACGGCGGCGGTGAACGCCGCGATGCCGGGGAGGAAGCCCATGTACGGACTGACCTGGCCGAACGTCAGGCAGTACAAGACGGCGGCGATCCCGGCGAGCAGTCCCCCGATCATGAACGTCACCACGACCGTGCGGTCGACGTCGATCCCCATCAGGCTCGCGATCTCGCGATCCTCGGACACCGCGCGCATCGCCTTGCCGGTCTTGGTCCTCGTCACGAATCGGTGGAGCGCGAGCATCACGACGATCGCGGTCGTGAAGACCACCGGGTCGATCTTGTCGAAGCTCACGCCGCCGATCGAGACCGTACCGGTGAGGAAGTCCGGCCGGGGGTATCCGCGCGGCTCCGCGCCGAAGAACCCCTGGTACGTGTTCTGCAGGAACAGCGAGGCGCCGATCGCCGTGATCAACGGCACCAGCCGCGGGGCGTTGCGGAGCGGACGGTAGGCGACCCGTTCGAGCAGCAGCGCGATCGCGGTCGAGACCGCCATCGACGACACCAGCAAGATAACGAGGGCGATCGCAGGGCGCCGGTTCAGGAACCCGCTCGCCGCGTAGGCCTGCGCGAAGAAGAAGGAGCCGAACGCGCCTGCGGTGAACACCTCGCCGTGCGCGAAGTTGATCATCCGCAAGATCCCGTACACGAGCGTGTACCCGAGGGCGATCAACGCGTAGACCGCTCCGAGGGCGAGCCCGATCACGACGAGGTTCGCCCAGAACGACCAGCTCAGGTGCTCCTCGCCGGACAGCGTGAGCGTCTTTAGGGCGCCGCCCCCCACGACCACGACGATCGCGACGACGAGCACGCTCAGGACGATCTTGCGGACCGGGAGCCGCTCCAGCCGACCGAGCGAGCGAGACGGTGCGGCGTCGGAACGGTTCACGGCCTCGCCCATGGCTTCCTCACCCCTCGGTTCTCGTGCCGGGAGCACGCTCGCGCGGCCCCAGACGCGGCTGCTGCGGGCGGATCCGGGGACCCGCCCGCAGCATGTCGCGACGACCCGTTCGCCTACTTGACTTCGGCGAGCGTCTTCGTCTCCGTGAACACCGGCTTGGCGCTCGGGTTCAAGAACCCGACGTCCGGCACCTTGTACACGCCGATCGTGACCGACGTGGCGCAGTCGCCGAGCGGCGTGCACGAGAGGGTTCCGATGATGCCCTGGTAGTTCTGCGTGTTCTGCACCGCGTCGCGCAGGGCCACCCGCGAGATCGTCAGGGAGCCGTCGGAGTTCTCCACGGCCACCTGCTTGATCGCGTTCATCAAGATGTTCATCGCGTCGAACGCGTGAGCGTGGAACACCGAGATCGGGTTCGAGCCGGCCAGCTTCTTGTAAGCCGGCAGGAACTGGTTCTGGTAGAAGTCACCGCCCGAGAACGCGGTCAGGTCCGGTCCCGACAGGTACGAGCCGTTCGCGGCGTCTCCGGCGATCTGGGTGAAGCTCGTGTCCGAGCAGCCGTCCGCACCCACGTAGACGGTGTTCTCGAGGCCGCTCGTGTCCTTCATCTGCTTCACGAGCTGGGCGCAGACCGGGTTGAAGTCCGGCGCGTACAGGACGTCCGGCGCGTTCTGCGCGATCTTCGTGAGCAGCGCCTTGAAGTCGGTGTCGCCGCTGTTCACGGCCTCTTCCGACAGGACCTGACCCGCGAAGTTCGCCTTGAAGCCGTCGGTGAGGCCCTGCGTGTACGGGCTCTCGTCGTGGATCGTGACGGCCGTCTTCGCACCGAGCTTCTGTGTGGCGAAGTCGGCGTCCACCGCCGCCTGGATCCGGTCGTTGTGCGCGGTCCGGAAGTAGTACGGCTGGTGCGTGCCCTCGGTCGTGAGGGCCGGGTTCGTCGCGGACGGCGAGATGATCGTGATCCCCTTGTCGGAGAAGATCTTGTCCGCCACGCCGAGCGAGGCGCTCGAGCACGAGGTGCCGATCACGCCGGTGAGCTGCGGGTCGGCCGCGAGGGTCGTGGCGCCCTTCTGCCCGCCGTCGGCCGAGCAGCCGTCGGACTCGTTGACGAGCTTGATGTCGTGCCCGTCGAGCTGCCCGTTGTTGCCGTCGAACGTGCCGTCGTAGTAGTCGACGGCGAGCTCGACCCCGTACAGGCTGTCCAGACCGAGGTTCTTCGTGGCGCCGGTCGTCGCCAGCAGCGTGCCGATCTCGATCGGCGAGCCGGAGGCGACGGTCACGCAGCCCGGAGACGTGTTGCAGTCGGGCGCCCCGCTGGCGCCCGAGCTGCTTCCGCTCGACGCCGACGTGCTCGAGCTGTTGGAGCACGCCGCCGCGACCATCGCGAGGGCGACGAGGCCGACGAGTGCGGCCCATCTGCGATGCAGCATCCCCACCCCTTCCTTTCCCGAGTCCCGGATGACGGGTGTTGGTACCACATCACCCCAGGGAAGGCCAATCGCCCCGACGGGGCGTTCTGCACCTTCCCTACGAGCGCAGTGGCCCTCGGGGGTTGCCAGCCGGCCCGATCGCCGCGCGGAAGCGCCGGGCGAGGGCGAGCGCCTCGTCGGGCCCGTCGTCCATCAGCCGGCGAACGATCGCGCTCCCGACGATCACCCCGTCGGCGAACGCGCAGGCCTCCGCGGCCTGCTCGGGGGTCGCCGATCCCGACCCCGACCAGCAGCGGCAGGTCCGTATGGGGCCGCAGCGCGTCGACCACCTCGCGGGCCGTCACGGACAGCTCCCCCCGCGCTCCGGTGACGCCGTAGGTGGCCACGCAGTAGACGAACCCGCGCGACGCGCTCCCGATCAACGCGTACCGCTCAGGGGTCGTACCCGGCGCCGCCAGGAGCACGAGGTCGATCCCGCGGGCCGACGCGAGGTCGCCGAGTTCGGCCGACTCGTCGACCGGGAGGTCGGGCACGATCGCGCCGGCGACGCCGGCGGCCGCCGCGTCGTCGCAGAACGCCCCGAGGCCGTGGCGGAGCACCGGGTTCACGTAGGTCATGACGGCGACCGGGACCCCCAACGCCGCCTGCTGGATCGCGGCCAACACGTCGGCCGGATGCGTGTCGTGCTCGAGCGCGATCCGCGACGCGTCCTGGATCACGCCCCCGTCCATGATCGGGTCTGAATGCGGGATCCCGACCTCGACCGCGTCGGCGCCGGCCGACTCGAGCCCGCGGAGCAACGCGGCATCCACGCCCGGCAGCCCGCCGGTCACGTACGGCACGAAGGCCTTGCCGCCGGCCTCGCGCACCGCGCGCAGCCGTTGCTCCAGCGCCCCCATCAGACGATCCCCAGGGCCGCGCGGATCGTGTCGAGGTCCTTGTCGCCGCGGCCGGACAGGCAGACGAGCACCCGCGCGCCCTCCGGCAGCTCGTGGCGAGCGAGCCAGCCGATCACGTGCGAAGGCTCGAGCGCGGGGAGGATCCCCTCGGTCCGCGCGAGCAGCTGGAACCCCTCGAGCGCCTCGTCGTCGGTCGCGCTCACGTAGGTCGCGAGCCCGGCGTCCTTCAGGAACGCGTGCTCGGGTCCGACCCCCGGGTAGTCCAGGCCCGCCGAGATCGAGTGCGTCTCGACGACCTGTCCGTCGGGGTCCTGCAGCAAGTAGCTGAGCGCGCCGTGGAGGACCCCCGGCTGCCCCTGGGTCAACGAGGAGCAATGGCGACCGAGCTCGAGGCCGAGCCCTCCGGCCTCCACGCCGATCAGCGACACGCCCGGCGCGCCCACGAACGCGGTGAACATCCCGATCGCGTTCGAGCCGCCGCCCACGCAGGCCAGCACGTGGGTCGGATCGCCGCCCAGCCGCTCCGCGTACTGCGCGCGCGCCTCGTCGCCGATCACGCGCTGCAGGTCGCGGACGAGCATCGGGAACGGGTGCGGGCCGACGACCGAGCCGATCACGTAGTGGGTGGTGCGGACCGACGCGGCCCAGTCGCGCATCGCCTCGTTGACCGCTTCCTTCAGGGTCCGCGTGCCCGCCGTGACCGGGACGATCTCCGCGCCCAGGAGCTGCATCCGCGCGACGTTGGGCGCCTGGCGATGCGTGTCCTCCTCGCCCATGTACACGACGCAGGGCAAGCCGAGCAGCGCGCACGCCGTGGCGGTGGCCACGCCGTGCTGACCGGCGCCGGTTTCGGCGATGATCCGCTCCTTGCCCAGACGCGTGGCGAGCAGCACCTGACCGATCGCGTTGTTGATCTTGTGCGCGCCGGTGTGCGCGAGGTCCTCGCGCTTGAGCCAAACGTCGTACCCGAGCTCCTGTGACAGGCGCGCCGCATGCGTGATCGGCGTGGGACGGCCCACGAAGTCGGTGAGCAACGCGCCGAGCTCGCCGCGGAAACCGGGATCGTCGCGGAGCCGGATCCACGCGGCAGCGAGTTCGTCGAGCGCCGGGATCAGCACCTCGGGCGCGTAGCGGCCGCCGTAGTCGCCGAAACGGCCTCGCGCGTCGGGTCGCGTCGCCGGGACCGCGCTCATCGTGGGGGCTCCTCTCGGACGTCGGACCGCGATGCGCGGTCGAGCAGCTCCCGGACCTTGGCGGTCGGGTCGGGCGCGCGCATCAGCGCCTCGCCCACCAGGATGGCAGACGCGCCCGCCGCGAGGGCGGTGTCGACGTGGGCCGCGGACGAGATCCCCGACTCCAGGACCGTCACCCGGCCCGGCGGGATCGTATGCAGGCGCGCGAGCGCCGCGTCGAGATCGACCTCGAGCGTGTCGAGGTCGCGCGCGTTCACGCCGATCACCTCGGCGTCGGTGGCGAGCGCGCGGGCCAGATCGTCGTCGCTGTGGGTCTCGAGCAGCACGCCGATCCCCCACGTCGCCGCCTCCTGCAGCAGCGCGCCGAGCTCGTCGTCTTTGACCGCGGAGGCGATCACCAGCACCGCGTCGGCCCCCGCCGCGCGCGCCTCGACGACCTGCGACGGATCCACGAGGAAATCCTTGCGCAGGACCGGGACGCCGACCGCCGCGCGCACCGCGACGAGGTCCGCGAGCGAGCCCTCGAAATGCTCGGGCTCGGTCAAGACCGAGATCGCCGCGGCGCCCCCGCGCGCGTACGCGATCGCCTGTGCCACCGGGTCGGGGGACGCGATGGGGCCGACCGACGGGGACGCGCGCTTGACCTCCCCGATCAGCGCGGGCGGGGTGCGCGTGCGGAGCGCCGCGGCCCACGGCCGCGGCGCGGGTGCGCCCTCGGCGGCCGCGCGGAGCCGCTCGAGGTCGAGTGGCTGCGAGGCGAGCCGCCGGCGCACCTGAGCGACGAAGTCCTCGAGGAAGCCCATGGGGCGCGAAGTCTACCGGCGGTCCCGCCGCTGCCCGGGCGGGCGGCCGGGCCTCAGACGCCCGTCCAGGCGAGCGCGGCCTCCAGGTCGAGACCTCCCTCGGCCGCCGCGCGGCCGACGACGGCGCCCACCGCCCGCACGTCGCGCAGGGCCTCGAGGTCGCCGAGGGTGCGGATCCCCCCGGCGGCGAACGTCGGCCCCACCCGGGCGACGCGCGCCACGAGCGTCACGTCGGGACCTTCGAGGCTCCCGACGCGGTCCACCGCGGTCACGAGGAACCCCGGCAGCGGCAGCATCGCCAGCCAGCCGACCGTCGCCATCAGGTCGAGGTCGACGTCGTCGCGTCCCCGTGCGCGGATCCTCCCGCCCTCGACCTCGAGACCCGCCAGCAGGCGGCCCGCGGCGCGGTCCACGATCTCCGCGGTCGCGGCCTCGTCCAGGAGCGCCGCCGACCCGAGCACGAACCGGTCGGCGCCCGCGTCGAGGTACCGCGCCGCGTCCTCCCACCGGACGATCCCCCCGCTGGCTTGCACGCGCACCCCCGGCACGGCCCGACGGATCGCGGCCACGACCTCCGCGTTGCGCACCTCGCCGTTGAACGCGAGATCCATGTCGACCACGTGCAGCCAGCGCGCGCCCGAACGCACGAACGCCTCCGCCGCGGCCACCGGGTCGCCGTCGAACGCGTCGAGCGCCCGGGGGCCCTCCTTCGTGGAGACGGACAGCACGCCCGCGGACACGTCGATCGCCGGCAGCACGCTGAAGCCCACGGACGGACGATACCCTCGGTGCGTGAACCTCCCCGTGTTCCCGCTGCACGCCGTGGTGTTCCCCGGGCAACGGCTCGAGCTGCGTGTGTTCGAGGAGCGGTACCTCGCCCTGCTGGTCGACGTGCTCCCGAACGGCGCCTTCACGATCGCGGCGATCCGGCGCGGCGCCGAGGTCGGCGGGCCCGCCGAGCCGTACCGGGTCGGCGTCTGCATCGGGATCGAACGCGCCGAGGCCGGGAACGACGGATCGTGGCGGCTCTGGGTGCGAGCGACCGACCGGGTCGCGTTGATCGCGCCGCTCGAGGGCCGCGCGTACGCGCGATGGGAGACGGCGCCCTACCCGGACGAGGGCGGCGCGGGCACCGACGACGTCGAGGAGGCCGTCGGCGCGCTCGGACGTTATCTCGCGGCGACCGGCGAGGAGGGCTCGCGTCCGGCCGTGCCCCACCAGCCCGTGGACGCGTCCTGGGCGCTGGCCGCGGCGGCGCCGGGGCTCCTGCCCGCCCGCCAGGAGCTGCTCGAGCTCCCGGGCGCCGGCGAGCGGCTCCGCCGCGTCCGCGACGTCTTCGACGAGGAGACCCGCCTGGTGCGCGCGCTCGGGGCCGGCCTGGGCGGCGCCGACCCCGCGGTCAGCCCGAACTAGCCCGCGACCGACCCCGCGAGCTCGCCCTCGAGCCGGGCGGCGCCCGAGCCCAGCAGGATCCGCAGCTCGTCGAGCAGCGCCGCGTTCGCGTTGACCCTGAAGGCCCCGAGCGAGAGCGGGGTGACGCCCTGGGAGGAGAGGAACCGCAACCGCACCGGCGCCGGTCCCGGATGTCCTTCGAAGAGCTGCTTGAGCTTCGCGAGCACGGCCGGCGTGCACGCGACCGCGGGCAGGTCCACCACGAGCGACTCGAGCGCGACCCTCGGCGCGTCGGCCCCGAGGTTCGGCTCCTTGACCTCGGTCGCGCGGATCTGCAGCTCCCGCCCGCGCAGGTCGATCCGGCCGGTGACGAGCACGATCCGGTCGGGCTCCATCAGCTCTGGCACGGCCTCGTAGACGCTCGGGAACGCCACGACCTCCACCCCGCCCGCCAGACCCTCGAGCCGGAACTGCGCGTAGGGCTCTCCGCGCTTCGTGTATTTGCGTGCGAACGCGCCGATGATCCCACCGACCGTCACGAGGTCGCCGTCGCCGAGGTCCTCGAGCGCGCGGATCTCATGGGTCGTCTGCGCCCGAAGCGAGTCCTCGACCCCGAGCAGCGGGTGGTCGGTCACGAACTGGCCGAGCATCTCTTTCTCTTTGGACAGGAGCAGGCGCTTGTCGAGCTCCGGACCCTGCAGGACGGACTCGTCGATCTCCTCGAGCGCGCCGCCTCCCCCGCCGAACAGCGAGAACTGCCCGGCCGCCTCGGCCTTGCGCTCGGACACGATCGGCGCTGACACCTTCTCGAAGGCCGGCTGCTCCCCCGCCAGCTGGAGCATCCCGCCGCGCGTGTAGCCGAGCGACTCGAACGCGCCGGCGTAGATCAACGCCTCGAGCACGCGCTTCGTCAGCGCGGTGGGGTCGACCCGCCGGCAGAAATCGGCGAACGACGTGAACGGTCCGGCCTTCGCGCGCGCCTCGAGGATCGAGCGGACCACCCCCTCGCCGACGTTGCGCACGGCGGACAGGCCGTAGCGGATCGCACGGCGTTCACCGGGCGCCGGCGCGAAGTCCATGTCGGACTCGTTCACGTCCGGCGGCAAGACGTCGATCCCCATCCCGCGGCACGCGTACAGGTAGTAGGGCTTGCGGTCCTTGTCGTCCTTGACCGACGTGAGGATCGCCGCCATGTACTCGACCGGGTGGTGCGCCATCAGGTACGCGGTCTGGTACGACACGAACCCGTACGCGCACGCGTGCGACGCGTTGAAGCCGTAATCGGCGAACGGCACGATCATCTCGAACAGATCCGCGGCGAGCTTGCGGTCGTAGCCCTTGGCCGCCGCGCCCTCCACGAAGCGCTCCTTGAAGGGCATGAGCACATCGAGCTTCTTCTTGCCCATGGCCTTGCGGAGCGTGTCGGCCTCGCCCATCGAGAAGCCGGCCATGACCACCGCGGTCTGCATGACCTGCTCCTGATAGACGATGATCCCGTACGTGCTGCCCAGCACCGGCTCGAGGTCGGCGTGCGGGTACACCACCTTCTTGCGGCCGTGCTTGCGCTCCGCGTATTCGGTGTGCTGCCCCATCGACAGCAGACCCGGCCGGTACAGCGCGTTCAGCGCCATCAGGTCCTCGAACCGGTCGGGCTCGAGGACCTTGATCAGGTTGCGCATGCCCGGCGACTCCATCTGGAACACGCCCGTGGTCTCGCCCCTGCGCAGCATCGCGTAGGTCTCGGCGTCGTCGAGCGCGATGTCGTCGATGTCGAGCTCGACCCTGCGGTTGCGCAGGTGCCGGAGCGTCTCCTCGATCACGGAGAGGTTCCGCAGGCCCAGGAAGTCCATCTTGAGCAGTCCGAGCTGCTCGACCCCCGCCATGTCGAACTGCGTGACGATCTTCTTCGAGTCGTCGCGGGAGTCCTTCGTGAGCTTGAGCGGGAGGTAGTTCACGAGCGGGGCGTCGCCGATCACGACGCCGGCGGCGTGCACCGAGTCCTCGCGGCGCAGGCCTTCGAGCGCTCGCGCGGTCTCGACGATCTCCTTGGCCTCGGGCTCGCGGTCGTAGGCCTCCTTCAGCTCCGGCGAGAGCTGGAGGGCCTCGTCGATCGGGTGGTCGCGACCCATCACCGCCGGCGGGTACATCTTGCAGAGGCGGTCCCCGACGACCGCCGGGAACCCGAGCACCCGCGCCGCGTCGCGGATCCCCTGTTTGCCCTTGATCGTCTGGAAGGTGACGATCTGCGCGACGTGGTCGGAGCCGTACTTCTCGGTCGCGTAGCGGATCACCTCGTCGCGGCGGCGCTCGTCGAAGTCCATGTCGATGTCGGGCATCTGGATCCGCTCGGGGTTCAAGAACCGCTCGAACAGGAGCCCGTAGCGCAGCGGGTCGAGGTCGGTGATCCGCAGGGCGTAGGACACCACCGACCCGGCGGCCGAGCCGCGTCCGGGTCCGACCCGGATCCCGTGCTCACGCGCGAAGCGGATCAGGTCCCACACGATCAGGAAATAGCCGCTGAACCCCATCTGGGTGATGACGCCGAGCTCGTGATCCAGGCGCTCGCGAACCTCGACGGGCACGGGATCGCCGTAGCGCTCGGCGGCGCCCCGCTCCGCGAGCGAGCGCAGGTACGCGTCGAACGGCTCCCCGTGCGGCGTGTCGAACCGCGGCAGGTGGTACTCGGTCTTGTGTTCGACGAGGATCCGTTCGAGCTCGTCGATCGGCTGCACGCGCTCGGCGATCGCGAGGGTCGTGTCGCAGGCCTCGGGGAGCTCGCGGAAGACGTGGCGCATCTCCTCGGCGCTCTTCAGGTAGAACTCCTCGGAGTCGAACTTCAGCCGCTTGGTGTCGGACTGGAGCTTCTGCTGCTGGATGCACAGCAGCACGTCATGCGGCTTCGCGTCGTCCTGCAGCGTGTAGTGCAGGTCGTTCGTCGCCACGACCGGCACGCCGATCTCCTTCGCGATCGCCGCCTGCCCCGCGAGGATCCGCCGCTGGTCCGCCAGGCCGTGGTCCTGCATCTCCACGAAGTACCCCTGCGGCGCCGAAGATGTCGCGGTACTCCCCCGCCACGCGCCGGGCGCGTTCGCGATCGCCCGCCAGCAGGTGCACGCCGAGCTCGGACGACAGGCACCCGGACAGGCACAAGATCCCGTCGCTGTGCTCGGCGAGCAGCTGCTTGTCCATCCGTGGCCGGTGGTAGAAGCCCTCGAGGTGGGCCATCGACACGAGGCGGAGCAGGTTGTGGTAGCCGGTCTCGTTCTCCGCCAGCAGGGTGAGGTGGTAGTACTTCTCCTCGCTCTCCCCAGGGTTGCGGTCGAACCGCGAGCCCGGCGCGATGTAGGCCTCGACCCCGACGATCGGCTTGACGCCGGTCGCCCTCGCCCGTTCGTAGAAGCGGAGGGCGCCGTACATCGCTCCGTGGTCGGTGATGGCGAGCGCCGGCATGCCCAGGCGGGCCGCTTCGGAGAAGACCGTGGGGGCGCCGGGGTTGGACTTCGGCGCCTCGATCCGGGCGGCGCCGTCGAGCAGCGAGTACTCGGAGTGCACGTGCAGGTGGACGAACTGGTCGGACATCGGCGCTGCTCGACACCCCTCTACGGCGGTTCTCCACAGCCCATCGGGCCGGCGGTGGAGAACCTGTGGAGAAACTTACATCTGTTGTGATTCCGCGGGTCCTGAACGTACGCCGGGCCCCGGAAGGCGTCAAGGCCGCAGGTCGCGACGGGCGCGATCGAGCGCGTTCACGAGGTCCTCGGGCAGGGGCTCCTCGAGGGCGACCCGCTCTCCCGTGAACGGGTGGTCAAACGCGAGACGCCAGGCGTGCAGGAACGGACGGGTCAGGCCGATCGCTGCGGGCCTCCTCGCCCGCTCCCCCGTAGGCGCGATCGCCGAGGATCGGATGCCCGACCGCCGCGAGGTGCACCCGGATCTGATGGGTGCGCCCGGTCCGCGGCGCCGCCTCGAGCAACGTGGCGCGCGGCAGCCGCTCACGGACCTCGAACGCGGTCGCGGCGGCGCGACCCTCGACGTGGTCGACCACGATGCGGTCGGCGCGGCGCCCGAGCGGCGCCTCCACGCCGAACACGTCGTTCGCGGGCGCGCCGCGCACGAGCGCCAGGTAGCGGCGTTCCACCTCGTGGCGCCGGAGCATCCCCTGCAGGGCCTCGAACGCCGCGTCGGTCTCGGCGACCACCATCAGGCCGCTCGTCCCGGCGTCGAGGCGGTGGACGATCCCCGGTCGGAGCGGGCCGCCGGCCGGCGCGAGCGGAACGCCCATCCCGAGCAGCCGGTTGACGAGGGTGCCGCTCCGCCGCCGCGCGGTCGGGTGCGTCACCAGCCCCGCCGGCTTGGCGATCACCAGCAGGTGCTCGTCGCGGAACCGGACCGGGACCGCTTCGGCCTCCGGCGCCAGCGGCTCCTCGTCGGGGAGGGTCGCGACCACCCGCTCGCCCCCGACCAGGCGGAACGACTTCGGGCGGACCGTGCCGTCGACCGTGACCGTGCCCGCCGCGATCGCGCGCTGGACGTCGGCGCGCGGAGCCCCGGTCAGGCGCGCGACCACCGCGTCCAGCCGCCCGGGCTCCCCCACGGCTCAGCCATCGGCCTCAGGCGTCGACCGGCCGGTCGGTTCCTCACCGGTGCGGGCGTGGCGCTGCGCCTCGCGGAACGAGGTCCAGCCGAGCAGGATCGCCCCGACCACGACCGCGCTGTCGGCGACGTTGAAGACGGGCCAGAGGTGCAGGTCGACCCAGTCCACCACCCGACCGTCGAGGCGAACAGCGCCGAGCCGCGCACCATCCGGTCGGTGAGGTTGCCGAGCGCGCCGCCGAGGATCGAGCCCGAGCGCGGCGGCCTGCAGCGGCGGCCTTGCCCGGAACGCGGTCACCACGATCAGCGCCGACACCACGATCGTCGCGGTCGCGAAGAACCAGGGCGCCGAGGTCCCCAGGCTGAACGCGCCGCCGGAGTTGGTCGCGAACCGTAGCGTGAGCACGCCCCGGATCACCTCGATCGGATGCTCGACCAGAACGTCTTCGGCCCACAGCTTCGTCAGACGGTCCAGCGCGTAGACGACGAGCGCGGTGCCGAACAGCAGGGCTGCGCGCCGCGCGGGGCGGCCCACGCCTCGGGTCCTCGCTACCGGCGCGACTGCGCCTTCGCGTCCTTGATGCACAGGTCGACGTAGGGCAGCGCCTTGATGCGCGCCTTCTCGATCGGCCTGCCGCACCGAACACAGCCCGTAGGTCCCCTCGTCGATCCGCTGCAGCGCGCGGTCGATCTTGGCCATGAGGTCGCGGACGTTCTGCTCGATCGAGAGGTCCTTCTCCCGCTCGAACGTCGCGGTGCCGGCGTCGGCGGACTCGTCGTCCAGCCCGACGTCGCCGGTCAGATCGGACTGGGTCTGGCGGCGAACGCCTCGTCCTCGATCGTGGTCAGCTGCATCGCCGAGCTCCGCCCGCTCCTCGAGCAGACGCGCACGCAGATCGCCGATCTCCTTCTTCGTGAGCTTCGCTTCCGCCATAGGGGGCGGAGGGTAGCAGAACAGGGCATCCCTCAGTCGTCGCTGCAGGTCAGAGGCGGTTTCAGCCGACCTCGAACACCTTGGCGCGGGACCGGGCGCCACTGCGGAGGCGGACGCGACCGGCGGGGACCCCGAGGTGGGCCGCGAGGGCCCGTCGGGCCTCGTCGGTGGCCCTGCCCCCCTCCGGCACGGCCCGGACCCGGATCGTGAGCGCTCCGTCGTCGCCGACCTCCACGGCCGTGCGCCCGGACCGGGGCACGACCCGCACGCTGAACGTCGCCACGCGCCACGTGTACCATCGCTCGACCGGCGACGACGGGAACGACGCCGCGGGACCCGCGAGGCCAGAGCGAGCCGGGACGGTGGGAGCCGGCGCCGAGCCCCCGACGGACATCCTCCCCGAGCCCCTGCCCGAACCGCCGCGGCAGCCGGTCGCGGCGCAGTAGACGCAGGCGGGTCCCGCCCGTGACAGCGGGAGGCCGTGCTGGCGGCCGAAGAGCGGCCGCCGACCGTGAGGTCGGCGGCAAGCGGGGTGGTACCGCGGGGAGCCTCCGAGCGCCTCGTCCTCGCGACCAGGACGAGGTGCGTTTCGCGTCCGGGGCCTATGGTCCGGACGACGAGGAGGAGGTCGTCGATGACGGCGTTCGAGCCGGTGGACCCGAAGGTCCGCTTCCCGGAGCTCGAGGAGCGGATCCTTGCGCGCTGGCAGGCGTCCGACGTCTTCCAGCGTTCGCTGGCCCAGCACGCCGAGGACCCGCTCTGGATCTTCTACGAGGGTCCCCCCACCGCGAACGGTCGTCCGGGGATCCACCACGTCGAGGCGCGCACGTTCAAGGACGTCTACCCGCGTTTCAAGACGATGACCGGGCACTTCGTGCGGCGCAAGGGCGGGTGGGACTGCCACGGCCTGCCCGTCGAGCTCGAGATCGAGAAGGAGATCGGCACCACCGGCAAGAACGACATCGAGGCGTTCGGGATCGAGGAGTTCAACCGCCTCTGCCGCGCGTCGGTGCAGCGCTACGTCGAGCGAATGGGAGGCGCTGACCGACCGGATCGGCTTCTGGATCGACATGTCCGACGCCTACTGGACGATGTCGACCGGACTACATCGAGTCGGTGTGGTGGTCGCTCGCCCAGCTGCACCAGCGAGGGCTGCTCGTCGAGGACCGACAAGGTCACCGCGTACTGCCCGCGGTGCGGCACGGCGCTGTCCGACGCCGAGGTGGCGATGGGCTACCGCACGGTCGAGGACCCGAGCGTCTACCTGCGCTTCCCGATCGTCGCGGCGGCCGACCCCACGCTCGTGGGCGCGTCGCTCGCGGTGTGGACCACCACGCCGTGGACCCTCCCGTCGAACACCGGCGTGGCCGTGGACGCCGGCGCCACCTACGTCGAGGTCGAGGCGGGCGGCGAACGGCTGCTCCTCGCGGCGCCGCTTCGCGAACGGGTCCTCGGCGAGGACGCGCGCAGTCCTTCGCGAGCTCCGCGGCGCCGACCTCGTCGGCCTGCGGTACGCGCCGCCGTACGCGAACGTCGAGGGCGCGCACACGGTCGTCGACGCCGGGTTCGTCTCGATGCAGGAGGGGACCGGGATCGTGCACCTCGCGCCGGCGTTCGGCGCCGACGACCTCGCGGTCGGCCGCGCGCAGGGATGGCCCGTGTTGAAACCCGTCGGCGACGACGGACGCTTCACCGAGCACGCCCCCGCGTTCGTCCGCGGCATGTTCGTGAAGGATGCCGACCCGCGCGATCGTGGAGGACCTCCGCGAGCGCGGCGTGGTGCTGAAGGTGGAGACGTACGAGCACGCGTACCCGTTCTGCTGGCGCTGCTCGACGCCGCTCCTCTACTACGCCCGCACGGCCTGGTACATCCGCACGACCGCGCTCCGCGACCGGCTGCTCGGCGTCAACGACTCGGTCAACTGGGTGCCCGAGCACATCAAGCGCGGCCGCTTCGGCAACTGGCTCGAGAACAACGTCGACTGGGCGCTCTCGCGCGAGCGCTACTGGGGCACGCCGCTGCCGATCTGGCGGTGTGCCCAGGGCCACCAGACGGCGATCGGCTCGCTGACCCAACTGAGCGAGCTGGCCGGACGCGACGTCACCGGGATCGACCCGCACAAGCCCTTCATCGACGACGTCACCTTCGCGTGTCCGGACTGCGGCGAGACCGCGACGCGGGTTCCCGAGGTGATCGACGCCTGGTACGACTCGGGCGCGATGCCGTTCGCCCAGTGGGGCTACCAGCCCGACCTCGGCCGCGGCGTCGACGAGTTCGAGCGGTTCTTCCCCGCCGACTTCATCTCCGAGGCGATCGACCAGACGCGCGGTTGGTTCTACACGCTGATGGCCGAGGGCGTGCTGCACTTCGACTCCACGACCTACCGCAACGTCGTGTGCCTGGGGCACCTCGTGGCCGAGGACGGGCGGAAGATGTCGAAATCCCTCGGCAACGTGTTCGATCCGTGGCAGGCGCTCGAGCGCCAGGGCGCAGATGCGCTGCGGTGGTGGATGCTCACCGCCGGATCGCCGTGGGAGTCGCGACGGATCGGCCACGAGGTCCTCGACGAGATCGTCCGGCAGTTCCTGCTGCCGCTGTGGAACGTCTACGCGTTCTTCGTGACGTACGCGAACGCCGCGGGGTTCGACCCCGACGACGCGCCGCCCGCGCCGCCGGTGCCCGAGCGCCCGCTGATGGACCGGTGGATCGCGTCGCAGCTGGCGGGGACGGTGCGGGAGGCGCGCGAGCACCTGGATGCCTACGACGCCACCACCGCAGGGCGGCGGATCGAAGCGCTTCGTCGACGACCTGTCGAACTGGTACGTGCGCCGGAGCCGGCGCCGCTTCTGGAACCCCGGCGGCGAGGGCGGGTCCGACGCGATCGTCGCGTTCCACACGCTGCACGAGTGTCTCGTGACGGTCGCGGCGCTGCTCGCGCCGTTCACGCCGTTCGTCGCCGACGAGCTCTGGGGCAACCTCGCGGCGGGTCGCGGCGGTCGACCGGACTCCGTGCACCTGGCCGCCTACCCGGCGGTGCACGAGGCCGCCCTCGACCCCGGCTTGGACGAGGCGATGGCCTCCGCACGTCAGCTCGTGGAGCTCGGGCGGCGCGTCCGCGTCGAGACGAAGACCCGCACCCGCCAGCCGTTGGCCGACGCGGTTGTGCACTTGGCGGGACGGCACGGAGAGCTCGACGACCTGCTCGACGTCGTCGCCGAAGAGCTGAACGTCAAGGAGGTGCGGTTCGCCGAGTCGGCCGAGGCGTTCGGCCGGTGGCGTGCGAAGCCGAACTTCAAGGTGCTCGGACCCCGGCTCGGCGCACGGGTGCAGGCGGTCGGCGCCGCGCTCGCCGCGGACGACGGCGCGGTGGCCGCGCGCCTGGCGAGCGGCGAGGCCGTCGACATGGCGGTAGGCGACGATCCCGCGGTCACGATCGGCCCCGGCGACGTGGAGCTGTCGCAGGAGGTCCTCGAGGGCTGGGGTGTCGCGTCGGAAGGCGGCGTCACGGTCGCGCTCGACCTCGAGATCACCCCCGAGCTCCGTCGCGAGGGCCTCGCCCGCGAGTTCGTCCGGATCGTGCAGGATGCGCGCAAAGCGGCGGGCTTCGACGTGAGCGACCGGATCGCGCTCGGCGTGGAGACCGCCGGTGAGCTCGCGGCGGCGCTCGAGGCGCACCGCGCATCCGTGGCGGGCGAGACGCTCGCGCGCGACGTGCTCGACGCTCCCGTCGACGATGCGGCCCTGCGACAGGAGGCCGACATCGACGGTGAGCCGGTGACGGTCAGCGTCCGCCGCGTCTGAGTGGGTCGGTACGTCCGGGAGCGGGCCGGGTCAGTTCTCTTCGCCCCAGAACAGCTCGCGAAGCGACGGGTCGCCCTCGCCCTCGTTCTTCGCCGAGGCAGGCTGCGGCTCGTCGATCCGGATCGTCCGGTCGGGCGGCTCGGTCGCCTTCGGCTCGTCCGGCTGGTCCGGCTCCGACGCGGCCTCGGGCTTCGCGGTCGCCTGCGTCGCGTCCGGGTCGGGGGCGCGGGCCGCGGCCTTCGCCTGGACCGGTTTCGCCTCGGTGGGTTTGGCCTCGGTGGGTTTCGCCTCGGTGGGTTTCGCTTCGGCGGGTTTCGCCTCGGGTTTCGCTTCGGCGGGCGGGGCCGGCGCCGGGACGGCGCTCCGCGCCGCCCGGGCCATCCCCTTGACCGACTCGGCATGTCCCTGCACCAGCGCCGCCAGGCTCTGGAGGAACTCCCGCTCCTTCGCGAGGAAGGCGTTGACGGCCGCGCGCTCCTCGTCGGTCGTGACGGCCGTGGCCGTTCCCCCGGCGGCGCTGGCGGCGCGCTCCTTGGCGTCCGCGACGATCCGCGCCGCCTCGTCGCGCGCGCGCTGGATGATCTCGTCGGCCTGGCGCGAGACGTCGTCGAGATCGGGCGTGCCGACGACCGGTGCCGCCGAGGCTTGGGCGCGCAGCCGCTCGTTCTCCGCCAGGGTCGCCTGCAACGACGACGTCAGCTCGTCGAGGAACTCGTCGACGTCGCGCATCCGGTAGCCGCCGAAGCGCGAGACCCGGAACTCCTTCTGCTGGATGTCGAGCGGCGTGACACCCCCGCCCGCTCGGGGCGCGCGGCTCGCCCTTCCTTCTTGCTCTGCCCATCACGGCCTCCTCAGCACAACACAGACTGGAGCACGAAGATCGATCGATGAACGCCACCACGACCGACAGGTCGAACATCCCCGCGGGCGGCACGATCTTGCGCAGCGGCCGCAGCATCGGCTCGGTGACGTCGAACAGCAGGTCGTACGCGCCGCGCAGCGGACCCGCGTCGGGCGGCGCACCCCGAAGAACTCCAGCCAGGACACGACACGCGGATCAGCAGCACGATCCACGCCACCGTCAGGACGGCGCAGATGCAGGCGCGCGTTCGGAGAGGTCGGCGAACATCGGGCGGCAAGGCTAGCAGCCGCGGGGCTCCGGCCCGCCGAAGGCGTGCGCCACACTGCTGCTCAGAACTGGTTGTAGAAGCCGCCGCCCGCGATCTTCTCGCGCTCTTCGGCCGAGACCTCGACGTTGGCCGGCGTGAGGAGGTACACGCGGTTCGCGACGAGCTCGATCTTGCCGTCGAGCCCGTAGACGAGCCCGGACGCGAAGTCCACGAGGCGGCGCGCGATCGAGTCCTCGGTGCTCTGCAGGTTCATGATCACCGCGGTTCCCGCCTTGAACCGGTCGGCGACCTCGCGGGCCTCGTTGAATCGCTTGGGCTCGGACTTGTGGATCGCGGAGGGGGCCGCGGGCGCGGGACGTGGTGCGGCGATCGTGCGCACGACCCCTTCGGCCTCGGCGGGAACCTCCCGAACGGCTTGCGGCCTCATCCGGCGGACCGGCGCGGGCTCCGCTTCGGGCAGCTCGTCGACGAACTCGTCCTCGTCCTCGACGAGCCCCAGATAGTTCAGCGTCTTCTTCCACACGCCGGCCATACTTCCGTCTCCTCCTCATGTCACGGCGTTGCGGGCACCGAACAACGCCGTTCCGATGCGCACCATCGTAGCGCCTTCCTCCACCGCGACCTCGTAATCCAACGACATCCCCATGGACAGTTCCAGCACGTCGGGATGGTTTTCGCGCACCTCTCGCGGAGCTCGCGCGAGCTGAGCGAACCACGGCCGGGCCTCCTCGGCGGTGGGCGTGAGCGGCGGGCATCGTCATCAGTCCGCGCAGCCGGATGCCCTCGAGCGAGGCGACGAGGTCCGCGAAGGCCGGACGTCGGCGGGGGCGAGCCCGGCCGCTCGCCCGTGAGATCCACCTCGAGGAGCACGTCGACCGTGCGGCCGGCGCGGGCGCACCGCCCGGCGAGCCGGCGGGCCGCGTGCTCCCCCGCCGAGCGTCTCCACGACGTCGGAGAGGTCGGCCACGTGATGCGCGGTGCTCGAACTGGAGCGCGCCGATGTAGTGCCAGCGGCACTCCAGGCCGGCGAGCCCCGCCCGTGCGTCCCGCAGCTCTTGCACGTAGTTCTCCCCGACCGCGGTGACCCCCGCCTCGACCACCCAGCGGACGCGCTCGACCGGGACCGTCTTGGCGGCCGCGACGAGGGTGACGGCCTCCTTCAGGCGATCCGCCCGGGCCGCCGCCGAGTCGATCGCGGGACCTGATGGTCCGGAGGTTCTCGAGCACCCGATCCCGCGCCACGTCCACGACCTCGAGCATAGAGAAGGGGGCGGAGCGGCTCTTCGCCAGGAGGCGGGGGAAGGGCGCCTCCTCGCTCGAGCCTCCCCGCCCCCACGTGCTGCTCGCGCGGGGCCGCGCGGGGCGGCGGATGCCGCTAGCTCTTCAGGAAGTCCGGGATGTCCAGGTCCTCCTCGGCGTCGAACGACACCGGGGCCGGCTCGGCCTCGGAGGTCGCGAAGACGTCGGACTCGTCGTCCTGCAGGATCGACGGCAGCGCGGCGCTCGCGGCGCTGTTCCCGCACCGGCTCCTCCAGCAGACGGGACAGCCGGCTCTCGAACCGGTTGTCGGCCGACGGCAGGGCTCGACTTGTCGAACCCGGCGGCGACGACCGTGACGCGGACCTCGTCGCCGAGCATGTCGTCGATGACCGCGCCGAAGATGATGTTGGCGTCGGGGTGGGCGACCCGTGTGATGGTGTCGGCGGCCGCGTTCACCTCGTGCAGGCGTCAGGTCGGTCGGGCCGGCGATCGACAGCAGCACGCCCTTGGCGCCGTCGATCGAGGACTCGAGCAGCGGGGATCGAGATCGCCGCCTTGGCGGCCTCCTTGGCGCGGTCGTCGCCCGAGCCGATGCCCGATGCCCATCAGCGCCGAGCCGGCGCCGGCCATGACGGACTTCACGTCGGCGAAGTCGAGGTTGATCAGGCCCGGGCGTCATGATCAGCGACGTGATGCCGTCCACGCCCTGGTACAGGACCTGGTCGGCCATCCGGAACGCGTCGACCATCGGCATGTTCGGATCGGCGACCTGCAGCAGGCGGTCGTTCGGCACGACGATCAGCGTGTCGACCGCCTTCTTGAGCTCGGTGATCCCGATGTCGGCCTGCGTCGCGCGCTTGCGGCCCTCGAACCAGAACGGCCGGGTCACGACCCCGATCGTGAGCGCGCCGAGGTTGCGCGCGATCTCGGCGACGACGGGCGCGCCCCCGGTGCCGGTGCCGCCGCCCTCGCCGGCGGTGATGAACACCATGTCGGCGCCCTTGAGGATCTCCTCGATCTCGTCGGAGTGCTCGTCGGCGGCGTGCTTGCCGACCTCCGGATCGGAGCCCGCGCCCAGACCCGCGCGTGGTCTCGCGGCCGATGTCGAGCTTCACCTCCGCGTCGGACATCAGCAGCGTCTGCGCGTCCGTGTTCATGGCGATGAACTCGACGCCCCGGAGGCCTGCCTCGATCATCCGGTTCACCGCGTTCACGCCGCCGCCGCCGATCCCGATCACCTTGATCACGGCGAGGTAGTTCTGCGGAGCGTCCATCATGGTCCTGTCCTCCACCACCGGGCCCCGGCCCGTCTACCTGGGGAGATGCCGTATCCCTCGCTACTAACCCTAACCGTCAAGTGGACGGTTATTGTCATATCTACCTACAGTAGAGGTAAGGACACGTACTAGCGGAATGCCCTGGGTCGTCAAGCCGCGATGGCACCACGTCGCGGCACCTGCTTGATCCGTTCCGGTGACAGCGCCGGCGACGCGCTCAGGGCGCGAACGTGGCTCCGCCGGCGAGCGTCGCGGTCGGAGCGGTCGGGCACGCTGACGTCGATCGAGGCGAGCGCACGTCGCTGCTGCGCCGCCGCCCACCGCAGGACGGCGCGGAGCGCCTCCGCCTTCGCCGTCTCCTCCCCGGCGCCGTCCCGTAGATCACCTGGATCCCGCCGGCGAGCTGCGACCGTCATCGAACCGATCGGCGCCCACCACGACCGCGGAGACGCGGGCGCGGACGACGGCCGGCATCGCGCCGAGCGCCGCGCGCCGCCGCGTCGAGCCTCGGCGCCGAGGACGCTCCGACGGACGCGCGCTGACCTCGGGGAGGCTCGTCGTGGGTCACGCCGGGGAGCACGGTGCCGTCGCTCGGCGATCGACGATGCGCCGTCGGCGCGACGACGCGCCACGCGGCCGCCGCTCGATCACCTGGATCCGCACGGTGGTCGGGCAGGTCGCGCTCGACCGACGGCGGCGGCGATCCACGGGCTCGCCTGAGCCGCGCCACGGCGGCCGCGGTGTCGAGGTGGAACACGTTCGTGCCCTCGTCGCACCCGCGCGAGCCGCGGCCACCTCGGCGCCCGTGAGGCGCTGCTGCCCCGTCGACGCCGGATCGTGCTCGGCGCCGAACACCGGCGTGTAGGTGGACGCGAACGCCGCGAGGGCGACCACGACGCAGACCGAGCACGGCACGAGCGCGATCGCACCGCCGGTGCCCGCTCGCGACGCGCGCTCACGCACCCGCGAACGCCCCCGACGAGCTGCACCTCGGGCTCCAGGTGGACCCCGTCGTCGTCCGCGCACCCGCTCGCTGACGAGCCGGATCAGCGCCAGCACGTCGGCCGCGACGCGCCCCGGCGACGCCACGATGAAGTTCGCGTGCTTCGTCGGAGACGCGCGCGCCGCCCACGCGCGGTCCCCTTGAGCCCGGCGGCGTCGACCGACCGCGCCGCGTGGTCGCCCTCGCGGGTTCTTGAACACGCTCCCGCAGTTCGGCTCGGCGAGCGGCTGGGTGCGCGCGGCGCCACGTCGCGCGCCTCGTCCATCCGCGCGCGGATCGCGCCCGGGTCGCCGGGCTCGAGCCGACCGTCGCGGCCACGACGACGCCGTCGGCGGGCAGCGCGAGCGTCGGTACGCGAACCCCGCGTCGGCCGCCGGCGACCGCGACGGCGCGTCGCCTCGATCGAGCAGGAACACCTCGACGCGCTCCGACCACGTCGGCCATCTCGCCGCCGTGCGCGCCGGCGTTCATCCGCACCGCGCCGCCGAGCGTCGCGGGGATCGCGACCGCGAACTCCAGCCCCGCCAGGCCGTGCCGCAGCGCGACGCCCGCCAGCGCGGGCAGCGGCATCGCCGCCGCCCGCCGTCAGCCGCTCGCCGTCGCGCGCCGCCCACCGGAAGCCCCGGCCGAGCCGGACCACCAGCCCGGGGAAGCCGTCGTCGGAGACGAGGAGGTTCGAGCCCTTGCCGAGGACCAGGAACGGCGACGCCGCGTCTCGCGACGAGCGGCGGCCGCGGCGCGCGAGGTCGCGCTCGGACTCGGCCTCGAGGTACAGCGCCGCCGGCCCGCCGACGCGGAAGGTCGTGAGCGGCGCCAGCGGGAGACCCGTGCGCGGACGCGTCGCCGCACGCGTCGCGGAGGATCCGCTCGGCGGTCGCGGGGTCGCCGCTCATCCCGGCCGCTCCGCATCTCCTCGCGGATCCGCTCGAGCGCCGCGTCGCCGAGCATCCACACGTCGCCGCAGCCCATCGTGACGACGAGGTCGCCCGTCGCGGACCTCGCGGTCCAGGAACGCCACCACGTCCCGACGCTGCGGCAGGTACACGGTCCGCGGCCCGGGCGCGGCGAGCTGGACGCCATCGACCACGAGCTTGCCGGTGACGCCCGGGATCGGGTCCTGCGCGGCGCCGTAGACGTCGGTCACGATCACGAGGTCGGCCTCGGCGACGCTCTCCCCGAGCTCGCGCCACAGCGCCTGCACGCGCGAGTACCGGTGCGGCTGCACGAGCGCGATCAGCCGTCGCGGCGCGCGTCGGCGGGCCGTCGCCACCGTCACCGCCATCTCGGTCGGATTGTGCCCGTAGTCGTCGAAGAACTCCGCGCCGCGCGCCGCGCCGCGGAGCTCGAACCGCCGGTGGACGCCGCCGAACGTGCCGATCGCCGCGGCCGCGCATCGCCGGCGTCGACGCCGACGAGCCGCCGCGACCGCGATCGCGGCGGCCGCGTTCGAGCAGGTTGTGCGGCGCCGTCCACGCGCAGACGCAGCGCGACCTCGCCCCCGTCGCGCAGCGGCACGCTGCCCGCGCGCGCCCGTCGGGTCCGAGCGCGTCGACGTGCAGCACGCAGATCGTTCGCCGGCTCCGGTCCGTAGGTGAGCGCCGTCGACGCCCGGCGAGCTCGAGCGCCCGGCGCACCGCCGGGTCGTCCCCGCAGGCCACCACGTGTCCGCACCGCGCGGCGAACTCGGCGAACGCGCGCATCGATCTCGGCGAGCCCGCCGCGGATAGAAGTCGACGTGGTCGAGCTCGACGTTCGTGACGATGCCGACCGACGGGCGCGCCAGCAGGAACGAGCCGTCGCTCTCGTCGGCCTCGAAGACGAACAGGTCGCCCGTCGCCGTGGCGCGCGCCGCTGCCGCTCTCGTTCAGGTCGCCGCCGACGACGTAGTCGGGTCCAGCCCGGCCGCGCTCCAGCACGACCGCGACCATCGAGGTGGTGGTCGTCTTGCCGTGGGTGCCGGCGACGCGCGATCGACGCGTCGGCCCGGCGCGAGCGCGGCGAGCGCCTGCTGCCGCGCCACACCGGGATCCCGCGCGCCCGCGCGGCCGCCGAGCTCCGGGTTGTGTCGCGGATCGCGCTCGAGATCACGACGGCGTCGGGGCGCCGAGGGCCGCCGGGTCGTGCCGACGCGCATGCGTACGCCGCCGGCCGCGAGCTCGGCGCAGGTACGCGCGAGTCCTTCATGTCCGAGCCGCGTCACCGCCAGCCCGCGGGCGCGGAACAGCCGCGCGAGGTTGCGCATCCCCGCGCCGCCGACGCCGATCAGGTGCACCGATCGCACGCCGTCGAGCGACGGGAACGTCGAGCGTCGGGATCGACCCGGGTGGCGGCGTCCAGAAGCGCCAGCCGGTCACGCCGCGCCCTCCGCCTCCGCGGCCTCGCACCAGGTCGGCGATGCGCTCCGCCGCGTCGGGCGCGCCCACGCCAGCGCCGCCGTCGGCCATCCGCGTGCGCCGATCGTGCGTCGTCCATCAGCTCGAGGATGCACGACGCGAGGCCGGACGGCGACAGCTCGGCGTCGAGCAGCGACGCCGCCGCGCCCGCGCCGCGACCACCTCGCGGCGTTCGCCTCCTGGTGGTTCTCGGTGGCGTACGGGTACGGCACGAGGATCGACGGGACGCCGCACGCGGCCAGCTCGGCGACGCTCGCGCCCGGCCCGCGACACCGCGAGGTCGGCGACGGCGAGCGCCAGATCCATGCGGTCGATGAACGGCAGCGACGCGCACGAGCAGCGGCGCGTCCGCCTCGATCGCGTCGCGCGACGACCGTCGACGTGCGTCCGGCCCGGTGCTCACCAGCAGCTGGAGGTCGCGCGCGATCGCGGAGCGCTCGCAGCGCCCCGGCGACCGCCTCGGTCGAGATGGAGCGCGCCCAGGCTCCCGCCGACCACGAGCGACCGTGCGGCGGCCGCCGTCGAGGTCGAAGGCCGTCGCGCGCCTCGGCGGCGAGCCGCGCGCGATCGCTCGACGCACCGCGACGATCTCGCGCGCGGATGGGGTTGCCCGTGCGCTCGACGCGCGTGCCGGCCGGGGAGCCGCGCCGCGGTGGCCTCGAAGGTCGTGGCCACCACGCCGCGCCCAGCGCGCCGCGATCCGGTTCGACGGCCCCGGGCACGCTGTTCTGATCGATGCAGCACGAGCGGGCGGCGGGTCCACCGCGCGGCGAGCACGGCCGGCGCGCTCGCGAACCCGCCCATGCCGACCACGACGTCGGCACCTCGCGACGAGCGGCCGGACCGACCGCGGCGGCGCCGAGCGCGCGCGCGACCGCGCGGAGCGACCGCGACGACAGACGCGTCTGCGCGCGGCGACCGCGCGGACCGGCACGAACCGGATACCCGGCGGCCGGGACGAGCGTCGCCTCCTGGCCGTCGCGGGCCCGACGAACGTGACGTCGCGTCGCCGCGGGCCGCAGGGCGTCGGCGACCGCGATCGCCGGGAACACGTGCCCGGCCGTCCCGCCGCCGGCGATCAGGACCTTCATCGCGCCCGCCTTCCGGGAGCGCGGCCGCCCGTGCGGCGCCGGCGTCCGTGCCGGAGCGCGCCGAGGACCGGGCGACGCTCGCGAGCACGCCGACGCCGGCCAGCGTGACGACGAGCGCCGTGCCGCCGAACGACACGAGCGGCAGCGGCACCCCGGTGATCGGCAGGAGCCCCGTCACCGCCCCCAGGTTCACCACCGCCTGCAGCCCGATCCACGCCGATGATGCCGGCCGCGAGCAGCCGTCCGAACGAGTCGGTGCGCGTGCGACCGCGATCCGGATCCCCGCGTACACCAGCAGCGCCGAACGCGAGCAGCACGACGAGCGCGCCGAGCAGCCCGAGCTCCTCGCCGATCACCGCGAAGATGAAGTCGGAGTGGGCGTTCGGCAGGAAGTCCCACTTCGGCGCGGCTCGTCCCCAGGCCCATGCCGAGCCACCCGCCCGAGCCGATCGCGATCAGCCCCTGGATCAGCTGGTAGCCGGACTTCTGCGGGTCGGCCCACGGGTTGAGGAACGCGTCGAAGAAGCGGGTGCGCCGGTAGGCCTCCCCGACGATCAGGTAGCCGCACCGCCGAGCCCGCACGATCCCCGCCACGACGAGGTACCGCAGCCGCACGCCCGCGACGAACAGGATCACGAACACCGCGCCGCAGATGATCACGGTCGTGCCGAGGTCGCGCTGGAGCATGCCCGAGACCGGCGACGAGCCCGACCACCGGCACGAGCGGGATCAGCAGGTGCGACGGGTCGTCGAGGCGGCTCCATTTGCCGGTGAGGATCGTCGCGGTGAACGCGACGAGCCCGAGCTTCGCGAACTCCGACGGCTGCAGCGTGACCGGGCCGAGGTCGATCCAGCGCGACGCGCCGTAGAGCGACGTGCCCGAGGACGGCGAGCGCGATCAGCATCAGCACGACCGCGACCGCGAGGAACGGCGTCGCGAGCGCGCTGCCAGGCCGTTCGGCGGCATCCGCGAGATGACGACCAGCGCCGACCACCCCGACCGCGGCGTACACGAGCTGGCGCTGGAAGTACCAGAAGCTGTTCCCGCCGTAGCCCTGCGCAGCGGAGACCGAGCCCGCCGACAGCACCATCACGAGCCCGATCACGGTGAGGAAGCCGGACGCGCCGAGCAGCAGACCAGGTCGCGCGCGGGCGAGCGCGCCGGCGTTCGCTCGCGGCCCGCGTTCCGTGGGCAACGGGCGTGGCGAGCCGGAGCGTCGCGCTCGCGCCTGGCGCAGCGGGGTGCCGGCCGCTTCCGCGGGCCTTGGCCGCTGTCGCTCAGCCATCGTCGCCCCTTCCTGCAGCGCGCGCGCGGCGGCCGCGAAGCGGTCCCCGCGCTCGGCGTAGTCGCGGAACTGGTCCCAGCTCGCGCACGCCGGCGCCAGGAGCACGACACCCGGCCGCGCCGCGAGCGCGAACGACGCGGCCGACGGCCTCCTCGATCGAGCTTGCGCGCTCCACCGCCGCGGGCGTGCCGCGCGAACGCCGCGACGACCTCGCCGGCGCTCTCCCCGATCGCGACCACGGCGCGCAGCCGGCCGGCGCCGCGACGCGAGCGGCGAGAGGTCCTGTCCCTTCGCGCGACCGCCGGCGATCAGCACGGCGTCGCTCGACCCCGTCGATCGCGGCGAGCGCGGCGTGCACGTTCGTGGCCTTCGAGTTGTCGACGAACCGGACGCCCGCCGACCTCGGCCACGGTCTCGCCCGCGGTGCCGCGCGGGCTCGAACGCCGCCAAGCCCGCGCGCACGGCCTGTCGGCGTCGACCCCGAAGCGAAGCGCCGCCGCCGCTGCGGCCGCGGCGTCCTCGCGGTAGCCGGCGCGCGCGCCGTCGACGGCCCCGAGCCGGAGCTCGCGGGCCCAGACGCGACGACCAGCTCGTCGCCCTCGTAGCCCGACCTCGCCCTCCTCGGGCGCGCCGCTGCGGAACCAGAGCGATCTCGCACGGGCGCCGCCGCGGAGATCGCGGCGGCCGCGGTCGTCGTCGCGGTTGCCGACGTGGACGTCGCCCGCGCCCTGGTTCTCGAAGACGCGCGCCTTCGCGTCGGCGTAGGCCGTCGAACGAACCGTGCCAGTCGAGGTGGTCGGGCGCGAGGTTCAGCAGCACCGAGACCCGCGGATGGAACGACCCCTGCGTGAGCGAGCTGGAACGACGACACCTCCACCACGAGGACGTCGTGCGGCTCGCGCGCCGCCGTCGAGAACGGGTGCCCGATGTTGCCGCAGGCGACCGCGTCGAGCCCGCCGGCCCGCAGGCACGCCGCGACCATCCCGGTCGTGGTGGTCTTGCCGTTCGTCCCGGTCACCGCGACGTAGGGAACGCGAACGAGCCGCGCGCCGAGCTCGAGCTCGCCCCAGACCGGGACGCGTCGCGTCGCGCGCCCAGACCAGCACCGGCGCATCCGGCGCGATCGCCGGGGCTCGCCACGACGACGGTCGGCGCCGTCCAGGTGCTCGGGCACGTGGCCGCCGGCGCGCACCTCGACGCCGGCCGACTCGAGGGACGCCGCCGAAGCGAGCGCCGCGCCGGTCGCGTTCGTCGAGGACCCGCACCTCGGCGCCCTCGGCCGCGAGGGCGCAGCGCGCCGCGGCGCCCGCCACGCCGGCGCCGACCACCACGGCGCGCTCCCGCGCGAACACGCCGGTCACCCGAGGCCCCCGCGCGCGATGAAGTCCGCGTAGAACAGCCCGATCCCGACCGCCGAGCAGAGCCCGGCGATGATCCAGAACCGCACGATCACCGTGAACTCGGGCCATCCGGCCAGCTCGAAGTGATGGTGGATCGGCGACATCCGGAAGACGCGCCGGCCGAAACCGCGGAACGAGATCACCTGCACGATCACCGAGAGGGTCTCCAGCACGAACAGCCCGCCGAGGATCACCAGCAGCAGCTGCGTGTTGGTGACGATCGCGAGCGCGCCGAACAGCCCGCCGAGCGCGAGCGCCCCGGTGTCGCCCATGAAGATCCGCGCCGGCGCGGCGTTCCACCACAGGAACCCCGTGACCGCGCCCATCATCGCCGCGGCGACGATCGCCGCGTCCTGCATCTGCAGGCCGTTCACGGCGTAGCAGCCGCCGCCGTCCGCGAGGCAGCACGCACGTGTGCCGGAACTGCCAGAACGCGATGAAGATGTACGCGGCGCACACGAGGATCGCCGAGCCCGCCGCCAGCCCGTCGAGCCCGTCGGTGAGGTTCACCGCGTTCGAGGAGGCGGTCAGCACGACGAACGCCCACACGTAGAAGAGCAGCCCGAGCGCGAGCGCCGAGGGGCGCACGAACGACAGGTGCGTCGAGACCTGCGTCGACGAACGTCGTCACGATCGACCGCGAACGCCACCGACACGACCGCCGTGCCGACGAACTTCTGCGTCTTCGTGAGCCCGAGCGAGCGCCGGCGGCGCACCTTCGTGAAGTCGTCGAGGAAGCCGACCACCCCGAACCCGACGGCGGCAAGGACGAGCGCGAGCCCGGTCGACGGTGATCCGCTGCGGTCGTGAAGCGCGAGGCCGCGTAGCCCAGGACGAGCCCGAGCAGGATCACGATCCCGCCCATCGTCGGCGTGCCCATCTTCTCCATGTGCGTGTGGGGGCCGTCCTCGCGGATCCGCTGACCCCATCCCCACAGCCGGAACGCGCGGATCGCGACGGGCGTGCCGAGCAGCGTGACGGCGAGCCCGACCGCGGCGGCGACCAGGATCGAGATCATCGCAGCGCCTCCGCGAGCCGTTCGAGCCCCACCACCCGCGAAGCCTTGACGAGCACGAGGTCGCCCGGCCGCGCGTGCGCGCGCACGTCGGCGAGGGCCGCGTCGGGCGTCGGCGTAGCTCGCCACCTGCTCGGGCTCGACGCCCTCGCGCACGCCGGCCACGGCGATCGCGGCGGCGCCCTCCCCGACCGTGATCAGCCGGTCGACGCGGAGCCGCGCGGCGAGCTCGCCGACGCGCTCGTGCTCCTCCGCGGCGATCGGTCCGAGCTCGGCCATCGGGCCGAGCACCGCGATCAGCTGGCCGTCGCCCGCCATCCACCGGGCCGTCTTGAGCGCGGCCGCCACCGACTCGGGGTTCGCGTTGTACGCGTCGTTCAGGACCCGGACGCCCGCGGCCGTCTCGAACGTCTCCATCCGCCAGCGCGACACGCCGGCGTGCGACACCGCGGCCGCCGCTTCGGCGACGGGACGCCGAGCGCCGGTCCCGACCGCGACCGCGGCGAGCGCGTTCGGCACCATGTGCTCGCCGGGCACGGGCAGCCGCACCGCCGTCGCGGTCGCCCCCGGCCACGAGCTCGAACGAGGCGCGCGCCGTCGCGGCCGAGCACGACGTCCTCGGCACGGACGTCGGCGTCGCTCGGCCCGCCCGAACGTCACCACGCGTGCGTCGGTCCGCCTCGCGTAGCCGGCGACGACCGGGTCGTCGGCGTTCAACACCGCGATCCCGTCGCGGGCGAGCGCCTCGACCGGCTCGGCCGAGGCCTCGACGATCGTCTCCCACGATCCCGAACACCTCCATGTGCGCGACGCCGACGTTCGTCACGACCACGACCTGCGGGCGGGCGACCTCGCACAGCAGCGCGATGTCGCCGACGTGGCGCGCGCCCATCTCGGCCACGAGCACCTCGCGTGTCGGCCGGCGCGCCGAGCAGCGTCAGCGGCAGCCCGACCTCGTTGTTGAACGACGCCGGGCTCGCGTGGGTCCGCAGGCGCGTGGCGAGCACCGCGGCCGCCATGTCCTTCGTGCGACGTCTTGCCGTTCGCGCCGGTGATGCCGACGACCGTGGCATCCGAGCCGTCGCCGCTCGTCGGCCGCGAGGTCGAGGAGCGCCCGGCCCGTGTCGCGCGACGCACGACCGCCGGGCCCGGCGACCGTCGACCCGTCGCGAACCATGACGCGCCGCCGCGCCGCGCGCGAACGCGTCGTCGACGAACGGTGCCCGTCGAGCCGCTCGCCGGCGAGCGCGACGAACAGCGCGCCCGGCCCGGCCTGCGCGCGAGTCGGTCGCGACCGACGTGGACCTCGACGTCGTCGCCCGGCCACCGCGCCGCCGACGGCGCGCGCCACGTCCGACGAGCGGCCGCGGCCTCATCGGCGACCCTCCCGAGCGCGGCGAGCGCCTCGCGCGCGACCTCGCGGTCGTCGAACGGAACGGCCGTCGTCGCCGATCTCCTGGTACGTCTCGTGGCCCTTGCCGGCGATCACGACGACGTCGCCGGCGCGCGCGGTCGTCCACGGCGTCGCGCGATCGCGGCGCGGCGGTCGGGCTCGACGCGATACGCGCCGCCGCCCGCGCGCGCGCCCGCGCTCGATCTCGTCGATGATCGCGAGCGGGTCCTCCGACCGCGGGTTGTCGCTCGTGACGATCGTGAGGTCGGCATCGGCGGTCGCGGCCCGCCCCATCAGCGGACGCTTCGCCCGGTCGCGGTCGCCGCCGCAACCGAACACGACGATCACCCGGCCCGTCGGCCAGCGGGCGTGCACCCCGGAGCACGCTGCAGGATGCTATCCGGCGTGTGCGCGTAGTCCACCACCACCAGGAACTCCTGCCCGGCGTCCACCGGCTCCATCCGTCCGGGCACGCCCGCCACGTCGCCGATCCCGCGCGCGGCCGCCTCGGCGTCGATGCCGAGCGCGTCGCGCGGCCGCGAACGCCCCCAGGCAGTTCGAGACGTTGAACCGGCCCCGCAGCGGCGACCGCACCGTCGATGCCGCCCACGCGGAAGCCGGACCCCGCCGGCGTCCACGCGCACGTCCGTGGCCGGACGTCCGCGTCCGGTCGCAGACCGAACGTCGTGATCGGGATCGGCGGGCGTTCGAGCAAGCCGGCGCCCCCACGGGTCGTCGGCGTTGACCACGCCGCGCGCGGCGAGCGCCGGCGTGAACAGCGTCGCCTTCGCCGCGAAGTACGCCTCCATCGATGGCGTGGAAGTCGAGGTGGTCCTGCGAGAGGTTCGTGAACACCGCCGACGTCGAACACGATCCCGTCGACGCGGTGCTGGGCGAGCGCGTGCGACGAGACCTCCATCGCGACCGCGCGCACCCCGCCGGCGCGCATCCGCGCGAGCAGCCGCTGCAGGTCCGGCGCCTCGGGCGTCGTCCGGGCGAGCGGCCCGGCGCCCCGTCGATCCGCACGCCGGTCGTCCCGATCACGCCCGGGCGCCACCCGCCGCGCGGAACACCGCCTCCAGCAGGTAGGTCGTCGGTCGTCTTGCCGTTCGTCCCGGTCACCCCGACGACGGTCATGCGCCGCCGCCGGGTGCCCGAACACGGCGGCCGAGATCGGCCCCATCGCCGCGCGGACCGACGGCACGACGCACCTGGGGCAGCTCCACGTCCAGCCAGCGCTCGACGACGAGCGCGACGGCGCCGGCCGCCGACCGCCTCGGCCGCGAAGTCGTGGCCGTCGACGTCGGCGCCGGGGACGCAGAAGAAGAGCGCAGCCCGGCGACGCTCGCGGAGTCGTACGCGACGTCGCGGACGAGGGTCGTCGGCATCGCCGCGCGACGCCGGCGTCCGACGGCCCGCGCCGACGTCGGCGAGCGCGACACCGGGGGGAAGGTCGGGTCCACCGCGGCGCGAGCCTACACGCGGCGTCCCGGCCGCGGCTCATGGGAGCGGCAGCGCGTGCGGCGGGCAGCGCGCACGGGCGGCGCCGGGCTCGATCCCAGCCGCTGGATCGCGCACCGCGCGACCTGCTGGAACAGCGGCGCGGCGGCGACCCCGCCGTAGATCGTGCGCGGCTCGTCGATGATCGCCGCGACCACGATGCGCGGGCGCGACGCCGGCAGGAACCCGATGAACGACGCGACGTACCGGTCGGTCGTAGTGGCCGCTGCGCGTCGAGCTTCTTCGCGGTTCCCGTCTTGCCGGCGACCCAGTAGCCCGGGATCTGCGCGTGCGTCCCCGGTGCCGTCGTCCACCGCGTAGGCGAGCATCCGCGTGAGCTTGTCCGCCGTCGTCTGCGGCGAAGCACGCGACGCGTCGGCGGTGCCGGCGCGCGGCGTGACGGAGCCGTCGGGCGCCGCACCGTGCGCGCACGAGCCGCGGCTGGATCGCGACGGCCGCCGTTCGCGATCGTCGCGTACACCGCCGCCATCTGCAGCGGCGTCACCGCGACGCCCGGCGCCGAACGACACGGTCGCGCGGGTGATCGCGTCCAGTTCGCCAGCGGGCGGCATCAGCCCGGCGGCCTCCCCGGGGAACCCGACGCCGGTCGGCGCGCCGTAGCCGAACTCGGGAAGTACGACGCGAGCCGCTCGCTGCCGACCCGGTCGGCGACCATCGAGATCCCGACGTTGCTCGAGCTGCGCGATGATGTCGCCGAGCGTCATCGCTCGGTCGGGTGCGCCTCGGCGTCGTGGATCGTGTACCCGTCGACCTCGCGCGTCGCCGGCACCGCGAACCGCTCGGTCGGCGACGACCGCGCCGTTCTCCAGCGCCGCGGCCGCGGTGATCGATCTTGTTCACCGAGCCCGGCTCCCACGTGTCGGTGACCGCGCGGTTCCGCAGGTGGCCGGATCGAGCCGCGGCGAAGTCGTTCGGGTCGAAGCACGGGTAGGTCGCCATCGCGTAGATGTCGCCGGTGTGCGGGTCCATCACGATCACCGTGCCGCCCTTCGCGTGGTTCGCCTGACCGCCTGCCGCAGGTACGTGCTGCGCCTGGAACTGGATCTCGCGGTCGATCGTCAGTCACCAGGTCGCTCCCGCGGCGCGGCTCGCGGACGACGCTGTTCGCCGCCGCCGATCTCCTGACCCTCGCCGGAGAGCTCGACCGTCCGCTCGCCCGGCGTGCCGGCGAGCAGCCGTCGTACTGCCGCTCCAGACCGGTGATGCCCCGTGCCGTCGACGCCGACGAACCCGAGCACCTGCGGCGGCGAGCGAGCCCGCCGGGTAGTAGCGCTTCGGCCACCGGGCAGCAACCCGATCCCGGGAAGTTGCAGCGCCGCGACGCGGCTCGGCGACGTCGCGATCCACCTGCCGGTGCGATGTACACGAACGTCCCGTCGGAGCCGCGAGCGTCGCCTCGACGTCGGTGTCTTCGAGCCCGAGGACGCGACGCGAGCGGCGCGGCCTCCCCGCGGGGTCGGTCACGAGCGCGGGGTTCGCGTACACGTCGCGCGCATCGAGCGTCATCGCGAGCGGGCAGCCGGTCCGGTCGAGCGATCTTGCCCGCGATCGGCCGGCAGTTCGCTCGGTGCGCAGCCGTTGCTGCACGCCGAGCGCCGCATACGTGCCCGACTCGCGCACCTGCAGCATGCGCGAGACGCACGACGACGCCGCCGAGCGCGACGAGCATGCACACGAACGAGGAGCGCCACAGCCGCCGCGCCGGCGGACGCCTCACGCGCCGTCCTCGCCTCGCCGCCGGCACGTGCAGCACGACGACGCGATCCGGCATCTGCATCCCGTCGCGACTCGCCCATTCCATGATGCGGCTGCGGGCGAGGACGCCGCGGCGACCTGCTCGTCGAGCACCTCGTGCTGGTCGGCGAGCTTCGTCGATCTGGCTTTCGCGGAGCGAGTCCACCCGGAAGCTCGTCTGCACGAGCGAGCGCGGACAGCGACACGACCCCGACGATCATCGCGGTCACGACGACCGCCGCGAGGATCCAGAACGCGGGGGGGGCCCGCGGCGCGCCCGCCGATGACGCGGGGAGGGGTGGAGGTCCGCGGGCGCGCCGCGGGCGCGCGCGGTGGGCGCGCGACGTTCGGCGCGCGGGACGGGTCGCGGCGGCGCGCCGGCGCCGCGGACGCGCGACGCGTCGCTCGAGCAGCGGGCGGCGCTCACGCCGCCTCCCCGTCCGCTCGGCCGCGCGCAGCTTGGCGCTGCGCGCCGTGGGTTCCCGCCCGCTCCGCGGCCGTCGGCGACGCGCGGCTTCTTGGTCAGCACGCGCAGGCGCTCGTCGTCGCGGAACGCGCGCTTGACGATCCCGTCCTCCAGCGAGTGATACGAGATCACGACCACGCGGCCACCGGGCTCGAGGAGCCCCGCCGCGTGAGGCAGGGACGCGGTGAGCTCCTCGAGTTCCCGGTTGACCGCGATGCGCAGCGCCTGGAACGTCCGACGGGCGGGGTGGGGGCCCCCCGGACGCTCGTCCCACGGCGCCCACGACCACGCCGGCGAGCTCGTCGGTCGTGGTGATCGGGCGGCGGCGCACGATGGCCGCGGCGATCCGGCGCGAGCGCGCGCTCCTCGCCGAAGCGGAAGATCAGGTCGGCCAGCTCCTGCTCGGGCAGCCCGTTGACGAGGTCGGCGGCGGTCGGCGCCTCCTCGTCGAGCGTCCATCCGCATGTCGAGCGGCGCGTCGTGCCGGTAGGAGAAGCCGCGCTCGGTCCGGTCGAGCTGCATCGACGAGACGCCGAGGTCGAAGAGCACGCCGCCGGCGGGTTCGCCGACGACGTCCTCATCGACCTCGGCGAACCGAGTCGCCGACGTACCGCACCCGGTCGCCGTAGCCGGCGAGCCGCTCGCGCGCCGAGCGCGACGCGCCTCGGGGTCGCGATCGATGCCGACCACCCGGTCCACGCCCGCATCGAGCAGCGCCGCGGCGTGCCCGCCGGCGCCGAGCGTCATGTCGACCACGAGCCGCGCGTCCGCCGAGCAACGACGCCACCTCCTGCGGCCATGACCGGCTCGTGCGGGCCTCGTCCTGCACGTCACCCGATCGCGTCCGACGAGCAGCCCGAACGCCGATCGACGCGAGCAGCGTCAGCGCGGTCATGCCGATCAGCGACAGGCTCTGCCGCACCTCGACGCCGAGCTTGCCTTGCGGTTCCATGTCGGTCGCTCTACCTCCCCGGCGCTGAGCGTCCCGGCCTGATACGCGCCGGCGTAGACGCCTGCGTAGCGCTCGTACGCCTCGCGGTCCCAGATCTCCATCCGATCGCGCACCCCGAGCACGACGACGTCCTTGCCGATCCCGACGGCGTCCCGCAGTCGTTGCGGGATCGTCAGCCGACCCTGGCCGTCCACCCGGGCCTCGTCGGAAGAGCCGAAGAACAGCCGCGCGTAGGCGCGCCCGTCGGCGTCGGAAAGGGGGGACGCGGACACCTCGTCGGATCGCCGCTCCCACTCGGCCCTGGGGAAGGCGAAGAGGCAGCCGTCCTGGCCGATCGTCAGCCAGGCCCCGTCGGCGAAGGCCTCACGGAACCTCGCCGGCAAGGACACGCGCCCCTTCGGGTCGAGCGTGATAGCTATGCGTGCCGAGCAGTTCGGCCACGCGTCCTCCCCTTTCCTCCACTTCGGGCCCCGTTTATGCCACTTGCACTCCACCCTCGTCAACAAGAGTTGCGCCCGAACTGTTGTTCGGGCGCGCGGATGACGCCGAAGATGCGTTCCGGGATGAGGCGGGAAGCCTCAGATCAGGTACTGCTCCCAGCCGGGGTCGGGCTGGCCCAGGGTCAGACGGAAGCCGTCGGAGGGAGCGAAGGGCTGGCGGTGCAGGTGGAACCCGGCCTCGGCGGGCGTGCGGTCCATCTTCTTCGCGTTGCACCGACGGCAGGCGGCGACGACGTTCTCCCAGATGTGCAGCCCGCCGCGCGAGCGCGGGATCACGTGGTCGAGGTTCTCGGCGGCCGCGCCGCAGTACTGGCACGTCCACCCGTCGCGGGCGAACACCGCCCGGCGGGTGAGCGGGGCGTGCGCACGGAACGGCACGTGGACGAACCGACGCAGGCGAACGACCGAGGGCGCCTCCATCGCCACGCGCTCGGCCCGGAACATCGCGCCGTTGGACAGCACGACCTCCGCCTTCTCCTTCAGGACGAGCACGACCGCCCGCCTCGCGGGGACCACCGCGAGCGGCACGTCCGTTGCGTTCAGGACCAGCGCTCGTCCCATCGCGGCGAGTGTACGTCCCCAACAGCGCAACCCGGGCGGCTCGCCGAACGAATCACAACGGTGTAACCTGCACCCCCGAGGGCCGGCCGGCCGGGATGCCTGGAGTTGCGAACAGGGGCCGCGCGGGGCGTCCGCCGACCGGCCGGCCCTCGCCTCCGCCCTCTCCTCTCGCCCTTCGTCCTCAGCGATCGGGCCATCCCGAGCATCTCTACGTAGAACGCAACGACGGCCCGCCGTAGGATGGTCGGGGTCGAGAGGGGTGCCCCTGTGGAAGAGCTGACCGAGAAGACCCGGGACTGGGACGCCTTCGCGGCGCGGTTCCGCCAGGTGGAGACCAACGTCGAGCAGGCCGTACGCGGCAAGCACGCGGAGATCCGGCTCGCGATGGTCGCGCTCGTGGCCGAAGGTCACCTGCTGATCGAGGACGTGCCGGGCGTCGGCAAGACGATGCTGGCCAAGGCGATCGCGCGCTCGATCGACTGCTCGTTCCGCAGGATCCAGTTCACCCCCGACATGCTCCCCACCGACATCACCGGCGTGAACGTCTTCAACCAGGAGCACGGCGACTTCGAGTTCCGCCCCGGGGCCGTGTTCGCGAACATCGTGCTCGGCGACGAGATCAACCGAGCCTCGCCCAAGACGCAATCGGCGCTGCTGGAATGCATGGAGGAGCGGCAGGTCACGATCGACGCGCAGACCCACGTCCTGGGCACGCCGTTCATGGTGATCGCGACGCAGAACCCGGTCGAGCACGAAGGCACCTACCCCCTGCCGGAGGCGCAGCTCGACCGGTTCATGCTCCGCCTGTCGATCGGCTATCCGAGCGCCGACGTGGAGACCGAGATCCTGGGGTCCCACGGCAGCGGCAAACCGCTCGAGAAGCTCCGCAGCGTCACGGACGCCCGCGGCGTCGCCGACATGATCGAGGCCGCGCGCACCGTGCACACGGCTCCGACGATCCGCCGCTACATCGTCGACCTGGTCGAGGCCACGCGCCGCCACCGCGACATCTACCTCGGCGCGAGCCCTCGGGCGTCGATCATGCTCCTGCGCGCCGCCAGGGCGTTCGCGGCCGCCGACGCCCGGGACTTCGTGGTCCCCGACGACGTGAAGAACCTCGCGATCCCCGTGCTCGCCCACCGGATGATCGTGACGGCGGATGCGGCGATGCTCGGCCGCACGCCGACCGCCGTGATCGAGGAGCTCCTCGAAGACGTCGCCGTCCCGATCGCGGAAAGCCCCTGAGGCCATGTTCACGCGCCGCGGGATCACCGTGTCCCTGGCGGGTGTCGGGATGTGGTTCGCGGCCCGCCTCTTCGGCTCGCCCGGACTCGAGGTCGTCGGGATCGGGCTCGCGGCGCTGCCGTTCGTCGCGGCGGGGTCGCTTCGGGTCGCGCGGCGTCACGTCCAGATCGAACGCCACCTGTCGGAGACGCGGATGCTGCCGGGCACCCGCCTCACGGTCGAGCTCGAGGTCAGGAACGCCTCGATCACACCGACGTCCTTCCTCCTGCTGGAGGACCGACTCCCGCCGACGCTGGGACGGCCCGCCCGGCTCCTGGTCACCGGGGTCCCCGGGCGCGGCCACCAGCGGATCGACCTACACCGTGCTGCCGCAGACGCGGGGGCGCTACACGGTAGGACCGCTGATGGTCGATGCGACCGACGCGTTCGGGCTGACGCGCCAGCGCGCGGAGGTGTTCGACGTCGACCACCTGCTCGTCACCCCGGAGATCGAGGATCTGAACACGCCGCCCGACGCCGCGAGCGGCGCGAACGTCGGGTCGGCCCGCGCCCGCCAACTGCTGCGGACCGGGGAGGACTTCTACACGATGCGCGCCTACCAGGAGGGCGACGACCTGCGGCGGATCCACTGGCCGTCGGTGGCCCGAACCGGCACGCTGATGATCCGTCAGGACGAGGCGACACGGCGGGCGACCGGTGTCCTGTTCCTCGACAACCGTCAGGCGACGCTGGGCCAGGCCCACAGCCCGGCCTTCGAACGTGCCGTCTCGTGCGCGGCCAGCGTCGGCGTGTTGTTCCTGAAGAACGGGTTCAGCCTGCGGCTCGCGACGGCGGAGCTCCCCGCCACAACGTACGCCGAAGATCCCTTCCTCGACGCGCTCGCAGGGATCACGCACGCGCGGAGCGCGCTCCTCACGAACGCGATCGGCTACCTACACGCGGCGGCCTCCCCCGACGCGGCGCTCGTGATGATCGCCGCGCCGCCCTCTCCGCACGACCTGCCCACCGTGCTGCGCAGGGTCTCGGGCTTCGGCCCGAAGCTCGCGATCCTCATCCACCCGACCGATCCGGACACGGCGCCGCCGGATCGGCGCGAACAGCTGCAGACGCAGGCGACGCAGGCGCAGCTCACGCTGCTCCGCGCGGGCTGGGACTGCATCGTCCTGTCTCCGTCGATGCGCCTCTCACAGCGATGGCACATACCCAGGGAACGTCGGCTCGCGTCCAACGCGTAACCTCGCTCGTCGCGATCGTGCTGATGGCGCTCGCGACCGGCCTCGCGTTCGGTCGCGTCTACCTGGGGCACACGCCCACGTACGAGCTGATCGCCGTGGGGATCGCCTCGGGGGTCGTCGCGTGGGCGCTCGAGCGGCGGAGCCTGGTCCTGGCCACGGTCGTGAGCGCCGTGTTGCTGGTCGTCACGATCGGGTGGCTCGTGTTCCCCGAGTCGACGTGGTACGGCCTGCCGACGCTTCGGACCTTGCACGACATCGCGCACGCGGCAGGACAGGTCGGCCGGCAGGCCCGCGTGCAGGTCTCCCCCGCACCGGCGACCGACGCGCTGCTGTTCGCGGGGATCACCGCGGTGTGGGCGGCGTTGTTCTCCTGCCACGCGCTCGCGTTCCGCGCGGGGAGCCCACTGCTCTCGCTCGTCCCGCCGGTCGCGCTCGTCGTGTTCGCCGACAGCGTCCTCGACGAGTTCACCAAGCCCTGGTACGGCGTGTACTTCCTGATCGCGGCGCTCGCGGTGGTCTTCGCCGACTCGCTGCGGCGGCTCCAGGGGTGGGGCGCCGTGTGGAGCGTCCCCGGGCGGCGCAATCGACTGCTGCCGGTGACCGGGCGGAGCGCTCGCAGGGTCGGGGTGTTCGCGATCGCGCTCGCGATCCTCGCCCCCGCGATCGTCCCCGGCTTCGGGGCCAAGGCCGTGATCGACATCTCGCGCGTGAACAACGACAACACGGTGCAGCTGAGCCCGTTCGTGTCGATCGCGGCCAAGCTGCAGAGCGGCACCGCGCAGCCGGTGTTCACGGTCGAGACGACCCATCCGAGCTACTGGCGCACCGGTGCGCTCGACGTGTACGGGACCGCCACGAGCGGCACCACGTGGGTGCCCGGGAACGACGCGACGCAGGCGGTCTCGGGTCAGGAGCTGAACGCGCCCTCGGCCGACGGGACCACGATCGAGCAACGCTTCACGACCGGCAGCGACTGGGGGTTCACCGAGGTGCCGGTCGCGCCCGACCCGACCTCCGTCTCGATGCCGAACACCACGCTGAACTGGGCGAGCGGCACAGACACCGTGCGCGTGGACGACCCCCTGCAGGAAGGAGACACGTACACGGTCACCTCCTCCACCGCCGACCCGAGCCACGCCGAGCTGCAGGGCGCGACGGTCCCGACGGGCACGCCCTACACCCAGCTCCCCGGCGACCTCCCCGACCGGTTGCTGCAGATCGCGAAGCAGTGGACCGCTGGCGCCACCACGCCGTACGAGCAGGTGCTGGCGATCCAGCGCAACCTGCTCTCGCCGCAGTCGGGGTTCGCCTACAACCAGTACGTCCAGTACGGGGACGATCCGCGGTCGCTCGTGAGGTTCCTCGACGACACCAAGCTGGGGTTCTGCCAGCAGTACGCCAGCGCGATGGCCGTGCTCCTGCGCGAGCTCGGGATCCCCGCCCGGATCGCGGTCGGGTTCACGAAGGGCACCCAGGACCCGGACAACCCCAGCATCTGGAGCGTCGACACGCACAACTACCACGCCTGGGTCGAGGTGCTGTTCGACCACTGGGGCTGGCTCGGATTCGAGGCGACCCCCGGCATCTCGAACCCCGCGACCGAGTCCTACCAGGCCTCGGTGGTCTCGCCGTCGAACGACGTGATCTGTCCACCGCACCAGCCGCGATGCACGCGGCCCTCCGTCACCGTCACACCGACCCCACCGCCGACGGGCCTGCCCCGCACCCGGTCCAGCGCGCCGGCCACCGGCGGGTCGGGATCGACGGGCACCTCGTGGATGCCACTGCTGGTGATCCTCGGGATCGTGCTGCTCGTGGTGCTCCTGTCGGCGGTCCCGATCGTGCTCGAGGTGCGCCGGCGGCGGCGTCTCCGACACGCGGTCGATGCGCGCGGGCGGATCCTCGCGACCTACGGGGTGTTCGCCGACCGCGCCGCCCGGCTGGGGCTGCCCCGCTCACAGGGCGAAACGGCCGAGGAATACCGGGCGCGGGTGCAAACGTCGGGACGCCTCGCCAACGGCCACGTCGATCGTCTGACGCGGCTCGTCGTGCTCGCCGCCTACGCGCCCGCCGAACCGTCGGCCGACGACGCCCTGGACGCGCAGGCCGACGCCGATCAAGCCTTGCGGGAGCTCCGCGAGACGGCGTCGTGGCGGCGGCGGTTGCTCGGGCTGTACGTGCCGGCGCCGACCCCGCAGCGCGAGCACGACCGCCGGCGCTGACCCCTCTGGCTCAGGAACCGGTCGCGGTGTGCGCGGCCGCTTCGCGGAGCGCACGGACGAACCGCTCGCGGTCCTCCTCGAACGACCGGACGTTCGTGGTGACCGATGTCGCGATGTCGTCGATCGCGACGAAGAACGCCATCTGCCCGTCCTTGAGGGCGTCCATCACCTCGCCGTCGCGGCGGCAGATCTTGAAGATGCTCTGCCCGTCGGTGACGAGCTTCACCTCGGACAGGTGCTGGTCCAGACCTGCCTTCTTGTTCAGGAACTCCCATGACCGCCGGACGCGCTGCAGCGACATCCCCCCGTCGAGCAGGGACTTCACGACCCGCAGCGCGACGAGGTCACGGAACGCGTACAGACGCGGGATCCCCGGCCGCCCGCCGGTGCCCTGGACCGAAGGTTTGACCAATCCGATCTGATCCCAATAGCGGAGCTGGCGCGGCGTACAACCAGTGAACTTGCATGCTTGATGAGTGGTGAATCCCTCCATCCGGACGAGCGCCCTTCCTTCCTCTCTCCGCCACACCTCGTACTCGGCACCACGCACCGGGCGAGGCCGTCGGTGTCGGGCGAGGAAGCGAGGCTCCCGGCCGGACGGTCTGCCGCCCCCTGGGGAAGGGGACCTCGTTGTACAACGACGTCCGCGAGGGTGGCAAGCGCCGAGGTCGCGCAAGGAACGAAACCACCCGGACGGACTACCGAGCGACGCGACGGGCGGTCGGAAGCCGATGCGAGCCGCGTCAGGAACGCCGGAACCGGGCCGCGATCCGCCCGAGCATCCCGGTGATCGACATCGCTCCTTCGGCCTGCATCGCGCGCAGCTGATCGCGTCCGAGCTGACCGAGGTAGCGGTAGATCAGAACCGCCGACACGAGCATCACGACGAATCCCGCGGCGGCGATCCACACCGAGGCGACGAACAGCAGCAGCATCACGACGCCGACCAGGAACGCGATCGCCGCGAACCGGATCCGCCGTGCGAGGTGCGTGTACAGGTCGGTGCGCCCGACCTGCTCCACGAACGAGGGGTCCTCCTCCGTGAGGCGCCGCTCGATCTCGTCGAGGATGCGCTGTTCGTGGTCGCTGAGGGGCATCTAGGGAACCTCCGGCCGCCGGGTTCCGACCTCATGTCGATTATAGGGAGGCTGTCGAGAGAGGCGACCCCCCAGATGGGATGAAGGTGTGCGGTCGCGATCGAGCAGCGTGGCCTGCGTGGCGGCGCCCTTTCCGAACCGGCGCTCGATCCTGTCCAGGGCACGCTCGACCTCTCCCCAGCGCTCCGCATGGAACATCGCGAGCTGCTCGGCCCCGGCCGGCACCAGGCCACTGGCCTGCACGCCGAGCAACCGGATCCGCCGCCGCGCCCCCGGTAGGGCCCGGTAGAGCTCGCCGACCACGTGGTACAGCTCGGCGCCGATATCGGTGGCGTCCGTCAACGTCCGCGACCGGGAGAGGGTCGTGAACGTGGCGAGCCGGACCTTGAGCGTCACGGTGCGGGCCCGGTAGCCGTCGGCGCGGACGCGCGCGGCCACCCGCCCGCTGAGGTGCAGCAGCTCCCGCAGGATCTCCTCGTCGTCGTCGAGGTCGCGTTCGAAGGTCTCCTCGTGGCCGATCGACTTGGGGGCCTCGTAGGGGGTCACGGCGCGGTCGTCGACGCCGTGGGCGAGGTTCGTGAGGTGGGTCGCGGCGGCCTCGCCGATCAGCCGCTCGAGCACGGGTTCGGGGGTGCGGGCGAGGTCGCCGATCGTGCGGATCGCGAGGCGCTGCAACAGGTCCCCGGTCTTCTCCCCCACGCCCCACAACCGTCCGACGGGCAGCGGCTCGAGGAACGCGAGCGTGCCCTGGGCAGGAACGTGCAGCATCCCGTCGGGCTTGCAGTGGTCCGACGCGAGCTTCGCGACGAACTTCGTGGCCGCCACGCCGACCGAGCAGGTCACGCCGACTTCGCGTTCGACGTCGGCGCGGATCGCGCGCGCGATCTCAGAGGGTTCGCCGAACAGCCTGGTCGCGCCGCCGACGTCGAGGAAGGCCTCGTCGAGCGAGATCGGCTCTACGAGCGGCGTGTAGGAGAGCAGGACCTCGCGGAAGCGGTTCGAGTGGGCGCGATAGGCCTCGAAGTCCGAGGGCAGGAAGACGGCCTCGGGACACAGCCGCCGGGCGCGGACCGCCGGCATCGCCGAGTGCACGCCGAAGGCGCGCGCCTCGTAGGAGGCGCTGGCCACGACCCCACGTGCCCCGGTCCCCCCGACGATCACGGGCTTGCCCTTGAGCGACGGGTCCTTGAGCACCTCGACCCCGGCGTAGAACGCGTCGAGGTCGACGTGCAGGATCGGCTCAGCGGGGCGCACGGTCGGACGCCTCCTCCGTGCGACGCAGGCCGGCCTCGGCGCGCACGCCGACCAGACCCATCACCGCGATCAGCCCGCCGGCGACCACGAGCGTCGGCTGCACCACCACGACGGAGCCGAGCACGAGCACCGCGAGGCTGCTCGCGAGGCCCGCCGTCTCCTGCAGCGCGACGAACACGCCGGTGACCCTGCCGCGCTGGTCCTCGGGGATCACACGCTGGATCAGCGCGAGCAGCGGCGGGAAGAACAGCGCGAACCCCACGCCGGAGACCGCGCTCGCGACCAGGGCCAGCCCGTACACGCCCGCTGCGGTGTAGGCGAAGATCCCCGCCCCGACGAGCGTCACGCCGATGCAGACGAGCATCGCCTCCTTGCCGCCCAGACGCCGGGCGCGCGTGACGGCGATCGCCCCGGCGAGCGCGCCGGCGCCGTGCGCCGCCCACAGGTACAGCAACGCGGCGTCGCCGCGTCCGAGCACGTCCTTCACGTAGAGCGGCTCCAGGATGAAGAAGACGTTGATCAACATCCAGGCGGCGGTCGTGAGCACCAGCAGGACCCGCAGCGACGGCCGATGCCACGCGGTGGCGCCGCCCGTGCGGAGGTCCCGGAGCGACACGGACGGGCGTTCGCCGTGCTGACGGCGGTCGGGCACGCCGAGCAGGACCACGATCGGCATCATCGCTGCCGCGAACGCGAACGTGTACACGGCGTTCGCGCCCCAGGCGTCCAGCAGCCACCCGCCGCCGAGCGACCCCACGACGAGCGCCGCCTGGAACGACGTCGCGATCGCGCCGTTCGCGGGGACGAGCCGTTCGGGGTCAACGAGCAGCCCGGTGAGCGCCGAGCGCGACGGTTCGATCGTGGCGAACGCCCCGCCGACCAGGAACGAGGAGCCCCAGAGCCACGGGAGACCGTCGCCGGCCAGCGCGAGCGGGATCGCGGCCAGGAGCATCAGGTAGCCGATCACCAGCAGCCACTTCGGGCTCCAGCGGTCGACCGCCAGCCCCTGGATCAACGAGCCGAGGATGAACGGCACCGACAGCGCCGCGCCGAGCACGGCCATCCCGGCCTGCTCGGCCCCGTAGCGGTTCGCGGCCTCCCAGAAGACCGCGCCGTAGAACGACCAGAACGCGAGCGAGCCGAACAGGTTCGCGAGGACGATCCTGCGGAACGGCCCGGCGAAGAGCGCTGGCGGCGCCGGCACGGCCTCGCCCTGGGCCACGAAGGGCGCTCCGACGAAGGGCTGCTCACCGCCCTCGGGGTCCCTCGTCACAGTTCGCCTCTCCGCCTCGTTCGGCTCCGCGAGGTCACCCGGCCGAGCCAGGGCTCGCATGCCACAGCCTCCTCGACGCCGCGCGCGGCTGCGTGGGCGCGGCCATCGCCTCCCGCAGCCTTCCTTCGCGCCGCGCGCGATGCAGCTCGGTGAGGTCCCACACCTCCTCGGCGATGATACTGACGCCCTTCACCCCGGTGCGCCGCAGCTGTCCCCACACCGCCAGCGCGTACGCGTGGAACACGGTCCGTGCGACCTTGGGCTGCACCGACTCGAACACCGTGACCTCGACCGGCCCGGTCGCGTCGTCGAGCGACACGAAGATGATCCGCTGGCCGCTGCGCACCGCCGGCGTCTGCGACGCGATCTTCACTCCCGCCACCATCACGTGCTCGTCCTGCCGCTTCGTGTGCAGGTCGGCCGCCCGCGTCACCCCCAGATCGGCCAGCAACGGCTCGAAGAACGACACCAGGTGCCGCGTCGCATCCAGCCCCATCACGTCCAGCTCCGCCTTCACCGTCTCCGCATCCGTGTAGTCCGCGAACCGGTGCGCGGGCGCCACCGCGTCCGTCAGCGTCAGCTGGTCACCCTCCCGCGGCGCCTCCACCGTGATCGCGTCGTACAGATGCCCCCGCCGGTTCTTCCCTGCATCGTGCAACGCATCGAACGCCCCGGCGTGCGCCAAGGCCTCGGCCACGGGCCTCGAGACCGTCGTTCGACGCAAGAAGTCCCCCACGTCCCGGAACGGTCGTTCCGAACGAGCCTCCATGATCGACCGGATCTCTGCGTCGGAGATGCTATGGACGTCCTGCAACGCGAGCCTGATCCCGTAGAGCGGCGGAGCGGTTGCCGCACCGACCTCCTCGACGACGTACTCGGGCTCGCTGCGGTTGACGTCCAGCGGGAGGATCGGGATCCTGCCCCTGCGGCCGTCGTCCAGGAGTAGGCGCCGGGGGTACATGCCGGGATCGTGGGTGAGGACCCCGGAGAGGAAGTGCGCGCGGTAGTGGGTCTTGAGCCAGGCCGAGCGGTAGGTCGGGACGGCGAACGCGGCCGCGTGAGCCTTGCAGAAGCCGAAGCTCGCGAACTGCGTCACCGCGTCCCAGGTCTGCAGCGCCGCGTCGTGCGGCACCCCGCGCGCGGTTGCCTTGATGAGGAAGTCTTCCTTGAACCCGGGGAGCAGGTCTGTGTGGTCGAGGTGGCGGCGGACGTGGTCGGCGTAGGTCAGGTCGTAACCGGCGAGGGCGGCGAGGGTCCGCATCACCTGCTCGTGGTAGACGATCACGCCGAACGTCTCCTGCAGCGGCGCCCGCAGGTCGGGATGGACGTAGGTGGGACGCTGCAGGCCGGCGCGCCGCGCGATGTACGGACGGATCATGTCGGACTTCACCGGACCGGGGCGGAACAGCGAGATGTCGACGACCAGGTCCTCCCACCGGGTCGGTTGGAGCTTCTGGAGCAGCTCGCGCTGACCGGGCGACTCGATCTGGAAGCACCCGAGCGTGTCGGAGGCGCGGATCAGCTCGAACGTGGGCTCGTCGTCGAGCGGGATCTGCTCGAGGTCGACCTTCTCGCCGGTGGTCCGCGCGATCTCGTCGATCGCGTGACGCATCGACGAGAGCATCCGCACGCCGAGGATGTCGAGCTTCAGGTAACCGAGCAGCTCGACGTCGTCCTTGTCGGCCTGGATCATCCGGTGGCCGTTCGCGCTGCGCTCCAGCGGCACGCGCTGCACGAGGTCGTGGGAGGCCAGGACGATCCCGCACGGGTGCAGCGCGATGTGACGCGGGAAGCCGTCGAGCCGCTCGGCGACGCGGAACAGCAGCTCGAGCTGTGGCATCGGCAGGTTGATCCCGCGGAGCTCGGGCAGACGCTCGATCCCCTCGCGGATGTGGCGCGCCGAGAGGTGCGGGAACGATTGCGCGATCATCCCGACCTCGACGTCGGGCAGCCCGAGCGCCTTGCCGACCTCGCGGATCGCCGAGCGCGCGCGGTAGGTGTCGACCATCGCGACGCACGCGGCGCGCTCCTCGCCGTGGCGCGTGAGGATCATGTCGTAGACGTCCTCGCGCCGGGCCGACTCGACGTCGATGTCCACGTCGGGCAACTCGTCGCGCATCGGGTTCAAGAACCGCTCGAACGCGAGGTCGTGACGGAGCGCGTCGACGTCGGAGATCCCGATCAGGTAGCACACGAGCGAGCCGGCGGCGCTCCCCCGGCACGCCGCGAAGATCCCCATCGCCTTGATGTCGGCGACGATGTCGGCGACGGTCAGGAAGTAGGCCGCATAGCCCATCCGCCGCATCATCGAGAGCTCGAGGTGGACGCGGTCACGCAGGCGCTCGTCCTCCCTCAGGCCACGCTCGTGGACGCCGCGCCAGGTCCGCTCGGCGAGCAGGGCATCGGCGCTCCGCCCCGCCGGCGTGTCGAACTCCGGGAAGTGGATCCGCTTCAGGCCCAGGTCGAACGTGCAGCGCTCGGCGATCGCGAGCGTCTCGTCGCAAAGGTGCTCGCGCTCGGCGAACAGCGCGCGCATCCGGTCGGCCGGTTTCAGCCAGCCCTCTGCGTTCGCGCGGCTCACGTGGTGCGAGCGGATCGGCACGATCTTGCGCATGCATTCGAGGGCGTCGGCCACGAACGCGTCCTCGGGCACCAGGTAGCGGGTCGGGTTCGTGGCGACAGCGGGGACGTCGAGCCGCTCGGCGAACCGGAGCATCGCGCGGGTCTCGGCATCGGAGCTCGGTTCGAGCCGATGCTCGATCGCAACGACACAGCGCTCCCGTCCGAACGCTTCGCGCAGCGGCGCGGCCAGACGCGCGGCGGCGTCGATCCGGCCGTGCACCGCGAGCCGCCCGGGATGGGAGCGCGGTCCGAGCAGCACGGTCATCCCGGCGGCGTGCGCACAGAGCTGCTCGGCCGCTACCCACGGGTCGCCGCGCTCGCCGAGCAGGTGCGCGTCGGTGAGCAGCCGGCAGAGGTTCGCGTAGCCGCGGTCGTCCTCGGCGAGCAGCACGACGTGCGCGTCGATCGGCGGCGGCGCCGGCGCGCGCACCGTGAGCGACGCGCCGAGTATCGGGCGGACGCCTTCCCGCTCGCAGGCGGCGACGAACCGAGCGGCGCCGTAGAGCCCGTCGCGATCGGTGAGCGCGACCGCGGGCAGCTCGAGCGCGGCGGCGGCGCGAGCCAGCTGCTCGGGCGTGAACGCGCCCTCCTTCAGCGAGAAGGCGGAGCGGACGTCGAGGTGGACGAACGAGGGAGAGGCCACGGCCATCGGGCCTCACATCCTGCATCGAACATATGTTCGAGTCAAGAGCCACGTCTGTCTCGGAGCTTCTATCCGGAACGACCGTTAACCGGCGAATGGACAGAACCCCGGCTGCCCCTCCGGATCAGGGACGCTCGTCGAGGCTCGCCATCCGTCGACGCGGTAGACCGTCGCGGCGGGGGTTCGCAGCACCTCGTGCAGGAACGGCGCCTTGCTCAGCTTCGTGTCGGACGTGCCGAGGATCGGCGTCGCTCCTGCGAACAGGTGGCCGGGGTTCGCGCGCACGACGTACGCGATGCCTTCCTGGCGCAGGTAGTCGAGTCCCTGCGCGGGATGTTGGAAGAACGCCGTCGCCGCGAGCAGCTGCCGCAGCGCGATCTCCAGCACCTGCGGGTGCACGTGCGGGCCCATGCCTTCGAGCGTCCCGGCCCGGCCCGCGACGGCCTCGAACGTCGCGAGCGTGCGCCAGTCGAGCAGGTATCCTGCCCTGACACGGCGTCCTCGAACCGACCCACCGCACGACGGCCAGGTCCTGCGCTCGATGCTCGAGATCGACCCGGTTGGCGACGGCCCCCGGCATCACCGCGGCCGAGACCGCGACCGTGAGGACGATCGCGACGATCTGCCCGATGCGACCGCCTCGCAGCCCCTCCGAGACCCGAAGCGCGAGCTCTCCGACGCCGAGCACCAGGAGGACCGCCGCGAGCGGCAGGTAGTTGAAGAGCCTGCGGTTCCCGAAGGTCGCGAGCGCGAACACGTCGTACCGCAGGGCGAATCCGATCGCGACGACGACCAGGGACACGAGGAAGCCAGCGGTGCCGAGGCCGAGGGCACGCAGGTCCCGATGGCGCGACGAGACCAGCACGACGACGGCTGCGACCGCGAGGCCCCCGACGATCGCCGCGGGCCAGAGGGGAACGTCGGGGGTCTGTTGGCGGTTCCGGTTGATCGACTGGGCGGCGAGGTCGGCCAGCACGTCGCCGGGTCCGTAGGGGGTCGTCTGCGACCGATCGAGGACGCCTTTGACGAGGTACGCCGTGGGATCCGTGCCGGGAGGCAGCCCGACCCGTTGCGCGATGTCCGCATACTCGGAGCTCCCGGCGGCTCCGTTGAAGCCGAGGTTGCCGCCCGCGAGCACGAGCACGCAGACGCCGAGCGCCGCCGCACCGAGCACGAGCGTGGCGGCGTCGGTCAGGATCTCGCGCCGGCGGCTCACCACCCACGCCGCCAACGCGTACGTGACGACGAAGGCGACGGCCACGACCGTCGCCACAAGGTGCGTGCCCGCGGCCACTCCGAGCAGGACGGCGCCGAGGACGATCGGCGCGCGTATCCGAGGCGCCCGCGCGTGGGCAGCCGTCCCCGACGCGACGGCCCCCCCGAGATCCTCGTCGGGGCCGCGGGGACGAACCGCGATCACGAGCAGCACGACCGCCGCGAGCGCGGGGATCCTGCCCCAGTCCTCGGCGACGTACCTCGAGAGATCCGTCGTCAGCGTCGCGTTGGCAAGCGGGAACGTCTTGTCGGCGAACAGGAGGACGGGCGCGAGGGGCATCAGGTAGCGGAGCCCCAAGGATTCGGCGAGCGCCGCGGCGAGCAGCGCGAGGGAGAGCGACATCACGAACTGGATGGACGAGAGCGGCCCGAACGGATCGCGTCCGAACGCGAGGCTCAGCGTCGCGTTGAAGGCGTTCAACGCCGCCTTGCTCGTCACGGGCTGCAGCAGCGTGTCCCACTGCAGGCTCGTCGCCGGGATCCGATGGGTGTCCGCGATCTCCACCCCGTCGGCCCAGTAGCGCATCGTCGTCGCGGCGAGGTTGGCCGGCTGCGTGTAGGTGGCGCGAACGATGCCGAAGCCGACGAGAACCAGGAGGAGCAACGCGTAGCGCCACGCGTTCTTGCGGACATCGGCGACGATCGCGTCGGCGTGCGCACGCAAGCCCCAGCGAACGGAGGCGAACGCCCACACCGAGACGCTGATCAGTGCCACGCTCACGAGGACCGGGGCGAGCCACAGCCGTCGGGCGGCGACGAAGAGCAGCGACACCAGCGACACCACCGCGTAGCCCGCTGCGACCGCGACACCAAGTCGGACCGGCAGGGGAACCGACTTCGGACGGAGGAACGCAAGGGTGCATCCGATCCCGGGGATCAGCAGCATGCCCAGCAGCGCCAGGACGGACCAGATGGGTACCCCGGGTTGCACGATGCCGCAGTGTACGTGTCGTGTCCGCGGCGACCGGTCAGCCGGTGGGGACCGGCCGCGGAGAACATCCTGAGGGGTTCACCACCGTCCCCTGAGCGCCTTCAGTCCCACAGGCGCTCCATATGCCAACGGTCGTGCTGGCGGTCGAAGTAGAGGTCCCACACAGCGCCGCCGCGCGCCTCGACCCGCCAGTACTCGCGGTCGCGGCCGTCGGCCCACCACCGGCCCTCGATCCGCCACTTCCCGATCACGTCGCGCACCTCGTAGCGGCGTCCGCGCCACTCGAACGCCGACGGCAACCCACCGTCGCGTTCGACCCGGACCTCCTCGTCGAACCGCTTCGTCATCCCCGGCCTGCCTCGCGTCGATCACCCCCCTCGAGGACCCGGATCGGCTCAGGATCGGAACCTGAATCGAACGTATGTTCGAGGGGATCTCGACCGTACTCCCCGGCTCGGACATCCGTCAAGACGGCCGGTCGACGCCCGTCACCGAACCTTCGCTGCGAGGGTCCTCGGCCCCCACACGCAGCGGCTACCCTCGACGTATGGGAGGGACACCGGCACCGCGCGCCGACGGGATCGAGATCCCGCCGCGGCGCGAGCCGGGCGAGGTCGTCGCGCTCCGCGAGGTCTGGGCCGGCCGCGTCTGGTACGCCCGACCCGCGGTCGTCGTCCGCGACGACCACAACCTCCAGATGTTCCACGTGCCCCCGCACGTGCGGTGCAAGCAGCCGGTCGGACCCGACGGCGTCCCGCTGCGGATTCCCGCGCAGACCTGGCGACTCGAGGACACCGAGCGCGGCGGCACGCGGATCTTGTCCTTCGCGTTCCCCGACACGCCCTACGCGGTGATCCTCCCGTTCGACCCGGACGGACGGCTGCGCGAGTACTACGTGAACCTGCAGTCCCCGCTCCGCCGCTCCCCCGCCGGCTTCGACACCGTGGAGCACCTCCTGGACGTCACGATCCCGCCCGATCGCTCGTCGTGGTCGTGGAAGGACGAAGACGAGCTCGCGCAAGCCGTCGCGCGCGGCCTGTTCACCGAAGAGGACGCCGAGTGGTTCCGGCACTGGGGCGAGCGCGCGGTCGAGCACGTGCTCCTGCGCGAGCCGCCGTTCGACAGGGACTGGGGGGACTGGGAGCCCGATCCCGCGTGGGTCGCCCAGGAACTGCCGCCGGACTGGGACCTGCAGCCCGCCTAAGTTCTTCGCCTGTCCTGCGCCCGCTCCGACCGGCATGGGCGTACTATCCGGCCGTCTCGGACCCCGAAGGAGGGCTCATGAGTGATTCCGGCGGCTTCGCGCCTCCCCCGCCGCCACCCCCCAGCGCAGGAGGTGGCGGTCAGATCCCGCCCCGTGGATTGGGCGACATCCTCTCGACCGCGTTCAACGTCTACAAGGTGAACGCGGCGAAGCTGATCATGATCGTGGCGATCGTGGTTGTGCCGCTCAGCTTCATCAGCCACTTCCTCACGGGGGTCGTGTTCAAGCCGACGGTCACGAAGACGACCGTGGTGATCGGTGGTCAGGCCATCACGACGAGCACCACGGACACCTCGTGGGGCACGTTCGTCATCGGATCGCTCATCGTCGCCGCGATCGCCGTCATCATCTCCGCCGTCTTGTCGGCCGCGCTCACCCGCGGAGCGGCGCTCGCCTCGGTCGGCGACCCCGTGGACACCGAGGCGAGCTACCGTTACGGGTTCCGACGGCTGGGCAGCGTGCTTCTGGTCTCCATCCTGGTGGGCATCGTGGTCGCCGTTGGGTTCATCCTCCTCATCATCCCCGGCGTGATCTTCCTGACGATGCTCGCGGTCGCGATCCCCGCGTTGGTGGTGGAGGACCGCCGAGGGACCGACGCGATGAGCCGCTCCTGGAACCTCGTGAAGGGGTCGTTCTGGCACGTCCTGGGGACGATCGTGGTGGCCGCGCTCCTCACCGGCATCATCGGCGGGATCATCGGCGCGATCGGTGGCAGCAACTGGTTCCTGCAGTGGATCTTCGGGTCGATCGGGCAGATCATCACCGCTCCGTTCACCGCACTCGTCACGATCCTGCTGTACATCGATCTACGGGCACGTCACGAGGCGTTGACTGGCGAACAACTGCGGATCGACCTGAGCCGCGCCGGCTCCTGAGCGTTCCGAGGTTCGACGAAGGGCGCCCTCCGGGGCGCCCTTCGCATATCGGGGCCACGCGGGCACGAGGCACCCACGCCGGACGTATGGGAGGCTCCCCGCATGATGTCCGCCTTCGACGTCGACGCGCTCCGGTCCCGTTTCCCCGCGCTCGCGCGTACCGGCCCCGACGGGCAGCCGTTCGTGTGGGCGGACGCCCCCGGCGGGTCGCAGACGCCCGACACCGTGATCGACGCGATCGCCGGGCGGCTGCGCAGCGGCTCCTCGAACACGCACGGCGCCTTCCTCGCGAGCCACGAGATCGACGAGACGATCGCCGAGGCGCATCGGGCAGGTGCGGACTTCCTGGGCTGTGACCCGGACGAGGTCGTCTTCGGGCAGAACGCGACGTCGCTGCTGCTGCACCTCTCGCGCTCGTTCGCCAAGACCCTGCGGCCGGACGACGAGGTCGTCGTCACGCGTCTTGACCACGATGCCAACGTTCGGCCGTGGGTGCTCGCGGCGCGGGACGCGGGCGCCACCGTGAAGTGGGTCGACGTCTGCCCCGACGACGTCACCCTCGACGTCGCGTCGTTCGACGCGGCGCTGACCGATCGCACGAAGCTCGTCGCCTTCACGCTGGCTTCCAACGCGGTCGGGACGATGCCGCCTGCGGCGGACCTCGTGGGTCGCGCGAAGGCCACGGGCGCCCTCGTGGCGCTCGACGGCGTCCACGTCGCGCAGCACCGCGCGATCGACCTGCACGGGCTCGGGGCCGACCTCGTCGCGACGAGCCCGTACAAGTTCTTCGGGCCGCACCAGGGCATGCTCGGCGTCCGCCGGGAGGTACTCGAGACGTGGGCGCCCTACAAGCTCCGGCCGGTCGACGACGTGAACCCCGACCGCTGGGAGACCGGCACGCAGAGCCACGAGGCGATGGCAGGCACGATCGCCGCGATCGAGTACATCGCGGAGGTCGGCGAGCGCCACGGCGAACCCGCGAACGGCTCGCGGCGCGCCCGGATCGTGGCGGGGTTCGAAGCCTTCCACGTCCACGAGCGAGAGCTGAGCCGGCGGTTCCTCGCGGGGATCGACTCGGTGCCGGGCGTGCGGCTCGTCGGGATCGCCGACCCGGCCAAGGTGGACGAGCGGACCCCGACGTTCGCGATCCGCCTCGGCGACCAGCACCCGCTGGACACATCGGCGGCGCTCGCCGAGCGGGGGATCTTCACGTGGGACGGGCACTACTACGCGATCGAGGTCTTCGACCGGCTCGGGCTGCTCGACTCGGGCGGTGCGGTTCGGATCGGCTTCTGCCACTACCACGGGGCAGACGACGTCGACCGCGTGCTCGGTGCCCTTCAAGGCATCGCTCGGCCAGGTCCGATGCACGCGTGAGCGGGCGTTCGTCCGTTACGATGCCCCCTGTTCCCTCTTCTCGGAGATGAAGACATGCGCATCTTGATCCTCGGCGGCGACGGCTACCTCGGCTGGCCGACCGCCATGCGGTTCTCCAACCGCGGCCACGACGTCCACGTCGTGGACAACGAGCTCCGCCGCCGGGCCCACGCCGAGGCCGGCACCGACTCGCTCACGCCGATCGCGCCGCTCGCAGAGCGCGTCGAGGCCTGGCGCGAGATCACCGGCCGCGAGATCGGCATGACGATCGGCGACCTGACCGAGTGGCCGGTCGTCGAACGCCTCTTCCGCGAGTTCCAGCCCGAGGCCGTCGTGCACTACGGCGAGATGCCGTCGGCCCCCTATTCGATGAAGGACCGCGACCACGCGGTGTTCACCCAGACGAACAACGTGGTGAACACGCTGAACGTGCTCTACGCGATCCGCGACCTCGCGCCCGACTGCCACCTCGTGAAGCTCGGCACGATGGGCGAGTACGGCACGCCGAACATCGACATCGAGGAAGGGTTCATCGAGGTCAATCACAACGGGCGGACGGACTACCTCCCGTACCCGAAGGTGCCCGGCTCGATGTACCACCTGTCGAAGGTGCACGACTCGCACAACATCCACTTCGGATGCCGGATCTGGGGGTTGCGCGCCACCGACCTGAACCAGGGCGTGGTGTACGGCATCCAGACCGACGAGACCGCGCTGGACGACCGGCTCATGACCCGGTTCGACTACGACGACGTGTTCGGCACCGCGCTCAACCGGTTCTGCCTGCAGGCGGTGATCGGCCATCCGCTCACGGTCTACGGCAAGGGCGGTCAGACGCGTGGCTACCTCAACATCGTCGACACGCTGCAATGCGTCGAGCTCGCCGTGATGCACCCGGCAGACCCCGGCGAGTACCGGGTCTTCAACCAGTTCACCGAGCAGTTCGCGATCTGGGAGCTGGCCGAGCTCGTCGAGAAAGCGGGCTCGGAGGTCGGGATCGAGGTCGTCGTGCATCCGATCGAGAACCCGCGGGTCGAGCTGGAGGAGCACTATTACAACGCGTCGCACACGAAGCTGCTCGACCTGGGTCTCAAGCCACACCTGCTGAACGAGACGCTGATCGAGTCGATGTTCTCGACGATCCAACGGTTCAAGGGCCGGGTGAACGAGGACCACATCTTGCCGCGCGACCACTGGCGGCCCGCGCCGGAGTGAGCCTCGAGGTGCGGCGGGCGTGACGGCGGTCCGGATCTTCGGCGTCGTCGCAGCGCTCGTCTTCTTCCTGCTCACGATCCGCGCCTACCAGCGTCGACGGATCAGCCGGCTGAGCCTGATCATCACCGGGGTCCTCGCGGTCGGGCTGATCGTGCTGTCGGTCTCCCCCACGCTGTTCGATCCGCTCTTCGGCATCTTCGACGTGCGACAGGGCAACGACCGACGGCTGATCTTCCTGCTGACGCTCGCGGTGTTCGTGCTGCTGTTCCTCCTACTCCGCGTGCAGTCCGCGACCGACACGAACGAACGCAACCTCCGTCTGCTGATCGAGGCCCTCGGCGGCGAGCGGTTCGACTGGACGCGCGCGGCGGCGCTCCCCGAGGGCCCGCGACTGGTGGTCGTCACCCCGGCGTACAACGAGGAGGCGAACGTCGGCTCGGTCGTGCGCGCGCTCCCGGAGACCCTGGACGGCTTCCGCGTGGTGCCGCTCGTCGTGAGCGACGGCAGCGAGGACGAGACCGCCACCGTGGCGCGGAACGCCGGCGCGCTCGTGACCCAGCTGCCGATCCGCCGCGGCGGCGGGCTGGCGCTGCGGGTCGGCTACGAGATCGCGCTGCAGCTCGGCGCGGAGATCGTCGTCACGATGGACGCCGACGGGCAACACCTGGCGAGCGAGCTCCCGACCTTGATCGGCCCGATCGTGCGCGGCGACGCCGACTACGTGAACGGCTCGCGCCTGCTCGGCGAGTTCGAGCGTGAGAGCCTGATCCGCCATGTCGGCGTGCACGTGTTCTCGCGGATGGTCACGGTGCTCACCGGGCGGCGGATCACCGACCCCTCGAGCGGGTACCGCGCGGCGCGCGCCGATCTGTTGCGCAAGCTCGTGCTCGAGCAGGACCAGTTCTGGACGAGCGAGATCCTCGATCGAGGCGCTGCGCCACCGAGCGCGGGTCGTCGAGGTCCCCGTGACGATCGCGGCCCGCGCGAGCGGCGCGTCGAAGAAGCCGAAGTCGCTCCGTTACGGCTGGAACTTCTCGAAGGTCATCATCCAGACGTGGTTGCGCTGAGCGACGCCGACCCCTGCGACGCGCCCGGCTGAGCACGCGTCCGCCGCCGGTGCGCGACCGCGGCCGCGACGACCCCCGCGACCCCCACGGCGATCACCGTGACCGCGCCGTCGCGACCCCCGCTCCGACCGCCGGCCGCCTCGAGGACCAACCCCGCGAGCGCGAGGACGGCGAGCCCGACCGCCGGCGAGAGCGCCACCCCAGAGCCCACGTCACCGCCGACCACCAGGAAGGCCCAGCCGATCCCCGCCCCCGTGAGCACGGCGAGGGCGAGGAGGCTCCAGCGCAGCAGCTGCGGCCAACCGACGGGCGACAGGGGCGGCGGGGTCGTGGGCACGCCGCCGATCCCCCCGGACGGGGCCAGGAGCCACGGAGCCACCTCCCAATCGGGATGCGCCGATGCGAGCGCATGGAACCTGTTCACGTGCGCAGGCACGATCACCACGATCGGGTCGTGCCCTTCGAGCGGCGCCACGCCGCGCCAGGCATCGCGCGACCAGCCGTCGAATCCCGGCACCGTCGGACGAAGGGTGGGCTCGCCCGCGAGCAGGCGCTCGGGATCGCCGAGGTAGACTGCCGACCGCGCGATGACGTCGGCGGGGAGGCCGGCCCGGAAGCGACGGAGGGCCGGGACCGTGCCGAACCCGGTCTGTACCGGATCGCCGCTCGCGTCGTCCACGACCAGGATCACCGGGCGGGAGCTCCCTTCGAGGGCACGGCCGAGGGCGGCGTACATCGAAGCGGCGGCCGGCGACGTCGCGGCCGAGCGCGCCCGCCACGCGTCGATCGTGTCCGCGGCGAGCGCGGTCACGGCGACGAGCACGACGACGCCCGCCAGAGCGGCGCGCCACCTGCCCGATCTGCCCGCGATCAGCCTTCCCATCGCCACGACACCGGCGGCCGCGAGCACGGGCAGGGTCATCGCGCTGGACAGGAGCCGGTAGGAGGGGACGCCCGAGGCGAGCCACGCGGCGGCCAGCCCCGCGATCGCGAGGCTCGCCCATGACAGCAGCGGTCCGAGGCTCGCCCGCGGCTCGCCCCGGCGAAGGAACAGCGCCACGACCCCGATCGCGGCCGCCGGGAGGAGGGGCGACCAGACGTACGAAGGCACCTGTCGCTCGATGTTGGCCGCGACACCCTGGGCCGTCACGTTGAGGGGGAGCTGCGGCAACCCCGGCGCCATGAGGCTCACGCATCCGGCGCCGAGCCCCGCGACCCCGTACACGACGAGGAAGCGGCGCAGGGCCGCGCGACGGTCCTCCAGCCCCAGGCCCGGGATCACCACGATCCACGGGAGCGTCCCGAGGAGCGCGATCGCGGTCACGGCCGCCACCGTCCAGTGCGCGCTCCACGCCGCGACGAACAGGAGCACGACCCCCGCGCCCGCTCGCCGGTCACCGCGCAGGGCCGGCAGCAGGAGGGCGACGCCGGCCAGCATCAGCGACGAGGCCATCAGCTCGTCGAACTTGCCGTTCGCGGCGAAGGCGAGCGGCAGCCCCGTGCCGGCGACGAGCGCGTAGACCGGGAGCGCGGACCGCGGCTCGGCGATGCTCCTGCGCGCCAGCGCGACCGCGGCCGTCGCGATCACGACCGCCATCACCGCGGGCATCACGAAGACGAACCCGGTCGAGTCGGGTCCCCCCAGTGCACGGAGCAGGGCGAACACCACCGGCAAGCCCGGCCGGTCCGCGTTCGCGTTCAGTAGATGCGACCCGCGGAACGCCGGGAGTGCGTCGAGCCCTTCGCCGGCGACCAGGCGCATCTCCCAGACGTACTGGGGCGTATCGGCCCCCTTGGGCACGACCGGTCCCTGCGGATAGACGGACAGGAACCCCCACGTGATGAGGACCAGGGCGAACAGGACCAGCACGACGACGCCCGCGGCCCTCGCGCGGGCGCCGCTCATGCGCGCCCAGCCAGCTCGACGGCCACCCGGGCGGCGACCCTGGCGTTGTCCTCCAGGAGCGCGAGGTTCGCCTCGAGGGAGCGGCCGCCGGTCTCCTCGGCGACCGCGGCGAGCAGGAACGGCGTGACGGCCTTCCCGGTGATGCCTTCGGCCCGCATCCTCGCTTCGGCGCGGGCCGTGGCAGCCAGGACCTCGCCCGCGTCCATCGCGTCGGCCTCGGGGACCGGGTTGCAGAGCAGGATCGCGGCGTCGAGCCCCGACGCGCGCTGCGCTCGCACGATCGCGGCCGCCTCCGCGGGCGTGCCCACGCGGTGCTCCAGCTCGATCTCCGTCTCGCGGGCGAGGAAGAACGGGAGTCGGTCCACGCCGAAGCCCACGAGGGCCACGCCGAGCTCCTCCAGCTTCTCCGTGGTCGCGAGCGGGTCCACGATCGACTTCGGACCGCTGCACACGAGCAGCACGGGCGTGCGGGCGAGCTCGAGGAGGTCGGCGGACACGTCCGGCCGGACGCCGGGGTGGACGCCGCCGATCCCGCCGGTGGCGCCGATCGCGATCCCGGCCCGATGCGCCGCCCAGATCGCGGCGCTCACCGTGGTCGCGCCGAGCGCGCCGGCGGCCAGCGCAACAGGGACGTCGCGCCGCGCGACCTTCGTCGCCTCGCCGCTTCCCGCGAACCGCCGCAGCTCGTCGTCGTCGAGGCCGATCCGCACGGCCCCGTCGACGAGACCGATCCACGCTGGGATCGGCGCCGGCCGCCCGGATCGCCTCGGACATCCGCCCCACGCACTCGAGGTTCCGCGGATGCGGCAGCCCCTGGCCGATCACGCTCGTCTCCAGCGCGACCACAGGGCCGCCCGCGGCGACGGCCATCGCGACCTCGTCGCTCACGAGGAACGTCAACGGCCACGCCCCGGGTCCGGCCAGGTCTCCCGACTCGCGGCGGCGAGCGCGCCCGCGTGGGCGGCGCGCGCGAGCGCGTCGGGCGGGTCGAGGCCGAGCGCCAACGACCCCAGCAGCACGCCGTCGAAGGCGTCGCCCGCGCCGGTGGGATCGCGCTCCGTGATCGGCTCCCCAGGCGTCTCGAGCAGCGCCCCCTCGAGCCAGAGCGTGGCCCCGGCCGCGCCGCGCTTGACCGCGGCGAGGCGGTAGCGCTCCCCGAGCGCGCGCGCGGCGTCGGCGCCGGTCTTACCGGTGAGCGCGCGCGCCTCCTCGTCGTTCGCCAACAGGGCGTCACAGTCCCGTGTGGCCTCGAAGAACCGGTCGGGGCCGAACGCCTCCAGGAGCGGCCAGGACGCGGCCTCGACCGCGAGCAGCGAGGTCCGGGCGGACGCGAACGCCGCGAGCGCCACCTCCCTGCCGGGCTCCTGCAGCAGGAGGTAGCCGGAGACGAGGACGGCGCCGGCCTCGAGCGGGGGCAGGTCGTCTGGGCTCAGGAGCGCGTTCGCACCGCGGTCGGCCACCATCGAGCGCTCCCCCTCCTCGGTGAGGACGAGCATCGCGCCCGTGGCGCCCGCACACTTCCGGATCCCGGCGGTGTCGACGCCGCGCTCGCGGAGCGCGCTCACGCAGAGCTCACCGGGGAGGTCGCCGCCGACGGCCGCGACCACCGCGGCCCGCGCGCCGGCCCACACGGCCCACACCGCGGCGTTCGCGGAGGTCCCGCCCGGACGGATCAGGACCCGGCCGTGAACGTCGCCGCCAGAGGCCAGCGTGCCCGACGCCGCGTGCACGTCGAGCATCACGTCGCCGACGCAGGTGAGGTTCACGGCCGCACCTTATCGGGCGCGGCCGTGAACCGAGGTCAGCCCGCCGCCTCCGCCGCCCACGCGCCGAACGCGGCCCAGAACGGATCGAGCCCCGGGTGCTCGAGCGAGCGCTCCCCGCCGGCGTCCACCAGCGTCCGGCCGTCCCGGAACGGCACGATCTCGCCGACCACCGCGGCCTCGATCCCACGGCCGGCCAGGAAGGCGAGGTACGCCTCGGCGCGGTCCGGCACGACCGTCGCGATCAGCGTGCCCTCGCTGATCGACACGTACGGATCGATGCCCACGTGCTCGCAGACGGCGCGCACCTCGGGACGCACGGGGATCGCCTCGAGGTCAACGCGCATCCCGAGCTCCGAGGCGATCGCCACCTCGAGCAGGCCGCCCAGCACGCCCCCCTCGGTCGCGTCGTGCATCGCGGTCACGCCGCGGTCGCGCAACCCGAACTCCCGCGCCGCCACGGCCTCCGGCACCACAGTCATCCGCTCGAAGAGCGCGTCGGCGGCCTGCACCGTCGCCTCCCCCACCCCGGCCGCCAGCCGGTCGGGGAACGTGGCCGCGAACAGGGCGGTGGCCTCGATCGCGGCGCCCTTCGTCACCACGACCGCATCGCCCGGACGGGCCATCTGCGGGGTCACGTACGCGTCCTCCGGGCCGAGCGCCATGCAGGTGGCGCCGCCGACCATCGGCCACGCGCACCCATCGTAGCGGGCGGTGTGTCCCGTCACCACCGCGATCCCAAGGTCGGCGCACGTCCGATGGAACGCATCCCAGAGCCTGGTCAGGTCCTTGTCGGAGATCTCGGGCGGGAGGTTCAGATCGACCGCGATCCAGCGCAGCGGCAGCCCGGAGGTTGCGGCGTCCGACGCGAGGATGTGCACCGCGAACCACGCCGCACGCTCCCAGCCGTAGGCGGGCACGACGAACACCGGATCGGCGGTGAGCGCCATCGCCATTCCCTCGGCGACCCGGACGACGCCGACGTCCACGCCGTGTCGCGGAGGGACGAGCACGTCCGCGTCGCGCGCGCCCAGCCGCCGCAGGATCACCTGCTCGAACAGCTCGGCCGTCGCCTTGCCCGTGACCTGCTCGCTCACGCTCGTGTCCTTCCTGTCCGTGCCGCCAACGCGCCGTGGACGGCATCTCGTAGCGCCCGCGTCGCCGCGACCGGGTCCTCGGCGTCGGCGACCGCGGAGATGACCGCGACCCCGACCGCACCGGCGGCGATCACCTCGGGTGCGTTCGTCGGGTCGATCCCGCCGATCCCGACCACCGGCAGCGACGTGGCCGCGGCGACCGAACGCACCCCGTCGGGGCCGGTCGGCGCGGCCTCGGGCTTCGTCAGCGTCGACCACACGGTGACGCCGAGATAGTCGGCGCCGGACGCGGCCGCCCGCTCCGCCTGCTCCGGGGTCGCGACGCTGATCCCCAGGATCCGATCGTCGCCGAGGATCGCGCGCGCGCCCTCGGCGTCGTCGCCCTGACCCACGTGCGCGCCGTCTGCCCCGGCGGTGACGGCCACGTCGGGCCGGTCGTTCACGATCGACAGGACGCCTGCCTCCCGACAGAGGTCGACGAGGCGAGCCGCCACCGAGCGCAGGGCGTCGTCGTCGAGCTCGGGCGCACGCAGCTGCACGGCGGTGGCGCCGCCCGCGATGGCCGCGCGCGCGACGTCGAGGTGGGAGCGGCCTCGGAACGACGCCGAGGTGACGACGTAGACGCCGAGCGGTTGGGCGTCGAGCCTCGGAGCGCCCATCCTGCCTCCCTCCGCCGGCATTACCCGGATCAGGTCCGCGGGTCGCGGGCCTCAGCCCGCCTCTCAGCCCGGTACGTCCGAGCTCCCCGGTGGTTCGTCGGGACCACGATACCCGCCCGGAAAGACGACGCGCATCCTCAGACGGTGTCGCGCGCGACCGCACGCTCGCGCAAGAACTTCTTCCAGTCGCTCGTCCTCACGCTGAACAGCAGGTCGGTGGCGATCTGGAACACGCCGTAGACCGCCATCAGCACGATCGACCACCCCGGCGCGTTCGTGAGCGGGGCGAGCGCGACGGCGACGAAGGGGGCGACCTTCGTGGCGATCGCGCCGCTCGCGTGGAACCAGGCGCGCGCGCCCGCCGGGGTCCGCAGGTACGTGGCGTAGTCGGTCTTGATCCCGGGTCGCGGCGGCGGCGGCCCCCCCAGGAAGTAGTCGGTGAACCGGATCCCCTGCAGGCGTCCGACCACCCAGTGCGTGGGCGCGTGGACCCCAAGCGACCACGCGCCGCCGGCCACGAGCAGAGCGATGCCGGCGAGGGCGCCCGTCGTGCGCGCGGCGACGACCATCGCGCCGGCCCCGACCGCGATCACGATCAGCAGCAGCGCGTTGCCCACCCCGACCGGTGCCCGAAGGCGCACGGAGCGCCGGAACGCGGCCGTGTCGATCGCGCCGATCGGGTCGGCGAAGCGCTCCACCAGCGCGGGGTCGCGCTTGACCCGGGCGACCACCGGCCAGAACCCGAGGGCCCGCAGATCGGCGTTCCCGGCATCCACCGCGGCCCCGATCCGACCCAGTTCGGCCCCGACCTCGTCTGCCGAGGCACCGGAGCCTGGCCAACGAGTTCCTCCCGGTTCCACGGTTGTGGACCTCCTACGCGTTAGCATCCGCCGCGGACGGCGCTCCCTCCCAACGAACGAGCGCTTCCCCGAACGGGAGGTCGATGTCCAGGAGCATCGCACAGCCGGCGGCCTCGAGCGACGCCCGAGGCCATGCACTCGTGACCCTCGACGGTCGCTATCACGTGCTGGAACGGATCGCCGCCGGCGGGATGGGCGAGGTCTTCTTGGCCCACGACGCCGTGCTGTCGCGCGAGGTGGCGATCAAGGTCCTGCACCGTTCGCTCGCCGGCGACCAGGCGTTCGTCGACCGGTTCCGACGCGAGGCCCGCGCGGCCGCGACGCTGAACCATCCCAACATCGTGGCCGTCTACGATTGGGGTGCGGTCGACGGCATCTACTACATGGTGATGGAGTACGTGCACGGGCGCTCCGCGCGCGACCTCCTCAACGCGAACGGACACCTCGCGCCGATGCAGGCGGCCGCCATCGTCCGCCAGACGCTGCTCGCGCTCGAGCACGCCCACGCGAAGGGCATCGTCCACCGCGACCTGAAGCCCGAGAACATCCTCGTGACCCCCGACGGCACCGTGAAGCTCACCGACATGGGCCTGGCGCGGGCCTTCGGGGACGCGCGCGCGACCCGCGCCGGCGCCGTCACGGGGACGGTGCAGTACCTGTCCCCCGAACAGATCCGAGGTGAGCCGGCCGACCCGCGCAGCGACCTCTACGCGCTCGGGATCGTCACGTACGAGCTGCTCACCGGGCGCCTGCCGTTCAGCGGCGAGACGCCGATGGCGATCGCGTACAAGCACCTGTCGGAGCGGGTCCCCCTCCCGAGCGGGTTCGCCGACGGGGTGCCGCCCGACCTCGACGGGTTCGTCGAGAGCGCCACCGATCCCGACCGCGAGCTGCGCCCGGAGGACGCGCGGGCGATGCGCTTGGACCTGGAGTCGATCCAGCCCCAGCTCGGACGCGCCCGGACGCTCGGCGGCCTCGTGCAGGACCTCCCCGAGGTGACCGGGACGGGCGAGCCGACCGAGGCGGCCCTGCCCTCCGTGACCCGAACGATCCCGCGCGTCGAACGCTCGAAGCGCCGTCGCTGGCGCACGTGGGTCGCGTGGCTCCTCGCCCTCGCGCTCCTCACCGGCGCGGCGTGGGGCGCATGGACCTACCTGATCCCCCACTCCCACCCCGTGCCGGACCTGATCGGCACGAGCGTCGAGGCCGCGAGCGCGAGGCTCGGCGACCTCGGGTTCACCGTGAAGGTCTCCGACGGTCGCTACGACCCGAAGGTGCCCAAGGGCGACGTCCTCGCCGTGGATCCGCCGGCGCGCACGTCCCTGCGGGAAGGGGAGACGGTCACGCTCGATCCCGTCCCTCGGTCCGCCTCCGGTCCCCGTGCCCTCCGTGGCCGGGCTCTCGCTCGACGCGGCGGTCGCGCAGCTCGGGACCGCCGGCTTCACGCGCGGCCGGGTCCTGCGGGTCTTCAGCGACACCGTGGCCGAGGGCGACGTCGTGCGCCAGTCGCCCGCCGACGGCAAGGCGCCGCAGGGCTCGGCGGTGGACCTGTGGGTGAGCAAGGGACACGCGCCCGCCGACGTCCCGAAGGTGCAGGGACAGAGCCAGAAGGTCGCCACGGCGGCGCTCAAGACGGCCGGCTTCAAGGTCGTGGTCAAGACGGCCTTCTCCGACAAGGTGGATCGCGGAATCCGTGATGTCGGTAGACCCCGCCCAGGGCTCGACCCAGGCCTGGGGATCGCCGGTCACGATCACCGTGTCGCAGGGTCCCGAGAGCTTCCCCGCGCCGACCCTCACCGGACTGACGCCCGCGCAGGCCAAGGCGAAGGCCGCGACCTATGGGCTGAGCGTCTCCTACTTCTACATCCCGGGGAGCTCGACGTCGCTCGTGATCGGTCAGAACCCGAAGCCCGGGGACACCCTTCACTACGGCGACACGATCGTCCTGTACGTCGGGTGATCGTCGGGGCACACGTCCGGCGCCGGGGGATCGGGCTCCACGGCGTCGTCCACGAGAGCCGGGCCCGCGACGCCGACTGCGCCCAGGTCTTCCTGTCCAACCCACGCGCGTGGGCGCCGCCCGCGCTCCCCGACGAGCAGGCCGCCGCCTACCGCGAGACCTGGCGAGCGAGCGGGCTCGGCCCTCTCGGCGTCCACGCGCCCTACGTCGTGAACGTCGCCTCGAACGACGCGGCGATCCGACGGAGGTCCCGGGGGTTGCTCGAGGCGACGGTCCACACGGCGGGGGCCGTCGGCGCCGACCTCCTCGTCGTGCACAGCGGCTCGCGCGGTCCCGCGTCCGCGGTGGTCGGGCGGCGCCGCGCGGCGGAGGTCCTTCGCGAGGTGGTCGGCGCGGCGCCGCCCGGGGTGAGCGTGGCGGTCGAGCTGATGGCGGGTACGTCGGGCGCGGTCGCGTCCACGGTCGAGGAAGCGGTCGCGCTCCTCGAGACCGTCGGCGAGGACCGGCTCGGGGTGTGTCTGGACACCTGCCACCTGTTCGCGACCGGCTACGGGCTCGACACCCCCGAGGGTGTCGACTCGCTGCTCGAGGAGCTTCGGGCCTCCGGCGTCCTCCCGCGCGTCGCGCTCTTGCACGCGAACGACTCGACCTTCGGCCGCGGGGAGCGCCGCGACCGCCACGCCGACGTGGGCGACGGCCCGCTTCACTGGGCGGCGCTCACCGCATCGCCGCTCGCCGGCGTGCCGTGGATCTTGGAGACCGCGGGCGACGAGGCGCGCCAGCGGCGGGACATCGCCCTCCTGCGGGGGCTCGGCGAGCGCCGCTGAAAGGCCCGCTACGGCTCGAGCTCGGCCCGGGGGCCTTCCTGGTACGCGTACCGCTCCTCCGCGAACGGCTCGCCGTGAACGTGATACCCACGGACCTCCCAGAACCCGCGCCGGTTCTCCGCCGCGAACTCCAGTCCCGTGAGCCACTTCGCGCTCTTCCACGCGTAGCGCTTGGGCACGACGAGGCGGAGCGGCCAGCCGTGGTCGGGCGCGAGGTCCTCGCCGTGGTTGTGCCACGCGAGCAGGACATCGTCGTCGTCCATCGACTCGAGCGAGAGGTTCGAGGTGTAGCCGTAAGCGCTGTGCGCGATCACCCACTTGGCCTCCGGCCGTGGGCCTACGAGCTCGAGGATCGTCCTGAACGAGACCCCCTCCCACGTGTTGTCGAGGGTGGTCCACCCGGTCACGCAGTGCATGTCGGCGTCGACCGTCACGTTCGGGAGATCGCGGAGCTCCTGGTAGGTGAGTGTCGTCGGACGCTCCACGAGACCGGAGACCTCGAGGTCCCAGTTCGCACCGTCGAACGACGGGATCGGACCGTAGTGCAGCACCGGCCAGGTCTTCACCAGGCGCTGACCGGGGGGGACCCGGACGGCGACCTCGGGCGGGTAGTCCTTCGAGAAGATGCCCATCACGTCTCCTTCATCCCGACGGCGGCCGACCACGCGTCGATCGCGAGGTCGATCCCCTCGTCGTCCACGTCGACGTGGGTGACCATGCGCACGGCCCCGGGGACCGGCACCGCGCCCACGCCGGAAGCCGCCAGTCGCTCGATCACCTCGAGGGTCGGCAGCCCCACCGCCTCCGTGTGGACGAAGACCATGTTCGTTTCAACCATGTCGAGATCGACCGCGTCCGGGAGGAGCTCGGCGACGCCCTCGGCGAGCCGGCGGGCCCGCGCGTGGTCCTCCCCTAGGCGCAGCCGCCCTTCGTCGAGCGCCACCAGGCCAGCGGCCGCGAGGACGCCGGCCTGGCGCCACGCCCCGCCGTAGAGGATCCAGATGCGACGCGCCTCGCGGATCAGCTCGGCGGGGCCGCACAGGACCGACCCGACCGGCGCGCCGAGCCCCTTGGACAAGCAGAACATCAGCGTGTCGACCTGCGAGGTCCACGCCGCCACCTCCTCGCCGGTCGCGGCCACTGCGTTCCACAGCCGCGCGCCGTCGAGGTGGATCGGCACGCCGGCCTCGACGGCCACCTGCCGGACCTTCGCCAGCTCGGCCGAGGGCAGGATCGTGCCGCCGACGGAACCGCACGTGTTCTCGACCCCGAGCAGGTCCACGACCTCCACGTCGAAGTAGTCGTCGGGCTCGAGCAGGCGCCCGGCGAGGGCCGCGGTCATGTAGCCCTTCGGGGAGTCGGTGCCCGTTCGGTACGAGAGCCCCGCGAGCACCGCCGAGGTCATCATCTCGGTGGTCGCGACGTGGGCCCCCTGCTCGCAAGCCACCAGGTGCCCGGCACCGCTCGCGTGTAGCCGCACGCCGATCTGGTTCGCCATCGTGCCGGTGGCCACGTACAGCGCCGCCTCGGTCCCGGTGAGCTCGGCGGCCCGTTCCTGCAGGCGGTTGACGGTGGGATCGTCGCCGTACCAGGCGTCGCCGACCTCGGCGTCGGCCATGGCCGCGCGCATCTTCGCCGACGGCGTCGTGACGGTGTCCGAACGCAGATCCACGCGGTAGGGAGCCATGGCGGGGAGTCTATCCGGGTCTTCAGAAGGACCGCAGGTCGGTCTGGTCGCGAGACCTCAGTACAGGAACATGGGCTTGCCGTCGACGTGGCGGATCTTCGGCAGGTACTCCTGCGGGTCGTACAGGGCCTCGACGTCCACGCGCTTCACGCCCTGGCCGAGCACCGTCAGCGGCACGTTCGCGTAGTTCCCGTTGCGCAGCGCCACGAGCCGCCCGTGGCATCCCTCGGCGATCAGGTCCGTCGCCATGACCGCGTAGTTGATCGCCACCATCAGGTCGAGCGAGTCCGGCGAGCCCGAGCGCATCAGGTAGCCGAGCTGCTGGTAGATCATGTCGTCGCCGGTCCGCTGCTTGAGCAGCTGGGTGGTCTGCTGTCCGATCCCGCCGAGCTTGCGGTGGCCGTACGCGTCCTCGGCGCCGCCCTGCACCATCTCGCCGCCCACGAGCGTGGCTCCCTCCGCGATCGTCATCATCGCGTAGTTGCTCGGGTTGTGGCGCTTGTCGCGCAGGAGCAGCTCGCCGAGGTGGTCCACGTCGAACGGCACCTCGCTGATCACCGCTCGGTCCACGCCGGACAGGTAGGCCGACACGAGCGACGTCTCTCCGCTGTAGCGGCCGAACACCTCGACCACCGCCAGACGCTCGTGCGAGCCGGCGCTCGTGCGCAGCTGGTGCACGAAGTTGACGGTGCGCGTCACCGCGGTCGAGAAACCGATGCAGTAGTCGGTCCCGTGGACGTCGTTGTCCATCGTCTTGGGGATCGCGACGACCGGCACCCCCTCCTCGTGCAGCCGCAGCCCGAACGACAGCGTGTCGTCCCCGCCGATCGGGACCATCGCGCCGATCCCGAGGTGCTCGATCACGCGCAGCACGTGTTCGGTGTGGTCACGAGGCCCGTCGTCCTCACGACCGTCCCGCAGGAACTCAGGCTCGTCCGCCTCCTTCACCTTCGCGGGGTTCGTGCGGGACGTGTGCAGGAACGTCCCGCCGCTGCGGTCGATCGTGCGGACCACCGAGGGGTCGAGCGGCACCGTGTTGACCTGCACGGACAACGGGTTCGACAGGTCGATCTCGAGCAAGCCGCCCCAGCCGCGGCGGATCCCCACCACCTGGTGCCCCTCGGTCGTCGCGCGGTTGACCATGGCCTTGATGCTCGCGTTGAGTCCCGGGACGTCTCCGCCGCCGGTGAGGATGCCGATCTTCATGGCCCCAGCCTACCGAGGCTGCGTCCGCCGGGGCCCTCAGGTGCACAGCACCTCGGGGATCGACCAGCGTTCCGGCGGGACGGTCCGCGAGCCCGCGATCACGTCGGCGAGCGGCGACGGCTCGATGTCGCCGCCGTGCAGGCCCGTCAGCGTCCCCCACGAGCCCTCGGCCGCGAGGTCGACGGCCGCGCGAGCCATCCGCGTTGCGAGCACCCGGTCGAACGCGAGCGGCGAACCGCCGCGCTGCACGTGTCCGAGCACCGTGACCCGCGTCTCGAACCCGGTGCGCCGTTCGATCTCGCCCGCGACGATCGACCCGATCCCCCCGAGGCGAGGGAAACCGTTGGCGTCCAGCGGGTAGGAAGGGACCGCCATCGTGCCCTCGATCGGCTTCGCGCCCTCGGAGACCACCGACGATCGAGAACCGGCGGCGGATCGTGATGACCTCGCGGACCCGGCGGCAGATCGCGGCGATGTCGAACGGATGCTCGGGGATCGACGATCACGTCGGCACCCGCCGCGACGCCGGCCGTGTAGCCGATCCACCCGGCGTGGCGGCCCATCACCTCGCACACCATCACGCGGTTGTGGCTCTCGGCGGTGCTGTACAGCCGGTCGATCAGGTCGGTCGCGATCTGCGCCGCGCTGTGGAACCCGATGCAGGCCTCGGTGCCCCGGATGTCGTTGTCGATCGTCTTCGGGATCGCCGACGACGGGCAGCCCGGCATCCGCGCGGGCGGCGCCGAGCGTTCCCTCGCCGCCGATCACGACGAACCCGTCGAGCCGGTGGACCTGCAGCGCCTCGCGGACCTTCTCGATGCCGCCCTCGACGCGGTGCGGCTGGACTCCGCTCGTGCCCAGGATCGTGCCGCCGCGCGGCAGGAGTCCGCGGACGTCCTCGATCGTGAGCTCCTCGGCGAGGCCCTCGATCACGCCGCGCCATCCGTCGCGGAACCCGACGAAGTTCACCCCGAGCTCGCCGTCGCCGTAGCGGACCGCCGCGCGGATCGCCGCGTTCAACCCGGGACAGTCGCCGCCGCCGGTCAGGATGCCGAGCCTCATCGCGCGAACCCTACACGGTGGACCGGCCTCGGTCGGGTCGTCGGGGAAGCTCGGCGTCCTCAGGTGCTTGAGACCTGCGGCGGAACGTCCGGGCGGCCCATCCACCGGGTCGGCACGCGGGTAGGATGGGTCCGTCCTCGAACGTTGCGGAGCCGAAGAGATGTCCACCCTCGCCGTGCTCCTGCCGGAGGTCCACGGCATCCTCGAACTCGTGTTCCTGGGGCTGCTGCTGCTCCTGCTCGTCCTCGTCGCCTCTTCGGCTCTACGTGTTCGCTCAGCAGTTCCGCAACCCCGGCAGGCCGGTCCGCCGCTAGCCGCCGGTCGGGACGATCTCGGTCCCGGCCTCGCGCCGCAGCGCCGGCAACGCCTGCTGCGAGATCGGCGATCACCGCCCGTCCGCCCCGCTGCTCCACGAAGTCCACGCGCGGCCTCGACCTTCGGACCCATCGAGCCCGCCCCGAACTCCCCCTTCTTCAGCAGGCGCCGCGCCTCAGCGACGGTGAGGACGTCGATGTCCTCGGGCATGAGCGAACCGTAACCGCGCTGGACCTTGGGGACGTCGGTCAGCATCAGCAGGACCGAGGCCTCGCCCTCCTCCGCCAGGATCGCCGCGGCGAGGTCCTTGTCGACGACCCCCTCGCTTGCCGACCAGACGCGGCCCTGACTCGATCACGGGCACACCGCCGCCCCCGGCGGCGATCACGATCACACCCTCGGCGATCAGCCGGCGCGACGACCGGCGCCTCGACGATCGAGTACGGCTTGGGGCTGGGCACGACCCGCCGCCAGCCGCCGTGCGGGTCGGCCTTCATCACCCAGCCGCGCTGCTCCTCGAGCTCTGCGCGCTTGCGCCTCGGTGAAGTACGGCCCGACGTACTTCGTCGGGCTTGCGGAACGCGGGGTCGTTCGCACGGACGCGGGTGAGCGTCAGCACCGTGACGACCGGCCGCTCCATCCCGCGCTCGAAGAACACGTCGCCGATCGTCACCTGGAGCAGGTAGCCGATCTGGCCCTGGCTCTCGGCGCCGCAGACGTCGAGCGGCATCGGGTGAACCTGCTTGGCGGCGGCCTCCTGCTGGATCAGGATCCGGCCGACCTGCGGGCCGTTGCCGTGCGTGACGACGACCTCCCACCCGGCGGCGGCGATGTCGGCGACCTGCTCGGCGGCCGCACGGGCGGCCGCGTACATCTCCTCGTAGGTGTCCTCGGCGCCGCGGCGGAGCAAGGCGTTGCCGCCGAGGGCGACGACGACCCGCTCCACGCGGCGCTCCCGGACCCCGCCGCCTACAGCACCGGCGCGAGGACGTCCGCGCAGGCGTCGGCGAGCCCGGCAGCACCTCGAGGTCGTAGCGGACCCGCACGGCGGGCTTGCGGATGTCGATCACGCGGCGCAGGTCGATCGGCGTGCCGATCACCACGAGGTCGACGTCGGCCGCGTCGATGATCTTCTCCATCTCGGCGAGCTGGCCCGTCGCTGTAGCCCATCGCCGGGAGCACCGCGCCGACGTCGTACTTCGCGAAGGTCTCCGCGATCGTGCCGATCGCCCAGGGCCGCGGGTCGACGATCTCGGCGGCGCCGTTGCGCTCGCGCCGCCACCACGCCCGCGCCGATCTTCATCTCGCCGTGGGTGAGCGTCGGGCCGTCCTCGACCACCAGCACGCGCTTGCCCGCGATCGCCTCCGGGTCGTCGACGTCACGATCGAGTTCGCCTTCACCACGGTCGCGCCGGGGTTGACGCGGCGATCGTGGCCTCGAGCTGCGGCCACCTGCTCCGGCGTCGCCGAGTCGACCTTGTTGATCACGATCACCACGTCGGCCATCCGGAGGTTCGCCTCGCCGGGGTGGTACCGGAGCTCGTGGCCCGCGCGCAGCGGGTCGACCAGCGCGATCTGCACGTCGGCCGGTAGAAGGGGAGGTCGTTGTTCCCGCCGTCCCACAGCAGGACGTCGCACTCGGCCTGCGCCTGCTCGAGGATCGTCGCCGTAGTCGACGCCCGCGTAGATCACCGTCCCGGCTGACGATGTGCGGCTCGTACTCCTCGCGCTCCTCGATCGTGGACTCGTAGCGGTCGAGGTCCTCGAGCGCCGCGTAGCGCTGGACGCGCTGGGCGGCGAGGTCCCCGTACGGCATCGGGTGGCGCACCGCCACGACGCGCTTGCCCGCGTCCTTGAGCGTCTCCGCGACGGCGCGGGTCGTCTGGCTCTTGCCCACCCCGGTCCGCACGGCGGTGACCGGCGACCACCGGCACCGTCGCCTCGAGCATCGTGGCGTCGGGGCCGAGCAGCACGAAGTTCGCGCCGGCCGCCAGGACCTGCGACGCCTTGTGCATCACGTACTCGTGGCGACGTCGGAGTAGGCGAACACGACGTCGTCCACGTCGAGGTCGCGGATCAGCCGGTCGAGCTCGGACTCGTCGTGGATCGGGATGCCCTCGGGGTACCGCGTCGCCGGCGAGCGCGGCCGGGTACGTCCGGTCGTTGATGAACGGGATCTGCGTGGCGGTGAAGGCCACGACCTCGACGTCGGGGTCGTCCCGGTAGACGACGTTGAAGTTGTGGAAGTCGCGACCGGCGGCACCCATGATCAACACACGACGCGGCATGCTCGGGTCCTTTCCGCTGGAGTGGTGTGATGCGCAAGGTCCGGGCCCGTGCCGCGGGCCCCGCTCTTCGCCGCGATGCTACCCCATCGAGGGGTCCGAGGTCCCCGTGCCAACCGGCCGTCGTCACGGTGCCGAACGGCTCGGCGAAGTGGCCGGCCGCCACGCGCCAGCCCCCGTCCGCGGCGCGCGAACAGGAGCATCCGGCGCGACGCCATCCCCGAGCAGCGGGTCCACGTCGTGGCTCGAGGGACGGTCGGGCATCGCCGCCTGGACCGGCAGGTGCAGCAGGTCCCCGGTGATCAGCAGGAGTCCTCGCCGGTCGCGCACGAGGACGCTGCGGTGCCCGGGCGTGTGCCCCGGCGTATGCCGCAGGGCCACCGCCGGGGACGATCTGTGGTCCGTGCCGTTCAGGCGGAGCATCCCTCGGTCCTCCAGGACCTGCATCCGGTGCCGCGCCGTGTACTCCTCCGTCTCGTCGCGCTGCGGCGAAGTACGCCCAGTCGCTCGGATGCACGTGGTGCAGCGCGTTCGGCGAACCGCGGCTCCGCATCGGGGACCACGCCGCCGGCGTGGTCGGCTGTGCAGGTGCGTGAGCACGACGTGCGCCACCTCCGCGGTGTCGACGCCGGCCCATGCGTCGCTCGTCGTGCGCGTCCCACGGCCGGTAGGGCGGAACGGGCCGAGCCCGCTGTCGACCACGACGACCCCCGCCGGGGTCCGCAGGACGAACGCGTGGACGTGCCAAGGCCACGCGGCGCTCGTCCACGAACGCCCACGGATGGCGCTGGCGTTCTGCGGCCCAGTCGACCTCCGTGCCCGGGCAGCTCTTCCTCGAGGGCGATCGGCGCGAACCCCTCGCAGATCGTCGTGACCTCGATCCGTCCGATCCGGACGCCCCCGACGTGCGACATGGCGCCAGATGCTACCCGCCGCGGACGCGCCGTGCCGTCGAGGTCGCCGGGCTCGTCGACGTCGCGGAGGGTCGCGCGGACCGGGTCGAGCGCCGGTCCACGTCGCCTCGTCGATCACCGCGAGGCGGAGCGATCCGAGCAGCGCGCGCAGCCGACGCTCCCCACCGTGCAGGAGCGCGCGCGCGTTCGCAGCCGCGGGCGCCACGCGCACGACGCACGGGAGCGGGCGGAACCGGTCGCCGTCGGCCAGGGCGACGGCATCGACCGGCGCCTCCTCGGCGACGCGCAGCAGCTCGGCGAGCACCAGCGGGCGACAGCGCGGGCATGTCGCCCCGCAGCGACCAGCGCGTGCTCGGCCCGTGTCGCCACCAGCCCCGCGAGGAGCCCCTGCGAGCGGACCCTCGCCCTCCCGGTCGTCGAACGCGAACGCGCACGCCCAGCCCGGGCGGGAACACGGGTGGCTCAGCTCCGGGGGCAAGGACGACGACCACCTCGCCCGCCGCCTCGGCGACCCGCGTGACGGCGTGCTGCACGAGCGGCACGCCGTCGACCTCGGCGGCCAGCTTGTCGGCGCCGAACCGAGACGACCGGCCCCCGGCGAGGACGACGCCGCTAACCGTCGTCATCGCGACGCCGACGGCGTTGCTGCACGAATCGGTACCCGAACCGCCCCTTCACGCACAGGTGGCCGTTCGTGACGGAATGGTCCGCCGGCGAGGTCACCTTCACGATCGCGTTGTCCTGGACGTGAACCTCGAGCTCGCACCCGACCCCGCAGTACGGGCAGATCGTGTTCGTGACGGTCTGGGCGCCCTCGTCCCACGTGCCCGCGTCGCGCATGTCGAACTCGCTCGAGAACATCAGCGCACCTGTCGGACACACACCGATGCAGTTCCCGCAGTACACGCACGCGGACGCGTCCAGCGGGACGGCGTACTCGGTGGAGATCCGCGCGTCGAACCCGCGACCCGCGACCGCGATCGCGAACGTGTGCTGCGCGTCGACGCCACAGGCCTCGACGCACTTGTAGCAGAGCACGCATCGCCCGTAGTCGCGCACGTAGAGCTCGTTGTCGACCTTGACCGGCTGGGCGACGGTCTCGGCGACGGCGGGGTCCGGGTCGTGGTGGTGACCGGCTCCCTTCGCGTCGCGCTCCCCCGCTGCCAGCGGCTCCTCAGCGTCGCCGAACCGCGCCGGCTCCGCCCCGTACTCGCCCGCTCCAGCGATGCCAGTCCTCGCCCGCGAGCGACGTGTCGACGCTCGAACCCGAGGAGCTCCATGACGAGCTTCCGCGAATGCCGGACGCGATCGGAGTCGGTGCGCGACCTTCATGCCCGGCTCCACGCGTGCGCGAGCACGACGGCACGAGCGCGCGCGCGCCTTCGACCTCGACGACGCAGACCCGGCAGACATTGACCGGCGTCAGGTTGTCCGCGTAGCACATCGTGGGCGTGTCGATGCCCTCGGCGCGGAGCGCGTCGAGGATCGTGGCGTCCTCGGGCACGCGGACCGGTCTCGCCGTCGATCTCGACGTCGATCAGCCGGCGCGGCGGCGGCGAGCGGGACCTGGCTCACGCAGGGCTCCCCTCGAACATCCCGAACGTCGCGATCGCCGACTGGACGGCGTTGGCAGCCGTCTGCCCGAGCCCACAGATCGACGCGTCACGCATGACCTGTGCCACCTCGCCGAGCAGCGCCAGCTCGTCGGCCGCGCGAACCGATCGTGCGCCCCGAGACGAGGCGATGAAGCGCTTCCTCCTGCCGGACGGTGCCCACCCGGCACGGCACGCACTGGCCGCACGACTCGTCGCGGAAGAACCGCGCGATCCGCAGGCACAGGTCGACGAGGTCCACCGTGTCGTCGAACGCCATCACGACGCCCGAGCCGAGGCGTGTAGCCGCCCTCGCGGGCGTCCTCGAACGTGAGCCGCGCGTCCAGACGGTCGGGACCGAGGAACCCGCCGGCGGCGCCGCCGAGCAGGACCGCCTTGAGTTCGCCGGCCGTCGCGGACGCCACCGGCAAGGTCGAGCAGCTCGCCGAGCGTGACGCCGTGGGCAACCTCGTAGACGCCGGGCCGCTCGACGTGGCCGCTCAGGCAGAACAGCCGCGGACCGGTCGACGCCTCGGTGCCGATCCGCGCGTAGCTCGCGGCGCCGAGCGTCATGATCGGCAGGACGTTGAGGAGCGTCTCGACGTTGTTGATCGAGGTCGGCTTTCCGAAGAGCCCGAACGTCACCGGGAACGGCGGCTTGTTCCGCGGCTCCCCGCGCTTGCCTTCGATCGACTCGAACATGGCGGTCTCCTCGCCGCAGATGTAGGCCCCGGCGCCTCGACGGAGCTCGACGTCGAACCGGAAGCCGTAGCCGCCGACGTCGTCCCCCAGCATGCCTTGACGCCGGGACTCGGCGATCGCCTGCTCGAGCCGTTCGCGCGCCAGCGGGTACTCGCCGCGCAGGTACAGGTACCCCCGCTCCGCGCCGGTCGCGAACCCGGCGATCGTCATCGCCTCCAGCACGGCGAACGGGTCCTGCTCCATCAGCAGCCGGTCCTTGAACGTCCCCGGCTCGGACTCGTCGGCGTTGCAGACGACGTAGTGCGGGCGCACGGCCTGCTCGGCCACGGCCTTCCATTTCACGCCCGCCGGGAACGCGGCGCCGCCGCGGCCGAGCAGCTTCGCGTCGGCCACCTCGCGGATCGTCGCGTCGGGTCCGAGCTCCACCGCGCGTCGCAGCGCCGCGTACCCACCGAGCGCGCGGTAGTCGTCGAGCGACCGCGGATCGACCAGGCCTACGCGCGCCAGCAACCGTAGCCGCCTCCGAGTCACTGGGTCCCACGTCTGCGGGGCCGTGTCGGCGCCCGCGCTCACGCAGTTCCGCGCCGGAGGCTGACACGGCCCGCACGGTGGCCGACGTCGCCGCTCCGAGCGCGACGTCCGGCGCGCCCGGTGCGTTGGGCCAGGATCGCCGGGCGCCTGCTCGCACATGCCGAGGCACGGGCTCCGGACCCACGTCGCGCCGCCCTCGTCTCCCCCCTCTGGTCCGGGAGCTCGGCGATCAGTGCCTCTGCCCCGTTGACGCGGCACGCGAGGTCGTCGCAGACGTGCACGACGGTCGCCGGGCCGCGGCTCGGTTCTGAACATCGCGTAGAAGCTGGCGACGCCGTACGCCTCGGCGGGCGGCACGCCGAGCCGCGCGCACACGTGGTTCAGGCCCCCTCGCTGATCCAGCCGACACCGCTCCTGCAGCGCGTGCAGCGCCGGAAGCAGCTGCGTGCGCAGGAGGCGTGTCTCGTGGCCGCCGTGCACCACCCTCCCGTCGATCCGACCCGTGCGGCCGTGACCGACCGACGGTACGACGCGTGTCGAGGAATCCATCGACGACCGCGCGCTCCTGTTCGGTCGGGACGGCCGACCCGATGTGGAGGTCGGAGCTCACGGGTCTCCTCCGCCCCGTCATGGCCGGCGGTTCGGAGGAGAGCTTCTCGACGCGGATCGCGGTCGCCTTGAACTCCGCCGTTCCGGACTTGGGTCCGTCGCCTCGATCGTCAGCCGGTTCGTCTCAACCTGATCGGGGAAGTGAGGGGTCATGAACGCCAGCCCGGGCCGCAGAGCCGTCGAGACGTGGACCGGGGCGACCACTTCCCCCCGGCGCGAAGCCACCAGGACCCGCTCGCCCTCGGCCACACCGAGAACCTCGGCGTCCTCTCGCGCCAGCTCGATCGCCTCGGGCCGACGCAATGGCGACGTATAGCCGCCGCTCTGCACGCCGGTGTTGTACGAGTCGAGCCTGCGCCCGGTCGTCAGCCGGAGCGGGTACTCGTCGGTCAGCTCGTCGACAGGCAGCTCGTGCACGACGACGCTGAACGGCGCATGGTTCAATCGCTCCTCTGGATCGTCCTCCCACAACCGCGCGTGCAGGTACTGCGTGCCGGGATGATCCTCGTCCCAGCACGGCCACTGCACGCCCCGCATCGCGTCGAGCCGCTCCCACGTCATACCCCGGTGCATCGGGGACAGAGCCCGCAGCTCGTCCCAAGCCTCACGCGGTGTCAGGTCGCCCCAGTCGTAGCCGAGCCGCTTGGCCAGCTGCGCGAGGATCCAGATGTCGTCCTTCGCGTCCCCCGGCGGGTCGAGCGCCTTGCGGACCCGCTGCACCCGTCGCTCGGAGTTCGTGACGGTCCCGTCGGATTCGAAGGACGAATTGGCCGCAGGCAACACTACGTCGGCGATCTCGGCCGTCTTCGTCATGAAGATGTCCTGGACGATCAGGCGTGTCGAGGTTCTCCAGCAGCTTCGCGATGCGGTTGGTGTCTGCCTCGGAGTTCACCGGGTTCTCGCCGATGCAGTAGACGGCGGTGAGCTCCCCGCGCTCCATCGCCTCGAACATCTGCGGTCAGGTGCCAGCCGTACTCGCGGCATGATCTCGCGGCCCCAGGCGGCCTCGAACAGCTCGCGCGCCTCGACATCGCGCACGATGTCCTGGAATCCCGGCAGCTTGTTGGGGATGGCGCCCATGTCACCACCGCCCTGCACGTTGTTCTGGCCACGGAGCGGGTTGAGGCCGCTGCCGTACCGGCCGACGTGACCGGTCAGCAGGCCGAGGTTGATGAGCGCCAGGACGTTGTCGACCGCGTTGTGGTGCTCGGTGATGCCCGAGCGTCCAACAGATCATCGCCCGGTCGGCCTTCGCGTAGGCGTGCGCCACCTCGCGGATCACGCTCGGCGGGCACGCCGGTCACCGCCGCGCCGCGCTCGAGCGTCCAGTCGGCGACGCTCTCCGCGTACTCCTCGAAGTTCTCGGTCGCGCGCTCGATGAAGGCGTCGGTTGTGCAGCTCGTTCGCGATGATCTCGCGCGCGATCGTGTTCGAGAGCGCGATGTCGGTGCCGACGTCGATCCCGAGCCACAGGTCGGCGAACGCCGCCGACTCGGTGCTGCCGGGGATCGACCACGATCAGCCGGGCACCGTTCTCGAGCCCGCGAAGGACGTGGTGGAAGAAGATCGGATGCGCGGCGCGCGCGTTCGACCCCCACAGCACGATGAGGTCGGTGTGCTCGACCTCCTCGTACGAGCTGGTACCGCCGCCGGCACCGAAGACCGTCGCCAGACCGACGACCGAGGGAGCGTGTCAGGTGCGGTTACAGCTGTCGATGTTGTTCGTGCCGAGGACCTGGCGAGCGAACTTCTGCGCGACGAAGTTCATCTCGTTCGTGGCCTTCGAGCAGCTGAAGACGCCGGCCCCCCAGCCGGGGTTGCGGCCATCGCGCGCTGCAGCCCCTCGGCGGCCCGGTCCAGGGCCTCGTCCCAGGTGGCGGTGCGCAGCGCGCCGTGGTCGCGAACCATCGGCTCGGTGAGTCGGGTGAGCCGTCTCGGCATCGAGCGGTGCTCCTTCCTGTGTGTGGGAACCACCATCCTAGGCCGAGCTGTAACGTGGGAGGCAACGGGTGTTGCACGACGCGTGACCCGGGTTCATCCGATCGGTGGGATGGCCACGGGGGCTCCGGTCGGTCCATGATGCTCGGATGGAGCACCTCCCCCAGGACGCAACCGGCAAGGGCAAGGGCGAGGGCGAGGAGCACCCGCGCGGGGCCGACGTCACGGCGCTGCGTGCCGTGCCGGTGGTGCCCGGGGCCGGGGCCGAACCACGTACCGTCGGGACGGCGGCGATCCTCGCCGCAGTCGGCGCCCTCGCGGCCACGTTCGAGGCGGTGCGCCGCGCGTTGCTCGCCGCCACCGGCCGCCCCGACGAGGAGCCGCCCACCGAGGAGGCCTCGACGCCTGCGCTCCTGCCCGCGTTCGTCGGGGCCTCCGCGGCGGTGGCGCTCGCATCCGGACGCCTGGCCGCGCGTACCTTCGACGGAGCGCTCCGCGCGGGAGGCTTCGCCGCGGACCTGGCCCTGGGGATCGGGCCGCCGCTGCTCCGCCGTCAGGTGGACGGGTTGCGGGAGCGGACGTTGGCGCTCGACGCCTCCTGGCACGCCGAGCGCGTCGATGCGGAGGTGCTCGCGGGTCGCGTGGCGACGGCCCTGGTGCCGCGGGTCCTCGACGCGGTGCTGGATCAGCTCGACCTGACCGCCCTCGTCCGCGAGCGGGTCGACCTCGACGACGTGGTCGACGGCGTCGACCTGGACGCGATCGTCGCGCGCGTCGACGTCCAGGGGATCGCCGAGGGCCTCGACCTGGATGCGATCGCGACCCATATCGACGTGAACCGCGTGGCCGAGCGGATCGACCTGAACCGGATCGCCGCCGGGATCGACGTCGACGCCGTGGCGGAACGCCTCGATGTCGAGCAGGTGCTCGCGCGGCTGGATCTCGCGGCGATCGCGCGCGAGGTGATCGACGAGATCGACCTGCCCGAGATCATCCGGGACTCGACCGGCGCCATGGCCTCCGAGACCGTGCGGGGCGTTCGGATCCAGGGGATCGAGGCCGACCGTGCGGTCGAGCGGTTCGTGGATCGGATGATCCGGCGCAAGACCCGGAGCACCGACGCGCCGCAGGGGTCCGACACGGGGTCGCCGACCGCGGGAGGGCAGCAGCCGTGAGCGCCCCGACCCAGGTGCAGGTGGTCCCTCAGGAAGCGCGGCCCTACCAGGGCCGACGCGCCGGGATCGTCACGCGCATCCTCGCCAACGCGATCGACCTCGCCGTCGTCGTCGCAGCGGTCTTCGCGGCCTACCTCGGATGGGCGGCGATCCTGTTCCTCGTACGGGGGCGCGACTTCCACTTCCCGACCGCGACCTTCGGCGCGCTGTTCACGCTGGGCGCCGTGATCCTGGTCGTCTACCTGGCCGTGGCATGGGCCTCCACCGGACGCACGTACGGCGATCAGGTGCTGGGGTTGCGCGTCGTGAACCACGAGGGGCGACGGATGCGTTTCGTCGGCGCGCTCCTGCGCGCCGCCTTCTGCGCGGTCTTCCCGATCGGCCTGGGCTGGGCCGCCTTCAGCAGGCAGAACCGATCGGTCCAGGACCTCGTCCTGCGGACGTCGGTGATCTACGACTGGGAGAACAGACCGCGCGAACGAACCCCCTGAGCTACGCGATGCGCTCGGGGTGCGTGTAGACGTTGCACCGTGCGTCGCGGACGAACCCGACGACCGTCATCCCGAACCGTTCTGCGGCCTCGACCGCGAGCGAGGAGGGCGCGCTGACCGCCGCCACGATCGGGATGCCGGCGACCGCGGCCTTCTGCACGATCTCGAAGCTCAGCCGTCCGCTCACCAGGAGCACGCGCTCGGCCAGCGGGAGGCGTCCGAGCAGCACCTGCTCCCCGATCACCTTGTCCACGGCGTTGTGCCGCCCGACGTCCTCGCGGAGCCCGAGCAGCGAGCCCTCGGTCGTGAACAGACCCGCCGCGTGCAGACCCCCGGTCTTCGCGAACACGTGTTGCGCGGCCCGGAGCGTCTCGGGCAGGCCGAGCACGACGTCGAGCGCGACCGTCGGACCCGGTGCCACCGGTGCGCACCGGACCTCGATGTCATCGAGCGCAGCCTTGCCGCAGACCCCGCAGGAGGAGGTGGCGAAGAAGTTCCGGTTGAGCAGGATCCGTCGAGCGGGCGCTCCAGCGTGACGCTCACGACGTTGTAGCGCTGGTCCTCGCCGGGGAGGTTGTCGCAATAGGCGACGCGTTTGACGTCTCCGGGCTGGATCAGTCCCTCGGTGAAGAGGAACCCCGCGGCGAGCTCGTAGTCACCGCCGGGCGTGCGCATCGTCACCGCGACCCGCATCGCCTCCTGACCGGGAGCCTCGACCCGGATCTCCATCGGCTCCTCGGTCGCGAGCGCGTCCGTCCGTTGGCTCCGGATCCCGGCGTTGATCGCCGTGATCCGCAGATTCGTCAGGTTGTGACGGACGGGCTCGGTGACGGCCATGAGCCAGTATGGAACACGGGCGGCGAGCGTGGTCCCCGACCCACGGTCACACCGCGCGCAACCCACGTTTGGGTCGCGCAACGGGCCGGTTGTATCGTCCGACGCGACCTGGGGTCATGCCCGGGGACGCGCCGCCGGACCGAAGGGATGCCGCACGCCATGAAGTCGGGATTGGAGATCGCCCAGGAAGCGGAGCTGTTGCCGATCGGGGAGGTGGCCGCCCGGACCGGATCTTTCCCGACGAGCTGATCCCTACGGCGACTACCGGGCCAAGATCTCCCTGTCGATCCTCGACCGGCTCCGCGACGCGCCCGACGGCAAGCTGATCATCACCACGGCGATCACCCCGACCAAAGCCGGCGAAGGGAAGACGACCACCTCGGTCTCGCTCACGCAGGGCCTGGGCGCGATCGGCAAGAAGGTGATGCTCGCGCTCCGCGAACCCTCGATGGGACCGGTGTTCGGGATCAAGGGCGGCGGGACCGGCGGCGGCCATGCCCAGGTCGTCCCGATGGAGGAGATCAACCTCCACCTCAACGGCGACTTCCACGCGGTGACCGCCGCGCACAACCTGCTCGCCGCGGCGCTCGACGCGTCGATCTTCCACGGCAACCCGCTCGGGATCGACCCCCAGACGATCACGTGGCCCCGCACGATGGACGTCAACGATCGGTCGCTGCGCAAGACGGTGATCGGCCTGGGCGGCAAGGCGCACGGGGTTCCTCGCGAGAACGAGTTCGTGATCACGGCGGCCTCGGAGATCATGGCGATCCTCGCGCTCGCCTCGGATCTGCACGACCTGCGGGCGCGCCTGGGCAGGATCATCGTCGCCTCCACCTACAGCGGGGCCTCGGTCACCGCCGAGCAGCTGAGGGTCGCCGGCGCGATGACCGTCGTGATGCGCGACGCGATCATGCCGAACCTCGTGCAGACGCTCGAGCACCAGCCGGTGGTCATGCACTCCGGCCCGTTCGGCAACATCGCCCACGCGAACAACTCCATCATCCAGGACCGGATCGCGCTCAAGCTCGCCGACTACGTCGTGACCGAGGGAGGGTTCGCGAGCGACCTCGGGTTCCAGAAGTTCTGCGACATCGTGTGCCGGCTCGGCGGGTTCACCCCGAGCGCGGGCGTGCTCGTCACGACGGTACGGGCGACCAAGTCTCACGGAGGCGTGGCCTTCGAGGAGCTCGGGGCCGAGGACCTCCAGGCGCTCCGGCGGGGCGCGGACAACCTGGCAGCGCACGTCGGGATCCTCCGCGAGTACGGGGTGCCCTGCGTCGTGTCGATCAACAACTTCCCGACCGACACCGAGGCGGAGGTCGCGCTGATCCGCGAGCTGGCCGTGGAGGCGGGCGCCGAGACCGTCGTCGTCAACCGCGGGTTCGCCGAAGGAGGCGAGGGTGCGATCGAGCTCGCCGAGGCCGTCGTCGCCGCCACCGAGCGACCCAACACGTTCCACCAGCTCACCCCCGAAGGGACGCCGCTGCAGGAGCAGATCGAGACGATCGCGACGACGCTGTACGGCGCCGACGGCGTCGAGTACCAGCCCGCCGCGGTGCGCGACATCGCGCGCCTCACCGAACTCGGCTTCGGGACCGTTCCCGTCTGCATGGCGAAGACGCACCTGTCGCTCAGCCACGACCCGACCTGGGTGAACCGGCCGCGCGGCTGGCGTCTTCCGGTCCGCGGCGTCGTCCCGAGCGCCGGCGCCGGATTCGTCGTGGTGCTCTGCGGCGACATGCAGCGGATGCCTGGGCTCGGTCGCACGCCGAACTTCACCGGCGTGGACATCGACGAGCAGGGGCGCACGGTCGGTTTGTTCTGAGCGGCGCCGTACCGCTCAGCCGGAGTACCCGCCCTCAGTCGCCGCGGATCCGCGCCTCGAACGCCTCCGCCACGTCGTGAAGGACGTCCTCGGCCCGGTCGGTAAGGCGGGCGCAGTCGTCCATCAGCTCGCCCCGCTTGGTCTGGTCGACGAACGCGAACGCGTTGATCTTCACGTTCGCGAGCGCGGCGAGCGTGGCCGCGTAGAGCGCAGCGGCGCCGCTCATCGCGTCCGAGGCCGCGTTGCGGTTGCCGATCGTGACGGCGTCCTCGGCGAGCCCCATCAGGTAGACGGCGCGACGCGCCACCATCAACGGGACCTCGGCGGCCCGCTCGAGGGCGGTCTGCAGGGCGTGCAGCCGCCGCGCCTTCTCCTCCTCGGTGTCCTTGGCGCTCCGGTAGGCAGCCATCACGCCGTCGAACGCGACCGCGTCGCGGTCACCGAGCTCCAGCAGATCGCGGCGCGCCTCGTCGGCCTCCTCCGCGACCTCTCGCATCCGCGCCTCGGCCTCCGCGTACCGTTCCTTGCCGATCGTGAGCCGCGCGGTCATCGCGATCAAGGCCGCCCCGGCGGCGGCCGACAGCGCCGCGAACGCTCCGCCCCCGGGGGTAGGGGCCTGGGAGGCGAGCGCCTCGAGCCACGCGTCGAGCCGATGCTCGCCCATGGGTTGCCGCCCGGTCATCGCCCCTCCTCTGCGGGATCGTCCGCCAGGCGCTCGAGCATCTGTCGCGCGGGGTCGAACCCGCGCAGGCGCACGTGCTCGGCGTCGCCGGGGCCGAGGGCGGCCTCCGGCACGAGCCCGACGATCTCCGAGTCGAGCACCCCAAGCCCGCGGACCTGCCCCTGCGAAGCGACGGCGTCGAACGCCGCGCGGATCCCGGTGACGTCGTGGTCGACGAGGTTCATCGACACGGTGACGCAGCCGCGGTCGGGGACGAGGAACCCGATCGCGCGCACCGCCGGGAGCCCGCCGCTCGACTCGCGGACGGCGCGCGCGATGTCCTTGGCCGCCCGCTCGTCCGTGCCGTCCAGGTACAGGTTGAAGGCCACCAACGGCTTGCGTGCCCCCACCGCGGTCGCGCCGGCGGCCCCGAGCGCGTGCGGGCCGAAGTCGGGCAGCCGCTCGCCGCGAGCGACCACCTCGCGCAGGCCCTCGAACCCTCCCCTGCGGACATCGGCGAGCGACGCTCGCTCGGGCGACCTCGCCGCCTCACCGTAGAGGTACACGGGAAGGTCAAGCGCTCGCGCGAGCTCCTCGCCGAAGGCCCGGGCCAGCGACACGCAGTCCTGCATCGTGACGTCGCGCACCGGCATGAACGGGATCACGTCGGCAGCGCCCATCCGTGGATGGCCGCCCCGGTGGTGCTCCAGGTCGATCAACCCCACCGCGACCCGTGCGCCTGCCATCGCGGAGGCCCACACCGCCTCGCGCGAGCCGAGGACCGTCGTGTCGAGGCGATGGTGGTCCGGGTCGGCCTCGGCGTAGACGACGCGGGCCCCCGGCACGTGCAGGGCCGCGACGATCGCGTCGATCACGTCCCGGCGCCGGCCCTCGCTGAAGTTCGGCACCACCCCGTAGAGCGGACCTCCCACGCGCGCGAGCATATACGCGAGGCCAGGGCCCCCGAACGGCTCAGCCGCGCGGGCGGCGCTTCTTCGGATCGAGGATCGACAGCGGCCCCACCTCGGCGGCGACCCCGTCGACCTCGACCTTCTCGCCGTCGCGCGCGACGTCGGTGTCGAGGATCGCCAGGCCGATCGTGCCCACCCGTGGGCTCACCGCCGGCGAGGTCACGACGCCGACCTCCCGGCCGTCCTTCGTGACGATCGCCCCGTACTCGGGCGCGGTGTCGCTCTGCAGCGTGAGCGTCTTGAACCGCTTCGGCGGGTTGGCGCCGCGCTCGGCGAGCGCCTGTGCGGCGACGTTCTCGGTGTCGGTCTTGATGAACCGGTCCATCGAGAGGTCCCAGGGGCTCAGCTCGCCCGGGTTGTAGTCGACCGCGATGATGATCAGCCCGACCTCGGTCCGCGCCAGGTCGACGGCGGTGAGGCCGAACGGGACCGCCCCGGCGCCGAGCAGCGCGTCCCACACGGTCTGCGCGTCGCCCGGAGCCATCACGACCTCGTAGCCCTTCTCCCCGCTGAACCCCGTGCGTTGGACCCACGCCGGCACGCCGGCGACGGTCGTCTGCTCCGGCCAGAACCGGAAGTAGCCGAGCTCGCCGAGGTCGCCGCCGGTGAGCGGCTGCAGCGTGTCCTGGGAGGCCGGGCCCTGCACCGCGATCATCGCGAAGTCCTCGGTCCGGTGGGCGACCTCCGCGTCGAGGCCCACGCCGGTCTCCCGGAAGAAGTCCTCGATCTCGGGCGTGTTGATCATCAGGACGTAGCGGTCCTCGGCATACTTGTAGACGTTGCCGTCGTCGGCCATCGTCCCGTCGGCGTTCATGAACGCGCCGTAGCGGACCTGGCCGGGCTGCATCCCGGCCACGGTGTTGCTGAAGCGGCGCTGGACCAGCCGCCCCGCGTCGGGGCCCGTCACCTCGTACTTGCAGGTCGCGAACAGGTCCCAGATCCCTGCCCCGGTCCGGATCGCCTCGTACTCCTCCATCGGGTCGCGGCCCTCATGCATCATCCAGGGCCAGCCGTCCTCCCAGAGGAACTCGCCCTGCTGGGCGACGTGCCAGTCGTGCAGTGGGGAGCGGTGCTCCTCGGTCATCGGTCTTCTCCTTCCCCAGGTGCGTCCGGGGCCGTTCTACCTCAGGACTGAACGACGGTTCAAGCGGTGCACGTCAGGGACGGCCCGCGCGAAGCAGGTCGCGGACCGTCGGGCGCGGGTTGCCCGGCAGCTTCGTGGCGAGCACGAGGAAGAGCTGGGCGGTGACGAGCGCGTCGTCGTAGGCCTCGTGCGGGCTGGCGACCGGGACCCCGTAGCGGCGCGCGGTCGACGACAGCGCGTATCCGGGTTGCCTGCGGACCGTCGCGGGCTCTGCGTCGGCGGCGATCGCCAGGTTGCGGACGTCGATCGTACGGCGACGCCACGCGCGCGCGCTCCCCCCGAACGCGTCGGCGAGGAAATGCAGCTCCACCTCCGCGAACCAGGCCAGCACGAAGCGACCGTCGAGCTGCGCCCGCAGGTGGTCGCGCGCGACCGCTAGGGTCGGCGCCTCGGCGAGGTCCTGCGGCCGGAGCAGGTGGACGGTCTGCGAACGCGGGGACGGCGGGACCGCCGGGCGCACCAGTTCGTGCACCCCGCCGGCGAGCATCGCCCGCCCGCGCCGGACCGGTACGACGCCGTAGGACACGATCGCGTCGGTCGTGAGGTCCAGCCCGGTCGTCTCGAAGTCCAGCGCCGCGTACTCGGCCTGCGCCCAGGCGAGGCCGCGGCGCGCGCGAGCCGGCGCGGCCGGCATTTCGCTCATCGACGACCCTCCCAGCGGAGCGTTCGCGACTCCGTGACGAGCGCGTCCATCGGCTCGTCGAACCGACCCGCGGGGAGCGGCTCGTCGAGGACCTGCAGGTCGAACGCGACCCCGATCCGCGCGGCGTCGGACATCCTCGGCAGGAGCCGGTCGTAGAACCCGCCCCCGTAGCCGACCCTGCGCCCTTCGAGGTCGAAAGCGACCCCGGGGGTGCAGACGACGTCGACGTCGACGAGCACGTCGCCGCCGCTCGGCTCCCGCGCTCCGAACGGCGCCACGGTCATCGGGTCGCCGGGAACGAAGGACCGGACCTCGAGGTCGCCGGCCACGATCCGCGGCAACGCGACACGGACGCCCCGCGCGTGCAGGGCCTCGATCAGCGGCGGTGTCGGCACCTCGGACCCGAAGGACCAGAAGAGCAGCACGCTCTCGGCCGCGGCGATCTCCGGGAGGGCCAGGAACCGTCGTGCGACGAGCTCGCCGCGCCGCAGGCGCTCCGCCTCGGGAACCGAGTCGCGAGCGGCGAGCACCGCCCGGCGCACGGCGCGTTTGACCTTCTTGAGCTCGTCGGACCTCATCGCTCGCGGAGCGTACGCGCGATCAGCTCCTGACGATCCTGCGGCCCCGCCGCCAGACACACGAACCAGTCGCAGCCGGCCTCGGCGAGCGCATCCGCGAACGCCCGCAGCTCGGCCGCGGTCCCGGTCCAGGGCGCCCAAGCCGGTCCCTGCGCCTCCCGCTCGGCCTGCAGACGCTCGACGTCGGCGCGGTCCTCGCCCACGAGCACGATCCCTCCCCAGGTGGGTGGGACGGCCGACGGGTCCCGGCCCGCCTCCCGCGCGAGCCGCGCCACCGCAGCGGCTCGCGCGCGGAAGCCCTCGGCGTCGAGCCCCCAACCGTTCCAGGCGTCGCCGGCCCGCGCCGCGACGCGCAGGACCCGCTCGCTCGTCCCGCCCACCCACACGGGAGGCGACGCCGCCGGCAGGATCGGCCCGCGCATCGCCGGCACGTGCACCCCGCCGCCCCATGCGTCTGCTGCGAACAGCGCGCGGAGCGCGAGCGTCTCCTCCTCGAGGATCGCCGCCCGGTCGTCGGCGGGCAGGAACGGGACGCCGAGCATCTCGTGCTCGGCACGGACGAGGTGGTCGCCCATCCCGATCGCGAGGACCGCGCGTCCCGCGCTCAGCAGGTGCAGGCTCGACGCCTGCTTCGCGACGATCCCGGGCTCGCGGAACCCGGCGCGCGTCACGAGCACGCCGACCGTGAGCGCCGGCTCACGGGCTGCGACCGCGCTCAGCAGGGTGAAGGGGTCCAGCGCCGGCCGCTCGGGCGACCCGGGCGGGAAGAGATGGTCGACCGCGAACACCCCGTCGAACCCGTCGGCGGCGGCGCGGCGCGCGGCGTCGAGCGGCTTGCGCACGTCGGAGGTGAACGTCGGCAGGGAGAGCCCGAGCTTCATGCGAGCCGCTCCATCGCGAGCAGCGCGGCGCCGATCGCCGCGCTGTCGTTGCCGAGGGCAGCGTCGAGGATCGGGACGGTGGGGCGATGTGCGGCGCCCTCGAGACAGCGCGCGAACGCGGCGCGTGCCGGGGCGAGGAACGCCTCCCCCGCCTCGGCGACGCCTCCGCCCACCACCACGGCCTCGGGGTCCAAGACGTTCACGAGCCCGGCGATCCCTTCGCCCAGGCGCGTCCCGACCTCGGCGAGGATCCCCTGTGCCGCCGGGTCGCCTTCATGCGCCGCCTGGGTGACCAGCTCTCCGGTGACCGCGCCGGGGTCGCCGCCGGCGAGCTCCGCGAGCAGCGAGTGCGCGTGACGGGTCACCGCCCTCTGCCCGTCCCGGGTGATCGCGCTGCCGCTCGCGACGGTCTCCCAGCACCCGTCGTTGCCGCAGCCGCACCGGGGCCCGCCCGGCTCCACGATCGACGTGCCCGATCTCGGCGGAGAACCCGTGAGCGCCCCGGTCGATCCGTCCGTCGCGCACCAGGCCCGCCACCGATCCCGGTCCCGACCCCCACGTAGAGGAAGTTGCGGAAGCCGCGACCGGCGCCGAGCCGCCATTCGGCGAGCGTGGCCGTCGCGCAGTCGTTGTCCACTGCGACGGGCAACCCGAACGTCTCGTGCAGGTGCGCGGCGATCGGCGCGTCGCGCCACGCGATGTTCGGCGCGTAACGGAGAACCCCGGTCGCCTCCTCGACCAGGCCGGCGGCACCGGCGCCGACCGCGATCACGTCGGGCGAGAAGACCTCGCGCGCGGCCCGCACGAGTCCCTCGAGCGTCGCCTGCATATCGTCGGAGGGGGTGCGGTGATGCGCGCGTGCGAGCACCTCTCCGGTCGCCGAGACGCGGAGGGCGTTGACCTTCGTGCCCCCGACGTCGACGCCGATCGCCTGTGGCCCCGGGCTCATCCCAGGTCGATCTTCTCGAGGCGCGTCGGTCCGGCCGCGGGCTCTTCTCCTTCGTCCCCGCTCAGGTCGTCGGCGCGCGCGTCGAGGACGCCGCGGAACGCGAGCAGCAATTCGGTGCCGGCCTTCAACAGGTGCTCCACGACGTCTGGACGTAGGGGCTGGACGGCGGTGACGGCCAGACAGATCGGGCACCACGCGACCGGGCAGACGCCGCCCTCGTGCGCGTGCGCCTCCGCCGGAGCCGCCTCAGGCGCTGGGGCCGTGGATCCCGGCGTGGGTTCGGTCTTCGACACGGTCGGCTTCTCCGTCTTCGCACGTGGACGACGTGTCGCAGGCTCGGCCATCGTCAGCTCCCTCCTCCGGTGGGGTGCGGCTCCCGCGCGAACAAGATCTCGAGGTGGTCTCCGGCGAAGTTGGCCTCGCGGACGACCATGCGCTTGAGGGTCTGCGGGAGGATCAGGTTGCGCTTGTAGGGCCCGACGCGCACGAACAGTTCCTCGCCGCGCCGGTGGATGTCCATCTCGTCGCGGTTCACGAAGGGCAGGCGCATCGTGAGGACGTAGCCCGTGCCGCGCTTGCGCACGCGGATCGGGTCGTCGTGGTACAGGACCGAGACGGCGTCGCGATCGCCGTAGACCTCGTTGCCCATCTCGATGAGCAGGGGCACGCCGACCATCTCGCGGTCGAACAGCCGCGCGTTCAAGATCGGCACCGGCTCGAACGACTCGTGGACCGTGGCCAGGTGCTCGGCCTGGATGTCCTTCCACTTGCCGAAGTAGGGGTCGGTGACGTCGGGCGGGATGATCCGGTTCACGACCACCGCGTCCACCCGGTAGCCGAACAGCCCGAGGTAGGTGTAGGTGCGCCGCGCCTCGGCGATCACCATCTTCTCGGGGTTCACCACGAGGCGGACCGACGACACCTCCTCGTCGGACAAGATCGCGCGGACCGCGTCGAGGTTCGCATGCAGACGCTCGACCGCCGCGAAGACGTGATCGCCGGCGATCGGCAGCGTGGTCATGCGCGACACGATCGGCCGTACGGCCCGCACCACCTTGCGCTCCACCGGCCAGATCCGCTCGATGTACCAGTTCATGATGTCGGGAAGGCTGAGGAGTCGGAGGGTCTCGGCGGTCGGCGCGCAGTCCACGACCAGCACGTCGTACTCCCCGCTCTCGACGTGGGTCTTCACGTCGATCAGCGCGAAGATCTCGTCGAGTCCGGGGATCACCGTCAACTCCTCGGCCTGGATCGTCTCGGTGCCGGCCCAGTTCATCAGCTGGACCATGTAATCCTGGATCTCGCGCCAGTTGTCCTCCAGGCGCTCCTGCGCGTCGATCTGCGTGCCCCACAGGTTCGGCATGATCGAGGTCGGCTTGCTGCCGATCGAGACGTCGAACGAGTCCGCCAGCGAGTGTGCGGGGTCGGTCGACATCACCAGCGTTCGCTTGCCGGTCTGGGCGGCGCGCACCGCGGTCGCCGCCGCGATGGTGGTCTTGCCGACCCCGCCCTTGCCCGTGAACAGCATCACCCGCACGGCGTCCACTGTAGTGGCTCCTTCACGGGGGGGCGTCCGCGGGTCAGTGCAGGCCGCGGGTGGCGAGCAGCGCCAGCACCGACAGGAGGTTGGCGGTGAAGTGCGCCGTGATCGAGGCCGTCAGCGTCTTGCGGCGTTCGTAGACGGCCGCGAGCACGAACCCCATCGTCGCCAGCCCCACGAACCGGACCACGTCGGCGTGGGCGAGCCCGAACAGGCACCCCGACACCAGCCCCGCCCAGGCGAACCGCAGCCGCCGCCGAAGCCCCCCGAACACGAACCCCCGGAACAGGATCTCCTCGCACAGGGGCGCCACGAACACCGCCAGCGCGGCGCTCGGCAGGATCCACCGGTCGCCGAAGTCCTGGACGGGGTTGCGGATCGCCGGCGAGCCCCGTCAACGCACGCCACACCGCCTGGGTGAGGACGATGATCACGCCGCCTAGGACGACCGCGCCGACCCCGGCTCCGACGCCGGCGAACACGTCGGCCTTGGTCCAGGTCCGCAGGCCCAGCCCGAGCGCGGCGACCGAGCCGGTCTTGGCGTGGACCCAGGCGGTCGGGAGCAGGGCGAACCCGAGTTGCTGCAGGCCCGTGACGAGGACGCCGATCCCCGCTCCGTGCAGTCCGAAGATCCCCACCAGCACGATCTCCGCGACGAGGGCGACCCCGAAGGGAGCGAGGCCGACCACGACGAGGTCGATCCCACCCCACGTCGCGAAGGGCCACGCGGGACGGTCCTCGCGGGTGGCCTCGTCGGGGCGCGGCGGTGTGCCGCCGAGATCGGGAGCCGCGGGCACCGGCGGCGCGACGGCGTCGGCCATCAGCCCATCTCGACGCGACGCTTCAGGCGTTCCAGCGCGTTCTCGATCACGCGCTTGGCTCCCTCGGCACGGATGAACCCCGGCACGAGCGAGCCGAGCTCGACAGCGAGGCGGTAGGTGACGTTCGTGCTGGCCCCGTCGATGTCGTCCAGCAGGTACTCGCCGCGGATGTCGCGGACGGCCCCGTGCGCCTCGACCGTGGTCCAGGAGATCGCCGTGTCGCCCTGGGCGTATTGATAGCGGAGCGTGTACGACGCCTTCCCCAGGACCGGGACGTCGACCTCGAACGCGACCAGGTGCGCGCGGCCGCCCTCCCCCCGTTCGCGCACGTCCACGCGGCGCACGTCCGCCCACTCCGGGTAGGACTCGTAATCCTCGATGACCTCGACGATCTCCTCGAGCGGAGCCTCGATCAGGATCGAACCTTCGGCGTGCTCCATCGCGGCGGCATCCTACCTTCGGCCCGCCGTCACCACGGCCAGGCCGAGCATCCCGACGCCGACCAGGATGATGCCCGACAGGGCCCACAGCAGGGTGCGCGACGAGACGAGCGTCGCTTGCCCCTCGGCCACCCGGTAGGCCTCGTAGGCGGAGAGCGCGTAGACCGCGAGCGCGCATATCAGGAACAACGAGAACACCGCGAAGGTCACGGGTGAGGTCCGCACGCCGCCCAGCAAGAGCAGCAACGCCATCCCGACGCACACGCCGAACAGCACCGCGCGCGCGAGCCCGTCCGTGGGACGCCCGCACTTGGCGAGCCCGAGCCCCGGGAATACCAGCGACCATGTGAGGGCATCCCTCGGGGCGACCTCGGGCCGGTCGGCTTCCAAGCGCATGATGCTCACGAATGGCGTGCCGCACGTGAGGCAGGTCTCCGCCTCGATCGGATTGCGGCCGCCGCACACGGCGCACGGCCAGTAGGGGTCAGAGGGTGCAGCGGTCGGCGGTCCGGCCGGCTGAGGCTCTGGCCGCTCCTGTCCCGGGGCCGACGCACCCACGGCCTCCTGCCTGAGCCGCGTGAAGCACTGGCCGCACCACGCGGCGTCCACCGCCACCAGAGCCCCGCACGTCGGGCAACGTCGTTCGTCGTCCGGCACGGGCGCAGGGTACCCCCCGTTCGTACCGGGAGGAACGACCTCAGCCGGCGGCCTGCTGGAGCCAGAGCGCGAGGCGCTCGGCGATCCGCGGCCACGTGTGGGCGCGGAGGACCCGCGCGCGCCCGGCTTCGCCCATCCTGCGGGCGAGCGCCCGATCCCCCAGGAGCGTCGCCACCGCGTCGGCCACCTCGTCGACGCTCCGGCCGTCCACCAAGATCCCGGTCTCGCCGTCCACGAGCGACTCGCCCGCACCGCCCGAGTTCCCTACCACGACAGGTCTCGCGCACGCAGCCGCCTCGATGAACACGTTGCCCCATCCCTCGACCTCGAGCCCACCCAGACGGCTGCGACAGGGCATCGCGAAGACGTCGCCGGCCGCGTAGTAGCGGGGTAGGTCGGCCTCGGACACCTGACCCGAGAACCGGACCGACCCGCGAGGCGCGGCCCCCGCAAGCCTGCGGAGCGCGTCCTCGTAGGGGCCTGCGCCGACGATCAGCAGGGTGGCCTCGGGCACCCGGCGGTGGATCGCGGGCATCGCACGGATCGAACATGTCTTGTCCCTTGCGTTCGACGAGGCGGCTCACGCACACCACGAGCGGCCCCTCGCCGATCCCCAGAGCCTCGCGGATGTCCGCGGTCTCGAGGTCCGGACGGAACCGTTCGACGTCGGCGCCCGGATACAGCACCGAAACGGGCACGTGCCTCGGCACCGCGGTCCGCACCCGCCGTGCGATGAACTCGCTGCAGAGCACGGGCACGCGTGAGGCTCGCGAGGTCGCGTACTTCATCAACGCGTTCGTCCCCGGAGCGATCGAGGTCCAGTACTCGAACCCATGCGCCGCCGCCAGGTACGCGATCCCGCGCGCCGCCAGACGGGGGCCCGTGAGCGCGAGCGGGACCGTCGCGCCGAACACGACGACCTCGGCACCGGTCTCGCGCGCCGCAGCCTCGATCCGGTCCGCCACCTCCCGGGTCGGCCACAGGAAGCGCTCGGGCTGGCGCAGCACGCGGAAGGGCGCCTGGGCATCGTAGGCCGCCGCCTCGTCCCAGTCCGGGCAGAAGACGAACGCCCGGTCGCCGGGGAGCTCGCGCCACAACGCCTCGAGCGTGCGCTGGATGCCGCCCACCCGCGGGGGGAAATCGTTGGTGACGAGCAGGGTGGCAGGGACGTCCACGGCCATAATCGTCCCAGAGCGACGATGACGGACACGATCGACGAACGGCTGCGGGCGTGGGACGAGGGATCGGCCTTCGCCGACCTCTCCTCGTGGTGGAAGCTGCGCGTGAGCGGCGGCGACGCCGTCTCGTGGCTGCAGGACCTGCTGAGCGCCGACGTCGAGGCGCTCGCGCCGGGCGAGGCGGGTCCGTCGTTGCTGCTCACCCCCACCGGGCGGGTCCGCGCCGCGCTGTGGATGGCGCGTCTGGACGATGCCGTCGTGCTGCTACAGCAGGCCGACCAGCCGGAGCCCGCCGTCAGGATCCTCGAGCCGTACACGTTGTCCTCGGACGTGGCGCTCGCCGACCTCACGGACCTCACCGGTCTGTTCGCGGTGCCCGACGAGGTCGCCGGGCTCCTCGGCGGCGCGCGGATCGCCCCGTCGTGGCTGGGGACCGGGGTGGACGTCCTCGCGCCTGCGGCGGGCGCTCGCGACGCGCTCGCGCGCGCCGGGATGGCCCCGCTGGGGGAAGACGCCCTCGAGGCCCTGCGGATCCTGCACGGCCGCCCCCGGATGGGTCGGGATCTCGGCCCGGAGCACCTGGCGGCGGAGGCTGGTATGGGCGCGGCGATCGCGTACACGAAGGGGTGCTTCCTGGGCCAGGAGTCCGTGGCCAAGGTCCGCAACCTCGGACATCCGCCGAGCGTGCTCCTGCGGGTGGGCGCCGACACGGCCCTGCACGTGCGCGACCCCGTGCTCGCCGACGGCGCCGAGGCTGGCGTGGTCACGAGCGCGGCCGTCGCCGGCGGCCGATGCGTCGCCTTCGTCCGCGTGCGGTGGGAGGCGCGGGACCGCCCGCTGGCGTCATCTGACGGGACTGCGCTGTCTGCCGTCCCGCTCGTGGCCTAGCCCGTTCGGGTCATTTCGTGTCCGGCGGCCGGGGGGAACGCGTTGGGTGCGTTCGACCCCTTCCGTTCGGGTGGGTCGCTCTGCTATTCATACCTTCCCGGCCGGCGCGTCGGGCACCGAGGGGCTTCGAGGGGGTGGGACGGCGTGAGGATCGAGCGGTTCCCGGACGTCGAGCTGAACGAGCTGCCGCCCGATCCGTCCCCGCCCGATCACTGGCAGGATCGCGCCGCCTGCTTCGGCGTCGAACCCGATGTCTTCTTCCCGGTCTCCGAGGAGGAGGCGGGCCCTGCGCTCGCGTTCTGCTCGGTCTGCCGGATCCGCGAGGAGTGCCTCGCCTGGGCGCTCAAGAACGGCGAGCGGTACGGCGTGTGGGGCGGCACCACCGAGCAACAGCGACGCAGGCTCCAGCGCCGCGTCGCCTGAGGCCTGGCGCCGCCTAGACTGGGCCGGATGCAGGCCGGCTCGCTCCCGATCGAAGCCGTCGCGCCGCTGCGGATCAGCTTCGTCGGCGGCGGCACCGACTTCCCGCACTGGTACGACGAGCACGGCGGCGCCGTGCTCTCGGCGACGATCGACCACGCCGTACGGGTGCGGGTCGATCCCTCGCGACGACCGTCAGGTCCGGGTGCGCTCGCTCGACCTGCACCGGTTGGTCGAGTATCACCTGGACGAAGGGCCCGTCTACGACGGCGAGATGGACCTCGCGAAGGCGGCGATCGCTCGGGTCGGGGTCGCGACCGGCATCGACATGGAGATCGCGAGCGAGGCGCCCCCGGGCAGCGGGCTCGGCGGGTCTTCCGCGTTGGTGACCGCGGTGGTGGCGGCGCTCGCGATGCTCGGCGGCCGACGCCTCACCGCGGACGCGCTCGCGCGCCTCGCGTACGGGATCGAACGGGTCGACCTCGCGATCAGCGGCGGGTGGCAGGACCAGTACGCGGCGGCCTTCGGCGGCATCAACCTCCTGGAGTTCTCCCGAACCGGCGTTCGCGTGACGCCGGTCGCGGTGCGGCCCGAGCCGCTCGCAGCGCTGCAGGCCTCGCTCCTGCTCTGCTACACGGGCTCGGTCCGTCGCCACGTGGGCCTGATCGACGCCCAGATCGCGCTGCATCGCGAGGGCCGGGAAGAGACGCACCTCGGCATGAAGCGGCTGCAGGACATGGCCTACGCGATGCGGCACGCCGTGGAGGAGGGCGATGTCGACGCGCTCGGCCGGATGCTCCACGAGGCGTTTGAGGCCAAGAAGATGATGAACCCGCACGTGGCCGAGCACACGCCGATCGAGGCGATGCTCGCCGCAGCACGGGACGCGGGGGCCTCGGGCGGCAAGCTCTGCGGGGCGGGAGGTGGCGGGTACCTGCTGATCGCCTGCCGGCCGCACGCACAGCCCGACGTCCGCGCGGCCCTCGAACGCCTCGGCGGGCAGTTCGCGGCCTTCCGGTTCCGCCCCGAGGGCGTGCGCGCGACGCGCGGAGGCGAGGTCTGGGCGCCGGACGCATGAGCCGTCGCTTCGTGCTGCTCGATCGCGACGGCACGATCAACGTCGAGCGGAACCATCTCCAAGCTCCCGAAGAGGTCGAGCTGATCCCCGGGTCCGCCGAGGCGATCGTGCGGCTCCGGGGGCTCGGGCTCGGGGTCGTCGTCGTCACGAACCAGGCGCACGTCGGGCGCGGGCTCTTGAGCGAGGAGCGGCTCGCCGAGATCCACGCACGCCTGGCCGCGCTGCTCGCCGCCGAAGGCGCGGAGGTCGACGCGATCCTGTGGTGCCCGCACCGCCCCGAGGACGGGTGCGACTGTCGCAAGCCGGGCACCGGGATGGCGGAGGAGGCCGCGCGCCGGTTCGGGTTCGATCCGGCGACGTCGTTCGTCGTCGGCGATCACGCCGGCGACGTCGGGATGGGCCGGGCGATCGGCGCCACGACGTTCCTGGTGCGCACTGGCCATGGCGAGGAGGAAGCCGAGGCGCCCGCGGCGCTCGCCGACCACGTCGTCGCCGACCTCGCCGCCGCGACCGATATCATCGCGACGCTGATGGCCGCCGACGAGGACGCCGAACGGGATGATGGACGCCGACGCGACGCGTGAAACCGCACGGGGCTACTTCTCGACGCTGGCCGGACTCGTCGGGAGGGTCGAGGAGAAGTGCCTCGACGACGTGGCCTCGGCCGCGGCGCTCCTCACGCGGACCCTGCAGGACGGCGGCAAGCTGTTGATCTGCGGCAACGGCGGCAGCGCCGCCGACGCCCAGCACCTCGCCACCGAGTTCGTCAGCACGCTCACGGTCGACCATCCGCGTCCCTCGATCCCCGCGATCGCCCTCACCACCGACACCTCGCTGCTCACCGCGATCGCGAACGACTTCGGGATCGAGGGTGTCTTCTCCCGGCAGGTGGCGTCTATCGGTCGGTCCGGGGATTGCCTGATCGCCATCTCCACCAGTGGCAACTCGGCGAACGTGCTCCGCGCCGCCGAGGAAGCGCGGAGCGCCGGGATCGGCGTCGTCGCGCTCACCGGCGACTCGGGGGGGAAGCTCGCCCCGCTCGCCGACGTCGCCGTGCGCGTCCCCTCAGACGTGACGGCCCATATCCAGGAGTGCCACCTCGCGATCGAGCAGCTGCTGGCCCTGTTGGTCGAGCGCGCCCTCTACCCCTGAGGCGGTCCCGCCCGATACCTGCCGTCCGGTAGTGGGGAACCCCCCTTCCCGCCCGTAAGGTGCCCTCGTTGGCCTTCCGATGCATCCCTGAAGGGTTGGTTCGGGCGTGGCTCCGCCCAGGAACGGAGGTTCGATGAGGCTCGTACCGCGCCACCTCGTCCGCGCGGTGGCGATGCTTGTCCCGCTGACGCTCTTGGTGCTGGGCTTCCCGTCGCCGGCGTACGCGGCCAGCTCGACGGTGACGCTCACGGGTCCGGGAACCGTCAACGAGAACGCGGGCACGGCCACGTTCACGATCGCCTATACGGGTACCGGTGCCACGTTCTCGGTGGACTACGCCACCGCCGGCGGCACGGCCGTCGCGCCGGACGACTACACGGCCACGAGCGGCACGGCCAGCTTCACCCCCGCCACGACGACGACGAACGTCAACGTCCCGATCGTCGACGACGCACTCAACGAGGCGGCCGAAACCTTCGGCTTCACGATCTCGCTGGCGGGCGGCGCGCCGCCGACCGTGTCGATCCAGGCGCCCGCCAGCGCCACCACGTCGATCACGGACGACGACCCGGTCCCGTCCGTGGGGGTCACGAACGCGCCATCGGTGACCGAGGGCGACGCGGGCACGACCACGCTGACGTTCGACGTCGGCCTGTCGGTGGCTTCGGGTCAGACGGTCACCGTGGACTGGGCGACCGCGGACGGCACCGCGACCGCGCCCTCGGACTACACCGCCGGCAACGGGATCCTCACGTTCCTCGCCGGAGACACGGTGAAGACGGTCGACGTGACCGTCGAGGGCGACACCCTGAACGAAGCCGACGAGACCGTCGCGCTCGACCTCTCGAACGCGACGAACGCCTCGCTCGGCTCCTCCGGCACCGGCACGATCCTCGACGACGACCCCTCTCCCAACCTGTCGATCGGTGACGCCGGCACGGTCACCGAGGGCGACAGCGGCACCGTCCAGGCGACCTTCGCGGTGACCCTGGACGCGGCGAGCGGTCGGACGGTGACCGTGGACTGGGCGACCGCGAACGGCACGGCGACCACGGCCGACGCCGACTACATCGCCGGCAACGGCATGCTCACCTTCGACCCCGGCCAGACCTCGAAGAGCGTCACGGTCACCCTGAACGGCGACACGACCTACGAGACCGACGAGACGTTCACCGTGGTGCTGTCCAACCCGAGCGACGCGACCGTCCCGGACGGGACCGGTCAAGCCACGATCGGGAACGACGACGCGGCGCCGAGCATCTCGATCGCCGACGCGACACCGGTGGCCGAGGGCGACGCCGGGACCACCACGGCGACGTTCACCGTGACGCTCACCGGGGCCACCGAGCTGCCGGCCGGCGTGGACTGGACGACCGGGAACGGCACGGCCACCGTCGCGGATGCCGACTACGTCGCCGGCAACGGCACGCTCACCTTCGACCCCGGCGAGACCTCGAAGAGCGTCACGGTCACCCTGAACGGCGACGCGATCTACGAGACCGACGAGACGTTCACCGTGGTGCTGTCCAACCCGAGCGGCGCCACGATCGGCACCGCCACGGGCACCGGGACGATCACGAACGACGACGCGCTCCCGACCCTCTCGATCGCGAACGCGACCCCCGTGGCCGAGGGCGACTCGGGGACGACGACGACCACGCTCACGGCGACCCTCTCCTCGGCGAGCGCCCTCCCCGTCACCGCGGACTGGGCCACGAAGGATGGCACCGCCACCGTCGCGGATGCCGACTACGTCGCCGGCAACGGCACGCTCAACTTCGCCTCCGGCGAGACCTCGAAGAGCGTCACGGTCACCCTGAACGGCGACACGACCTACGAACGCAAAGAGGGCTTCTCGGTCGTGCTGTCCAACGTCTCCGGAGCCTCGCTCGGCACGTCGGCGGCGACCGCCGCGATCTCGAACGACGACCCGAAGCCGGGCGTTTCGATCGGCGACGCCTCGGTCCTGGAAGGCGACGGCGGGACGACCGAGCTGACGTTCACGCTGACGCTCGTGGGCGCGACCGCGCTACCCGCCGTCGTCCGCTACGTGACGAGCGGCGGCACGGCCACCGCGGACGGCGACTACACCGCGGTCGCCGGCACGCTCACGTTCGCCGTGGGCGACACCTCGAAGACCGTCACCGTCGCGGTGAACGGCGACACCGCCTACGAGCCCAACGAGACCCTGTTCGTCGACCTGACCGCCGTCTCGGACGTCCAGCTCCTCGACGGCCACGCGGTGGGCACGATCGAGAACGACGACCCGCGACCCACGAGGCTCACGGTCAAGCTGGTGAAGAAGCCGGCGAAGATCAAGGCGCGCGGCACGCTCGCGGGCGGCGCCGTGGACGGGATGGCGATCACGGTGTCGCTCGGTCGGCGCACCGGCGGCACCTGGGTCATGGTCGCCAAGCGGACCGTCAAGACGACCAACGCGACGGGCGGCGTGGCCTCCTACGTCGCGGCGTTCGCGCGGCCCACCAAGGGCACGTACCGGTTCACCGTGCGGTTCAAGGGAGACGCGACCCACCTGAAGAGCAGCAAGAGCCTGCGCTTCACGCTCTAGCGCCGAACGCGTCCGTGGGCCGTCGAACGAAGGGCGGCCTCGCGTGTCGGTGCCGGCGTGCACCATCCGTGCGTGGTCGCCGATCCCTCTGTCTCGCGGGCCCGGGTGCTTGCTGTCCGAACACCCGTTCGATACGGTGCTCCTCCCGTGCCCGGGGACCATGCGGAGGCGTCGATGCTGCTCGAGCCGTTCCAGACCACGCTCGCCGACGGCGTGCCGCTCGACGAGGTCACGTTCGTGGCCGTCGACCTGGAGACCACGGGCGGTTCGCCGGTCGACGCCGCGATCACCGAGATCGGCGCCGTGCTGCTCCGCGGCGGGGAGCGTCTGGCCACCTTCCAGACGCTGGTCAACCCGGCGCGCCGGATCCCCCCCTCGATCGTGCACCTCACCGGGATCGACGACCGGATGGTCGCCGATGCGCCGCCGATCGACGCGGTGCTCCCCTCGTTCCTGGAGTTCGCCCGCGGCGCGACGTTCGTGGCGCACAACGCGAGCTTCGACTTCTCGTTCCTGAACGCCAGCCTCGCGCGCTCGGACCGCCCCGCCCTGCCCGGCCCGCCCGTGTGCACGGCGAAGCTCGCCCGTCGCGTCGTCTGGCCCGACGTGCCGAACGTCCGCCTCGCGACGCTCGCCCGCTACTTCCGCACGCGCGCCGAGCCCTGCCATCGGGCGCTCGCCGATGCCGAGGCCTGCGGCGAGGTCCTCCACGGTCTGCTCGACCTCGGCGCGCGCCTCGGGATCGCGACCCTCGGCGACCTCTACGTCGCGTGCTCGGCGCGCGGTCGTCCGAACTTCGGCAAGATCGCGATGGCCGAGCAGCTCCCGCCGGGAGCCGGCGTCTACCGCTTCCGGGCGCGTGACGGCCGGGTCCTGTACGTGGGCAAGTCGACGCAGGTGAAGACCCGCGTCAAGTCGTACTTCTACGGTGACGAGCGCAAACAGATCCAAGACATGCTCGACGAGGTCGCGAGCGTCGACGCCGTGCCCACGCCGACGGGTGAGCTCGAGGCGCTGGTGGTGGAGGCCCGCCAGATCACGCACCACGAACCCCGGTACAACCGCCGCGGGAAACGCTGGCGCTCCTACGCCTACCTCAAGCTCGACCCGTCCGAGGCCTGGCCGCGCGTGAAGGTCGTGCGCACGGCCGCCAGCGGTGACGGCTGCGCGTACCTCGGCCCCTTCCCGAACTCCGCGCGAGCCCGTCTGGCGAAGGAGGGGCTCGAGGAGGCGTTCGCGATCCGGCGATGCACGCGGGCGATGGGGGCGAGCACCCGGTTCGCGCCGTGCGCGCTCGCCGACATGGGCCGCTGCCTCGCGCCGTGCGACGGGCGGACCACCGACGGCGCGTACCGGAACCTCGTCGGCGCGCTCGTCGCGACGCTCGCCGATCCCTCCACGCTCCTGGGCACGCTCGAAGGACGGATGCATGCCCTTGCCGCGCAAGACCGTTTCGAGGAAGCCGCCCTGGCCCGCGATCGGCTCCGCGCGATCGCCGAGGCCCTCTGGCGCCGCCGCGTCGAGGCCTGGCTCACGGTGGGCACCCTCCGCCTGCGCGCGCCCACGGGGACCCTCCTCACCCTTCGCCGCGGCGCGCTCACCACGACGCTCGACGCCTCCGCCCCGCCGCCACTCGCCCCGCCCTGCCCGCGCGAGCGCGCCGACGAGCTGGCCGCCGTCCGGTCGTGGGTCTGCCGGCACACCCCGCGCGTGGAGGGGTGCGACGTCGCTCCGTCGGAGCCGGTCGCGGGCGGCCGCGACCTCGCGCGGATCCTTCGGTCCACACGCGACGCGGAGCGCACCGACCGCGATCGTCGCTCCTGAACGCCGCTTCGCGCGCGTCCACCGCCCCGGGCCAGGTTCTGCTCCCGGCTAGACTGGTCCGCATGGAGAACGCGGTCATCCTCGAAGGCGCCAGGACGCCCGTCGGGAAGTTCCTCGGCTCGTTCGCGGATACGCCCACGGTCGATCTCGGCGTGCTGGCGGCGCAGGAGGCGATGCACCGGTCCCGCGTCACCCCGGAGCAGATCGACCAGACGATCATCGGCCACGCCCGCCAGGCTGGGAACGGCCCGAACACCGGCCGCCAGGTGAGCGTGGGCGCAGGCGTGCCGATCGAGGTCAGCGCCTACAACGTCAACATCGCGTGCGGCTCCGGCATGAAGTCGGTGCAGCTCGGCGCCCAGCAGATCGCGCTCGGCGACTCCGAGGTCGTGCTCGCCGGCGGGATGGAGAACATGACGCGCGTTCCGTTCCTGCTGCCGCAGCTGCGGATGGGCCAGCGTCTGGGCGACACCGAGATCCTCGACGGGATGTACAAGGACGGCCTGCTCGATCCGCTGTGCGGCCTGATCATGGGCGAGACCGCCGAGAACCTCGCCGACATGTACGACATCTCGCGCGAGGAACAGGACGTCTTCGCGCTCGAGTCCCAGCAGAAGGCGGCGAGCGGCGCCGAGCGCCGCGCCGAGGAGATGTTCCCTGTCCAGACCACGCTGCACGGCAAGCCGATCACGGTCACCCAGGACGAGCATCCCCGGCCCGAGACCACGCTCGAGACCCTCGCGAAGTTGAAGCCGGTCTTCCGCAAGGACGGCACCGTGACCGCCGGCAACGCGTCCGGACTCACCGACGCCGCCGCCGCGATGGTGCTGATGTCCGGATCGCGCGCGAAGGCGGAGGGCCGCGAGCCGCTCGCCCGGATCGTCGCGATGTCGTGGGCTGGGGTCCCACCGGAGATCATGGGGATCGGCCCCGTCCCGGCGACGAGGAAGGTGCTCGAGAAGACCGGCCTCACGATGGCGGACTTCGACCTGATCGAGCTCAACGAGGCGTTCGCGGCGCAGGTGATCGCCTGCGAGCGCGAGCTCAAGTTCGACCGCGACAAACTGAACCTGAAGGGCGGGGGGATCAGCGTCGGTCACCCGATCGGCTGCTCGGGCGCGCGGATCATCCTGGCGCTCGCCTACGAGCTGCGGGCGACCGGGAAGAGCCTCGGGCTCGCAACCTTGTGCATCAGCGGCGGGCAGGGGCTCGCCGTCGTCCTCGAGCGCGCCTGACGCGAAGGAGGTCCGCCCGATGAGTGTGCATGCCGTCGTCCTGATCCAATGCGACATCGACGAGATCCCCGAGGCCGCCCAGGCGATCGCGGACCTCGACGGTGTCTCCGAGGTCTACTCCGTGGCCGGTGAGTTCGACCTGGTGGCGGTCGTCCGCGTCGCGGAGCACGACGACCTCGCCAAGGTGATCCCCGGCGGCATCGCGAAGATCGAGGGCGTCGACCGGACCGAGACCCTGATCGCGTTCCAGGTCTACTCGAAGCACGACCTCGAGCGCATGTTCTCGATCGGCTTCGACGAGGACTGACGCGTCGGCGTCGATACGGCCTCAGGACCGTTCGATCGCCACCGGGAGCGACGTGCGTCCCCACTCGGAGAGATCCTCGCCGTAGCCCGGCTGGTACTTCTCCACCAGGAGGCGCCTCGCGAGGGCGTCCTCTTCCGAGTCCGGGGCCACCAGGCGGGCGCGCGCGGGCCGCAGCTCGCCCGCGAGCTCGAGCAGCACCTCCGAGGACGCGATCAGGTTGCGCATCCAGTCCGAGCGCTCGCGGTCGCCCGCGAGCAGATACACGACGCCGTCATGCACCGCGAACCAGATCTCGATCCGGTGCGGACGACCGGTGACGCGGCCCGTCGTGGTCAGGTAGCAGAAAGCGGCGGTCGCGGGGTCCCCGGTGCCGCTCACCCGAAGAAGGCCCAGGCGAGCAGGGCGGCGATCACGACCACCGCGGCGAGCAGGAACAGCAGGTCGGCCCGCTTGATCTTGCCCGGCTGCATCGCGTTGAAGCCCACGGCGCCTCCCTCGTCCCAGATGCTCAGCCCTGGCGGACCAGGTTCTGCTCGAGGCGCGTCAGGTCGTTGCGCAGCTTGCCGAGGACCGTCTCCGCGTCGAGCGTGAACTCGGGCGCCACGTCGGCGATCCCGTCGAGGGCCCGCTCCAGGCGCGAGCCGGCCGCCTCGACCTCTCGCAGCAGCTCGACCAGGACCGCGGCGTAGTCCGCGGTGAACGGCTCGCCGTCCCACGGGCACGTGCCGCCCCCGTCGATCACCTGCTCGGCCATGAACGTCCGGCCGCATCGTTTACACGTGCCCTTGATCTTCACACCCGCTCCTCCTGGGGCAGCAACCCTCGCTCGCCCAACAGCTCCCACAGCCGGTCGGCCACCTCGAACGGATCGGCCGGCTTCACGAACCACGCGTCGGCGCCCGACCACTTGGCCAGCCACGTGTCCTGCTTGCGTTCGAGCAGGATCAGCACCACACCCACGAACGGCACGGCGTCGTCGCGGAGCGTCTTCGTCAGCGCGAACGCGCCCGCGCGCGATGCCAGCTCGTCAGCGACGATCGATCTCGGGCCGGTCGCGACGGGCCGCCTGGATCCCGAGCTCGCCGTCCTTGGCTGCCCGGAAGCGGAGCTCACCGTGCAGCCGGCGCTCGATGCTGCGCACAGCGAGGGCCATCAGGTCGCGCGAGTCGGCGTCGGGCGACACGAGCAGGACCTCCATGCGCGGCAGGCTACCACGCGCTTTTCTGCGGTCTTTGTCCCGCTCACGGGCGTCGCGTAGGCTCGCGGCGTCCCGGCGACGAGCGCGAGGAGACCCACGTGGCACACACGGGCAAGGCGGCGGTCGCCGAATGCATCGGGACCTTCGCGCTGCTCTTCTTCGCCGCTCGGATCGATCATGTCGGGCGGCACCGTGCTCGAGATCGCGCTCGCCTACGGCTTGGCCGCCGGGGTCATGGTCTCGCTGATGGCGCACCTGTCGGGCGGCGTGTTCAACCCCGCGATCCAGGTCGGGCTGTGGGTCACCGGGAAGTCGTCCACGGGCCGCACCGCCGTCTACCTCGTGGCGCAGACCGCCGGGGCCGTCCTCGCGGCGCTGGCCCTGCGGTGAATCGACCCCTCGCTCTTCGCTCAGGTCGGCGGCGGGACCCCGATGGTCGCGCCGACGCTGGCGCTCGGCAAAGCGACCCTCGTCGAGGCGCTCACCACGGCGTTCGTCGTGTGGGCCTACTTCGCGAGCATCGTCGACGAGCGTGGCGCCTCCTCGACGATCGCCGGCCTCGCGGTCGGCTTCACGGTCACGCTCGGCGTGCTCGCGACCGAACGCCTCACCGGCGCCGCGATGAACCCCGCACGGTGGTTCGGTCCCGCGCTCGTGTCGGGCGAGTGGGCCGCCTGGTGGGTGTTCCTGCTCGGACCGGTCGCCGGCGGGATCGTGGCCGCGGTCGCCTACTGGGGGCTGTTCCTGCGGGGCCATGCGCCGGCCACGCCGTAGCCTGGGGGGATGACGGCCGACGTCTACCTCGACGCCGCGAGCGCCACGCCCCTGCTCCCGCAGGCGCGCGAGGCGTTGATCGACGCGCTCGATCGGACCGGCGACCCGCTCCACCTGCACGGGCCCGCGCGTGCCGCTCGCGCCCTGCTCGACGACGCGCGCGCGACGATCGCCTCGGCGATCAGCGCCTCGCGCCGACGAGCTCGTGTTCACCTCGGGCGGGACCGAGTCGGTCGCGCTCGCGATCTGGGGCGCGGTCCGCGCCGCAGCGCGAGCTCGGCACCCGGATCGTCGTGGGCGCGGTGGAGCATCCGGCGGTCGGCGGGGTCTGTAACGTTCTGGAGAGCGACGGCTTCGAGGTGGTGCTCATCCCCACCGACGCCTACGGGCGGGTGGACCTCGACGTCTACGCCTACGAGATCCGCGTCCCGGGCACCCTGCTCGCGAGCGTGCAGCACGCGAACCACGAGCTCGGGACGATGCAGCAGATCGGCGAGGCCGCGCGGCTCGCGCGGGAGGCCGGCGTGCGGTTCCACACCGACGCGTGCCAGACCGTCGGGCGCCTCCCGGTCGACGTCGACGCGCTCGGGGTCGACCTGCTGTCGCTGTCGGGACACAAGTTCGGCGGTCCACCCGGCGTCGGCGCGCTCTACGTCCGCCGCGGGGTCGGGATCGCCGCCTACCCGTGCGGCGACGACCGAGAACGCAAGCGCCGGGCGGGGATGGAGAACACCCCCGGGATCGCGGGGATGGCGGCCGCGCTGCGGGTGTCGCTCACCACGATGGCGGACGAGGCGGCGCGGCAGTGGTCGCTCACCGCCCGGCTGCGCGAACGGATCGAGACGACGGTGCCCGGGGCCGCGGTCCTCGGCCATCCGACCCACCGGACCCCGCACCTCGTCTGCTTCACGGTCGAAGGGCTCGACCCGGCCACGCTGACGATGGCCCTGGACGACCGCGGCTTCCAGCTCTCGTCGGGCTCGATGTGCAGCGGACGCCCCGAGGACGCGTCCCCCGTCCTGGAGCGGATCGGCGCCCCGGTGACCTCAGGGTTCCGGATCGGGATCGGGGCCGGGCACCAGCGAGGCCGACGTGGACGCGTTCCTGGAGGCCCTTCCGCCGCTCGTGGAGGAGCTGCGACAGGTCGAGCGGGCTTCGGAGGCGGCGCTCGCGCGCTTCCGCCCGCCGGAGGCGACCCGCCTAGCGGGCGGGCCACCTCAGCCGGCGGGCCTCAGCCGACCGTCCAGGAGTCGCTGCCGAGCAGCAGCTTCTCGAGGTCCCCCGCTCCCAATCGCTCCTTCGCACGCGCGAGCTGCTCGTGCACCGCCTCGCCGTAGGTCGGCTTCTGCACCTCGCGGAAGACGCCGATGCAGGTGGGCTCGGTCGGCCCGCTCGACACGTGGGCGAGCGCGAACGCGAGGGACGGGCGCCCGTGCACGTCGTGCACGACGATCGAGGCAGGATCGGAGTCGGCGACGTCGGCGACCACGAGCCGGCCGTTCTCCCCCACGCGCACGCAGCGCTGCCCGTCGTCGAACAGGATCGGCTCGCCGTCGACCAGGCGGATCTGGTTGTGCGCCCCCTGCGGTTTGTCGCGGAGCAGGTCGAAGGCGCCGTCGTTGAACACGTTGCAGTTCTGATAGATCTCGACGAAGGCCGCGCCGGGATGGGCGGCGGCCTGGCGGAGCGTCTCGGTGAGGTGCTGGCGGTCGTTGTCGATCGTGCGTGCCACGAACGTTGCCGCCGCCCCGAGCGCGAGCGCGACCGGGTTGAACGGCCGGTCGACCGAGCCGAACGGTGTCGACTTCGTGACCTTCCCGACCTCCGAGGTGGGCGAGTACTGGCCCTTCGTGAGCCCGTAGATCTGGTTGTTGAACATCAGGATCTTCAGGTTCACGTTGCGCCGGAGCGCGTGGATCAGGTGGTTCCCGCCGATCGACAGAGCGTCGCCGTCGCCGGTGACGACCCACACGCTGAGGTCCGGACGGGCCGTGGCGACGCCGGTCGCGATCGCCGGCGCGCGCCCGTGGATCCCGTGGAACCCGTAGGTGTCCATGTAGTAGGTGAACCGGCCGCTGCAGCCGATCCCCGAGATGAACACCGTGTTCTGCGGCTCGATCCCGAGCTCGGGCATGAACCCCTGGACCGCGGCGAGGATCGCGTAGTCGCCGCAGCCGGGGCACCACCGCGGCTCCTGCTCGGAGGTGAAGTCCTTCTTGGTGAGGGTGGCCACACCGGTCGCGTCGCCCTCGGCTGCACGTCAGTCATCGAGCATCCCCCAGATCCCGTTCTCGAGTTCGTCGGCCCAGATCGGGAGGCCCTGCACCTTCGAGAACGACACCGCGTCCACGAGGTACCTCGCCCTGATCAGCATCGACAGCTGGCCCGTGTTGAGCTCCGGGATCAGCACCCGCGGTAGCGCGTCACGACCTCTTCGGTGTTCGCCGGGAACGGATGGACCCAGCGCAGGTGAGCGGTCGCGACCTTGCGCCCGCGCTCGCGCACCCGTCGGGCCGCCGCGCGGATCGTGCCCGCCGTCGAGCCCCAGCCGAGCACGAGCAGCTCCGCGTCGCCGTCGGGGTCGTCGACCTCGAGCGGCGGGATGTCGGAGGCGATCCCCTCGACCTTCGCGGCCCGCAGCTCGCGTCATCCGCTCGTGGTTCACGGGGTCGTAGCTGATGTTGCCGGTGCCGTCCTGGCGCTCGAGCCCACCGATCCGGTGCTGCAGGCCCGCGTCCCCGGGATCGCCCAGGGACGCGCGAGGCGTTCGTCGCGCGCGTACGGCTGGAACACCTCGCCGTTGGGCTCCGCGAACCGCGGGTCGATCACCGGGAGGTCATCGACCGCCGGCACCCGCCAGGGCTCGGAGGAGTTCTGCAGGAAGCTGTCGGACAGCACGATCACCGGCGTGCGGTAGGTGATCGCGACCCGGGCGGCGTCGAGCGCGACGTCGAAGCAGTCGGCGGCGAGGACGCCGCCGCGACCACCGGGATCGGCGAGTCGCCGTGGCGGCCGAACATCGCGAGCAGCAGGTCGCTCTGCTCGGTCTTGGTCGGCAGGCCCGTGGAAGGCCCGGCGCGCTGGACGTCGACCACGACCATCGGGAGCTCCGCGATCACGGCGAGCCCCATGGTCTCGGCCTTGAGGTCGAGCCCCGGGCCGCTCGTGCCGGTGACGCCGAGCTGGCCCGCGAACGCCGCGCCGAACGCCATGTTCGCGGCCGCGATCTCGTCCTCCGCCTGGACCGTGAGCACGTCGAAGTTCTTGTGGCGCGACAGCTCGTGCAGCAGGTCGGAGGCCGGCGTGATCGGATAGCTCGCGTAGAACAGGGGGAGGCCGGCACGGCTCGCGGCGCGCGATCAGCCCCCAGGCGAGCGCCTGCGCCCCCGCGACGTTGCGGTAGGTCCCAGGCTCGGCCGGCGCGGCCTTCACGAGCACCTGGCCGAAGACCTCGGTCGTCTCGCCGAAGTTGTACCCGGCGTTGAACGCCGCGACGTTGGCTTGGAGGATCTCCTGCTTGGAGCCGAACTTCTTCTCGAGCCACTGCAGCGTAAGCCTCGGTCGGCCTGCCGTACATCCACGAGACCAACCCCAGCGCGAACATGTTCTTCGCGCGCTCGGCCTCCTTCTTGGAGATCCCGAGGTCCTCGACGGCCCGAACCGTGATCGTGGTCATCGGGACCTTGTAGACCTGGTAGCCGTCGAGGCTCCCGTCGGCGGTCGGGTCCTGCGTGTAGCCGGCCTTCTCGAGGTTGCGCTGCGTGAACGCGTCCTCGTTGAGGATCAGCGAACCACCGCGGGCGACCTTGCGAAGGTCGGCCTTGAGCGCGGCGGGGTTCATCGCGACCAGGACGTCTGCATGATCGCCCGGGGTCGTGATGTCGGTCGAAGCGAACTGGATCTGGAACGCCGAGACCCCGTGGACCGTACCGGCGGGAGCCCGGATCTCCGCCGGGAAGTCCGGCAGCGTGGCGAGGTCGTTGCCGAGGAGCGCGGTGGCGTTCGTGAACCGGTCGCCGGTCAGCTGCATCCCGTCGCCGGAATCGCCTGCGAACCGGACGACGACCCGGTCTCGTTCTTCGACGGTCTTGGTCATGGCGGCTCGGCCGGAGAGGCCTGGCTCCTCCGTAGGGGGTTGTTGCCGTCAGCATCTAGCCTAGCGTGCCGCTCCCCGGATGCCGTGGTGCCGCATGTGTGAGATGTCGACATGCAGATACGAAGCGGCTGGGGTCGAGGGCCCCGAGATCTCGGTGATCGGGTTCGGTGCGTGGGAGGCGGGCGGCGACGCCTGGGGTCCGAACGAGTCGAGGAAGAGGCCGTGATCGACGCGATGCGGACGGCGGTTCGACGCCGCCATCACATGGATCGACACCGCCGAGGTCTACGGCAAGGGCGTGTCGGAGACGATCGTGGGCAAGGCGATCGCCGGGCCCGCGACGCGTCCTGATCGCGAGCAAGGTCGGGCCCTCGCCCGAGGGCAGCGGGTTCCGTCCGGAGCAGGTCCGCGCGGCGTGCGACGCCTCGCTCGGCAGGCTCGGGATCGATCATATCGACCTCTACCAGCTGCACTGGCCCGACGAGACGGGCGTCCCGGTCGAGGAGACGTGGGGCGCGATGGCCGAGCTCGTGGACGCCGGCAAGGTCGGCCACGCGGGGGTCTCGAACTTCGACCGGGAGCTGATCGAGCGCTGCGAGGCGATCCGCCATGTCGACTCGCTGCAGCAGGAGTTCTCGATGCTGGTGCTCGAGGACCGTGAGCTGATCCGCTGGTGCGGCGAGGTCGGGACCGGCGTCGTGAGCTACTCCCCGCTCGGCGTGGGCTCCTCGCGGGGGCGATCACCGCGACGCGCGGGCGCGATCGACGACTGGCGCGCCCGGGAAGGATGGACCGAGCCCGACCGGCTGGACCGGGTCTTCGCGGTGCTGGAGCGCCTTCGGCCGATCGCGGAGCGACTCGGGATCTCGATGGCGCAGCTCGCCCTCGCCTGGAACGTTCACCAGCCGGGGGTGACCAGCGCGATCGCCGGGAGCCGCAACGCTGCCCACGTGCGCGATAACGCGGCCGCCGGCGACGTGCGGCTGGACGACGCGACGCTCGAGGAGCTCGACGCGCTGCTCGTCGGCTAGTCCGAGCGCGTCGGCGCAGTGGCGCTGGACCTGGCGGACCCGCCGGACGATCCCGTCGAGCAGCTTCAAGAGAGCCGGGGCTCCTCGTGGATCAGGTCGCAGAGCGTCCGGCGGAACAGCCGCAGCACCCGCATCGGGGTCTCCGCCACGATCGCGGCTGCGAGGGCCGCCGTCCAGCGCCGAGAGCTCACCGAAGAAGTCGCCGGGCAACACCTCGCCGACCTTCCGTGCCCCGCGGATCACCTTGGCCGCGCCCGCAGCACCACGAAGAGCGTCTCGCCTAGCATCCCCTCCTCGACGATCCGCTCCCCCGGGTCGAACGTCAGCTCGTCGGTCTGCTTCGCGAGCCGGTTCAGGTGCTTTTCGAGAAGCCGCCTGAACAGTGGGACGGCGGCAAGGGACGTGCGCGTTCTCGCCGCAGGGTGCGTCGCGGACGGCTGCTCGGGCGGCGCACGCCGAGCCGCGCCGGGCCCGCGTCGGAGCAGCATGTCCGGCGGCCCTGGCTCATGGCGAAGCCTAGCCCGGACGGCCGCGCACGGCGCACCCGCGCGCACCGTCGGTCCTGCGCGTGCCGGTAGGCTCGAAGGCCATGGACACCCGCGCCCGCCTCGAGCCGCTCCTCGCCGAGCGCATCGTGGTGCTCGACGGCGCCTGGGGCGTGCTCCTGCAGGGCCGGGGCCTGGACGAGGCGGGTTCCGCGGCGAGCGCTTCCCCGAGCACGACCACGACGTCAAGGGCGACCCCGACCTGCTCAACCTGACCCACCCCGACATCGTCGCGGAGATCCACGACGCCTACTTCGAAGCCGGCGCCGACATCACCACGACCAACACCTTCACCGCGACCTCGATCGGCCAGGCCGACTACGGGCTTGCAGGACGCGGTCCGCGACATGAACCTCGAGGGCGCGCGGCTGGCGAAGGCCTCCGCGGAGCCTCACGGGGGTCTCGTGGCCGGCTCCGTCGGTCCGCTCAACGTGACGCTGTCCATGTCCCCCAAGGTCGAGGACCCGTCCTTGCGGACGGTCACCTTCGAGCAGGTCTACGAGACGTACGCGGAGCAGATCGCCGCCCTGCGCGAGGGCGGCGTCGACCTGCTGCTGATCGAGACGATCTTCGACACCCTGAACGCGAAGGCCGCGATCGCCGCCGCGCTCGACGTCGCGCCGGACCTTCCCCGCTGGATCTCGGTCACGATCGTCGACCGGAGCGGCCGCACGCTCTCCGGGCAGACCGTCGAGGCGTTCTGGACGTCGGTCGCTCACGCGGACCCGGTGCTGGTCGGTGTGAACTGCTCGCTCGGCGCGACGCAGATCCGTCCCGCGGTCGAGGCCCTCGCGCGCGCCAGGCGGCGGTCCCGGTGGCGTGCTACCCGAACGCCGGCCTGCCCAACGCCTTCGGTGGGTTCGACGAAGACCCCCGAGACGACGAGCCGCCTGCTCGGGCGAGTTCGCGCGCGCCGGCCTCGTCAACCTCGTCGGCGGCTGCTGCGGCACCACCCCCGAGCACATCCGCCAGATCGCGGCGGCGGTCCGCGACGTCGCGCCGCGCTAGCTTCCCGCGGCCGCGCACGTCACCTCCTTCGCCGGCCTCGAGCCGTTCCGCATCACTCCCGAGACCGGGTTCGTGATGGTCGGCGAGCGCACGAACATCACCGGCTCGAAGCGGTTCGCGCGGCTGATCGAGTCGGGCGACTACGCCGCCGCGGTCGACGTCGCACGCGAGCAGGTCGAGAGCGGCGCGAACCTGATCGACGTCAACATGGACGCCGACCTGCATCGACGGCGAGGCGGCGATGACGCGGTTCCTGAACCTGATCGCGACCGAGCCGGCGATCGCGAAGGTCCCGATCATGATCGACTCCTCGAAGTGGGACGTGATCGAGGCGGGCCTGCGGTGCGTCCAGGGCAAGGCGGTCGTCAACTCGATCAGCCTCAAGGAAGGCGAGGACGACTTCCTCGCACAAGGCCGAGCGCTGTCGGCGGTTCGGCGCCGCCGTCGTCGTGATGTGCTTCGACGAACGAGGTCAGGCCGACACGGTCGCGCGCAAGGTCGAGATCGCGGAGCGCTCCTACCGCCTGCTCCTGGAACAGCGGGTTCGCTCCGGAGCGACGTGATCATCGACCCGAACATCCTCGCCGTCGCGACCGGGATCGAGGAGCACAACGAGTTCGCGAAGGCGTTCATCGAGGCCGCCCGCGAGATCAAACGCGCGCTGCCCCGGCGTGAAGGTGTGCGGCGGCGTGTCGAACCTGTCTTCTCCTTCCGCGGGAACGAGCCGGTCCGCCGCGCGATGCACTCGGCGTTCCTCTACCACGCGATCGCCGCCGGTCTCGACATGGCGATCGTCAACGCCGGTCAGCTCGACGTCTACGAGGACATCCCGAGCCGGTCCTCCTCGAGCACGTCGAGGACGTGATCTTCAACCGCCGCCCGGACGCGACCGAGCGCCTCGTGACCTTCGCCGAGACGGTCACAGGGCTGCGGCGCTCGCCGCGGAGGAGGACCTCGCCTGGCGCGACGCGCCGGTCGAGGACCGGCTCTCGCACGCGCTCGTCCACGGGATCGATCGCTGGATCGTCGAGGACGCCGAGGAGGCCGCGCCAGCACGAGCGCCCGCTCGACGTGATCGAGGGCCCGCTGATGGAGGGGATGCAGATCGTCGGCGACCTGTTCGGCGCGGGCAAGATGTTCCTGCCGCAGGTCGTGAAGAGCGCCCGCGCGATGAAGAAGGCGGTCGCCTACCTCGAGCCGTTCATGGAGGCACGAGAAGCGCGCGCTCGTCGCGGCCGGGGGCACCGTGCGTCCTCAGGCAAGGTGTCCTGCACCGTGAAGGGCGACGTCCACGACATCGGCAAGAACATCGTCGGGGTCGTGCTGGGCTGCAACAACTACGAGGTGATCGACCTCGGCGTGATGGTCCCCGCCGACGTCCTGCTCGACACCGCGGTCGCGGAGGGCTGCCACCTCGTCGGCTGCTCCGGTCTGATCACGCCTTCGCTCGACGAGATGGTCCACGTCGCCAAGGAGATGGAGCGGCGCGGCATGGACCTGCCGCTGCTGATCGGCGGCGCCACCACCTCACGCCAGCACACGGCCGTGCGGATCGCGCCGGCTTACACGCAACAGGTCATCCACGTGCACGACGCGTCGCGGGTGGTGGGCGTGGTCATCGCCCTCCTCGACCCCGAGCGCAAGCCGGCGTTCGACGCCGAGAACCGAGCGCTGCAGGGCCGTCTGCGCGAGCAGCATGCCGAGCGCGAGCGGACCCCGCTGGTCCCCTACCGTGTCGCGCTCGAGCGGCGCACCCCGATCGAGTGGCGAGCCGAGGACCTGTCGCTCCCGCCGTTCACCGGCACCCGCGTCGCCGAGCCGACCGTCGCCGAGCTCCGCGCCCTTCATCGACTGGACCTTCCTGTTCACGGCGTGGGAGCTGAAGGGCTCCTATCCGCAGATCCTCGAACACGACACCTACGGCGCGCAGGCCCGCGAGCTCCTCGCCGACGCGAACGAGCTCCTCGACGAGCTCGAGGTCTCGGGTGCGTTGCAGGCTCGTGGGGTCTTCGGCCTGTGGCCCGCGCACAGCGAGGGCGACGACATCGTCCTCGCGAACGGCATCACCTTCCCGATGCTCCGCCAGCAGGCCGACCGCGGCGGCGACCCGGACCGGTCGCTGGCCGACTACATCGCGCCGCTCTCCTGCGGCCTGTCCGACCACGTCGGCGCGTTCGCCGTCACTGCTGGGCTCGGCGTGGACGAGATGGTGAAGCGCTACGAGGCCGAGCACGACGACTACCGCGCCATCATGGTGAAGGCGCTCGCCGACCGCCTCGCCGAGGCCTTCGCCGAGCATCTGCACCAGGAGGCGCGCCTCGCCTGGGGCTACGAGACCGAGCGGCGTCCGAACGAGGACCTGATCGCCGAGCGCTACCGGGGGATCCGCCCGGCGTTCGGTTACCCGGCTTGTCCCGACCACTCGCTGAAACGGCGGCTGTTCGACCTCCTGGGCGCGCGCGAGCTCGGGCTCGACCTGACCGAACACTGCGCGATGACCCCGGCGGCGAGCGTGTCCGGCCTATACCTCGCGCATCCTGAGGCCCGCTACTTCACCGTCGGGCGGATCGGCAAGGACCAGGTCGAGGACTACGCGCGCCGCCTCGGCGAGAGCGTCGCCGAAGCGGAGCGCTGGCTCCGTCCGAACCTGTCCTACGACCCGGACTAACGCGTGACGAGCGCGTGGATCTCCGCGGTGAGGCTATGGACCTCCTCGGTGAGCTTGGTGTTCTCCTCGAGGAGCCGCTCCATCTTCTTGCCCTCGCGGTAGTGGTCGGCGGCGAGCGCCTCGTCGCGGGCCGCGGCGCGGTTCTGGCTCATCATGATCACCGGGGCCTGCAGATCGTCATCCACCCGCCGATGAGGATACCCGAGGGGGACGGCAGGCCCTTCGAGCGCGGGTCGCTCGCCCGTTGGGGCCCGCCTCCGCATGCGCCAACGTGAGGGTGGCGCGCGGGCCGTCGCCTGCGCACGAGTGGAAGGAACCCACCATGAGCGTCCAGGCACCTGAGCGGACGGGGATCGAGGTCCCGTTCCGCGGCGCGGATCTCCTCGAACAGCCGATGTTCAACAAGGACACCGCCTTCACCGACGAGGAGCGAGACCGGTTCGGTCTGCACGGTCTGATGCCTCAACGGGTGACGACGATCGAGGAGCAGGTCGCCGTCGAGATGGAGCACCTGCACCGCAAGGACGACGACCTCGAGAAGTTCATCGGGCTCGCGGCGCTGCAGGACCGCAACGAGACCCTCTACTACCGCGTGCTCGTCGAGCACCTCGAAGAGCTGCTGCCGATCGTCTACACGCCGGTGGTCGGCCGCGCGTGCCAGGAATACAGCCACATCTTGCGCCGTCCGCGCGGACTGTGGATCACGCCGGACGACATCGACCGCATCCCGAGCCTGCTTCGCAACGCGCGGCACGACGAGGTGCGCCTGATCGTCGTCACCGACAACGAGCGGATCCTGGGTCTGGGCGACCTCGGCGCCGGCGGGATGGGCATCCCGGTCGGCAAGCTCGCGCTCTACACGGCCGGGGCGGGGATCCACCCCGGCAACGACCCTTCCGATCTCCCTGGACGTCGGCACCGACACCGAGCGCTCCTCGACGACCCGCTGTACCTCGGCTGGCGGCACCCGCGCCTGCGCGGTGAGGAGTACGACCGCTTCATCGAGGCCTTCGTGGAGGGCGTGATCGACGGTCTTCCCCCACGCCGTCTTGCAGTGGGAGGACTTCAAGCAGCACAACGCGATCCGCTTGCTCGACCGGTACCGGCACCGTCTCACGAGCTTCAACGACGACATCCAGGGAACGGCCGGAGTGGTCGTCGCCGGGGTCCTCGCAGCCCTGCGTCGCCTCGGCGCCCGGCTCACCGACCAACGGCTGGTGTTCCTGGGCTCAGGGGCGGCAGGTATCGGGATGGCCCGGTTGGTCCGCTCGGCGATGCTCCGCGACGGGGCCGATGAGGAGACGGTCGCTCGCTCGATCGCGATGCTCGACTCCCGCGGGCTCTGCTTCGTGGGGCGGGACCCGCTCGACGCGGACAAGGAAGAGCTGGCGCTCGGCCCGCCGCCATGGACGCCCTCACGTTCGGCGCCTGCAGCCCCGAGGTGCGGTTCGACCTCGCGACCGTGATCCGGCACATGCGGCCGACGATCCTGATCGGCACCAGCGGCACGCCGGGCACGTTCACCGAGGAGGCGGTCCGCGCGATGGCGGAGACGGCCGAGCGTCCGATCATCTTCCCGATGTCGAACCCGACGTCGAAGACGGAGGCTCTCCCCGCCGACATCATCAAGTGGACCCAGGGAAGGGCGCTGGTAGCCACCGGCAGCCCCTTCGAGCCGGTGGAGTTCGACGGCACGACCCACCTGATCGGGCAGGCGAACAACGCGTTCATCTTCCCCGGGGTCGGCTTGGGCACGATCGTGTCCGAGGCGCGCGAGGTCACGAACGAGATGTTCCTCGCCGCGGCCGAGTCGCTCGCCGCGATCGTCCCCGAGGAACGACTCTGCGCAGGGGTCGCTCTACCCCTCGCAGCAGGAGCTGCGCACAGCGTCGCGGATCGATCGCGATCGAGGTCGCCAAGGTCGCCCGCGACGCGGGGATCGGCCGGGCGTTCTCCGACGAAGAGATCGCCGAGGCCGTCGACGCACGGATGTGGTTCCCCGACTACGAGGAGTACGTGGCCGTCTGACCTGGACGAAGCGGCGCTCACCCGAAGGTCACGCGGGTGAGCGCCGCTTCGCGTCCGCCGGCCGCACCACTCCCGGGATCGACGTGCATCGAGGAAGAACCCGCGTCGGCTGGTCGTGCCGGGTGCACCGTCAGGCGGCGACGACCGCGCGCGCGGGGATCCGCCCGACCTCGTGCACCAGCTCGCCGACGACGTCCTTCGCGTCGCCGAAGAGCATCGAGGTCTGCGGCGCGTAGAAGAGCTCGTTCTCGATGCCCGCGAACCCGGCGCGCATCGAACGCTTGACCACCACGACCGAACGCGCCTTGTCGACGTCGAGGATCGGCATGCCGTAGATCGGGCTGCCCTCGTCGTGACGCGCCGCGGGGTTCACGGTGTCGTTCGCGCCGATCACGAGCGCGACATCGCAGCGTTCGAACTCCGGGTTCACGTCCTCGAGCTGCTGCATCCGGTCGTAGGGCACGTTCGCGTCGGCGAGGAGCACGTTCATATGACCCGGCATCCGACCGGCCACCGGGTGGATCGCGAAGACCACCTCGACGCCGCGGCGGACCAGCAGGTCGGCGAGCTCGCTCACCTTGTGCTGCGCCTGTGCGGCCGCCATCCCGTACCCGGGGGCGACGATCACGAGGCTCGCCGTGTCGAGCAGCACCGCGACCTCCTCGGCGGTGGTCGCCCGCACCGGCTTGTGCTCCACAGCGCCGGCCGTCTTCCGCTCCTGACCGAACCCGCCGAACAGCACGTTCGCGAAGGACCGGTTCATCGCGCGGCACATGAAGATCGACAGCAGGAACCCGCTCGATCCGTCGAGGGCGCCGGCCACGATCAAGATCGGGTTCGCGATCGCGAACCCGAGGGCGGCGCCGGACAGACCGGCGAACGAGTTCAGCAACGAGATCACGGTCGGCATGTCGGCGCCGCCGATCCGGATCACGAACATCACACCGAACGCCAGGCCGATCACGACCAACGGCACGAGCAGTTCCGTGCGGCTCGGGTCGACCGTGAGGACCCCCGCCAGGACCACGCCGACCCCCAGCATGGTCAGGTTCACGATGTTCTGACCTCGATAGACCATCGGCCGTTCGGGCACGACCCAGCCCTGCAGCTTGCCGAAGGCGATCATCGACCCCGTGAACGTGAGGTATCCGAGCAGCATCTCGAGGCCCAGGATCGCCATCGTGAACGGCTCGATGTCCGGCTGCCGCAACATGTACTCAGCCGAGCCGACGAGGGCGGCGGCGAGAGCGCCGCATGCGTGGGAGAACGCGATCCGCTGTGGCATCGCGGTCATCGAGACGAACAGACCGATCGCGGTACCGATCGCCGAGCCGACGAAGACCGCCACCAGGATCCAGATCCAGTTGACGACCTCGGCATGCACGAGCGTCCCGATCACGGCCAGCAGCATCCCGAGCTCGCCGGCCTGCACGCCCTTGCGCGCCGTCGTCGGGTGCGTCAGCCACTTCAAGGCGAAGACGAAGCCGACGCCTGCCGCGACGTAGGTGAAGAGCATGAACCAGTCGCGCCATCCGGTCGTCATGCCGGCTCACCCCCAGGCCGGCGTCGTTCCCGGTGGAACATCTTCAACATCCGGTCGGTGATCACGAACCCACCGACGACGTTGATCGTGGACAGGCACACGGCGGCCGCGCCCATGATCGTGGCGTACGTGGTCTCGCCGGCTCCGGCCAGGATCAACGAGCCCACCAGCGAGATGCCCGAGATCGCGTTCGTGAGCGACATCAAGGGGGTGTGCAGGAGCGGCGGCACGCGGCGGATCACCTCGAACCCGATGAAGGTCGCCAGCACGAAGACGAAGAGTCCGATCTCGATCCGTTCGTACATCAGGCGGACACCTCCTCGGGCGTCTCCGTGGGCACCAGCCGCGGGTGCACGACCCTGCCGCCACGGGCGATCAGCGTCTCGCGGACGATCTGGTCCTCCTCGTCGGGTGCGAAGGCGCCGTCCTTCACCATCGCGAGCAGGAAGTTCGTGACGTTGCGCGCATACAGCTGGCTGGCGTGGAACGGCGCGTGCGCGGGCAGGTTCGTCGGTCCGAGGATCGTCACCCCGTCGACCCGAACGATCTCGTCGGCCTTGGTGAGGGCGCAGTTCCCGCCGCGGGAGGCGGCGACGTCAACGATCACGGACCCGAAACCCATCCCCCGGACCGCGTCCTCGGTCACCAGGACCGGAGCGGGACGGCCGGGGATCGCTGCCGTGCTGATCACGACGTCGATCCCCGCCACGACCTGCACCAGGAACTCCTGCTGACGCCGGTAGAAGGCCTCGCCGAGGTCCTTCGCGTAGCCGCTGGCGTCCTCGGCGTCGCCCGGCTCCAGCGGCAGCTGCACGAGCTTCGCGCCCACGCTCTCGACGTCCTCCTGCGCCGCAGGCCGGACGTCGTATGCCTCGACGACGGCGCCGAGCCGGCGCGCGGTCGCGATCGCCTGCAGGCCGGTCACGCCGGCCCCGATCACGAGGGCGCGTGCGGGGGCGATCGTCCCTGCGGCGGTGGTGAGCATCGGGAAGATCTTCAGGAGCCGGTCGGCCGCCATCACGACGGCCGAGTACCCCGCGATCGTGGACTGCGACGAGAGCGCATCCATGTGCTGGGCTCGCGCGATCCTCGGCACGAACTCGAGCGCGAACACGGTGGCCCCGGTCGACGCCAGCGTCTTCACGCCCTCGACGTGATCCAGCGGTTCACACATGCCCATCAGCACCGCGTCCGGGCGGATGCGGGTCAGATCGTCGGTGGCGTGCTCGAGGTCGGCGGCTGCGGTTCGGACCTGGACCACGATGTCGGTGCCGAACGCCGCTTCGCGGTCCCCGATCGCGGCGCCGTTCGCGACGTAGAGGTCGTCGGTGTAGCCGGCGGAGGCGCCTGCGTTCGTCTCCACGACGACCGCGAGGCCCGCCTTCACGAGCGCCGGCACCTGCGCCGGCACCATCGCTACCCGTGTCTCGCTCGGGAGTGACTCCCGGGGAACACCGACGCTCGGTCGATCTCCCATGTCTTCATGGTGCCGGAAACGAGCGGGGCCGCCCCGGGCCGACGGTCCCGCGGGCTATGGGCGGGTTGCGGAAGACACCGGACCCGCCAGGTGACCGACTTAGTGGAAGGAGTTCCCGCAGGCGCAGCTGCTCTGCGCGGCAGGGTTGTCGATCGTGAACCCGCTCTGGTCGAGGGTGTCGACGAAATCGACCGTCGCCTGCGTGAGGTAGGGCACCGACATCTTGTCGATCACGAGCCGCACGCCGTGCTGCTCCTCCGCCTGGTCCTTGTCCGAGACCTGGTCGTCGAGGTACATCGCGTAGCGCAGACCCGAGCACCCGCCGGGCTGCACGGCGATCCGTAGCGCGATGTCGTCGCGGCCCTCCTCGACGAGCAACTCCTTCACCTTGCCGGCTGCGGCTTCGGTCAGCGTCAACATCGTTCCTCCGGTTGCGTCCTCACCGGCCCGGCGGCCGGACCCCGTAATCCTACCCTTGCGATGGACTTCCGTTGAACACCGCGAGCGTGCCGTGGGAGAGCCGCACGAGGTCCTCCGGAGCCAGGGGAAACACGCTGTCGGGCGTTCCCGCTGCGGCCCATACCGTCTCGAAGGACAGCAGCGTCTCGTCGACGAAGGTCCGCACGGGCGCCGGGTGCCCGAAGGGCGGTGTGCCGCCCACCGCGAACCCCGTCGCCGATCGAGCCTCCTCGGGGGTGGCACGCCGTGCCTCCCCCGACCCGCACAGCGCCCCCAGCCGTACCGTGTCCACTCGGTGCCGTCCCGAGGTGAGCGCGAGCACCGGGTCATCGCCGGCGACGAACACGAGCGACTTCACGATCTGCGCGACGTCGCAGCCGATCGCCCGCGCGGCGTCGTCCGCCGTCTTCGTCCCCTCCGGGAACCGGTGCACGTCGGGCTCGAGGCCCAGCGCCAGGGCTGCCTCCACGAAGCGTTCGACCGCCCCCGCCATCACACCTCCGTGGCTGCCCCGGCGCGGCCGGCGAGACGCTCCGCGACCCTCACCAGCGCGCCTCGTGCGTCGCCGAGCGCCGCGTCCTCCCCGACCTCGTCGACGAGCGCGACGACGTCGAGACCGGGCGGACGCACCTCGGCGCGACCGCACACGACGACGACCGGCCGTCCGCAGAGCTCGGCCATCCGCAGGACCTCTCCCACCACCTTGGTGCCGAGCGAGGTCGGATCGAGCGCCCCCTCGCCGGTCACCACCAGGTCGGCCGCGGCCACCAGCTCCTGCAAGCCGACCACCGAGGCGACCGTCGCCGCGCCGGAGCGCAGCCGCGCGCCGAGGAACACGCAGAGCCCGTAGCCAAGGCCGCCGGCGGCACCCGCCCCGGGCTCGCCCGCGACGTCCAGGCCGAGGTCACGACGGACCACCGCCGCGAGCTGCCCGAGCGCGAGTTCCAAGGTCCACACGTCGTCCGGGCTCGCCCCCTTCTGCGGCCCGAACACCGCGCTCGCACCGTGGGGCCCCGTGAGCGGGTTGTCGACGTCGGTCAACCCGACCACCTCGACGTGGGAAAGGCGCGGATCCAGGTCGCGTAGATCGATCCGGGCCAGCGCGAGCAGGGCGAGCCCGCCGGGGCCCACCGGTGTTCCCGACGCGTCGAGCAGCCGAGCCCCGAGCGCCTGCGCGAGTCCGGCCCCGCCGTCGTTGGTGGCGGAGCCCCCGAGCCCGACCAGGATCCGGCGCGCGCCGGCATCCAACGCCGCCGCGACCAGGTCGCCGACGCCGCGCGTCGTGGTCCGGCGAGGGTCCCGGCGCGCCGGTGACAGCAGGTCGAGCCCGACCGCGCGTGCCGACTCGATCAGCGCCGTCCCGTCGGCGCGGAGCGCGAACGTGGCTTCGACCGGGTCGCCGAGCGGACCGGCGACGCTCACACGCCGCAGCGGCTCCCGCGTGGCGAGCGCCTCCAGCGTGCCCTCGCCGCCGTCGGCCAGGGGCAGCAGGTGCACGACGTCGTCGGGTCTCGCCCGACGCCACCCGGTCTCGAGCGCCTCGGCGACCTGCGGGGCGGTCGCCGTTCCCCGGAACTTGTCGGGGCAGACCAGGACATGCATCGCCCGACTGTACAATCCGGCCGTCGCTGGCCCCGCTTGCTGCAGCCCACAAGGCCGCGAGCTGGGCCGCGAGCCGGGGCCAGCCGAGGGGAAGGGAGTCTCCATCCGTGACGGTCAACCGCGAACAGCTGCTGGGGGTCGCACACGCCGAACGGCAGCGCCTCGGCAGGATGATCCAGTACGCGGAGCCGTCGTCGTGGGAGATCCCGAGCGCCGCCGCAGGCTGGTGGAACCGCGACGTGATGGCGCACCTCGCCGCGTCGGACACCGCGGCGGCGCAGCTGTTCGCTGGCGAGGCCGCCGAAGAGCTCGAGGAGTACCGCACCCAACATGGCGACGGGTCGTTCTCGGTCGACGGGTGGAACGCCTGGACCGTGAACCGGCGCTCGGGCATGGAGGTCCGCCAGATCCTGGAGGTCTGGGGCAAGGCCGCGGAGGCGGTGCTCGAATTCGCGGCGCGCCTGTCGCCTGAGGAGTGGGAGACGAAGCGCTACCCCTGGCTCGCCGGCGAGATCGCGCCCCGGTACCTGATCCAGTCCCGCCTCGTCGAGTGGTTCCTGCACGGCGAGGACATGCGCGCCACGAACGGTGTCGCGAACGGGTGGCAGGTGATGTGGCAGCACTGGCCGGTGCACCTGACGGTCGACCTCGGCGTTCGCATGCTCCCGTGGGCGCTCGCCCGCGCCGGATACGACGCCCGTGGCCGCACCGTCCAGATCGACCTCGAGGGCGCCGGCGAGGGCTCATGGCACTGGGGCTTGGGCGCCGGCGAAGTGCCGCCTCCCAACAAGAAGCCCGACGCGGTCCTGATCGGGCGCGCCCCGCAGTTCGCGTTGGTGGCGGGCCAGCGCCTGTCCCCCGACGCCGTGCTCGACTCCGGCGCCGTCGTCTTGGGCGCCGACACCGGCTTGGCAGACCTGATCCTGAGGACGATCCGGGCCTACGCGTAGCGGCGGCGCTCCCGGCTAGCGCCGGATCACCAACCGGCGCACCCGCCGCGGCAGCGCTCCGAACCGGTACTTGTAGGCGTAGTCGCCCTTCAACAGGTCGAACGCCTCGAGCCCGTCCTCGATCGCCATGCGGATGTCCTCGCCCACCAGGACCATGCCGGGCGCCAACGTGCCCCACGTGTGATCGTACGCAGAGTTGTACAGGTAGAACGTGCCGTGGCACGCGAACCCGATCGTGCCCGCGGCGAGCTGGCCCCCCACCTCGATGAACGCGAGCCGGAAGGTCCCCTCCGCGAGGAACTCCTCGCCGAGTCGGCGGAAGAAGATCTCCATCCCGGGCACCATGAACACGCCCTTGGGCCCCTCGCTCATCCGGTGGAGTTCCACGAACCGGTCCAGCATCGGCGTGAGCGTGTCCGCGTCGGCCACGCGGATCGCCACGGGGCCAGCCTCGGTCTCCAACTTCTTCGCCTTGCGCTTCAGCTCGTGGCGCTGCTTCGCGGGGAGCCCTTCGAGGTAGGCGTCCCAGGTTGACGCGAGCGCGAGGAACGGCGCGACGCCGTCGTGGTCGGGCGCCTCCTGCACCGCGAGCCCCGCCGCTGCCGCGGCCTCCTCCAGCATGTCGTACCAGCCGCCCGCCTCGCCAAGGCCCCACAGGTCGGCCTCGTCCCAGTCCTCGCGCGTGAGGAGCGCGGCCCACAACTCCTTCGCCGCTTGCGTCCGATGCGCCGGGAGCGCGACGGGACCCATGTAGTCGGTCACCTCGGTGCCACCGAGGAACCGCAGCGTCCGCCCGATCCGCTCGAAGGCGACCGCCGCCACCTGCTCTCCCGCCTCGTCCTCGCCGAAGGCGAGGAGCAGATGCTCTGGGGTCTCCCCGAACTCCTCCCAGTAGAGCTTCAGGTAGCGCGGTAGGTGGAAGAAGCTGCCGCCGGGGTCGGCCCGGACGAGGTCGGACCAGTCGCGGCGCTGGAAGTCCCGCCCATCTTCGCTGAACACGATGCGCACCGGCCCATGCTACGGGCCCATGACGTCGCCCGACGCGTCACCACGACCCTCCACCCCCTCCTCCGCCGCCGCCGCCGGAGAACCCGCCGCCGCCGGAGAACCCGCTCGTCCCCGAGCCGGCGGGGACCGCGGCGAGGGTTCCCGCGGTGGACACGGTGAACCCGTCCATCGCGTGCCCGAACGTGTCGAACGTGAACGGCCGGCTCGAGACGTACCACGCGCTCAGCTCGGCGGGGGTCTGCCCGAGGACCGAGAAGGCCCGCACCCACTCCTCGGTGCACCCGAATACCATCGCGTAGGGCAGGTAGCGGGTGAACACGTGCTCCTGCTCGGCCCAGCGCGCCATGTTCGCCTCGGCGGTCACGATCACGGTCCGGAAGCCGCGGACCCGGCGCAGCATCGCGGTGCCCTTGGCGGTGCGAGCCGGAGCTCGCTTCGCGCCGAACCAGAGCACCAGCGCTGCGACCACGACCGGCACCCCGACGATCCCGACGTGCCAGCGCGTCGCCAAGAACCAGGTCAGCGCCACTGCCCCGACCAGCGCGAGGAGCGCCCGGCCCCGCCACCGCGAGCGCACACGGTCGGGCCGTTCGCGGAACCACCCCTCCTTCACGACGTCGGCGTACAGCGCGTCGTTCACCTGCTGCAGTCGATCGGCGAAATGCAGCCGGAGTGCGGACAGCGTCACCTGCTCCCCGTCCTCGAACAGACCGTCCAGGAGCTTGCGCTCGTAGGTGAGCAGATCGGGGCCAAGCTCGGCCAAGCGCACGAACCGCCAGTCGGGTTTGCCGAAGAACCCCTCCTTCGGGATCTCCTCGATCCGCAGGTAGCCCCGGACCGCGAGGTCCACGATCGTCACCGACGCGTCGCGAGTGACAACCTCGTCGTCGAGCAGCGGACCGATCTGGCCGGGGCGGATCCCCTCGGGCGGGGCGAACTCGACCGGCGCCGACGTGTCGGCGTCGCCGATCGGGACCGGCTCGTCGCCGGCGGCGCCGCCCATCACCTGATCGACCTGCGAGCCGCGGAAGCGGCGATCGCGTCCCACCCGCCACACCACGACGGATGCGCCACCGATCGTGAACAGCGCGAGCGCCCCGGCGGCGGCGCCGCGCACCGGAGTCACGCGGAAGGCGTTGGCGAACGTGAGGCGCTCAACGAGGATCGGCGTCGGCGTCGGCTGCACCGCCGCGCGCGGGATCGCGACCACCACCGTCAACCCTTGGTAGGGCCACAGGTCGGACTGCGCGAACGCGGCGCTCGAGCCCGAGGACCGGGCGCGCTCGCACGGCAGGCTGGAGCCCTGGGCGCCCGAGAAGCACGCGACCTGCAGGACCGTCCCCGGCAGCTGCACGCGCACCTGTGCCGAGCCGATCGGCGCCGGCCAGTCGGTGCCGATCGCGTTCCAGTAGAGCTCGAGGTGGTCGGCGAACGTGTTCAGGGCGCCGTCGACGCGGTAGACGAGCTCGTACGTGTGCACGCCGGTAACCGTCCGATCCGGGTCGCCGATCTTGATCCGCGTATCGCCGTTGCCGACGGACTCGGTCGTCCACGGGACGTCGCTCCACCCCGCGCCCGAACCGTCGCCGATCCGTACCTGCTTCACGGTGAGCGGGTAGCTCCGGTCGTAGGTGCGGTCGTAGCGGAGCGTGGTCGGCACGTCGCGGTAGATGCCGTGGCGTTGCGCGTCGCCGAAGTCGTAGGCGATGACCTCGCGCACGTCCAGCGTGCCGTCGGCGCCTACGGTCAGCCACACGCGGTAGTCCGCGATCCGCTCCGCCGCCGACGCCGGCGCCGCCCAGAGCATCAGGGCGGCGGCAACGAGGAGGGACGTGGCCAGGACGCGTCGCACGACGCGCAGCCTACGCCGCTCCGCCCCGCGAGCGGCGCAGGTCAATCCAGGGAGTGGGCCTGTGCCCCGCTCGCCTCGCCGGCGCCCGTGAGCGCCTCCTGGAGCACGTCCCAGGCGAGGACCGCGCACTTGATCCGGATCGGGTACTTCACGACGCCCTTGAGGGCCACGAGGTCGCCGAACCGCTCTTCGGTGGCCTCGACGTCGCCGGCCATCATCCCGCGGAAGTCGGCGGCGAGCCCGAGCGCGTCCTCCACGGTGCGCGCCGCGACCGCCTCGGTCATCATCGAGGCGCTGGACTGGCTGATCGAGCAGCCGGCGCCCTGGAAGGTGACCTCGAGGATCTTCCCGTCCTCGACGTGGGCGAACACCGAGATCTCGTCACCGCACAGCGGGTTGTTGCGAGTGCACGACAGCTCCGCGCCCGGCAGGTCCCGCTTGTTCCTCGGGCTCTTGTAGTGATCGAGGATCACTTCCTTGTAGATGTCGTCGAGCGCCACGTGTCGTCCCTCCGGTCGGACAGAGCCTAGAACGTGAAGATGTCGCCCGCCTTGGTGAGCGAGGTCACCAAGGCGTCGACCTCGTCCCTCGTGTTGTAGACGTAGAACGACGCCCGCGCGGTCGCGGGCGTCCCGAACCGCCGCATCACGAGCTGCGCGCAGTGGTGCCCAGCGCGGATGCACACGCCGTCGTCGTTCAGGATCGTCGCGAGGTCATGGGGGTGCACGTCGCGATACCAGAAGCTCACCGCGCCCCCGCGGATCTCCATGTCCTTGGGGCCGAACACCGTGGCGCCGGCTTCGAGCAGGCGATCCATCGCGTAGCGCGTCAATTCCACCTCGTGCTCACGCACCGCGTCCATGCCGATCGCCTGCAGGTACTCGACCGCGGCGGCCAGACCGACCTGCTGGGCGACCTGCATCGTCCCCGCCTCGAACCGATAGGGCACGTCGTTCCAGGTGGCGTGGTCGTGGAAGACCTCGCGGATCATGTCGCCGCCACCGAACATCGGGGCCATGTCCTCGAGGTGCTCCCGCTTGGCGATCAGCCCGCCCGAGGCCGTCGGCCCGAGCATCTTGTGGCCGCTGAACGCGAAGAAGTCGGCGTCGAGCGCCTCGAGGTCGGTCGCGAGGTGCGGCGCCGACTGAGCGCCGTCCACGACCGCCACGGCGCCTACGGCGTGCGCCGCGTCGATCAGCTGCTTGAGCGGCGGGATCGTCCCGAGGGCGTTCGACATCCCCGTCACGGCGAAGACCTTCGTCCGCTCGGTGAGCAACGACCCGAGGTCGGACAGGTCGAGCAGCCCGTCGTCGGTGAGCGGCACGTACCGAAGGGTCGCCCCGGTCGCATCGCGGGCCAGCTGCCATGGCACGATGTTCGAATGGTGCTCCATCTCGGTGATGAGGATCTCGTCGCCCTCGCGCAGATGCGTGCCGCCCCACCCGTGCGAGACAAGGTTGATCGCCTCGGTCGTCCCGCGTGTGAACACCAGCCGGGCGGGGTCCTCCACACCGAAGAAGCGCGCGATCGTCGCTCGAGCGCCCTCGAACCGCTCGGTCGCCTCTTCGCCGAGGGTGTAGATCCCGCGGTGCGCGTTCGCGTTGTACCGCCGGTAGAACTCACTCTCGGCCTCGATCACCGGCAGCGGTTTCTGTGCGGTGGCCGCCGAGTCGAGGTACACGAGCGGCTTGCCGTCGAATTCACGTGCGAGGATCGGGAAGTCCTCGCGGATCAGGGCGACGTCCAGGGCTTCGGTCACGACCGGCTCACTCCTCGTCTGCAGCGGCGTCCTCGGCCAGCCCGAGCTCCTTGCGGATCCCCTCGTAGCCCTTGTCCTCGAGCTCGTGGGAGAGCTCCGGCCCGCCGGAGCGAACGATACGACCCTTCATCATCACGTGAACGCGCTGCGGCGTGATGTAGTTCAGCATCCGCTGGTAGTGCGTGATCACGAGCACGCCGAGGTCGGGCCCCACGAGCTCGTTCACGCTCTCGGCGACCAGCTTGAGCGAGTCGATGTCCAGACCCGAGTCGGTCTCGTCGAGCAGCGCGATCGACGGCTCCAGCACCGCGAGCTGCAAGACCTCGTTGCGCTTCTTCTCGCCACCGCTGAAGCCCTGGTTCACGTAGCGTTGCACCATCGCGTCCTCGATCCCGAGGCGGTCCATCTGCGACTTCATGTGCCGGCGGAACTCGAGCGCCGAGACCTGGGTCCCCTTGATCGACTGGTAGGCCGTCCGCAGGAAGTTCACGACCGACACGCCGGGGATCTCGGTCGGGTACTGCATCGCGAGGAAGAGGCCGCGCTTGGCCCGCTCGTCCGGGGTGAGCGCGGTGATGTCCTCGCCGTTGAAGACCACCTGGCCACCCGTCACCACGTAGCCGGGCCGGCCCATGATCACGTTGCTCAGCGTGGATTTGCCCGACCCGTTCGGGCCCATCGAGTGCATGGATCTCGCCCTGACGGACCACCAGGTCGATCCCGCGCAGGATCTCCTTGCCCTCGACGCTCGCGTGCAGGTCCCGCACCTCGAGGGTTGCCGGGGTGCTGCCGTTCGTCTCGCTCATGTCACACCTCGATCAGGATGTCGTCGCCGTCAACCGTGACCGGGTAGACCGTCACGGGCTGGATCGCCGGCAGGGTCCGCGCCCGTCCGGTCGCCAGGTCGAACGTGGAGCCGTGCTTCGGGCATTCGATCGTCGCCAGGTCCACGTCCACGTCGCCCTCGTCGAGCCACGCGTGCTCGTGCGAGCACACGGCGTCGACCGCGCGGAAGCCGTCGTCGCCGAGGTTCACCACGGCCACCTCTCGTCCGTCCACCGCGAACCGCTTCGCTGCGCCCTCGGGCACGTCGGTGCGTGTACACACGCGGACGGCCCCCATCAGCCGATCCCCCCGAGCTCGGCCGCGATCGCAGCCTCCGCGCTCTCTCGAACCTCGTCGAGCGCGACGCGGTCGAGCACCTCCTGGAAGAACCCGCTCACGATCAGGCGCTCCGCCTCGTCGTGCGGGATCCCGCGGCTCTCGGCGTAGAAGACCGCTTCCTCGTCGACCGGCCCGACGCTCGCCGCGTGGCCGCACCGCACGTCGTTCGCCTCGATCTCGAGGTTCGGGATCGCGTCGGCCTTCGCGTGCTCGGACAGCACGATGTTGCGGGAGGTCTGCATCGCGTTCGTCTTCTGCGCGCCGGGGCGGACGTGCACCCAGCCGCTGTAGACCGCGCGCGACTCGTCGCGGAGCGCTCCCTTGTAGAGGAGGTCGCTCGTGCAGTTCGGCGCCACGTGGTCCTGGATCGAGCGATGGTCGAAGTGCTGGTGCCCGTCGCCGAAGAACACGCCGAGCTGCTCGGAGAAGCCGCCCGGCTCCGCGAGCACGACCTCGTTCTCGACCCGCGAGAGGTCGGCGCCGAACCCGATCGCGAGGGTTCGGATCTCGGCGTCGCGTCCGACGTGTGCACGGACGACCCCGAGGTGCGTGACGCCGGCCCCCCACTCCTGCGCCGAGACGTACCGGACGTGGGCGCCGTCGCCCACCACGATCTCGGTGATCGCGTCGCTCAGCACCCGCGTGAGGTCCGGCGAGACGAACCGGTCAACGAACGTCACCTCGGAGCCCCGGCCGACCACCAGGAGCGTGTGCGGGAACACCGCGGCGCCGTCGGCGTCGACGTAGGTGAGGGTCTGCAACGGCAACTCGACCGCGACATCCGGCGGCACGTACACGAAGGTCCCGCCGGTGCGGAACGCGGCATGCAGCGCCGTGAACTTCGTTCGCTTCGCCGGGACGACGTCGAAGAGGTGGCGCTCGATCAGGTCCGGACGCTCCGCGACCGCCCGGTCGAGATCGCCGAACCACACGCCCTTGTCCTCGAGGCCGAGCGCGCGCTGAGTGGAGATCACGTCGCCGTTGTGCTGGATCTGCAGCCCCGCCCGCTCACCGACCACGCCCGTCGCCGCCAGGATGCCGTGCCGGTCGACGGCCTGCGGTCCAGCGCCTCGCGTGTACGGCGCGAAGTCGAGCGCGAACCCCGAAAGGTCGGTGTAGCGCCATTCCTCCGTCTCCTGCGACGGCACGGGCAACGCCCGGAACTCGTGGAACGCTTGCTCCCGCAGCGCGCCGATGAACGCGGGGCCCTCCGGCAGCGCCGCCAGCGCCCGCTCGTCGAACGTCGTCTGCTCGGTCATCCCGGTCCTCTCCATGGAAGAGGACAGACCCGCGGCCTGTCCTCCGCCGTACCGTGCTGTTCGGTCTGCGGTGTCGCCGCTAGCCGACCGAGCCCTCCATCTGCAGCTCGATCAGGCGGTTCAGCTCGACCGCGTACTCCATCGGGAGCTCGCGGGTGATCGGCTCGATGAAGCCGTTCACGATCATCGCGGTCGCCTCGTTCTCCGACAGGCCCCGGCTCATCAGGTAGAAGAGCTGGTCGTCGCCGACCTTCGAGACCGTGGCCTCGTGGCCGAGCGCGGCCGTCTCGTCCTCCACCTCGATGTACGGGTAGGTGTCGGAGCGGGAGAAGTCGTCGAGGATCAGCGCGTCGCACCGCACGGTGCTCTTCGCGTGATGCGCCTCGGGCTCGACCCTGACGAGGCCGCGGTAGCCGGTCCGGCCGCCGTCCTTCGACACCGACTTCGAGGTGATCACGCTGGTGGTGTTCGGCGCGGCGTGGATCGCCTTGCCGCCGGCGTCGGTGTGCATCCCCTTGCCGGCGAACGCGACCGACAGGATCTCTCCGCGCGCGCCCCGACCGAGCAGGTAGATCGACGGGTACTTCATCGTGACCTTCGAGCCGATGTTGCCGTCGACCCACTCCATCACGGCGTCCTCGTAGGCGGCCGCGCGCTTGGTCACGAGGTTGTACACGTTCGTCGACCAGTTCTGGATCGTCGTGTAGCGGACCCGCGCGCCCTTCATCGCCTTGATCTCGACCACGGCCGAGTGCAGCGAGTCGCTCGAGTAGATCGGCGCCGAGCAGCCCTCCACGTAGTGCACGTAGGAGCCCTCGTCGGCGATGATCATCGTCCGCTCGAACTGGCCCATGTTCTCGGCGTTGATCCGGAAGTAGGCCTGCAACGGGATGTCGACGTGCACGCCCGGCGGCACGTAGATGAACGACCCGCCCGACCACACGGCGGTGTTCAGCGAGGCGAACTTGTTGTCGTTGGGTGGGATGACCGTGCCGAAGTGCTCGCGGACCAGGTCCGGGTAGTCGCGGACCGCGGAGTCCATGTCGGTGAACAACACGCCGATGTCGTCGAGTTCCTTCTTGATCTTGTGGTAGACGACCTCCGACTCGTACTGGGCGCTCACGCCGCCGAGGTACTTCTTCTCGGCCTCGGGGATCCCGAGCTTGTCCCAGGTGCCCCTGATGTCCTCGGGGAGGTCGTCCCAGTTCGACGCCTGCTTCTCGGTCGAGCGGATGAAGTAGTAGATGTTGTCGAAGTCGATGTCGGAAAGGTCGGCGCCCCACCACGGCATCGGGCGCTTCTCGAAGTACTTCAGGCTCTTCAGCCGGATCTTCCGCATCCACTCGGGCTCGTTCTTGAGCGCGGAGATCTCCTCGACCACACGCTCGGACAGCCCGCGCTTCGGCTCGAAGACCGCGTGCGACGGGTCCTTCCAGTCGAACCGGTAGCCCTTGCTCAGTTCCTTGAGGTGCTCTTCCTGGCTGACGACCATGTCGCGTCCTCGCTCGCTCTCGCTCGCCGTCCGACGATGTTCCGAGCGTAGCCGCTCGCTCGCGACAAAGTCTACCTGGTCGGTAGGATTCGCAGCCAAGCCCGTGGATGGTGAGGGCCGGGGGTTGCGGAGCCCCCGGCCCTCGATGCGTCCCTGCGTCGCGAGCGGTCGCCCTCAGCCGCAGTGACCCCCAACCGCCACGACGGCCGCGCATGCGTTCACCAGGCCGTTCCCGTAGTGGAAGTCGTACCCGGGCTTGCCCAGGTCCGTCGCGGTCGAGTCCAAAACGGTGCGCACCTGTTCGGGCGTGAGGTTCGGATCGACCGACAGCAGCAACGCCGCGACCCCGGCCACGTGCGGCGCGCTGAACGACGTGCCGCTCCACGATGCCCAGTCGGTGTTCGCGACCTGCATCGTCGCCGTGACCGTGCCGGCCTGGACCAGCGCGAGCAGAGCCTGGCCGTCCTCGCCGCTCATCTCGATCGCCGGGATCGGCGCCCAGCGAACCCAGCGTGGCGCCGATCGTGCCGGGCACGTTGTTGAAGATGATCGCTGCGTCCGCGCCCCGGGCAGCCACGTTCGCGACCTTCTCGCCGAACGTGATCGAACCGCGCTGGATCAGGGCGATCTTGCCGGTCAGGTCCATCCCAGCCACCTCGTCGGTCGTGGCCGTCCCCACGTACACGACGTTGCCGGTCGCGCTGCCCACCGGCGAGAACTCGATCGCCGCGTTGTCGAACGTCCCGGCGTTGGCCGGCGACGTCACCTTGAAAGCGCTGTCCACCGCGGTTCCCTGGACGAGCGCCACCGGCACGTTGACGCCCGGCGCCACGAGCTCTTGCCCGTTGCCGAAGCTCGACCAGTCGGCCAACGTGTTCGTGTCGTCGACCGCGCCGACCGCGATCACGGTCGGGAGCTTGGCCGGGAAGTTGACCGGTGGCGGCGCGCCGTGGTCCTTCCCGTTGCCCGCGCTCGCCACGAGCACGATGCCCCGCAGGTAGGCGACGGCCAGCATCTTGCGCTCCGCCGGAGCCGGGGCGGGACCGCCGAAACTCATGTTGATGACGTCGACGTGGTCCTCGATCGCCCGCTCGATCGCCGCGAGGATCGCGCTGTCCGACAGGTTGCCGGAGGCGCTGTCGCCTGCGCGGTACGCGACGATCGTGGCGCGGGGCGCCACCCCGATCAGGCCGACGCCGTTCGCGCGCGCGGCGATGTTGCTCGCCGCCGCGACGCCGTGCCCTTGGTAAGGACCCGAGATGTCGTCCTGCGCGGTGCAGGCGGGCTCGATGTCCTGGATGAAGCAGTCGCTGAGCGACAGGTTCCAAGCGCTCGCGAGATCCGGGTGTGTCGCGTCCAGCCCGTTGTCGATCACCGCCACGGTGACGCCCTGGCCAGCCGTCGCTCCGGTGTCGACCTGCAGATCATGGTTCGCGTCCCACACCTGGTTCGCCTGCACGTCCTCGATACCCCAGGGCATGAACTCGGGCGTGCCCGTGTAGACGTGCTCGGGCGAGTACAGCCCCTGAACCGACCGGGTGATGTCGTGCTGGAGCCAGGTCACGCCGGGCTGCTTCCGCAGGGCGGTGTAGGAGCCCGCCGGGACATCCGCGACCACTCCCTTGATCAGGTGGTAGCGGAACACCACCTTCCCGCCCACGGCGTGTACCGCCGCCGCGATGTCGGTGCCCTGGCGGTACCCGACGATCACGCGCTCGCGCGCGACCTTCGCCGTACCCACCGAGGGCAACGACAACGCCATCGCCAACGCGAAGGCGACGACGCCCGCCATCTTTCCTCGTGACACGATGGCCCCTCCTCTCGTCGACCCTCGACCTGAGCCGGGGGCGCTCGGGCCGCCAGAGACCAAGCGGCGACCCGATGCTACGGAGGGCATCCTGGGGCCCGCATCGGGCGTTCGGTCATGATCCGGCGGGCCCCCGCAGACACGGGGGAAGGACTCAGCCCAGCTCGACCGGCGCTCCCACCAGCGACCCGAACTCCGTCCACGAGCCGTCGTAGTTCTTGACGCTCGGGTACCCGAGGAGCTCCTGCAGCACGAACCAGGTGTGCGAGCTCCGCTCCCCGATCCGGCAGTACGCGATCACCTCGCGGTCCGGGGTGATCCCGGCTCCCTCGTAGAGCGCTCGCAGCTCGTCGGCGTCCTTGAAGGTGCCGTCGTCGTTCGCGGCCTTGACCCATGGGATGTTCGCGGCCCCGGCGATGTGCCCGGGCACCTGCGACTGCTCCTGCGGGAGGTGATCGGGGGCGAGCATCTCGCCGCGGAACTCCTCGGGCGAGCGGACGTCGATGAGTCCGACGTCGGTCCCCACCCGCTCGAGGACCTCGTCGCGGAGGGCGCGGAGCTCGGGGCGCTCCTCATCGAGCAGAACGTGCTCCGACCGCTCGTACGAAGGCGCTTCGTCGGTGAGCTCGCGGCTCTCCAGCTCCCACTTCTTGCGGCCGCCGTCCAGCAGGCGCACGTCGTCGAACCCGCGCAGCTTGAGCAGCCAGTACGCGTAGGCGGCGAACCAGTTGTTGTTGCCGCCGTACAGCACGACGGTCTTGTCGCCCGCACCCGCGTCCGCCAGGAGGTCGGCGAAGCCGCCCTGGTCCAAGAAGTCGCGACCGACCGGCGTGCGCAGGTCGGTGCTCCAGTTCCACGAGATGGACCCTCTGATGTGGCCCTTGTCGTACGCGGAGGTGTCCTCGTCGACCTCGACCACGCGGATCGTGGGATCGTCGAGGTGGTTCTCGAGCCAGTCGGTGGAGACCAGCACGTCGGGGTTGGCGTAGTCGGTCACGGTGTGACTCCTTCCGGGTTGCCCAGGGCTGTCGATACGTCGAAGGTGCAGGCGGAGGTGCCTAGGGCCGACAGCAGAGCCGGGACGGGATCATCGCGCCGACGAGACCACGGCATCGCGTGCGGATCATTTCCCATCCCCCCAGTAGGATTTGCAGGTGCAACAAGTACCGCACCACTGTGCGGGCGTCAAGGGAACGAGCGAGGCCAGCTCGGGTCCGGCTCAGAATATGCCGAGCGCGGCCTTGGCCTCGTCGGACATCAGCTCGGGCGACCACGGGGGGCGGAACACGAGCTCGGGGCGCACCTCCCCGATCCCATCGATCGGAGCGAGGAACGCGCGCATCTGATCCTCGATCAGCGGCCCGATCGGGCAGCCCATCGTGGTGAGGCTGTACAGGATGTCGACGTCGCCATTGTCGTGGAGCTCGACCTCGTAGACGAGACCGAGGTCGACGATGTTGATCCCGAGTTCGGGGTCGTACACCTGGCTCAGCGCTTGCAGGACACGTTCGCGGGTGAGCCCCTCGTCGCGCCCTTCCGCCGGCTCGTGCGGTTGCGCGTGGGTATCGTGCTGGGTCTCGACCGCGGTTGGCTGTTCGTCCGTCACCTTAAGAACCTTCCCCGTCTCGGAGCCCTATGATGCAGTCCCACCATACTTCCCCGTCCACGGAAGGAGCCCGATTGCCTCCGATCCGCGCCTTGATCGTCGACGACCACCCCGTGACCCGCGAAGGCCTTCGCACCGCGCTGGAGCTCTCCGAGGACGCGGTGGTCGTGATCGGCGAGGCCGCCAGCGGCGAGGAAGCGGTCGAGCAGGCCCGCTCCCTCACCCCCGACGTGGTGTTCATGGACGTCCGGATGCCCGGGATGGGCGGGATCGAGGCGACCCGCAGGATCCGCGAGGCCTCCCCGGACACCAAGGTGATCCTGATCACGATCGACGAGTCCCGCGGTGCGATCTCCGACGCGATCCAGGCCGGCGTCTCGGGCTACCTCTTGAAGGACGCCTCCCCCGACGCGCTCGTCGACGCCGCTCGCAACGCGCTCGAGGGCAACGCGGTGATCCACCCGCAGCTCACGAAGACGTTCATCGAAGAGGCACAGGCGGCCGGAGGCGAAGACGCCTCGTCCCGTCCGGCGCCGCTGTCCAAGCGTGAGCGCGAGATCCTGCAGAAGGTGGCCGACGGCGCCACCACCCGGCAGGTGGCCTCGGATCTCGGCATCTCGCCGCACACCGTGAAGACGCACCTCGAGCGGATCTTCGAGAAGCTCGGCGCGAACGACCGCGCGCAGGCGGTGGCGATCGCGATCCGTACCGGCATCGTCCGCTGATCCGGGTGCCGTCGGCGCGGCACGGCACGCAGCGCTCAATCAGGGGCCGGCCGGGCCGATATCCCCTGCAGATGACCACGAACGTCCTCCTGTGCGACACGCCCGACGAGGTCGCGCGGCTCCAGTACGAGCTGCTCCGCGAGGCGCCCGACCTGCTCGTGGAGAGCACGACCGATGCCTTCAAAGCGATCGAGTCGGCCGCGCGCCTGCGTCCCGACGTCGTGGTCTGCGACCTCTCCATCGACGGGATCGGCGGCGCCGAGTTCGTTCGCCGGCTCCACGCATCGACCCCTACGGCCCAGATCGTCGCGCGCTCGGCGCGGCCCGTTCCCGAGGAGATCACGTCCTCGCTGGCCTCGGGAGCTTCCGCGTTCCTGCTGAAGACCGACCGAGGAGCGACCGTCGTGGCCGCGATCCGGGCCGTCGCGCTCGGCAGCGTGGTCCTGTCCCCCTCCGCGGCCACCCTGTTCGGCGACGAGGTGGCGCGGACCGCGGCGCGGGCCGCCGAGCTCGAGCAGGAGCTGGTGGAGATCCGTGACGAGGTCTCCAAAGGCACGTCGGCCAAGGCCGACTTCCTCGCGAACATCTCCCACGAGCTCCGCACGCCGGTCACGGTGGCGAAGGGGATCGCCTACGTCTTGCGGAACCCGAGCGTCCCCGAGAGCGAGCGGGACCAGTTCCTCGAGCAGCTGCAGGCCTCGCTCGACCGGCTGATGGCGATCGTGGACGAGCTGATCACGGTCGCCGAGCTCGAACGCGGGACCTTCTCGTTGGAGCTCGGGCTCACCGACCTGGGGCCGCTCGTGCGCCACGCCGTCGACGAGATCGGACGCCAGTACCCCTCGGTGCCGGTCGTCGCGCAGGTGCCGGACGCCCTCATGGCGATCGCGGACGGCGGGAGGATCGGCGGGGTCGTTCGCGAGCTCCTCGACAACGCCTGCCGGTACTCACCCCCGGGACGCGCGGTCGAGCTGGTGGCGCGCAACCTCGACGAGGGCGTGGTGGTGGCGGTCACGGACCACGGCGAGGGGATCGACCGCTCGGTCGCGATGCGGGCGTTCGAGCAGCCGTTCTCGACCGGCGAGGGGACGCTGCGCAAGGAGAAGGCCGGTGTGGGCCTCGGCCTGCATCTGGCCCGCCAGGTCGTCGTCGAGCACGGCGGCATCGTGTGGTCGGACCCCTTGCCCGGCGGGGGATCACGCGTCTCCTTCTGCATCCCCTCGCACGAGGGGGCGCACCTTGACGTGCCGCCCGCCGGGGCGGCCTAGCATCCCCCGAGCGCCTCGGGCGGCGGGGCCATCTGGCGCTGGCACGCGTCGAGCCCAAGGGCTATCCTTCCTCGGCGAGGGACCCGCAGCGTGCGCAGGATCATCGTCGGGATCGTCGTCAGCCTCGCGGCCACGAGCTGCGCGGCAGTCAACGCGGTGCCACCGCTGCCCGGCCCCGCCGCGCTCGAGGTCCGCCCGACCGACTCGCCCTTCGTGTTGGTCTCCGACGGGGCCGTAACGGCCCTCGTGCCCGGCGGCTGGCGCGCGACCGCGGTCTCGATGGACGCGAGCCGCGGGTTCGTCGCCTCACCGCACCCGGAGCGCTGGCGGAGCCCCGTGGGGCTGGAGACCGGGCTCGCCGCCACCTGGATCGACGCGACCCGCGTCGGGCTCCCGAGCGACGTCTACTACCTCGCGGCGACCGGCCCGATGTTCGACCGGCTGGTCGAGTCGCCGGGGTGCACGGCGATGCACCGCACGATCTTCGCGGACAACGCGCCGGACTTCGTGCACGGCGCGACGGCGTCTCCGGGCGACTTCGTCGCCCGGGGCGAGGGTGTCTGCACGGTGGCGGGGGCTCCGGCCCGACGCTGGTCCTACTTCGTAGCCGCGCCGGGGTTCGGACCGGCGAAGCAGCTCGGCATCCCGAGCTCGGGGCTGTACGTGGCGGTCGCCGTCACGCGCGACGTGCCCGGCGCCGCGCGGCGGCTCGCCGACCTGATGGACCACGTGCGCTTCGGCGGCGCGAGCGTGCAGGATTTCGTCCGCGCGGTGCGCTCGCCCGCGCTCGGGCTCTGAGCCCGCACCTCAGCGCGGGTTGCGGTCCACGAACGGAGGTCGGACCACCGTCGCGACACCCCGCCGGCCCCGGATGTCGACCTCGACCTCATCACCGAGCTCGGCCACGTCCGCGGGCCACAGGTAGGCGAGCCCGATCCCGGTCTGCAGCAGCGGCGAGAAGGTCCCGCTCGTGACCTCACCGATCACCTTGTCCGCGGCGAACACGGGGTAGTGCGCGCGTGGGATGTGCCGCCGCTCATGCATCCGCAGCCCTCGCAGGCGGCTCGGCAACCCCTCCTCGCGCTGCAGCAGCAGCGCGTCGCGCCCTCGGAACGGACCCTTGTCCAACGCGACGGCCCACGAGAGCCCCGCCTCGAGCGCGGTCGACGTCTCGAACAGGTCCTGACCGTACAGGGGGTACCCCATTTCAAGGCGCAAGACGTCGCGCGCCGCGAGTCCGCAGGGCTTCCCGTCGAAGGCGGCCATCCCCTTGAGCAGCTCGTGCCACAGGTCGAGCGCCACGTCCTGGTACGTGAACAGCTCGAAGCCGACCTCTCCCGTGTACCCCGACCGCGTGAGGATCAGCGGCCGCCGCCGGTACTCGGTCTGCAGGCACTGCATGAAGCCGAGATCGCTGGCGTCCGGGAACAGCGCGCGCGTCACGTGGGGCGCCTCCGGGCCCTGCACGGCCAGGAAGCACCAGTCCTGGTGGTACATCAGGTGGACCCGGTCGGGCGCCTCGGCCTCGCCGAGGATCGTCAGCACCCGCTGGGTGTTCGCGGCGTTCGGCACGACGAAGTAGCGCTCCTCGTCGAGGCGGTACACGATCAGGTCCTCGATCACCCCGCCGCCCTCGTTCAGCACGAGGCTGTACTGGGCCTCCCCGACCGCCACGGCGGCCACGTCGTTCGACACGACCCCTTGGAGGAGCCCCAGCGCTCCCGGTCCCTCGACCTCCACCTTGCCGAGGTGGGTCAGGTCGAACAGGCCGACGCGCTCTCGCACCGCCCTGTGCTCGGCGAGCGGTCCCTCGTACTCGATCGGCATCAACCAGCCGCCGAACGGGCCGAGCTTGGCGCCGAGCCCCGCGTGTTCGGCCTCGAGCGGCGAGTGCTGTAACGCGACGTCGTCGTTCATGTTCCGCATCGTAGGAGCCCAACCGGTTCCCTGCAGGGGTCTTCGCCGTGAACGCGGGTAGACTCGCTCATCGGATGGGAGACGCGTTCGACCTCGTCGTGATCGGCGCGGGCACCGGGGGTTACTCCACTGCCTTGCGCGCCGCGGAACTGGGCAAGCGCGTTGCCCTCGTGGAGCGCGACGAGCGGCTCGGCGGCACCTGTCTCCTGCGCGGCTGCATCCCTGCCAAGGCGCTGCTGCAGTCGGCCGCGGTCCTCGACACCGTGAACCGCGCGAGCGAATGGGGCATCAAGGCCTCCGGCGAGCCCGACTGGTCGGCCGTCACCGCGTTCGAGGCCGCGATCGTCGACAAGCTCGTGACGGGGGTCGAGGGTCTGGTCAAGGGCCGCAAGGTCGAGCGGGTCACGGGCGCTGCCCGCCTCCTGCCCGGTCCTGCCGTGGAGGTCGACGGACGGCGCCTCGAAGTCGCCGACGTGGTGATCGCGACCGGATCCCAGCCGAAGTTGCTGCCCCGTATCGAGCTCGGCCCCCGGATCGTCACGAGCGACCAGGCCCTGTGGGCCGACGCGGTCCCGTCCTCGGTCGTCGTGATCGGCGCCGGCGCTGTGGGGCTCGAGTTCGCGTCGCTCTACCGATCCTTCGGCGCGGACGTCACGCTCCTCGAAGCGCTCCCCCGGCTCGCACCGCTCGAGGACGAGGACGTCTCCAAGGAGATCGCCCGCGCCTACCGCAAGCGGAAGATCACCACCGCCGCCGGCGCGAACGTGCAGGCGATCGTCGACACTGGCGACGGCGTCGAAGTGACCTACGCGGTCGGCGACGAGCCCACGACGGTCACCGCCGAGGTCTGTCTCGTCGCGACCGGCCGCGGACCGGTCACCGACGGGCTCGGGCTCGACGAAGCGGGGGTCGCCTTGGACGACCGAGGGTTCGTGACGGTGGACGACCAGCTGCGAACGACCGCGCCCCACGTCTGGGCCGTCGGCGACGTCGCAGCGACGCCGCTGCAGCTTGCCCACGTCGCCTTCACCGAGGGGATCGCGGTCGCCGAGCGGACCTCGGGCGAGGCGGTCGCCCCGATCGACTACGTCGCGATCCCGCGTGTCACGTACTGCAGTCCCGAGATCGCGAGCGTGGGGCTCACCGAGGCGCAGGCGCGTGAACAGGGCCACGACGTCGTGATCGAGAAGCTCAACTTCCGCGCGATCGGCAAGGCGAACATCGTCGGCGAGGGCGGGTTCGTGAAGATCGTCGCCGCGGCTGCGGACACGCCCGGCGGGGGTCCGGTCCTCGGGGTGCACATGATCGGGCCCCACGTCACCGATCTGATCGCCGAGGCGATGCTCGTCACCGCGTGGGAGGCGACGCCCCTGGAGGTGGCGGCGCACATCCACCCCCACCCCTCACTGTCCGAAGGCTTCGGCGAGGCGATGCTCGCGCTCGCCGGCAAGGCGCTGCACACCGCGTAAGGAACCCCGTGGCCACGACCCTCGAATCCGACACCGCCTCCGGCCGGCCGCTCCCCGAGGACCGGCTCAAGGAGATCCTGCACCTGCTCAAGCTCGCCCGGTACTTCGACGAGCGGATGGAGGCCCTCTACCGCCAGGGGCGCCTGCCCGGCGCGATCTACTCCGGGCGCGGCCAGGAAGGCACCCATGTGGGGGTCGCGTTCGCGCTGGCGCCCGAAGACTCGCTGTTCCCGACCCACCGCGACCTCACCGCTCAGCTGACGAAGGGTCTCGACCTCAAGCGGGTGATGGCGCAGTACTGGGGCCGGATCGACGGCTACACGCGCGGACGCGACGGCAACAGCCACATCGGCGACTGGCAGGGCCACAAGACGTTCACGGTGATGTCGCACCTGCCGATCGCCTATCCGGTCGCGTGCGGCGCGGCGCTCGCGTACAAGCTCCGGGACGAGCGTCACGTCGCGATGGCGATCTGCGGCGACGGCGCCACCTCGAACGGGCGCTGGCACGAGGCGATCAACACGTCCGCGGTGTTCGGCCTGCCGGTCGTGTGGGTCGTGAACAACAACCAGTTCGCCTACTCCACGCCTAACCCCCAGGAGTTCACGGTGCCGACGATCGCCGAGCGCGCGGCGGCCTACGGGATCCCTGGCGTCCGCGTCGACGGCGGCGACGTCCTGGAGGTCTACGCGGCCGCCAAGGAAGCCGTGGATCGCGCGCGGAGCGGCGACGGCCCGACCCTGATCGAGTCCGTGTCGCTGCGGTGGCGCGGCCACGCCGGGCACGACCCCGCGAAGTACATGGCGCGCGAGCTCCTCGACGACTTCATGGCGCACCACGATCCCGTGAAGAACTTCGAGGAATACGTGCTCGAGCAGGGCGTCATGACGAAGGACGACATCGCCGAGCTGCAGGCGCGGATCGAGCAGGAGTTCGATGAGGGCCACGAGTATGCCCTGGCCTCGCCGTTCCCCGAGCCCGCCGACGCCACGCGGGGACTGTGGGTCGAGGACGGCTATTGGACCTCCGACCCCGGGCGCGGCGGCGGAACGGAGGCCGGCTGATGGGGACCGCACAGGTCGAGGCGGGCGCGGCCGGCCACGGCGCCGAGCCGCGGGGCAAGCGCACCGACGACGGCCAGGCCACCTACCTGATCGCGATCGCCGAGGCGCTCTGGGAGGAGATGGAACGCGACGAGCGCGTCTACATGCTCGGCGAGGATATCGGGGTCTACGGCGGCGCGTTCAAGGTCACCGAGGGGTTCTTGGATCGGTTCGGCCCGACGCGCGTGATCGACACGCCGATCGCCGAGGAGACGATCGTCGGGATGGCCGTCGGCTCCGCGATGGAAGGGCTGCGGCCGATCGCCGAGTTCCAGTACGCGGACTTCATGTCGAGCGGGTTCGACGAGATCACCACGGTGCTCTCGCGATACCACTACCGCAGCGGCGTGCCGCTCCCGGTGGTGCTGCGGGGACCGTCGGGCGGGGGCGTGCGTGCGTCGTCGTTCCACTCGGTCAACCCCGAGCCGTGGTTCGCCTACCAAGGCGGGATCAAGATCGTGTGCCCGTCGTTCCCCTCCGACGCGAAAGGACTGCTGAAGTCGGCCGTCCGCGACGACAACCCCGTGATGTTCCTCGAGCACAAGTGGATCTACCGCCGGATCAAGGAGCAGGTCCCGACCGACCCCGACTTCACGCTGCCGATCGGCGTCGCACAGGTACGTCGCCCGGGCGACGACGTCACGGTGGTCACCTACGGTGCGATGGTCCACAAGGCGCTCGAGGCCGCCGAGAGCCTCGCCCAGCGCGGGATCTCGCTCGAGGTCGTGGACCTGCGCACGGTCTACCCCCTCGACGAGGAGACCGTGCTGCACTCGATCGAGAAGACCTCGCGCGCGCTCGTGCTGACCGAGGGGTACCGGTTCGTCGGGATCGGGGCCGAGGTCGCCGCGACGATCGCCGACCGCGCCTTCCAGCATCTCGACGCACCGGTGAAGCGGCTCGCGCCCCCTAACATGCCGATCCCGTTCAGCCCCACCCTCGAAGACGCGTTCCTGCCGCAGGTCGCGGACATCGAACGCGCCGTCGACGACCTGTCCGCTTGGTGATGACCCCGGAGGCTCGATGACCTCGATCCAGATGCCCCAGCTCGGCGAGACGATCGTCGAGGGCACGATCCTGAAGTGGCTGAAGCAAGAGGGCGAGCACGTCGACCGCGACGAGCCACTGTTCGAGATCTCGACGGACAAGGTCGACACGGAGGTTCCGTCTCCGGTGGCCGGCACCGTGTCGAAGATCCTCGTTCCGGAGGGCGAGACGGTGCCGGTCGGCACCGAGCTGGCGACCGTCGAGGACGGGACCGGCGGCGCGGCCGCGACGGCCGTGACGGCGGCCCCCGCGGCCTCGGCAGCGGCGCCGGCAGCGGCGGAGGCCCCGCCCTCCCCGATGGCCGCCCCCGTCTCGGCGGGGTCGGCACCCGCCCCGGCAGCAGCCGCCACCCTTCCCGACCGGGGACCCCAGTCGCAGGTCGTCTCGCCGGTGGTCAGGCGGCTCGCCCAGGAGCACGCGCTCGACCTGTCGACGATCGCCGGCACGGGCACCGGCGGACGGATCACCCGCAAGGACGTGGAGCAGGCGATCGCGGCAGGAGGCGCCGCGATGCCTGCCGCTCCCCCGGCGCCCGCGGCGCCCGCGGCCGTTTCCGCGCCGGCGCCGGTGCCCGCGCCGGCCATGACCCAGGGCGTCGCGTCGGGCGAGGAACGCCAGCCGATGACCCACATCCGCCGCGCGATCGCCGAGCACATGCACGCGTCGGTCCAGACCACGGCCCGCGCCTGGACGATGGTCGAGGTCAACGTCGAGCACCTCGTGCGACTGCGGACCCAGGAGAAGGAGCGCTTCCGCGCCAAGCACGGCCTCAACCTCACCTACCTGCCGTTCGTCGTGCGCGCGACCGTCGACGCCCTCCAGGAGTATCCGTACGTGAACGCGCGGCTGGACGGCGAGGACATCGTGGCGCCGCGCGCCGTGCACATGGCGATCGCGGTCTCCTACGACGCCGGCCTGATCGTCCCGGTGATCAAGAACGCCGACGCGATGAACACCGTCGGGATCGCGCGCGCGATCGCCGATCTCGCCGCGCGAGCCAGGGCCCACCAGCTGCAGCCCGACGAGGTGCAGGGCGGCACGTTCACGATCACGAACCCCGGGCCCTACGGGTCGGTCGCGAGCGTCCCGATCATCAACACGCCGAACGTCGCGATCCTGTCGCTCGACGCGATCGTCAAGCGGCCGGTCGTGATCGAGGACGCGATCGCGATCCGGTCGATGGTCAACGTCTCGATGTCGTGGGACCACCGCGTGATCGACGGCGAGCTCGCCACGCGATTCCTCGCGCGGGTGAAGCAGAACCTCGAGACCTGGGACTTCGCCGAGGATCTCGGCCTGTAGCCCGATGGCGCGCGACGCCTGGCTCATCGTCCCCGAGGGGCCGGTCCCCTATGACGCCGCCAACGCCGCGATGCACGCGCTCGCCGAGCGCCGCCTCGCAGGGGAGATCCCCGACACGGTCGATCCTCCTCGAACACCCTCCCGTGTTCACCGCGGGACGCCGAGCGAAGGACGACGAGCTGCTCTGGGCGCCCGGCGAGGTCGAAGCCAGAGGCGGACTCGTCCGCAAGATCGACCGCGGCGGCTCGTTCACCTTCCACGGGCCGGGGCAGCTCGTCGGTTATCCGATCCTGGGCCTCGGCGCGAAGCCCGACGCCGCCGCGTACCTGCGCGCCCTGGAAGAGGCCGTGATCCGCCCGTGCGCGGACCTCGGGGCGAGCGTCGGGCGGCGCGTCGACGTGCAGACGGGCGTGTGGTGTGGCAACGAGAAGATCTGCGCGATCGGGGTGCGCCTGCTGCGGACCCGGGTCACGCTGCACGGCTTCGCGCTGAACTGCGACACCGATCTGTCGTGGTTCGCCGGCATCGTCGCGTGCGGACTGCCCGAGCACGGCGTGACGTCGCTGTCGGCGCAGCTCGGGCGTGACGTGACCGTCGCCGAGGTCCGCCCCCACCTCGAACGGCATCTCGCGGACGTGTTCGATCTCGCGTTCGGACCGGCGCCGGGCGAGGAAGCGGACGCGTTCGCGGCGAGGGTCGATGTCGCCTGAGGCACGCGTCCATCGCGCCGCTGCCCTCGGCTTCGAGCGCGCGGCCGACGCGTACGAGCGTGGCCGGCCGGACTTCCCGGCGCCGGCGGTGGCCCTGCTCGTCGAGGGCCTCGGGCTGGAAGCCGGACGCACCCTGCTCGAGCTCGGGGCCGGGACGGGCAAGCTCACGCGGCTGCTCGCGCCGACCGGCGTGCGGATCGTCGCGGTCGAGCCGGTCGCGGGGATGCGCGAGGCCCTGCGCCGGGCGGTGCCCTCGGTCGAAGCGCTCGATGCCGTCGCCGAGGAGCTCCTGGTTCCCGCCGGTTCGATCGACGCGGCCGTCGCCGCCCAGGCGTTCCACTGGTTCGACGGCCCGCGAGCGGTCGCGGAGCTTGCCCGGGTGCTCCCGCCGGGCGGCCCGGTCGCGCTCGTGTGGAACGTCCGTGACGAGGAGGAGCCCTGGGTGCGCGGCCTGACCGAGCTGATCGAGCCCTACCGCGGGGACACGCCGAGCCACCGGTCGATGCGCTGGCGCGAGGCGTTCGACGCATCGTCCGCCTTCGCGCCGCTCGAACGGACGTCGTTCCCGTATGCCCACCGCACGACGACGGAGGGCGTGGTCGATCGGATCGTCTCGATCAGCTTCGTGGCGGCGCTGTCCGACGCCGAGCGCGAGCGTGTGGCCGAGGGGGTGCGAGCGCTCCTGCCCGGAGCGGGCGCCGGCGAACGCGAGGTGGTCTTCCCCTACCGGACCGACGTCTGGTCGACGCGCAGGATCTGATCGTCACGCGTCGGCGACGACCGCGTAGCGCGGCCGGTGGGTGAGCGCCCCGAGCGGCCACGGCTCGCGGCCTTCGATCGCCCACTCCACGTCGCGGAGCCGGTGCAGGCGGATCGCCCGCCACCCCGCGCGACGCACCGCGAGCACGAACGGGCGTGGCGACGTCGTCCCCGCGAGCGGCAGCCTGGCGACGATGTCCTGCGGATAGGCGGCGTGGTGATCGTCGTGGATGCCGTACGCGCGCTTGAGGAGACCGGCCAGCGCGTCCTTCGCCGCGACGAACGGCCCCTCGCCGGCCCACGACCCCTCGAGCAACACGAGGCGCCCGCCCGGGCGCACGACGCCACGCCATGCCGAGAACGCGCGGTTGGGGTCGGGCAGGGTCCACGCGAGGTGGCGTTCCATCACCGCGTCGAACGGTCCCGCGCGGGGGCTCCTCGGCCGGACCGTGGTGAAACTCCAGGCGCAGACCGCGCTCCGCCGCCTTGCCGTGCGCCTTCTGCAGCATCCCCTCGGACAGGTCCAGCGCCGTCACGTCGTGCCCGAGTTCGGCCGCGAGCAACGCCAGCGAGCCCGTCCCCGCGCCGACGTCGAGCACGCGTGCCGGCGGCGGGGGCAGGAAGGCGCGGAGCGCGTCCGCCCACGCGGCCGCCTCGACCGGGTCGGACATCGCGTGACCGACCGAGACGTCGTAGCCATCGGCGTCCTCGTCCCACCAGTCGCGGAGGCGATCGTGGACCTCGCTCATCACGCAGGACGGGCCTAGAAGAGCGCGGCGGAGAGCCGGCGGCGGTACTCGAGGGTGAGCGGATCCTCGTCCCCGAGCACCTCGAACGAGGTCAGCATCGCCTGGCGCGCCCCGTCGCGGTCGTCGGGAAGGGCGCCGAGCATCCCATCGAGCGCCTCGCGCCACGACCCCTGTGCGGCCAGACGCTTGGCGGACACGAGCGTGCCGGCGCCGGGCTCGTGCGCCCACTCGCGGACCTCGATCAGCGCGTGTACCTGCTCGGCCTCGGGGTCGGGCAGGTGCTGAGCGACCAGTGGGCGGGCGCCGTCGACGTCGCCGCGATCCAGCAGGATCCGCGCCAACCCCAGCGCCGCGTCGCGGTTCGCAGGGTCTTTGTCGAGCACCTCGCGGAACGCGGCCTCGGCCTCCGCCACGTCGCCGGACTCGGCCTCGGCGGCCGCCTCCTTCACCTCGAGCTCGGTCTCGGTGGGCATGAGGGCGTCGACGAACCGATTGACCTCGGGCTCCGGCAGCGCCCCGAGGAACCCGTCGACGATCTGGCCGTCGCGGAACGCGACGACGGTCGGGATGCTCTGGCTCCGCACGGCCTGCAGCAGCGCCTGACCGACGCCGTTCGCGTCGACGTCGACCTTCGCGAGCAGGAACGCGCCGTCGCGTTCGTTCGCAACCTTCTCGAGGATCGGCCCGAGGGTCCGGCAGGGGCCGCACCACGCCGCCCAGAGGTCGACGACGACCGGCCGTTCCTTCGATCCCTCGACCACCACCTGCTCGAAGCTCTCGTCGGTGACCTCGACGACGTGTTCCATGATCGCGCTCATCGGTTCCTTCCCCGGCCTCTTCAGGTCCTCGGCTTCCTCAGGCAGTCTGGGCGACGGGCCCGGGGGTGACAACGCGGTCCGGGGGGGAGCTGTTCCCTCCGCCCGCGCCGTGACCGCCGAACCGCCGCAGCCGAAGGGCGTTCAGCACGACCGTGACGCTCGACAGCGCCATCGCGGCCGCGGCCCACATCGGGTTCAGCACGCCGAAGACCGCGAGCGGCACCATCACGACGTTGTACGCGAAGGCCCAGAACAGGTTCTCCGCGATGATCCGGTAGGTCCGTCGCGCCAGCATCAGCGCGTCGGCGACCGACAGGAGCGAGCCACCGAGCAGGTCGACGTCGGCGGCTGCCATCGCCACGTCGGTGCCCGATCCCATCGCGATCCCGACGGTCGCCCGCGCGAGCGCAGGGGCGTCGTTCAACCCGTCGCCCACGAACACGACCTTGCGGCCCTCGTCCTGGAGCCGGCGGACCTCCTCGACCTTGCCGTCGGGGTAGACCTCGGCGAGCACGCGGTCGATCCCGGTCGCCGCGGCGATCGCCTCGGCGGTCGCGCGTCGATCGCCGGTCACCATCGCGACCTCGAGGCCCAGGGCGTGCAGCCGCTCGACGGTCGCCGCGGCCTCCGGCTTGACGGTGTCCGCGACCGCGACGAGCCCGAAGGGCACGCCCTCCCGCCACACCGCGAACGGGGTCAGCCCGCGCCGGGCGAGCCCCTCGGCCATCTCCTCCATCGCTGGCGGGAGCCCGATCGCGCGTCCGACCCGCACGCGCTCGCCGTCGACGATCGCCGTCGCGCCGGCGCCGGGTTCGACCGCGTGCGCGGATGCCTCCGCAACCGCGAGGCCCCGCTCACGTGCCCCCTCGACCACCGCCCGCGCGATCGGGTGTTCCGACCCCATCTCGGTCGCCGAAGCCCACCCGAGCACCTGTGTCTCGTCGGCGCCGTTGACCGCGATCACGTCGGCGAGCGCCATGGTGCCCTCGGTGACCGTCCCGGTCTTGTCGAGCAGGACGATGTCGGCCGCGCGAGCCGCCTCGAACACCTCGCCGCCCTTGAACAGCACGCCGAGCTCGGCGGCCCGGCCCGTCCCCGCCATGATCGCGGCAGGCGTCGCGAGCCCGAGCGCGCACGGGCACGCGATCAGCAGCACCGCCGTGGCGTGGAGCAGCGCCTGTCCCGGTCCCACGCCCGTGAACAGCGCCCACCCGGCGAAGGTCGCCGCGGCGATCGCCATCACGACCGGCACGAACACCGAGGAGATCCGATCCGCGAGCCGCTGGACCGGCGCCTTCGATCCCTGCGCCGCCTCGAGCAGCCGCACGATCTCGGCCAGCTTCGTGTTCGCGCCGACCTTCGTGACGAACACCACCAGCCGGCCACGGCCGTTGATCGACGCCCCGACGACCTCGTCTCCGGGCTGCACGTCGACCGGCACCGACTCCCCGGTGAGCAACGAGAGGTCGACCCAGGACTCGCCCTCCTTCACGACGCCGTCGGCCGGGACCTTCTCGCCCGGGCGGACGACCGCCTTCATCCCCGGACGCAGGTCGTCGATCGGGATCGTCCGTTCGTCGCCCTGGGGCGTGAGGATCGTCGCCTGCTTCGCCCCGCGCTCCAGGAGCGCTCGCGAGGCGTCGCCGGCCGTCGCCCTGGCGCGCGCCTCGAGCATCTTGCCGAGCAGGATCAGCGTGATGATCACGGCCGCGGTGTCGAAGTAGTGATGCACGTCCACCGCCATCCCGGCCATCGAGGCGGACGCACGCGCCGCGTCGAGCACCGCCCACGCGCTGTAGAGGTACGCGGCCAACGATCCGATCGCGACGAGGGTGTCCATCGTGGTCGTCCGGTGCCGGGCCGCGCGCCAGGCGTGGTGCAGGAACGGCCAGCCCGCGTAGAACTGGACCGGCGTCGCGAGCGCCCACGCCAGCCACATCGAGCCGCTCCACGACGCCAACCCGAAGGTCAGGACGAGGATCGCGACGGTCAGCGGGACGGCCACGATCAGTCGCCGCCGGTAGAAGCGCTCCTCCTCGTCGGGCGAGCGATCCTCGCCGTGCTCCTTCGCGCCGTAGCCGACGGACACGACCGCGCGCACGAGCGGTTCCAGACGATCGTCGGCCGTGCGGATCGTGGCGGTGCGGGTCGCGAGGTTCACGGTCGCGGCGTCGACACCCTCGACGCCGCCGAGGGCCTTCTCGACCTTCTGGACGCACGACGCGCAGGTCATGCCCTCGATATCGAGCACGATCTCCCGTTCGTTCAGGTCCGTGGCCACGTGATCACCTACTTCGCGAACCGGGCGACGGCCGCCATCAGCTCTTCGACCTTCGCCTCGCCGTCCCCGACCTCGATGCTCTCCCGCACGCAGTGGCGGACATGATCGTCGAGCAACCCCATCCCGACCGCGCGGAGCGCGGCCACGACGGAGTTCACCTGCGTGAGGATGTCCAGGCAGTACGTGTCCTCGTCCACCATCCGCTGCAGGCCGCGGACCTGCCCTTCGATCCGGCGCAGCCGGGCCTGCACGTCGTCCTTCTTCGCGGCGTATCCGTACATCGCGCTCGCTCCCTCTCCCCATTCCGCAGTTCGGGTACCCGGGGGGGCTACCCCCTCACATCCCTCGTTCGGACGCATCCATCGCGAGGAACCGCGCGGGCGCCTCACGGAAGCGCTCCATGCAGCCGACGGAGCAGAAGAAGTACGTCTGGCCATCGTGTTCCCATGCTGCGGCGGCCGTGTCCGGCTCGACCGACATCCCGCACACCGGGTCGATCATCGTGATGCTCCTTCCGGGATCGCCTGTCCGATGCACGCAGTATACCCCTAGGGGGTACCCCTGTCCAAGCAGGGCAGGCAAGGGCCGTCCACGGGGGCGCGCGGAGCGGCCGAGCGTTGTAGAGTCGCGGCATGGCGCGACGGAGAACGGCGTGTCGGCCCAGGTGACCGAGACACCTTATGCGACCCTCGGCCTGGGCGCCGAGGACCTCCTCGCGATGCACCGCACGATGCTCTCGGCCCGTCTGATCGACGAAGCCGCGCTCCGCCAGAACCGGATGGGTCGAGCTCCGTTCGTGGTCCCCGTCTCCGGGCACGAAGGCTGCCAGATCGGGACGGCCTGGCCGATGCGGCGTGGGACCGACGTATGGCTCCCCTACTACCGGGACCTCGGCGTGGTGCTGTGTGCCGGCCTCACCCCGATCCAGGTGTTCTACGGCCTGTTCTCGAAGGCCGACGACCCGTCCTCCGCCGGGCGCCAGATGCCGAACCACTGGGGCGCGAAGGAACTCGGCATCATCAGCCACTCCAGCCCGATCGCGACCCAGATCCCCCACGCCGCGGGCATCGCCTACGCGATCAAGCTCCGCAACGAGGACGCGGTGGTCACCTGCTGGTTCGGCGAGGGCGCCACCAGCGAGGGCGACTGGCACGAAGGGATGAACTTCGCGGGTATCCACCGCCTGCCGGTCGTGTTCGTCTGCGAGAACAACGAGTACGCGATCAGCGTGCCGCAGGCCAAGCAGATGGCCGTGCACGACGTCGCGAGCCGCGCGGAGGGCTACGGGATGCCCGGCGTGGTCGTCGACGGGAACGACGTGCTGGCCTGTTTCGCGGCCATGAAGGAGGCCCACGACCGGGCACGCCGCGGCGACGGACCGACCTTGATCGAGTGCAAGACCTACCGGTTCCTGCCCCACACGTCCGACGACGACGACAAGACGTACCGCTCCCGCGCCGAGGTCGAAGAGCACAAGCACCACGACCCGATCGACCGGTTCACCGCGTACCTGATCGAGCAGGGCATGCTCGATCACGACCGTGTCCAGACGGTCCGCGACGAGGTGAAGGCCGAGGTCGACGCCGCGATCACCGCCGCGTGGGAGGCGCCCGACCCGGACCCCGCGACGACGATGCGCCACGTGTTCGCGGAGGGGCCGGGATGAGCGAGACGAACGTCGTCACCGCGATCCGCGACACGCTTCGCGACGAGATGCGGGCCGACGACCGCGTCGTGCTGCTGGGCGAGGACGTCGGCGCGCGCGGCGGCGTCTTCAAGATCACCGAAGGCTTCATGGACGAGTTCGGCGAGGACCGGGTGATCGATACGCCTTTGGCCGAGTCCGCGATCGTCGGGGTCGCGATCGGGATGGCCCTGCACGGCCTGCATCCCGGTCGCCGAGATCGAGTTCGCCGACTTCATCCATCCGGCGTTCGACCAGATCGTGTCCGAGGCGGCGCGGATGCGCTACCGGACGAACGGCGACCTACGGGTTGCCGATGGTGATCCGCACGCCCTGCGGCGGCGGGATCCACGGAGCCCTCTACCACTCGCAGTCCATCGAGGCCTTCTACGCCCACGTGCCCGGACTGAAGGTCGTGATGCCCGCGACCCCGAGAGACGCCGCCGGGATGCTCCGCATCCGCGATCGCCGACCCCGACCCCGTCCTGTTCCTGGAGCACAAGAAGTGCTACCGCCTGATCAAGGGCGAGGTTCCCGACGCGGACGAGACCGTCCCGATCGGACGCGCCGACGTCAAGCGCGAGGGCCCGACCTCACGTTCGTCGCCTACGGCTCGAGCTGCACCGTGCCTCGAGGCCGCCGAACCGGCTCGCCGAGGACGAAGGCGTCGAAGCGGAGGTCCTCGACGTGCGCACCCTCGCGCCGCTCGACACTGAGACGATCCTCGCGTCGGTGCGGAAGACCGCGAAGGCCATGGTGGTGTACGAGGACAACAGGACCTACGGCGCCGGCGCCGAGATCGTCGCGACGATCGCCGAGGAGGCGATGTTCGACCTGGACGCGCCCATCGTGCGGATCGGCGGGCCCGACATCCCCGCGATGCCCTACGCGTCCTCGCTCGAGCACCTTACATGGAGCCGGAGCCGGACCACATCTACGCGGGGATGCGCACCCTCGCGCGGTACTGAACCGACGCGGTTCAGCCCGGCGAGCGGACCGGGCGGCATCCCGGCGCACCCGGAGGATTCCTCGCGCCGACGACGGCCGCGACGTCGGCCCGCAACCTCGCGGCGACCGCCGCCGTCCGCGCCGTGACCGAGGACGCGGGATCGTCGTCCCCGACATCGGCGATCGCGTCCAGGTAGGCCTCGCGCGCCTTGGAGATCTCGGTGCGCTGGTTGGCCGGGTCGCAGTCGGCCTGGGCGATGTGTGCCCACGTCGTCTCGAGCTTTCCCAGCGCGTTGCGCACATCGCCGACCGTGGCGCGCGGCGGCGGCACGAAGGCGACGCGCATCGTCGCAACGAGGTGACGGAGGTCGGGGCAGATGCTCGCGCGCTGATCGGCGGCCGAGGACCGCGAGCACCCGGCGAGCGACGTGGCGAGCAGCACGGCGCCGGCGACGCGCCCGATCCGATCCATCGCACCGAGCGTACACTCGCTCCGATGCCCGAACGCGACCACAACCCGGCCGGTCGCCGCCTGCACCTTCCGTTGGTGAGCGCCGGAGGCGGCCCCCTCACCGACGCCGGCGTCAACGCCCGTGGCGAGCGCAAGCCGCCTGGCTCAAGGTGCGCCTGGCGAGCGGTCCGAACTACATGGCGCTGAAGTCGCTGATGCGGGGGCACGCCCTGCACACCGTCTGCGAGGAAGCGATGTGCCCGAACATCGCCGAGTGTTGGGAGGAGCGTGAAGCGACCTTCCTGATCCTCGGCTCGAGATGTACCCGTCGGTGCGGTTTCTGCGACGTGATGACCGCCAAGCCCGATCGCCGTCGACGAGCGGGAGCCGACCAGGATCGCCGAGGCCGTCGCCGAAATGGGGTTGCGCTACGTCGTGCTGACCGGGGTCGCGCGCGACGACCTCCCCGACGGTGGCGCCCGGATCTGGGCCGCGGCCGTCCGCGCCTGCAAGCAAGCCGTGCCGGGGATCGGGGTCGAGGTGCTCCCGAGCGACTTCAAGGGGGGCGAGCGCGACATCACGACCGTCCTGGATGCCAGGCCCGACGTGTTCGCGCACAACCTCGAGACCGTGCGGCGTCTGCACGACCGGATCCGGCCGGCGTTCGGGTACGACCGCTCCCTCGACGTGCTGCGGACGGCGAAACGCCGTCGCCCCGGACAGATCACGAAGTCGAACCTGATCCTCGGGATGGGCGAGCGACCCGATGAGGTCGAGCCCGCCCTTCGCGACCTCGCCGACGCGGGCGTGGACATCGTCACGATGGGCCAGTACCTGCAGCCGACCCCGCACCACCTTCCGGTGGACCGGTGGGTGCACCCCGACGAGTTCGCCGAGCACGCGCGGCGCGGCGAGGCACTCGGCATCGCGCACGTGGAGGCCGGGCCCCTCGTGCGCTCGAGCTACCACGCCGGACGCCAGCTCCGGCGGGCGGTCGCGGCCGGCGTCCGCGAGGCCGGCTAGGGTCCCGCCGACCCCGGCCCTGGCGGGTCCATCTCGTCTCGTGTCCTTCGGCACGCCCGACGTGGGCCGTCCGACCCTCTCGCGTGCCTCGGTCCGTCGCGACGCTGGTGGTGAGCAGCTTCCGGTCGTCTGACCCCTCCCAACCCAGCGACCGGCTCCCAAGGGGCGGGCCCGCCAGGGCCCGCCCCTTGCTCGCTGGAACGTCCACTGGCGTGGAGGAGCCGGCCTGTAAGCCGGATCCCGTGCGCGGGACCGAAAGTCCCGCCGGCGACCATCTCTCTCGGCGCCGAAGCGCCGGCGGCCCGTTCGCCGGGCCGCTGCGGTCCACCCGGGAGCATCGGACGGGCCGCCCTCGAACGCTCCCTGCTCGACCTTGCTCCGGACGGGGGTTGCCGAGCCGCGCCGGTCGCCCGGCGCGCTGGTGGGCTCTTACCCCACCGTTGCACCCTTGCCCCTGCGGCTCGCGCCGTGGTGGGCGGTCTGCTCTCTGTTGCCCCTTCGCGAGGTCGCCCCCGCCTGGCTCTCGCCAGCGTCCTGCCCTGCGGAGTCCGGACTTTCCTCGACCCCCGCGCCCGCTCGCGCGGACCGGAGCCGCGGCCGCCCGGCCGGCTCCTCCACCGGTCACCGTACCCGTCCGCAGAACCCGCGTCGACGGCGGTTCAGCGCCGCCGCGACGCCAGCCACGCGTCGACCCCGGCGTTGGCGAGCCGGTCCGCCTCCTTGTTCCGCTCGCGGGGCACGTGTTCGAAGCGGATCCGCTCGAAGGAACCGGCGAGCGTCCGCACCCGGCGGTGCAGAGGCTGCAGGTGCGGAGTCTTGACGCGGTAGACGCCGGTGAGCTGGTTGATCAACAGCTGACTGTCCGAGCGCAGGAGGACCTCGCGAGCGCCGAGCTCCTTCGCCCGCTCGAGCCCGAGGATCACCGCCGTGTACTCGGCCACGTTGTTCGTCGTCTCGCCGAGGCCCTCCGCGATCTCGGCGACGACGGTCCCGTCCGGCGTCACGAGGGAGGACCCGGCGCCGGCGGGCCCGGGATTGCCGCGCGCGGCCCCGTCGCAGGACACGATCAGCGAGCGATAGGTCTCGCCGGTCACAGGACCAAGTTCCGCCGGCAGTACTCGCAGCGGGGGACGTCGCCCGTATGGCGGACCTTGTCGAGCTCGACCGAGGACAGACGTTCGTGGCAGCCCTGGCACACACCGTCGACGAGGGCGGCAGCACCCACGCCCTTCTTGTGCACCCGGAGGTCTTCGTAGAGGGCGAGCAGCTCGGGATCGACCGACGCCGCGAGGTCTGCCCGTTTCCGCTGCTCCTCCTCGAGCGCGGCCGAGACCGTCCCCAGCTCGGCGGCGGTCTCCGACGCGACCCGCTCGACGCTGGCGCGCAGCGCGTCGGCCACGGCCTCGGCCTCCTTCGCCCGCGCCTCGACCTCCTCCCGACGTTCGAGGAGGATCAGGAGCTCGTCCTCGCGGTCGGATGTGCGACGCCGGAGGTTCTCCACCTCGCGACCGATCGCATCCAACTCGCGGACGTTGGCGACCGAGCCGTCCTGCATCCGACGGACCTCGGCGGCGGTCTTCTGACCCAGCGAGTCGATCTCGTGCTCGATCTTCGCCCCGTCGCGGTCGAGGACGTCCAGCTGCAGCCGAAGCTCACCGAGCGCGGCCTCGGCCGCGTCGGCCTCTCGGCGTGCGGTCGCGAGGTCGTCTCCGTTCTCGAGCGCCGTCACACGGGCGAAGAGCCGGTCGACCGACAGGTCGATCGCCTGCAGGTCGAGCAGCCGCGCCGTAGAGACCATCGGACGCGAAGCCTACCCGACGGCGTCGGACCTCCGTGCCGACGCTACGGGATATGGAAGTTCGCGAAGACGTTGTTGACGCTTTGACCCAGGAACGTGACGGCGCCCACCACCACCATCGCGATCAGGGCCAGCATCAGCGCATATTCGACCGCCGTCGCCCCGGTCTCCAGCCGGAGCGCCGCGGTCCGCGCGGACAGCCGCGCGATCGCTCGCCGCATCTCGTCACCCCTTCTTGTCGCGGTCGTGGGGGGCCGCTCGTCTCACCGGACAAGCCGGCCCCACCGCGCCGTCTTACCACGGAACATCGGTCGGTGGGGACGGGAGACTTGAGCGCCTCCGCTACGCTTGGCGGCCATGCTGGGTGAGTCTGCAGGGAAGGTCGCGCTCGTCACGGGGGCGGGCGCGCCCGACGGGATCGGCTTCGCGACCGCGAAGGTCCTCGGCCGCGAGGGGACTTCGCTCGCGATCGCGTCGACCACCGCACGGATCCACGAGCGGGCGGACGAGCTCCGGGCCGCGGGGTACGCAGCCCGGGGCTTCGTCGCCGATCTCACGGACCGGGCGCAGGCACGGGCGATGGTCGAGGAGGTGGTCGCCGCCTACGGACGGGTCGACATCCTCGTGAACAACGCGGGGATGGTGAACGTCGGGATGGCCGCCGAGGTCGGCGGTGCGTTCGTGACCCTGTCGGACCAGGACTGGGATCTCGACATCGCCCTGAACCTGCACACGGCCTACAACGTGACCCGCGCCGTCGTCCCCGGGATGGTGGAGCGCGGCTGGGGCCGCGTGGTGATGGTGTCGTCGGTGACCGGCCCGATCGTGACCAACCCCGGGTCCGTCGGCTACACGGCCGCCAAGGCCGGGATGGACGGGCTGATGCGCGGGATCGCGATCGAGGTCGGCGGGGCGGGCGTCACGGTGAACTCCGTGAACCCCGGCTGGATCGCGACCGGCTCGCAGCTGCCGGAGGAGGCCGTCGCCGGTCGCCACACGCCGATAGGGCGCTCGGGGACACCCGATGAGATCGCCGAGGTCGTCGCGTTCCTCGCCAGCGACCGCGCGAGCTATGTCACGGGCGCGACGATCGTGGTCGACGGCGGCAACACGATCCAGGAGACGAAGGGCTAGCGCGGCCGCGGCGCTCGGGGGCGGCGTGGCTATCCTCTGGGCGTGGCCCTCCCTCCGGTTCGCCGCGTGATCCTGCTGCTCGTCGCGATCGTCGTGGCGCTCACCTGCATCCGCCTGGGGTTCTGGCAGCTGTCGCGGCTGCACGGACGCAGACAGATCAACGCGCGGCTCGCGGCGGGCTTCGCGCAGCCCGCGCAGCCGCTGCAGGAGCTGATGGCGGGCGCCGACCCCGCCTCGCTCGGCTTCCGCAACGCCGAGATCCGCGGGACCTACGACCCCGCCCACGAGGTGATCCTGTTCGGGCGCTCCTCCGCCTCGGGTCTGAGCGGGAACCAGGTGCTCACCCCGCTCGTGATGAGCGACGGCACGACGATCCTCGTGAACCGTGGGTGGGTGCCGCCCGAGGACGTCACGACGCCCCTGACCGGTGCCGCGGCGGCGCCCACCGGGCCCGTGTTGGTCAGCGGGCTCCTGTTCCCGCCCGACGCCATGACCCCGGCCTCGCCCGGCGCCTCCCCCTCGACGCTGGTCAAGATCGTGAACCTCGAGCAGTTGTCGGCGCAGATGCCGCATCCGCTCCTCCCCGTCTACCTCCTGCTCCAAGGGCAACAGCCGGCGCAATCCGGCGATCTCCCGGAGCCTCCACCCCTGCCGACCCTGGACGACGGGCCGCACCTGTCCTACGCGCTGCAGTGGTTCTCGTTCGCGACGATCGCCGTGGTGGGCTACCTTGTGCTCTTGCGCCGGGACCGCCAGGACGAGCGTCGTGCCGCATCCTCGGCCGCGGGAGGGGAGGACTGATGGGCTGCCTGTTCGCGTTGTTCTCGCTGATCACCCCGCGGTTCGTGCTCGTGATCCTGTGGATCTTCACGAACTACCTCGCGACCGCCTACGGCAGCTGGTTCTGGCCCACGGTCGGGTTCTTCGTGATGCCGACGACGACGATCGCCTACGCCGTCGCGAAGAACGACCTGTCGACGGCCACCGGAGCCATCACGGCGGCCGGCGTCGTCGTGATCGTGGTCGGCGTGGTGGTCGACCTCGGCTTGCTCGGCGGCAGCGCCCGCTCGCGCCGTCGAAGCTGACGGCCGGGCGCCCGACGCAAGGGGTCGGCCTCAAGGGGTCGGGGACCAGGTGACCGAGGAGCCCGCCGCGGCGACGAACGCCCGGCCGCGGATCGGCTGCACCCAGATCCACGACGTGCCCCGCGCGTCCTCGGCCGGGTAGGCGAACGCCCGGCCGTCGGGAGCCCACATCGTGCCGGCCGGCGCGAACTGCCCGAAGAACGGCGTGTAGCGCTCGAGGAACGGGAGCGATCCCTGGAAGGCCGGGGTCGCGAACGACGACCGCGGGTCCCACACCACCCACCGGAAATCGATCGGACCCGCGGGCCGGTACACGGGCTCGAGCACGGCGAGCCGGTGCCCCCGCGGGCTCCAGGACCACGCCATCGCGGGGTCGGTGGTCGCTCGCGTGCGCGCGCCCGTCGCCAGGTCGAGGACCGTGACGCCCACGCCTCGGGCGCGCGCGGGCATCGAGCGATCGTAGAAGTCGCGTTCGCGGGGGCCGAGCGCCTCGTACGCGACCTCGCGGCCGTCCGGGGAGACGGTGAACAGGAGCGCCCCGTGCACCCGCGCCAGCACGTCGACCGCACCCGTGCGCAAGGTGCGCCGGACCAGCCGCTGGCCTCCGCCACCGTGCGACGAGGCATAGAGGACGTCCGGCCCGGCGAGCGCCACGGGCGCCTGGAACGTCCCCGGATCTCGCGCGATCGTCGCCACGCGGCCGCCCGGCCACAGACGTTCGAACCGCGACGAGCCCAGATGCACCAGCAGGCTCCCGCCGTCGGGCGTCCACGCGAAGTAGCAGGGCGCGCCGCGCCCGAGGGTGACCACCCGGTCCCCCGCCGGAGCCGAGAGGTCCACGAGGCTCAGGCCGATGGTCCTGCCCGCGTCGCGCAGCACCGCGAGCTGTGTGGAGGTCGGGTCCCACGAGAGGAAGAACGCGAGCCCGGGGGTGACGGCCGCGGCGCGCCCGCTGCCGTCGGGCGCCGCGCTCACCACCCGCGGAACCGCGCCCGACGAGGTCGGATCAAGCTCGGACCACGCGATCCGCGACCCGTCGGGCGACCACGCCGCAGCGCTCACCATGGGCCCGCCCGCCGCAGCGCGCACGAGCCACGTTCCGACCGCCCCGTCGGGTGCCACCGTCCGCAGGTCACCGGCCGCCGAGCCCACGAGCAAGGTCCCCGGCAGACGCGACGCGGAGGGAGGCGGCGAGACCGGCAGCGGCGCCGGGGATCGCGTCGCGATCGGCTGGGGCGTGGCGCCCGGCGACGGGCTCACCGCGGACGCCGGGTCCCCGTGGGTGCCCGGTCCGGCGAACGAGCACGACGCGATCCCCACGAGCGACCACGCGGCCGCGATGGCGGCGAGCCCCAGCCGGCGCATCCGACGACCGTAGGGTGCGTCGCCTCGTCGCGCAACCGAACCGCGGCGACGGCCTCAGTCGCGCCGGTGGACGACCTCGCCGCCGACCACCGTGTGGGTCACGCGTGTCGCCAGCAGTTCCCGCGGGTCCTCCAGCGCGAACACGTCGCGGTCGAGCACGGCGAGGTCGCCGTACTTGCCGGGGCTGACCGAGCCCCGATCGCGCTCGGCGAAGTTCGCGTAGGCCGAGCCGAGGGTCGCCGCACGGATCGCGGTCTCGAGGTCGATCGCCTCCTCCAGGTTCCACGCACCCCTCCCCTCGAGGTCGGCGCGTGTCACGGCCGTGTAGAGCCACGTCATCGGGTCCATCTCCGCGACGTTCCAATCCGAGGAGAAGGCGAGGGTCGCCCCGTGCGCCGCGAGCGATCGGAACGGCCACGCGAACCGCTCGCGCTCGGGCCCGACGTTCGCGCGCCACTCGCCCACGATGTCCGGCGCGCAGTGGCGGGGCTGCATACACGCGACCACTCCGAGCGCCGCGAAGCGTGGAAGGTCCTCGGGGTGCACGCACTCGACATGCACGACCTGGTGGCGCGCGTCGCGCGGGCCGTGCGTCGCGCGGCACCGCTCGACGGCGTCGAGCACGGTGCGGATCCCGCGGTCCCCCGTCGCGTGCGTGAACGTCTGGAAGCCACGGCGTTCGACCTCGACCAGGAACGAGGCGAACTCCTCGGGCTCCCAGAACGTGTCGCCGGAGGTGTCGGGCCGGTTCGCGTAGGGGGCGAGCATGGCCGCCGTGTGCGGTTCGATCACGTCGTCGATGTAGAGCTTGATCGGCGCGACCCGGAACCGGTCGTCGTCGAACCTCTGGCGTGCCTCCTCGAGCGCATCCAGCCGCTCGCCGGTGGTGCCGGGCAGGCAGAGCATCGCGGCGACCAGCCGCGACCGCAACGCGCCGTCGTCGCGCGCGCGTGCGAACAGCGCGAGGTCGTCCAGACCGTTCTGGGGCTCGACGATCGTGGTGATGCCGTAGGCCGCCGCGAGGTCGAGTGAGGCGAGCAGCCGGTCGTACTGCGCGGCGGGCCCGTAGCCCGGGAGGTGCGGCGCGAGGGCGCGCTGGCCCTCCTCGCTGATCCCGAGCACGGCGAAGTCCGTGACGAACCCTGTCGGCTCGCCTTGGGTGTCCTTCTGGACGTGACCCCAGGGGAGCCACTCGGTGTCACCAGTGATGCCCAGGCGCGCGATCGCCTCGCGGTTCAGCCACACGGTGTGCACGTCGTAGGAGAACAGGAACGCTGGTCTGCCCGGGATCGAACCGACCAGCATCTCGGCGGTCGGCGTCCCGCCGGGGATCGCCGTGTAGTTCCATCCCTCACCCTCGATCCAGTCGCCGTCGGGGTGGGCCTCGGCGAAGGCGGCCACGAGACCCCGGAGCTCGTCGAGCGAGGTCGCTCGGAACAGCTGGACCGCGGCGGGGTTCGACCCGAGCCGTACGTGGTTATGGGCATCGACGAACCCGGGGAGCACCGTGGCTCCGGCCGCGTCGATCACCTCGGTGGTCGGACCGACCTGCTCCGCAACGTCTGCGTCGTCGCCGACCCACGTGATGCGCTCGCCGGTCACCGCGAGCGCGCTCGCCGACGGAGCTCGGTCCTCGACGGTGTGGACGTGCGCGTTGCGGACGACGAGGTCCGCCGTCACGTCATCCCCCGGCCGGAGCCGCTCCGTCGGCGCTCGGGCGAGCGCCCAGCTCGCGGTCGAGCAGCAGCAGAGCCGGACCGCTGTCCGCCGCCAGCCGCATCGATTCGACGATCTGGGACACGTTCCGCTCTTCCTCGACCTGCTCGGTGAGGAACCAATCCAGGAAGGCTTGGGTGAGCCGGTCGGCCTGATCGTAGAGCGCCTCGATCGTCCGGGTGATGAACCGTTCGTGATCGAGCGAGGCCTCGAAGACCTGCAGCGGGGTCCCGAAGTCCACGGGAGGCTCCGCGATCGCCTGCAGGCGCACGCGGCCCCCCCGGTCCACGATGAAGTCGAAGAAGCGCATCGCGTGCAGGTGCTCCTCGCTCGCCTGGACGCGCATCCACGACGCGAACCCGGGGAACCCGGCGGCATCGAAGTGCGCCGCCATCGCCAGGTACAGGTACGAGGAGTAGCTCTCCCGGTTGAGCTGGTCGTTCAGGGCTTGTTCGAGTTCGGTCGACAGCATGACGCCTCCTCGAGGACCGTTCGAGCGCATCCTATCGGGGGCGTGCCCGGCCGACTCAGTCGCGGTTGCGCATCGCCTCGGCAGCCAGCGCGAGGTACTCGTCGAACGCCGCGCGGACCTCGGGCGCAGGGTCCAGGGCATCGAGCGCGTCGCGCATGTGCGCGAGCCAGTGGTCGCGCTCCACGGGTCCGATCGCGAAGGGCACGTGACGCATCCGCAGCCGTGGATGACCGCGTTCGTCGCTGTACGTGGCCGGTCCGCCCCAGTACTGCGCGAGGAACAGCGTCAGGCGATGACGCGCGCCGGCGAGGTCGTCGGGCTCCGGATACAGGCGGAGCAGGACCTCGTCGGCTTCGACGCCGTCGTAGAAGCGACCGACGAGGGCTTCGAAGAAGGGCATCCCGCCGGCGGCGTCATAGACCGTGACCGGATCGCTCACGCGGGCGAGTCTACGCAGCGGCGTCCGAACCGGATCCGCCGGCGGGCGGGAGCGACCTCGCCGCGTCCACCACGGCGCGGATCGCGGCTTCGCGCAGCGCCGGCGTCGTGGCCTCCACTGCGAACACCCAGTGCACCCGCGGGACCGACCAGCCGCCGACGTAGTCCCCACCGCGCGTGCCGAGCAGGTAGGCGGGAACGCCGTCGGGGACGTCGTCGGGCGACTCCTCGGCGACCTTCACCTTGCCGTTCTGCTCCAGGGTCGAGCGCACGAGCGACCCGCCGGACATCCCTGGGCACTCGGCCGCGCCGAGGTCGACCGCGTAGATCTGCACGTCCGGGGTGGTGCCGGCGCCGTAGGAGGCGGTCAGGTACGGGGCGTCTGCGCGCGGGAGCCCCTCGAGGGTGTCGGGCAAGCCCGTGAAGATCCCCTCCAGGCTCGAGGCGTCCTTGGGCCAGGTGACCTCGGCGAGCCCGAACGGGACGTCGCTGCCGGGCGAGGTCGCGGCCGACCCACGGCCGCACGCGGTGAATAGGAGCGGGACCAGGAACGAACAGAGCAGCAGGCGGCGTGTCATCGGATACCTCCGCCTCGCAGCATCGGCGATCGGAACGCACAGCAGGGGTGCCCGGAGCCCCCCGAGATCCGGGACCGTCGGGCCCGCTCCTACACTGGCCGGATGGACGCGGAGATGGTCGCGCGCTGGGTGGCCGACGCCGACGCGGTGACGGTCCTGACCGGCGCGGGCATCTCCACCGGGTCCGGGATCCCCGACTTCCGAGGACCGCAAGGGGTGTGGACGAAGGACCCGAGGGCGCAAGCGCTCGTGACGTTGGATGCCTACGTCGCCGACCCGCAGGTCCGGGTGCGAGCGTGGCGGGAGCGCCTGGACCATCCGGTGTGGGTCGCGCGGCCCAACGCCGGGCATCGGGCGCTCGTGGACCTGGAGCGCTCCGGACGCCTGCGTGGGATCGCCACCCAGAACATCGACGGGCTGCATCAGGCCGCCGGCTCGGACCCCTCGCTCGTGCTCGAGCTCCACGGCACGATCCACCGGGCGGTGTGCCTGTCCTGCGGTCGCGAGGTCCCGATGCGCGCCGCGCTCGACCGGGTCGAGGCCGGTGAGCCCGATCCCTCGTGCCTGGTCTGCGGCGGCATCCTCAAGTCCGCCACGGTCTCGTTCGGTCAGTCGCTCGATCCGGAGGTCCTCGCGGCCGCGATCGCTGCGACGAGGGCGGCCGACGTGTTCCTCGCGGTGGGGTCCTCGCTGCAGGTCACCCCGGCGGCGGGGCTGTGCGGCTTCGCGGTCGACGAAGGCGCCCGCCTCGTCGTGGTCAACGCCGAGCCGACGCCCTACGACCGCGCCGCGGATGCGGTGCTGCGCGAGCCGATCGAGCAGATCCTGTCCACGATCGCGGGCGGGTGAGGCGTACGATCGCGCCCGTGCGACGCCTGTGGTTCCTCCGTCACGCGAAGTCCGCCTGGGACGACGCCTCGCTCCCCGACGTGCAGCGACCGCTCGCGGCACGCGGTCGACGGGCGGCCGAGACGATGGCGGGCTGGTTGGAGACCGCCGACGTACGCCCCGAGCTCGTGCTGTGCTCGTCGGCCAGGCGCACGCGGGAGACGCTGGCGATCGTGCTCCCGGCGCTCGGCGACCGCTTCGAGATCCGGGTAGAGCCCGTCGTGTACACCTTCGACACTGACGTGCTGCTCGGGCGCATCTCGACGCTCCCCGACGACCTCCACCGGGTGCTCGTGATCGGGCACAACCCCGCGATCGAGGAGGCGGTCGCGAGGCTCGCCGGGCGCGGAAAGCGCCTCGCCGACCTCCGGGAGAAGTATCCGACGGGTGCGCTTGCCGCCCTGTCGCTCGACGTCGGCACGTGGCGCGCGCTGGGCCCCGGCTGCGCGACGCTCACCGCCTTCGTGACGCCGCGAGACCTCGAGGCTCACCAGACGTAGGGCACGAGCCGGTGCCGGACGCGCTTGCGGTACGCCGCGTAGCCTCGGTACCGCTCCAGGAGCCACCGCTCCTCCAGTTCCGACTTCAGGCGGAAGATCGCCGCGAGGCCGATCGAGCGGCACGAGCGCGAACGGGAACCAGCAGCAGACCGCGGCCGTCACGAGGAGCAGGCCGCCGTAGATCGGGTGGCGTGACAGGGAATAGGGCCCCTGCATCAGCGGCTTGCGCTCGCCCTCCAACGGCCGGGGGAACGCGCTCAGGGCGCCGGCCTGCTGCAGGGACAGGAGCGCCGACATCATCAAGGTCACGCCGATCGCCGCCGCGAACGCCCCCACGACGGCGAGCGCTTGGGGCGGCACCCACCGGGTGCCCAGGAGCACCGCCAGGACCACGCCGAGGAACGCGAGGACCTGCAGCGCGACCCACCCCTCACCGCGGGGTCCGAGCGACGGAACGTGTCTGGGCTGCCTCACGACCGCAAGAGCCTACGCCCCACGGCTAGACTCGAGCGGCGCGACCGTCGCGACCAACCACCGGGAGACGAGATGAGCGACCCTTCGATCGGCCACGAAGCCCTACGGACCGGGATCTTCTCGGCGTTGGACGACGCCGATGTCGACGGCATCCTCGCCGCCGGGCAACCGGTGTCGTTCGAGGAAGGGCAGGCGATCTTCGAGACGGGCGACCGCGGCGACGGCATGTTCATCGTGACGCAGGGTGAGGCGCGGGTCGACGTCGGCGGACGGTTCCATATCCTCAAAGCCGGCGACTTCTTCGGCGAGATGGCGGTGATCGCGCCGGGTCCCCGGATGGCGACCGTCAAGGCGGTCACCGCCGTGGAAGCGGTCAAGATCGACGCCCAGGACTTCCAGGCGTTCCTGCTCGAGCATCCGAAGGTGTCGCTCTCGATCCTCAAGGCGGTCGTGCTGCGGCTGCGGGAGGTCGAGCAGCGGATCGACGCCTGGATGGCCTGAACGGCCCCGGCGCGGTCGGGCGCGACGGCTCAGTCCGTCGTCGCGGGGTCGCGCGGCACCCGTGACGCGAACCCGACGAGCCCTTCGAACGCCGCCGCGGCCGAGAGCAGCGCGGCCTCGCCCCGCGGCCGTCCCACGAGTTGCAGGCCCACCGGAAGCCCGTCGCGCGTCAGTCCGCACGGCAGGACGATCGCCGGGCACGCGGTGAGCGTGATCGCCGAGGTGATCCGGAGCCACTCGACGTAGTTGTCGAACCGCTCGCCTTCCAGCTCCTCTACCCAACGCCGTTCGACCGGGAACGGGGGCACGGGCGCCGCAGGGCACGCGAGGACGTCGACCTCCCCGAGGAACGTCGCCATCGCCTGCGCGATCCGGCCGCGGTCGCGCTCGGCCTGGGCGACCTCCGTGGGGGACAGGGCGAGCCCCCGTTCGACGTTCCAGCGGATCTCCCGCTTGAGACGGTCGCGATCGGTCGCGTACAGCGGTCCGAGCGAGGCGACGAAGCCCGCGGCGCGGAGCACCTGGAAGGTCTCGGGCGCGCCGACGAGGTCGGGGGATACGCGACGAACCGTCGCGCCGAGCTCGGCGAAACGATCCGCGGCATCGGCGCAGATCGCCGCCACCTCGGGGTTGACCGGCGTGATCCCGCCGAGGTCGGGCGAGAACGCGACCGTCCGGGGCGGTCGCGCGGCGCGCCCGGCGTCGAGGAACGCCCGCGACGGGGCGTCGAACGACAACGGGTCGCGGGGGTCGGCGCCGGCGAGCGCGTCGAGCATCAGCGCGGCGTCAGCGACCGTACGCCCCATCGGTCCCTCCACGCCGAGGGTGTCGAAGGGCAGGTCGCCCGGACCCGACGCCACCCGGCCGGGGCTCGGACGCAGCCCGACGACCCCGCAGAAGCTCGCCGGGGTGCGGAGGCTGCCGGCGAGGTCGGAGCCGGTCGCGAGCCATACCTGTCCCGAAGCGAGCGCCGCCGCCGAGCCGCCGGACGAGCCGCCGCACGTGAGCGCGGTGTCCCAGGGGTTACGCGTGTCGCCGAAGACCTCGTTGTAGGTGTTCGCACCCGCGCCGAACTCCGGCGTGTTCGACTTGCCGATGACGATCGCGCCGTTGGCTTCGAGGCGTTCCACGAGCAGGTCGGAGCGCTCGGGGATGTGGTCGGCGTAGATCGGCGACCCGTACGTGGTCCGCACACCCGCAACGTCGTTCAGGTCCTTGACCGCGATCGGGAGCCCACCGAGCGGACCGCCCGGGGACTCCCCCGCCTCGATCCGCCGCGCGTGCGCACGGGCACGCTCGGCGCACACGGTCGGCATCGCGTTCAGCGCGGCGTCGGTCTCCTCGATCCTCTCGAGCGCCGCCTCGACCAGCTCGGATGGCCCGACGTCGCCCGCGCGGAGCAGCGCGACCGCGTCGCACGCGGAAAGACGGGTGAGCTCGCCCGGCACGTGCGCATCGTACGCGGCGGCCCTCGGCGCCGGCCCGCATCCCGCTGGCGTCTGAGCGCGATCCGAGGTAGGAACGGGGATGCCCGTCACCCAGGACGACGTCGCGGCCCTCTTCGCGTTGCCGCCTGAGGGGTTCGTGGCCGCTCGCGACCGGCTGGCCTCCACGCTCCGCGAGGCCGGTGACCCCGAGGCGGCCGCCGAGGTCAAGGCGCTGCGGCGTCCGACGCTCGTCGCGTGGGCCGTGAACGTGGCCGCCCGCGCCCGGCCGAAGGAGGTCGCACGTCTGCTGGATGCCGGGACCCGGCTCGACGAGGCCCAGCGGCGAGCCCTCGCCGGGCGCGGCGACGCGGCGGATCTCCGATCGGCGACCGATGACCGCCGCGACGCGGTGCGCGCGCTCGCCGAGGCGGCTGCCGAGGCGCTCGACGCGGCCGGGAAGACATCCGGCGCACACCGCGACGCGGTCTCGTCGACGTTCGAGGCGGCCTCGGTCGACCGTGAGCTCGGGGCGCGTTTGCGCGCGGGCACCGTCGAGCGCGAGGCGCGTCCCCCCGCAGGTCTCGGCGGGTTCGAGGGACTCACGGTGCTGCCCGGCGGCGCGCCGGCCGCCACCCGCGCCAAGCCCAACGCGCGCCGCCGACCGCAGGATCCGGCGGCCCGGCGCAAGGCCCTCGAGGCGGACCTCCGTGCTGCCGCAGCCCAGGCCAAGGCCGCAGGGGCGAGAGCCGACAAGGCCGAGGCGGTGGCCGTGCGGGCCGCCGAGCGCGCGAGGGCGCTCAGGGCGTCGGCGGACCAGGCCGCGGAGACGGCGCGGGCGGCCGAGGCGGAGGCGCGGCGCCTGCGGGATGCAGCCGCGACCGAGCGCCGCCGAGCATCCAAGAGCGCGGAGGCGGCCACGAACGCCCGCACCACCCTCGACGAGCTCGAACCGTAGACTGCGGTCCGTCGTGACCCACACCGTCACCGGAGCCCGCGACGTGCCGTCCCTGTCGCTCGTACCGAAGGAGCACGGCGCGAGCTTCATGTCGGTCCACGCGCTGCTCCTCGGGCTGGTCGCGGGGCTCGCTGCCGGCGGGCGGGACCTGACCGGCGGGCTCCTCGCGGTAGCGCTCGGCGCGCTGTTCCTCCCCATCACCGGGGCGGTCTCCGTGCTCACCCACCCGCGGTTCGCCGCCGCGGCGCGACGTCGCCTCGCAGCCTTGGGGGCCATCGCGGCCGTCGTGGCCGCGGTCGTGCTCGTGCACGGCCCGCGCGCCGAGCTCGTCGGGATCGGCGTCGCAGGCGCGATCCTCGCCGCGGTCTACGGGGGGCTCCGCGCGAGGACCGGGCCGCGATCGCTGCCGACCCAGCTCGCCGCGATCGCGTCGATCTGCCTGCTGGCGCCGGTGACGTGGCTATTGGTGGTGGGCGCGGAGGGCCCGTGGGCCGTGGCGGCGCCGGCGGCGTTCCTCTCGTTCGGCGGCACCGTGCCCTACGTGCGCGCGCGTGTGCAGCGGCGCAGGCTGGGCGAGCAGGGCCTAGCCGAGCGGCTCAGGGGTGGAGCGGTCGCACTCGCGTGGCAGGTGGCGGCGCTCGCCCTGGCCGTCGTCGCGGTCCTGGCATCGGCCGCGACGATCCTCCTGCCCCTGGCGTACGTGCCTGGCGCCGTGAAGACGTTCGCGGGGCTCGGGAGGCCGGAGCGGCGACCGCCGATCAAGAAGATCGGGTACCTTGAGACGGTCGTGTCGACCGTGTTCGCGGTCCTCGCAGGGCTCGGGCTCGGCCTCGCGGCCTGACGGCTCCCTCCGCGATCGTCAGGTCAGGGAACCCGGAAGCCACGCTCCCATCGCCGGCGTGAACGGCCAGATCTCGAAGCGCCTCCACACACCGGCCGCCCGGTAGGGGTCACGCATCACCATGTCGTCGACCGCCTCACGGTCCTCGAGGTCCACCACCAGCATCGACCCGACGGCTCGGCCCTCCGCGTCCACGAGGGCGCCGGCGAGCAGGAGCCGCCCGTCGCCAGCCAACGGCTGCATCCCCTCGAGGTGTCGCGGGCGCGTCTCGGCTCGGCGCGCCGCCACGTCGGGCTCGTCCCCGTCGTAGGCAAGCACCACGAACCGCATCCCCGCCTCCTCCTCGTCCGCAACGCCCGGATGCTAGCGGAGCCCGCGAGCCCAGGCCGGGCCGAGGCTGCCTTCGGCGCGGGCGGTCGTATCCTCCGCGCATCGCCGACGAACGGAGGAACGGGATGACCGCGGAGCTGCACGTCCTGAGCAACGGGCTCGCCGCGGATCGCGTGCGGAGCACGGTCACGCTGATCCGCGACGGAGACGTCACGATCGTGGTGGACCCCGGGATGGTCGCGAGCCGCAGCGCGATCCTCGACCCGCTGGCGGCGCTCGGCGTCGCGCCCGAGGACGTGACCGACGTGATCTTCAGCCATCACCACCCCGACCACACGCTGAACGCGGCGCTGTTCCCCAACGCCCGCTTCCACGACTTCATGGCGATCTACAAGGACGACGTCTGGGACGACCGCGACGCCGACGGATTCCAGGTGGGTCCCTCGGTTCGGCTCGTGTCGACGCCCGGTCACACCGAGGAGGACATCTCCACCGCGGTCGAGACCACCGACGGCCTCGTCGTCCTGACGCACCTGTGGTGGACATCCGAAGGCCCTGCGGAGGACCCGTACGCACCCGACCAAGCGGTGCTGCGCGCCTCGCGCGAGCGGGTGCTCGCGATGCGGCCGGCGTCGATCGTCCCCGGGCACGGCGAGCCGTTCGTGCCGACGGACGACACGCCGCTCGGATGAGCCCGCGGATCCGCGTCCTCTCGCGCGAGGACGTCGAGTCGCTCCTGGACCCCGACGCGCTCGTCGAGGCGCTGGCGACGGCCATGGTCGATCTGTCGGCCGGGCGTGCGTCGATGCCGAACCGGATCGCGGCCGAGGTGTTCGAGCGCGACGCGTTCCTGGCTGCGATGCCCGCGTACCTCCCCTCGGCGGGCGCGCTCACGACCAAGCTCGTGTCGGTGTTCCCGCACAACCGCGACGTTCCGAGCCACCAGGCGGTCCTCGTGTGCTTCGACGCCGAGACGGGCACGCCGACGGCCCTGATGGACGCCACGTCGATCACGGCGGCGCGGACCGCGGCCGGCTCGGCGCTCGCCACGCGGCTGCTCGCACGCGAGGACGCGCGGACGCTGACGGTGATCGGCACCGGGGTGCAGGCGCTCGCGCACGTGCGGGCCGTGACGCGCGTGCGGCCGTTCACCCGCGTGATCGTCGCCGGCCGCGATCCCGGGAGGGTGGACGCGCTGGTGGCCGCGGCACGCGCCTCGACGGGCCTGCCGGTCGAGGCCGGGACGAGCCTCGAGGAGGCGGTGCGTTCCGCGGACGTCGTGTGCGCCTGCACCCACGCCGAGTTGCCGGTCGTCCTTCGGGGCTGGCTCGCTCCGGGGGCCCACGTCACCTCGGTCGGATTCAACAGCGCCGGCGCCGGAGAGGTCGACGCCGAGACGGTCCGTGACGCCCTGGTCGTGGTGGAGTCGCGCGCCGCGGCGCTCGCCCCGCCCCCCGCAGGGGCGGTCGAGCTGCTCCGCGCGATCGCGACCGGCGTGATCGACGAAACCCACGTGTACGCCGAGCTCGGCGAGCTGGTGGCCGGCACGACCCCAGGGCGAACGTCCGACGAACAGCTGACGCTCTATAAGTCGGTCGGGGTCGCGGTGCAGGATGCGGCGGCGGCTGCCCTCGTCCTGACGCGCGCGGGCGCAGGCGAGGCCGGGATCGACGTCGCGCTCTGACCGGGCGAAGGCCACCCTCCCTCGCGCTCGGACCGCGGATCGTGCGACGATCCGGCCCATGCAGGAGCAGGAGGGGCTCCCCGCGGTGCCGACTGCCAGATCTCCGACGACCTCGGTCGCGGCCGAGGGTCGGCGACGTAGGCGACCGACCGGCGCCGCTCCCCCGCTGCCGCGCACGATCGGGGTGACCGGCAAGATCTGGCTCGGGTCGATGCTCGCGGTCACGATCGCGGGAACCCTCGTGCTCGCGCTTCGGCCGGCGCCCCTGGACCGCCTCGATGCCGAGATCATGCGCGCGGTCGCGTCGATCCGGGTCCCGTGGCTCACGTCGCTCGCACGGGGGATCAACACCGTGAACGCGCACTGGAGCCTGCCGGCGATCGGCCTCGCGGTCGTCGTGGCGATCGCCGTGTTCCGCCGCTGGCGCCAGCTGATCCTGTTGCTGATCACGTTGTTCGTGCTGGAGCTCTTCGCGCAGGGGATGAATGCGGTCGCACAGCGGCCGCGACCCTTCGACGTCACGATCCTCGCCGGGTGGCAGGGCTACGCGGCTCCCTCGGTCCCGGTCGCCGCGTTGACCGCCGTCCTGGTCGCGGCCGCGTACGCCCTGGTGGTGCCGGGCGGGCCAAGGTACGTCGCCAAATGGGCGATCGCGGTCGTCGTGCTCGGGCTCGCCGCCGCCCGCGTGTACCTCGGCGTGGACCACCCCACCGATGTCGTGTTCGCGGCGCTGCTCGGGGTGGCCGTGCCGGTCATCCTGTTCCGCGCGTTCGCCCCGGCGGAGGTGTACCCCGTCCGCTACGGGACCCGCGGCAAATCTGCCCACCTGGACGTCACCGGCAAGCGCGGCGACGCGATCCGCAGCGCGTTGCTCGAGCAGCTCGGGCTGGCCGTGGTGGAGATCGACGCCGGTGGGCCTCGAGGGCTCGGGCGGGTCGACGCCGCTGCGCCTGCTGGTCGAGGACGGCGACGGCGCTCGCCGGCACGTGTTCGCGAAGCTCTACGCGCGGAGCCACGTGCACGCGGACCGCTGGTACAAGCTCGGCCGCCAGATGCTCTACGGCCGGCTGGAGGACGAGACGCCCTTCGGCACGGTCCGGCGGTTCGTCGAGTACGAGGACTACACGCTGCGCCTGCTCGGTGAGCTCGGCTTCCCGACGCCCGAGGCGCTCGGTGTCGTCGAGATCACGCCCGAACGCGAGTACATGATCGTGATGGAGTTCTTCGACGGGGCGGTCGAGATCGGCGAGGCCGAGGTCGACGAGAGCATGATCGACCAAGGGCTCGGACTGATCCGGCAGATGTGGGACCAGGGCCTCGCGCACCGCGACGTCAAGCCGGCCAACCTCATGGTCCGCGACGGGCGGCTGCTGCTGATCGACGTGTTCTTCGTGCAGCTCCGACCGTCGCCGTGGCGCCAGGCGGTCGACCTCGGCAACATGATGCTCGTGCTGGCGCTCCGCAGCGACGCCGACACGGTCTACGAGCACGCCCTCCGCCTGTTCACGCCGGAGGAGCTCGCCGAGGCGTTCGCGGCCACGCGCGGGGTCGCGAGCCCCACGCAGCTGCGGAACTTCCTCAAACGCGACGGACGCGACCTCCTTGCGCGGTTCCGAGCGATGGCCCCGCATCGCGACCCGATCCGCGTGCAGCGATGGAGCCTCCGCCGGGTCGGGCTGATCCTGCTGACGCTCGTCGTCGTCATCGCCCTGGTGTCGATCGGCGTGAACCTGTTCTTCCCGGGCAGCGGCGGCGTCGCCACCGCCTCGTGCGGCACGGACCGGACGATGGTCCTGATCGCCCAGGCGGTGCCGAGCGCCGAGCGGGTGCCGTGCATCACGAAGCTCCCGCTCGGATGGACGGTGACCGAGACGACGGTCCGCGACGACCACGTGGTCTTCGGGTTGTCGGTGCAGATGGAGCGTCCCCCGACGTGACCATCACGTTCGCACGAACGTGCGAAGGGGCCGAGGAGCCGGGCGTCGAGCTCTACCACGTCCCCGGCGGCTGTGCCGTCTACCGCTCGACGCTGCCGCCAGAGAGCCTGCCGATCGTCTCGTTCCAGGCGAGCGGCGGGCTCGCGTTCGAGTCGCGGCGCGATCTCGTGGACCACGTGGCCCGCGAGGAGGAACTCATCCTGTGCGGCGTGGGCGCACCGCCCTGCGCCTGACCCTCACCCTTCGACCGGCGCCGCGGCGGCGCGTGCCGCGAGCTGGGCCGAGATCGCGCCCGGCGGCGGCGAGGTGCGGAACCACGCCGTGTGGCGGCGCCAGATCACGTACGTGACGACCCCGAGCGGGATCTGGATCCCGTAGGTGAGCACGCGGAACAACAGCACCGCCGCGACGATCTGCGCGGACTCGGGCTTGTCGAACGCCGTGAGCCCCGCGATGTAGCCGGCGTCGATCAGCCCCACGCCGCCGGGCGTGATCGGGATCGCCGACAGCAGACGGCTGAACGCGTACACGGCGAAGACCTCCGCGGCCGAGACCTGCTCCTCCCCCACGCCCATGTGCCGCAGGGCGAGGAGCAACACGAAGAAGAGCCCGACCTGGCTGAGGACCGTCGTCCAGGTCAGCCGCAACCACCGCTGTTCGACGAGGACGATCGTCTCCTTGCGGAACCGCACCGCCCGCTCGTCCATGTCGGTGATCGGCGGGCGACGGAACAGCCTGCGGGCCGCGTTCACGATCCGCCCCAGGAACCTCCCGACCTTCCGCGCCATCTCCTTGCTCCGGAACACGAGCACGAGCAACACGATCGCGCCCGCCAGCACGGCGATCCCGATCGCCGCCGCCCCGACGAGTGCGGGATAGGTGTGGCCCGTCACCACGAGGAGGCCCAGCGATAGCACCGGGAGGCCCAGCTTGATGAAGATGTTCCAGATCCCGGTGACCCCGACGAACAGCGTCGCGTCGGTCGGTGTGAAGCCCCAGGAGCCGAGGATCGGCGAAGTTCACACCGATCGCTATCGCGCCGCCTGCGGGGAGCGTGTTCGCGACGGTGGTGCCCGTCTGGGTGAGGACCGCCGACTGCGCGAGCGACATGCCGGGAACGGCCGCCTGGTTCGCGAGCCAGTACGTGTAGAGGTTGAAGACCATCGCGGCTGCCAGCGACCAGAACTCGATCGGCGTGAGGGTCTTCATCGCCCCCCACACCTCGTGGTAGTCGGCGAACCGCGGGATCGCCACGAGGAAGATCAGCAGGACGAGCGCGATCCCCGCTACGAACGTGAGGATCTGCGTCGGCCCGATGCGACGGCGAGCCGGACCGGCCTCGGCGTTCGACGCGGGAGCGACGGTGTCCTCGGCCATGCCCGACCCTAGGCGCACCCCCCGCGAGGGCGCAACCGCGCGGTGCTATCGGGCCGCGCAGCCTTCGTACGCGAAGCCGGTGTACGGCGACCACGTGCCCGAGCCGAACCGGTACGTGGTGCCGCCTCCACCGAAGCACCCGTGCGAACGGAGCTCGCGCCACGCGTGCTCGGTCTTCGCCAGGGAGGATCTCCATCCGCACCGGAGCCAGCGTGTAATTCGGCCCCGATGGCCGTGCGCGTGGGAGACCCAGCGGATCGGAAGCTCGGCCAGCCTCGAGATCGCTCTCTGCAGGTTCGCGGGGACCGGCGTGCACCCCTTCCGCGCTTGCGGGTTGACGCAGAGCCGCGTGAGGACCTGGATCGTCTTGCCGTGTCCCAGCTGCGCCGCCTGCATCGCGGCTTCGGCGCGGAGGCCCCGGCCGTGGATGCCGGCCGGGGACGCGGAGGCGACGGAAGCGGTGAGGAGCACCGCGGAGAGGGCGAGGATCACTGGCGAGCGCATGCGTGCACCGTGCCACGGACCTCACCCGGTGTACAAGCGCCGGAAGGTCCAGGTGCTAGTCCGTTGGTCGGGTCCGGGACGTACCTTCGGTCACCCGACCCCGAGATCCTTACGTTCGGGTTGCGCCTCGCTTGGGCGACCCTTGGAGCAGCCGCACGTACGGTCGGGGCTCACGGGAGGATGACCGACCCGAGGAGGCGGAGATGGCCTACGTGATCGCCGAGCCCTGCGTCGACGTGCACGACCGCGCGTGCGTCGACGAATGTCCCGTCGACTGCATCTACGACGGCGTCCGCAAGGGGTACATCCAGCCCGACGAGTGCGTCGACTGCGGCGCGTGCGAGCCGGTGTGTCCGGTCACCGCGATCTTCCACGAGGAGGACCTGCCGGCGGAGTGGCGCCACTACGCGGGGATCGAGCGCGAGTTCTTCTCGCTCGCGGGGCTGGGCTCGCCGGGCGGCGCGAACGCGCTCGGTCCCCTGGACGCCGACCACCCCGCGCTCGGGAGCCTCGGCGCGGCGTAGCCGGAATCGGCCCGCCAGAACCCGCCGTCTGTGTGAAGGTGGCGGGATGGTCTCGGAGCGGACGCGGCACGCTCGATGGCTCTTCGCCGACATCGGCGCGAACTACGACGGGATGGGAGCGCTGCTCTCGTTCGGGCAGGACCCGCGGTGGCGGCGGTTCCTCGCCTCGCGAGTGCCTCCCGAAGCCACGAACGTGCTCGACGTCGCCACCGGCACGGCCGCCGTCGCGATCGAGCTCGTCGGACGCGTGCCGGGACGGCGCGTCGTCGGCCTCGACCAGAGCGAGCCGATGTTGCGCGCGGGGATCGCGCGCGCCTTCGATGCGAACGCGAACGGGCGCGTCGCGTTCGTGCTCGGCCAGGGAGAGCGGCTTCCGTTCGCACCGGCGACGTTCGACGCGCTCACGTTCACGTACCTGCTGCGCTACGTGGACGACCCGGCGGCGACGCTCCGCGGGCTCGCCGAGGTCGTGAAGCCGGGCGGGAGATCGCGTCGCTCGAATTCGGCGTGCCCTCGGGCGCGTGGCATCCCTTATGGTGGGCGCACACGCGCGTCGTGCTTCCGCTCGCCGGCTGGCTTTCCTCGCCCGCGTGGTACGAGGTCGGACGGTTCCTCGGCCCGAGCATCTCCGGCTACGCCCGCCGATACCCGCTCGAGGAGCAGCTCGATCTTTGGCGCGAGGCCGGGATCGCGCCGGTCCGCGCTCGGCGGATAAGCCTGGGCGGCGGTGTCGTGATCTGGGGCACGAGGCGGCCGCCGTGACCGACCCCGCGACCGAGCCGCCCGCGTTCTACGCAATGTCCTCGGGCGGGCTGCGCGACTACTGGACGCTCCTGCACCCGCCGTACACGCTGTGGCACTTGTCGTACGTCGCGATCGGCGCGGCGCTCGCGCCTGCCTTGCGTCCTGCCTACCTCGGCCTCGCACTCGTGGGCTTCTTCCTCGGGGTCGGGGTCGCGGCCCACGCGCTCGACGAGCTTCACGGTCGGCCCCTGCAGACCGCGGATCCCGTCGGGGGTGCTGGTCGCGCTCGCGGCCGTCGCGCTCGCCGGCGCGCTCGCGATCGGTCTCTACGGCTGCGTCCTCGTCTCCTGGTGGGGACTCCTGTTCATCGCGATCGGCGCGTTCGTGGTTCCCGCCTACAACCTCGAGTGGTTCGGCGGACGGTTCCACACCGAGTGGTGGTTCGCGGGGATGTGGGGCGGCTTCCCGGCTCTGGCCGGCTACTTCGCGCAGACGGGGCGGATCGACGCGATCGCGCTCGGCGGGTTCGCGGCGTGCGCGGCGATCGCCCTCGGCCAGCGTCGCCTCTCGACGCCGGTCCGGATGCTCCGCCGCCGCGTGACGTCGGTGCGGGGCGAGGTGGTGCTCACGGACGGCACCGTCGAGCAGATCGACGCGTCGTGGCTGCGTTCGGCGCCCGAGGCCGCGCTGCGTGTCCTCTGGGTCGGGATGGTCGTGCTCGCGGCGGCCATGGTCGCAGCGCGCTGGCCGTAGCACACCGTTCGGTCCACGGCTCGGGGTCCGGAAGCCTCGCCCCGTGCGCGACCGCGACAGCGAGACTCCCTCCATGCAGCCCCGCACCCTCACCCTGGGCGGCGCCGCGGCGCTCGTTCTCACGCGGCCGGGAGCTACCTCGGCGCGACCTGGGGCAGCACCCGGGCCGAGCGACGACGCGTCCTGCCAAGCGACGAGCTCGTCCACGACCCGTCGATCGTGACGAACCACGCGATCACGATCGACGGCGCGCGGAGGACGTCTGGCCGTGGCTCGTGCAGCTCAGGATGGCACCGCGGCGGCTGGTACACCTACCGCTGGGTCGACCGGCTCCTCTTCCCGGCGAACGACCCCGTCCGCCACCGATATCCTGCCCGGTTCCAGGACCTGCAGGTCGGCGACCGTATCCACGACGGCCCGCCCCAGAGCGGCTGCTTCTTCGTGGTCGAGGCGCTCGAGCGGCCGCACCGGATCGTGCTGCGCTCTCGGACGCACCTGCCCCCGTTCCCGAATGACCGGTGGCTCGACTGGGTCTAGACCTACACCCTCGATGACCTCGGCGACGGCCGCGTGCGCGTGCTCCTGCGGACCCGTGGCGCGATGGGCCCGCCGGCGCTCGGGCTCGCCTACCGCGCGGCGATCTGGATGGACTTCGTGATGGCGCGCAGCCACCTGCGCGGACTCAAGGCGCGTGTCGAGGGCTCTCCCCTGCGGATCACCGCGTGATCGCGCGTCTCAACGCCGCCAACGTTCGAGACCGCCTCCGATCGTCAGGTAGAGCGCGCCCCGAGCGGCGGATCCCCGCTGGTCGCCCCCTCGACCGCGTGGTTCGCGACCAGCCTCCCGGAGAGCGTGTACCGACGGAGGCTCGCCCTCGTGGGGATGTCCGTGCCGAGCCCGAACCGCGTGTGGGACGCGCCCACGTAGACGATGCCCCACGGCGCGATCGTCACCGGACCCGCGCGGTCGCGTATTCGTTGCCCCACGCATGCCCCCACCGACGTTCCCCGTGGGCGGTGAACCCCCAGACGGCTGCGCGCGTCCCGTTGTCGAGCGACCCCGTGACGACGACGCGGCGGGAGCCGACAGCCACGTCGGTCCCGCAGTCGGAGTCGCTCCTGCCCCTCCGTCTCCAAGACGCGCGTCCACGTCACGTCGCCGTCGCGGCTCAGCGGCAGCACCACCACGTCCCAGTCGGGCCACGGACGATCCCAGGAGGACGGATAGCTCAGCACGGCGCCCACTACGAAGATCGAACCGTCCTCGCCGATGGCGACCCCGTGGACCGCGTCGAGGGTGCGGATCGGCCCATGGCAGGCTGCCATCGATCCACGGCTGCTCGAAGTCGGTCGTCCACACGAGCCGGCCCGCTGGATCGACCCCCAGCAGGACACCGTCGGACGAGGGACCTCCGGTCGAAGTGTTCACGACCGCCACGACCACCCCGTCCGCATCCGAGGCGATCGACATCACGTCACCCCGCATCTGCGAAGAAGGCAACGTTCGCCGCCACAGGCGTTGTCCCGCGCGGCGTAGCGTCACAGGACGGGGCGCCAACCCTCGTATCGGCCGTAGGACCCGCCGACGTACACCCCACCGCCGGGCGCTGGCGCGACCGCCGTGCCGCACGCGAACCAGAGGAAGCCGCTCGGCTTCCACGTGCGACGTCAGATGAGCCGGCCAGCGGGGCCGTACCTCGCCACGAGCATCACCGATGTCGGGGCTTGATCCCCCCTGCCACGAAGATGTGCCGTCCCGTTGCGACGGTCACGGCGCCCACACCCCCGCCCTACTCGCGCCGCCACACGACCCCATCCGTGGCCGCAGCGAGCGACGCATCCGCGAGGCACGCAACGACGATCACCAACACAGGATCGTGCGACGATTCTTCATCGAGATCACCCCTCCGCCGTCAGCGTGCGCCAGGTCGCACTCCGGGGCAGCGTCCCAGGGCCCGCTCCCCCAGGGACCGTTGCGAGCAAGGCCCAGCGGCCCTTCCTCCGCTCGCGCGTCAACCCTACGTTCGACCGTGGGAGGTGGGCGACGATGAGACGGATGCTCGTTGGGTCTTCGTGCTCTGCCTCGCAGGAGTGGGCTGGCCGTCCGCGGAAGCCGCACCGCACGTGATGTGGACCAGGTCGCTGAGGATCGTCGCCGGAAGGCCTCGACGTCGAGCCCGACGGCGTCGCGGTCGTGGCGGGTAGCACCGACGTTCAGTACCCGGGCGGGTACCTGGCGCTGCGGGAGATCCGCCCCGACGGGTCGCTCGCGTGGTCGAGCCGGTGGCGGCCGAAGGACGGCCGGGCTCGCGGTCGTGGCGTCGCCGTCACCGCATCGGGCATCTACGTCGCGGGTGTCCTCGCCCCCGTGGAAGCGCCCGACGCCTGCTGGCAGATCGGCTCGTTCGGATGGTTCGTGCGCAAGGCCGACGCGTCCGGCAACACCCTGTGGGTACGGAGCGACCCGGACTGGGCGAACTGCGGCTCCCAGGTATCACACGCCGTGGGAGCCGGAGCCGGGCTCGTCGCGATAGCGACGACCCGCTACATCGAGGGATACCCAGACATCCACGGTGCGATCCGCGCCTACGGCGCCGATGGCGCTGCGCGCTGGACGAACCCCTTCGAGCCGCTGCCGCGTGGCAAGCCCGAGGGTTATGACGCGGACGACGTGAACGCGCTGGCCGTCGGTCCCGACGGGACGACCTACGCGGCTGGCTGGGCCTGGCGCCCGCCCTATCGCGAGTACGGGAACGACGCCGAAGCCGCCCTGATGGCGATCGCGCCCAACGGCCGGATGCGTTGGATCCGGATCGACGGGGAGCTCGGCGGGCCGCTCGACGATCGGGACCGTGGACTCCGACGTCGCCGCGGCCGGGCGACGCCTGCTGTACGGAGCCGTCGTGGACCGGCAGACGGGCCCGTCCGTCGCTCGCATCATGCTCCTGCGCCCCGACCGCGCGGTCCGTTGGAAGGCGGCCTTCCCGATGGCCGGCGGCTCGGGCGCGAGGCTCGTCGTGGCGCTGGGCGGTACGGGGACAGCCTTCGCCGCATACCGCGGCGTCGGCGGCGACATCGTCCTGCGTCGCCTCGACGAACGCGGTGCGACCACCTGGCGGACCACGATCCAGCGGTGGGCACGGCTCACCGACATGACGTACGCGGACGGTGGCCTGTACCTGCTCCTTGGGCGAGACCTCGTCCGGTTCGCCGCGTGAGGCTCGTCAGACGATCAGATCGCCGCCGTCGACCCGCGAGGCGACGGGCGGCCGGCGACACCCTTGCGCGGTGCGCGTTCCCGGGGTAAGTAGCGCGACGTGGAACCCGAACAGGACCTCGGCGGCGACGGGGAGGACCCGCAGAGCGTCTGGGCGGAGATCCGCGAGGATCTCCTCACGTCGGGGAAGGCGTTCCTCACGTCCTTCCGTGCCCGCGATCTCGGACGCGCACAGCTCGCGTACCTCGCGTTCGAGCTCATGGAGTGGGGCGGTCTGATCGCGCTCTTCGTGTACGCGTATCAGGTCGGGGGGATCCGCGCGGTGGGGGCGATCGCCTTGCTCCAGCAGCTCCCCGCCGCGCTCGTCGCGTCGTTCGGGTCGGTGCTGGGCGATCGGTTCGACCGTCGTCGCGTCCTGATCCTCGTGTTCGCCGTCCTCACGGGTCTCTCGGTCGCCGCCGGGACCGCGATGGTCCTCGGCGCCCCTTCGGCCGTCTCGTTCCTGCTCGGCTGCTCGGCGGGCTGGGTGCTCACCTTGGTCCGTCCCACGTACAGCGCGCTGTTGCCGTGGATCGTGACGACGCCGCAGGAGCTCACCGCCGGCTACGCGGCGAACGGGCTGATCGAGAGCGCATCGATCTTCTTCGGGCCGCTCCTCGTGGGCGTCGTCCTCGCGTTGGATGGAGGGGACCGGGGGCCCGGCCTGGCGTTCCTGTTCTTCGGCGTCCTGCTGCTCGTCGGCACGATCATGGTCGCGACGATGCGCGCGTCGAACGTCCCCGCAGAGGAGCGAACCGACGAGGCGTTCCGCGTCAAGGAGTTCACCGCCGGCTTCGCGTACGTCTTCCGCGAGCCGCGCCGCCGCCTGCTCGTGGGTCTGATCGCCGGCGGCTCGCTCCTGCTCGGGACGCTCGACGGCCTGATCGTCGTGCTCGCGTTCGACGTGCTGAAGACCGGCGACGCGGGGGTCGGCTTCCTCAACGCCGCGCTCGGCGTCGGCGCGGTCGCGGGTGCGGCGATCGCGATGGTCTCCGGCCAGCGAGCCCGGCTGTTCCCCGCCTTCAGGGCCGGGCTTCTCTCATCGGGATGCCCTCTGATCGCCACCGCCGCCGCACCGATCCTGGCGGCGCCGATGCTGGCCGCATCCGGCGCGGGGATGCAGATGCTCGACGTGACCGGCGTGACGATGCTCCAACGTCTGGTGCCCGACGAGAAGCTCTCGCGCACGTTCGGGGTCCTCGAGTCGCTCTACATGGGCATGGAGGGGATGGGCGCGTTCCTGGCGTCGGCCGCCGTGGTGGCCTTCGGTCCCCGGTGGACGTTGCTGGCGGCGGGCGTCCTCCTGCCGGTCGCGGGCTTCGCGGTCCGCCGCCGGATCTCGTCGCTGGACGTCGGGGTGCGCGTCCCCGTCGAGGAGATGGCGACCCTGCGCGGCACCGACCTGTTCGGGCCCCTCCCGCCCACGTCGCTGGAGCGCCTCGCGCGGGACCTGGTGCCGATGGACGTCGCCGCCGGGACGGTGCTGATCCGCGAGGGGGCGCGCGGCGACCGGTTCTACCTGCTGGACCGCGGCGAGGCGGTGGTCGTGCGCGGGGGCGTCGAGCAGGGTCGGCTGGGCGCGGGCGACTACTTCGGGGAGGTGGCGTTGCTCCACGACCAGCCCAGGAACGCCACCGTGACCGCGACGACCGACGCCCGGCTCTTGGTCCTCGAACGCGACGAGTTCCTGCGGACGGTGACGGGCCACGAGACCGTCGGCGCGCTCGCCCACGAGGTGGCCGACGCCAGATCGGCGCCGGACGATACCGGCTGAGACGTCAGCCCTTCGGCCCGCCGAAGAGCCGCCGGAAGAAGTCCTTGATGACCGCCCAGATCGCCGCGAAGCCCAGCCCGATCCCGCCGACCGGCTTCGGCGCGGCAGGCGGAGCCGCGGGCGCCGGGGCTCCGACTTCGGGCGCCGCGGGCGCGCCGGCCGCGGCCTCCTCCGCCGCCATCGAGGCCTGCAGGCAGTCCGCGAATTGCTGGGTCAGCTTCTTGGAGATCTCCGGGAGCAGGCCGCGGGACATCTGTGCGGCCGCGCCGCTCAGGGTGATGTCGGCCTGCATCTTCACCGTGGTTTCGCTCTCACCGGGGCCGGGCTCGAGCCAGGACGTCACGCTCGCGTCCGCGGCGCCCTTGCCCTTCTGCTCCATCCCCTTGGCCTTGAGCACCACCTTGTGCGCGTCGTCGTCGCGCGACTCCATCGTCACGGTCCCGGCGAACGACATCGCGACCGGTCCGAACTTGGCGTGGAGCTTGCCTTTCCAGTTGCGGTCGTCGATGACCTCGGTGAGCTCGGCGCCCGGCATGCACGGCGCGATCTTCTCGACGTCCAGCAGGTAAGCCCACAGGTGGTCGGACGGGGCGGCGACCGTGAACGCGTTCTCGATCAGCATCGCCTCAAGCTCCCGCCGGAGTGGTGAGGAACGCGGCCGGGTCGGCCGAGAAGCGCTCGACGCAACCCGCGGAGCAGAAGTAGTACGTGCGGCCCTCGTGGGTCCTCCGGTAGCGGGCCGTGGCCACGTCGACCGTCATGCCGCAGACGACGTCGAGCTCCTCGTGTGGCGCCTCCGCGGCCGGGCCGCGGCTCGAGCTCACCCGCCGCGCGCAGCTGGACCAGCTCGGCGAGGATCGCCACCGCGATCTCCTGGTTCGGCAGGTGGCCGAGGTCCAGGCCGGCCGGCGCGTGCACGCGGGCGAGGGCCTCCTCGGACACGCCGCGGTCGCGGAGGTAGCCGAGCACGCCGTCGGCGCGCTTGCGCGAGGCGACCAGCCCGACGTAGGCCGCCGGCGTCTCGAGCGCGCGCTGCAGGGCGTCCTCGTCGTAGTGGCCTTGCGTGGCCACCACCACGAACGAGCCCTCTCCCACGCCGGCCGCCGCGAGGTCGAGCGTCGTCGCGACCTCGGGCACGTCGTGCGTCGACGGGTCGCCTCCGTCGTCCACCACCACCGTGCGCCAGCCCAGCGCGTCTGCCATCCGGGCCAGCGCGTCCACGGCCGGCGAGCGGCCGATCACGGCGAGGTGCGGCGACGGCATCACCGGTTCCACGTAGACCTCCAGGGCTCCCTCGCTCTGACAGGCGATCGGCACGCGCACGATCCCGGCGCGACCCTCGTCCTTGAGCTCTTCGTCGGTCCCCAGGAACAGCACCCGGGGCGTGCCCTCCTCGATCGCGCGGCAGCGCCTCGCGGATCACGGTCGGCTCGGCGCACGCCCCGCCGAGCCACCCGTGGATCCTGCGGTCCCGCGTGATCAGCGCGGTCGAGCCGGGCTTGCCCGACGAGGGCGCCCGGCTCCAGACCACGGTGGCGAGCACGAACGGCTCGCCCTTGCGAGAGAGCGACGCCGCGAGCTCGAGCAGTTGGGGCTTCACGCTTATGCCTTCCTTGGCGCCTTCGCCTCCTGGATCGCCGCCCAGACCTTCGCCGAGGTGAGCGGCATGTCGATGTTCGTCACCCCGAGCGGATGCAGGGCGTCGATCACCGCGTTCACGTACGCGGCCGGCGAGCCAACCGTCGGCGACTCGCCGACTCCCTTCGCGCCGATCGGATGGTGCGGTGAGGGCGTCACGGTCTCGCCCAGCTCGAACTTCGGCGTCTCCCACGCGGTCGGCAGCAGGTAGTCGGTGAAGTTCGCGCCGATGCAGTTGCCGTTCTCGTCGAACGTGATCAGCTCCATCGCCGCGATCCCGTAGCCCTCGGCGAGCCCGCCGTGGATCTGGCCCTCGACGATCATCGGGTTGATCCGCACGCCGCAGTCGTCGACCGCGACCATCCGGCGGACCTTCCACTCACCGGTGTCCTCGTCGACCTCGACGGCCACCGCGTAGGTCCCGAACGGGAACGTGAGGTTCGGCGGGTCGTAGTAGTAGACGGCCTCGAGGCCCGCCTCCATGCCGTCGGGGAAGTTCGTGTAGGCGGCCAGGGCCACGTCCTGGATCGTCTTGACGTTCTCCGGGCGCGCCCTTCACGGAGAACTTCCCTGCCTCGAACTCGATGTCCTCCTCGGAGACCTCGAGCAGGTGCGCGGCGATCTTTGTCGCCTTCTCGCGCACGCGGCGGGTGACCATCGCGGTGGCGGCGCCCGAGACCGGCGTCGAGCGCGACGCGTAGGTGCCCAGGCCGTAGGGCGTGTTGTCCGTGTCGCCGTGCATCACCTTGACGTCCTCGGGCTGGATCCCGATCTCCTCGGCGACGATCTGGGCGAACGTGGTCTCGTGCCCCTGGCCCTGGGTCTGCACGCTGATCTTGAGGATCGCCTTGCCGGTCGGGTGCACGCGCAGCTCGGCGCCGTCGTTCATCGAGAGACCGAGGATGTCGTACTGCTTGTGCGGCCCGGCGCCGACGACCTCGGTGAACGACGCAAGGCCGATCCCGAACAGTTTGCCTTCGGCGCGCGCCGCTTCCTGCTCGCGCCGGAGGTCGGCGTAGCCGATCTGCTCGAGGGCCACGTTGAGCGCGCCCTCGTAGTCGCCCGAGTCGTAGACGAACCCCGTCGCCGACTCGTACGGGAACTGGTTCGGCTGGATGTAGTTCTTCTCGCCGGAACTCGGCTGGGTCCATGTCGACCTCGTAGGCCGCGTTCTGGACCAGCCGCTCGATCATGTAGGACGCCTCGGTCACGCGGAATGAGCAGCGATAGGCGACGCCGCCGGGCGCCTTGTTCGTGTAGGCGCCGGTGGCCGACACGTGCGCGGCCGGCAGGTCGTAGGAGCCGCTCACGATCCCGAACAGCCCGACCTTGAACTTCGAGGGCTGCGCGTCGGCGTGGAACGCGCCTTCGTCGGCGAGCAGCGAGACCCGCAGGCCGGTCATCGTGCCATCGGACTTCAGCGCGATCTCGCCGTGCATGTGGAAGTCGCGCGCGAACCCGGTCGAGATCAGGTTCTCGGAGCGGTCCTCGATCCACTTCACGGGCCGGCCGAGCAGGAGCGACGCAGCCGTCGCCACGACGTACCCGGGGTAGACCGGGACCTTGTTGCCGAACCCACCGCCGATGTCGGGCGAGACGATCCGGATCTTCTCCTCGGGCAGACCCGCGACCATCGCGAACACCGTGCGGATCGCGTGGGGGGCCTGCGAGGTCATGTAGATCGTGGCCTGCCCGGTCGCCGGGTTCACGTCGGCGACACACCCGCAGGTCTCGAGTGGAGCCGGGTGGCACCGCGGGTAGAACGTGTCGAGCGAGACGACCTTGTCGGCCGCGGCGAACGCCGCGTCGGTGGCCTCCTTGTCGCCGCTCTCCCAGTCGTAGATGCGGTTGTCGGTCTTGTCTTCCTTGTCGGTGCGGATCACCGGCGCGTCCGCCTCGAGCGCACGCTGCGGCGTCACCACCGGCTCGAGCGGCTCGTAGTCGACGTCGATCAGCTCGAGGGCGTCCTTCGCGATGTAGGGGTCCTCGGCGATCACCGCCGCGACCTCCTGGCCCTGGAACCGCACCTTGTCGGTGACGAGCACCGCCTGGGTGTCGTAGCTCATCGTCGGCATCCAGGCGAGGTTGTGCTGCGCCATCAGCTCGCCGGTCACGACGGCGACCACGCCGGGGAGCGCCTGAGCGCGCGAGGCGTCGATCGAGTTGAGCTTCGCGTGCGCGTAGGGGCTGCGCAGGATCGCCATGTGGAGCATGCCGGGCAGCTTCACGTCGTCGATGTAGTTGCCCTTGCCCCGGATGAAGCGGTCGTCTTCGACGCGGCGGACGCTGTGGCCCAGTCCGCGGATCTCTTCGGTGTCGGCCATCGGTTCGTCCCTCCTCAGGCGCTCGCGGGAGCGGCCGCGGCCGCGCGGTCTGCCGCCGCGGCCTGGATCGCCTTGACGATGTTCATGTAGCCGGTGCAGCGGCAGATGTTCCCCGAGATCGCCCACCGCACGTCGTCGTCGGACGGGTCGGGGTTCTGCTCGATCAGCGCCGCGCCCACCAGCATCATGCCGGGGGTGCAGTAACCGCACTGCAGCCCGTGATGCTCCTTGAAGGCGGCTTGCACCGGGTGCAGCGCCCCGCCTTCCATCAGGCCCTCGACCGTGGTGATCGAACGACCGTCGGCCTGCACGCCGAACATCGTGCAGGACTTCACGGGCGTGCCGTCCAGCAGGACGGTGCAGGCGCCGCACCCGGAGGTGTCGCACCCGATGTGGGTGCCGGTCAGCCCGAGCTCCTCGCGGATCAGGTGGACCAGGAGCATCCGCGGCTCGACGTCGAGGGTGTGCTCCGTGCCGTTGACGGTGACCGTGACGTTCATCGCTCGTCCCCCTCGCTCACGCCGCTCCGGCGGTCTCGCGCGCCTGCGCGAAGCCCCTGCGGACGTAGACCTCGATCATGTGGCGCTTGTACTCCTCGGGCCCGCGCACGTCGGACACGGGGCTCGCGAACGCCGCCGCGAGCCGGCCGGCCTCCGCGAACGCCTCGTCGGTCGGCTCCGCCCCCACGAGCGCCTGCTCGGCATCGGTCGGCTCGAGGTTCTTCAGCCCCACGCCGGTGAGCCCGATCCCCGCGCGCCCGATCGTGCCGTCGGCCATCGTGAGCGCGACCGCGACGGCGACCGTCGCCCAATCGCCCACCTTGCGCTCCAGCTTCAAGTACGTCCCGCCCGACCGAGGCGGCGGCGTCGGCACGCGGATCTCGGTGAGCAGCTCGTCGGGCTGGGCGGAGGTCGTGAACGTATCGACGAGGAACTCGCCGATCGGCACGACCCGCTCGCCGCGCGTGCTCTTCAGCACGACGCTCGCGCCCATCGCGAGCATCGTCGAGCCGAGGTCGCCGGCGGGGTCCGCGTGGCTGAGCGATCCGCCGATCGAGCCGAGGTTGCGCACGAGCGGGTCGGCGATCTGCGGCGCGGTCGCCGCGATCGTCGGGTAGCCGGCCTTGACCAGATCGGAGGCGGCCAGCTGGTTGTGCCGGACGAGCGCCCCGATGTGCAGCTCGCCGTCGCGCTCCTCGATGCCGTCGAGCCCGGGGATCCGGTTCACGTCGATCAGGTGGCCCGGGTAGGCGAACCGCAGCTTCATCATCGGGATGAGGCTCTGACCGCCGGCGAGGACCTTCGCGTCCTCACCGTGGGTGGCGAGCAGCGAGAGCGCTTCGTCGAGCGTGTCGGCTCGGTGGTACTCGAAGCTGGAGGGCAGCATCGTCCGGTCTCCTTCCTGGGACAGCTGAGGCTGCGCGTGCGATGTCCGCATCACAACACGGTTCCGCGAAACCGGCAACCGAGCGTTATGCGTTACGGCGCAACTGAACCGTGTCCTCGACCGTTCGGACCGCGAACACCGGCAACGGGTCCCGCGCCGGCGGACGGATCACGCGGCCGTCCTCGAGCCGGAAGCGGCTCCCGTGGGCCGGGCACGTGATCGTCGCCTCGGACCCCGCGACCTGGACCGGCCCACGGTCCAGCGGCGAGCCGGCGTGCGTGCAGCGGCCGGCCACGGCGAAGAGCCGCTCCCCGGTCCGGTAGAGCAGGATCGGTTGGCCGTCGAGGTCGACGCGGGTCAGCGTCGCCTCGGGAAGATCGGAGAGCGCGAGCACGGTGGTCCAGCCGTCGTCGGACATCCGCGCATCCTAGACCGCGGCCGGGTGGCTCCCGACCATCCTGTGGACACCGGCCCGCTCACGTGCGGTGCTTCACGCCGCGGGAAGGGGTGGCGGCGGCGGCACGGTGCCGGCCGGCAGCTCCGTCGGCGACGCCGCGCGCGCGGCCACCCACAACAGACCGAGGCCGAAGATCGACGCGAGCGTCCACACGGCGCCGCCGAGGAACGGGACGAGCCCGATCATCCGTAGGATCCCCCACCCGGCGAGGAACGACAGGTACCGCGACGCCGGGGGCTTCACCAGCAACCGGCCGATCCCGATCCCGGCGCCGACGTAGCCCACGGTGTAGAGGAACGCGAGGGCGAACAGCAGGAAGAGCCCGAGCGGGATGGCGACGATGATCACCATGAGCAGCACGGCCGCGATCGGAAGCAGGAAGAAGGCGAGCGCGCCGAACCCGATCGCACCGCCGATCCGCTGACGCACCACGCGGGTGATCGCAGCGTCCAAGGCCGGCCCGAACAGCAGGAGCAGCATCCCGAGGATCAAGGTGGAGACCGTGTAGCCCACCCACCACACGAACCTGCTTGCGAGCCCGAAGTTGGCCGTGTCGAACCCGCCGGAGATGCCCCGCTGCTCCCCTTCGACGGTCGCCCCCGGCTCGACGGTCGGCGAGTCCGTCGTGACGAGGTTCCCGCCGATCCGCGCGCCCGAGCGCACCGTCGCCTTGCCGTTGAACACCACGACGTCGCCCTCGACGGTGCCCGAGATGTCCACGCGCCCGTCGAACACCACGAGCGCGCCGGTCACCGTCCCCTCGACGGTCGCCGGCCCATGGAAGATCACCGCGGTGTCCACCGTGGTCCCCGCCGGCACGTCGAGCCGACCATTGAACACGATCTGGTCGCGTCCGGCGGTCGTGTCACTCGACTGCGCCATCGCCGGCGTTGCGAGCAGCAACGCCGACCCGAGGGCCAGCCCGAGGACCGCGAGTAGCCGTGCCATCGTTCGCATCCGATCCCCCTCGATCGTTCGCTCATCCCGAACCTACGTGGAGAAGAGGAGCGGGCGCAACCGCGGTACGGGTTCTACGGCACGCTGTGTGGTGACGGGCGTCACGGGACGGGCCTTGGTCTCCTCTTAACGTCCAGTTAACGCATCATCGACGAAAGGGACGGGAGGCTCCTCGTCGGGGCCCATCCGTCGGCGTGGGCTGCAGGAGGTCGTGTGAGCGGGAAGTCCAAGCGTGGCAACAAAGGTCGGCAGGTCACCCCTCGCCGGCCGGACAAGGGATCGCCCCGCGGCGAGGAGCTCGCCGCGGCGAAGCGCCGCGCGGCGGCGGCGAAGGCGGCCTTCGCCGGAGCCGGCACGTTCGTGTTCGCGGCCGCGATGATCCTCGCCCGCCACTCCTACGCGGGGCACCCGAAGCAGCCGACGACGGCGCTCGCGGCCTCCCCCCGCTTCGTCAAGATCGTGAAGCAGAACCTCCTGCACGCCGGCGTCGTCGCGCCGGCGCAGGCGCCCCCGGGCGCGGCCACGGCGGCCTCATGAGCGAGCACCGCTTCACCGCGATGGGCTGCGACGTCGTCGTCGGCGGCGGCACCTCCTCGGAGCACCGGGCGATCGAGCGCCTCTTCGCCGAGCGCGAGCAGGTCTTCAGCCGGTTCATCCCCGACAGCGAGCTGAACCGAGTGAACGCGTCGGCGGGGTCGTTCGCGATGGTCTCGCCGCTGTTCGCCGAGACCCTTCGGATCGCGCTCTCCGCAGCCGACGAGACCGACGGGACGGTCACCCCGACGCTCGGGGCGTCCCTCGAGGCGGTCGGATACACGCGCGATTCGTCGCTGCTCGCGCCGGACCCGCAGCCCGTCGCGGCGCCGGTCCCGGCGGGTGCCGTGGTCGCGCTCGGCCGGGCGGTCCGCCTCGGCGCCGGAGTGAAGCTCGACCTGAACGGCGTCGTGAAGGCGCTCGCGGTGGATGACGCGCTCGACCTGTTGGCCGGCGACGGGTTCGTCTCGGCCGGCGGGGACGTCGCCGCGCGGGGGGCGCTCGGGGTCGCGCTGCCCGGGGGTGGTTCGGTCTCGTTGCTGCGCGGGGCCCTGGCGACGAGCGGCACGACGAAGCGCTGGTGGCTCCGGGCGGGTCGGGTCCAACACCACCTGATCGACCCGCGGACCGGTCTCCCCTCCTCCTCGCCCTGGTCACTGGTGACGGCATGCGGCGCCTCGTGCCTGGCGGCCGACATCGCGGCCAAGGCCGGGTTCCTGCTGGGCGACCGAGGGCCCGGCTGGCTCGACGGCCGCGGGATCCCCGCGCGGTTCGTCACCGCGAACGGCGAGGTCACCGCGAACGAGACCTGGCGGGCGAGCATGCGGGAGGCCGCGTGCACCTGACCGCGAGCCCGATCGACTGGTACGCGGCGCGAGCCGGCGGGATCGTCGCCTACGTCTTGCTGTCCGCCAACGTCGGCGTGGGCATCCTGATGAGCGGCAAGAAGTCGATGAAGCGCTGGCCGCGGTTCGCGCTGGAGGACGTGCACCGGTTCACCGGGCTCCTCGTCGGCACGTTCCTGGTGCTGCACATCGGCGCGGTCGCGATCGACTCGTACCTGCCGTTCTCGATCACGTCGCTGATCGTGCCCTTCACGGCGTCGTACCGGCCGATCTGGACGGGCCTCGGGATCGTCGCCGCCGAGTTGCTGCTCGCCCTCGCGTTCACGAACCACTACCGCAACATCTCGATCAGCTACCGGTTCTGGCGGCGCGTGCATTTCGTCAACTTCGCCGTGTGGATCGCGGCGACCCTGCACGGCCTGGGCAGCGGCACGGATCGGAGCGCCGCGTGGATGGACGCCATCTACGCCGTCGCGGTCGCCGTCGTCGTCGGGCTCACCGCGTGGCGCGTCCTGCGGCGATGGAAGCCCGAGCCGGCGCTGCTCAGGCTGGCGCCCACGGTCACGGCGATGATCGGCGCGCTCGTCGTGGCCGGGCTCGCGCGCGGGCCGCTGCGGTTCCAGCCGAAGGAATGGAACGCGGCCAGCTTCACCGACACCCTCGCCGGGCAAGATCCTGAGCGACTCCGGCGTCACGCGCGGGATGGTGTCGATGGCCGGCAACGGGTCGGGCTCACAGCGCGTGCTCGTCCGCGCCGATCTGCTGATCTCCCCGACCAAGCTGCTGTCCACGGAGTTCCAGATGGAGTACCTGCCGAGCGGGGCCCTCTGCACGGGAACCGTGACCCAGGTGCACGGCTCCAGCTTCTCCGCGACGTGCCGCATGCCCGACGGGAGCACCCGCTACGTGGACGCGCGCTGGCCGCCGAGCCGGGACGGAACGGTCACCGGCGGCACGATCACGTCCCACGCGTGATGCCTGCCGCTAGTCCTGCGCGCCCCCCATCACCGCGCCGTGCCAGCTCCGCTCCGCTTCGCCGGTGATGTCGGCCATCACGTGGCGGACCGTCGTGAACTCTTCGAGCGAGTACGCCGACATGTCCTTGCCGAACCCCGAGCCCTTCACGCCGCCGTGGGGCATCTCCGAGACGATCGGGATGTGCTCGTTGATCCACGTGTTGCCGAACTCGAGGCGTCTGGAGAACTCCATCGCGCGGTAGATGTCGCGGGTCCATACCGAGCTCGACAGGCCGTAGACCACGTCGTTCGCCATCGCGAGCGCCTCCGCGTCTTCGCGGAACGGCAGGACGACGAGCACCGGGCCGAAGATCTCTCGCTGCACGATCTCCGACCGCTGGTCGGCGTCGACGACGACGGTGGGCTCGTAGTACCAACCGTGCTCGGTGCCGCTTCGTTGAGAGAACTCGCCGCCGGTGACGATCTTCGCGCCGTCGCCCCTCGCACGTTCGACGAACCCGTGGACGCTCTCACGCTGCGCCGACGTGATCAGCGGCCCCATGTCGGTGCCCGGATCGAGGGTGGGACCGAGGTGCAGCTCGCCCGCCAGGTCGGCGACCCCCGAGACGAACTCCTCGTAGAGCGGTTCCTGCACGTAGGCGCGGGTCGCCGCCGTGCAGTCCTGACCGCAGTTGATGTACGCGCCCGCGACCGCCCCTCGGACGGCCGCATCGAGATCGGCGTCGTCGAACACGACGAACGGCGCCTTTCCCCCCAGCTCCAGATGCAGCCGCTTCACGCCGTCGGCGGCCTCCTTCATGACCACCTTCCCGGTCTCGGTGTCGCCCGTCAGGCAGACCATCCGGACGTCCGGGTGCTGGATGAGCGGCGTGCCGATCTGCGAGCCGCGTCCGGTGATCACGTTCAGCACGCCGGGCGGCAGGCCGGCCTCCTCGCAGAGCTCGGCGAGCTCGAAGGCCGAGAGCGGGGTCTCCGTCGCCGGCTTCATGACCACCGTGTTGCCCACGGCCATCGCCGGGAACACCTTCCAGACCTCGATCTGGAACGGGTAGTTCCAGGGGCAGATCGCCGCGACCACCCCGATCGGGTCGCGTCGCAGGTAGCTCAAGTGCTCGCCCGAGTACTCGGCAGCGGCCTTGCCTTCCATCAGGCGGGCGGCGCCGGCGAAGAACCGGACGTTGTCCGCTCCGAACGGCACGTCGAAGTTCGACGTGAGCTTGATCGGCTTGCCCGCGTCGATCGACTCCACCCGCGAGAGGTCCGCCAGACGCTCCTCGATCAGGTCGGCCACCTTGAGGAGCACCCGCGCGCGCCCTGCGTGCGGAAGCCTGCTCCAGCGGCCGTCCCTGAACGCCTCGCTGGCCGCAGCCACCGCGCGTCCGACGTCGTCGGCCGTAGCAGCCGCCACGGTCGCCACCTGTCGCCCGCTCGAAGGGTCGGTGACGGGGATCCGTTCCTCGGACGCCGCCCGCACCGTGGAGCCGCCGATGTACAGGTCGTAGCTGTCGCGCATGACGCCCTCTCCTTCGTCGCGGTGGGCTTCGGCCCGACGCTAGGAGCGGACGTGCACCGGCGGGAGGTCCGAACGGCCCCCGCGATGACGGGCGCTCGATAGGCTGTCCGCCGTGCGGCTGCCCACGCCCCTCTGGCTCCTGGCGTTCGTCGCCGTCGGCTGCTCCGCGGCCCGCACGACCGGTCCTCCCGCCTCCCTCCGTCACCGACATCCACCGAGATCGCCGCCCCCGTCGTCCACGTGCTCGGTCGCAGCTACGTGGAGCAGTGCCTCCCGGTCGCCGAAGCCCTGGTCGACGTCCCCGTGTCCGAGCCGGGTGCCCCCTTCCGGGTGCGCGCGATCGCCGGCGTGTGGGATCGCCAGGCGGTCGCGGTCGTGGCGAACGACCGGCAGGGGTGCGGACGGTGGACCCTCGCGATCGCATCCGGCCTCAGCGCCGCTACACGGGACCAGATCCGCGCCGAGGTTCGCCGGGGGGTCGCCACCTTCGGCGTCACGGCATCGCCGGTCGTGAACGATCCGAACAACAGGATGAACCGCTGATGCGCGGCTGGACGAAGACGCGACGCCTGCTCGCGGCGACCCTCGTGGCGCTCGTGCTGCCGGTGGCCGTCCCTCCCGCGATCGCTCGTGACGCCGCGGGCGGAAGGGTCCGCGACATCGGGCAGATGGTCGGGTTCCGCCGGTTCGAGTCGAGCTATTCGGTCGCCGTCGCCGACGTGAACGGCGACGGCTGGCCCGACGTGTTGATCGATCATCACGGCGAGCGGCCCGCGGAGCTGTTCCAGAACCAGCCCGACGGCAGCGGCGGCACCTCTGGGTTCCGGGTCCTCACCCAACTCGTCGACACGACCCATCACCGGCCCGACCGGCACGGCTGCATCATCGGCGATCCGAACCGGGACGGGCTCGCGGACTTCCTCTGCCTGAAGGGCGCTCAGCAGGGCCACGGCATCAAGTGGAACGAGCTCTGGATCCAGGGGCCGAAGGGCGACCTGCGGGACGAGGCGCATCCTTGGGGCATCGAGGACCACTGGGGCCGGGGGCGGTTCCCCGCCTGGATCGACCTCAACCACGACCGCCGGCCGGACCTGTTCATCGGCAACGAGATCCCCGGCCGCGACGGGCACCCGACGCCGGACCGCACGTACGTGAACGTCGGCGGCGACCACTTCCGGCAGGTCGACATGGGTATCACGCGACAGGTCGGCGGTGTCTGTTCCCAGGCGGCCGATGTGAACGGGGACGGATGGGACGACCTCCTGGTGTGCGGCCGGAGACAGCTGTTCCTGTTCGTCCGCGAGGGGGACCGTTTCGTGGACGAAGCGGCGGCGTACGGCGTGCCCCAGATGCCCCGCGCGCTCGCGGCGAGGCTCGCCGACCTGAACGGCGACGGTCGCCTCGACCTCGTGGTCGCGCGGTGGCACCGTCTCCTCGTGATGCTCGGGGGCCAGGAAGGTCATCTCGACCCGCCGGTCCTGTACCGGCCGCTCGCACACGGACACGGCCTGGTGATCGGGGACATCGACGGCCGCAACGGCCCCGACATCCTGGCGATCGATGGGTGCGTCGGAGCTAAGAACGCCAACGACGTGTTGCTCCTGAACGACGGGACCGGGACGACCTGGACGCAGGTCCCCGTGCCCGCGGTCCATGACGGGTGCGGAGACACCGGGGCCGCGATCGACTTCGACAGGGACGGCAAGGACGACTTCGTGGTCCTGAACGGCGGGGGTTCGTCCCAGCCGTTGAGCCTCGACGGGCCCGATCAGCTCCTCACGATGGGGAGCTGGCGACCGCCCCGCTGATCACCCGGCCCGCGACCGGAACGTCCGCGTGGCAGAACGTGTCGTTCATCACCGCCGGCTCGTACTCAACGACTCCTCGACCCGGTGACCGGCGTCATCGGTGCCGGAACCCTCGACGGGCCACCCTGTAGCCAGAGAGGAGGGGAGGGAGATGACGATGACGAAGACCGAGACCCGGACACCCGAGGCGGTACTCGCGGCCATCGAGGACGACCTGCGGCGTGACGAGCGGATGTGGAAGCAGGTGCATCACGACCTCCGCTCGCTCGGCGTCCCCCGCCCGCGTCGCACGGGATGGACTGGTCGCGGCCGCGGTCGGCGTGCTCGCGTTGCTCGCCGGGTCGTTCTTCCTGGGACGGAACACCGCCCCCGGGCCTGCGCCCGCCGCGGTGCCCGCGATCTCGGAGGTCGCAACCCCGTTCACGCAGAGCGGGCTCGAGTCCAAGCGCGAAGGCTTCGTGGCGCGGTACGGCTCCATGTGGGGGTGGGGCCCGGCCGTCACCGGCGGAGACGGCAGCTCCGCACCGAGGCGGCGACGACGATCCGGCGTCCAGCCTCGAGTCGAAGCGCGAGGGCCTCGTCGCCCGCTACGTGCTCCATCTGGGGATGGGGCCCGGCGGTGAGCAACGGCGCACGACACGATCGACCCCGCACGACGAGAACGCTGTAGGTCGCAGCCGGGGCGATCGCAGCTGGTGGCGTCGCTAGGCCAACGGGCCCACCTCGCGCCTCGACCGCGTCGAGGATCTCGCAGGAGCGGACGAGCGCTTGCATCGCGTCGTGGTCGCGGTAGAGGGGGCGGTCCTGGTCGAGATGGGTGACGTGACGGCGGACAACCTCGTCGAGCGATCCGCACGCCGCGCCCCGGCGTGAACTCGCGGAAATCCAGGGCCTGCGCGGCGCCCATGAACTCGATCCCGAGGACGGCATAGGCGTGTCTCGAGGATCTGGCGGTTCTTGTTCGCGGTGTTCATCCCCATCGAGACGAAGTCCTCCTGGTCGGCCGCCGCGGGCATCGACATCGTCGAGGCCGGCGCCGAGAGGATCCGCTGCTCCACGATCAGCGTGCCCGCCGTGTACTGGCTCAGCATCATCCCCGAGTAGAAACCCGGGTCGGGCGTGAGGAAGTCGGGCAGGCCCTGACTGAGCGCGGGGTTCGTCAGGCGGTTCAGGCGGCGCTCCGAGAGCACGCACACCATCGTCACGGCCTGGCCGACGAGCTCCATCGGCAGCGACACGGGCGTGCCCTGGAAGTTCGCGCCGGTGAGCGTCACGCGCCCCTCGGGTACGAAGATCGGGTTGTCGCCGACGCCGTTCAGCTCGATCTCGACCTGGCTCTTGGCGAACGCGACCGCGTCGTGCGCCGCGCCGATCACCTGCGGCGAGGACCGCATCGAATACGCGTCTTGCACCTTCGTCTTGATCGTCCCGGCGAGCAGGTCGCTCCCGTCGATGCAGCGCATGATCGCGGCGGCGCTGCGGACGGCGCCGGGGAACCCGCGCAGCTCGTGGACGCGCCGGTCGTAGGGCTTCATGTTCGCGAGGAGGGCCTCGAGGGACATCGCGCAGGCGATCTCGGCCTGACGGAGCCATCGGTCGACGTCGTGCAGCAACAGGGCGCTGGAGGCGGCGATCACGTTCGCGCCGTTGATCGCGGCCAGACCGTCTCGGGCCTGCAGGCCGGGCACCGGGATCCCCGCGCGCTCCATCGCGACGGCGCCGGGGAGCCGTTCGCCCTCGGTAGAACGCCTCACCTTCGCCGAGCAGCAGGAGCGCGATCTGCGCCATCGGAGCGAGGTCGCCGCTCGCCCCCACCGATCCGCGCTCCGCGACGACCGGCGTCACCCGCGCGTTGAGCATCGCGACGAAGGTCTGCGGGATCTCGGGCCGGCAGCCCGAGTAGCCGCGGGCGTGCACGTTGACCCGCCCTGCCATCGCGCCGCGGACGACGTCCTCGCGACATCGGCGGCCCGATGCCGGCTGCGTGGTTGTAGACGAGGAACCGCTGGAACTCCTGCACCTGTTCGTCGTCGAGCACGACCTCGGAGAACTCGCCGATCCCGGTGTTCGTCCCGTACATCACCTCGTGGGCCGCGAGTCTTCTCCTCGAGCATCGCTCGAGAGGCGGTGATCCGCTCGAGCGCGTCCGCCGACAGCTCGACGTGCTCTCGGTCGCGCGCGATCCGCACGACCTGCTCGACCGTGAGCGAGGAACCGTCCAGCACGACCGTCATGCCGCGCTCATCTCCTCTCGGGACGACGCCGCCAGTCTAGGGTTCATGCTCCACAACCCGGCCGCGGGAAACCCTGCCCGGCATCGTCGAGCACGAGGACCCAGTCCTGACTGTCGCCGCTCGTCGGCGGCGTGAACGACCGTGTTCCCCCATCCGAGAACCGGCCGAATCACGGCGGACGTGCCTTGACGCGGGTCGAACCACCACGCGCGAACGGTCCCGCGGACCTTCGACAGATCGACCGTGATCTCGTGTCCGTCCGAGATGTAGACCATCGCGTAGCTGCCATCGGAGGCGCGCGTCGCTTGAACGCGGCTGCCGGCCCGGCCCTCCTCCGACGCGATGATGCCTTGGTCGGGTATACGGTCGAGGAACGGTCGCGACTCCATGAGCCGGCGCAGGTGCTGCATCTGCGATGCGCCGGGGAAGTCCAGAGCGTCGTACCAGGGATAGCGGATGCCGCAGCAGGTGTTCCCCACCTCGCCGTCGAGCGCCCAACTCCAGATGCCGTTCGCCCCGTACGTGTGGCCGAAACCCCCGGCGAAGACCCCCCAATAGGCGCTCTTCCGCTCGTCCCATGCGCTTGCCCGCGGGTTGTCGACGCTCACCCCGAACAGCTCGGGGATGTCCTCGTAGATCGACTCCCCTTCGTGGGTCGGCTTCACCGGCACCTTGCGGTAGTCCTCGGCGATGAGGTCGTAGTTCGGCCTGTCGAGCTCGTGGCCGGATTGCAAGGTGTTGAGGTCGAGCCATCCGTCGGTGTGGAACCACCGGGAGGAGGAGGACTCGCCGGTCGGCTGGACGCCGATGAGGACCTCGTCGTGACCTCCGGCCGCCGTCGCGATGCTGTTCGCGAGCAGGGAGTAGCGATCGTGGGCCTCCCGGCTCAGACCGTCCTGTGCAGCGTCCCCGCCGAGGAGCCACACGACGTATCCGTCGCCGTACCGGGACCCGAGGAAATCGCCGTACGCTCTGATCTGCGCGTGGTCGATCTCCCCCGGCTTGCCCAGACACTCCCAACACTCCGCCGTGTCCTCGAAGCAGTGCCAACACGGCACCATCGCGACGTACATCCCGAGCGACGCCGCCTTGTCGACGATGGAGTCGATCTTCGACCAGTACAGGGGCCTGTGCGTGTCGAGCGCGACGAGGATTCTGGATGACGTTGAACATCTTCGTGTGCCGGTCGAGCAGGTATCGATCCACGTCGGCGGGGGACGCCTTGCGAGCCATCAGCCAGGCGGTGTCTCCGAGCCAGAAGAACGGGTCGCCGTCGGACGTGAGGATGAACCGCCCCGAGTCGTCCGCGCGAAGCGGACCGGAGGGAGGCGTCGGCACGGTCGCGGAACCCAGGTCCGAGCTGCGGCAAGGCCGGAACCGGGTCTCCGTCTGTGTGCACGCGGCCGCCGTGATCGACCGCAGCGATCACCGCGATCGCGAGCCGACCGTGGAGCGCCCTGGCAGGCCTCCTGTCGATACACACGTGAGCCCTCCCGTCACGAGCCTCCGTCTTCGGAGGCCGCAGCCGAAGGGCCGACCGTCCCTGCCTCCGGTGGCCCTCTCAGGGTGGCCTTCCTGAGATGATGGAGTCCCAACCGAGGAGGCACGCATCCAGGCCGATCAGGACGGCACCAAACGCACTCACGACCCGGGCTTGCCACGCTCCGAGCCAACGCCCCGCCCCGCATGTCCGCGATGCGCGTCCCCGCACACTCAGCCGTTCACGCATGCGGGCCCAGGCGCGCGGGTCAACATGAAAGTGCATCGACTGCGGAGAGCTGTTCCGCGAGCCTGGCCGACGCCTTTAGCGCATCAGAAGTCTCGGAGATATCGGCCCGTGTAGCTCGTGACGGCCGAAGCGAACGGCGGCGTCAGCGCGAAAAGCCCGCGTACCGCTCGTGCACGATGACGCCTCCGCTGTCGCCCAATGACGCGGCCTTCCGGTGCAGTTCGTCGAGCGCCTTGTCACTTGGTCGGCCGAATACATCGATCGATCTGAGATCGATGAGGTCTGCGAACCTGCGGAACTCAGGGCCGCCGACCTCCATGTGCAGCTCCAGTGAGGCGGGGTCGGGGTGGAGCGCGACCACGCTCATATGGACGCCTTCTGGATCCAGGTACGTGCCGTAGGCGAGCAGCCGGGGCTCACGCGCCTCGACGAAGTCGACCAGTCGAGCCATGGCCGCTTTGGTTTCCTGCAGCTTGCCCTTCCGGATGCCCGAACGATCGACGTAGACGATGGGCTCCGACATGCTCCCCTCCTGCTCCGATGTCAGCCGCCCATCATCGTCTCGTCGACATCCTCGCCGCAAGCGCGGTGCGCTGCCGCGAGCGAACCAGGTGCTCGATGAAGGCATGTACGCGATGGTGGACTGAACACGATCATGATCGGGGACTCCACTTCGGCTACAGCGTTCAGGTCGAGCAACATGCGGCGGACGTCCTCCCTGAGGTCCACCTCGTTGAACGGGTCGGCCGACGAGGCGACCGGCATCAGCCTCTCGCGTGGCCCGGCGTGCGGCGCGCCCCGCATCCGGAACCCGTTGAGCGCCACGCGGAACAGCTACGCCCTGGGATCATCGATCCGGTCGATCCGATCCCAGCGCTCCCACCGCTTCAGGAACGCCTCCTGCATGAACTCGCCGGCGTCGGCGCGGTTCCCCGTCACGAAGTACAGCGCCTTGAACAACTCCCGATGCGTCTCGGCGAAGAACGCCGAGAAGTCCGCCGGTGCGTCCGGCACGGGAACCGGATGACATCGCCCTCTGCCTGCATCTCCCCCTCGATGCCGCCGAAGCGCTGAACGCTTAGGACGCGTCAAGGACGGCCCGTCTCGCCTCGACCCGCATCAACCGGCCACGAGCGAGAGGACGAGGCGCACGAGACACCGAGGAGAATCGCATCCTCCCCATCTCCAGGTGTGAGGCGAAGGCCCACCTCGTCGGAGTTCAGCCCCCGGCTCCATTCTCGAAGGACCGCCACAGGACGTCGCCGACCATCGTCGCCTTCTCCGGTCCCACGTCTCGAGGGACACACGCCTCTTCGATGCCGACGTCGGCCCTCATAACTTGAGTGTGGGAGAGGTCCGGATGCGACGCGAGGTGTCGGCCGTCGCTTGGTTGGTCGCCCTCGTCGGCGCAGGCGTTGGGCGTGGGCGACGAACGGAGGCAACCTGATGCGTCGAGCGATGCTCTTGACGGTTGTGGTCTTGATCGCGTGGGCGACCCCGAGCATGGCGACGCCCTGGGATCCGATCTGGCAGCAGAGCGTGAACCCCGATACCGGAGCCTTGGTGATGCCGCCGGTGATGGGCGCGTCCGCCGATCGGATCGGTCACGTGTACATCACGGGGACGGTCGCGACACCGGACGGATGGACCGCGATGTCCCTGAGCAGATACGGCCCCGATGGCCGCCTCCAGTGGCACCGGACCTGGCACGCCAGATCGGGCTTCCACCGCTACGTGATCGGTTCCGACGTGAACGTCTCACGCGACGCGCGAACGGTCTACGTCGGGGGCGCCCAGATGAATGACAGCACCGAGGATGCCTGGGCCCGCCTGTGGTCGTATACGGCTGGCGGGCGCCTCCGGTGGACCCGGCTGGCCTGGCCCGCCAAGATCGGGACCGCGCACGTAGGTTCGGCGGTCGTGACGTCCGTGGCTGCTCGCCAAGATGGCGTCGTCGTCGGCGGTCGCACGCACGGCGAGATGTGCCCGCAGAACGGGCTGATCGGGGCCTTCGCGAAAGACGGAACCCGTCGCTGGTTCGACTTCTTCGAACCCAACGCCAGGATGCGATACGACGACACCGTCCTCGGCGTTGCGATCGGCGCCCACGGCAGGATCTACGCGGTCGGATCGCAGGATCTCTCCGCCACCTCGGTCTGCTCGACCGACCGGAGGGTTTCGGTCCAAGCTCGTTCGGCGACCGGAGGGATCCTGTGGACCCGCGTCCTGCCGGCCGCCGGGGGATCGGAGGAGGCCCTCACGGTGGATGCCGTCGGTCGGCACGCGTTCTTCGGCGGATACCGGGGGAGCGCTCCGCGCGGCGCCTGGCTCGCTCGCGTCTCGGAGAAGGGAGACGTGGTCTGGTCGCGGGCGTTCCACGTGGCCGGAGCCTCATCGCGGGTTGTGGCGCTGAGCGCCTCGCCGTGGGGTTCGATCTACGTGGTGGGCACCGGCTCGGGCAACACGTTCCTGCGTCGCTACACGCCCCAGGGCGTCCTGGTGTCGCAACGGCTGCTCGACCGGCCAGTCCCCACCGACGTCACGACCGGGTCGACCGACGCGCTCTACGTGACCGGGGGGAACGTCCTCTGGCGGATGCCCGCCTGAGGACGGATCGAGGCGGAAGCCTCGGCAACGGAGCCTCTTGGCAGTCCTGGCCTATGGCCAGCCGAGCGCGACGATCCCGAGGACCCAACCCGATAGCCGGAGCGTAAGCCCACGGCGGATGACGATCGGTTCATCGATCGCACGCTATCGATGAACCGGTTCGCGTTCCCGTCGGTACTACCCCTCAGTACCGATCGATGGAAGGAGCCCTCGATGCGATCCGGCATGCGAATCATCCTCGCCGCGGCCTTCGCACTCAGCGTGGTGGCGGCGGCATGTTCCAGCAAAGCCTCGGCAGGAGGAGGTGGCGACACGCTCTCGGTCACCGCACCCGCAGATGGCGCGAAGGTGAGCGAGCCGTTCACCGTGAACCTGACCTCGAACCAGGCGCTCGGCGATCCGAGCACTGGCGACGATCACGTCCACCTGTGCTTCGACGGCGCGAGCTGCGACAGCGGCTCGTACCAGATCGTGTACGGGGCCACTGCGCAGGTGAAGGGGCTTTCGCCCGGCCAGCACACGATCGAGGCGTCGCTCCGGCACGCCGACCACTCGGCCGCCGGACCGACCGCGACGATCACCGTGACGGTCACCGGTGCCGGCGCGGCCTCGAACACCTCGCCGAGCATGATGCCGACGACCAGCCCGACCGCGAGCAGTGGCAACGGCTACTGATCGGATCGAGCGCTACGGGCGCCGCGCCCGGTGGCTGCACGCGGGCGTGTACCTCCCCACGCTCGGGTTGTTGGCCACCGGGCTGTGGCTGCTCGGCGGCCAGGAGGGGCACCCGAGCATCCTGTCTCGGCTTACCGGTGTCGCGGACACCCGGCTGCACATCTGGCTGGGCTGGGGACTCACGGCGGTCCTCGCCCTGGGGCTCGTCGCCGGCGTGCGCGCGATCCCGACGTTCCTGCGGGAGACCATCCGGCACGACCGCGGCGACGGTCGGTGGTTCGTGCGGTGGCCGAAAGCGGTGTTCACGGGCCGATTCGCCCGACACGAAGGGAAGTGGGACCCGGGCCAGCGGATCGCGAACCTCGTGATCGTGGTCAGCTTGCCCGTGCTGATCGTCACGGGGGTCGGGTTGGCGACGCTGCACGGCGGACACGCGTTCGCGGTGATGGCGAAGGTGCACAAGTGGACGGCGCTCGTGTTGACGCCGGTGTTGCTCGGGCACGTCGTTATCGCTGCCGGTGTCTTGCCCGGGTACAAGGGGCGTCTGGCGCTCGATGCACCTCGGCGGGCGGCTCCGGAAAGACACCGCCGAGCGAGTGTGGCCGGCGTGGATAGAGATATCGAGTCCTGGGGATGCAGCGAAAGCGAGTCCCCCCAGCGAGGCGAGTTCGGCGTCAGACGTGGAATCAGCCAAGAAGGCGTCCTAGCTGGTCTGATCCGTGCGCTTCGAGGACTCCTTACCGGCCCGGCGCGACGGCTCGAGTTCGGCGAGACCCTGACCGACCGGGAGGTGGACGTCCTCCGTCTGCTCCCGACCGACCTGTCGCAGCGCGAGATCGGCGACGAGCTCTATCTCTCTGTCAACACCGTGAAGACCCACGCACGCGCGGTCTACGCAAGCTCGGTGTCGCGAACCGCACCGAGGCCGTGAGGAAGGCCCGCGACCTGGAGCTCCTGAGCTAGTCTCGTCGCCCACCGTCCGGACGGAGCCAAGGGCACAGTCGAGGTGCCCTCATATCGCCTCCGGCGAGCGGGAAGGGACGGGGGGACGACTCATGTTGTCACGGAGTGTGAGGGGATCTAAGGATGCATCTCCTAGCTGCATCCTGACCTGGGCATTCCTTGTGGGCGCTGAGGGGCTCGAACCCCCCGACCTTCGCCTTGTAAGAGACAGGCAAACGTGCTGGTCAGGGGCTTGAGCAGCGGTTTCGCTTTCCTTCTCAGTTCCTGTCAGTACCTCGGAGTACCTCTGCTTTGTTACGCCAAGTGTTACGCAGGATCGCCGTCTGGCCCGGCAACCACGCGAGGTGTTTGGAGCCCGGCGTTCTCGCCGCCGCAGGTGATCCCCCGGCAGCGCGCGGCCGGACGACCCCAGTCTCACCGTTTCGACTTCGGCAGCGGTGCCGGCCTTACCGGAATCCGAGCTGGGCCTGCTGCCCGAGCTCGACGGCCTCGACGTCGTGGAGGTGGCGTGCCGCACGGGTTACGTGTCGGGGGTGGCTCGCGCGCCGCGGGCTCGACGAATAGGCCTTGACAACTCCGGCCGCCAGCTCTCCACCGCGCGAGCGTTCCAACGCGAGTTCGACCTGCGGTTCCGGCTATCCACGGCGACGCCGAACGCGCGCCTCTGCGGGATGCGAGTTTCGACCTCGCGATCTCAGAGTGCGGGGCCGCGATTTGGTGCGACCCGTACCGATAGATCCCCCGAGCCGGCCCGGCTGCTGCGGCCCGGCGGCGCCTGATCTTCGTCGCGCACTCCTACCTCGCGAGTCGCACGTTCCCGGAGGAAGGCCTTCCGGCCGGCGAGACCCTGCTGCGACCGCACTTCGGCGAGCACGGGTTCCTGTGGCCTGAGAGCGACGGCGCGGTGGAGTTCGCGATCCCCCTAAGGCGAGATCATCCGGTTGCTGCGCGCTTCAGGCTTCGAGTTCGAGGATCTCGTCAAGTTCCCGGCGTCCGAGGACGCCGAGCCCCATGCGCTCGCTTCCCCCGAGTAGGCCCGTCGATGGCCGATCGAAGACGTCTGGAGGGCGCGCAAGCGCTAAGCGCGGCCCTGGAGCCTACGATGGGGCCTTCTGCCGAGCGCAACACCTGCGAAAGGGTCTTCGATCGTGGCCCAAGACGCGATCCTCGGGCGCGAGGAAGAGCTCGCCGCAATCGCTCGTTTCATCGATGACGACCGCTCGGGACCCCGCGCGCTGCTACTCGAGGGCGAAGCCGGGATCGGAAAGACCATTCTCTGGCGAGAGGGACTGCAACTCGCGGAAGCCAAGGGCCTGGTGCTCACGTCCCGGGCTGCCGAGGTGGAAACCAGGCTCTCGTTCGCGGTCCTCGGTGACCTGCTCGCACCTGCCCTTGAAGCGGCGCTCGAGGAGCTACCTTCTGGTCAACGCGGTGCGCTTGAGGCAGCCCTCCTTCTCGGACCGCCGGCTCGTTCCCGGCCCGATGCTCGGGCGGTCTCCCTCGCTGTGCTGGGCGTGCTGCGTTCGCTCACATCCGTTAGCCAAGTCACGATCGCGATCGATGACGTGCAATGGACCGACACGCCATCGGCACGGTCACTGGCCTTCGCGCTCCGGCGTGTAGATGAAGGCTCCATCTCGGTCCTGGCGACGAAGCGGGTCGCGCCCGGCCTCACCGATCCCCTAGACCTGGCCGGCCTGCCGTCCGGCGTGGATCGGCTCACACTCGGCCCGATCGCCCCAGACCCGCTCAGGCGTCTGCTTGGGGAGCGCCTCGGCCGTTCCTTCGGCCCTCCGCTCGTGAAGCGGATCCACGAGGTGTCGGGAGGGAATCCGTTCTTCGCGGTCGAGATCGGCCGGGCGCTCGGGGCTGAGGAGTCCATCCCGAGACCGGGGGAACCCCTTCCGGTTCCGATGGACCTCCAGGAGCTACTACGTCGCCGGCTCTCAGCCCTCTCGGCATCGGCGGGTCAGGCCCTACTGGTCGCAGCGTGTTCGGCACAGCCGACACTAGTCCTCGTCGAAGACGCAGGCGGAGAGCGATCGGGACTGGACGAAGCGGAGGAGGCAGGGATCGTCGAGCTTCGGGGAGGGAGGATCGGATTCACGCATCCGCTCCTCGCCTCCACCGTGTACAGCGGTGCATCGTCGCGGATGCTTCGAGACGTCCACGCGCGCCTCGCGCGCATCGCAACCGACCCGGAAGAGCAGGCCCGCCATCTGGCGCTCTCGATCGAGGGTCCCAACGAAGCTGCGGCGGCGGCGTTGGAACATGCCGCACAACAGGCCGAGGCGAGGGGTGCACCCGCGGCGGCCTCGGAGCTGTACCAGTTGGCGGCTACGGTCACGCCACCGGAGACGATCGAGCGACTCCGTTGGCGCCGCCGCCACGGTGTGGTGGGAAACCTGTGGGCGGCGGGCGACATCGCCGGCGCGCGAGATCTGCAGCAGCGCCTGCTGGAGGAGCTCGAGCCCGGCCCGGCCAGAGCGCACACGTTGTACCGGATGGCGTCCGTCAGGTGGGATGACGTGACTCGTGTCACGAGCCTCCTCACTCGTGCGCTTGACGAAGTCGGCGACGACCGTCTGACACACGCACACATCCTCACGGAGCTGGCATGGGCGGCGCTCTGGGCATGCGACCCCCGCGCGTCTACCTCCTGGGCAGACGCGGCACTCGAGATCGCCGAGGGACTCGACGAACCGCTACCGCTCCGCACGGCGCTCGCCATCAAGGCCATGGTTGCAGGCGTGCTCGGTCATGACACGAACTCCCTCCTGGAGCGCGGGATCTCCCTGGAGGGAGCACTCTGGTACAACGAGCTATCGACCTCTCGCACGTGCCTCGGTCGCCTGCAGACGTGGGCGGGCGCGCTCGACTCGGCTCGAGGAACGCTCGAGATCGAGCTCGATCGGCGGCTCGAGGCTGGATACGAGACATTGACGTGGGAGGTCCGGACGGATCTCGCTGAGGTCGAGTACCGCGCCGGGCGTTGGCAGCTGGCGGCCCAGCACGCTCGGGAGGCATACGCGATCTTGGTGGAGTCCGGCTGGTCCGACGTCCTCGCTGAGATCTCCCCGTGAAGGCAGCGATCGAGGGCGTGACGGGAGACACACCACAGGCCCGTATCGACGGCATCGAAGCGCTGTCCTTCTGTGAACGAACGGGCGACAGATGGGATGAGATCCGGGCACGATCGGCGCTCGGCTTCCTGGAGCTGTCCCTCGGAGAACATGCTGCTTGTCACGCCTGGCTCGATCCGCTCATCGCACTCACCGATGGGATGGGACTTCGAGAACCGGGAGCCTTTCCTTTCGTGCCCGACGAGGTCGAGGCGCTCGTTGTGCTCGGTGAGCTAGGGGCCGCCGAGCGGCTCACTGATCGGTTGGAGGAACAGGGGCAGACCCTCAACCGCTCGCTCGCGCTGGCGACGGGGGGTCGCTGTCGTGGCTTGATCGCGGGCGCACGCGGCGATCCTTCCGTAGCCGTCGAGCATCTGCAGCGCGCTCTCACCTTGCATGCCTCGGTTCCGCAACCCTTCGAGCTGGGGCGGACGCTCCTCGTGGCAGGCGTGGTTCACCGCCGGATGAGGCAGAAGAAATCCGCTCGAGGACTCCTGCACGGGGCGCTCGACATCTTCGTGGAGCTCGGAGCGCCGCTGTGGGCCGCGAAGGCGAAGAGGGAGCTCGCCCGCATCAGCGGCCGGGCGTCCGCTCCGGCGGAGTTGACGCCCACCGAGGAGCAGGTTGCGCGTCTTGCAGCAGAGGGCATGACCAACCGCGCGATCGCCGACCAGCTATTCATCAGCGTGAAGACCGTCGAGGCGAACCTGTCTCGCACGTACCACAAGCTTGGGATCAGATCGCGCAGAGATCTCCGGGGTGAGCTCGACACCCTCGAACGCCGAGATGCCCAAACGTAGGGATGACTGCCGATTCGTCGCTACCTATGCCAGGCCTACCGTCCGAGACGAACTGGGCAGATTGCCCACGCGGCGAGGGAGAAGGGTCATGGCCACCGGAACGATCGGAACCGACAGACGGTCGCGGACGAAGTTCGCTGCGCTCGTCGTGGTGCTTGTGATTGCGACCACGTTGCTGGCGGTTCAGGCGAGGTCGTTGCTGTCGACGACCACGAACACCGCTCTTCGACCGCCGCCTGTAATCGTCCTCAACGAGCCACCGACCGGGCCGCGGCATAGCCAGGGTCCACATCCCCACAAGATCGTTCATCTCGCTCGGCCTGACGCAGGAGGATGAGTTCACTGACGCGGGAGCGAAGGGCTCTGGGGGCAGGATCGCGAAGGGTCGGGTTCCAAGTAGGCATCGTGTTCTCGCTAGACAGCCCGATGTCTCGAATGACGTCGTTCAGCATCAGGCGACAACCCTCGAGTTCGCCGTAGCCGCTGGCGGAGAGCTTGCCGCCGTTCTCGGCGACATTCCACACACTCTCGCACCCGAGCTTCCCCATCCTCCGGGGCAGCGTCCTGCTCATCCCTCGCCTTCGCCGCTCGTGGGCAAGAAAGCGCACATCCACCACTGCGGAAGGTGGTGCTGAGGGGCCCGTCTGCACCAATCAGTCAGTTCGTCGAGGGGCGGCGGATCGATCTTCTCGTCGAGGGACGCCAGATCGACTCTTCGACGCCGACATGACGGGGGAACGATTGCTACGAACGGCCGACGAGGTGCTGAATCCGTGGAGCAACTCCCGGCCAGAAGCGCCAGGAGGATGACCCCCGCCACGGTCGCGTTACCGCCATGTCGATTCATCCGCCTACCTCGGTGCGGCCCCTCCCATCTCCGAGTACCGGTTTGACCACGAGCTCGACCGGGCTTCCCTGCACGTGGAGGCCCGGCCTCGAAACTATGCATACCGGTTCACCAGGAGTGTGTCGTTCGAGACCCACTGGGGTCCGTTGAGGTCGGTCTCGACGGTCATGTGCAGGCTCGTCGCGTGGCCGGTCGCGAGGTCGAGGATGCGGACGTCCAGGAGCTGTCGTAGGTCGGGCGAATACGTCACGAACACCACGAACGCGAGTCTCGTGCCGTCCGGCGACCACGCGGGAGCCCACGAACTGCCACCGGTGTTGTAGCTATACGCCACGTGTTGTCCTGTGCCGTTCGCCCGCATGACCCAGAGCTCGCTGCGGCTCGAATAGGCGATCTCCTTCCCGTCGGGGGACCACGCCGGCGCGATGCTGCCGACGTCGCCCGCATGGTGTGTCAGGCGCGTTGGCGTCCCGCCGGCAACCGGGACCGTGTAGATTCTCCGCGTCAGGGGGTCCCCCGTCCACGCCGCTCGACGCTCCGTGCCAGTACGCGATCGTCGTTCCGTCGGGGACCAGCCGGGTAGTAGTCGCCACTCGGGGCCCCCACGATCGTCCGGTCGTGGCTGCCGTCTGCGTTCATCACATGGATGTCGCCGTTCCACGCATACGCGATCTGCGATCCGTCGGGCGACCAGGACACGGCGTTCATCGCGTCACCGACGTTGGCGTTCGTGCCGCTCGTCAGCGTCGTGAGGTCCGTGCCGTCGGTGTGGATCGTCGCGACTTGTCCACCGATCACGAAGGCGACGGTCTTGCCGTCCGGCGACAGACGGAGACCCTCAGCCCCCGCAGGCAGGTCTGGCAGCTGACGCACCGGCGTGCCGTCGGCGCCCACGATCTGCGCGCCTATCGGTGGGGTTGTTCGGAACGACGGGGTCGGCGGCTGCGTGGCGACACCGCTCCGCGACTGGTGCTGCGAAGCGACCGCCAAGACGACCAGCCCAGCGATCAGAGCGGCTACCAACGCGTACACACCCAGCTTGCGCCCGCGCGTCGAGCGCCGCTGCCGTTCCTCCTGCTCTGTCCACGAGTCCAGATCCGGCTCGGTCTGTTTCGTGACCATGTCGAAGACCTCCTTCAGCTCAGGCATGCGGGCCCCCTTCACGGAGCACGGCCCGACCCTGTGACGCGAGCGCTCGGACCGTGGACGGCCGGACGCCCATGATCCGGGCAGCGTCTTCCGGATCTCGTAGCCGTACAGATCGAGCAGGACGAGCGCGGCACGCTGCCGTGGCGAGATCGACGCGAGCATCCGACGGACGTCCTCCCGGAGCTCGATGTCTTCGTACTCGTCACGGACCAGACCGAGCGGGACCTGTCGCCGCGCCGCACGGCGCGCGGTGCGGAAGCGCATCCGTGAGGCGTTCAGCGCCACCCGGAACAGGTACGCAGGGAGGTCCTCGATCCGCTCGACGGCGTCCCAGCGCTCCCAGAGCTTGAGGAAGGCCTCCTGCATCAGGTCGGCGGCTTCCTGGCGGTCCGCCGTGACGAAGTACAGGGTCTTGAACAGCTTGGCGTGCTCATCCTCGAAGAAGGTGCGGAAGTCCGGCGCCGCTCCTCGCTCGAGCGGTACGACCCTGCCCGCGTCGTTCTTGCCCACGTCGCCCTCTGCCTGCATCACCCGTTACAGATGCCGCGGCGGGCACGACCGCTTAGGCGGCGAGCATGACAGGTGCTTGTGCTCGACGCGAGGCCAGCAGCCGCACGATGGTGCGGCGGAGCATGAGGGGAAGAATCGAGGCAAGATGCCCTCTGACCTGCGAATCTATTTGGTGGGCGCTGAGGGACTCGAACCCCGACCTTCGCCCTGTAAGGGAGAGGTGAACGTGCTGGTCAGGGGCCTGAGCAGCGGTTTTTTGTACCTCTCAGTCCGTGTGAGTACCTCGGAGTGCCCCTGCGCTGTTACGCGAGGTGTTACGCAAGAAACGGCTCGCGAGGCGGGATCAGCGTGAGTTCGGCGATCGCGCGGATCACGAACTGAGCGCTGTCTGACCGCTCTCGCGGCATCCTGCAGAAAGCGTTCGCCACCACGCGCGCGCTCTATGCAGGCGTTATGCGCGGAAGGAATCCTCTCGGCCGCTCCTAGCACCGGGAACCCGCTGATCAGCGGGTCGTCTGGAGTCGACAGAGCCGTATCGATCGCGGCCCTGATGTGGTCCGCCGCCGCCCGGCTTCATCCCCGTGAGACGAAACGCAACGAGGCCGCAAGACGTAGGGTCGAGGGGACGCCCCTGCGTCGCACGCAGGAGAAAGGAAGCGTTCCATGGCCGGAGAGTTCGAAGGTCTGATCAACCTCGATATCCGTGATTCGAAGCCTGATTGGTCGCCGTTCGAACCACCTAAGGCGCCCGAGGGAGCGCCGAACGTCGTCTACATCGTGTTGGACGACGTCGGCTTCTCGGCGATGTCCTGCTACGGCGGGCCGATCGAGACGCCGAACATCGATCGGATCGCCACCGATGGCGTGCGCTACACGCAATGGCACACGACGGCGCTCTGCTCGCCCACCCGCTCGTGCCTGCTGACCGGTCGCAACCACACACGTAACTCGATGGCTTGCATCACCGAGGCCGCAGTGGGGTTCCCGAACGCGAGCGGCACGATCCCCCCGGAGAACGGGATGCTGCCGGAGATCCTGGGCGAGCTCGGGTGGAACACCTACATGGTCGGCAAGTGGCACCTCTGCCCGACCGATGAGATGAACCTCGCCTCGACACGCCGCAACTGGCCGAGCGGCCGCGGCTTCGAGCGCTGGTACGGCTTCCTCGGCGCCGAGACGAACCAGTGGTACCCCGAACTCGTGTACGACAACCACCCCGTCGACCCGCCGAAGACGCCGGAAGAGGGCTACCACTTCACCGACGACATCACCGACAAGGCGCTGGAATTCATCAAGGACGCGAAAGCCATCGCGCCCGAGAAGCCCTTCCTTCTCTACTACGCACCGGGCGCAGCCCATGCGCCCCACCACGCGCCGAAGGAATGGATCGAGAAGTTCAAGGGACGCTTCGACATGGGGTATGAGGCGATGCGCGAGCAGACGCTGGCGCGCCAGAAGGAACTCGGCATCGTTCCGCCGGACACCGAACTGCCGCCGCTCAATCCGATCGGGACACCCGAGACCCGCACCGGGCCCGACGGCAAGCCGTTCCCCGTCATGGATACCACCAAGCCGTGGGACTCGCTGTCCGATGAGGAGAAGCGGCTGTACTCGCGGATGGCCGAGGTGTACGCGGGTTTCCTCGCACACGCCGATCACCACATCGGCCGCCTCCTCGACTTCCTCGAGTTCTCGGGGCAGCGAGACAACACGCTGGTGATCCTCGTCTCGGACAACGGGGCGAGCGGCGAAGGAGGCCCTGACGGCTCGGTGAACGAGAACCGGCTGTTCAACGGCGTCCCCGACGACCTCCAGACGAACCTCGACATGCTCGAGGAGCTCGGCGGTCCGAAGACCTACAACCACTACAGCAACGGCTGGGCCATGGCGTTCAACACGCCGTTCAAGATGTGGAAGCGCTACGAGTTCAACGGCGGCACGTCAGACCCCTGCATCGTCTCGTGGCCAGCGGGGATGCAGGCCAAGGGTCGAGATCAGGACCCAATACCATCACGCGATCGACATCGTCCCGACGATCCTCGATTGCCTCGGCGTCGAGCCGCCGGAGCGGATCAAGGGTCACGTGCAAAGCCGTTTCGACGGCGTCAGCATGCGCTACAGCCTCGACGACCCCTCCGCGGTCTCGAAGAGGAGCACGCAGTTCTTCTCGATGCTGGGTTCGCGCGGGATCTGGCACGAGGGATGGAAGGCGGTCACCACCCACCCGACGATCAGTGGCTGGAGCCACTTCAACGACGACGTGTGGGAGCTGTACCACACCGATGTCGACCGCTCCGAGCTGCACGACCTCGCGGCCGAGCAACCTGAGAAGCTACGCGAACTGGTGAACCTGTGGTTCGCGGAGGCGGGACGGAACGACGCGTTCCCGCTCGACGACCGCTCGGCGCTCGAGATGATCCTGACGCCGCGACCGCTGCTGTCCCCGCCACGGGACCGATACGTCTACTTCCCTGACACCGCGGATATCCCCGAGCAGCAAGCGGTCAACATCCGCAACCGCTCCTACGCGATCGGGGCGCTCGTGGACATCCCGGCCCCGGGGGCCCAGGGCGTGTTGTTCGCCCACGGAGCACGCTTCGGCGGCCACGCTCTCTACGTCAAGGACGGCCGGCTCCACTACGTCTACAACTTCGTCGGCGTGATGGAGCAGAAGGTCGACGCGACCGAAGACATCCCGACCGGCGAGGACCTGATCCTCTCGGCCTCCTTCGACAAGGACGGCGAGGACCCGCCGAGCGTGGCCACCGGGATCGTTTCCCTGTACCACGGGGACAAGAAGGTCGGCGAGGGAAGGATCAAGACCCAGCCCGGCTTCTTCTCTTTGGCGGGTGAAGGTCTCTGCGTGGGGCGCGACAGCGGCGAGGCTGTCACCGAGGATTACCCGGGCACCGCCCCCTACGCGTTCAGCGGCGGGACGATCAAGCGAGTTGCCGTTGACGTGAGCGGCGAGCCGTACCTTGACCTCGAGCGCCAAGCGGTGGCGATGCTCGCCCGCGAATAGATCCACGGGTGGTCTGGCTACGACGGTCCGCGCCGTCGATCTCGTTCGTCGTGCTCGCGAGCCTCACGGTGCGTACGCCCTTGATCTACCTGGTGGCCGGAGCCGATGTAGCGAGACCTCGCATCGTGGAAGGCATGGCTCTGGTAGCCCTCGATGACCTTGCCGTGAGTTCGGGACGTGATCGAGGACTCAGCGCTGCAGGAGGAAGTCGGCCTGCGGGTGCATGGGCTTCCCGCAGGTCATCCGGCTCCCTCCTAGGTCGCGGACAGGGCAACCGCGCTCGCGATCAGCGTGAGGTGCGTGAACGCCTGCGGGGAGTTCCCGATGAGCCGCTCATGCACCTGGTCGTACTCCTCGGAGAACAGCCCGAGATCGTTCCGCAGCGAGAGCAGCCGCTCGAAGAGCTCCTCGGTCTCTTTCCGCCGGCCGAGCATGGCGAGGTCCTGGACGAGCAAGAAGCTGCAGGCGAGGAACGCGCCTTCCTCGGGGGGAGCCCGTCCGCGGCATCGTCGTCGGGGATGTACCGCATCACGACCCCGTCCTTCACGAGCTCGCGCTGGATCACCTCGACGGTCCCGACCACCCGCGGATCGTCGGGGAGGAAGCCGACCTGCGGGATGAGCAGGAGCGAGGCGTCGAGCTGCTTCGACCCGTAGTACTGGGTAAAGGTGTTCCGCTCCGGGTCGTATCCCTCGCGACAGATCTCCTCGTGCATCTCGTCGCGGAGCTTCTCGAAGCGCTCGACGTCGTTCTCATCAACCCGACCTGCTCGGCGATCTTCACGACCCGGTCGACCGCGACCCAGGCCATCACCTTGGAGTGCACGAAGGGCTTGCGGCCACCCCGAACCTCCCAGATGCCGTCGTCGGGGTCGCGCCGGTGCTCCTCGAGCCACACGATCAGGTGGCGGGCAAGCGTGACGGAATGCGGGTCGCCGGGCATGCCGAGCTGCCGCGCGCGGTACATCGCGTCCATGAGCTCGCCGTACACGTCGAGCTGGAGCTGCCCCGACGCCGCGTTGCCGACCCGCACCGGCGCGGATCCTCGTATCCCTTGAGGTGGGGCAACTCGTACTCGTCCAGTCGGCGCTCGCCTCCGAGGCCGTACATGATCTGGATGTCCTCCGGATCGCCGGCGACCGCGCGCATGACCCAGTCCCGCCAGCTCGTCGCCTCGTCCACGTAACCGCCCGCCATCAAGGTGTCGAGGCTGAGTGCGGTGTCACGGATCCAGCAGTACCGGTAGTCCCAGTTCCGCACACCGCCGAGGAACTCGGGCAGCGACGTGGTCGCAGCGGCGACGATCCCGCCGGTGGGCGCGTAGGTGAGGGCCTTCAACGTGATCAAGGAACGCTCGAGCTCGTCGGCCAGCCGCCTCGATAGGTCGACCTGCCGGCCACTCCGTGCCACCAGGCCTCGGTGTCGGCCCAGCATCCGGAACGGATTCCACGGGCGGCGGGGCGGACTCCCACGACGGGTGCGACGTGAGCCCGAACCCGAGCCGCTGGCCTGCCTCGACGGTGAACTCGGACGACGTCACGAAGTCGTGATCGCGCAGCGGCACGTCGGCCCGAAGGTCGAACGCATCGGGTCCCGCCCCTCCCGCCACCGCGCCGTCGACCTTGTGCATCCATGGCTTCGTCTTCCCGTAGTCGAAGCGCGGCACCAGCTTCGTCATCATCGGTACCGAGCCGTGTACCCCCTCCACGACGCGCACGACCCTTGGGTTGGTCTCACGCACCGGCATGCAATCGATCAGGCGGACGGTCCCCTCGGCGTCTCGAACTCCGTCTCCGGCACGAGGGTGCCGGGGCATACCGTCGAGACGTCCGGCGGAGCTCACCAGCCGGGGCGATCGTCCAGTGGCCGTTCGCGTCGGTGCCGAGCAGGGCCGCGAAGCATGCCGCGGAGTCGAACCGAGGCAGACACAGCCAGTCGATCGACCCGTTCGTGCCGACCAACGCTGCGGCCTGCAGGTCACCGATCAGGCCGTAATCCTCGATCCGCAGAGCCATGTTCCCTCCCTCGTCACCGCGTTGAGCCGCGTTGGGCGGTTCATCAGGTACGGACACGCCCCTCGCGACGGTGGAGCCACCGCGCGTAGGAGATGCAGTGGCGAAGATCGAGCAGATCCGACTCGGACGACGGGGGCCGGAACAGCCTCGCGACCGTCGCGTGCAGGTTCGGCTCGAGCGACTCGCGCTCTCCGATCGCTTCGAGGGCGAACGTCCACCAGAGCTTGTGGCCGATCGCGATCTCGGTGAGTTCGATCGAGCATCCGGGCAGATCCGCTTGGTCCACCGGTCGCTCCACCACTTCGTGCTGGCCGACCTCGAAGGAACGCCGCCGTCGGGTCTTCTGCAGCGCGAGCCAGCCGGCGGCGTCCGCGGGCGGCACGGCGCTCGCGTGCAGGACGAAGGACCACTTCTCCCACAGCTCCAAGCGACCTCGGGCCGCGCCCGGGATCGTGAGCTTCCCCAAGCTGCCCCGGAACGCCTTCACATCGAACATGACCCCGTCTTTGATCTTCACTCCGAGATCGGGGGCCGAGGGGTCAACGAGGTAGCGATCCTCCCGCTGTTCGACCCAGTCGGCGAAGGGGCCGAGCCACTCGATCATCGCCTCCGGAACGGGGCCGCGATGGACCCACCGGACCTCGAGCGTCGTGGATAGGCGTGCTGGTCTACTGAAGGCGAGGATCTTGCCCGGAGCCTGCACCGGCGCATCATCGCGAGGCGCCGTCGATCGCATGCTCCTCCTTCGTCTACGAGATTTCTATGATGGGCAACCCCGGCCGATGTGTCTAGGGGAACGCTCCCCCGGCTCGTGGTTCTCGATTCCAGTTCGTAGGCCGATGGACCAGTCTCGCTTACTGGTTGATGTGTACCGCCGTGGGCGAGGTCGACCCACGAGGGCGATGGAGTAGGCGAACCGGAACTCCGCACGTTTTGGGGGGCATCGGGCGAGGCTCGTTCCTCAGGGGGTGTCGGGCTGGGGTCCTCGACTCGCGTGTCGACCGCCCGCGGCGGTCCGGAGGGCGAGGCTTGCGGCAAGCCATTCCTTCATCGAGTCGAGCGTTGTCCTCGCCTTGTCACCGCCCACCAGGTAGTACAGCCTTCACAGAATCAGCTGAGGCGTTCGTGAATGCTGTTGTTCCGCGCGATCCGAAGCGATCGAGGGGTTCGCGGGGCGTCGACCGCCCCGACCAAGGGGCGCCAAGGCCCACAGGATGGCAGCATCGTCATGCGTCTTCTTCGGCCATCTTGGCCTGCGCGTCCGCGATCGCCCCTTTGAGCGCCTCGACGTGATGGCCTTCCGCCTCGCCGACCACCTTCTTGATCGCACGCGCCACCGCTGGCTCGATCGTGTCGGCATGGTCGTGCTTGTACGCGACGATGAGGCCGGCCCCGCCGATGGGGATCGTCTTGCCGGCCTCCTCCTCGAGCTTGCTGCCGGTCTTCTTGTGCAACACCTTCCCGGCGCCGGCACCGATCACGGCTCCGATCGCGGTTGCCGCCAGCAGCGGGGGCGCGAACAAGCCGACGACGAACCCGACGGCGGCAAGTCCCTCCGCGCCCTCTTTGACCATGTGGTCGGTTTGCTCGACCGACAGGTCGCCCTCGAGGTCCTTGCTCACCACGACGGCGCCCATGATCTCGGCGCCGCAATTCAAGACCGCCTCGTAGTCCTCGTGTGCGGCTTCGGTCGATAGGTAGCCGCCGATCAGTACGTCCGTGGGCTCCTTCGCCATCTGATCTCCTCCCCGCCCTAGCCCGACAGGCCGTGCGCGGCGTGCCCACGCTGCGCTTCGACGTGCAGGTCGAGTTCGTCTTGGTCCGACAGGTGCGGCTTGATGTCGAACACGACCTTCTTCACGGTGCCGGTGAAGGCGAACGGCTTCCGGTCCTCGTAGGCGAGGTCCACCACGCCGCCGTTGTCCCGTCCGATGTCCATCCCCGCGTAGGCGGAGAACCTGATCGGCACGGTGTGATCCATCCGCCCCTTCCCGACCGGTCGATCATCGATGAAGAGCGTCACCTCGCCACCGGTCGCGGGCTTCGCCTCGTCGGCAGCGAACTCCATGCGCACGGTGACGTCTCCGGTCGGCAGATCCTCCTCCGCAACCTGTTTGAACACGAAGACACCCATCATCGAGTAGGTGTGCGTGAGCTTCCCGTCCTTGACGTAGAGCGTGAACCCGCCGAGGTGGTCCGACTCCGCGACGATCACACCATCCGCACCGCCTTCGGGCACGATGAGGTCGGCGCTGATCGCGTACGAGTGGTTGTAGATCCGAGGGATCATGCCCGATAGCACGTTCTGCACGTCGCCACGGAACTCGAACGTCGTCTTCTCCGTCATGGGCGGCAGGATGCCGAAGAACGTGGACAGCGTGGCCAGCAACGGCAGCACCTTGTACTTCTCGGCCTCCTGCCAGAACAGGTCCTTCAGCTCCTGCACCTTGTCCGGGTGCTCGGCGGCGAGATCGTGGGCCTGCGTGAAGTCGTCCGGCAGGTAGTAGAGCTCGGCCGGACCGGCGTCCGGGTCCCACACGCCTGGCGCGTACGGTTTCAATGCCTCAGGCGTGACGACCCAGGGGATGCGCTCGGTCTTCATCGCGAGCCACCAGCCGTCCTTGTACATGCCTCGGTTGCCGATCGTCTCGAAGTACTGCTGCGTCCGGAACTCGGGCGCGTTCGCGTCGGCGAACGTGGCGGCGAAGGTGGTCCCGTGCATCGGTTCCTGTTCGATCCCGTCGACCGTCTCCGGCTGCGGGATGCCCACGAGATCGAGGATCGTCGGCGCGACGTCGATCACGTGGCCGAACTGCGAGCGCAGCCCGCCGGCGTCCGTGATCCGCGCCGGCCAGCGGATGACCATCGGGTTGCGCGTGCCACCCAGGTGCGAGCCGACCTGCTTGCCCCACTTGAACGGGGTGTTCCCCGCCCAGGCCCATGCGGCGCCGTAGTGCGGGTCCATGATCTGGGCCCCCCACTTGTCCATGCCACCGAAGCGTTCGGCGAGCTGCAGCTGCATCTCGTCGGTCAACGGGATGCCGTTCTGCATCGTCATCTCGTTGAACGAACCCGTGACGGTGCCCTCCATGCTCGCGCCGTTGTCGCCCCAGATCCAGATGATGACCGTGTCGTCGAGTTCGCCGAGCTCGTCGATCGCGTCGATCACGCGGCCGACGTTGTGGTCGGCGTTCTCCGAGAACCCCGCGTACACCTCCATCTGGCGCGCGTAGAAGGCTTTCAGCTTGTCGGGCACGCCGTCCCACGCAGGGAAGGCCTCGTCGCGCGGTGTCAGCTCCGCGTCCGCAGGTACGACGCCGAGCTCCTTCTGGCGTGCGAACGTCTCCTCACGGAGCTTGTCCCACCCTTGGTCGAACTTGCCCTTGTACTTCTCGGCCCAGGCCTGCGCCACGTGGTGTGGCGCGTGGCTGCACCCCGTCGAGAAGTAGAGGAAGAAGGGCTTGTCGGCGTCCTGCGCACGGACGCCGTGGAGCCACTCGACCGCCCGGTCCGCCATGGCGTCCGGGAAGTAGTAGGGGTCCTCCTCGTCGTAGAACCCTTCCGGGGTACCGATCACCTTCTGGTTCTCGATCAAGCACGGGTCCCACTGCCCCGAGTCACCGGCCAGGAACCCGTAGAAGTAGTCGAACCCCCAGCCGTTCGGCCAGCGGTCGAACGGGCCGGCCGGACCCTGTTGCCCGTCGGGCGTGAGGTGCCACTTCCCGAAAGCGGAGGTGCTGTAGCCGTTGTCGCGCAGGATGCGGGGCAGCGGCGCGCAGTCCCTCGGCAGGGTTGCCGAGTAGCCAGGGAACCCGCCGGCGAACTCACCGATGGAGCCGAACCCCACCGCGTGGTTGTTGCGACCGGTCAGCAACGCCGCACGGGTAGGAGAGCACAAGGCCGTCACATGGAACCGGTTGTACTTGAGACCCTGCTCGGCCATGCGGGTGTAGTTCGGTGTCTGGATCGGGCCGCCGAAGGTGCTTGGGTTGCCGAAGCCCGCGTCGTCGATCAACACGAGCAGGACGTTCGGCGCCCCTTCCGGCGGCACCGGGTGGCCGATCAGGTTCCAATCAGGCTGCGATCCGTCGAGGGTACGGTTCGTCACCCCCTGGAACGCCTCACGGCGGATGGGAAGGTTCGTGCGGTCCGGCTCGGTCATCCTGGCCCCCTGACGTCCTCTGCTACCGGGTACGCCGGCCCTGAGATCGCTGCGACGTGAGGTCCCGCTCCCCCGAAGCCGTCCCGAACGGGCTACATCGTCTCGCTGATGTCCCGCCCGTGCGCGGTGAGCGACCAGATGATCGCGACCGAGATCGTGATCAAGATGATGGCCCAGATCGGGTAGATCGGGAGCCACACGAAGCTGACGAACCCTGCGACCAGCGCCAAGAGCACGCCGACCGTGCGGGCCCAGATCGCGCCCGAATACAGGCCGAACCCGGCCAGCAGCACGATCACACCGATCAGCATGTGGACCCAGCCCCAGGTGGTGGCGTCGAACTTGAAGACGTAGTTCGGGGTCACCGCGTAGAAGTTGTCCTTCAGCACCGCGGCGAGGCCCGCCACGATGTGGAAGCTCCCCATCAAGATCATCATGAACGCGGCGAAGAACGTCCAACCGATCGCCCATGAGCTGGTCTGTCGCTGCGACATGCCCAGACCTCCCCTCGAGCCGCGACGACGTATGTCCGACGGTAGCTCTGCGCGCGGCCGGTCTCTGAATATGCTCCGCTGCCGCCGCCCGCGCTTCATCCCGATGAGATGAAACGGCTCGAAGCCGTCCGGGGTAGGCACTGAGAGGTTCCTCGAGCGGGTGACTTCGCAGCGACCGGAGCGCCGAGAACCGCTTCGAGTCTGCGAAGACGAGGCTACAGCCCAGTCTCCGCCTTGAGCCGACCCTGTTCGACGGCGACCTGCATCGCCTGAAAGTCGCTTTCGTTCTGGTCCGCGTACAGGACAGCGAACTCAGCGACGGCGCGGTCGAACACGTCGGACTTGCCGAGGTACGAGGCGATCGCTACCCGGTCGCCCGACCGCGCGTGCGCCCGCGCCAGCGTCCAGCCGCACAGGCGCGCGTAGATCGCCAGGCCCTTGGGGAGCAGGGTGTCGATCTCGACCGAGCCCTTCCAGTCGCGGAACTGCCGGAAGTAGAAGTCCCGCTGGACCCCGTCGATGCCCGTGACCCGATCCCAGCCTAAGAAGATGTCGCTCGTGGCCTGCATCAGCCGCTGGCCGGCCACCACCCGCTGCCCGTGGTTCGAGTACTGACTCCTGCCTGCGAACCGCTCGAGGACCGACTGCTCGGCCTCCTTGACCTGCAGGAACAGCGGGTCCTGCTCGTCGCGGCCGAGCATCAGCGCGATCCAAGCTCGCGTGCCCACGCTTCCCACGCCCACGACCTTGCGGGCGGCCTCGACGAAGCGGAACTCCTCGAGCAGTTGGCGCCGATCGGTCTCGAGGGTCTTGCGGTAAGAGCGCAGGATCCCCGCGATCTCCTGCTCCATCCCCGCCGCCCGCTCCTCATCGAGGAGCTCGCGCATCGGGACGATCAGCGGCGGCTGGCTCAGGATCCTCGGCTCGCCGTCGACGACCTCAGTCAGCTTGGTGAAGGCCTGCATGCTGTCGCGGGTCTTCATCTTCGCGAGCGCCTTGTCGAGCATCTTGGCCCGCTTGGAGGAGACCTGCGCCCTGAGAGCGGGCATCTCGGCCTCCATGTCGATGTGCGCGTACCACACCTCAAGGTTCGTCATCGTCGCGAAGGACCGCATCGCAGTGCGATAGCCGCGAACGCCGGCGAGCACGGCGGCCCGCCGCTCCTTGTCAGTGAACCCGACATCGCGCCCGCCGATCTCCAGGCTCCCGGCGAGACGCTTCACGTCCCACTCCCACGGCCCGACCGAGGTCTCGTCGAAGTCGTTGATGTCGAAGACCATGTGCCGCTCCGGGGAGCCGAACAAACCGAAGTTCGACAGGTGCGCGTCCCCGCACAACTGGACGCGCAACCCCGAGGTGGGTGTGCCCGCCAGGTCCGCTGCCATGATCAGCGCCGCCCCCCGGTAGAAGGTGAACGCCGAGACACCCATGCGCCCGTAACGGATCGGGACGAGCTCGGTGACCCTGGTCTTCGCCTGCTCCTGGAGGAGGTCGATCGGGTCGAGGCGTACCTCCGGCGCGAACTCCCCATGGCGCTCGCGGGGCACCTCGTTCCGAGCCGCCTTCCCGCGAGCCTTCCGCTCCCGGGGTGAGAGGTGCGCGACCGTCGACGGCGGCGCGGAACCCCGTTCTGCTTCGCTCGTCTGCCTGGGGGAGGAGCCGGAACCCTCCTCAAGGGTGCGTAGAGCAGAGGCGTGCTGATCACGGGTGCCCATCGAGGACCTCCTTGTGCGCCGACCGGCGCTCAGGGTTCCTGCCTATCACATCTCGCCGTTGAGGCGTACGGAAAAGGAGGTAGCGACTTGTCTCGCTACCTGGCGTAGAAACAACGGGTCGCCACAGCCCAGTACGCTCTTGGGGCTGGTGGAAGGGGGGACCAGGGGTGTCTGAACGCGGATCGTCGGGGAGCCCTGAGGGGGTCCTGGGCGTCGTCGACGCCAGGGTCGAGGAGATCTTCCGCGACTTCCATGACCCCCGGTTCGAGGGCCGGCGGCTGTTTTCCGAACTGCTCGGCACGTTCTTCCTGGTGCTGGTTGCCGCCGGCGGGGCGGTCGTGAACGCGAAGAGCGGTGGCCAGATCCCGCTCGCGGTGCGGGTGACCGCGCCAGGGCTGATGGTGATGGCGATGATCCTGTTCATGGGCGCGGTCTCCGGTGCCCACTTCAACCCGGTCGTCTCGGTCGGTTTCGCGCTACGGGGGGACTTCCCTTGGAAGCGTGTTCCCGGCTACCTGGTCGCCCAACTGATCGGGTCGATCCTCGCGGTGGTGTTCTTGCGCGCCACGCTCGGCAACATCGGGGGCCTCGGCACGACCGAGCCCGGTTCCGGGATCTCGGCGACCACCGCGCTGATCTTCGAGGCGGTGCTCACCCTCGGGCTGCTCTCGACGATCCTCGGCACGGCCTCGGGCGCCCAGAACATCGGCGTGTTCGGCGCCTTGGGCGTAGGTGCGTACATCGCGCTCGCGGGCTTGTGGTCGGCTCCGATCAGCGGGACGTCGATGAACCCAACGCGCTCGCTCGGACCGATGATCGTGAGCGGCAACTACCACGACTGGTGGGTCTACATCGTCGGGCCGTTCATCGGAGGGATCGCGGCGGTGGGCGTGGCCTGGATCCTTCGCGGCAGGGGCGGCGGCATCAGGGAGCGGATGGCTGCCCAGGGCGAGGTCAAGCTCGACGTCGCCGACCCGTCCAAGGCCACGGAGGTTGCCACGCCCGAATAGTCGGGTCGAGCGGACAGCTACGGCGGCCGCGGCGCCCCCGCCGGTCGCCGATCAGAAAACCTGTTTGAAGTCGTCCTTCACGCTGACGATGGTCCACCCGCGCTCGCCCGCCTCGGCCATCGCCTTCTCCGCACCGGCGTCATAGGCGAACTCGCGATCGGGGTCGTCGTGATGGACCAACATCGGCGAACTGAGCTGTCTCGAGCATCGCCAGATCCCCGTCGGCGTTCCCCCCCGCCACGAGCGGCTTGCGTCCCGTGCGCGTCCAGATGTGCACGGGTTTGCCGGGGCCGTCGTCGATCGGCTGCTCGACCCCTTTGGTCCGGTACACGTCGCCCGCGCGGTACTCGAGGGTCGTTCCCGAGCCGATCACCCGCTCCCGGGGGATGCCGTACATCTGCTCGGCCACGACACGGACGAAGTCCCGCCCGCCGGCGGAGCAGATGTAGACATGGAACCCGTTGGCGTGCAGCAGATCGATCAGCTCGCGCATGGGCCGGAAGGCGATCTCTGTGTAGGCGACCCCGAGCGTCGGGTGGCGCGCCGTGTCGAAGAACCTCCGTACCGCTGCATCGAACTGGTGCACGGTGATGTTCTGGTAGGCCTCGGTGACCCCCGCGGTGAGCTCGGGGACGTGATCGAGGATCGCTGCGAGCCACGCTTGATCCCCCTCGATGACCGCCCTCCATGGCTGCTCCGTCGCCCTGGAGGGATCGATCTCGGCCATGTCCTTCCAGCGCCGCAAGAGGAAGTCGGCCTGCGGGTACATCGGCTTCTCGCACCACAGGGTGCCATCGTTGTCGAACGTCGCGATGCGCTCGGGCGGCGGCACGAACGAATCCCCGGGCTCGGTCACCGAGCGCACGAACCCGAGGATCCTGGACTTCGCCTCACCGTGGTTCCAGCTGTCCAGTCCTTCGGCCATGAGCATGTGAGCTTCCAGTCTCGGCTACCGCCGGCGGCGCCGGGCCCGGCGGTGCATCCCGGCCGCAGAGACCGGCGAGAGCGGGCGGCCGAACGGGTCGATGAACAGCGCACACGGCCCGGTCGCGTTCGGAAGGGAGCCGTCGAGGAGCTTGACCGTGTAGCTGAGCTCGTCGCCATCGAGCTGGGGCTCGTGGATCTCCACGACGACGTCTGTGGGGGGCCGGTCACCCGGCTCAGCGAAGGACAAGACGGCGTTTGGGGGGTTGTCCGCGAAGCTGTTTTCGCCCTCACCCCAGAACTCGACGAAGCTGCGGGTGGACATGTGACCGACCTCGCGCTGGGGACGGTCGGCGAAGTACAGCGTCGAGGGCGACAGGCCGTGCAGCACCAGGCGGTCCCCTTCCCCGCTCATACGCGCGGCGGTCTGGACGAACAACGCCTCGATGTCTTCGAGACGCTCTTCCGTGATCTCACTCATCGTTCCCTCCCATCCGGCTGAACCGGAGACTCCTGAGTCGAACCTGGGCTAGTGGACCGGCTGGTTGTGTTTCCGCCAAGGTTGCCGTCTCCTTGGCGTCGCCCACCGGCATCCTCCTCCCCTCATCCCGCGAGCCTTACCGGCGTGCGTCACGGGAGCGTCACCGCGGGCGGCCCGTCCTTTCTCGCTGGCTCGTCCTGCGGTGCGGCGTAGGATGGACCATTCCGAGAGCCACGGAATGGTGGGGTGGGGTGGGCCGCGGGGGGAACATGGGTTCGAGCGCCGGCTCCTCACCCGTTGGCTCGCCCGGGCCTCCGACTCCGGTGCGACTCGACCTCCTCGGCGGCTTCCGCTTGAGCGTTGAGTCCGAAGAAGTCCCCTTGCCCATGAACGCCCAGCGGCTCGTTTGCTTCCTGGCGCTGCACGATCGGCCCCTTCTCCGAACCTTCGTCAGCGGTTCGTTGTGGGGAGACGCCTCGGACTTGAGAGCCGGCGGCAGCCTCCGTTCAGCGCTGTGGCGGCTCCGGCGCGCGACGTACCCGGTGGTCGAGATGACGAGTGAGCACATCGCGCTGACCTCCACGGTCGTCGTCGACCTCCGGGAAGGCCAAGCCCTTGCCCACCGCGTGCTCGACCCATCGCGGGACCTGGACGACGTCGCCGAGATGAACGAAGAGGTCCTGTCCACCGATCTCCTCCCCGACTGGACCGAGGACTGGGTGCTGATGGAGCGAGAGGCCTACCACCAGCTTCGCCTGCGTGCCCTCGAGGCCCTATGCCGGCGACTCAGCGCGAAGGGGCGGTTCGGTCAGGCCGTGCAGGCCGGGCTCGCGGCGGTGTCGGGAGAGCCGCTGCGTGAGAGCGCACGTCGCGCACTCATCGAGGCGCACCTCGCGGAGCGCAACGTCGCTGCAGCGCTCCGCGAGTACGACGCGTTCGCCCGACTACTTCGCGATGAGTTAGGGCTCGAACCCTCCGAGGACCTGCGAGGCTTGGTCGAAGGCCTTCGCTAACCGACGCGCTGGCCAGGCCCGATCGCGGGCAAGGGCCGGTGACACCTGCGTGACGGCCCCTCGCGAGGGTGAGCGCATGAAGGCGCAAGACTCCGAGCGAACGGGGATCCTGATCGTGCGCTTGTGGATCGAAGGCAACGCACCCGAGGGGTTCCGAGCGCGCATCACGCGAACGCTCGACTCCGCGAGCCACGAGCAAGAGATGGTCGTGGCGGCGGCCCCCGAGGACATCTACGCCGTCGTCCGGACCTGGGTGGAAGCGTTCGTCGATCAGGAGACGAAGGCACGTCCGGTGACACTCTCGTGACGCGGAGCGGCGAGGCTCTGAGCGATACCGGCGAACCCAAGCAGGAAGGAGTGCATCATGCCGATGCGTCGAAGGATGGCACGCCGCGCCGCGAGGAGCGGCGGGGGAACACAGGAGCAGGCGGCGCCCGACCAGACGGCACCTCAACAGCAGGCGGCACCTGAGCAGGCCCCCGCTCCGCCAGCGAGTACGTCGGAAGATCAGATGGGGAAGTTGAAGGAGCTCGGCGAGCTGCACGAGCAGGGGATCCTGACCGACGACGAGTTCGATGCCGAGAAGAAGAAGATCCTAGCGACGCTCTGAGTCCGATGGGCTGAGATGAGGAGGTTCGTATGCTTGCGATGGAACTGTTCGCGTGGTTCTGGTGGACCGTCACGCTCTGCATCTGGATCGCGATCGCGTTCTGGCCTGCCCGCGTCGCGGCCCGCAAGGGGCACAGCTTCTTCGGGTTCTTCATCTTCAGCTTGGTCTTCTTCCCCGCAGCGTTGATCGTGGCCTACGTCGTTCCCGATCGCCGGACGATCGCTGCGGTACAAGGCTGAGGACGAGCGAGGTTGAGTACATACCGACGTTAGGGAAGGCACAGGTTATGTCAGCGCAGACAACGGAGACCCCGATCCTCGATCTGCTCGGGGAGATGACGGCAGCATCGCTCGAGGCCTCGAGCCTCGACGCGCAGGCGTTGATGCTGGTGCGGATCGCCGCGCTCGTCGCGGTCGACGCACCGCCGGCCTCGTACTTGTTGAACCTCGGCGCGGCCAGCGAGATGGGCGTCGATGAGACCCAGATCACCGGCGTCCTCGCCGCGATCGCGCCGATAGTCGGTGGACCGCGCGTGGTCGCGGCAACCGGGAACATCGCGAAGGCTCTCGGGTTCGCGATGGAGCTCGCGGAAGCAGAGCTCGACGAGGAGGGGTAGGAACCTCGGTTCCCACGCCCACCCCCTTGCCGAGTACGAAGGGAGAGCCTGCGGGCTCTCTCCTCGCGTCATGGGTCCGTGAGGCCACGTCGTCGACGCGACCCGTTGAGCCCGTGCTCGTAGCTGGGTTGTTCCCGGATCTGCTCGTATGTCCTGCGGCTGCGGGCCAACCTGGACGCCGGCTTGAGGGGGACGAGGCTGAACGCGAACTAGCGTCGGAGCCGTTGGGTCCTGAGCCCCCCTCCTGACCTGCGGGAACGGTGGGCGCTGACTCGAACCCTCGGCCTTCGCCTTGTAAGGGCGCGACGAACGTGCAGGCAAAGCGTTGTGCGGTCAGGATCGAGTGCTCGTGAGTACTTCCTTGTACCTGCTAGTACGTGTCCGTTGTTATGCCGGTGTTATGCCCCAACGGGTCGGATACCTCATGAGTTGATGTCGAGCGTCTCGATGATGTCCCGCGCGAGATCGAGGTCAGTCTGAGGCGTCTTCGCGTACGAGAGGATCACCGCGATGAGTCGGGTGCCATCGACATCGAGGATGTACAGGTGCCAGCGGTTGGCCGGGCCTTGAGCGTAGAGGCCCGGGCCGGAGAATACGAACGCATGGCCGCCCGAATCCCCGGGCTCCTTGTCGCAGCTGGTGAACGTATCGTCGGGCAGTTGGAGCTCCAGCTCCTGGCCGGCGTAGCCATCGATGGTCACCGGCGTCGCGACTGATGACGTATAGAAGGTGGTGTCGCGGAGCGCCGCCACCAGGTCGTCAACGGTGGGACCGACCACCACGTCGCCGATGTCGGCGCGCCCGGTGCCCTGCACGTCCCAGTGGCACGGGTCGCTGTACACGCCATTCGCGGAGAAGAACGAGATCCCGATCCCATTCGGCGCGTCCGCGCGTGTGGGCTTGGGCCCGTCCATGGCCCAGCTGGGATAGCCGACCCAGCCGTCCGGTCCTGTCGCCACGATCGTCAGCGATGGCGTGTCCCCGAACGGCCCGAACAGGTAGCGCCCGCCCGTCATGACCTCAGGGACGGGCTCCACGGTTTCTGGCCCCGCAGTTGCTGGCCCCGAGGTGACTGAGGAGCTCGGGGTGGATCCGGCGCAACCGGACACGATGATCATGATGATTGCGGCGACCAGAGATCGTTTCGACGCCGAACCGATGGTTGCCATGTCGTGGCTCACCCTTTCTCTCCGTGGCAGCCCGAAGGCTGCTCCTGCGTCTTGTCCCCTGCCGGATCCACCGGCCCATCTCGCCGTTCGCGTGCCGCTATTGCTGAGGTCCGGAGATCCACACCACGTTGCGACCGTCCTTCGTGTCCCCCACGGCGACGAGTCGCGACCCCCAGGCGATCACTTCGAGCGCCTCCGCCCCCTGGAACGCCGACCCCGTCGGAACCTGCCTCCACGACTCACCGTCGACGGACGTCCAGACCCGTTGACCATTGGTGCCGACGAAGCCTGCGAGGCCCGCGCTCACTGCGAAATAGGGCGTCTGCCCGTCGAGGGCGTCTCCGACGCGTGACCACTTCACGCCGTCGGCGGACCGCCAGACGAGATAATCCCCCTCGTGCCCGTTGCCCCCGCACCAACCAGTGGCGACGAACCCCGCGGGGGCGCCGGCGACGTCAGTGATGCGGCATTGGAGGGAGAAGACGTCGCCGTCGATCGGCACGTCGCGCCAGGACAGGCCGTCGGAGGAGACCCAGATGATGAGCTCCGATCTGCTGCCGTTGATCCTCCTCCACCCTGTCGCCACGAGCCGGTCCCCGCGGGCGGCAACCTCCGTCAGGTCTGTTCGGGCCTCCGTCGACGGGACCGTGGCCGCTTCCCACGTCAGCCCGTCGGAGGAGAACCAGGCTTTGTTGGAACCCACAGCAACGACGCCCGGCCCGCCTGCGGCAACGCTGTAGTACGACGGTTCGTAGGGGATGGACTGCACGCGATCCCACGACACGCCATCGGTCGACGTGAAGATGCTCACTTGGCGGGCGGCAACGAAGCCCGGCCCCGCGGCCGCGAGGCCCTCCGCCTCCCACAATCCATCGCCCTCGTTCTGGTCGCCCTCGATCTGGTGCCACGACAGGCCATCGGGTGACGACCAGCCGACGAAGTACTCGCCCCCGGAGAAATGGAAATGCGACCCCACGGCGACGAGACCGGCATCGCCCGCCGCGACGTTTCTCACGAGGCAACCCATGTCGGTGCATCCTGGAGGGCCCCCGGGGAGCACGATCTGCTCCCACGCTGCCGGGTCGTCAGGGAGCTGAACTTTATCGGGCGGGTCGGCGGGCAAGGGCGACGCCTCGGTGATCGCGCGAAGGGCCGCCAGGCCACCCAGGGCCACGGCGAGGACGAGCACCACGGTCATCCCGACGGTGGCCGCGATGCGGCGGCGGGCCCGCGGGCGGAGCGTAGGCGGCACCTCTCGCTGAGGCGGGATGTCCTTCGCGATGTCACGCAACAGCTCCCGAACGTCGTTGTCCATGTCAGTCCCCTGCCATCAGTTCTCGGAGCTTGTCCAGGCCCTGCGACACGAGGGCCTTCACGGTTCCTCTGCGGCATCCCATGACCTCGGCCGTCTGTGCTTCGGACAGGTCCACGTAGAAGCGCAACACGAGCGCGGTCCGCTGGCGGGGGGGGAGCTGCAACAGCGCTTCCCGCGCCGCCTCCCGGGACGGGATGTCGGGGTCGTGGCTGGTCGTCCTCAGCATGCTGGACTCGCGTTCCTGGTAGCGCCGTTCGATCTTCCGACGGCGGAAAGAGGAGTTCGCCAGGTTCACCACGGTGCGGCGCAGGTACGGTTCGAAGGGCTGGCTTGACCCGCGGAGGTGCACGACGCGCCCGGCGAGCCTGACGAATGCATCCTGGACCAGGTCCTCCGCCAGACTCCGGTCCCCGGTGATCAGGTAGGCGAGCCGGACGGCGTCGTCGGCGTACCACCGGTACAGATCGGAGAGCCTGTCTCCCTCGATCCTCACCGGCTCCGACTCGGCTTGCATCACCCGTTCCCTTCCCACATGGATACAACGCCTAGAGACCCGAGTCGGTTTAGTCCGAATGCAGAAGTATGGCCAGGCGTCGGGGCGATGGACAGGGGGCTGACTACCTCAAGAACGCTCGTGGGCGCCCGCGTTCGAGGCTGCCCGTTCCGAGTTTCCACAGTTCAGATCTGTGGGCGCTGAGGGGCTCGAACCCCCGACCTTCGCCTTGTAAGGGAGAGGCAAACGTGCTGGTCAGGGGCCTGAGCGGCCGTTTCGCTGTGCCTCTCAGTACCTCTCCGTACCTCGGAGTCCCTGTGCGTTGTTACGCGAAGTGTTACGCAAGATCGGCGGATGCCCCTACGAACTGAGCGCGGTGGCTTGTTCCAGTAGCGCGTCGGTCTCGGCGAGTGCAGGGGCGGCCTGGAGCCGCTCGAAGATCTCGCGGGCATGTTGCAGGACCTCTGCGGCCTCGCTCGGTTGGGACAGTCCGACCAGGCACCTGCCCTGACCGAGGAGCCCGAACGCCTGCTCGGGCACGACTCCGAACTGTTCCCAGCGATCGGCCGCATCTGAGTAGGCATCGACGGCTGCTTGCAGCTCCCCGCGGCCCTCGGTGAGCGCGGCGTTCGCCGCGACGAGCGCGTGCTCGGCATAGGGGCAACGGGGCTTGTAACCACCCGCGAGACGCTCAATGAGCTGTTGGTCCCCAATCGCTGATGCCGTGCGCACCATACCGGGCAAGTGTGCGGCGTAGATCGGACTCTCGCGAACGCCTGGGGTCGCGTTGACCTCCGCGAGCAGCGCGGCCGCGGCCTCGTCCTGGCCGAGCATGGCGCGTGCGAGGGCAGCCGAGCCGAGGCCCATGACGACGTGCTGGGGATCCTCCGTCCCGCGGGCGGCGGACTCGAGCCAATCGAGCGAGGCGGCCACCTCCGCGCCCTGGCCTCGCAAGGCCCAGATCCGAGCTCGCACGCTGCGAATCAGCAGGAGGTCGTACAGATCCCGGCTTGCCTCGAAGCGTTCCGCGAGGCCGGCGGCGACCTCGAGCGCTTCGTCGAACGTGCCAGCATCGACGAGCCCATCGAGCGTGTCGGCCATGGTGTAGTCGAGCATGTCGGCGAGGCCTCGGGCCTTCGAGAAGGCGATGCCCCTGGCCAAGACCTCCAGACACGCCGTGGGGCCCTCGAACGCCCACAGCTGCGCCCCCAGGTTGTCGTTGAGCGCGGCCACTTGGTGCCCCTGCCCGGCCTCGGTCGCGAGTACGATCGCCTCGCGGAAGTCCTCCGCCCCATCGGGATCCCCTAGCGCGCAGCGGGCCCCGCCGCGAAGACCGAGGGCGCGCGCGGACCGCCCCAGGCCGAGCTCCTCGGCGAGCGCGAGGGCCCGTTCGGCATAGCGGATCCCCGCTTCGGGCCTCCCCTGGATGATCTCGGTGTCCCCCACGTTGGCGAGCGCCTCAACGAGCTCGGGACTTGGCGGCAGCGGCTCGAGGAGCGCCAGCGCCTCTGTTGGCAACACCGACCACCGCGGATCCCCGAGGGTGCCGAGCACCCAACCCAGCGTGCCCATCGCGCGGGCCGCGGCGCGGAGATCGCCTCGCGCCCGGAAGGACGCAGTTGCCTCCTCCAAGGCTTCGACTGCCTCGGTGTAGCGTGCAGCATGCTTCGCGACCTCGCCGAAGTGGAGGAGTGCCTCGGGGCGCCGGGGATGCCCGGGTGTGGTGAGCGCGAGCGCTCTCTCGAAGTTCCCTGATGCCGCGGCGGTATCCAGGCCGAGCGCACGCTCCCCGGCCAGGGTAAGGAACCGCAGCGCCGGCGTCTCGAGTTCTGCCGCCTGCTCGGTCTGGCCGGCGGCCTGCGCCAGCTCGAGGGCGGTGGCGTAGTGATAGGCGAGGACGTCGGCGAGGTCCTCGACGCGCTCGGGGGCCTTGGACTCGGTCCATCGGGCCGCTGCAACGTGCCGCGATACCCTCGAGGCTCTGGGGAGCTGCCCGTACGCGACGTCGCGGGCGAGCACGTGCCAGAACGTGTACTCGGTCTCGCCCTCGATCGAGGATCGCCGGGCCGGACGCACGAGCTCCTTGCGGGAGAGCTCCCGGAGCGTCTCGGTGACCTGGTCGAGGTCCCGCTCCCCCATCTTTGCGATCGCACCAGCCCAGAAGACCTTCCCGATCACGGCAGCGTCGGCGAGCATCGACTTCGTGTCGGCCGACAGGGTGTCCAGTCGTGCGGCGATCAGGGCCTGGACCGAGTCGGGGAACGGGACCTCGGCCCCTTCGCGGAGCTCCCAGCTCGCGCCCTCCTTGATGAGCAGGTCCTTGTCCTTCAACAGGCGAACGAACTCCTCGGCATAGAGCGGGTTGCCTCCGGCACGGTCCAGGATCGGCTGTTGGAGCTCGGCGGGGATCACGGTCGTCTCCAGCAGGGCCGAGACGAGACGTGCAGTCTCATCGTCCGAGAGCGGGACGAGGTTGATAGGCGTGACATTCCGGAGCCCTGCCGCGTAGTCAGGGTGTCGTTCGAAGAGCTCCGGGCGTGCCGTCCCGATCACGAGCAGCGGGACCGCCTCGGCCCGGTCGGCCAGGTGCTCCAGGAACGCGAGCATCGCGTCGTCGGCCCAGTGCAGATCCTCGAACACCAGCACGGTCGGGCCCTGCTCGGCGATGTGTTCCAGGAACCGCCGCCACGCGGTGAACAGCTCCTCACGTTCCGCCTGAGAGGCCGCCTCGATCCCGAGGAGTGGCAAGAGCCGCTGGCGGAACCATGGACGTTCGTCCCCTGTCGGGAGCGCCGCATCGAGCTTCGCGCTGGCGACGTCCGTGGTATCCGACTCCAATATCCCGGCGTGTGCCTTGAGGATCTCCCCGAGCGCCCAGAACGTGATCCCCTCCCCGTAAGGCAGGCACCGTCCCTGTCGCCAGGTGATCAGGTCGGGCTTGCCGTCGATATAGTCGCCGAGCTCGGCGACGATCCGAGACTTGCCCAACCCAGGCTCCCCCACGACAGTCACGAGCTGGGGCGAAGTCGCGGCAACGGTCTTGTCGAAGATGCCCTTCAGCAGCGCCAGGTCGATCTCGCGTCCGATGAAGGGGGTGTCGTGCGTCCGGGTGAGGTCCGTACCGAGGCGGGCTCGCGGGGCCTTCGCGTGGAAGACCCTGACCGGCTCGGACTTGCCTTTCAGCGTTGCCAGCTCCAGCTCCTCGTAGTCGAAGACCGCAAGTGTGGCCTGGTAGGTCGCGAGCCCCACGGCCACCGCCAACTCGGGAGCGACCGACTGGATCCGCGACGCGGTGTTGATCGAGTCTCCCGTGAGGAACCCTTCCCCGGAAGCCGCGTTCACCCCGAGGCGCACGAGTGCCTTCCCGGTGTTGATCCCGACCCGGAGCCGCAGCGGCGCACCACCTACAGCGTCGAGGTCCTCGGCGCCCTCGCAGATCCGCAAGCCGGCACGGACCGCACGCTCAGGGTCGTCCTCGTGGGCGGCGGGCACCCCGAAGACCCCGACGACCGCATCGCCGATGAACTTCTCCACCACTCCCCCATGGGCTTCGATGTGTGCCCGCGCCATCGCGAAATACGCCGCAAGCATCCGGTCGATGTCCTCGGGGTCGGCCGACTCCGAGGTGGCGGTGAACCCGACCAGGTCGCAGAACAGCGCCGTGACGACCTTGCGCTCCTGGGCCAGCGCCACGTCCGAGAGTCTCATGCCGCACTCGTTGCAGAACTTCGCTCCCTCAGGGTTCACGGTTCCGCATACAGGACAGGTGGTCACGGCGCGAACCCTATGACGGGAGGGGAAACCTGCTCAAGACGAAGTTACGCAACCAGCCCGGAGCAGGAAGGGCCTCGACGAGACACCCATCCTGACCTGCAGGAACGGTGGGCGCTGAGGGACTCGAACCCCCGGCCTCCGCCTTGTAAGGGCGAAACGAACCTGCAGGTCAGAGCGTTGTGAGGTCCGGATCGAGCACCGGTGAGTACCTTTCAGTACCTGTGAGTGCCCGTGCGTTGTTACGCGAAGTGTTACGCAGATCGTCGAGGTTTCCTTGCGAGCGAACCCTCGACGATTTGCGAAGCTGGCTCACTCCGTATCCGACGGGCACTGCGAGGTCCCGATCTCGACAGGAGAGCTCCCGGCCTAGTGGCACAGTGGTTCTTGCATCGCGTGACTTTGGCTGGCGGAAGAGCCGCTGAGCATCGACCACCTTCTCAACGCGTGCCATTAAGCGATTGCCAATCCCCCGTGTCAGTTCCGGTCACGAGACGAAGAGCGTCGGAACCGTCCGCGTCGACGCTCCAGAGTGAGCTCGCACCGCGGCCCATGTCCGCCGTTCGCTGGAAGAGGACCCGATCGCCCTCGGGCGAGAACTCGATGACCCTAAGGTAGTCGGAGCCGCCCTTGCCGATCAGCGATGTGACGTTCCCGGTTGCGAGGTCGAACACTCGGATTTCGGTAGACGGTCTGTTGGACCTCTCCGAATAGGAGAACGCGATCCGATTGGCGGTGGGAGACCACGCGATATCGCCGGACCAACCCTTGCTCACCTCGCGGGGGACGGAACCATCGGCCGCGGCAACTACCAGAGACCCTGTGCGGCCGCGGTAAGCGATGCGCGATCCATCGGGCGAGTATGTGGTGTTCCACAGGGGATCATCGGGCGAGAGACTGATTGGCGGGGTGCCGTCGAGAGGGATCTTCGCGTAGGGGATCAGAAGCGACGCGCCGTCCTGTGACCACACAGGGTCGCAGTCGCACGGCGCCATCAATCCGCGCGGCAGCCTGATCAGTTCCTGCCGCTCCCCGTCGACCCCGTATATACCGATCGTCCGTCGATAGGTGACCCACACCGCGACGCGCGTGGAGTCGGCCGACCAGGAGATGAGCCACCCCTGGCTGGGGAACGATGCGACCACATGGCCCTCCGGATCGCTGATCACGACGTCTTGCCACAGCGCTCGGCCGTCCTGACACCTTTCGTGCCGAGCCGCGAGGTACCGTCCGTCGGGCGACCATATGGTCCCCTCTGCCCAATACACGCCCGTGCAGCCCTCGGTCCCGAGACGACCACGACCGTTGTCGATTCGGACGGGGTTCGCACCGTTCCAATCGGCGACGTAGAAGTCGCCATCGAGGGAGTATGCGAGTGCGCCCAGGGCCGCCTGGGGCGGGGGCTTCGGTGGGTCCGCCGGAACGGGCCCTAAGGCGACCGAGCGCAGGAGGATCGCCGCGGTCAACAGCGTAACGACGAGAGCGACAACGCCGGCGGCGAGACGGCGGTTCCGCTGCCTGCGCTCGCGCCGGCGCAACATCCTCTCGAAGTGGCCGCGCTCGAGATCGACCGTCGTGCTCTCCTGCTCGAGCAGTTCGCGCACGTTAGGCATCATCGGCCTCCATCGCCCTGCGGAACGATTCACGACCTTGCGAGGACAACGACCGGATCGTGGAGGCCTGCACCCCGAGCGCGCGTCCAGCGTCCGTGGGGTTGAAGCCCAGCAGCTCCGTAAGGACGAGAGCGGCGCGCTGACGCGGCGGGAGCGTCGAGAGCACCTGCCGAACGCTCTCGCGATCGTCCGCATCTTCGAAGTCGTCTCGTGTGGACGCGAGTCCGATCGATCGGCGGATCGCCAACGCGGCTCGGCGATACCGCTTTCGGAACAGATTCATCGCGGTTCGGTAGAGATAGCCGACGGGATCATCCATCGCCTCGACCTTCTCCCACCGCTCCCAGACCTTCAGGAACGCGTCCTGCATGAGCTCCTCGGCCTCGGCTCGGTTGCCTGTCACCAGCCACATCCGACGGAACAGCGTCCGACTCTCGGCGTCGTAGAAGATCTCGAAGCTTCGGGACGCCTCGAGATGTTCAGAGGCAGATGCCTCGGCGGCGAGGTGGAGAGGCTCGTTCATGTCGTATGGATGAACCCTTGGCAGGCTCCGAACGCGCAGGCGCTCGCGCACACTCTGGACAGACAATCGCACAAGCCGCGGCCCACCCTCGACACGCGTCGCGAGCGATCGTGGGAGGCGTGGTCGTTGCGCTTCATCGACTTCTCGATCTCAGACCGGTTCGATGCGGATCGACTCCACCATCTGGATGCGGTCTGCACGGTCCTTAGGCGTCGTGTCCGGCCCGAGCGCGGAATCGATCACCACGCGGGTGCCGTCGACGTCGACGATCCACAACAGGTCGCGCTGGCCGGGCTCGGTGTTCCTCTGTCCCCCCATGGAGTGGGTCCACGTCCTGAACTCTCCTCCGTCGCAATCGGCGGGGTCGATCCGGGCGGGCGTCGTGAGCTCCAGGTACTTGCCGGTGTACCCGGACAGCGAGACGTCGGCCGGGGCTGTCGCGTGTGTTTCCTTCTGGTTCGCGAGGCCGGCCACGAGGCCGTCGACCGATGGATCGATCGGTGGGTCGAGCAGCGTACCGGACCAATGGCACGGCTCGGCGTACACGTTCCCGACGGTCCACGCACTCATCCCCTGACCGTCGTCGGTCCCGAAGACCACGCCGTTCTGCGCCGCATAGCCGTCCAACAGGTCCATCGTGATCCGGTACTTCGCGTCGAAGGCCGGATCGCCCGTCTTGAATTCGTTCGTCTCGGCGACGCCCAGGGACGACGGAGGCGGTGTCACGCTGGATGCGGTCGCTCCCTCCCCAGTGTCATTACCCGAAGAACTGCACGCCCCAAGGACGCCTGCAGCGATCATCAGGGCGACGAAGGCGACTGGCTTCCGGATGGTCAGCTTGATCATGTCGTGAACCTCTCTATCCATCGTTTCCGCAGAAGCCACGATTTCTCACATGTTGCGATTCGGGCTCCCCGAGCCCAGTGCGTCGGGGTGTGTGTGGCCATCGTGAACCTCCCATCGTTGGATTCCGCACGTCGTCCGTGACGCGCGGTGCCGGGCAAGCGGGCGGGCCGTGACCAGCCAGACGCCGTGATCTCCCAGCTCATCGGTCGGAGTTGAGCTCGAAGTGCAGATCGAAGCTTCGCTGAACGTCTCGACTCGGGGCGCAGCGAGATCGTCGGAAGTGAGAGTTCTCGCAGCAAGGTGATGCGACCCCGTCCATGCTCCGATGAACCCTTTGTCGGCTCCGAATGTCCAGGCGCTCGGCCAAGAAGTAGAGGATTAGGGACGATCCGACATAGAGTCGGTCTCGGTGTCGCTTCAGTTGAAGGCTCAGCAGTGGGTCTCAGCTCGACCGAGAGGTAACCGTGGGAAGTCCATCATCCACCTTTCCAGTCTTGGAAACCGAGCGGCTGATCTTGCGCGAGGTGCGCACATCAGATGCCGCCGATGTCCTGGTCTTCCGCGGCGATCCCATCGTTCAGCGATTCGATGATCGAGCCGATCCATACCGAAGCCGAGGCGGAAGCCTTCATCGGCGAACTGCACGCCGAGTATCAGGCCAAAGAAGGAATCAGCTGGGCAGTCGCGCTGGCAGATCGTCGATCTCGTCGTGGGTCTCTTCGGCTTGCACAAGTGGGATCACTTCCACCGCCGGGCCGAAGCTGGGTACGGGTTGGCACGGGCCTACTGGGGACAGGGGCTGGGATCGGAGGCGCTTCGCGCGATCCTTCGGTTCGGCTTCGATCAGCTGGATCTCAACCGGATCTACGCCAGGACGATCGCCGACAACCATGAGTCGGTGCGATTGCTGGAACGGCTGGGTTTTCGACGCGAAGGAACTCAGCGCGCGCATTCCTGGGAAGACGACGGCACTTTTCACGACAGCGCGATCTATGGGATGTTGGCGAAGGAGTTCGTGGCATCCTGAACGGAGTCGCATGTCCCTTGCGAGGTGGCGGCGGCTCACAGATGGCGAGCGATTCGGGGGGCGCTTGAGCTAGGTTTCGCGTCGCTTCACGGTGGTGGCCAGGTTCACATGGTTGCGCGCAACGATGCCGCCCCTGCGACCTGAAAGTTGCCTATGGCTCTCTTGGTGGGCGCTGAGGGGCTCGAACCCCCGACCTTCGCCTTGTAAGGGCGACGCTCTTCCAGCTGAGCTAAGCGCCCGCGCGGAGACCGATTCTCGCAGGTCCGGGAGCGTCGCGGCCGCCTACGGGCTCGCCGTCCAGATCCTCGTCTTCCAGTCGACGTCGCTGTTGGTGAGGCTCTTCTGGTTGTACGTGTTCGTGAGCCACACCTGGCCGTGGGTGCCGGTGGCGACCGGGTCGGGCGAGGCGCCCGAGTAGTCGCCCCACCGGCACGTCGGCTTGCAGCTGAAGTCGACGTTCTTGCCGGGCGAGGCCACCACGAGCGTGAAGCCCGACTGCGCGTTGCTGCCGAGCTGCGACACCATCCGGATCGCCGGGAAGGTCGTGGACGACGAGGTGTTGAAGCCCATCACCATCGCGTCGCCGAAGGAGCCGCCGTTCGTGGCCACGGCCCGGTCGGGCGACACAGCGCCGTTGAACACGTAGAGCGAGGACGAGGTCGCCTTGCCGCTGCGCGCCAGCGCGCCGGTCGCGGTGTTCAACTCGTACCAGCGCTGCTCCGAACCGGCGCCGCCGAACACCGCGTGGGTCGTCCATACCGCGAGCGGCGAGCCGCCGAGCGACGGGTCGACCGCGGCGACCGCCATCGTGAAGCGCCCGTCGAGCGTGTCGATCGTCTTCTTCGCGCGCTTCTCCGGGGCGGCGGCGGGCACCTTCCACTGCGGAACGCCGATCGTGTCGCGCGTGCTCACCGCGACGTCGCCGGTGTTCGGGTCCTTCGTGATGCCGAACAGCGTGATCGCGCTCGGCGGGGCGGTCGCAGCGTCGGGAGCAGCCACGACCCACGCGGTCGAGGAGCCGTCGATACCGTTGGCGGGGACCGGGGTGGACGCGTCCTCGCCGGCCGCGGTCTGCAGGCTCGAGATCGTGCCGCCGCGGATCCCCGATGCCGACGGGCATTGACCCGCGGGCGCCGCGAGCGTGGCCTTGTCGATCCAGTTCACGTCCGAGCCCTGGTAGACGATCCCGAGCGCGAACACGTTGACCCCGATCAGCAGCAGGTCGTTGCTGTCGCCGAGCTTCGGGTAGTCGGGCAGGCTCAGGCCGTAGCCGAACCCCTCGTACTTGCACCACGAGGCGCTCGTCCCGTCGTCCGGTGTCGCGGTCCGGCTGAAGCCGATCGCGAGGGCGTTCGCGCACACGTCGAGCACCGAGTAGTAGAAGCGCTGGTCATGCTGGTCCCAGATCATCTGCGGGTCCGAAAGGCACGGGCCGAGCGTCGGGTCGTCGGGGTACCCCGGCGAGCGCCGAGAGGTTCCCCTGCGACAGCACGGCGCCGCCGCGGTCGTAGATGCCGTAGCGGAGGTTGACGGTCTGGATGTAGCGGTCGGGGCCGATCGCGCCGGTCGAGTCCGACGGTGTCACGCGCGGGTCGCGCTGGCCGTCGAAACCGAGCCCGACGACCGGCGCCGACGTGACGCTCGTCGCGGTAGCCAGACCGGCCGCGGCGGCCGCCGCGCGCGTCTTCGCGACCTCGAGCCCACGCGGGTTGACGGCGAGCGTGCCGAGCGGGCGGCCCGGGGCATGACGCGCGACCTGGGTGGGCGCCCGGAAGGTGGCGTCGGGGAGCCCACGTCCGGGCGCCGCGTTCGCAGCGACGAGACCGGTCGCGGGAGCGAGCCCCGCACACACCAACGCGGCGACGAACAGCACGGCGGAACGACGAAGATGCACGGGGCTCCCCCTTCTGACGACGCGGCGATGCTGGCATCGGGGAGGACCCGGCGCAACGGTCCGAAGACCTAACCGCGCGGACCGGCGCGACCGGCCGCGGGCGGGACAGGGCTCAGTCGGCCATGCCCCCGTCGATCCACGAGCGCACCAGCGCCACGTCCTCGGCCGGCCAGGGGCCCGTGCAGGGCATCGAGCCGTTCGCGAGCGTGCGGTGGATCTGCTCGGCGTGGTCGCGGACGTCCTCGACGTCCCACAGGTCGAACCGGTGCATCATCGACGCGCGGTCGTTCTCCGTGAACAGGGGCTTGATCTCGGCTTCGAAGCCGGGAACCGCGTCGGCCATCGCTCATCCTTCCTCGTGCTCGCGCACCTCGGTGCCGCAGGCGCGGCACACCACCTCGCCCAACATGGCCGACAGCCGCGTGCCGCCGCAGCGCGGGCATCGGTCGAGCCCCTCCGACCAGTCAGGCCGCCCCTGGCAGTCCGGACAGACCAGCACCTGGTGTCCGGCGCGGACCGCCCGGGCCCACGGCGCCGACCGCTTGTCCGGATCGAACGTCGGGCGCCCGCACAGGTCGCAGTGCGGCGCTTCGTTCGTCCCGGAGCCGGCCTCCGACGGCCTCACGGCCCGGCAGGATAGCGGGGCGACGGGGCCCTCGCTCAGGACTTCGAGAGCTGCTGGCAGGACGGTTCGGCCGTGAACGCGGCGTCGAGGTCGGTGTTGGACTGCAGCCCGTTCAGCTTCGCGCCGATGTCGCTCATCTGCGTCTGGAAGTCGCCCATGACCGTGCTCAGGTCCGCCAGCATCTTCGTGGGGTTCGACGCGTCCAGGCCCTGCACCTTGCCCTGCAGCTGGTGGAACGCGCTCTGCAAGGCCTCCATCGCCTGCACGAACGCCTGCGACGCCTCGGCGCCGCCCTGCACGTCGGGGGCGCCGACGGCCTTCAGCTGGGTCACGAGCGAGTCGGTCTCGGACACGACCTTGTCGAAGTAGTCCGTCAGGGCCTGCTTGGTCGCCTCGGCACCGCTGCTCCCGGTGATGTTCGGGCTGGCGCTCTTGAGCGCGGTGACCCAGTCGACCATCGCGCCGCAGACCTGCTTCGCGTAGGCCTCGGCCGACGTCGAGCCGGCCTGGCTCGCCGACGACGAGGACGAGGTCGCGCTGCTTCCCGAGCTCGCGGCGCTCGTGGTGCTCGAGGACTTCGAGCACGAGGCGGCCAGGACCGCCAGCAGCGCCACCGTCACGATCTTCCGCATCCGTCGCCTCCTCGTCGGGGACGGCTCCGGGCCGCCCGAGATGTTGCTCCAGCGGGCATCCTACGGGCCCGAGGCGCGGAGTCGGCGTGGACCTCCGCGTGCCGGGACCGTCGCCCGGGGTGCATCGGCAGCCGGGGTGCCAGGCTGGAGGCGACGGGAGGAGGGTGCGATGAGCGCCTATCGGTACGGCGTGATCGGTGCGGGACGACAGGGAACGGCCGCCGCCTACGACCTCGTGGTGCGCGGCGAGGCCGAGGAGGTGGTGCTGGCCGACGCGGAGTCCGGAGACGGCGAAGTCGGCCGCCGAACGGGTGAACGCGCTGACCGACACCGAGACGGCGTCCCCGGCGGTCTTCGACGCCGGCAGCCTCTACGACGCGTCGCTCTTCATGGACGGGCTCGACGCGGTGATCGTCGCGGTGCCGTGGCGCTACATCTGGACGTGCACGATCGCGGCGATCGGGGCGCGCACCCATATGTGCGACCTGTCCGGCGGTCACGACACCCTGGAGCGGCAACTCGGGCTGGAAACCGAGGCGCGCTCGCGCGGGGTCGCGATCGTCCCCGATTGTGGCGAGGCCCCCGGTCTGGGCAATCACGTCGTGGCCTACGCGGTCTCGTTGCTCGACGAGCCCGAAGACGTGCGCTACTTCGACGGCGGCCTGCCGCTGCACCCCGAGCCGCCGTGGAACTACCGCCTGACGTTCTCGATCGAAGGCGTGCCGCTCGAGTACGAGGGACGACGCCGTGGGTGCGCAACGGGCGGCTCGTGGACGTGGAGCACCTGGACCCGACCGAGACCGTGATGGTCGACGTCGGCGAGCCGCTCGGCGTGCTCGAGGCCTTCTCGGCGAACGCCGGCGGCACGCTCCCACGGACGATCGGCGCGGGCCTACGCACCTTCGAGGCACGCGTCCTGCGCTACCCGGGTCACGTCGAGCGGATGCTCGCGTTGAAAGACCTTGGTCTCTTCTCCGAGGAGCCGGTCGAGGTGGACGGCGTGTGGGTCGTGCCCAGGGAGGTGTTGAAGGCCCTGCTCGAGCCGCGGATCCGTGCCGACGGCCAGACCGTCGACATCGTGATCGCCCACGTCGAGGTGATGGGGCGCCACGAGGGGGCGCCCGCGACGGCGACGGTCCAGCTGCGCGCGATCGCCCCGACGACGACCTCGGGTTCACCGCGATGGAGCGCACCACCGGGTGGCACGCGGCGATCGTGGCACACGCGCTCGCCTCGGGTGCGATCCCCGCCGGCGTGACGCTCCCCGAGCTCGCCCTGGACCCCGCCTTCGTGATGGAAGAGGCGCGCGCCCGCGGGTTCGAGGTGCGCGAGGAGGTCTACGCCGGCTGAGCCGGCTCAGGCCTCGTGCACGACGCGGCCGGCCGCGATCGTCATCGTGACCCGTGCGTCTCCGATCGCGCCTCTGGACCGGTCGAAGACGTTGCGGTCGAGCACCGCCAGGTCGGCGCGCTTGCCGACCGCGATCGTGCCGGCCTCGTCGTCGTGGTTCAGGTACGCGGTCCCGCGGGTGAACGCCGCGAGCGCGGCCTGCAGGTCGATCCGCTGCTCGGCGTCGAGCGTGCCGGCCTCGGGCTCGCCGGGCACCTGGCGCGTCACCGCGACCTCCATCTCGAGGAAGGGGTTCGGCGTGCTCACGGGCCAGTCGCTGCCGAACGCGAGCACCGCGCCGCGCGCGCCGGACGTCGCCGATCGGGTACAGCCGCGCGGCGCGCTCCTCCCGACCCGCGGGACCGTCATCTCCTGGATCATCGGGTCGGGCTGCGCCCAGTACGGTTGGATGTTCGCGACGACCCCGAGCTCGCGCAGACGCGGGAGGTCGGCCGGGTCTGGCAGCTGCAGGTGCGCGACGTGGTGCCGCGCGTCGTTCCAGCCGTTGGCCTCGCGCGCGGCCTGGACGGCGTCGAGGGCGCTGCGGATCGCGTGGTCCCCCAGCGCGTGCTGGTGCACCTGGAACCCGAGCGCGTCCAGCCGCACGACCGCCTCCTTGAGCGGCTCCAGGTCGACGAACTGGAGCCCGAGGCCGTGCTCCTCGCCCCAGCGCCCCTCGTAGGGCGCGAGCATCGAGCCGGTGCAGGACTCGGGACAGCCGTCGAGCATGATCTTGACCGTGTTCGCGTCGACGTTGCCGCCGGTCCCCCACTCGCGCTCGTTCACGAGCTCGTCGACCTGGTCCATCCCCCGGTGACGATCCCACCACAGCGACGTCACCACGCGCGCGCTCAGCTCGCCGGCGTCGTCGAGCGCGCGATAGGCGCGGAGCAGGTCAGGCTCGACCCACGCGTCCTGCCATGCCGTGATCCCCAGGCGGTGGAGCTCGCGCTGGGCGCGCGCGGTACAATCCATCCACTCGGCGGTGCCGGGCCGCGGCAAGACGTCGCGGAGCACCGTGTAGGCGGCGCCCTCCTGCAGCGTCCCGGTCGGCGACCCGTCGGGATCGCGCACGACGTAGCCGTCCCAAGGGTCGGGCGAGTCCGGCGGTGATCCCCGCGAGTTCGAGCGCCTTCGAGTTCACCCACGCCGCGTGCACGTCGTTGTTGAGGAAGAAGGCGGGACGGTCGGGCAGGACCCGGTCCAGCGCCTCCTTGCGCGGCCCGTCCGTCGCGACGAACACGGCGTTGTGCCAGCCGCCGCCGACGATCCACGGCAGCTCCGGGTGCGCGGCGGCGAACGCCGCGATCCGCTCGAGGTAGGCCTGCTCCCCCTCGATGTCGTCGAGGTTGACGTTGAGGAGGTTCCGGCCCGCGAACGCCGCGTGGATGTGCGCGTCTTGGAACCCCGGGACGATCATCGGCGCGGTGACGACGTTCGCGGCGTCTCCCACGCGCTCCTTGACCTCGGCCTCCGTGCCGACCGCGACGATCCGGTCCCCCTCGATCGCCACCGCGCCGGCCCAGCGCCTCGCCGCATCCACCGTGTAGACGTCACCGACCAGGACCAGATCCGCTCCGCTCATGGGCGGACGGTAGCAGGGCGCCAAGCTACGCTGCGCTCGTGCGCGGGTCCACTGCGAGGAAGATCCTGCTCGGCACGATCGGCGGGATGGCGCTGCTCGATGATCCTCGCCGGAGTCGGGCGAGAAGCGCTCCCGATGGTGCTCGTGTTCCTCACGGTCGCCGGGTTGCTGTACCTGCAGCACCGGATCCGGCGACGTACCGCGGCGCGAGGCATATCGCGACTCGGCGAAGGCGCTCGGCCTGCGTCCGGACCCGGCCCTGATCACGGAGCTCGAGGCCCTCCCACATCCACTGCTCCATCGCATAGCTGAGACGCGTGACCTCGACAACGTCCTCTCGGGAACCTGGGGAGCGCGTGAGTTCGCGACGTTCGACTATCGGTACACGGCGGGCAGCGACGGGCAGGGGCAGCCGAACGTCGCCGCGAACACCTGTGCGCTCACGAGCGTTCCGAGGTCGTGGGCCGATCTCGTGGTCGAGCCCGAACGCCTGCAGACCACGTTCGCCGAGCGGCTCGCGCTCCGCGACATCGAGCTGGAGAGCGAGACCTTCAACCGGGCGTTCGAGGTCCGCAGCACCGACCCTCGGTTTGCGTCGGCGTTCCTCGACGCCCGGATGATGGCGTGGTTGCTGCAGGAGGCTCCAGCCGGCTTCGGCGTCGAGATCGTGGGGTCGCGGCTGCTCGTGTTCGTCCCGCAGCTCCGTCCGTGGGAGCTCGGGTCGCTGCTGGTCGCGGTGGAGGCGTTCCTCCGGCAGGTTCCTGCGGTGATCGCCTCGCTGTACCCGGGGCTGTCCCCGCAGGCCGGAACCGGCGAATAGACTCCGCGCCGATGCAGCTGAACCCGACCGAGGAGGACCGGCTCCGCGTCTTCACGGCGGCCCAGCTCGCGCGCGCGACGCTCGACCGAGGGCTCGCGCTGAACGCGCCCGAGGCGGTCGCGCTCGTGTGCGACGAGATGCACCTCGCGGCGCGGAGCGGCGCCTCGTGGGGTGAGGTCGTCGCGACGGGCGAAGCGGTCGCGTCGGCGACCCCGGTGCTCGAAGGGGTCGACGCGATCGCCCGCGAGATCCGCCTCGAGGTGCTGCTCGACGAGGGGACGCGCCTCGTGGTGCTCCGCGACCCGTTCGGCGAGCCTGCCGACGACGCGCCCGGGGCGGTCCGGTTCGGCGCCGGCGATGTCCCGCTCGTGCCCGGTCGGGAGCGGCGCACGCTCCGCGTGACGAACACCGGCGAGCACCCGGTCCGGATCTCGAGCCACTTCCCGTTCTGGCAGGCGAACCCCTCGCTCGGTTTCGACCGCGACGCCGCGCGCGGGTTCCGACTGGACCTGCCGGCCGGCGATTCGCTCCGCTGGGCGCCGGGCGAGACGCGTGAGGTGGGGCTGGTCGCATACGGCGGCTCCGGGAGCGCCTGACCGGTGCCCGATCGGATCTCGCGCGAGGAGCACGCGCTCCGTCACGGGCCCACCGCCGGCGACCGCGTCCGCCTGGCCGACACCGACCTGTGGATCCGGATCGAGGAGACCTGACCGAGCCCGGGGACCAGGCGCTGTGGGGCTACGCGAAGAACTGGCGCTCGCGGATGACCCAGCAGGACCGCGCCACGACCGCGAGCGAGCTCGACACCGTGATCGGGAGCGTGATCGTGGTCGACCCGCTGCTCGGCGTCGTGAAATGCGACCTCGGGATCAAGGACGGCCGGATCGTCGGGATCGGCCGCGCCGGCAACCCCGACATCACCGACGGGGTCGACCTCACGATCGGCCCGAACACCTGGCCGATCCCGTGCCACGGACTGATCGCGACGCCCGCCGTGATCGACTCGCACGTGCACCTGCTCTCGCCCCGGCTCGTGCCGGTGGCGCTGTCGGCGGGCGTGACCACCCTGATCACGGCGGGGTTCGAGGAGCCGCCCTCGCGGATGCTCGCCACGCTGCGGGCGTTCGAGCGCCTGCCGGTGAACGTCGGGCTGCAACCGAGCGCGCGGACCGACGTGCCCGGCGGGCTCGACCCCGTGATCGAAGCCGGCGCCGTGGGCCTCAAGATCCACGAGGACTGGGGCGCCTATCCCGAGATCGTCGACGCGACGCTCCGGGCCGCCGACGCGCACGACGTCGCGGTCTGCCTGCACACCGACTCGCTGAACGAGTCGACCGAGCTCGCCGGGACGATCGAGGCGATCGCCGGACGCACGGTCCATGCCTACCACGTCGAGGGCTCGGGCGGCGGCCACATCCCCGACGCGCTCGGCCTCACCGCGGTGCCCAACGTCGTGTGCTCCTCGACCACGCCGACGCTCCCCTACGGCCCGGCCACCGCGCTCGAGCAGTTCGACATGAAGCTGATCGTCCACGAGGGGAACCCGCGCCTGCCCGAGGATGTCGCGGCGGCGCGCGAGCTGGTCCACCCGCCGACGATGGCCGCCGAAGGTCCCCTGCACGAGCTCGGCGCGATCCAGATCGTGAACTCGGACTCCCAGGGCATGGGACGGATCGGCGAGACGCTCCGGCGCACGCTCCAGCTCGCCGACGCGATGAAGCGCTGGCGCGCGAGCGGGCACGGCGAGGGCTGGCCCGACGCGCCCGGCGTGCGGCGCCTGCGCCCGGTCGCGGCGGCGCCCGACGGCGAGCCCGACGACAACGAGCGCGTCCTGCGCTACCTCGCCAAGTGCACGCTCGAGGCGGCGATCGTCCACGGGATCGCGGACGACCTCGGCTCGCTCGCGCCCGGGCGGATCGCCGACCTCGTGCTCTGGCACGTGACGCACGTCGGGGTGAAGCCGCTGCTCGTGTTCAAGGCCGGGGTGGTCGCGTGGTCGGCGATGGGCGAGGGCAACGCGAGCGTCCACGGCGCGGAGCCGACCCGGTACGGCCCTGACTGGGGGGCGCTCGGCGACGCGCCAGCCTCGCTCTCGACGACCTTCGTGTCGCGGGCCGCGCTCGACGCGGGGATCGCGCGGACGCTCGGGACGCGCCGGCGCGTGGCGGCGGTGCGCGGCACCCGCGGGCTCACCCGCGAGGACCTGGTAGCGAACACCGCCGCGCCGCCGGTCCGCGTGGCGCCGGCCGACGCCAGCGTGACGATCGACGGGCGGCTCGTCACGAGCGACCCGGTCGCCGAGGTGCCGTTGTCGCGTCGCTACCTGCTGGCCTAGCCGCCTCACGCCAAGCGCTCGACGAGCTCGCGGTGGTGCTCCCACTCGTGCTCGAGGAGCCGCCGGAAGGACTTCCGGGCCGTCCAGACGTTCTGACCGGTCTCGCCCCGTCGCTGGACGGCCTTGCGGTCGGCGGGCCTGAGCGACCGCAGACGCTCGGCGAGCAGCTCCCCCTGATCCGCGGCGAGCTCGCACACGGCGTCGGGCTCCTTCTCGGCCTGCCGGGCCAGCCGGTTCATCTCGGTCACCGGGCCGAACGTGCGGATGTACATCGGTGCGGCGCCCATCGCGTGGCGCAGGACGTCGCCGACGGCGCGTCCGCGCGCCGGCTTCGCGTTGAGCTCCTTCGGGCCGAGCGGCGCCAGGAGCGCGACCGTCGCCGTCCGCAGGGCGCCGAACCGGGCGACCCAGACGGCGACGTCCTTCGGCGTCACCGCCGCCTCGTCGCTCGCGAACACGATCGACGGGTCGCCGTTGCCGAGCCACATCCCCTCGGTCACGTGCTGCGCGATCCGGACCTGGATCGGCGCCCCCGGATCGGGACCGTCCAGACCGTGCGCGGCGAGGAACGTCGCGAACGTCCGGATCGACTCCGGGCTGACCTCGAGTGCCTCCTCGGTGGTGGGGCCCTGTGCGATGCAGCCGAGCAGGTCGGTGACGTGCACCATCGTCTTCTTCCGCTTGGGACCGGACTCCAGGAACAGGCGATAGACGGTCATGTGGTGAAGGTCTCTCCCGCCTCGTAGGTTTCGTTCGCGCGGTCGTGCCGGACGCTGACCGACCCGAGCCCGTGGACCACCCAGCGGACGCCGTCGCCGAGGATCGCGGTCCGCTCGTCGATCCCGACGAACGACGTGCCCGCGGGCATCCGCGCCGCCGTGAACCACGCGGCGCCGGGGTACCTGCGGACCCGGTCCCAGTGCACACCGAACGACACGTGCGGCACGAGCCCGAGCCCCGCGAGCCACGACGGGCCGCCGCGCTCCTCGCGCGAGCGGCTCGCGACCATCGCGCCGGCGCTGCAGCCCGCGTACACGGCCCCGCGATCGAGCGCGCCGACGATCGAGGCGAGCAGCGGCGTGCCCCGGAGCACGTCGGCGAGGTGCCGCGGCTTGCCGCCCGAGAGGTAGATCATCGACGCCGCGCCCACCCGCGCCGCGAACCCCTCTTCGAGCGCGTCCTCGCGCGTCTTCACCGCGAGCACCTCGGCCGGCACGCCCGATCCCGCGTAGTGCGCCAGCCCCATCGCTCCCCAGCGGTCGAAGACGTGGTCGCCCTCGGTGGAGCTCGCGGTGGGCAGGATCACGACCGAACCGTCGCCGGTCGCGTCCGCGAGGGCCTTCGCCTCGACCTCGTGCGTCCAGTCCTCGAACTCGCCCGAGCCGAGCAGCAGGAAGGTCCGCGCCATGGGGGCCGAGGGTACCGCTCGCAGAGGCCGTCGATGCGCCAGGATGGGGGGTGGAGGTGATCGCGTGACGACCGTGACGAAGGAGATCTCGGGCGCCGAGGTGCGTCTGGACGACGTCGTGGCGCTCAGCGTCCGAGGCCAGGACGTCGACCTCGAGAACGCGATGGTGCTGGGTCTGGTCCGGGTCGAACGCGACCTGCACATCGAGGACGGCGGGTGCGGACCGGTGCGCGCACGCACGGCGACGATCGGCGACGGCGGGACCGCCGCCGTGGTGATCGCCGACGAGGTGACCGTCGAGACCGGCGCCACCGTGATGCGGGTGGTCCCGCGCTCGACGGCCCGTGGGGCGGTGTTCGGGCTGGCGGTCGGCGCGGTGATCGGTCTCGTGTGCGGGCGCCGGCTGGGGTCGCGGCGCCGATAAGCCCACCGTCTGATCAGTCTTCGCCGAGCGGCGTCTCCGGGAGCGCGGCCGACGGCTGCTCGATCGTGGGAGCGGGGCCGCGACGGCGCCGGGCGCGATGACGCCCGCGTCCGGGCTCGACGCCGCGGCCGCGCGCGCGCCAGACGGCGACGACCGTCGCGCCGAGCCCGAAGATCCCCGCGACGCCCCACCACACGGCGTTGAGGACCGGGACCAGACCGATCACCACCGCGATCCCCCACCCCGCGCCCACCGCGGCCAGGCGCGAGCGAGGCTCGCGCACCACGAGACGCCCGAGGGCCCACGTCGTCGAGGCGATCCCGAACAGCCACGCGAGACCGAGCGCCAGCAGCACGGCTAGCCCGAACGGCAGCCCGAGGACCGAGGCCCCGAGCGCGACGGCCGCGATCGGGACGAGCAGCGCGAACGCGAGACCCCAGCCGGTGCTCGCGAGCGAGGCCGTCCGCCCGGCCTCGGCGATCCGGTCGCCGGCGCGCGGCGCGAGGAGCAGCACGAGGAGCAACACCAGCAGGACCGAGATCGCCATCGCGAGCGGCGCGAGGAGCAGGCCGAGCGCGGCGAGCGGACCGGCCAGTGTGAACGCAACGTCGCGCTGCACGCCGCCGACCACCTGCGCGCCGGGTTGCACGCTCACCGTGCCGGCGGCGCGGACGGCGCCATTCACCTGCGCGGTCTTGAGCAGCCGGACCACGCCGTCGAGCGCGATCACGTCTCCGCTCACCTGACCGGCCACCATCACCGGTCCGTGCAGGACCACGACGTCGCCGAGCACGACGCCGCTCACCGTGACGGTCCCGGAGAAGACCACGACCTCGCCCACCACGGTGCCCTTCGCGACCACGACGTCGCCTGCGAGCACGACCTGATCGCGCGGGTTGGCGGGCTGCTTGGCCTGCGCGAACGCGGTCGCGGGCCACCACAGCGCCGCGCCGACGCACGCGAGGCTCAGGACCCTGCGGAGCATCGCGGCATCCTATCCGGGCCACGCCGCGGCCCGGGACGACCGTGTCGGCGGAACCGGGTAGCGTGATGGACGACGTGTCCCTCTCCGGCGTTCTCCCCCGTCGTCCCGCGCGTGGTTCGAGGCGTCGTTCGAGGCGCCCACCGACGCGCAGACGCAAGGGCTGGACGGCGATCGCCGAGGGGAGCCACACGCTGCTGCTCGCGCCCGACGGGTTCGGGCAAGACGCTCGCCGCGTTCCTGTGGGCGATCGACCGGATGGCCGCGCGCCGCTCCGCCGGCACGCGAGCGTCGCACCCGGGTCCTCTACGTCTCGCCCCTGCGCGCGCTCGCGGTCGACGTCGAGAAGAACCTTCGCTCGCCGCTCGCCGGGATCCAGCACGCGGCCGAGCGCCTCGGCGCCCCGCTCGCCCCACGTACCCGACCGTCGGCGTCCGCACCGGCGACACCGACGCGCGGGAACGGCGGCGACTGCTCCGCGACCCGCCCGACATCCTGATCACGACGCCCGAGTCGCTTGTACCTGATGCTCACGTCCTCGGCGCGCGAGACGCTCCGCGGCGTCGACCACGGTGATCGTCGACGAGATCCACGCGATCGCCGCGACCAAGCGCGGCGCGCACCTGATGCTCTCGCTCGAGCGGCTCGAGGCGGAGATCGGACAGCCGTTCCAGCGGATCGGGCTGTCGGCCACGCAGCGCCCGCTGGAGGAGATCGCGCGGTTCCTCGGCGGGTTCGAAGCGCCGGGACGCGCCGCGCGACGTCGCGGTGGTCGACGCGGGCGTGCGCAAACCGCTCGACCTCGAGGTCATCGTGCCGGTCGAGGACATGGCCGAGCTCGGCCGTCCGGTCGACGAGCAGGTGGGCGCCGGCCCGGTGCGGCCGGGCGACAGCGCGGACCGGATGTCGATCTGGCCGTCGATCCATCCGGTGCTGCTCGACCTGATCCGCCGGCACCGCTCGACGATCGTGTTCGTCAACAACCGGCGCACCGCCGAGCGTCTCGCCGCCAAGCTGAACGAGCTGGCCGGAGAGGACCTCGCGCGCGCGCACCACGGCTCGCTCGCGCGCGAGCAACGGGTCGAGGTCGAGGACGCGCTCAAGGCGGGACGGCTGCGCGCGATCGTCGCGACGTCCTCGCTCGAGCTCGGGATCGACATGGGCGCGGTCGACCTCGTCGTGCAGGTCGAGGCGCCCGGACTCGGTCGCGAGCGGGCTGCAGCGGATCGGCCGCGCGGGCCACCAGGTCGGCGCGCCGAGCGTCGGCAAGCTGATCCCGAAGTACCGGGGGACCTGCTCGAGACGGCGGTGGTCGCCGAGCGGATGCTCGCCGCCGACATCGAGGCCACGCGCTACCCGCGCAACCCGCTCGACGTGCTCGCGCAGCAGCTGGTCGCGATGACCGCCGTCGAGGAGTGGGCCGTCGAGGACCTCTTCGCGGCGGTGCGTCGCGCGGCCCCCTTCGCCGAGCTCTCCGAGGACGTGTTCCGCGGGGTGCTCGACATGCTCGCCGGCCGCTACCCGAGCGACGCGTTCGCCGAGCTGCGTCCGCGGGTCGTGTGGGACCGCGCGCAGCGGGACGGTCCGCGCGCGCGAAGGTGCGGGACGGCTCGCGATCACCTCCGGCGGCACGATCCCGGACCGCGGCCTGTTCGGCGTGTTCACGCACCGACGGCTCGCGCGTCGGCGAGCTCGACGAGGAGTGCGTCTACGAGTCGCGCCGCGGCGAGGTGTTCCTGCTCGGCGCCACCGCGTGGCGGATCGAGGACATCACGCGCGAGCGCGTCGTCGTCACGCCCGGCGCCCGGCGAGCACGGCAAGCTCCCGTTCTGGAAGGCGCCGGGGCCCGGGCGGCCGGTCGAGCTCGGCCGCGCGATCGGCCGGTTCACCCGCGAGCTCCGGTCCAAGCACGCGCGACGAGGCGCTCGAGCACGCTCCAGCGCGACCTCGGGCTCGACGAGCTGCGCCGCGCGGAACTTGGTCAACTACGTCGACGAACAGGCCGACCGTCGAGCGCCGTCCCCGACGACCGCACGATCGTCGTCGAGCGGTTCCGCGACGAGCTGGGCGACTGGCGGGTGTGCATCCTGTCGCCGCTCGGCGCGCGCGTGCACACGCCGTGGGCGCTCGCGATCGAGGCGCGCTGCAGGAGCGCTTCGGACCCGGGCGCGCAGGTGCTCTGGTCCGACGACGGCATCGTGATCCGCCTGCCGGAGGCCGTCGACCGGATTCCGCTCGAGGACCTGCTGTTCGAGCCCGACGAGATCGAGGACGCCGTGATCGCGACGCTCCCGGGCACGGCGCTGTTCGCGACGATCTTCCGCGAAGCGTCGGCGCGCGCGCTGCTGCTGCCCCGCCGCCGTCCCGGCCAGCGCACGCCCCTGTGGCAGCAGCGCCAGCGCAGCGCCGACCTGCTGAGCCGCCGCCGGCGCAGTACCCCGACTTCCCGATGCTGCTCGAGGCCACGCGCGAGTGCCTGCGCGACCACTTCGACGTGCCGGCGCTGCGGGAGCTGATGACGCGATCGCCGTCGCGGCGCACGCGGCTGGTCGCGGTCGACACCGACCGCGCGTCGCCGTTCGCCCAGTCGCTGCTGTTCGGTGGATCGCGGTCTACATGTACGAGGGCGACGCGCCGCTCGCGGAACGCCGCGCCGCCGCGCTCGCGCTTGACCGCGACCTGCTCCGCGACCTCCTCGGCTCCGAGGACCTCCGCGAGCTGCTCGACCCGGCGGCGCTCGACGAGGTCGAGCTCGAGCTGCAGCGGCTCGTGGAGGACCGCCGTGCGCGCTCGGTCGACGGCGTCGCACGACCTGCTCCGCGATCTCGGCCCGCTCGACCGACGCCGAGGATCGCCGCGCGCATCGACGGCGATGCGCGGCGCGTGCGTCGAGCGGCTGCTCGCGGAGGCGCGGGCGATCCGGGTGCGCGATCGCCGGCGAAGAGCGCGCGCGGCCGCCGTCGAGGACGCCGGCCGGCTCCGCGACGCGCTCGGCGTCGACGCTGCCGGCCGGGCTGCCCGCGGCGCACACTCGAGCCCGGTCGCACGCGCCGCTCGACGATCTCGTCGCGCGGTACGCGCGGACGCACGCGCCCTTCACCACCGCCGACGTCGCGGCGCGGCTCGGCGCCGGCGCGGCGCCGGCGTCCGCGCCGCCCTCGAGGCGCTCGCGCGCCGACGGCCGCGTCGCTGCACGGCGAGTTCCGCCCCGGCGGGTCGAGCGGGAATGGTGCGACGCCGACGTCCTGCGGCGGATCCGCCGCCGGTCGCTGGCGGCCCTCCGGCAGCGAGGTCGAGCCGGTCGACGCGGCGGCGTTCGGGCGATTCCTGCCCGCGTGGCAGGGCGCCGACCGGCCCGCGCGGCGGCGTCGACGCGCTGACCGAGGCGCTCACGCGCCTGCAGGGCGCGGCGATCCCGGCCTCGATCCTCGAGCGCGACGTGCTGCCGGCGCGCGTGCAGGGGTTCCGACGCGCCGACCTCGACGCGTTGACCGCGAGCGGCGACCTCGTCTGGATCGGCGCCGGCGCGCTCGGCGCCGACGACGGGCGCGTCACGCTGCTGTTCCGCGACCAGGCGTGCGCTGCTGGCCCCGCCGCGCCGATGCCGGACGACCGGCCCGACGGGTCCGCTGCACGACGCGATCCGCGCACACCTCGCTCGACCGCGGCGCGTCGTTCTGGCCCGATCTCGTCGCGGCGGCCGGCACCGCCGACGAGCGCCGTGCGTGCTGCGGGCCCTGCTGGGACCTCGTGTGGGCCGGCGAGGTCACGAACGACACGCTCGCGCCGCTGCGCGCCACCGTCGCGCGCGGCGCTGCGCGCCGCACGCACGCGCCCGTCGGCGCGCGTCCCCGTCCGGGGTCGCTCCGCCGCGCCGGCCCGCCGGCCGGCGCGGGACGCTGGTCGCTCGTCGCCGATCTCACCGCCGCGGCCGCGGCCCCGACCGAGAGCGCGCGCACGCCCGCGCGTCGCACCTGCTCGACCGCCACGGCGTCGTGACCCGCGAGGCCGTGCTGGCCGAGGGCGATCGCCGGCGGGTTCGCCGGCGTCTATCCGGTGCTTCGCGCGATGGAGGAGTCGGGCAGGGCACGCCGCGGCTACTTCGTGGCCGGGCTCGGGTGCCGCGCAGTTCGCGATGCCCGGCGCGGTCGACCGGCTCCGCGCCGTTCCGCGACCCGGCGCCGAGCGCGAGGTGCAGACGCTCGCAGCCGCCGACCCGGCGCAGCCCTACGGCGCCGCGCTGCCGTGGCCCGAGACCGCCGGCAGCCCGTCGCGCAGCCGCCGGCGCCTTCGTCGTGCTCGCCGACGGCGCGCCGTCGGCGTTCCTGGAGCGCGGCGCCAAGACGGTCGCTGACGTTCGGCGGCGTCCGAGCCGTCGGTGTGGGCCGACGCGATCGCCTCGCTCGCCAAGGACGGCCGGCTCCGCACCTCGAGCTGCGGCAGATCGACGGCGCGCCGGCCACGGAGCACGCGGCCGCCGAGGCGCTGCACGACGCCGGGCTTCGCCGACGGCTACCACGGCCTCACGTTCCGCGGGTAGCGAGGCCGGTGCCGGCCGGCTCGGCGAGCAGCGCCTGGTACCGTTCCGCCTTCGACTCGAGCCCCTCGAGGAACGCCTGCGCCCGGGCGAGCCGGGCTTGCACGCGCTCACGGAGCTGGGTGTTGATCTCGAGGGCCTCGCGGACGATCTGCTCGCGACGCACGGCGGACGGATCGCCGGTCTTGTACTCGGCCCGCAGATCCTGCAGGCGGTCCTCCGCGTGCAGGATCGTGCGGATCGCGTCGAGGTCCAGGCCCATCAGGTCCTGCAGCTCCTTGATCCGCACCAGCCGGGCCACGTCGGGCTCGCGGTATCGGCGGGCGCCTCCGGGGCTGTGCCCGGAGGGCCGCAGCAGGCCGAGCTCCTCGTAGTAGCGGATCGTCCGGGTCGTGACCCCCGACCGTGCGGGCCACCTCGCCGATCCGCAGCTCCCCCGCCGGTACTGCCGGGGCGGCAGCGCTCATGCCTGCACCCACTCCTCCTGCATCACGGCCGGCTCCTCCTCCTCGACGTGCACGTACCTGCTGCCGCGCATCCACGACGCCGCGGCCGCGATCAGCGACATCACGAAGGCGGCGCTGAACGCGATCCGCAGGCCGTGCATGAAGGGACCCGAGATCAGCCCGGGGAAGAACGTGGTGCCCGTCAGGTAGCTCGCGTGCGCGGGCGCGAGCGAGCCGAGGACGCTCGGCGGAAGCAGCGTCCGCATCGGGTTGTACCCGAGGAACGCGGCGAACAGGCTCCCCACCGGCGGCAGGTTCGCGATGCCGGTCGCCACCGGCGCCGGGACGCCCTGCGCGGTGAGGCCGGCGCCCATCGTGTGCGGGAGCGTCGCCGCGAGCCCCGCGATCATCAGCGAGAAGAACATCCCGATCGACAGCAGGGTCCCGCTGTTCATGAAGGTCGCCCGCATGCCGGAGGCGGCGCCCCGTTCCCGTGCGGGCACGGAGTTCATGATCGCGGTTGTGTTCGGCGCGGCGAACAGCCCGGAGCCGACGCCGTTCAGGAACAGGATCGTCGCGAACACCGGGTAGGAGAAGTCGGCCGGGAGCGTCATCAGCATCGCGAAGGTCAGCGCGACGAGCAGCATCCCCCCGGTCGCGAAGGGCCGCGCGCCGTAGTGATCGGACAGCCACCCGGAGGCCGGGCCCGCGATCAGGAAACCCGCGGTGATCGGGAGCATGTAGATCCCGGCCTACAACGGGGTGCGTTGGAAGGCGTAGCCGTGCAGCGGCAGCCAGATGCCCTGCAGCCAGATCACGAGCATGAACTGCAGGCCACCGCGGGAGATCGACGCCAGCAGCCCCGCGACGTTGCCGGCCGAGAAGGCCCGGATCCGGAACAGCCGAAGGTTGAACATCGGCTCTTCGACGCGGAGCTCGATCCAGGCGAACGCTGCCAGCAGGACCACGCCGCCCACGATCAGCGCGAGGACGGGCGGGCTGGTCCAGCCCATCGCGTGCTGCCCCGAGGGCTGGATGCCGTAGGTGATGCCGATCAGCACCATGATCAGGCCCACCCCGAACGTGACGTTGCCCCGCCAGTCGATCCGGGTCGGCTTGCGCAGACCCGTCTCGCGGAGCTTCGCGTAGGCCCAGATCGTGCCGAACACGCCGAACGGCACGCTCACCCAGAACACCAGCCGCCAGTGCAGGTCGGCCAGCACTCCGCCTACCACCAGGCCGATGAACGAGCCGACGATCGCCGCGAACATGTTGATGCCCATCGCCATCCCGCGCTCCTGCACCGGGAAGGGCGTCGGTGAGGATCGGCGGTGGAGTTGGCCATCAGCAGCGCGCCGCCGATCCCTTGCACGATCCGACCGACGATCAGCCACATCGCCCCGGCGCTGCCGGTCCACGGCGTGAGCGACAACGCCACCGACGCCGCCGTGAACACGGCGAACCCGAGGTTGTACATGCGAACCCGCCCGAAGGTGTCGCCGATCCGGCCGAACGTCACGACGAGGACCGCCGTCACCACCAGGTAGCCCATCAGGATCCACAGCAGGTAGCCGATGTTGCCCGGCTCCAGCGGGTCCAGTTGGATCCCCCGGAAGATGGCGGGCAACGAGATGATCACGATCGACGCGTCCAGCGTCGCCATGAAGATGCCCAGTGTGGTGTTGGACAGCGCGGTCCCTTGTAGCGGTCGGGGACTGGCGCCCCGGATGCGTCGGTGCGTGGATCCTTCACCCGGCTCCTCCACGCGGCCGAAGGCGGACGCTCAAGTCTTAACGCTTACGTGAATATCAGCCTCGGACCCGAGGCTGCGGCGGTCCGGGTCGCGGATACGCTGAGGCCGTGCCCGAGGGCGACACGATCCACCGCCTCGCGACCTCGCTCCGCCGCGCGCTCGGCGACGGGCCGGTCACGGCGTTCGTCGCGCCGGGGGTCCGCGGCTCCGTCCCCGCCCCCGGAGAGCGGATCGACGCGATCCGGGCGCGCGGCAAGCACCTGCTGATCGGGTTCTCCGGCGGCGCCACCCTGCACACCCACCTCGGCATGAGCGGCTCGTGGCGGGTCCTGCCCGCGGGATCGTTGCCGAGGCCCGCAGGCGGCCGCCCCGGACGCGCAGCGTTCGTCGCCACTTCCCGCGCGGCGGCGGTCTGCCGCGACGCCCCCACCGTCGAGCTGCTCGACGCCGCCGGGGTGCGCCGCCAGCCCCAGCTCGCGGCGCTCGGCCCCGACCTGTGCGACGAGGACCCCGACCTCGACCTGGTGCTCCGCCGACTCGAAGCGCTGCTCGATCCCTCGGTCGAGATCGGCGTCGCGCTGCTCGACCAGCGACCGGCATGCGGGATCGGCAACGTCTATCGCTCGGAGGTCCTGTGGGCGTGCGGGGTCGACCCATCCGCGCCGCTCGCCGACGTCGATGCCGACACGCGGCGCACCCTGTACGCGACCGCGCACACGTTGCTCCGCCGCAACCTCGACGGGTTCCCGCGCCGCACCGTGCCCGAGGGGCTCGCCGTCTACGATCGCGCGGGCCGGCGGTGCCGACGGTGCGGGGACGCGATCCGGGTCCGCCGGCTCGGCGCGCAGGCCCGGACGACGTGGTGGTGTCCCGGCTGCCAGACTGGCCCCGGGTCCCGGATCGAAGGAGCGTCGGCGTGAGCAGGCACGAAGCGAGCGGCGCACGCTGGGCGATCGCCTCGCCGCACCTGGCCGCGACCCGCGCGGGCGCCGAGGCGTTCGAGGCCGGCGGCAACGCGCTCGACGCGGCGCTCGCCGCCGCGGTCACGCTCGCCGTGGCCTACCCGCACATGTGCGGTGTCGGCGGCGACCTCTTCGCGGTGGTCGAGCGCCGCGGGCACGACGGCGGCGACACCCTCGCGGTCAACTCGAGCGGCCGCGCGCCCCGCGGCGCCGATCCGGGGGCCCTGCGGGCCGCGCACGGCGACGTGATGCCGCTACGAGGGCCGGCGCCGATCACCGTGCCCGGCGCGGTCGCCGGCTGGGAGGCGCTGCACCGCCTCGGGGCTCGCCGGGGGTGGGCCGAGGCCTTCGACGCGGGGATCGCCGCCGCGCACGACGGGGTCGAGATGCCCGCCTCGCTCGCGCAGACGCTGGCCGACCCCGAGGGCCGGGCGCTGTTCGGCGCCGATCCCGGGATGGCCGGCGTCTTCTTCCCGGCGGCGTACCGGTCGGCGCGGGATCGCGGTTCGCGAACCCCGCGCTCGGCCGAACGCTGGAGGCGATCGCGGGGGGCGGCGCGGAGGTGCTGTATCGCGGGGAGGTCGGCGCCGCCTACGTGCGAGGCCTGCGCGCGGCCGGCTCCCCGATCGCCGAGGAGGACCTCGCCGCGCACGAGGCCGAGTCCGTTCTCCCCGCTCGGGACGGTTCGGCGACCTCCACGTGCAGGTGGCGCCGCCGAACTCGCAGGGGTTCTCGCTGCTGCAGATCCTCGCCGCGGTCGAACGGCTCGGGCTCGACCCCGATCCCCACGGTCCCGACGCCGGGATGCTGGCACGGGTGTTCGCCGTAGCGCTCCGCGACGTCGCGCGGCACCTGGCCGACCCCGACCGGATGACCACGCACGTCTCGACGCTGCTGGACGACGGTCACCTCGCCGCCCTGTGCGACGAGGCGCGGGGCGATCTCGAGGCGCTGTTCCTGCCCGCGAGACCCAGCGGTGACACGATCGCCCTGGTCGCCGCGGACGCCGAGGGACACGCGGTCTCGTTGATCCAGAGCCTGTTCCACGGCTTCGGGAGCGGGATCCTCGAGCCCTCGACCGGCGTCGTGGCGCACGACCGCGGCGCCTGCTTCACGCTCGCGCCGGACCTGCCCAACACCTTCACGCCCGGCGCGCGGCCGCTGCACACGTTGCTGCCCGCGCTCGTCCACCGCGAAGGGGCCCTGGTCGGCGTCGCCGGCACGATGGGCGGTTACCAACAGCCGCAGATCGACGCGCAGACGATCGTGCGGACGTTCGTGCTCGACCAGACGCCCGCCGACGCCGTGGCCGCCGCGCGGTTCGTCGTGGACGACCTGCCCGAGAGCGGATCGATGCCGGGGGTGCTCGCCGAGCCGGGCGTTCCCCAGATCGCGGCGGACGCGATCGGGGCCGCGGGCTTCGCGGTCGAGCGCCTCGAGCCGCTGAGCTCCTCCGTGGGGCACGCCCACGTGATCCGGCTCCGCGACGGCGCGCTCGAGGCGGGATCGGACCCGCGGGCCGACGGCGGCGCGCTCGCCGGCTGAGGACGCGCTCCGCGTCGAGGTCATCTGACCCGACCGGACCAGGCAACCCCGGCCGTCCGGCGGATGGCGCCGTTCGTCCGCCCCCTGCCAGACTCGGAACCGTGCCGAACCCGCCGATGATCCCGCCCGGCGCCGAGCTCCGCCGCATCCGCAGCCTGATCGCGGACCTCGACGGGATCGTCTGGGAAGCCGACGCCGGGGTCGATGTCGTTCACGTTCATCTCCGAGGGTGTGCACGACATCCTCGGCTACAGCCCCACCGAGTGGCTCGCCGACCCGAGCTTCTGGCACGACCGTCTGCACCCCGACGATCGTGAGCGCGTGGTCACCCGGTTCGTCCGCGTCGCCTCGGCGGGCGGGCGCTTCGACGAGGAGTACCGCCTGCGCTCCAAGGACGGCGACTGGGTCTGGCTGCGCGACCTCGGCCATGCGGTCAAGGACGTCGAGGGCGTGCCGCGGTGGGTCCGCGGGCTGATGGTCGACATCACGGCGCAGAAGGCCGTCGAGGAGGAGGCCGACGAGGCGGAGCGCAGGTTCGAGCGGGTCGTCGAACATCTGCCCGCGATCGTGTACCTCGAGGCGGTCCAGCCAGACCCCGGGACGCCCGGGGAGATGCTGTACGTCAGCCCGCAGGTGGAGCCGCTGCTCGGGTTCACGCCGGAGGAGTGGATCGCCGACCCGATGGCGTGGGCCCGCCAGTTCCACCCCGACGACCGTGCGCGGATCCGTGAGGAGTACGAGCGCGTCGAGCAGACCGGCAAGCAGCTGCGCGTGGAGTACCGGATGTACACGCGCACCGGCGAGGTCCGGTGGTTCCGCGACGAGGCGGTCCTCGTGCGCGACGCCGACGGCGTTCCGCTGTACTGGCAGGGCATCATGCTCGACGTCACGGCCGAGCACGAGGCCGAGGAGCGCGAGCGCGAGCAGGAGCAGCGCTACCGCGAGCTCGTCGAGCACATCCCCGCGATCGTCTACCAGGAGCCGGCCGCCGGCGGGATGCGGTCGACCTACATCAGCCCGCGCGTGCGGGAACGGGTCGCGATCGCCGAGGACACCTGGATCTCCGATCCGCGCGCTTGGATCGAGGCGGTGCACCCCGAGGATCGCGACCGCGTTCGCGCCGAGAGCGACCGCGCGGAGCGGACCGGCGAGGCGTTCGTCTCGGAGTACCGGGTCCGTGGACGCGACGGCTCCGTCGTGTGGTTCCGCGACGAGGCGATGCCCGTGCACGACGCGGATGGCGCCGTCTCCGGTTGGCGCGGCGTGATGCTCGACATCACCGGGCGAAAAGAGGCCGAGTCGCACCTCGCCGAGGCCGAGGCCCGCTACCGCGCCCTCGTCGAGCAGGTCCCCGCGATCACCTACATCGACCCGGTCGGCGACGGCCCGACCGTCTACATCAGCCCGCAGGTCGAGTCGATCCTGGGCTACCCTCCGCAGGCCTGGTACGACGACCCCGACCTGTGGTCGAAGACTGTCCACCCGGAGGACCGCGCGCGTCTGGAGGCCGAGCCGACGATCGAGGCCCCCACCGCGGCGGCGTACCGGATCATCGCGAAGGACGGGCGGACCGTCTGGGTGCAGGACCAGTCGAGCCTGATCCTCGACGACGACGGCAACCCCCGCTACTGGCAGGGCGTGATCGTCGACATGACCGAGCAACGTCGCTCGCAGGAGCTCGAGGCCGACCTCGAGCGCCAGCGGCTGGAGGCCGATCGCCTGCGGGCCGAGGACGAGATGAAGACCACGTTCCTGCACGCCGTCTCCCACGACCTGCGGACCCCGCTCGCGGCGATCCTCGGGCTGGCGGCGACGCTCGAGCGCGCGGACCTCACGTTGGAGAGCGAGGAGATGCGCGACATGGCGCGGCGGATCGTGACGAACGCCCGCAAGCTCGACGGGATCGTCAGCGACTTCCTCGATCTCGAGCGGCTGGCCCAGGGGCCGCCGTCGCGCATCTCGAACCGCTCGACGTCGGCTCGATCGTCCGCGAGCTGGTCGCCAACTCCGAGCTGGTCACCGAGCGCCGGCTCGCGCTCGACGTCGCACCGGCCACGATCTGGGCGGACGAGGCGATGATCGAGCGGATCGTCGAGAACCTGCTCGGCAACACCGTGAAGCACACGCCCGGCGACTCACGGATCTGGGTGCGCACCGAGCGCGAGTCCGACGGCGTGCTGCTGATCGTCGAGGACGACGGCCCAGGGGTTCCCCCCGAGGAGCGAGAGGCGATCTTCGAACCGTTCCGTCAGGGTTCGACCGCGGGCACCGGGACCGGGGTCGGCCTCGCGTTGGTGGCGCGGTTCGCCCAGATCCACGGCGGCCGGGCGTGGGTCGAAGAGCGTCCCGGCGGCGGGGCGTCGTTCCACGTGCTGCTCGCCTGGGACGCACGCCTCCAGGAGCGCGACGACGAGACGGACCCGCCCGACGATCAGCCGACGGCGACCGGCTCTTCCGCGGAGAGCCAGGCGTAGGCCTCCTCCTCCTGCGCGAAATGCAGGCGCAGGATCGCGTGCAGGCCGTACAGCACGCGTCGCAGGTCCATCAGATCCTCGGGCGCCGGCCCCTCCGGCGGCATCTCCTCGAGCAGCTGCAGGTAGACGCGGCCGAGGTGCGCGATCTCCACGTGCGCGCGCGACATCGTGGAGAGCGGGTCCTCCCCACCCATCATCTTCGCGACTACCGGGTAGACCGCCGCCTCCTCTTCCTCCTCGTGCTGCGGCAGTCGCTCGGCGATGAAGCGCCGAACCGCGTCGAGCTCGGCTCGGGTCTCCTCGCCCGGGAGCTCGCCGAGCCGGTCGGCCGCCCCGCGGATCCGCTGCAGCTCCGGGGCGAACTCGCGGTGCTCCCGGCGGAACCGCTCGGCGACGTCGGTGTGCGGCGAGGGCCGCACCCGCTTGCGACCGCCGCCGAGCGCGCGGAGCGCGTTGAGGATCGCCGCGACGTCGATCAGCTCCTGGACGATCGCGCCCCCGACCGGACCGATCACGCCGAACGCGCCGAGCCCCATGAAGCCGAACGCGAGCCCCATCCCCATCAACACGCTCTCGACCGCGATCCGCCGCGAGCGATGGGCGATCGTCATCGCCTCGACCAGACGGTCGAGGCGATCGACGACCAGGACCACGTCGGCCGCCTCCGAGGACGCCGTCGCGCCCCGGGCTCCCATCGCGACGCCGACGTCGGCGGCGGCCAGGGCCGGAGCATCGTTCAGACCGTCGCCGACCATCACCACGACGCCGTGCTCGCGCTCGTCCAGGACGGACTCGACCTTCTCGTCGGGAGCGCGCTCGGACAGGATCCGGTCGACGCCGAGCGCCGCCCCCACGGACTCCGCCACGTCGGGATGGTCCCCGGTCACCATCACCACCCGTTTGATCCCCACCCGGCGCAGGGACCGGATCACGCGCGGGGTGTCGGGGCGGATCGGATCGTCGATCAGCAAGGCGCCGGCGACCTCGCCGTCGACCCCGACGAACACGCACGAGGACCCGTCGAGCATCGAGCGCCGACGCACGTCGCGCGCGCGACGCGGCAAGGCCGCGCTGCCCGCGACGAACGCCGACTTGCCGAGCGCCACCTTGCGTCCGTCGACCGTCCCGGCGATCCCGGAGCCGTAGGTCTCGTCGACCTCCTCGGGGAAGGACAGGTCCACACCGCGGCCGCGCGCCTCGCGCACGATCGCGACGGCGAGCACGTGCGGCGAGACCTGGTCCAAGGAGGCCGCGAGCCGCAGCAGCTCGGTCGCGTCGACGCCCCTGAAGGCTTCCACGTCGGCGACCTGCGGGATCCCGGACGTGAGCGTGCCGGTCTTGTCGAACAGCAGGGTCTCGGCGCGCCCGAGCGTCTCGAGCGCCCCGCCGCCCTTGACGATGATCCCGCGCTTGGCCGAGCGGGAGATCCCGGCGACCACCGCGATCGGCACCGCGAGGATCAGCGGACAAGGGGTGGCGACCACCAACACCGAGAGGAGACGGAGCGGATCGCCCGACACCGCCCAGGCCCCGACGGCGATCACGGCCGTGACCGGGATGAACACCAGCGCGTAGCGGTCGGCGAGCCGGACGAACGGCGCTTTCTGCTTCTCGGCCTCCTCGACGAGCCGGACGATCCCGGCGTAGGTGCTGTCGGCAGCCGTCGCCGTCGCGTGCAGGTCGAACGCCGGACCCGCGTTCACGGCGCCCGACCGCACGAGGTCGCCGACCGGCCGCTCGACCGGGCGGGACTCCCCCGTGAGCGCCGACTCGTCGAGCACCGCGTACCCCTCGAGCACGCCGTCCACCGGCACGACCTCGCCGCTCTTCACGAACAGCTGATCACCCAGACCGACCTCCTCGATCGGGCAGGTGTGCAGCTCGCCGTCCTCGTAGCGGTGAACCTGCCGCGGGGCGCGCGCGAGCAGGGCCGAGAGCTCGCGATGCGCACGGTCGTCCGCGTAGGCCTCGAGCGCCTGGCCCGAGGCGAGCATCAGCGCGATCACGGCGCCGGCGAAGTATTCGCCGAGCCAGAGCGACACGACGATCGCGGCCAGCGCGATCACGTCGACGCTCGCCTCGCGGCGCCGCAGGCCGCTCACGACGTCGACGGTCAACGGGATCGCGCCGATCAGGGTCGTGATCGCGAACGCGACGTTCGCACCGTCGCGGTTCCCCGACGCGTACAGGACCCCGCCCACGACGATCCCCACGATCGAGGCCGCGAGCTTGACCCGCTGCACGTCGAGGTGACGCTCGTTCACACGGACACCCGCTGCAGCGTGGCGACGAGGTGGCGCCTCATCGGGGTGCCCTCGGTCGCCATGTCGATCTCGTAGGAGAGCGTGTCGGCCTCCACGCGGTACCTGCGGGCCACCCCCGTGACGTCGAGCCCGGTCGCCGTGTGCCCGATCCCGCCCTCGGGCGTCGCGAACGCGAGCGCCGTGCCGTCGAGCACGCCATGCGCGACCTCGGTGAGCCCGAGCGGGTGCGCGAGCGCGAGCTCCCACGCGCCGTCGGCGCCGGGACGGAGGAACCCCCGTTCGAGATGCAGCGGCGCTTCCTCGGCGATCGCCCAGCTGCGCTGCGTGTAGACGAGGTAGACGTCGCCGACGTCCTCGAACGTCAGCTCCTCGCCGTAGGCGAAGGGCTCGATCGTCGGGTACTCGCCGCGTCCTTCGCCTCGCCAGGTCCCCAGCAGGAAGGCCACCGGCTGCAGGTCCTCGTGCAGCGTCGTCACACAGGCGACCGTATCACCGGCACCGTGGGCGGCCGCCCGCCCGGGGCCCACGGTTGTCAGGACGAACGACGGGTCCGGTCGTCCGCTGTTCGCTGGAGCGTCCGTACCTGCTCGTCGCGCTCGGCCCACGCCGCCCGCTTCGACACGGCGTCCTCGAGGCGGGCGATCACCGCGGAGAGCGTCTGTTCGAGATCGTCCATCCGCGCGAGGAGGTCGTCGAGGCGGGGATCCCCCGTCGAGACGGGCTCGTCGGCCGGCTGGACGTCGTGTGCGATCTCGAGGTCGCCGCGCCGGACGATCACCCGATGCGGCGCTTCGATCGAGACCGGTCTCGCAGACGGCACGGCGGAGGAAGGGTCGCCGCGCAGGCGAGCCTGGAGGTCCAGCAAGGTATCCAAGACCGCGTCGTGGCCGGCGATACGCCGGCTCCGCTCCCCCTGCGACACCGGTGGTCCTCCCTCGAGCGGGCACCCCGGCGGCGCCCGAGACCCGGATGATAGGCCCTGCGGCGCACGCGATGGAAGGGGCCGATGGCCCTACGTGCGTTACCCTTCTGCGATGCCGGTCGTCGCGCGGTTCAACGTCACGCCCGTCAAGGGGACACGGCTGCTCCATCCCGAGCAGGTGGAGCTCACCGCGGCCGGGATCCCGGGTAACCGCCGGTTCTTCCTCGTCGACGAGGACGGCGAGCTCTACAGCGGCAGCGACTTCGGACCGCTGGTGCGGGTGCACGCGATCGTCGAGGACGGCCGGCTCGCGTGCGCCTTCCCCGACGGCACGGCCGTGCAGGGGGTTCCCGACCTCGGTGAGCCCCTGGTCGTCGACTTCTACGGCCGTCGGGTGCCCGCGCGTGTCCTGCGCGGAAGTTTCGGGGAGGCGTTCTCCTCGTTCGTCGGGCAGCCTCTGCGGCTCGTGCGCGCCGACGCCGACGGCGAGGGTCCCGACGTCCATACGCTCTCGCTCGTCTCGTTGGCTTCGGTCCGGGAGCTCGCCACCCGGGGCCACCGCGACGGCGAGCTCCAAGCCGGACGGTTCCGGATGAACGTGGAGGTCGAAGGGTGCGCGCCGTTCGAGGAGGACACCTGGGACGGCGAACGGATGCGGATCGGCGAGGCGGTGGTCCGGCTGCACGGCCAGATCCCGCGATGCGCGGTCACCACGCTGAGCCCCGAGACCGGCATGAAGGACTTCGAGACCCTCAAGGTGATCGCCGGGTTCCGCCCGCTGATGGACCGTGACGCCGGCCGCGGGATCCCGTTCGGGATGTACGCGGAGGTCGCGGAACCCGGGACGGCTCGCGTCGGCGACGCCGTGGTTCCGGCCTAGCGTCGCCCGCATCACGGTCGCTCGGCGCGACCGAGGCTACGATGCCCCTGCCGATGTCGGGCCGTGTCCGCTCCCTCGCCCCCTGCCTGGCGGCCGCGCTCGTCGTGCTCAGCGCCTGCGACCACTACACGGCGATCGGCGGGCAGAGCGCGGCGACCGCCGCCGTCGCGCCCACCCCGGCGCCGAGCCCCGGACCACCGCAGCCGGCGGCCGACTGCCGCGCCATCGTGGTGCATGACCCGAACGTCGTCGTCGAACAGCTCCGCCTCGACGAACGATGCGTCGACCACTCGACCGCCGTCGTGTACCGGTGCGACCCCTCCTACGACCCGGTCGCGCTGGTGCAGGAGGGATCGGCCGAGCCCCACCGGTTCCTCGGCGGCACCTTCGCCGTGCCGGTGGACGCGCTCCCCCCGCAGGTGCGGGCGCTCGGGGTCAGCGGCGCGGGTCGCTTGTTCGTGGACCCGGCCGATCCGCGCTGGCTCTACGTCCAGGCAGATGGGACGATCACCCGGTGGCTGTCGCTGCCGAAGACGCCGTTGCCCGCGTCACCGTCGATCGAGCTGATCGGCGACTCGATCCTTGACGGCGCGAGCACCGAGCTGACCCAGCGCTTGGCCGGCTGGCAGGTGACGATCGACGCGGTGGTCGGGCGCTCCTCCTACGAGGGCGTGCCGATCGCGCAGGCGCTCTCTCCGGTCCCCGACGTCGTCGTCGTGGAGCTCGGCGTGAACGACCACGACCTCGCCGCGTTCACGGCGAACGCGACCCAGATCCTCGACGCGGTCAAGACGGCCCGGTTCGTCGTGTGGGTCTCGCCGCACGCACCGGACACCGTCACCGACGAGATCGACCGCGCCGTTACGCGCTTGGTCGCGACCCTGCCGAACGGGAGCGTGGCCGACTGGAACACCGCGATCCCGCTCGACCAGCTGAACTCCGACGGCGTGCACCTGCTCGATCCGACGGGCAAGCCGTTCGCCGACTTCCTGACGCCGGTGCTGCAGACCTGGCGGCTCGCGGCCGACGGCGGCGGTCCGGACCGCTGCGGCGCGGCGGTGCGGGCCGCGGTCTCCGGGTGAGACCGGCGGACCTCAGGGCTCGCGGGAGAGCGTTCGCGCGATCACGAGGCGCTGGATCTGGTTCGTGCCCTCGTAGATCTGGGTGATCTTCGCGTCGCGCATCATCCGCTCGACCGGGTACTCCTTGATGTATCCGTACCCGCCGAAGACCTGCACGGCGTCGGTCGCGACCTCCATCGCCGTGTCGGAGCAGAAGAGCTTGGCCATCGCGGCTGTCTTCGTGAGCTCGGGACCGTCGACGCCGGCGTCGAGCATCCGCCCGACCCGGTACAGCAAACCGCGCGCCGCCTCGGTCTTCGTCGCCATCTCGGCGAGCATCCCCGCCACGAGCTGATGCTTCGCGATCGCGGAGCCGAACGTCTCCCGCTCGTTCGCGTAGGCGATGGCGGCGTCGAGGGCGCCCTGTGCGATCCCGAGCGCCTGCGCGCCGATCCCCGGCCGCGACCGGTCGAGCACGCGCATCGCGATCCGGAACCCCTCCCCCTCGTCGCCGACCCGCTGCGCCGCGGATACCCGGCACCCGTCGAACACGAGCTCGCCGGTCGTGGACCCCTTGATCCCCATCTTCGGCTCCACGCGCGAGACGGCGAACCCCTCGGCGTCGGCGTCGACGAGGAAGCACGAGATCCCGCGGTGGTTCGCCTCCGGATCGGTCTTGGCGAAGACCGTGTAGACGGAGGCAACGCCCGCGTTCGTGATGAAGCGCTTGGACCCATTCAAGACGTAGCCACCGTCGTCGCGCTTGGCCGTGGTGCGCATCGCCGCGGCGTCGGAGCCGGCGTCCGACTCGGTCAACGCGTAGGCGGGCAGGATCTCCCCGGACGCGAGCGAGGGCAGGTACCGCTCCTTCTGCTCCTCGGTCCCCGACAGCTGCACCGCGAAGCTCCCGAGCGACTGCAGCGCGAGGATCAGCCCGCTCGTCGCGCACGCCCGCGAGATCTCCTCGATCGCGACGAGCGTCATCAGGTGCCCGGTGCCGGTCCCCCCGTAGCGCTCCTCGAACGGCAGCGCGAAGATCGCCGCCTCGCGGAACGCCTCGACGACGTCCCAGGGGAACTCCCCGGTCGCGTCGATCTCGGCGGCGCGCGGCGCCACCCGGTCGCGGACGACCTCGCGGACGAGGTCGCGGAGCTCGCGCTGCTCCTCGTTCAGGATGTCGTCGTTCACCCCGGCTCTTCCTCCTCAGATCCTGATCGTCTCGGGATGCGTGCCGAAGACCGCGCGCATCGCGCCCACCATCTCGCCCTCGGTGCAGTACACGCGAGCGCACCGGATCAGCGCCGGCACCACGTTCTCGTCGGTCCGTGCGACCCGCTCGAGCTCCGCGAGCGCATCGCCGACCGCCGCGGCGTCGCGGCTCGCCCGGAGCTCCCGCAGGGCCGCGATCTTCCCCCGCTCCACCTCGATCGGGATCTCGAGCGTCTCGAGCACCTCGTCGCTCGTCGGCTCGACGAAGGCGTTCACGCCGACGCGCACGAGCTCCCCGGCGTCGAACCGCTGCTGCTCGCGGAACGCCGCGTCGGCGATCTCGGCGAGGAAGTAGCCCGTGTCGATCCCGTGGAGCACGCCTTCGAGGACCGAGCCGCCTCCCATCTCCTCGATGCGCGTGACGTAGGCCTCGGCGTCGGCCTGGATCCGGTCCGTGAGCGTCTCGACGAAGTAGGAGCCGCCGAGCGGATCGATCACGTTCGCGGCGCCGGTCTCCTCGGCGATGATCTGCTGGGTGCGCAACGCGATCTTGACCGCCTTGTCCGTCGGCAGCGCGTAGACCTCGTCGAGCGAGTTCGTGTGGAGCGACTGCGTGCCGCCGAGCACCGCCGAGAGCGCCTCGAACGCCGTCCGGATGATGTTGTTCTCGGGCTGCTCGGCCGTGAGCGAGCACCCGGCGGTCTGCGTGTGGAACCGCAGACGCCACGACCGCTCGTCCGTCGCCCCGTACCGGTCGCGCAGCCGCGTCGCCCACATCCTGCGCGCGGCTCGGAACTTCGCGATCTCCTCGAAGAAGTCGATGTGCGCGTTGAAGAAGAACGACAGGCGCGGGGCGAACGCGTCCACCGGCATCCCCCGCTCGATCCCCAGCTCGACGTAGGCGAACCCGTCGGCGAGCGTGAACGCGAGCTCCTGCGCGGCCGTCGAGCCCGCTTCACGGATGTGGTAGCCCGACACGCTGATCGGATGGAACCGCGGCACCTCCGCCGTGCAGAACGCGATCAGGTCGCCGATCAACCGCAGGTGCGGGCGCGGCGGGAACAGCCACTCCCGTTGCGCGATGTACTCCTTGAAGATGTCGGTCTGCAGCGTGCCCCCGAGCGCCGACCACGGCACGCCCTGCTTCTCGGCGGCCGCGAGGAACATCGCGAACACGATCACCGATGGCCCGTTGATCGTCATCGACGTCGTGATGTCGCCGAGCGGGATCCGGTCGAACAGCGTCTCGAAGTCGGCGAGCGAGTCGGTCGCGACGCCGCACCGGCCGACCTCGCCCTTGGAGAACGGCTCGTCGGAATCGCGACCCATCAGCGTCGGCAGATCGAACGCGACCGACAGCCCGGTCTGGCCGTGCTCGAGCAGGTAGCGGTACCGGGCGTTCGTCTCGGCGGGCGTGCCGAACCCGGCGAACTGCCGCATCGTCCACGGGCGGCCGAGGTACATGCTCGGGTAGACCCCGCGCGTCATCGGGAACTGACCCGGGTAACCGAGTCCGTCCGCGCCGTCCTCGTGCTCGGTGTAGAGCGGTTCGAGCGGCACCCCGGAGAAGGTCCTGGCCCGACGGCCGCCCGTGGCCTCGAACTCGCGTTCCCAGCGCTCGCGCGCATCCTCAGTCGTAGGTATCACCTCCGTCGCGTGCGTCGAGTCGTTCGCGCACCCACGTCACGATCTCGGGCAGGGACGTCCCGGGCGGGAACACGCGCTCGATCCCCAGCGCCCGGAGCGGCTCGACATCGCGCTCCGGCACGATCCCGCCCGCGAACACGGGCACGTCGGTGAGGTCGCGCTCGCGCAGCTCCCGCATCACCTCGGGGAACAGGGTCATGTGCGCGCCCGAGTGGGTGGACAGGCCGAGCGCGTCGGCATCCTCCTCGAGGACGACCTCGGCGATCTGCGGCGGCGTCTGCCACAAGCCCGTGTAGATCACCTCGAACCCGGCGTCACGGAGCGCGCGGGCCACGACCTTGGCGCCGCGGTCGTGCCCGTCGAGCCCCGGCTTCGCGACGACCACGCGGTAGGGGGGACGCCTCTGCGCGCTCTGACCGGTTCCCATCCCGCTCAGTATCGCGGGTCCGGACACGTCGCGCCCTGCGAGGGACGGCAGGACGCCACGCGGGCGCCTAGGCCTGTCGTTCCCAGAGCTGTCGCGTGAGCGAGGCCTGCCCGACGTGCTCGCGCAGGTGCTCGAGCGCGTGCAGCAGCGCCCACGCGGCGCTCACGGTCTCGGGGTCGTCGCCCGTCGTGCTCCGGGAGGTGGTGCGCGCGGCACCAGGCTCGAAGGGTCCGGCTCCGTCGAGCACACCGAGGCACCGCGCCGCGTGGTCCTCGACGAAGGCGAGCAGCCCGGCGTCGCTCGCGGAGACGGTGCGGAACTCCGCGTCGCGGTCGCGGTCGGGATGGGGCGCACCTGTCGCCACCGACAGCCAGGCGTTCGCGCTCGCCAGGGCGTGCGTGACGAGCACGGCGATGGCGTTCGTGTCGTCCCCTGCTGGGCGCCAGTTCAGGGCCTCGGCGGACAGGCCGGTCACGGTCTCACGCAGATTCGCCACCGAGCGCTCGAAGGTCTCGCGGGCGGCGTCGATCGTGGGGTCGCTCATCCGCGCCAGTCTACGGTCGGTTCCTCGCGGCCGGTCCTCCGCCGGGGGGGTCCTCAGGCGGTAGCGGACGATCACGTGCGGTTGCACCCTGAACGAGGGTGGTCGTGATGCGTGCTCGACGGGTCGGCATCTGTGGGTTGCTGGCCGTGCTTCTCTGCGTGATGGACGTGGCGGTGGCAGAGACGGGAGGTCGCGTGTGGCGGCGCGAGCTACGCGGCGGCGGAGTCAGCGACGTGACGGTCGACACCGCCCGGCACATATCCGTGACGGGATCTGCGTGGGCCCGCCCCGTGATGCCCGGGACCAAGGTTCACGTCACGGCGATGCTCGTGGCGAGGTACGGCCCTGCGGGCAGGCTCGTCTGGCGCCGAACGTGGCGGCGCAGCGGTCTGTGGTTCGCGGCGGGGCTGGCGGTCGCGCCGGCGCCGTCAGGCGGCGTGTACGTCGGCGGTATCTCCGGGCGCTACGAGGGCTGGTCGCCCCTCCTGTGGCGCTACTCCGCGTCGGGTCGGCTCCGCTGGCGCCGGACCCTGCCTTCTCCGCTGGGAAGGGGAGAGATGAGCTCGATCGCGACGGACCTGGACGGCGTGATCGCCGCGGTCAACAACAGCGCCACCGGGGGCCCGACCGCGGGCGGCAACTTCGTGTACGCGTTCGACCACGCTGGCAGGGTCGTGTGGCGGACCGAGTTCGAGGCACCCGGGATCACGGGGACGATGAACCGGATCAACGGCGTCGCGATCGGCGGCGATCACCGGGTGTACGCCGTCGGGTCCGTGTCCCGATCGCCGCTGGACGCCCGGTATCAGGACTGGGACGTCGTCGTGCAGCAGCTGGATCGCGACGGGCGCGTCCGCTGGACACGCGTCCTCCCCGACCCAGGCGTGCGCGACTTCGACGCGGCGACGGCCGTCTCCGTCGGATCGCATCGGGTCGTCGTGGGCGGCTCGATCAACGACACGCAAGGAGCCGTCTGGGCGTTCACGAGGGAAGGCCGACGTTCGTGGGAGCGCCACTGGGCCTCGGGCGCCAACGCCGTGGAAGTCGCTCCGTCGGGTGCGGTGTACGTGGCTGCTTCCCGCACCGTGTACGGGCCAGGCAGCACGAGCACGACGACGTCGACGCTCCGCCGCTACACGCCCACGGGGACGCTCGTCTGGAAGCGGCTCGTATCGAAGGATGGGGGCGTCACAGGCGTCACGGCCGGCGGCGGCCTCTACCTCACGGTCGGCGGAGGCCTCGAGCGCTGGCGGCGCTGATCCGAGCCGATGGTGCTTCGGGAATGAAGACGTCGCGCCTCAGGTAGTCGGCGTTGGGAAAGGCGCGGATTCTCCGACCTCGATCCGACGCAGGTATCGCTCGCGCACACGGCCGCGCCGACGCTTGACACTCGGTAGCGTTGTCCCGATGTCGAGGATCTTAGTGACCGGCATGTCGGGAACGGGCAAGTCGTCGGCGCTCGCCGAACTTGGCCGACGCGGCTATCGCGTCGTAGACACCGATGATCCGGGCTGGCGCGAGTATCGCGAGTATGTTGAGTCCTCCGACGAGGTGCGGCGCGGGGAGTGGCTCTGGGTCGAGGAAAGGATCACCGGGCTGCTGGACTCCGATGATGGTCGCTCGCTCTTCGTTCAAGGGTGCGTGGGCAACCAGTCGAAGTTCTACGACCGTTTCAACTCGGTCGTCCTGCTCAGCGCGCCTGCTGAGGTGATCCTTGACCGGATCGGCGCGGAGAACGACGAACAACTACGGGAGGACTCCAGTGGAACGAGCGATGATCTTGGACGACCTCGCCAGGGTCGAGCCGCTCCTCAGGGAGAGCTGCACGCATGAGCTGGATGCCAGCCGACCGCTCGCCGAGGTCGTTGCCGACCTCGTCGCGATCGCGTCGCGCCCGATGACGACGTCCTAGGCCGCCCCCGGCCTTTCGAGGGACATCCCCGAACACTCGCGCACCACGGCATGCTGTTCCTCGACGAGCTGACCGAGTTACGCGCGACGTCCCAGCACCGTGACCCCGCTCAGACCGTACGTGAGGCCATTCCGCGTGGGCCCTCCTCGTCCCTACCGTATGCAGGCACCGGGGGTTTGGGTGGGGACTGGGCCACCGTGGAGGCCCCGCTTCCCGCGAGAGTGGGGATACGGTGTTGCCGATGGACTGGCGCGTGCCCATTCGCAGGTGGATCGGTGGAAACGACGACCTCGGCCCGATCAAGATGGCGGTCCTGCGACTGATCGACCCCGTGGAGGCGCACATGCGGTCGAATTTCGCGCTGCACGACTCCCCCACGCGTACCAGAGGTGGCCGAGGGTGGGTCGCATACGCGCCGACGATCGACGCGAACGTCCCGGAGCCGCGCAGGGCTATCGAGCGGCCCAACGGTGGAGGCCTCGACGAGTACCTACGCGTGAAGGGGGCCCTGCTCGAGGCGCACGAGGCGTTGTTCGAGGCGAGGGCGAAAGATCTTCTCGCTGGGCGCGACGTCGTGATCGAGACGACTGGGGGAACGGTACGCGCTCGGCTCACGCGGTACCGCAACGGAGCGGTCTTCGAGGACTGGCGGACGGCTCCGGGCAGCGAGGGGAACGGGGTCGCTCGCATCGAGCCCGAGGTGTTGGACAGCCCGCTCCTCGTGGACCACCTCGCCCAAGCGGTGCTCAACCTCGGGCTCGACGCCCAGCCGCGTGGATGAGGGTGGAGCGGCCGGATCCGGTCGGGTTCCGTGCTCGGCCAACGAGACCAGCGTTACCGCTGGTCACACGGTGGGGCGGCCAGGACTTGAACCTGGAACCAACAGATTATGAGTCTGCCGCTCTGACCTATTGAGCTACCGCCCCGCTCGCCAAGCCTAATGCGAACCGTCTGGGCCCACGACTTCGTCCGATAGGGTGGCGCCGGTCAGTCAGGGAGGGCACGTGCAGCTCGTGTCGTTCGGTCCGGAGCATGCCTTCGACGCCGCGAGGATGTTCGTCGCCTCGCTCCAGAGGCTGCGAGCCGACGTTCCCGCGCTGTCCGGGACGCTCGCGGACATCGGGGCGGTCGCCGAGAAGCTGTCGAGGATGCGGGGCTTCGCCGCGGTGCAGGACGGGCGTCTCGTCGGCTACCTCACCGGCTGGTTCCCGATCGAGGCCTTCCGAGGCGCCGACCGGGTCGGCGCCTACGTCCCGGAGTGGGGGCATTGCTTGGACACGGATCGGGCGGCCGTCTACGGAGCGCTGTACCGAGCCGCGTCGAGGGAGTGGGCGTCGGCGGGCTGCGACACGCACGCGCTCACGATCCTCGCGAACGACGCCTCGTTGGACACCTGGTTCTGGCACGGATTCGGGCTCGGAACCGTGGACGCGGTCCGCTCGATGGAGCCCCTGCACCTGCCGGCGCCGGACGGCTTCACGGTGCGAGCCGCCTCCCCGGCCGATGCGACCGACCTCGCGGTGCTCGACGCCGAGCACACCCGCCACTACGCCGAACCGCCCGTCTTCATGGTGCCGCCGAGCGCGTTCGACGCGCCGACGTGGTCGGCGTTCCTGGCCGATCCGAGGCACACGGCCTGGCTCGCGGAGGACGCGGACGGCCCGTTCGGCTTCCTCCGGTTCGATCGAGCGTTCGACGGCTCGGACGTGATCGTGTCCGACACCGGCGTGTTCATCAGCGGCGCCTACGTGCGCGCGACGCATCGGCGTCGCGGCGCGGCCGCGGCGATCCTCGACGCCGCATTGCGCCACCACGCCGACGAAGGGCTCACCTGCTGCGCGCTCGACTTCGAGGCGTTCAACCCGGAGGCGACGGCGTTCTGGCTGCGCTCGTTCGCGCCCGTGTGCTACTCGCTGATGCGCGTGCCGGAGGCACCGCGGGCGACGGGCTAGAACCCTTCGGCGTACTCGGCGTCGGTGACGGGGTCGCCCCACTCGGCGTCCCCGCCGCCGTTCACCGCGACGTGCACGAGCGGCGTCGCGGGCGTCCCACCGTGGAAGTGCCATTCGCCCGGTTGCACGTGGATTCACGTCGCCCGGTGCGAGGAGGTGGCCGGCCTCGCTCCGCGACCGCACCCGGCCGAGACCGCTCACCGCGAACAGGAATTGCCCCCCGGCGTGGCGGTGCCAGTGCGTCCGTGCGCCCGGGGAGAAATGGACGACCCCCACGTTCGTGCCGTCGTCGGCGCGGAGCGTGGAGCGGAGCCACACCTCGCCGGTGAACCTGCCCGCGTCGCCCCGTTCGAAGACGCCCCCACTGCCCGTCGCGATATCCACGCTTCACCTCCGGTCCGGATGGCGGCAGGCTAACAGCGCACACCCACCCGGCCGTCCGCGGCGGGACCAGCGGCACTCCGGCCCCGATCGCGATCGGCCCTACGATGCGGGGCAGTTCGGGACCTGAGGAGTCGCGGTATGCGCACGCTCGCGTTGGCAGGCTGGGTCGTGATCTTCGGCCTCGTGTTCGTGTGGGAGGGGATCGGGCTGGCCCGCGGCACCGACTGGCCCACGATGTCGGACATGCTGCGCTCGTTCATGGCCTTCCGCGTGGGCCGGGTGCTCCTGTTCGCGATATGGCTCTGGCTCGGTTGGCACCTGTTCATCCGGCACTGGGAGTTCTTCCTGCGGGGGGCGTGAGATGGAGGGCCAGCACGCGCAGTCGCTGCTCGAGGCCGCGATCGTCCCCGCGCTCGCAGGGTTCACGCTCTGCCTCGGCGTGATCTTGTTCACGGCCTGGAAGCCCGCGCCTCGGCCGCCGGCGTGGACGCCGCTGGACCGGCGCCGCACCGTGCTGCTCGCACGGCGGACGCTCGGGCTCACCCTGGCCGGCTATGCCGCCTTCCTGCTGATCGTGCTCGTGTTCAGCGAGCTGCTCCAGCACGAGCCCCAGGGTCTCTCCTCCGCGTGGTGGAGCGCGCCGTTCCTGCTCGCGATCGCCCTCCCCGTCTGGATCCTCCTGACCTGGGCGTTCGACCGTCGGGCGCGAAGACGCGGCTGAGCGACGTGGCCGGCGGCCTCAGCCGAGGATCCGCGCGTTGCCGTAACCGGCGGCCAGGCGCCGCCCCGCGGCGAAACGCAGCGGGTCGAACGCTGCCAGGCCCGCCGGGACCTCGTCGCCGAGCACCATCGCCGCGACGTGACCGCCGAGGGCCGGCGCGAGCTTGAACCCGTGCCCGCTCGTCCCCGCGTCGACGAACACGCCGGGCGCCACCTGCCCGATCACCGGCTGCCAGTCGGGGCCCACGTCGTACAGGCTCGCCCAGCCACCGTGCGCCTCGGCGCCCTCCAGGCGCGGCACGCGCCGGGTGACGGCCGAGGCGAGCCGCTCGATCTCCTGCGGCCGGATCCGCTCATCGAAGTCGTCGGGGTCGGCCTGCGGCTCGGGCAGGACCGGGCCCATCAGGAAGAGGTCCTCACCCTCCGGGCGGAAGTAGTAGGCGCCGCTGAGCAGATCGCCGTGGGCGGGAACCGGCTCGGCGCTCCCCCAGCCGAAGGTCGCGACGACGTGACGCTCGACCGTGAGCGGCAGGTCGACGCCGACCTGTGCGAGGAGCGGGCCGGTCCACGGCCCCGCGGCCACGAGGGTCGCGCGCGCCTCGAGTCGCTCCCCGTCGTCCAACGTCGTGACGGAGCCATCCTCTCCGGCGGCGAGGGCGACGACCGTGCGGCCGAACCGCGGCTCGGCGCCGGCCGCGACCGACCCCCGTACGAGCCCGTCGGTGGTCGCGTGGGGGTCGGCGTAGCCCGCGTTCGCCTCGAACGCCGCCACGCCCGCGTCGCGCAGGTCGAAGCCGGGCGCGCGCTCGGCCAGGCCGTCGTCGTCGAGCACGGCGACGTCGAGCCCTAGGTCGCGCAGACGCGACACCGATTCCCGCACCGACGCCTCGTCCTCGGCAGGGTGCAGGAAGACGAACCCCGTCCGCCGGAACCCGGCGTCGACCCCGGTCAGCTCCTCGAAGCGCTCGAACATCGCAAGCGAGTCGCGCGCGCACGCCGCGAGGAAGGTGTTCGTGTAGTACGCGCGGCAGATCGCGCTCGAGCGCCCGGTCGGGCCGCCCGCCGGCACGGTGCGTTCGACCAGGAACACGCTCGCACCACGTCGCGCGAGGTGGAAGGCCGCCGAGGCGCCGTGCACCCCCACCCCGATCACCACGACATCGGCCGTCGTCATCCGTCACTCCTCGCTCCGGTGGGCGCATCGTAGCCGCCTGCCCTGGGGCGGAACCTCCGGGTCCTTCGGCCCATCCACCGCTCATCCGCACCTGACTACGATGGGATGTGTTCCGCGAGGAGGGCATTGCCATGACCGAGTTCCGCACCGAGACCGATTCGATGGGCGCGACCGAGGTCGACGCCTCGAAGTACTGGGGCGCGCAGACCGAGCGCTCGATCCACCACTTCTCGATCGGCTGGCCCGGCGTCGACCGGATGCCTCACGAGGTCGTGAAGGCGATGGGCATCCTGAAGAAGGCCGCGGCTCAGGCCAACATCGAGAACGGCAAGCTCGATCCCGAGCTGGGCAAGCTGGTCGTCGCCGCCGCCGACGAGGTGATCGACGGCACGCTCGACGACCACTTCCCGCTCTACGTCTGGCAGACGGGCTCGGGCACGCAGAGCAACATGAACGCGAACGAGGTCATCTCGAACCGCGCGATCGAGATGGCGGGCGGCGAGCTGGGGTCGAAGAAGCCCGTCCACCCCAACGACCACGTGAACATGTCGCAGTCCTCCAACGACACGTTCCCCACGGCGATGCACATCGCCGGCGCGCAGGTGATCGTCGAGCGGCTGCTCCCCCGCGTGGTGGAGCTGCGCGACGCCCTGGCCGCGAAGGCCGAGGAGTACGCCGACATCGTCAAGATCGGCCGCACCCACCTGCAGGATGCTGTCCCGCTCACCCTCGGGCAGGAGTTCGGCGGGTACGCGGCGCAGCTCGACGCCGACCTCGCGCGTATCGAGCAGGCGCTCCCGGGCCTGTACGAGCTCGCGATCGGCGGCACCGCGGTCGGCACCGGGCTCAACGCCCCGAAGGGGTTCGGGGCCGCGTGCGCGGCCAAGATCGCCGAGATCACCGGACTGCCGTTCGTCGACGCGCCGAACAAGTTCGCGGCGCTCGCGGCCCACGACGCCGTCGTGTTCATGAGCGGCGCGCTCGCGACGCTCGCCGCGTCGCTGATGAAGATCGCGAACGACATCCGCTGGCTGGGCGCCGGCCCGCGCGCGGGGATCGCCGAGCTGATGCTGCCGGAGAACGAGCCTGGTTCATCGATCATGCCCGGCAAGGTGAACCCCACGCAGTCCGAAGCGATGACGATGGTCGCTTGCCAGGTCTTCGGCAACGACACCGCGGTCAAGGTCGCCGGCTCGCAGGGCAACTTCGAGCTGAACGTGTTCAAGCCCGTGATGATCAAGAACCTCCTGCACTCGGCGGTGCTGCTGGCCGACACGTGCCGCAACTTCCGCGAGTTCTGCGTCGAGGGGCTCGAGCCCGACCGCGCGCGGATCGACGAGCTGGTCGGACGCTCGCTGATGCTCGTCACGGCGCTGACGCCGAAGATCGGCTACGACAAGGCCGCGGAGATCGCGAAGACCGCGCACCACCAGGGCAAGACGCTGAAGGAGGTCGCGCTCGAGCTCGGCTACCTGACCGAGGCGGAGTACGACGAGGCGGTCGTGCCCGCGAAGATGGTCTGAGCACCGGGCCCCCGGCGGCGCTCAGCCGAACGTGACGATCACCGGCGCGTGGTCGGACGGCTTGCCCTCGCCGGCGGTCGGCTTGCGCTCATTGCGGTCGACCTGCACCGAGACGAGCCGCGTCGCGAGCGGCTCGGTCGCGAGCGCGAGGTCGATCCGCAGGCCCCATCCCTTGTGGAACGCGCCGGCCGTGTAGTCCCAGAACGTGAACGGCGGCGCCTCCTCGCCGGCCGCTCGCTCGGCGAGGTCGACCAGCCCCCAGGAGCGGAGGGACCGCAGCCGATCGCGCTCGGGCTCGCTCGCGAGGTTCTTGCCACGCCACAGGTCCGCGTCCCACACGGCGCGGTCGTCGGGCGTCACGTTGAAATCGCCGCACACGACGAGCGGATCGTTCGGGTCGAACGAGCGGGCGAGCCACGCGGCGAGGGCGTCCAGCCAGGCGAGCTTGGTCTCGTAGGCGGGGTCGCCGACGGCCTTGCCGTTCACGACGTAGACGCAGACCACCCGCACGCCGTCGACGAGCGCCGAGAGCACCCGCGACTGCTCGGGCACCGGGTCGCCCTCGAAGCCGGTCCGGACGTCCTGCAAGCCGGCACGCGAGACGATCGCGACGCCGTTGTAGGCGCGCTGGCCGAGGATCGCGCTCTCGTAGCCGGCAGCCAGCAGCTCCAGCGCGGGGAAGACGTCGTCCTCGACCTTGGTCTCCTGCATGCACACGACGTCGGGCTCGTGACGCTCGAGCAACGCCAACAGGCGAGGCAGCCGCTGGCGGATCGAGTTCACGTTCCAGGTGACGAGCTTCATCCCGCGGTGAGGATAGCCGTGGCGCCCGCTCGGCCCATGCAGAGGGGCCGGGGGCTTCGCCCCCGGCCCCTCCAGGACCCCTCTCTTCGCCTCCCTCGGATCGAGGGCGGCACGGGTCCGGACCGTTACGGCAGGCTGCCAGCGGTGTGGCAGTTGATGCAGAGCAGGTCCGGGTAGTCCTTCAGGAACTCGACGAACGTCGACGTGTGCGGGAAGTCCGACGACGTCCCGTCGTTCGGGTTCCCGTGGCACGCCGTGCATCCGGTCGGGTGGTTGTGGTAGGTGCCGCCGTACTCGGACGGCAGCGCCTTGTCATGGCACCGCGCGCAGTAGAGCGAGGAGTCGTGGTTGTTCGCGTCCAGGTTCCACGACACGGGCTTCTGATCCCACGAGTGGTTCGGGTAGGAGGACAGGAGCTTGTACCCGTACAGGTACGCGTTCTCGCCCTCGGCGTCGCTCGTGGTCAGGTAGGAACAGCCGGTGTCGGGACCGGCCGCCACGGCGGTTGGGTTAGCCGCCGTGCAAGCCTCCCACACGCCGACTGGGTCCGCGTCCTTGTGGAGGTACCGGATCGCGCGGTTGAAGTAGATCGCATTCCCTTCCGCGAAGTCGTAGACGCCCGACAGGTCAGCAGGCGACCCGCCCGGAGCGGTGCTGCGGTACTTCTTGCTGTTGATCAGCTGGCCGAAGTCACCGTGCGGGGTGTGGCAGTCGCCGCAGTACAGCCCGCCGGAGACGTCGGACGCGGTGCCGGGGCCTGCGGCCTCGTCGTGCGCCCATCCGGTCGCGCTGAACCCGCCGTAGTGCCACCCGGACTCCGTGATCGTGGCCACCGTCGAGAACGGGATGCCCGTCGAGCCCAGCTGGTGCTGCGCCTTCGGGCTCACGACCTCGTAGGCCGCCCGCATCGACGTCGGAGCGATCTGTTCGCCCGGGATGCCAGGGTTGATGTTGCCGGTCGGGTTCTGTCCGAACAGCGAGTGACAGGTCCGGCAGGTCGCCGTGACGCTCGAGCTGGCGAGCAGCGCGTAATCGCCGCCGTCGTGCACCGAGTGACACTGCAGGCAGTAGTCCGTGGTGGCGTTGTAGCCGCCGTGGGGCTGCACCCGAGCCGTGCCGATCGTGGCGCCGTTCTCGTAGGTCTCGATCGTGATCGTCTCGCCGACGAGGGCACCGGTGTTTGCCGTCATCTGCGCGAAGTCGGTGCCCGCCAGGCTGCCGACCCACATCACGCGCCAGTAGAACGTGCCCTGCAGGTTGTTGTTGGCGTCGAAGTTCGCACTCACCGGTCCGCCGACCGCGGTGACGCGGGTGTCGGTGCTCGACCCCCCGTACAGGGTGTTGAGCGCCGATGCCGGCGACTTGTTGAAGTCGATCGCCGCGGTGGTGCCGGCGTCGGTCCCGAGGGTGTACGTGCCGCTCGGCGTGCCGGTCACCGTGATGCTGATCCACTGCACCTCGCTCTGGTTGGCGACGGGGTCGCCGAGCTTCGGCGGAGTGGGACCGTTCTGGCCCACGTTGCCGAGGTCAGGTGGCAGGGCGATGGCGGCACCCCCGAGCGCGAACAAGACGATGCTGGCGAGGGTGACCACGAAACCGATGCGGACGATCCCTCTGCGCATACGCTTGCTCACCTCCTCTCTCTGAAGGCGATGCTGGTTGGCAAGTTGCGGGCGACGTGGACGCTTACCGACCTCCTCCGGTGGGTGTGCGTTGTCATATCTCATGTCCATCCTGTCGAGCAGGATAGGCCGCACCCTAAGTCCCGGGGTCTAGGCAAAGGTCCCGACCTGCCCAGGACTTTCGAGGACCGACAGGGACCGTGATCCCCGCGAAACCCGACCAACCTCCTCTGCTATATCTCATAGCAAGCGGGCCGTCTGCGTCCGTTGGGCCGGAAGTCCCTGCGGCGCGGCACCGCACGGCCCCTACCAGCGGCCCGGGTCACCCCTACCGTGAACGACGAGATGCGCATGCATCGCCGCCTGCTGTCGGCCGTACCGGCCGCGATCTGTCTCGTCGCGGCCGCCCTTGCGCTCACCGCCCCCGCTCGCGGCCAGGCCCCTGCAACGGTCGAGAACCCGCACAAGGTCCGCTCCGGGGGGACGCAGACCTGCACCACCTGCCATGCGTCCCATGACGCGGCCACGCAGACCCTCCTCACCCAGCCCGCCGAGAAGCTCTGCCTGTCCTGTCATGACGGCACCACACAGGCGGCCGACGTCGCCTCGCAGTTCGGCACGCAGGATCACCCGAAGACCTCGAGCCACGCCCTAGGGTCCGACGCGCTCTCCTGCTCTGACTGTCATAGCGAGCACCAGACGGCCGCGGAAGACACCGCGTTGCTCCGCGTCGACCTGAACGGGACGCTGACCTACTCCCCGCCGAAGGAGCTCGGCACCCCGATCGGCAACACCTTCTGTTACGCGTGCCACGGTGCGCAGGGCACCACGGCAGACGACCTCCGGGGGTTCGACACGTCGGTCCACAACACGAGCGACGCCGTCCCGACACCGCCCTCGGGCTCCCAGATCAAGTGTCTGGCCTGCCACGAGCCGCACGGTTCGGACTCGCTGTTCCTCGCGACCCAGCCCGAGGAGCAGCTCTGCTACGAGTGCCACACGCGTGAGACCCCGAACACCTCGGGCGGCACCGACGTCGTCGCGGCCTTCAAGGACACGCCGAACGACACCTCCACCCTGGACGGCACGGGGATCCGGATCTACCACCACCCGGTCGCGGTCGCCGACCAGGACGGGGCTACCCGTCAGGTCGAATGCATCTCGTGTCACAACGTGCACACGGCGAGCGCCGAAGACACGGCCACGACCAGCAAGATCGCCGACCCCCTCCGCGTCCTCGCGGCGGACGCGACCTGGATCCCGAACTGGGACGCGACGTCGGGGTTCCAGACCCGGGCCTCGAACGTCTCGGACTACTGCCTCACCTGCCACGTGAACCCGACGGCGACCACACCGATCCAAGCAGGCACGTCGGTCCCGTACGACATCCGCCTCGTGGACGACAGCTCGCTCGACGCGGACGGCACGCCGCACGACACGTTCTCGCAGGCGAGCTGGTTCGCCGGCGCCCACGGCGACCCCACGCGCGATCCCGCGACCCTCGACTACCGAGGCTGCGACGCGCGCGGGCTGACCGGGCCTCAGTGCACCGTCACGTGCACCGCCTGCCACGACTGGCACGGCAGCTCGAACGCGTACATGCTCCGCGAGGGCGTCGTGAGCCCCGACGACCCCACGTCGACCGCGACGATCACGGGCTTCACCGCGCTGAACACGCCTGAAGACCGGAGCAAGCTCCAGACCTTCTGCCTCACCTGCCATACCGAGCAGAGCGTCGACCACTACCCGGACCAGCTCTGCACCACGTGCCACTCGCACGGCAGCGGGTTGTGATGGCCCCTAAGGCCACCCTGCGGCTCCATCGGTCGAACGCCCCATCCGCGAGCGGCCGTTCGCCCTCTCGGAGCCCCTCACGGGAGGGCTACGTTGCGGGTGAGATGCTCCCCCGTCCTTCGTTCGCCGTCGGTGAGGTTCACCCCTTCGACCTGCGGATCTTCGCGTTCGGACGAGGGGACCCTAGGGTCCTCGCCCGAGGAGCGCCTCGGGTCCTCACGAGGAGCCGCCGGGCGCCGACCCGAGGGCCCCTAAGGCCCGCGACCGAGGTTGGATTAGGTACGCCGCAGCGTTTCCTAGGGTGCTTCACCCGATGTGAACCCGCCCTGCACGGCCCTAGCGTGTGCCATAGAGAGAGCGACCGATCCGGAGAAAGGGGTCGGAACGATGGCACAGGCACAGGCACACGCACGCAGCGCCCACGAGCGGGTCGTCGGGTCCGAGCTCTGGATGCTCGCCCTGGCGACGGTCCTGCTCGGCGCGGGCGCCGTCCTTCTCCTGTTGAACTGGGGTCCGGTGGCGCTGATCGGCGCCCTCGGCGTCGGCATGATCGCGATCGGTGTGCGACAGGCGTTCGTCCAGGTGAAGGCTCGAGAGCACGAGTCCGCGGAGGCGAGCTCCGCCGTGGCGAGCACCGGCCTGGTGATCGCCGCGGTCGCGGTGGCGCCGCTGATCGCGTTCGCCCTGCTGTGGGCAGGACTGTTGCTCCTGCTCGGCGTGATGTGGGTGCTGAACGCGGTCGGGATCCTCTGACCGCCGATCCCTCGAGACCTCTCGGGCCGCTGTCCGCTCCGGACGGCGGCCCCTTCGCATGGAAGGGGTGAGGGCGGTGCCACGGCGGTGGGCGCTCGCGGCCGCGGTCTTCGCGACGGCATGGCTCTTCACCGTCCCCGGGATCGCGCTCGCACAGACGGCCTCCCCCACGCCCCAGGACTCAGGAGCGCCGACGAACGGCGAGTGCGTCGTCTGCCACGCGCTCCCCCAGGTCGTCGACCGCCCCGACGGCATCCACCGAGGTCTCTACGTCACGCAGGCGCGGATCCACGACAGCGTGCACGAGAGTCTCACGTGTACGGACTGCCATAGCCCGTACACGGCGACCGGTCACCCGGCCAACGACCGCGCGGCGAGCGCCTGCGCGGACTGCCACGAGGACGCCGCCGCGCAGTGGGCAGCCGGCGCCCACGGCAAGCCGAGCGACCTGGGGGTGCCACCGACCTGCGTGACCTGTCACGGGAACCACGACGTGCAGCCGGCCGACCGGGCCTTCGCGGAGGCGGTCGCGGTGAAGTGCGCCGCGTGCCACGCCACCATCAACGAGCACGCGTTCGGCTCCAACCCGCTCGGGATGGAGACCCACCTCGGACGGGTCGACGTCGCGACCTGCGCCGACTGTCACGAGCCGCACGAGGTCCTGCCGCCGGACGATCCCGCCTCGTCGGTCAACCCCCGGAACAAGCTCTCGACCTGTCGCCGGTGCCACACCGACGCGCCGGCCCACTTCGCGGACATCGAGATCCACGTCGCGAGCGGCCCGTTGCCCGGGGACCTCAAGCTGCGCTTCGCGACCCTGTGGATGCTCGGCATCCTCATCTTCACGTTCGCGTTCTTCGGGTGGCTGACGGTGTTGGGGATCCGTTACGAATGGCGCCACGGGCGTGTACGACCGGCCGAGCCGGGGGCCGAGCGGTGAGCACCGCCACCGCCGGGCCCGTCGCGGTCGCGCAGACGCGGGTCGCCGTCAAGCGGTTCACGCTGTGGCAGCGGGCGACGCACGCGCTGCTGGCGCTGAGCGTCTTCGGGCTGGTCCTGACCGGGATGCCTCTGCGCTACCCCAACGCGCTGTGGGCCCAGCCGCTGTTCTTCGTCATGCGGAGCGAGGCGGCCGCGGCGGCGGTCCACAAATTCTGCGCGGTGCTGTTCTTCGGCTCCGGGGCGATGCACGTCGTGACGATCCTCGGGGGACTCTTCACGCGGAAGATCAAGCTCCTGCAGCTGTTCGGGCCCGACTCGATCCTGCCGAACCCCCAGGACGTGCGGAACATCAACCAGCACATCAAGTACCTCAAGGGCAAGGCGCCGCGACCCGAGTACGGGCGGTTCGCCTTCTGGGAGAAGTTCGACTACCTCGCCGAGATCTGGGGGCTGCTGGTGATCGGGCTGTCGGGGCTGATCATGTGGTTCCCCGCACGCTCGGCGACCTACCTGCCGGGCTGGGTCGTCAACGCCGCCCTGATCTTCCACGGCTACGAGGCGATCCTCGCGATGGCGTTCCTGTTCACGGTCCACTTCTTCAACACGCATCTGCGGCCCGAGGTCTTCCCGGTCGACCCGGTGATCTTCACTGGCCAGATCCCCCTGTACGAGGTGCGGGAGCGCTACCCGGGCTGGTACCGGCGGCTGAACGCGACCGGCGCCTCGCTGGTGTCCGCCGGCGAGCCGTCGGCGGTCGCGTACGCGATCACCGCGATGTACCTCGTGTTCGGGACAGGGGTCATGGTGCTCGTGATGCTCACCGCGATCTTCGAGGCGGTGCGCCTCTTCGTCGACGTCCTCACCCACTGAGGTGGTGAGCCGCCGCTCACCGCTCAGGTCTCGTCGAGCCCGATGATCCCTTTGCGGATCGCGTACTTCACGAGCTCGGTCCGGTCGTGCATCCCGAGCTTGTGCATCAGGTTCGCGCGGTGCGCCTGCACCGTCTTGATCGACAGGTACAGCAGCTCCGCGATCTCGCGGTTCGTCTTGCCCTCGGCGATCAGCTTGAGGATCTCCCGCTCGCGCTCCGAGAGGGTGTCGAAGGAGGCCTCCTCGCCCTTCTCGACGCGGGACAGGTAGTCGCGGATCACGAGCTTCGCGACGCTCGGGTGCAATACGGACTCGCCCTGGGACGCTCGCTTGACCGCCTGGATCACGTCCTCGGCCGGCGCGCGCTTGATCACGTAGCCGGTCGCCCCCGCCTGCAGCATCTGGAAGACGTAGGCCTCGCTGTCGTGCACCGTGAGCGCGACGACGTGGACGTCGGGCTCGGAGTCAGCGGACTCTGCCGCGTCGCCTCGAACCCCGACAGCCCCGGCATCCCGATGTCCATCACCACGACGTCCGGATGTAGCTCGTGGGCGCGCTCGACCGCCTCCTCGCCGTTGCGCGCGGTCCCGACGACCTCGAGCTCCGGGTCGGAGGACAGCACCATGCGGATCCCTTCGCGGACGACGTCGTGGTCGTCCACGACGAGCACCTTCACCTTGTCCATCACACCGTCACACCCTTCGGTTGTTCGACCGCCTCCAGCACGGGATCTCCGCCACGATCGTCGTGCCCTGACCGGGCGAGGACGTGATCTCGATCCACCCGCCGGCGAGCTCGGCTCGCTCGCGCATGCCCATCAGCCCGACCGACTCGCCGGTCCGCGCGCGTCCGGCGACCTCCGTCGCGTCGAACCCGACCCCGTCGTCGGCGACCTCGACCCGCAGGTGCCCCTCGAACGAGGTGATGCGCACCCGCGCGGCGCTCGCGTGCGCGTGCCGCACCACGTTGCCGACCGCCTCCTGCACGATCCGGAACGCCGTCACCTCGACGAAGTCGGGCAGCCGTGCGGTCTTCTCCCCCTCGAACGCGATCGGCACGTTCCACGCGTCGCTCACCTGTGCGACGTACCACCGCATCGCGGGGATCAGCCCCAGCTCGTCCAGGAGCGCCGGCCGCAGCTCGAACAGCATCGTGTCGAGGTTGCGCGCGGCTTCCTCCGCGAGCGCCTTCACGGCTTCGACGCGCGTGCGCGCGTTCTCGTCGAGCGCCGCCTGTGACTCCAGCACGCTGATGTTCATCAGCAGCGCCGACACCACCTGGCTGGTCTCGTCGTGGAGCTCCCGCGCGATCCGGCGGCGCTCCTCCTCCTGCGCGGTGAGCGTCTTGCGCACGAGCGCCTGCAGGCTCGCCTCCTTGTGCTGGAGGTCGGCCAGGAGGCCCGCGTTGTCGATCGCGATGCCGACGAGGCCGGCGAGCGCGGTCAGCAGCTCGCGCTCCGTCTCGTCGAGCGCGCGCGGCGGGTCCCACATCACCCCGACGACCGCGAGCACCAGGCCGCGCGCCAGCGCGGGGGTCGCGATCCACGCGAGCTCGGTCGCGGGGTCGACGAGTTCGGGCGAGCCGGCCGAGGTCCACGCGCGGCCCTCGCGGGCGGCCGTGCTGGTGGCGGCGTCCAGGCGGATCGGGCTGCCCCAGGTCGCTTCGGGCGCATCGACGGCGGTCGGCGAGATCGCGACGCCGGTCGCCTCGAGCGCGGCGCCGAGGTGCGCTCCGGCGCGCGCGAGCACCTCGGGCAGGCCGGCGCCCTCGGCCAGCATCGCCCGGACCTCCTCCATCACGGTGAGCTCCGTGCGGAGCGTCTCGACGGTCGCGCGGACGTCCCTCGCCTGGCGTTCGAGGCGAGCGGCCATGTCGTTGAAGGTGTCGGCGACCTCGTCGAACTCCGGTGCGGAGTAGGCCGGCAGGCGCGTCGACAGGTCGCCGCCGCCGAGTCGCTCGACGGCGTCGTCGACCTCGGCGAGCGGCCGCAGGACCTTGCGGCGGATCGCCGACACGGAGAGCATGATCCCGAGCAGCAGCGGGATCGCGGCCACGATCAGCGACGTCCTGGCGCTCGACGCGAGCTCGGAGCGGAACGGCTGCTCGTCCAGCCGCACCTCGACGGCGCCGAGCACCGTCGAGGACTCCGGGTGACATGCGGTGCACGCTTGCTGTTTCGGGATCGGCACGAACACGCTGAGCACGTTGTCCTGGGCGATGGTGACCGGCCGGTCCTCCTGCATCGAGAGCATCAGCGCGTTCTGGCGGAAGTCCGACCGTGTCGGGCTCGGATCCGAGCGGACCCAGAGCGCTCCGGACCGCCCGTAGACCGAGACGTCCTCGACGAGCTGGCCGCGCTGGACGTTGCGCACGGCCTGGCGCACGTCCTCGGGCGCGTCGTTCAGCATGCTGACCTCGAGCGTGTTCTCGGTCGCCTGCGCCATCGCGAGCCCGGCCTCGGTCCACTGGTTCTCCATCCGCGAGGCCTCGAACCGCGCCATCAGACCGAGCGAAAGCGCCGCGGCCGCGCCGAGCAGCACGGCCATCCACGCGATGACCCTGACCTCCAGTCGCATGCGGCCTCCTGGCCCCACTGTCTCGCGAACCTAGGGCGCGGGCCCGGTCCGGGCGGCAGGGTCGAAAGAGGACCTCTGACCTGCGGTGTCGACCCCGCCGTGTGGCTCGCTCAGCCGACCGGAGCGGCGGCCGGTTGGTAGACGCAGGCGGGGTCCTCCGCGAGCGGGTCGCCGGTGTTCGCGAACGCTCGCGCGCGCGATCCTCCGCACGTGTCCGCGTACTCGCAGACGCCGCAGCGCCCGCCGAACTCCGTCGCGCGGATCGAACGCAGGAGCGGATGGTCGCGGTAGAGGCCGACGATGTCGTCCTGCTTCACGTTGCCCAGTCGCAGCGGCAGGAAGCCGGCCGGATAGATGTCGCCGTCGTGCGCCACGAACAAGATCCCCTTGCCGTCGCGTGTGCCCACGCTCTGCGCGCGCGAGCTCCCGGGCTCGCCGAGCAACCGGCGCAAGCGCGTCGACAGCCGCACGTACAGCTCCCCGAGCCCGAACGTCGACACGGGGTCGGCGTCGGGCCCTGCCTCGCGACGCTGGGCGACGACCCGGCGGAAGAACGGCCCCTCGACGGTGCGCACGATGAACCCGTACCGCGAGGCGTCGTAGAGGAAGTGCGCGACGTCCTCGTTCTCCTGCGGGGTCAGCTCGTCGAGCTCGGAGCCGCGGCCGACGCGGATCAAGAAGAAGACCTCCCAGATGTGCGCGCCCCACGCGGCGAGCAGCGCCGCGACGTCGGCGAGCTGCTCGACGTTTCGCCGCATCACCGTCGTGTTGATCTGCACCATGTGCCCCTCGTCCACGAGCATCCGCACCGCGTCTTCGGTCTTCGCGAAATGCCCCTGCACCTGACGGACGCCCTCGTGCGTGGCGGCATCGGCTCCGTCGAGGCTGATCGAGACGGTCTTCGAACCGGCCTCGCGCATCCTCACGGCCATCTCCCGCGTGAGCAGCGGGGTGACGCTGGGCGCGAACCCGATCGGCATGCCGTAGGACTTCGCGTGCGCGGCCAGGTCGAACAGGTCCGGCCGCATGAACGGGTCGCCGCCGGTGAAGATGACCACGGGGAAGCGAGGCGTGAACGCCCGCAGGTCGTCGATCAGACGCATGCCTTCGGCGGTCGTGAGCTGCCCGGGCAGACCCTCGGGGATCGCCTCGGCGCGGCAGTGACGACATGCGAGCCTGCAGGCTTTGGTCGTTTCCCAGAACAGCAGGATCGGCGCCTGCGCGAAGTTCACGGGTGACATCGGGAGTCCTTCCTGTGCGGCGGCGTGGATACCGGGCAGACGGTGTCCCTCACGAGCGGACCTCCTCGAGGAGCGCCGTCAGGACCGCGGGCTCGGCGCCGGCATGGGCGGCGAGCCACCACACGCGCCCGTCGGCGGCGAAGAACGCGTGCGCCTGCCCGGCGCCGGTCGTCGTCCAGACGCCTGCGTGAGCGGTATCGGGGCGCGGCGCCGCGAAGGGCGAACCGCCGGCGTCGATCGCGCGCACCATCCGCGCGACGGAAGCGTCCGCGTCGATCCCGCGCGGCGTGGCGACCCACACCGTGGTCGCGTCGCCGTAGCGCGCGACCTCCGCCGAGGACAGCGGGAAGCTGCCGATGTGCAGGCTCTGGATCTGCGCGAGCGCGTCGGCGCCCCTGATGCGCCACGCGAGCGTCTGCTCACCGAGGATCGAGGGCAACATCCGGCCGGTCGGCGAAGCGCCCGCGGGGGGAGCCACCGTCGCCGTGCCCGCGTAGCCCGACACGCTCTGGTAGAGACCGACGATCGCGATCAAGACGACGACCCCGCCGGCCACGCTCGCGATCCCGCGCGGGGCCCGGCGGGTCGAGGTCGCGGCGGCGTTCGTCCTCACGGCCATGATCTCAGGAAGCGATCTGCGCGATGTAGGCGTTCAGGCTCTCGGCGTCGATCGGGCCGACGAACTTCGCCCGGATCACGCCCTTGCGGTCGATGAAGAAGGTCTCGGGGTAGCCGAGCACGCCGTACTGGACCTTCAACGTGCCCGACGGGTCGAACGCGCTCTCGTAGCCGGTGCCGTACTCGCCCTCGAATACCTTCGCGTCGTCGCGGTTGTCCTCGCTGTCGACGCCGAGGAACACCACGCCGCGGCTCCGCCACTGCTTCTCGGTCGCGGCCAGCAGGGGTGCCTCCTGCTTGCAGGGCCCGCACCACGACGCCCAGAAGTTCAGGACGACCGGCGATCCGCGCAGGTCCGAGACGGCGATCGTGCCCTCGCCGTTCAACTTCGGCAACCTGAAATCGGGGGCCTTACGGCCGAACGGGTCCTGCCCGAGCCCGCTCGAGCCCATCGCGCTCATCATCACCCAGGCCACCCCGAGCACGACCACGAGCAGGACGGAGGCCACGACCATGCCCTTGGCCCTGCCGGGCCCCGCGGGCGTCTCCTCGGAGACCGGTGCCTGCTCGTCCGTCCCGTCCGCGTTCCGTTCGTCCTGCGGTGCAACGGTCCCGTCCAACGGCATCGCTTTTCTCCTTTATCCGCGCCTCACCTTCCCAGCGCGAAGTCCCGGGGACAGCGGACAAGGGGCCCGATGAGGAAGGGACGCAGGACTCATGGCGACCCTAGGGCTATTTCGGAGCATGGGCATACGAAAAGGGCTGAAGAGAGGGAGCGCCACGGATGTCCACCTCCGACATCGAGCCACCCGAACCGAGCAAGCGGTCCGCACCCCCCACCGGTTACGAACGCAGACCCAACCGCGTGCCGGTCGTCCTGCTCGGCGTGACCGTGCTCGGCATCTTCGTGGCGCTCGGCGCCACGATGTTCACGCGGTCGGTGACCTACTACCGCACCCCCACCGAGGTGCTGGCGGCCCCCCAGGGCACGAAGGTCCGCATCTCCGGGACGGTCGTGCCCGGGTCGATCTCGACCGACACCACCGCCGGCACCGTGACGTTCGACGTCACCGACAAGACCTCGACGGTCACGGTCGTCTACACCGGACCCAAGCCCGACACGCTCAAGGACGACGGCGAGGCCGTCGCCGAGGGGGCGCTCGGCAGCGACGGCGTCTTCCACGCCGAGACGCTGTTCGCCAAATGCCCGTCCAAGTTCTCGACGAAGACGACGTGATCGGGCACCCACCACGATGCGCGAGCAGCCGCCGCTCGGGATCCGCCTCCAAGGGGTCACGAAGGTGTTCGGCCGTCAGCTCGCGCTCGGCGGCATCGACCTCGACATCCCGCAGGGCTCCTACGTGGCCCTGATGGGGGCCAACGGCGCCGGCAAGACGACCCTGCTCAAGATCGTCGCCGGGCTCTCGGTGCCCACGCGCGGCAGCGTGACGATCGCCGGCGTCCAGATGCACAAGGCCGGACCCGCCCTCCGTGCGAAGGTCGGCTACGTCTCCCACGAGACGATGCTCTACGGCGACCTCTCCGCCTACGAGAACCTCCTGTTCACCGCCAAGCTGTTCGGCCTGCTCGATCCGAAAGCCGCCGTGGCCGAGCAGGCAGAGCGGCTCGCGATCACCGGTTTCCTCCGCAAGCCCGTGCGGGCGCTCTCGCGCGGGATGCGCCAACGCGTGACGCTCGCCCGGAGCCTCCTGCACGACCCCGCGGTGATCCTCCTCGACGAGCCCTACACGGGCCTGGACGAGGCCGCCGCCGCCTCCCTCAGCGAGCTCCTGGAGGGGCTCGCCACCTCGGCGCGCGTGGTCATGGTCACCCTCCACGACGTGGCTCGCGCCCTCATGGGGCCACAGCGCCTGATCGCGATCTCCGCAGGCCGGGTGGTCATGGATCGCCCGCTGCACGAACGCACCGACGACGTCGCGGACACCTATCTCGAGCTCCTTCGAGCGGAGGCCGTGCGATGACCTGGCTCACCCCCGCCCTGACGATCGCCGGCAAGGACCTGCGCCTGGAGCTCAAGACCCGCGACGTCGTCGCGTCGGTCGGCCTGTTCGTGCTGCTGGTCGTGGTGACCGCGAGCTTCGCGTTCCCGACCAGCGGCGAAGGGCGCGAGGGCGTGGCTGCCGGCGTGCTCTGGATGGCCTTCTTGTTCGCGGCCCTGCTCGGCATGGGCCGCACGATGGCCCTCGAGAAGGAGGACGCCTGCATGGACGGGCTCCTCACGTCCCCGGCGCCGCGCGAGTCGATCTTCCTCGGCAAGCTCCTGGCGAACCTCGGCTTCACCTACGGCGTGGAGCTCGTGATCTTGCCGGTGTTCGTCGTGCTGCTCCGCCTCGACCCGTCCGGCGGCGTCCTGCTCCTCGTGCTGGGGACGCTCCTGGGCACGCTCGGGATCGTCACGGTGGGCACGCTGTTCTCGGCGATGGCCGTGAACACGCGCGGTCGCGAGGCGATCCTGCCCCTGCTGGTGATGCCGGTGTCGGTGCCGGTGATGATCGCGTCGGTGAAGGTGAGCGAGGCCGCCTTCACCGGTTCCTGGAGCGGCTCCACGACCTCCTGGCTGCTCCTGATGCTCGGTTACGACGCCCTGTTCCTGCTGGTCGCGCTGGCGACCTTCCGATCCGTGACGGAGGAATGACGTGGACGTGAGAACGCAAGCGCTGCCCGTCGAGCTGGCGATCCCCGGCGAGGAGCCGCGGTCGACCGCCCGCCCGAAGTACCGCCGCCTGCTCGGCATCTCGGCGGCCGTGATGTTCGCGATGCTGGTGAGCCTCGCGCTGTTCTGGGCTCCGGAAGACGCGCAGCAAGGACCGGCGCAGCGGATCTTCTACATCCACGTGCCGGCCGCCTGGATCGGGTTCCTCGCGTTCTTCGTGGTCTTCGTCGCGAGCCTCGGCGTGCTGTTCAAGGGCACGCGCCGCTACGACGACATCGCGGCGGCCTCCGCGGAGATCGGCACGGTCTTCACCACGGCGGTCCTGATCACCGGGCCGCTGTGGGGCCGCCCCGTGTGGGGCGTCTACTGGACGTGGGACCCGCGGCTCACGAGCTTCCTGATGCTCTGGCTGATCTACCTGTCCTACCTGGTGCTCCGCGGCTACGTCCCCGACCCGGCGCGGCGCGCCCGGTACTCGGCCGTCCTCGGGATCGTCGGGTTCCTCGACGTCCCGATCGTCTACCTGTCGGTCCGCTGGTGGCGCTCGGAGCACCCCACGCAGTTCGTCTTCGAGCGCGGGGCGCTGCCCTCGCAGATGCTCCTCACGCTCCTGTTCGGCATCGCCACGTTCACCGTCTTCTACGCCTACCTGATGCTCGTCCGGGATCCGCGCGGGCCGGCTCCAGGAGGCCGCGGACGAGGAGGTCTACTCGTGCGATCTACGTCGTCGCCGCCTACATCGGGTCCGCCGTCCTCTACGGCTCCTACCTCGCGTGGCTCCTCACGAAGGAGCGCCGCCTCGAAAGGGTGAGCCTCGGTGACCTCGAACCTCGGTGACTTCGCGCTCCTGCTGACGCTGATCGCGGCGGCCTACGCCGTGGTCGTCGGGTTCGTGTCGGCGTTCCGCGGGCGCGAGTTGGGCACGCGGAGCGCCGAGGGGGCGCTGCAGGGCGCCGCCGTCGCGGTGACGGTCGCGGGCGCCGCGCTCCTGTGGGCGCTGTTCCACAAGGACTTCTCGATCGAGTACGTCCAGGAGTACACGAGCAAGGACCTCTCGCTCTTCTACACGCTGGGCGCGTTCTGGGCGGGCCAGGCCGGCTCGCTCCTCCTGTGGGCCTGGCTCCTCGGGCTCGCGGGCGCCCTCGTGGCGGTCCGCAACCGGTTCCGCAACCGGGAGCTGATGCCGTGGGTCGTGCCGATCATCGCCACGGTCCTGCTGTTCTTCACGGTGCTCGCCACCTTCTACGCGAACGCCTTCACGCGGATGGCCGTCGTCCCGTCCGACGGCCAAGGACTCAACCCGCTGCTGCAGAACTACGGGCAGTGGGTCCACCCGATCGCCCTGTACGCGGGGTGGGTCGGGTTCACGGTCCCGTTCGCGTTCGCGCTCGCCGCGTTGATCACCGGACGCCTGGACGACACCTGGATCAAGAGCACGCGCAAGTGGACGCTGTGGTCCTGGATCTTCCTCACGGCCGGGATCCTGTTCGGCGGCCGCTGGGCCTACGTCGAGCTCGGCTGGGGCGGCTATTGGGCATGGGACCCGGTCGAGAACGCGAGCCTGATGCCCTGGCTCACCGCGACCGCGTTCCTGCACTCCGCGGTCGTGCAGGAGAAGCGGGGCATGATGAAGGCCTGGAACGTGTCGCTGATCACGGCCACGTTCGCGCTGTCGATCTTCGGCACGTTCCTCACGCGCTCGGGCGTGATCTCCTCGGTCCACGCGTTCGCCCAGTCGACGATGGGCCCGTTGCTGATCGGGTTCACCCTCCTGATCGTGGTGGCCGCCACCCTGCTCACGGTGTGGCGACTGCCCGAGCTCAAGGCGCAGAATCGCTACGGCTCGGTCTTGGCCCGCGAGTCCTCGTTCCTCGCGACGAACCTCGTGCTGGTCGCGATGACCGTCGTCGTGTTCTGGGGCACGGTTTCCCGCTCGTGATGCGCGTGGTCCGCACGCGAGCAGGTGTCGGTCGGTCCGCCCGTTCTTCATGCGGCTGATGGCGCCGCTCGCGATCGTGCTGATGGTGATCGTCGGGATGTGCCCGCTCCTCGCGTGGCGCCACGCCGACCCGAGGCACCTCCGACGGAACTTCAAGGTCCCCGTCGGCGTGGGGGCGGCCGCGTCCCTCGCGGTGCTCCTGGCCTCGAAGGGCCACGACGCGCTCGTAGCGGTCGTGCTGGGTCTCGGCGCGTTCGTGCTGACGACCGTGATCGAGGAGCTACGACGCGGGATCCACGCGCGCAGGGCCGTGCACGGCGAGTCGGCCGGCGCGGCCGTCGTGAACCTGTTCAAGCTCACGCCGCGGCGCTACTCCGGCCCGATCGTGCACGCCGGCGTCATCATCCTGATCACCGGGATCGCCGTGAACCTCGCGTTCAAACAGCAGAGCGAGGGCGCGATGAAGGTCGGCGAGCGGCGTCAGGTCGGTGCCTACACGATCGCCTTCGACAGCCTGACGTTCGATCAGAGCGCGAACCGCTTCGGGCTGAACGGCACGTTCACGGTGACGCGGCCGGGCGGCGAGACCACGCGGATCGTCGCGTCGCAGGTGAACTTCGCGAACCAGCAGACCGTGACCGAGGTCGGGATCCACGCCAACGTCGGCGCGGACCTGTACCTCGTGATGAACAACGCCGACCCGAACAACCAGGTGGCGACGATCCAGTTCTTCGTGGAACCCGGGATGGTCTGGATCTGGGTCGGGATGATCATCGTCGTGCTCGGCGGGATCCTCGCCGCGCTCCCCCGCCGCGCGAACATGCAGGTCCCCGAACCCGGCGGATCCGAGCCCGTGCGTGAGGACGCCGAGTTGGTCGGCGCCGGCGAAGGGAGGGCCTGATGCTCGGACTCGCCACGATCTCGTTCCTCCTGCTACTGGTCGTCGTGTACTTCATCGCGCGGCCCTGGCTCGTCCCGCAGCTCGGGGCCGACGGGATCCGGGTCGTGGAGCTCCGCGATCGAGCGCGACCGCCTCGCGGCCACGCTCACCGATCTCGACATGGAGTTCTCCACCGGCAAGCTCGCGGTCGAGGACTACGAGACCCAGCGCGAGCGGCGCGAGCGCGAGCTCGAGAGCGCGGAGAGCGAGCTCGAGGAGCTCGCCGGCGGGGACGATCCACGCGGTCCCACACCGCGGCCGATCCCGACGACGAGCTCGAGCGGCTGATCGCCGCCCGCCGCCACGAGCTCTCGCAGACGCCGTGCCCGGGCTGCGGCGCACCCCACGATCCGGACGACCACTTCTGCCGCTCCTGCGGCACGGAACTGAGCGAGGTGACATCCACGTGAACAGGCAGAGGGGCTTTCTCGCGCGCGGGTCGGCCGCGTTCGGCGCCGTCGTGACGACGGCGCTGGCGCTCGCGTTGACGCTCGCACCAGCCGCATCGGCGGCCGACGTCGGCATCAACGGCACGGTCCGCAACGGCACGACCGGCAGGGTCGTCGGCGCTCAGCCGGTGACCGTGACCTTCTTCGACGCGAACGGACGGATCGGCGTCGACAAGGTGACGACCGGCGCCGACGGATCGTTCTCGTCGACCCCGCCCGCGGCGGCGGCCGGCTACCAGGTGACGTCGACCTACCGGGGAACCGAGTACCGGACGCAGGCCACCCAGCTGCTCTCGGGCCAGCCCTCCGTCTCGACGCTCGAGGTCTACGACCCCACGAACGTCGCGAAGAACGTCGCCACGACGCAGGCGGTGGTCTGGGTCGACCGCGAGGGCGACACGTTCGCCCTGCAGGAGGACTACGGGTGGAAGAACGCCGGCACGACCGCCTACGTGGGTCCGAAGGACGGCAACGTCCTCACGCTGCCGCTGCCCGACGGCGCGACGAACCTGCAGTTCCTCGGGACGTTCCTCGAGCAGCGTGGCACGATCCAGGACGGCGCCTACGTCTCGGACGCGCCGATCGTGCCCGGCAAGTCGAGCGCGACGATCCGCTTCACGATCCCGACGCTCACCACGATCGCGCTGCCCGTCGACTTCCCGACCACGGGGATCCAGCTGTTCGTGCCCGAAGGGATCGCGGTCGCCGCCTCGAACGTCCGCCTGGCCGGCACGATCCAGGACTCGGGCGCGGACGGCCAGCCGGTCACCTACCAGCAGTACGTGATCGACCAGCCCACGGTGGGCCAAACGATCGACGTCGCGTTCACCGAGACGGCCGCCGCCGGGTCGGGCGGCACGAACTGGACCACGATCCTGCTCGTCGTCGCCGGGCTCGCGGCGCTCGCGGCGCTCGCGTTCGGGATCGTCGGACGGGCCCGCGCGACGCAGCGCACGCCGGCCAAGGGCAGCCGCCCGGCGAAGGCCCGGCCGGCTGCGAAGGCCACCGCGACCTCCAAGCCCAAGGCCGCCGCGCCCGCGAAGACCCGGACCACGAACGGACATCGCACCGTGGCGCCGCAGCGCACCACGTCGGTGACGATGCCGCCCGACGACGCAGACGAGGTCCAGCTCCTGGTCGACGAGATCGCCGCTCTGGACCTCAGCTTCGAGAACGGCGTCTTGGACGAGCGGACCTACAAGCGGCTGCGGGTCGCGGCGAAGGACCGGCTGCTCCTCGCACAGGAGTCCTCCGGACGCGGGGTGCCGCGATGACACGAAGGAGGATCCGTCGTGCTCGTGACCAGGGAAGCCGACTACGCGATCCGCTGCGTGCTCGAGGTGGCGCGGCAGGGTCGCGTGAGCGCCGCGCGCGTCGCCGAGCTGCAGGGCATCTCCCCCACGTTCCTCGGCAAGATCGTCCAGTCGCTCGCCCGTGCCGGGATCTTGTCGACCCGACGCGGCGTCGGTGGCGGCGTGACGCTCGCCGTGCCGTTGGAGCAGATCGACGTTGCTGCGGGTGATCGAAGCCGTCGAAGGGCCCTTGTGTCTGAACGACTGCGTCGCCGATCCACCGCAATGCCCGCAGATCGACACCTGCCCCGTCTATCCGTACCTGGACCGAGCACAGGATGCGCTCCGGGCGCTGCTCACCGTGACCCTCGCCGACCTCGAGCGGGACCACACCCCACCGCTGGTCGACTTCCCCCCGCTCGGCGCCGAGCTCACCGGCAACGGGAAGGGAACGGCCCCGGTCCCCGCGGTCGGGGGTGAGGCGTAGATGACGCTCCTCGCGCTCACGATGTCCTACCGGGACATCGCCCTCGACGAGCTCGAGCTGGCGTCGATCCCCTCGGCGCTCTTGCCCGACGCGGTCCCCTGCCTGCTCCGCGCCCCCGACGTCAAGGAAGCGCTCGTCCTTTCCACCTGCAACCGCACCGAGATCTACGCGTGGGTGAACGACCCCGTGGCGGCCACCTCGCAGGTGCGCCTGTTCCTCGAGGACCTGAAAGACCTCCCGATCGGATGGACCGAGACCCGTGCCCACGTCCGGATCGGCGACGACGTGATACGTCACGTGTTCCGGGTGACGGCCGGGCTGGACTCGATGGTCCTGGGCGAGTCCGAGATCCAGGGCCAGGTGCGCAAGGCCTACAAGGAAGCGGCGGCGATGGGCGCGGTCGGCCCGCACCTGCACGGCCTCTTCCGGTGGGCCCTGGAGGCCGGCAAGCGCGTCCGACACGCGACGGGGCTCGCGCGGGCCACCGACTCGTTCCCCAAGGCCGCCTACCGCGCGCTCGATGTGATGCTGAAGGGCGTCGCGGCGAAGGAAGTGCTGGTCGTCGGCAACGGCAAGATGGCGATCGCGTCGCTCCGCCAGCTGGCTCACGAACGCATCCGTGTCGGCGTGGTCGCACGCAGGCTCGAAGCGGCCGAGGGGCTCGCCGCGGAGTTCGGCGCGTTCGCCCTGCCGATCCACGCGCTGCAGGACGCGATGATCGCCGCCGACGCCGTGGTGTTCGCGACGTCGGCGCGCGAGCCGCTCGTCGACGTGGGGGTCCTTGAGCGCGTCCTGACCGCTCGGCAGGGACGACCGTTCGTCGTGGTGGATCTCGGGCTCCCCCGCAACGTGGCCCCCGAGGTGGCCGCGCTCGACGGTGGGAAGGAAGGCTTCTACCTCTACGACCTCAGCGGGCTCGACGCCGGAGGCTTCACGGTGCCGGGCGGACGCGATGCGCAGCTGCAAGCCGCCGCCGACATCATCTCGACCGAGTCCGAGCGGTGCGTCGCATGGTTCCGGTCCAAGCCGGCCGACGCCGTCGTGTCCGCGATCCAGGCTCAAGCCAAGCGGGTCGCCGAGATCGAGGGCGCGCTCGCCGCGAAGAAGATCTCCGGTCTGGACGACCGTCAGCGCGCGGCGGTCGAGCGGGCGATCGAGCAGACCGTCCGCAAGATCGTGCACCTCCCCACCGTGCGCGCGAAGGAAGCCTGCGCGCGAGGCGACGAGAACCTCCTGCAGGCCGCGCGATGGCTGTTCGGGCTCGAGGAGATCGAGGCCGAGATGGCCGCCTCGAACGTTCCGGGGAAGGGAGGTGCGTGATGTCCTTCCTGAGGCGCCGCCGGCGACCCACCCCACCGGAGGATGATGCGACCCCCGAAGGCGAGCGCGCTCCGGAAGGTTCCCCTCCCGGAACCGGTCAAGGAGCAGCAGGAGGCGGATCGCCCGAGGACAAGGGTCTGCTGAGCTCGACGCGGGCAGCGCTCGCCCCGGTCAAGAAGCGCCACATCCTGGTCGCCAGCATGGGGCTCATGGGCATCGGACTCGCCGGCGTCCTGCTCTTCTCCGCGTTCAGCCTCTGGTGGACCTCACAGCCGTCGTTCTGCAACAAGTGCCACGTGATGAACAAGTACGTGGCCACGTGGGAGGCGTCGTCGCACGCGGGCATCAACTGCGAGCACTGTCACATCAACCCGGGGCTGTTCTCCTTCATGGGCGGGAAGATCGCCGGGCTCCAAGTCGTCGCGAACTACATCACGGGTCACTTCGACGACACGTCGTTCAACGCCGCGGTCACGAACGCGGCGTGCCTCGAGTGTCACGAGGAGATCCTGGACAAGAACGTTCGCGACGAGGACGTCGGGATCATCGTCAGCCACGGGGAGATCATCGACAGCGGGGGCAAGTGCATGAACTGTCACTCGACGGTCGCGCACGGTGAGGCTGTCCCGATCGGGTCCGCGACATACCCCACGATGCAGACGTGCCTCACGTGCCATGACGACGTGACCGCTCCGCTCCAGGACTGCTCCGTGTGCCACATCAGGACGCCGCTCGGGCCACCGCCGAAGTAGGAGGACGTCGATGGCGAGATCGAAGAAGCGCAACGAGCCGGCGCAGCTCCAGCTTCCGGGGCTCCGCGTGCCTGGTCAGGATGACGTTAGCGGCAGGATGGGGCTGCTACAGCGCACACGTCTTGCCCTCGTGACGACCCCCGTGACGCGACGCCGGTTCCTCGCCGGGACGCTCGGTTGGGTGAGCGCAGGCATCGCCGCTGCGGTGGGGATCCCAGCCGCCGTCGCGGTGGTGTCGCCGGTGTTCCGCACGAGCGACCAGGGCTGGAGCCCGATCGGGCGGCTGGGGAAGCCCGACCCCGGCGAGCCGGACCTGACCGTCGTCGGCACGCCGATCCTCGCCTCCTTCACCTCCCTCGTCCAAGACGCCTACATGAAGGCGTCTCCGCGCGACGTGGCCGTCTACGTCATCAACAACGGGGACGGTGAGTTCACGGTCTTCGATGACCGGTGCACGCACCTCGGGTGCCCGTTCGAGTTCGACGACAAGACGGGCGGGTTCGCCTGCCCGTGCCACAACGGAGCGTTCGATCTGGAGGGTCGCGTGACCGGCGGCCCACCCCCGCGCCCCCTGGACCGCTACGAGTACAAGGTCAACGGCGACGTTCTCTACGCAGGACGTCTGTACCGCGTCAACTCGAACCTCGATCGCGTCACGACGTAAGGAGCGAATCATGTTCGCTGGCACGAAGGAGTTCGTCGAGCAGCGGCTCGGACTGGAACCCGTGGCGAGGCGCGTCATGGACCATCCGGTGCCGAGGCACATCGGCTGGCTCCACTGTTTCGGCGGCCTGACGTTCTTCACCTTCCTCATCCAGGTCGTCACCGGCGTCGTGATGGCCTTCTTCTATACGCCGACCCCGGACCATGCGCGTGACAGCGTCGCCTACTTCGAGAGCTCGATCCCGTTCGGAACCATCGTGCGCAACCTGCACATCTGGGGTGCGTACGCGATGGTCACGCTGGTCTTCCTCCACATGGTTCGCGTGTTCGTGCACAAGGCGTACCGCAAGCCACGCGAGCTCAACTGGGTGATCGGCGTGGGTCTGTTGATGCTCGTGCTGGGGTTCGGGTTCACGGGCTACCTGCTGCCTTGGGACCAGAAGGCCTACTGGGCGACGAACGTCGGGCTGAACATCGTCGGCACGGTCCCGTGGGTCGGACCCGCGATCGGGAGCTTCCTCCGGGGCGGCCCCGAACTCGGAGCGCTGACGCTCGTCCGCTTCTACGCGATCCACGTCTTCATCCTTCCGCTCTCGCTCGCGGTCGGGCTCCTCCTGCACTTCTCGATGATCCGGAAGCAAGGGATCGCGAGGCCCTTATGAGTGACGAACCGCTGTCAACGCCTTCGGAACCGACCGAACAGGCGCCAACCGAGGAGGCTCCCGCGGAACGACGCCCGATGCCGTTCTTCCCGGACTTCGCCCTCGTCGAGGCGATCACCGCGCTCGTGTTCCTGGTCGTGCTCGTGGTGATCGCGTCCGTGACGAAGCCGTCTCTCGCGCCGGCAGCCGACCCTTCCGCCTCTGGCTACGTGCCGCGCCCCGAGTGGTACTTCCTTTGGGTCTTTCAGATGTTGAAGTACTTCAAGGGCGAGTCGGAGGTGATCGGCACCTTCGTTCTGCCGGTCATCGTCATCGGCGTCTTGGTCGCCGTCCCCTTCATCGACCGCCGCGAGCGGACCCGTTCGCTCCTGCCGGGTACCCGTCCCGTGCGGTTGTGGCCACGGATCGCTGCCGCCTTCACGATCACCGGCATCGTGTTGCTCACCCTGTCCGCGATGGCGGCATCGAGCCCGATGACGCGTGAGGGGTCGAACCTCACGCCGGTACAAGCCGCAGGCAAGGCACTCTATGAACGGCTGGGCTGCAGCTCCTGTCACACGATCGCGGGCGCCGGCGGAACGCGCGGTCCCGAGCTCACGCGCTTCGGGACGAACGCCGACGCGTCTGAGCGTGTGCTCCTGCACTTCACGGGCGTGCGAGAGGCGCCCGGGAGCGTGATGCCCGGCTACCAGCTGTCGGACTCGGAGCTCAGCTCGCTCGCCGAATACCTGATGAGTCTCAAGGGCGGGAAGTAACCGTGGGCACACCGAAGCGGGAACCGAGACGAAGGATCCCGGCCTGGGTGATGGTCGTGGTCCCACTCGTCACGATCGGCCTCGCGATCGTGGCGGTCAGCGTCGCGTGGAGGTCGAGCAAGACGAACCAAGAAGCCAGCGCGTCTTCGACCACCCCGGCGACGCAGGAGGTATCCGCAGACGTCTTCCTCGGGTGCACCGACTGCCACACGAACCTCGACAAGGTCTTCCAGACGGGACGATCGGATCTCCTGTACCGGCACAAGACACACTTCGCAACGGGTGTGTCGGAGTGCTCCGCGTGCCACCCGGCGGATACGCACGAACCCGACAAGATCAACCGGCCCAAGATGACGAACTGCTTCATCTGTCACGGCCAGTCGCGGACGGCGATCGCGCCGGGCACCTGCATCACGTGCCACCCCGCCGGATCTCCGCGACAGCCCGCATCGCACCTCGACGCGACGTGGGTCACGAAGGAGCACTCCAAGCAAGCGCTCGCCGATCGTTTCCAGTGCCTGACGTGCCACACCGAGCAGACGTGTCAGGCGTGCCACGGGGTGCAGCTCCCCCACCCGGAGCAGTGGGCACAGACCCTGCACGCGCAGACCTATTTCGAGGACCCGTCGGTCTGCGAGAAGTGCCACCAGGTGGCCGGCACCGCACCTCCCGGCGCGAACCTGCCGCCGAGGAGCCTCTGCGATTCCTGCCATCACCCGCAGGGCCCCAAGGAAACGACGTGGATCCAGTACCACCGCAAGGTGGTCTTCCGGGAAGGAGCGATCGCGTGCTTCCAATGTCACGCGACCGACACCTGCGCGACGTGCCACCGCACCGGTCAGCTCGACCTGACGGCGGACGAGCAGCACTTCCTGCAGAACCAGAGCGGGTCGGCGAGCCCGGCCCCATGAGCGAGGAGGAACCGATGGGATCTGTCGCCACGAACCGTTCGCAGCGGTCCGGAAGCATGTCCGCCCTGCTGCGGGTGCCCGTGAACCTCTGGCTCGTCATCGCCTTGATGGCGATGTCGTTCGGCGCCGGCGTGATCGTGCGAACCATGGCGGAGCCCCAGTCCCAGGTCACGCCACAGAGCCAGTTCTCGCAGATCCTCGCGCCGCCCCTCAGCGACCAACAGATCTCGCAGGGGACCCTGCCCTCCGGTCACCCCGACCTCAGTGGAGTCGGCGACGGGCAGAACGGCGGCAACGGCGGCGGTAACCAGGGCAGCGGCAAGTAACGAGCGCCGCGCAGACGGGAGGACAACGTGGACCGGGAGCACCCGGACCGGCCGGGCGAAGAGCCCGACGACGGTCTGGACTGGCTCGGCGAAGTGGAGCCGGACGACCCCGGCGACGCCGGCGAGCCCGCGACGCGGGTCGTCGTTCCACCGTCTGGGCCTCCCGACGAGCCGGGCGGCCGTTCGATCGGCAAGCTGTTCTTCCTCGGCCTCCCGCTCGTGCTGCTCCTGCTCGTCGGGTGGAACCGCGCCGCCTCCTCCGACCGGTTCTGCGCCGCTTGCCACGCCACATCCCATGCCGCGCTCTCGGCGCAGCGGTCGGTGCACGCCGACGTCGCATGCGTGTCGTGCCACTCGGGCTCGGGTCTCGCGGGGACGGTGAAGTACGTGCCGACGCTGCTGCGAGAGGGCGTGGCGGCGGTGACCGGGTTCGGCGCGAGCGGCGTCCTTCCCGCGCGGACGTGCGCCTCGTGCCATCCCGACCTCTCGCCGGCCGCCCACCCCGATCCGAGCGCCGACTGCACGACGTGTCACGGCGAGGTCTCCCACCCCGTGCTCCAGATCCCCGGCGGACAGCCGTTCGTGGTCGATGGCAGCCACCCGAAGGGCTTCATCCAGGTGCACGGGCAGGCCGCCACCACTCGGCCGGCCTCCTGCACGCAGTGCCACGCGCAGAAGTTCTGCGAGGCGTGTCACCTGAAGGAGACGTTCCCGCACCCCGACGGGTGGATCGCGAAGCACGGCGCGGTCCAGGAACAGCGTGGCGTGACGGCGTGCTCGACGTGTCACGGCCCGACCTTCTGCGCCGGCTGCCATGGGACCGAGATCCCCCACGCGGCCAACTGGCTCGGGCGCCACGACACCGCGCTGCAGAACGCGAGCACCACGCCGTGCCTGACCTGCCACCCCGAGACCGATTGCACGACCTGTCACGCCGAGCACAGCGTGCACGAGGAACAAGACCTCTACGTGATCCCGTCGCCCCAGCCCCTTCCTCCCTCGACGCCATGAGGTGCTACCGATGACCGCGGACCGCAAGCGCCGGCCTTGGGTGGCGATCTTGATCGCCCTCGTGGTCGCGCTGCTCCTGGTGGAGTCGGCGGTGGTCGTCGGCGTGTTCGTCTCGCCGCACACGGAAGACCGGTTGCGCAGCACCGCGGCATCGCTCGAACGCACGTGGGACGGAACGGACGGGCAACCAGGCTTGAGGACGCGAACCGCCGCCTCGCTGAGCAGGGGCTATCGAGAGTGGATCGAGCCCCTTTGGGCTGGCTCGTCGCAGGCCCCCTCCGAGGCGTCCTTCGCCGAGTGCGTGACGTGTCACAAGACCTACGCGACGACGCGCCGGTTCCCGTCCGTCTACATGAACCACCCGCTGCACGCCGAGATCGGGGTCGCCTGCGAAACGTGCCACCCGCAGAACGCCCACCCGAACCCGGCCCGGCCCACCGAGAAGAGCTGCGCGACGTGCCACGACGTCACCGACCGTAAGACGTGCAGCACGTGCCATCCCCCCGGGTCGCTCCCCCACTTCTACCTGCTCGGGGCGCCCAAGGGCGAGGCGACCGACTGCCAGACGTGCCACCCGACCGACTCGTTCGGCGCCCACGCCCAGGTGCCCAAGATCAGCGGCTCGTTCAACGGGAGCGACCCGAGCTACTGCCTGCAATGTCACTCCGCGCAAGCGGCGCAGGGACCGACCTGCACCACCTGCCACCAGCAACCGCCGCACCCACCGAACTGGGTCGCCCAGCACGGCACGGTGGCCGGCGAGTCCGGGTTGAACGACTGCTACACCTGCCACACGGGCGCCTGGTGCGGCACCCGATGCCACTCGGTGACCCCCGGGAACCCGACGATCAAACAACCCCTTCCCTCGACAGGAGTGAGACCGTGATGAGAAAGCGCACGCTGGCGATCTCGGGCGCGCTCGTCGTCCTCGCCGGCGCCTCCGTGGGCCTCGCGGCGGCGGTGCACGCCGGACCCTTCTCCGAGCCGGCGGCGTCCGCACCCGCCTCGCCCGAAGACCTCGGGCCCGTGATCGCCACCGTCGACGGAGCGCCGATCTACCTCGGCGAGATGCGTTCGCGCGTGCAAGGAATCCAGCAGGTGCACGGCGACTTCGAGAAGATGTTCGGCAAGGATTGGAAGGACGAGCTCCTGCAGAACCTGGTCGACGACAAGATCGTCGAGGAGCAGGCGGCCGCGAGAGGGATCACCGTCGGCGAGGACCAGATCGCGGCGCACGTCGCGGAGCTTCGCTCGAACTTCCCCACGGAGCAGGACTTCCAGGGCTGGCTCACGAGCGGGCAGATGACCGAGGCGGAGCTCGCCTCGCGGATCCGGCTGCAGACGCTCGCGAGCGAGCTCTACCTCGAGGTGACCTCCGACGTGACCGTCACGAGCGACCAGCTGCACACCTACTACGAGCGGCACCGCAACAAGTACCCCGGCGTCGACGGCAACGGCGCGCCCTTCCTCGCGGTGCGGGCGCAGATCAAGCAGGACCTGGAGAAGCGAGCGCGCGACGCCGCCTACGGCGACTGGCTGGACGCACAACGCCGGGACGTGCAGGTGGTCGTCGTGATGCCCGACTGGTGGAAGGAGATCGCATGAGCGCGCGAGCGGAGACCCTCCCGCGGGGTCTGGTCGCGGGCGTCCTGGTGCTGGCGTTGGTGGTGATCGGCCTGGGCGGCGCGGTCATCGCTCTGAAGCTCCGGCCGGCGTCGTTGCCCACCGACTCGGTGAACCGGGAGATCGCGCTGTGGCGCGAGACCGTCCAGCAGAACCCCGACGACCCTCGCGCCCACACCGGCCTCGGCCTGGCCTACGTGCAGGCGCAGGAGACCGACGCGGCGAAGGCCGAGTTCGAGAAGGCCATCTCGCTCGACGACACGTCGTGGATGGCGAAGTTCCAGCTGGCCCTCCTGACGAAGGCGGACGATCCGACGGGCGCCGTGGTGCTGTTGACGCAAGCCGCGAAGGGCGCGCCGCAGCAGGAACGGGTGGCCCCGCTGGTCGCCCTCGGCGACCTCCAGCTCGCCCAGCACGATGCGAAGGGGGCGCGCGAGGCCTACCGCAAGGCCGTCGCCTACGACCCGTTCAGCTTCGACGGTCACTTCGGGCTCGCGAGGTCGCTCGAGACGCTCGGCGACCGCAAGGACGCGCTCGAGGAGTACCAGCAGGCGAAACGCTTCGATCCGACGAACCAGGACGTCGCGGCCGCGATCGCTCGGCTGAGCGGCTGAGCGACCCGAGGAGGACACATGTCGACCACCACCGATCCGATCGAGGAACGAGAGGCACCGTCGCCGGACGAAGAACCGGAAGAGCGATCCACCCGCAGGCTGCTCGTCACGTTGCTGGTGATCCTCGGCCTGGCCGCGCTGGCGTTGCTCGTCCTGCTCCTGTGGCTGCTGCGCCCCGCCACGCCCGCGCCGCCGCCGGGGCAGCCCGCCGGTTACCCGATCCAGGTGATCACGACGATCTACGGCTACGGTCAGGCCAGCGACCAGCTGTTGAAGACCCCCCTCGGCGCCAGCTTCGACGCCGACGGCAACGTCTGGATCTCCGACACGGGGCAGTCCCGGGTCGAGGAGTACACGAACGGCGGCGACTACATCCGCACGATCGGCGAGTCGGGGGACGGGCGCCTGTACTCGCCGTTCGGCATCGCGATCGACCAGGAACGCTCGCTCGTCTACGTCGCCGACATGGGCAACCACGCCGTGCAGATCTTCTCCACCGACGGCGGCTACGTGGGCCAGATCCCGTCGCCGGACCAGAAGGGGAAGGTGTTCGGACGAGACGGCTTCATCCCCTACGACGTCGAGCTCTACGGCGGGCGCGTGATCGTCGCGAGCGCGAACGGCCTGTACTGGTTCGACCAGGACGGGAGGGTCGTGGCGTACTGGGGCGGCTCCGTGCACGGCACGCCGATGCGTGGGGACATCCCCGGGTTCTTCAACTTCCCCGACTCGTTCGTCGTGGACCAGTCGACCGGCTGGGTCTACGTCGCGGACTCGGCGAACCGTCGCGTCGTCGCGATCGACCAGGACGGGATCGTGCGGTGGGTCTCGGGCACCCCGGACACCGGCGGCAAGATCACGTCGTTCTGGCAGCTCCCGCGGAGCATCACGATCGGCCCCGACGGCAACCTCTACGTCGTCGACACCTTCCGCTTCAACCCCAAGGGGATGGGGACCGGGCACATCGTGGTCCTGTCGAAGGACGGCGAGCTCCTGTCCGAGTTCGGCGCGGCCGGCACGGCCGACGGCGACTTCAACTACCCCGAACAGATCTCGACCGGCCCCGACGGCCTGTGGGCGATCGCCGACCGTGAGAACAACCGGGTCGTGGTGTTCAAGCTGATCACCCCGTACCCGCAGGTGGACGACCTGCTCGCCCACCGCTACCCGGACTCGTTCTCCAAGCCCGACCACGCGTGGGTGACGCCGCCGCCGACCCCGCCCGAGCTGAACGCGAGCGCCAGCGCGTCGCCGTAAGCGCTCCCGCAGCGGCCCGCCCGCCTCAGCCGAGGCGGGCGCGGACGCGTTCGGCCGCCTCGCTCCCCTGCCGAACGCAATCGGGCAGTCCGGCGCCGCGATAGGCCTGCCCGGCCACCAGCAGGCCGGGCGGCAACACGGCCTCGATCGCGGCGACGCGCTCGAGATGCCCGACCTCGTACTGGGGCATCGCGCGCGGCCACCGCACGAGCGTCGACGCCTCCGGCGCCGGGGGCAAGGGCCAGATCCGAGCGAGGGCGTCCGCGGCCGCGCGAACGAGCTCGTCGTCGTCTCGGGCCAGGACGTCCTCCGTCCCCGTACCCCCGATGAAGCACCGGACCACGGCACGGTCCCCGAACGCGGCATCCGGCCACTTCTTCGACACGACCGTCGCCGCGTTCATCGGGAGGGCCCCCCGCGGCGCCACGAACCCGGCGGAGTTCGGGAGCGCGGAATCCGTGCCCTCCGGATAGACGAGCAGCGCGACGGCGGTCGACACGTAGGCGATGTCGCCGAGCAGCCCGGCGGCCTCCGGCGCGACCTCCCCGAGCAGTTCGGTCGCGACGAAGGTGGGGACGGTCACGATCACCGCGTCGGCCTCGAGCACGCCGTCGTCGGTCCGCACCGTGTAGCCGTCGCCCTCGCGCGCGACCGCGCGCACGCTCGTGCGCGTGCGGAGGCGCTCGGCCCCGAGCGCGTCCGCGAGCCCCTCGGTGAGGCGCGAGAGCCCCCCCTGCAACCGCACGAACATCGGGGGCGGCGCCGGCCGGCCGGCGCCGCCTTCGGGCGCGCTCACCGCGGCCGGGCGCCGCGACGCCGCCATCGCCCGCGCGCCGAGCATCAGGCTCCGATGTTCGCGCTCCCACGCCCCAAGCTCGGGGAACGTGGCCGCGACGCTGAGCCGGTCGACGTCGCCCGCGAACAGCCCGCCGAGCAGCGGCGCCACCAGGGTGTCGGTCGCCTCGTCGCCGATCCGTCGGCGCAGGAGCGAGCCGAGTGACTCGTCGCCGTCGCTCCGGCCCCGTGGCAGCACGAGGTCGCCGCCGGCCCGGAGCTTGCCGAGGTAGGACATCCCCTTCCAGCGCCAGAGCTCCATCGGCTGGGTCGAGATCCCGAACGGACCCGAAGGGAAGCGCAGGAGCCCTGCCCGGGTCCAGATGTGGGTGGCCGCGGCGGAGGCGGGCACCAGGTCGTCGGCGCCGAGCTCGCGTGCGAGGTCCACGGCCCAGGGCTTGCGGGCGAGCAGCGAGTCGGGGCCGGCCTCCAGGCGGACCCCACCCACCTGCGCGGAACGGACCTTTCCACCCGGGGTCTCGTCCTGCTCGAGGACCACCACGTCCACGCCGGCCTGCTGGAGACGGTAGGCGGCGGTCAGCCCGGTGATGCCGGCACCGACGACGACGACCTGCGGGCTCATCGGCCCGGCGGCGGCTCGAGCGCCGCCCGCACCACGTCGGCGAGCATCGCGGTGAACGCGGGATCGGCGTTGGGCATCTCGGTCCGCGCGAACGCCATCCCGGCCCCCTCGGCGATGGCCCGGGCCTCGATGTCGAGGTCGTAGAGGATCTCGAGGTGATCGGCCACGAACCCCGCGGAGCACACGACGACCGAAGGAGCGCCGGCGGCCGCGAGGTCGCGCAGGACGTCCTCGATCGTCGGACCCCACCACGGGTCGGCGGTCCGCCCCGCACTCTGCCATCCCGTCGTGTAGGTGTGGAGCCCGAGCGCACCGGCGACGAGGTCGGCCGTCTCGCGGAGCCCCTCGTGGTACCGGCACGCCGCGGCGCACACCGGCTCGTCGCAGCGCAGGCACCGCTGCGAGCCGTCGTCGAGCGTGCGGACCGGCAGGCTATGCGCGGAGAAGACCAGCGTGGCGTCTTCGCGCACGTCGGGGGGCAGGCTGGCGAGCGCGTCCCGCACGCGCCGGGCGAGCAGCGCCACGAACCCGGGGTGGTCGTGGAAGCTCCGCACGAACGTGAACGCGGGGCCGTCGTCGCCGCAGGCGGCCACGACCCGCTCGACGTAGGTGGAGATCGACATCCCGGCCCAGTGCGGCGCCATCACGATCCCGACACCGCGCGTGATCCCCGCGCCCCGCAGCTCCTCGACACCCTGCGCGATCGTCGGGGCCGAGTGCTTCATCCCGAGGAAGACCCGGTACCGGCCGGGCTCCGCCGCGTTCAGGGCGGTCTCCAGCCCGGCGGCCTGCGCCCGCGTGATGTCCAGGAGCGGGAACCGGTTCCCGATCGCCGCGTAGCGCTCGGTCAGCTCCCGCAGGAAAGCCGGCGACGGGGCGCGGCCGCCGCGGATGTCGGTGTAATAGCGCTCGATGTCGTCGGGGCCGCTCGCGGTCCCGTACGCCATCACCAGCACGCCGATCGGTTCGCTCACGTCCGGTCGCTCCTCCGCATCGTCCGACAGGATAGGCACCCGGGCGTCCCCCCACGGCGGGTACCGTGACGCCGATGGACCCTCGAGAGCTCGCGCTGACCTGGTGGGAGACGTTGCGCGAGCGCGTCGTGCGCACCGACGGTGAGGTCCTCGCCGCCCACGGGCACAGGCGCGGCCGGCTCCCCCTGTGGCCCGTGACGCAGGTCCTGCACGCCGCCGTGCTGGTCGAGCCGCTGCAGCCGGCCGCGGCCGACGACACCCACCGCGCGATCGTCGACGCGCTCGCCGCCGGACTCGTCCGGTACCGCAGCGGCTCGGCGTGGGGGCCCCGCGGCCGGCGCCGTCCACGCTATGCGGACGACGTGTCGTGGGTCGGGCTCGCGCTGGTCGCGCTCGCGCATGTCCGCCGCGAGCCCTTGCCCAAGGAGGTCGGGCGCGCGGTGCGGTTCGTGCTCGCCTGCGAACACCCGGAGGGCGGCGTCCGCTGGCACGAGCGCACCGAGAGCCGGAACACGTGCGCGACGGCGGCCGGGGTCCACCTCGCGCTCGAGGCCCACCGCGCTGCCGGCGACCCGGCGCTCCTGGCGTTCGCGGAGCGCTCCCTCGGGTGGCTCGACGCGACGCTCCGCCGCGACGACGGGCTGTACGCCGACCGGATCGAAGACGGCGTCATCGAGCGGACCGTCTGGGCGTACAACCAGGGCGAGGCCGCGGCGGCCCACCGGCTCCTCGCCGACGCCACCGGCGATCGGGGCGCGCTCGCAAGCGCCCGCGCCGCCGCGGCCGCCGCCGTCCGGCACTTCGGGCGACCCGACGCACTGTGGCGCCAACCCCCGGTGTTCGTCGGGATCGCCGCGCGCGACCTCGCCGGGCTTCCCGCGAAGGACCGGCCGGACGGCCTCGGCGCCCTCCTCGCCGCCTACCTCGCGCGCGCCGGCGACGAGGGGCTCGCGGACGGCTTCCCGGTCGCCGGCGGCATCGGCCGCTACGACGACGACCCCGCGATCGACCTCGCCGGGCTCGTGCAGACGGCGGCCGCGGCCTCGGCGCTCCAGAGGTGAGGTGGCAGGCAGAGGATGAGCGCCGGGGCCGCGGCCGGGATCGGAGGCGGGAGAGGTGGGAGAGTGAGTGCGGCCTCCGATCAGTTGCTGAAATCGCCTACAACGTTCAGGACGAGGGTTGTGTCGCCGGCCGCGCCGGACACGGGCACGAACACGCCCAGGTCGTGGTAGCCGTCCATGCCCTCGTGCATCGCGAGCTCGAACGTGAGCGTCGCGCTCTCCCCCGGCGCGAGCGTTCGCGTCGAGAGCGTGAAGGGGCCGGGACAGCATCCCTGGCGGATCCGCGCCTGCGGCTGTCCGAGCGTGACGGGAGCGCTGCCGGTATTGGTCAAGGTCCACTCCGGCAGGACGGCGACGCTCAACGGCACGTGGCCCAGATCCCAGTTCGCACCCTCGACCTTGACCCCGTCGGCGGTGACGGAACCGGTGGCCGATCCCGGCGTGGTCACGTAGGGGAAGCCCATCGCGTTCGACCCGCCGATCGGCTGCAACCCGGTGCCGCCCGATGCCGCCCGGGTCCCGGCGGATCCGGCGCCGAGGGACGACGACGAGCCTCCTTTGAGCAGGAGGACCCCGGCGATCGCGACGGCGAACACCGCGAGACTGACCACCACCCCGATCGTGGCGCTGCTCGAGCGACCGCGAGCGGGTCCGCGCTTGTTCCTGGAAGCCTTCGAGGTGGTGGCGGACATCGCGTGCTCCTCAGCTCGTGGCGCCCGTCAGAGCGCCGTACTTGGCGACGATCGCGTCGTGGATCCGCTGCACGCCGACACCGCGGGCGAGCATCGCGCGCACCATCGACGACTCGTCGGTGCACACCGCGCACCCGGAGGCGTGGACCTCCCATGCTCCCGTGTCGGTCACGTAACAGCGGAACAGGTTCTGGTGATCCAGGGTCGCTTCGCAGCCGCAGTAGCACGGCACCGCTTTGTACGGCATCGGGTGGTCGTGTGCGAAGCGATAGTGCCCGGCGATCTCGGGTGACAACCCGGCGAGCGTGAACACCGAGGCGGCCGGTGCATCGCTCGCCGGAGCCGTCACCTGGCTCATCGCCATGGGGTGCGCCGACCCGCCGTAGGCGCGCATCCCCATCGTGAGGCCGACCGCGCCCCCCGCCAGAACGAGCATCGCGGCGGCGACCAGCACGACGATCGAGATCGCGGTCTCGCTGGCCGACGCGGCCCGCTCGTCGCGGGGAGCGTCGTGGCGGGGGCGGCCGCCCTCGGGGATGCCGCTCACGGCCGGCCCACCTCCTTGGCGGCGTGCGAGCGGTCGCGCGACGGGCCCGCGAGGAACCGCAAGGTCAGCGCCACGGCCGTCGGCACCACGACCGCGACCGCGACGACCGCGATCCGACCGAGGAACCCGCCGGCGAACGCCACGACCGCGGCGACGACGATCGCCACGGTCCCGAACAGCCAACGCCGGTACCCCATCGCGGGTTCCTCCTCTCTCTGCTCGCATCATCGACCTCGCCTGTGGAGGCGCTGTGGAGACACCGTGGGCGAGCAGTGGAGCGTGACACGCCCGCCCTCACCGGCGGCCCGTTAGCATCGGAGCGTCGGGCCGATGCAGCCGGGAGGTGCCGTGGCCAGGACCGTGCTGGTGGTCGAGGACGAGCAGAAGATCCGCGAACTCCTCCGCGGCTACCTCGAGCGCGCCGGCTATTCGGTCCTCACGACCGGCAGCGGCGCCGAAGCCCTCACGCTCGCCGCGTCGGCGCTCCCCGACCTGATCGTGCTCGACCTCGGACTGCCAGACGTTCCCGGCGAGACCGTCGCCCGCGCGATCCGCCAGCGCGCCGAGATCCCGATCCTGATGCTGACCGCCAAGGCGAGCGAGGACGACCGGATCGCCGGACTCGAGCTGGGCGCCGACGACTACGTCACGAAGCCCTTCAGCCCGCAGGAGGTCGTGCTGCGCGTCGAGGCGATCCTCCGCCGCACCCACGAGGCTGCCGGCGCCGCGCGCCATACCTACGGCGGCGGCGAGCTCGCGATCGACGAGGAGCGGCACGAGGTCGAGGTGCGCGGCGAGCTGGTCGAGCTCACCCCCACCGAATGGGCGCTCCTCGTCGCGCTCACCGGGACACCGGGACGCGTGTACTCGCGGACCGAGCTGATCAACCGCGCGCGCGGGTACGAGTTCGCGTCGGAACGCGCGGTCGACAGCCACATCAAGAACCTCCGGCGCAAGGTCGAGGCCGACCCGCACGAGCCGCGCATCATCGAGACCGTGCTGGCGGTCGGGTACCGGCTGGGGCTGGCGCGTGACCCGTAACCGGCTTCTCTCGCCGCTCGGACTCCGGCTCGCCGCCGCGTTCGTCACCGTCGCGATCGCGGCGATCGCCGTGTTCGCGGTGCTGACGGTGACGTCGACGCAACGGCAGCTCAACGCGCTCACGGTCCGGACCCACACCGAGGACGCGCAGGCCGCGGCGGTCGCGGCCGGCCGCGCCTACGAGGCCGCGGGCGGCTGGCCGAACGCCGACCTCACGAGCGCGGTCACCGTGGCCGCCCGGGGACAGGCGACGCTCACGGTGCTGGATCCCTCGGGCGCGACTCGTCGCCGTCCCCGCGGACGAGGCGACCGCGATACTCGAGCGGATGCACGGGATCGCCGTCGTCGACGTCCCGCGCGGCGAGCCGGTCAAGGCCCCGGTCGTGGTGGAGGGCAGAACGGTCGGCTCGATCGAGCTCCGCTTCCCTGCGAGCCACCTGCCGACACCGGAGCACGGCGTGAGCGAGGCGCTCCTGCGGACCGCCGTCCTCGGGGCGATCGTCGCGGTGATCACCGCGATGGCCGTCGCGTTCTTCGTCGCGCAGCGGGTGAGCGGCCCGATCGCGGTCCTGACCGAGGCGGCCGCCGAGCTCGAGGCCGGACATCGCGGCGTGCGCGTGGGGATGGCCGGCGCGCCCGGCGAGATCGGGACGCTCGCGGCGGCGTTCGACCGGATGTCGACGTCGCTCGAGCGCGAGGACGAGCTCCGCAGGCAGCTCGTGCGCGACGTCGCGCACGAGGTGCGCACACCGCTCACGATCCTGCAGGGCACGACGGAGGCGCTCGTCGACGGCGTCCTTCCCGCCGACGGCGACACCCTCGCGTCGCTGCACGACGAGGTCCTGCGGCTGTCGCGTCTCGTCGGCGACCTCGAGACGCTCGCGGCAGCCGAGGCCGCAAGCCTGCATCTGGAGGTGGGCCCGCTCGACCTCGCCGAGGTGGCCACCGCGGCCACGGAGCTCGCCGGGCCCGCGGCGGCCGTCGCCGAGCTGACGCTCGAAACCGACCTCAGGCCCGCGCCGACCGCCGGCGACCCGATGCGGCTGAAGCAGGTGGCGATGAACCTCGTCGCGAACGCCTTCCGTTACACGCCGGCGGGCGGGACGGTCACGGTCCGCACGGCCCTCGGTGGCAACCAGGCCGTCCTCGAGGTGCTCGACACCGGGCCTGGGATCGCGTCGGAGGACCTCCCTCGATTGTTCGAGCGCTTCTACCGCGGCCGGGCGGCGGAGGACACGGCGGGCAGCGGGATCGGGCTCGCGGTCGCTGCCGAGCTCGTCGCGGCGCACGGTGGACGGATCGAGGCCGCCAACCGGCCGGAGGGCGGCGCTCGGTTCACCGTGCAGCTCCCCCGCCGGGACTGACGCCCCGGTCGGCGCGGTCGCTACGGACCGTCCGGCAGCGGCACCCGCCGGAACACGCGGAACAGCACGAGGTCGTAAAGGGACTTGAGCGTCCCCGCCGCCACGAACGGCGCCGCGACCGCCACGTGTTGCGTCAACGCCGCGCCGACCAGTGGCCCCAACGGCCGCGACACGTAGCGAGCGGTGTTCGTCGCTGCTGCCGCCGCCGTGCGCTCCTCGGCGTCGACCATCGCGGCCACGTAGGCCTGGCGGGTCGGCACGTCCATCTGCGACAGCGCGAACCGCGCGAGCAGCACCGCGATCGCCGACCCGAGGTTCGGCATCAGCGGCACGAGGATCAGCAACACGTTCGAGGGCAGGTGGGTGAAGACCATCGTGTGGAGCAGTCCGAACCGGCGCGCGACCCGCGTCGCGACGATCGAGGAGACCGCTTGCAGGATCCCCGCCGCGAAGATCACCAGCGACATCAGCTCGAGGCTCGCGCCGTACCGCTGCTCGAACCACACGACGAGGAACGCCGTCACGACGAACCCGCCCGCGAAGGAATCGACGGCGAACAGTCCCGCGAGGGTGAAGACGCTCTTGCGCGACCGCTCGAGCGGTCGGCGCCGCCCGCCCTCGGCGGGGCGAACCTCGATCCGATCCGACAATCCCCGGACGATCCCCAGGCACACGAGCGCGCCCACCGGGAACACGAGGAGCCACGTCTGGGCCGTCGGCGCGCCCTGCCACAAGCGGTGCAGGAACGCGGGGCCGCCGGCCGCGAGCGCGCCGAGCGCGCCGGCCAGGTACGCGACCGCGTTGTAGCGCCCGAACACGTGCAGGCGTACGTCGGCGGGCGCCTGGCCGATCATCGCCTGCTCGAGGGTCGTGATCGGGCCGCTCTCGTTCGCGTCGGTCGACATCACCCCCGTGAGCGCCATCGCCATCAGCAGCCACACGTTCCCGGTCACGGCGAACCCGGCGCCGACCACACCCATGAGCGCGAGCAGCGCCGCATAGGCGCGGCGCCGTCCCACCCGGTCTCCGACGATCCCGACCAACACCGCCGTGATGGCCATCCCGGCGAGCATCACGGTGAACAGCAGCCCGACCTCGACCGTCGAGAAGCCGCGGTTCACGAGCGCCGTGCCGAGCACCACCGTGCCGAAGCCGTAGAGGAACGCCCTGATCGCCTGCACGGCGAGCAGGCGCCGCAGGTCGGACTCGACGCCGAGCGCCTCGAGGGCCTGCTCGTCGCGCGCGGATGCCATGCGTGCACGATAGCCGCGCGAAGCCCGGTGGCGTGCCCTCAGCGGGGACGGGTGAGGCCTGCCGCCGACGCGCGCCGCTCGAGCCGGTCGTCCAATGGCGCCAGCGTTTCGGGCGCGCCGGCGTGGTCCAGGGCCCACGACAGGAGCACGTCGGCGAGATCGGGCGCGGTCGGCAACACCGGCCCGTGCAGGTAGGTCCCGACCACGCGACCCTGCACCGCGCCCTCGGTGCGGTCACGGCCGTCGTTGCCGCGGCCGCGCGCCACCGTCGCCAGCGGCGTCGCGGCCGGACCGAGCGTCGTCCGGCCCCCATGGTTCTCGAACCCCGTCAGGTCGAACGACCGCCCCTCGAGCGTCGCCGTGCCGTGCACGCGACCGATGATCCGGCCGGTCCCGGCCTTCGTCTCCAGATCGAGCAGACCGAGCCCCTCGATGTCGGCGCCCTCCGCGGACGCGTAGGAGCGCCCGAGGAGCTGGTAGCCGGCGCACACGCCGAACACCGCCGCGCCGCCGGCGACCCGTTCGGCGAGCTCGGGCCTGCGAGCGACGAGGTCGTCGCCGATCAGCCGCTGGACCCGGTCCGAGCCGCCCCCGATCACGACGAGGTCGGTCCCCTCCGGCAAGGGCTCGCCGGCGCGGACGGCGACGATCCGCACGTCGATCCCGCGCCACGCGGCGCGGCGATCGAGGACGAGGACGTTGCCCCGGTCCCCGTAGGACATCAGCAGGTCCGGGTAGAGGTGCACGACCGTGATCGAAGGGCGATCGCTCATCCGGTCGCTCTCATGCCGCATCGTGCAGCCGTCCGCGACGCCCGGCGAAGGCGGCCCGCAGGTCCAGCATCGCGGTGTAGCTCGCGAGGACGACCGGGTCCCGGTCGGCAGGCGTCGCCTGCAGGGCCGCCCCGATCGTGGCGGTCAGCTCCTGTGCCACCGCGCGCACCTCGCCGCCCGCGTACCGGACGCGCACGGCCATGTCGTCGGCCCGAACGCCGCCCGCCACGAACGGATGTCCTTCCTCGACGAGCCGCTCGATGTCGACGTCCCAGATCCACGAGATGTCGCGACCGTCGGCGAGCCCGTCGTTCACCGCAAGCACCACCGCGCCCATCCGCGGGTCGCTCGCGATCGCCCGGATCAAGACGTCGGCGCCGGCCGGGTTCTTCATCAGGGTGAGCCAGACCGTTCGCCCGTCGACCTCGAGGCGCTCGGTCCTGCCGAACCGCGGCTGGAACCGCTCGAGCACCTCGATCGCGGTGCGCCGCGGGATCCCCAAAGCCTGCGCGGCCGCGAGCGCCGCCACGGCGTTGTACGCGCTGTGGACGCCGCCGGTCGGCACCTCGAACACGTCGTCGTCGACGCGCACCCGCACCGACCGGAGCCCCTCGACCGAGACGACCTCGCCGAGGATCGCCGGCTGCGGTCGCGCGAACCCGCACGCCCCGCAGGCCCACACGCCGAGGTGCGCGATCGTATGGGCGTCGTAACGCAGCCGGGCGCCGCAGCGGGGACAGAGCTCCGCCTCGCGCGCGAAGGCGACGGGCTCTCCGGCCTTGGCCTCGGGGAGCGTGATCCCGAACGCGAGCGGCTCGCGTTCCCCCACCGCCGCCCACAGCGCCGGGTCATCGGCGTTCGCCACGATCGTGCTCCCCTCGGGCAACGTCTCCGCGGCGCTGCCCAGCAGGCCGACGACGCGCTCGGTCTCCCCGAAGCGATCCATCTGGTCGCGGAACACGTTCGTGAGGACGAGCACGCGCGGCCCCAGCTCGCGGGCGGTCTCCGGGAGTGCGGCCTCGTCGACCTCGAAGACGGCCGAGCGCGCGTCGTGCGGCATCTCGAGCAGCGCCGTCGCGATCCCCCGATGGAGGTTGGCGCCGGTGTCGTTGCCCACGGTCGGGTCCCCGGTCGCGCGCAGGATCGACCGGATCATCGACGCGACGGTCGTCTTGCCATTGGTGCCCGACACCAGGACGACGCCGTCGGCCAGGCGCGACGCTCGGTGCCCGGCGAACCCGGGGCTCAGCGTGTCGAGGAGGACGCCGGGGATGCTGGAGCCGCCGCCGAGGTGGGCGGCGCGGCTGGCGCGACCGGCAGCCGACGCGATCGTCGCGGCGACCGCGTCACGCGCGTGGGCGGCGCGGGAGATCGTCACGTCGCCACCATCCTCATCCCTTCGTGTCGGGCATCCGCGCGGTCGGCGGCGAACGGCATCCCGATACAGGGTCATCCGCCTAGCCTCCCGCACCCCGGCCAATGCTACAGAGAGGGTGGAAGGGGAGCGATGCTGCGGAGCCCGCTCGCGTGCGTGATCTGCGTCGCCCTGTTGACGGCATGTTCCCCGGAGCCGCCGTCGGTCCCTGCGCCGGTCGCGGCCTCGAACACGTCTGCGCGTCCGGTCGTCCGCCTCCTCTTCGGGGGCGACGTCATGCTCGGACGCGGCGTCGCGCCGATCGCACGCGAGGACCCCGACAGCATCTTCGCCGGGCTGCAAGCCGCGCTGGCTCGCGCCGACCTGACCGCGGCGAACCTCGAATCGCCGCTCACCCGCAGGCCGCACGCTGTCGCGAACCCCAACGCCCTGGAGGCGTCCCCGCGCTCGGCGCGGATCCTCGCCGCCGCCGGCTTCGACGCGATGTCGGTGGCGAACAACCACGCGGGCGACGCGGGTCCCGACACGGTGCGCGACACGATGAGCGCGCTCGCGGGCGCCGGGATCGCCGCGGTCGGCGCCGACGCCCGCCCGGTCCTCCTGCACCGACGTGGGCTCACGATCGCGATCCTCGCCTTCGACGCGTCTGCAGCCGGCGGCCCGACTGCCCAGGTGGCGGCCTGGGATCCGGCCGCCGCCCGAGCGGCCGTGCGCGGGGCCGCCGCGAAAGCCGACCTCGTGACCGTGTCCCTGCACGGCGGCATGGACTACAAGCCCGTCACCGACCCATGGCTGTCGGCGGCCGGCACCCGGCTCGCGCGATGGGGCGCCGACGTCGTGTGGTGCCACGGCCCGCACGTCGCCCAGCCGCTGTTGCGCGTCGACCCCGACGGAGACGGCCGGCCCACGATCGTTGCCACCAGCCTCGGCAACCTGCTCTTCGATCACCAGGGGATCCCCGGAACCGATCAGGGCGCGCTCCTGGAGGTCCGCGCCGACGCGGACGGGGTCATCGCGTACCGGGTCGCGACCACCGAGATCGATACCGGACGCGTCTTCGTGGCGGGGTGGCCGGCACCCGAGGGCGACGCGGTCGCCTACGACGAAGGGTGGTGGGCGGCCGCCGGATCGATCCGCGAGCGGCCCCGGCCCTCCTGCCGCCGCGCCTGCCCGTCCTGCCGGGAACCTGGACCGTGATCGACTCCGCCTGGGGCGACGTCGACGGCGACGGGACCCCCGAGGTGGTGCTCGCGCTGCGACGTCCCCACGAGCCCTCGCTGCAGATACGGGCGATGCCCCATCACCGCTGGACCGACGCCGAGGGGAGGATCGCCGGCGTCGCCGTGTACCGCGGCGACGATCTGCGGCCCGCCTGGGTCTCCTCGAGCGTCCTGCGTCCCGTCTCGGCCCTGGTGCCCTGCGGGCGCGCCTTGGTGGTCGCCTACTCCACCCTCGACGAGGCTGCGACCGTGGCCACGGGGCTTTGGCCGTGGCGCGGGTTCGGCTTCACCTCATCGGCCGACCTGCCGGGCGCCGGTTCGCCCGGGTGCGTCGACGTGGATCTCGACGGGGTCGTCGATCCCGTCGTCACCGGAAGGAGCACGTCATGAACGGGGGAACGTCGGTCCTGCTGGTCTGCCTCGCGGTGATCGCCGCGGCGTGCACGAGCGGGGGGTCGACGTCGAGCACCTCGCCGAGGGCCACGGCGGTCTCGCCGACCTCTTCTTCCTCCGCGCCACCTCCCAACACGGTCGCGATCCCGATGAGCCTCGTCCGGTTCGGGCGCCTCCCGAGCGTGCCGCTCGAGGTGAACGGGACGTACCCAGGGCCGCAGACCCCCCACTCGCTGCAGGGCGTCGACATGAGCGAGGACATCCAGAGGCTCGTGAGTGACCCCGCCGTCCGTGGCGCCCTCGAGGAGAACGGCTTCGTGGTGGTCCCAGCCGGTAGTGGCGGCGGCTTCCGACAGTTCTTCCAGCTCTACGAGTCCATGGGGCCGTACGGGGGGAGCACCCTCTACGTCACCACCGACGTCGGCTACCACTACTGGCACCTCGTGTTCGACAAGGTCCTGCGGAGCCTCGAGCAGGATGTGTTCCTGCCGAAGCTCCAGGCCTTCGCCGGCGGCATGTTGAAAGGCGCCGCCGCCCAGGCGAGCGAGCTGCGTGATACCCAGGTGCAGACCGGAGCCGAGAAGGTCCGCGACCTGTTCCAGGTCCTGGCTGCTCTGCTCGGTCTCCCGACCGGCACCGCCGATCGCGCCGTGAACGACGAGCTGGCGCTGATCCGCGAGCACGCGCAGATGGCGGACTCTCCGATCCTTGGTTCCGAGGTCGACTACTCGCTGTACACGCCGCGGGGCCACTACACGCGGAACGCGCAGCTCACGCGGTACTTCCTCGGCATGTCGCTCTTGGGCCAGACTCCGTTCGCCGTCGATCCGCACGAGCCCGCGAAGCTGCTGCCCGCAGTGCTCGCAACGCGGATCTTGCTGCCCGAAGGTGAGGGAAGCGCGGCGTTGCTGCGTCTGTGGAAGGACATCTACCAGCCCACGGCGTTCCTCGTGGGCGCCGCCGACGACTACACGCCCGTCGAGCTCGCGGCCGCCCTCCATGGGCCCCTCCCCGACGGGCTCTCGCATCCGGCGAAAGTGACTGACGCGGTGCTTCGGGAGACGGCGACGAACCTGCTCGCCTCGCGCGACGTCCTGGTCGACCCCGAGACGCCTTCGGTGCGGCTGATGGGCACGCGGTTCGTGCTCGACTCCTGGATCCTCGATCAGCTCCTGTACCCGAACGTCGGGACACAGCAGGACCCGCGGATCGTCGCCTCGGCAGTCGACGTTGCCTCGGCGTTCGGGTCATCCTTCGCGAAGCGTGTCGAGACGTCGACCGAGCAGTTCCACTTCGCGCGTTTCGGGCAGAAGCTGCGTCAGATGCGCAGCGCCGTTGCGGCACGCCCGGAGGCGGCGTGGGCGGGCACGGTCTACGACGCCTGGTTGTGGGCCCTGGAGCCCATGTGGCATCTGCACGGTGACGCCTACCCCGATTACATGCGCACGCAGGCGTGGGCGGCGAAGGCCCAGCAGACCGGCTTGGGCTCCTACGCGGAGCTGAAGCACGACACCTTGCTCTACACGAAACAAGCCGCCGCCGAGGGCGAGGGGCCGATCCCCACGTTCACGCCGCGGCACTGGGTGGAGCCCGACCCCGTGGCGTTCGCGCGGCTCGCGGCTGCCGCCACGCTACTCCGTGACGGGCTCCACGGTCGCGGGTTGATCACCGACGAGTCCGACGGACTCCTGACGGACCTGGCCACGTTGGAGAGCTTCTTCGCGCAGGTCGCGAGCGATGAGCTGGAGGGTAAGCCGATCTCCAGGGCCGACAACGAACGCCTCGCCGACATCTCCGGCGAGCTCGAGGGTCTGTGGTGGCGGACGAGCGACCAGGGTCATCCGTCCGGGGGTTCGCTCGACGACGACGCGGCGATCGTGGCCGACATCGCGCGGGCCCGCGACAAGGTGGTCGAGACCGGCACCGGCCGGATCGACCCGATCCTGGTGATCGTGGGCGACGATCACGGCGGCTTCCAGGTCGCGATCGGCGGCGTGTACTCCTACTACGAGTTCCTCCAGCCGCTCGCGAACCGGCTCACCGACGAGGCCTGGCGTCAGATGCTCGATCAGGGCGATGCGCCGGACCGCCCGGCCTGGGAGCAGGCGTTCCTCCCCGGATAGCGCTCACGCCGTCGTTGCGGTTCCGGCCGGCAGGTTGGAGCGCGCGAGGCTCCGGACGCGGAGCGCGAGCGCGACGACCCCGACCGAGAGCAGCACGATCGCCGTGCGTTGCAGATGCCCGCCGCCGGTCTTGCGTTCGAACGTGACGTAGCCGATCAGGACGGCGAGGATCGCCCAACCGAACACAAGCGTCGGCCGGACCAGGTCGCGCCAGCCCTCGAGGCGCCGCATCCGGGCCGCGAGGGCGAAGGGCGCCGCGACCGTCGCGATCGCGGCGATCGCGCCCGCCACGAGGTGGAGCGTGCCGTGCCACGAACCGACGGCGGTCGTCGCGGTGCAGCCCGGGTCGGCCGCGCGGCAGTCCAAGCGGAAGAAGACGTCGGAGAGGTTGTCGAGCCCCATGAGGGACGCCGCCACCAGCCACGCCCCGAGCGCGGTCCCACGGCCCGGGACCGCGAGGGCGGTGCGAAGCGCGAGGACCGCGAACGCGATGACGAGCACCCCCGCGACGCCGCTCGCGGTGAGCTCGACCCAGGGATGGGTCGCGGTCAGCGCTCCGAGATCGCTGACGTCGTCACGAGCGACCGAGTAGCCACCGACCTGCAACGCTCCCGCCACGATCCACCCGACATCGAAGACCACGACGCCGGCGACCGCCCCCCACGCCAGGCGGATCGCCCGGCGGCCCTGCGGCGACGGAGGGCTCACTCCGCGGCGATCCGCCACTCGCTGCGAAGGACCGCCCGATACGTCTCGTTCGGCTTCGCACGTCCCTGCGTGGCATCGTGGATCGCCTGCGCACGCGCCGCGCGAGCGGTGAGCCCCGGCCGCCGCTCCACCTCGGCCACGACCTTCCAGGTGTCGTTGCGGACCTCGCGGAGCACGACGTACGCCGGTCTTGACCGCGTTGCTCCCGTCATCGATGTCTGCCCTCCTGAACGGAGAGGTCAGCGTATGGCATCCACGTTCTGCGACGTGATGCAGCCTGGTGAGCGGGATCTCGACCGGGAGAGCTCGAACGTCCTGGTGGCTACTCGCCCTCGGGGACCTCGACGGCGTCGCCGCCCCCGTTCTGAGACTGCTGCAGGAGCGTCCGGTACCAGTCGTCCTCGTAGGCCGGCGTTTCCACGGTCTCTGGACGGTCGACGTCGATCGTCTCGCTGAGATCGGCGAGGCGCTCTGCGATCGTCGGCACGGCCGCGGGTGCGTCGTCGGCGAACCCTTGGAGCTTCGAGTCGAGCTCGCGGAGCCCCTCTTCCGCGACTCGCCTCGCCTCCTCCAGACGCTGCCGCTCCGCCGCGTAGGACTCCTTCACGCGTTCGGCCGCCTGTTCGTACGCTTGGAGCCTCTCGGCTTCCTCGGCCTGGCGTTTGCGAAGCTTGTCCTCGGCCGCCCTCGTGGCTTCCCGCGCCTCTTCGAGCGCCGCACGCAGCTCGTTGACCTCGGCCTCGGCACCTGCCAGGTCGCCCATCACGCCATCGTCAAGTTCGGCGTCCATGTTGCCATCCCCCGTTCGCCCGGTACGTAGGAAGCATCGGGAGCCAAGCCCGCTTCCTGAAGCCCCCGCAGCCGGCGGTCAGGGCGTGAGGGCCTCGAGACTCGGCGCGCCGAGCTCGTCGGCCAGGCGATCGGCCAACTCCCGCGCCTCGGCCCGCGAGGTGATCGCGACGCCGCGCGCCTGCAGTCGGAGGAAGCACGCCTGCACGACGTCACGACCGTCCCCGAACAGGGTCGCCTCGGAGATGTTCAGCGCACGCGCGAGGCGGTGCAACATCTGCAGGGAGGGCTTGACGTGGCCGTTCTCGTAGCGAGAGATCCGCGACTTCGAGATCCCGGACGCGTCGGCGAGTTCGAGCTGACTGAACCCGGCCGCGTGGCGAGACTCGCGGAGGCGTCTGGCGAAGCCATCCTGAGCTCGCATGGCAGATCCACCCTACTAGGCCGGATCGACTCCACGACGACGGCCTCCCAGGGGGTCGATCTTGGGAGGGGTAACGGGAGGCCGTGTACGGGGAGCGGAGAGAACTCGACGACTCCTCGCGAAGACGTTAGGGAGAGCTTCCGGAGATGGAGACGGGCGATGGACCCGTCGTGGAGGGTCCATTGGGCCTTTCGTCTTGAAGCTACGGCCTCGCAGTGGCCCCCGGCGTCATCAGGACGTGGCGGGGGTTCGGACGACCCGGCCGTCCTGGAGGCCGAAGTCCCACACATCGATCGCCGGTGCTTCGACGCCGAGCGTCGTGAGGGCGGTGCAGATCTGGCTCCGATGATCGGTCCCGTGATGCAGCGCCTGGGCGATGCGGATGCCCGTCGGGGCGTGGGCCTCGGTCCCGTCGTCATCGAACTCGACGGTGACGGTGTCCGGGTCGGGGTCCTTCGCGAGGAGCGACGACCAGCCGGCGCCGTCGGCGTCCATCGCGGCCCGCAGCTGGGGGAGGTCCATGTGATCCTCGTCGATGCGGAACGTGGAATCACCGGTCATCGCGAGCAGGTACCAGGCGTCGGACCCGACGAGGTGTCGCAGGGTCTTCAGGATCGATCCGTAGGTTCCCGGGACGGCGGTCTCCAACTGCTCCGGGCTGAGCACGCGGCATGCGTCGATCAACCGCACGGAGGCCCACACATGGTGGGCGAACGCATCCTCGAGCAAGGACCCGGTCATCGCGGGACCGTAACAGGCGCAGGGCGGAGGCGGACCGGTGGACGACCGACCGCACCGGCACAGGGTCACGCGGTTCCTCTACTCTCACACGTGCCCGCGGCCGATCCAATCTGCCGCGCAGAGGGGTCCGCGTCCGATCTCAGCCAGTGGGGAGTCGGGCGATGAAGCGCGGGGTGACTTCGTGGGTGTCCTCGTGCAACCTGCCGGCCTCGAGGGCTTCCTCACGCGTGTGGAACCAGCGTTGGCTACCCGAGCCGCAGGTGGAACACATCCAGTGCCAAAAGCCAGCCCTGCCCTCAACGGCAACCACGTGCGTCATAGACCGAGGGAACCACTCGGTCACTCGGGAAGTCAAGGGATGGCCCGCTCCGCTTGGCAGCGCTTCACCACCATCTCGCTTCGCGATGCTCCCGCCTCCATCCGTTCCGTGTTGCCTCCTTCACGATCTGGGAGGCCTCGACCTCGACCTCGATCGGAAACTCGGCCATCCCGAGCGCCTCACCGAGAACACGCAGCGAACGCGGCTTGCCCGCGAAGACGACCTGCTGACCGTCGTCGTTCTGCCCGTAGCCGTAGCCGAGGGTCGAGAACGGCGGGGTGTCGACGCGATACACGAAGACCTTCATGCCTTCACCTTCTCCCCGCGACCATCCCCTGATCTAGGTCAGGCCCATGAGGTGATCGGGTGTACCTCGAGCAGGTAGTCCAACTCTCTGGCGTCCCTGGCGCCCGCTTCCGCGTACATCCGTTCCAGCTTCGCGTTCTCGTCGATCGCCGACGCCTCCGAGCTCGCCCTCCCCCGGAAGACGAGCCGTCTCACCAGCAGCGCGGCGGATCCGACGAACGCCATCACCACGGCAACTCGCCTCATCGATGCTCCTTCCACCCACCAGACCTCTCCGTGGCCAGACCCGGCACCTGCCCAACACTCTGGGCCCGGGAACGGTTGCATCAACGGCCGGGGGTCCCGAGGGGGGGAGGAACTTGGCGGTACTTGTCCTAGGGCCGGGAACCGGGCTGACAGAGGCAAGACTGCCTAGCCCTTGGCGCCGATCTCGGGCAGGGTGGGGTCATGGACCGGGAAGAGATGCCGCGGATCAACGCGCTGCACGAGGCCTGGCACTGCGCCGCACTCTTGGAGGAGGGCCAGCCCATCGCGCGCGTCACCTTGGACCCGCCGAGGACGTACTGGGGGCCGCCCGAGGACGAACAGACCGAGGCAGTCTTCATGCTGGTCCCGAACCTGGTCCTGCCGTGGCACCCATCTGCCCAAGACCACGGCGTCCTCACCAGACTCGGCGCCGACGTTGTCGACGAGGCGCAGCCGATCGCCGAGGAGCTCGCGGAGGCGATCGACCCCCGCGGCGTGCACTCGATCGCGGAGGCGTTGTTGGCGGCACCCACTCAAGACCTCGACGGTGAGCACATCGCACACATCTACGCGGCAGGCGCATCCCGCCGCTAGCTGTTCGGGGTCGACCGACCCCGCTCCGGAAGCGCTCATGCGGTTCAAACACCACCGCACACCCGTTTCGGGCGTAGGGTGGTGGGTACATCTGGTCCGCGGGCGGCCCGGGTTGGGAGGCATGACGCGTGGCGCGCATCCTGGTGATCGACAACGACCCCGAGATAGGGCACATCCTGCGCCTCGTCCTTGAGCCCCGCGGGCACGAGGTGCTGTTCGCAGACGATGGAGCCACGGGCCTGGGCTTGGCACGGTCTCAACACCCCGATGTGATCGTCCTGGACCTGATGATGCGGGTCATGGACGGCTTCGCCGTCTTGGAACACCTCTGCGCGGAGGACGGGACCCGCGACGTGCCCGTGATGGTGCTGACCGCGGCCACGACCCCCGCCGCGCGAGAACGATGCATCGGGCTCGGCGTCCTCACGTTCATCACGAAGCCGTTCGATCCGTACGAGGTCGCCCACGAGATCGACACCGTCGTGGCGGGACGGGCATCGGCCTAACATCAGCGCGGTTCACCGGGCTGTCCGTCTGCAAGCGCCGCCTCGTTGCCCTACACAGATCAGCCCGGCTTGGAGGCAGCGTGGAGCTGCATGGCACCGGCCACGCCCTTGAGCTCCACCGGGCCGATCTCCCGGAAGGCGACGTCCGCCCCGCTCGAGGCGTCGACCACCTCCTGGCTGACGAGCACCTCACCCGGTCGGGCATAGTCGGCGATCCGCGAGGCGACGTTCACCGTCTGGCCGTAGTAGTCGCCCTCCTGGAAGATCACCGGGCCGGCGTGGAGGCCGACGTGCAGCGGCGGCAACCCTGCGTCTGCTCCGCCTGCCACCATCTCGAGGGCGGCCACCACGCCCGGGCCTGGGTCCCTGAAGTGCAGCATGACGCCGTCGCCCAGCCACTTGACCGGTCGGCCGCCGTGGCTCATGGATGTGCGCTCCACCAATCTGGCCAGCTTGGTCGCCAGATCGGCCGCCAAAGCATCGCCACCCTCCTGGGTGAGACGGGTAGAGCCGGTGATGTCGAGGAAGCACATCGCCGGAGGACGCCGCAGACGGCTGTGCAACCCCGCCGCGGCCAGCTGCAACTCCAGGCCCTCGATGATGGTGGTGGTCCATGCCTGCTTCTGCTGGAGGTGGTACATCCCGATCAGGGCTTCCTCGGCCAGGACACTCATCCGATGGGCGGAGTCGACCCCGAGGATCTCGTCGGGCCGCATCCCCACCTCGGCGGCCGGCATGATCACCTCCGCCTTCCACCAGGCCGTCTCCGTTTCGGCCATGCGGCGCAGGCCGTCACCCTGGACCCGCAGGAGCTGCTCGGTGGCGGCTGGGCTGAACCCCGCCTCGACCTGGGCCGCGATGAATCTCGCGTAGGACAGTTCCTCGTCACGGATCAGGTCGTTGGGGCTCGGCGCGGGCGAGCCGGCTGCCTCGCGGATGAGCATCAACAACTGGACCGGCACGCCGGTTCGCTCGGCGAACCGAGCGAACGTGAGGTCACTGAGCACCGAAAAACGCTCGAAGACGGGTTCGTCGAGGAAGTCGAGCGAGACCTGTCCATCTCGTATGGCGGCGCCCAGGTCATCCGGCGGGATGCCAGCCGCAGTGAGACCCTCAACGAGCCCGACCCGCCGAACGTCGCCCCCCGTGAAGCGGTCCTCGGCGTGGGGCGCGATCACTCCCAGTTCGACGAGTTGGCGTAACTGGTCTGAGCTGATACCGGCCCGCTGGGCCGCCTCAGCGAGCTCATACCCTTCCACGGTGCCCCACTGTAGTGCCGATGCGCTGGCGTGGACCGATAGCCTCGCCGCCGGTGGCGACCGTTCCTTTCGAGCGTTTGCATCACCTGGTCACCGTGCCAATCACGGTTGATGGTGTCGAAGGGCAGTCCATCTGGACCGCACCGACCTCGCGTCCGGCGCGCACGCGTGCCGATCGGAGAGAACGCGATCTTCGTCCGTCAGACGCTCGACCAGGGTCCATCGCTCGCCCTCCGTTCGTCCTCGTCGGTTCCGAGCAGCTCGGCGAGCGTCGCCTCGTTGGCGGCGTTGGCTGCGGCGCGGGCGCGCATCCGGTCGCGGAGCCGGGCCCATGGTCCCATGATCCCGATGGCGCGGCCCGCGCCCATCTGCATGGGTTCTCGGGCGCGGTGCTCGGGGTCGGCATAGCGTTCGCCGTTCCATCCAAGCGCTCCAGCGCCCTGCTGGAGATCGGGGCGGTTCTCGTGCAGAAGCTCGAGCTGCTGCGCGCCGCCTTGGGGCTCGTCGTCTGCGCGGCGGTCACGCTCGGAGGCGCGGCGCTGCGCGCGTCGCCTCTCGACGCTACCCGCGCTGCGGTGCTGACCCGCGTGTCCAGCGCGCAGCGCGCACGGCTCGCCGGTCCGCATCATATGCCCGCACAGCTCACGTTCAGGCATCAGCTCGCGCCTCCCGAGGCCCTGCCTCACACCATACGCACGCGGTGAGGATCGAACTCCCGATGAGCGCGTTCACGATCGCGGCGCTCGTCCTCGGCATCGTCGTCCTCAGGTGATGTGCGGTCTAGGCGGTGGGCTCCGCCCGGCGCGCAGCCAGGAGCCACGGATAGGGGACTTCTCTCCCTTACTCTTCCTGCGCCTCCACCGCCGTCTCGATCGCATCGAAGCCCGCGGCCTCGACCAGCGCGATGGTCGTCGCCTCGTCGAAATGACTGAAGAACATCGGCGCCCCCGACCATTCCGCGGTCACGGCCGGTTCATCACCCGCTTCCACGCTGATGAGCAACAGTCCGGTGGGTCGTAGCCACGCATGGATGTTTCGCATCAGACCGGCGTGCTCGGCGCGCGGGAGGTGGTCGATCGCGTAGAACGAGACGACCGCATCGAACTCACCATGGGGCAGGTCGACGGACGCGACTTCGGAATGGATGAACGAGGCTTCGGGGACGTTGTGACGGGCGAGCTCGACCTGCGCTGCGGAGATGTCGATCCCGGTCAGGCGGTGCTGGCGCACCACTTCGGGGCCAACGGGCAGGGCCGAACCACAGCCGAGGTCCAGGATGTGAGCACCCTCCGGAACTCGGTCGAGCAAGCGGCGAGGCCAGCGCATCCGAGGCCACGCATGGCCTCACCATCGCAACCGCAACGCAACGGCCGGTGACGACCTCTTCCTGTGGCGGGGAAGGTTCAGAGGGAAGACTCACTAGCCTTTAGCGCCGACCTCGGCTCAGGATAGGGTCATGGACTGGGAAGAGATGCAGCGGATCAACGCGCTGCACGAGGCCTGGCACTGCGCCGCACTCTTGGAGGAGGGCCAGCCCATCTCGCGCGTCACCTTGGACCCGCCGCGGACGAACTGGGGACCACCCGTGAACGAACGGACCGAGGCGGTCTTCATGCTCGTACCAAACATGGTCCTGCCGTGGCACCCATCTGCCCAAGACCAAGGTGTCCTCAAGAGACTCGGCGCCGACGTGCTCGACGAGGCGCGGACCACCGCCGAGGCCCTCGTGGACGTTATCGACCCCCGCGGAGTGCACTCGATCGTGGAGGCGTTGTTGGCGGCACCTGCCCAAGAGCTCGACGGTGAGCGGGTCGCACAGATCTACTCTGAGGCCGTGTCCAGCGGCTTGAGCGTCGGCGGGGACGGCATGCACGAACACGAAGTCAGGGAGCCGCACTTCTCGCTCACGTACCGGCACGACGACGCCCAGGAGTGGCACGTCGAGAGGGCCGGCGAGGAGCACGACCACCTGATCACGGTCGTTGTCGAGGGAGGCAAGTTGACGGTCGAGAGGGGCGTGGGAACGGAGTCCTTCCACCATCCCCCCGATCCGAACTGGCTACCGCCGGAGGCCGGATAGCACCCACTCCGGGCGAAGGCGCGGGGTCACTCGGACGCTGCCTTGGGGGTAGCTCCAGCAGCTTGCCGGAGTCCCGTTCGCGAACATCACGGGCTCAGGCTCGTGCTCACCGTCTCGGTCACGGTCTGCGTTACCGTGTCGGTCACCGTCTTCGTCGCGGTCTTCGTCTGCGTGGCGGTCACGGTCTGCGTCGCGGTTGAGGTGTGGGTCCGCGTGGCCGTCGTCGTGTCGGTCTTCGTTGAGACCGACGATAGGTACTGCGTCTGCGTGCCTGTCCTGTACCGCGTCTGCGTCGCGGTCTCGGTCGAGATGTCGGTCACGTGCTTGACGATGGTGACCAGAGCCGTTGGTGTCGGCGCGAGGCTCGGCGCAGGGACCGACGACGCGGCGGTACTGATGGCCGGAACCTTCGAGCACCCGATCGCCAGCATCCCGAGCCCAACTGCGAGCATCAGGGTCTTGATCCGCATCGACCGAGGCTACTCGAGCACGCGAACGAAGGTCCAGGTCCTCGCGGTGCGTCGGATCGGGCCGAGACCCGCGCCCTCCACAACGCCGACTACCTGACGCGCGACATCCGCTGGGGCCGGGTGCTCGCCCACCTGGAGGTCGGGGTCCGACTAGGTACGGGTCAGAGCGACCTCCTCGCGGGTATCAGGACTCGATCCACCACGGGCGACGCCGTGGACTTGCGCGCACGCTCCTGCGTGACCACTAGACCGCATCGTCGTGTGGAGGTGGAGGGTGCGGACCCTGTCCGCGCACGGGCTTAGAAGCTCTCACCATCCAGAAGCCCCCGCCCAGGAGCACCAGAGCGATCGCCGCCAAGGCGATGATCGAGAACACGCGGTACTGGGAGTCTCCCTCCTGCAACACCTGCCCGACGTGGGCCACCAACTGACCCAGCGCCACGGCTCCCATGATTCCGCCGAGTACGACCGCAGCCCACCCGACCATCCGAAGAGATGCCCGTTCCCGACCCCCCATCGGCCGACCTTACTCCCGGACCTCAGCTAGGCAACACCCCATGCCCAAACCGCCTCCGCGCCTCACTTCGACTGATGTGCGGCGTCACTCGTTCGCCCCACTCAAGCCGCCAGCGCGAACGGTGTAGCGTCGGTCCGACGGGAGTCTTGCTCAGTCCCGGGGGTGAAGGAGCGGGCGCGCGAACTGAGTTACGCGATACAGCAGGCCGAGCGCGCCTACGCGGCCCCTCTCCGGCCCTGAGCCGAACCCTCTTCACGAAAGAGCCCCCGGGCATCCCACCGGGGGCTTCTCAATGCTCGAACCTGACCACCGATCTTCCCCGGATCTTCCCCGCCGGGTCCTCGGGGTGTTGCCTCGGGAGCGCGTTTCCGCTGGTAGATCCAGCTCCGGGGGAGAGACTCGAACTCTCAACCTACGGATTAACAGTCCGCCGCTCTGCCAGTTGAGCTACCCCGGATCGGAGCGTTGGCGAGTCTACCAGCGGCCCCTCCTCCAGCCGGTTAGGCTGGCCGCTTCACACACCCGGAAGGATCATCGATGAAGCTCCGTTCGCTCGTCCTGTTCGGCGCTGGCGTCGCCGCCGGCCTCGCGATCGCCAACAAGCTCCACGAGGACGAACCCGAGATCCAGCACGGTCCGGTGAAGGCCCAGGGGTCTGCGAACCCGGCGCTCCGCGTCGTCTCCGACCAGGCCTCTCGGATCGCAGACAGGGCGACGGTGGCGAGCCTGGACGTGATCCGGCGAGCGCGCGGCGCGATCCGCGAGCGTCTCGGCGAGGACACCTACGACGACGCGGCCTGGAGCTAGTCCGTCACGGACCAGCGTGCTACTCGAGGTAGTCGCGGAGCTTCTGGCTGCGGCTCGGGTGCCGCAGCTTCGAGAGCGTCTTGCTCTCGATCTGGCGGATCCGTTCGCGGGTGACACCGAACTCGCGGCCGACCTCTTCGAGCGTCCGCGGGTGCCCGTCGACCAGGCCGAACCGCAGCTGCACGACCTTCTTCTCGCGCTCGGACAGCGTCTCGAGCACGCCTTCGAGCTGCTCCTGCAGCAGGATGAACGAGGCGGCGTCGACCGGCACGACGGCGTCGGAGTCCTCGATGAAGTCGCCGAGCTGCGAGTCTTCTTCCTCGCCGATCGGCGTGTGCAGCGACACCGGTTCCTGCGACACCTTCTGGATCTCGCGGACCTTGTCGGCGCCGATCCCCATGACCTTGCCGATCTCGTCGGGGGTCGGTTCGCGGCCGAGGTCCTGCAGCAACTGACGCTGGATCCGCACGAGCTTGTTGATCGTTTCGACCATGTGCACGGGGATCCGGATCGTCCGCGCCTGGTCGGCGATCGCGCGGGTGATCGCCTGGCGGATCCACCACGTCGCGTAGGTCGAGAACTTGAACCCCTTGTCGTAGTCGAACTTCTCGACGGCGCGGATCAGCCCGAGGTTGCCCTCCTGGATCAGGTCGAGGAACAGCATCCCGCGACCCACGTAGCGTTTGGCGATCGACACGACCAGGCGCAGGTTCGCCTCGATCAGCTTGCGCTTGCCGAGCTGGCCGTCGCGCTCGACCCGGTGGATGAAGTCCTCGAGCTCATCGGCGGTCTTCGGCTTCCAGGACTTCGCGATCTTGTCGCGCCCGATCCCCTCGACCTTGCCGAACGACGTCAGCTGGTGGTCGCGGATCTCCCAGACCTTCTCGACGAGGTGCTTCTGCGCCTTCGCGTCGGGCTTGCCGTCCTCGGCGATCTGACGGTTCAGCGCGGTTGCGAGCTCGCCCGCCTCGATCCGTCGCGCGAGATCCACCTCCTGCGCGGCGTTCAGCAGCGGGACCTTGCCGATCTCCTTCAAGTACATCCGCACCGGGTCGTTCGTGGGTGCGCGAAGGAGGTCGACCTCGATCCGGACCTGCGTCGCGGCGTCGGTGTCGTCGCCGGGGATCTCGACCGTCTCGATACCCTCGGCGGTGAGGTGCTCCTGGATCTGGGTCAGGAACTCCTCGATCTGCTCGGGCGTGAAGTCGTCGACGGGGACGGTCTCGAGCAGGTCCTCGGAGGTCACGAATCCGCGCTCGCGACCCTTGGCGACGAGCTGTTCCTTCACCTCATCGAGGTTGGGAAGGTCGCCGCGGTCCGTCTCGCGCGCGGGAACGCTCACACGAACTCCTGGGGGGTCATCGCCACGACCGCATCAGTGTACGGAACGGATACCTGAGCGACCCTTCCCTTGCCGGGCAGGCCTGCGGGGAGGTTCACACGGCCCCCTGCATCACCTGGCGCAGGCGCCGGAGCTCCCCGTCGACCTCGACCAGCTCGCGGAACAGCTCGTCGTAGCCGGGGTCCGTGGTCGGGTTCAGCTTCTGCAGCTGGATCCGGAGCGCGTCGCTCTTGGCCTTCAGCCGGAACTCCTGCAACCGCGACCAGACCGCGTCGACGTACTCGGGCGTCGGATCGCCGTCGAGCGGCTCGACCGCCAGGGCCGACGCGGCCAGCCGGAGCTTCTCGTCGCCGGCGGACACGACGTCGCCGATCCGACCGTCGTGCTCGCGCAGCGCGGCCAGGAGCCGGCGGTTCGACGCCACCCGGAAGTGGTCGTCGTGGACCTGCGCGGCGTACGTGCTCCACGCCCCGGCGTCGCGCGCGAGCAGCCGGAGCATCTCCCGCTCGACGCGTTCCTGCGCGGTGCCCTTCGCGGCCTTCTTCGCCTCTTCCTGCGGCCGGCCGGTCAGGTGCTGGTCGAGCGAGCGCAGCACCGAGGTCTCGGCGACGCCCGCGAGGTCGGCGAGCAGACCCGCGTACTCGGAGCGACGGACCGGGTCGGTCAGTTGCGCGAGGAGCGGCAGCGCGTCGGCGACCGCCGCGGACTGTCCCTCGATCGTCGACAGATCGTGGCGGGAGACCGTCCGGCGCACCATGTACTCCACGAGCGGCCGGGCCTGCTTCGCCGCCGCGCGCACCGCCTCCGCGCCGTGCTTCGTGACGAACTCGGCCGGATCGAGGCCGTCGGGCATGATCATCACGACCGCCTGCACCGGGAAGCGCTCCTGGAACGCGAACGCGCGCTCGGCCGCCCGCGCGCCGGCTTCGTCGGAGTCGAACGCGAGCACGGCGCGCTGGGCGAACCGCGAGAGCAGCTCGACGTGGCGCTCGCCCAGCGCCGTGCCGCACGTGGCGACGGTGTTCTCGATCCCGGCCTGCACGAGCCCGATCACGTCGGTGTAGCCCTCGACCACGAAGACCTCGCCGGTGCGCGCGATCGTCGGGCGGGCGCGGTGCAGGTTGTAGAGGACCTCGTGCTTCCTGTAGATCGGCGTCTCGGCGGTGTTGAGGTACTTCGCCTGCTCCCCCGCCCGGGCATCGCTCGGCAGGATCCGCGCCCCGAACCCGATGTGGCGGGCCTGCAGGTCTTGGATCGGGAACGTCAGACGCCCGCGGAACCGGTCCCTGGCGACGCCGTCATCCCCGCGCGTGGCGAGCCCCGCCTCGAGCAGCACCTCAGGCGAGAGGTCGCGAGCCCCCGACAGGCGACGCAGCACGAAGTCGGGGTAGCCCGGCGCGTAGCCGATCTCGAACGTCTCGATCGCCTCGGGGGTGAGCCCGCGCTCGACGGCGTAGGCGCGCGCGTCGGCGGCCTCGCGACCCTCGCGGAGCATCGTGCGATAGAGCTTCGAGGCCTCCTCGTTCGCGCGATACAGCGCCTTGCGGTGCTCGGCGGCCCTGCGCTCGGCGATCGAGTCGCCTTCGTAGCGGAGCTGGACGCCCGCGGCCTGCGCGAGGCGCTCGATCGCCTCCACGTAGGTGAGCGATTCCATCTCTCGCAGGAACGTGATCGCGTCGCCGCCCTTACCGCACCCGAAGCAGTAGAAGACGCCCTTGGCCGGCGACACGCTGAACGACGGCGACTTCTCCTGGTGGAACGGGCACAGGCCGCTCATCGAGTCGTGCCCGCTCTTCTTGAGCGTCAGGTACTGGCCGACGAGCTGGACGATGCTCGTGCGCTCCTTGACGGCCTCGATGTCTTCTTGTCGGATCCGTGCCACGGCGGTTCCCTCTTCAGAGGAGCCAGCCCTGGGGAAGGAAGAGCCGCTCGTACGTGCGGAGCGCGTACCGGTCCGTCATGCCGGCCACGTAGTCGGCGACGCGGGTCGGAAGGTCTCCAGGCGCCCGATGGTACTCGGGCGGCAGTTCGTCGGGGTGCTCGAAGAAGTACTGGACCAGGTCGCGCAGGAGCTTCATCGCCTTCTCGTGCTCGTCTCGGGCGCCCGCACGCAGGTAGACCTCGGAGAACATGAAGTCCCGGAGCTCGTCGAGCGCCCGGAAGATCTCGGGCGACAGATGTACCTCCGGCCGGTCCTCGGAGGAGGTGACCAGGTCGGTCACGAGCGCGTCGATCCGGATCCGAGTGCGTGCGCCCCAGCACGGCGATCGCGCTCGGCGGCAGCTCCTCCGGCGCGAGGATGCCGGCGCGGATCGCGTCGTCGATGTCGTGGTTGATGTACGCGATCCGATCGGCGAACCGCACGACCTGCGCCTCGAGCGTGGAAGGCGACGGCATCGACCATGGATGGTGGAGGATCCCGTCGCGGACCTCCCAGGTGAGGTTGAGCCCCTCGCCGTCGTTCTCGAGGTGGTCCACGACCCGCAGCGACTGCTCGGAGTGGCGGAACGGCCTTCCGAGGAACGGAGTGAGCGCCTGCTCGCCCAGGTGGCCGAACGGCGTGTGGCCGAGGTCGTGGCCGAGGGCGATCGCCTCGGTCAGGTCCTCGTTGAGACGGAGGGCGCGCGCCGCGGTACGCGCGATCTGGCTCACGTCCAGCGTGTGGGTCAGACGCACCCGGTAGTGGTCGCCCTCCGGCGCGATGAAGACCTGCGTCTTGTGCTTGAGCCGGCGGAACGCCTTCGCGTGGACGATCCGGTCACGGTCGCGCTGGAAGCAGGTCCGCAGGTCCTCGGGCTCCTCTGGCCGCTCGCGCCCCCTGCTCTTGGCCGAGGCCACGGCGTAGGGCGACAGCCACGCGCGCTCGAGCTCCTCGATCCGTTCACGGGGGGTCGACACGGGGCCATGGTAGCGAGAGGGGGGACAGCGCCGCACCGACGTCCCGGCCCCGGGCCCGACTCAGTTGCCGAACAGCCGGTAATAGAGGTAGGCGAACGTCTCGCGCAGGTACCCCTCGCCTCGCACCTTCTCGCTGGTGGCGGCCGAGGTCCAGGTGGCGGACGGATAACCCTGCAGGCCGAGGTCGTCGGCCATCGCCCGGATCCTGGCGTTGTGCCACGGGTCGGAGACCAGGAAGGCCGTCTCGTCGCCGTGTTCGTGCATCCATGTGGCGACCGCCTGCATGCTCTCGAACGTGTCGTTGCCGACCGGCAGGGAGACGAGCGCCGTCAGGGGCACGCCCTTGGACGCCAGGTAGCGGCGGCCGGTCGCGCCCTCGGTGGTTCGGTCGCCAGGCTGGTTCCCGCCGACCGTGATCACGATCGGAGCGCGCCCCTGCCGGTAGAGCAGGAGCGCGTGATCGAGCCTGCCCTTCAGCACCGGCGAGGGCGTTCCGTTGTACTGCGCGGCGCCGAGGACCACGATCGCGTCCGCGTGGTCGACGATGCTCGCGTCGTCGTGATGGGCGTCGCGCCAGACCACGACGGCCGAGGACCCGACCAGCACGACACCGATGAGAGCGAGCGCGGCGATCGCCGTGAGCAGGGGGTGCCGGCGGACGAAGCGCACCCATCCAGGCTACACAGCGCCCCTGGGGGCACCGGTTGCGTGAAGGGGCGCCCCGGCGCCCTTCCGCCGCTCAGCGAGCGCGCAGCCCGGTGCCCGGACACTTCGGATAGCACTCGAGCGTCCAAGCCTTGCGCATGACCGCCTTGGCGTCCGAGTACTGACGGTAGATCTCCTCGCTGATCTCGACACCCACCGTGTTGTTGTGGGCGTGGATGAACAGGTCCGAGGAGCTCCCCTCCTGGTAGATCAGCGCGATGTGCTGCTCGTAGGTCCGGTTCCACACGAGCGCGTCCATCGGCGCCGTCGACTTCAGCGTCTTGGAGATGAGCTTGTAGGGCGAGTCGGTGAGCGGCGCCGCGTAGTCCCACGTGAGGAAGGGGCCGTGGATGTCCTTGTCGTAGTCCCAGCGCCGGTAGCCGGCCGATCCGTCGGCCTTCAACGCCCAGACCCGGAACACGAACCCCGAGCAGTCGGTCCCCTCCCCTCCCTGGTCGGCGGCGAGCAACGGGGTGTCGTCCTTATCGTTCAGCCGGTAGCATCCCCCGGCGAGCGCGTAGCCCTCGCGCACAGGCGGCTGGGCGTAGTTCATCGCCTGGGAGCGCTTCCAGGTGGTCATCGCCGAGGCGGCACCGCCGCAGTTCGCGTCGCTCCAGGCGTCGGCGAGCGCCACCCGCGCCGTCGCCAGACCGCCCAGCACCACCAGCGCGGCCAGCGCCGTTCGTCCGATCGTGGTCCGCATCGCCATCACCTCACCCCGAAGCGCTGGATCCGCAGCGCCTCGCCGTCGTCGGTCGCCATCAGCACCGCACGGGGCCTGAGGAACCGGATCGTGGAGTACGGCGCGACGATCCGATGCGACGGCTCGGGCAGGAGCGAGAACGACGCGATCCTCCCCGCCGTGCTCAGCCTCAGCACCGCGACGCCGAAATGGGTCTCGTCCCACACGCCGCGGGCCACGAGCGACCCGCCGTCGGGCAGCGGCCGCACGAAGTAGTCGGCGCCGGAGAGCACGCCCGCCGGCAGCCGCACCACCGCGCCGGCGCGCGACCCGTCGGGGCGCGTCCAAACGGCTGCGAACCCGCCCGGAAGGTCCGCCGTGAGGCCGACCGACCCGTCGGGCAGCGGCACCGTGGTGGTCTCGGCGCGGCCCTGCGCCTCGGCGCTCAGCGGGACGCCGAGCGACTCGCGCACCGGGATCCACTGCGAGGTGCCGACGCGCACGCGGGGCACGGCGCCCGCCGCGACCCGGGACGCGACCCCGTAACCCACCGGGTATCGCCCGAGGACCCGCCCGTCGCCGGCCACCTCGAACGCCTGCGCGTCGGTCCCGAGCGTGGTCATGAACAGGCGATCGCCGGCGATCGCGAGGTCGACCGGACGACGAACCGGCAGCGGTGCCTCGTCGCGGTAGCGTCCGTCGGGATCGAACCGCTCGACGCGACCGTTCACCCAGTCGGCCACGACGATCGCGCCGTCAGCGGCGACGTCGAAGCTCGAGGGACCCTCCATCCCGCCGTCCCCGGAGAACCCGACCTGCCCGGCATCCTGGCCCGGCGGCAGTCGCAGCGCGGTGGCGATCGGGGGCGAGCGGTCGCTCCACCGGAACGCCGGCATCGCGACCTCGGGGAGGTCTGCCGTGGTCACGACGCGGATCGGCGAAGAGGACCCGCCGGGTGGGTAGTCCACCTCCGTGCCGTCCTTCGTCCGCAAACGCAGCCAGTACGAGAACCCGTCGGCCGGCACGAGGTCGGCAGGGACGTGGAACCGGAGCACGCCGACCTCGTGCGTGGCCGGAACCTCGGACCATCCGTTCACGCCGGCGGCGCGGATGAACAGCACCGCGTCGGCGATCGCGCACGACGGCGCGTCGGGCTGTTCGCAGTAGGTCGCCGCCGCGAGATCGACGGCGTGCGCCGCCGTCACGAGCGCCGGCGCCGCGTGAAGCACCAGCGGCGTCGGTCCGCCGCGGGCGGGCGCCGCGCCCGTCAGCATCGACGCTCCCAGCGCCGCGCCGGCGACGAGCCCCGCCGCGATACCCGCGGTGAGCAGACGCCGGCGCGCGCGGGTCGGATCCGAACCCATCGCACCACCTCCAACGATCGGGGGGAGGTGGGAGGACGGCAGACGCTAGCGGGCGCGCCCGCTCCCGGCCGTGACGGTCGTCACGCCCGCAGGTCCGTCATTTGGAGGCCGAGGCGAACCCGCCGGCCGCCGCCTGGCCGGCGGCAAGACGAGCAGTCTCGACCCGGAAGGGGGAGCACGACACGTAGTCCAGCCCGATCTCGTGGCAGAACACCACGCTCGCGGGGTCGCCTCCGTGCTCGCCGCAGATGCCGAGGTGGATCCGGTCGTTCGCGGCCCGTCCCTCCTCGACGGCGATCCGCATCAGACGCCCGACGCCCCGACGATCGATCGTCACGAACGGGTTCGCGGGGACCAGCTTGCGCTCCTCGTAGAGCCCCACGAACTTGCCGATGTCGTCACGGCTGAACCCGAACGCGGTCTGCGTCAGGTCGTTCGTCCCGAAGGAGAAGAAGTCGGCGATCGCGCCGATCTCGTCGGCGGTGACAGCCGCGCGCGGCAGCTCGATCATCGTGCCCCACTCGATGTGGTCGAGCCCGACCCCGGCTCGGTCGAGGACCTCGCGGGCGACCGGCTCCAGCTCGTCGCGCATCTGCTTCAGCTCGGGCGCCGTCGCGACCAGCGGGATCATGATCTTCGACCTTGGGATCGCCGCCATCGGCCTTCACCTCGGCGGCGGCCTCCACGATCGCGCGGACCTGCATCGCGTACAGGCCGGGCTTCACGATCCCCAGGCGCACGCCGCGCAGTCCGAGCATCGGGTTCGTCTCGTGGAGTTGGCGGACCTTCGCGAGGAGCCGCTCGCGCTCGGCGACGTCCTCCCCGCGCTCGGCCGCCAACGCCACCTCGACCGAGAGCGCCGTGAGATCCGGCAGGAACTCGTGCAGCGGTGGGTCGAGCAGGCGCACCGTCACCGGCAACCCGTCCATCGCGCGGAAGATCCCGACGAAGTCGCCCTTCTGCAGCGGGAGCAGCGCGTCGTAGGCGGCCTGCTCCTCTTCCTCGGTCTCCGCGAAGATCATCTGCTGGACCGCCGCCACGCGCTCCGAGCCGAGGAACATGTGCTCGGTGCGGCACAGGCCGATCCCCTCGGCGCCGCGCTCGCGAGCATTCTCCGACTGGTCGGGCGTGTCGGCGTTGGCGCGGACCCGCAGACGCCGCGTGCTCGTCGGCGATCGCCATGATCCGCGCGAACGCCCTCCAGATCGTCTGCTCGCGCGCCTTCGCGTCGCCACCGCGCGCCTTCTCGAGCACCGATTCCTCGAGCGGCAGCTCCCCCACGAACACGTTCCGGTGAACCCGTCGATCGTGATCGTGTCGCCCTCCTTGACCGTGGTGCCGTTGGCCGATGAACGCCTTCGAGCCGAAGTCGATCCGGATCTGGTCGGCGCCGCACACCGCCGGGATGCCCTCGCCGCGCGCCACGACCGCGGCGTGGGAGTTCGTGCCGCCGGCGCTCGTCAGGATGCCCTGCGAGGCGATCATGCCGTGGTAGTCGTCCGGCGTCGTCTCGCGGCGCACCAGGATGACGCGCTCGCCCTGGTCCTTGGCCCAGCGCTCGGCCTCGTCGGCGCTGAACACGACCTTGCCGGTGGCCGCGCCGGGCGAGGCGTTCAGGCCCTTCGCGATCGGCGGACGCGCCGTCGATCTTGACGCGCCGCTTGAAGAGCTCCTCGAGCCGGTTCGCGTCCACGCGCAGCAGCGCGGTCTTCTCGTCGATCAGGCCGTCGTTCAGCATGTCGTATGCCATGACCCACTCGCGCGAACGCGGTGCGCTTGCCCACGCGCGTCTGCAGGATCCACAGCCGGCCCTTCTCGATCGTGAACTCGATGTCGCACATGTCGCGGTAGTGCATCTCGAGCGTGTGCATCACCTGACGGAGCTCGCCGTAGGAGACGGGGTCGAGCTCCTCGAGCTTGGCGAGCGGCAAGGTGTTGCGGATCCCGGCCACGACGTCCTCGCCCTGGGCGTTCGCGAGGTAGTCGCCGTAGGGCACGTGGTCCCCGGTCGAGGGGTCGCGCGTGAAGGCGACGCCGGTGCCCGAGTCGTCGCCGCGGTTGCCGAACACCATCGCGACGACGTTCACGGCGGTGCCGAGGTCGTCGCTGATCTTGTTCTGCCGGCGGTAGTCGCGCGCCCGCTTGCCGTTCCAGGACTTGAAGACCGCCTCGATCGCCAGGCGCAGCTGCTCGGTCGGGTCGGTCGGGAAGTCGCCGCCCGTGTGCTCGCGGTAGATCGCGCAGGAACCGGTCGATCAGCGCGGCGAGATCGTCTGCGTCGAGGTCGGTATCCTGCGCACCCTCGCCCTTCGCGTGCTTGGCCTCGTCGAGCGCATCCTCGAACGCCTCGCCCGGCACGTCCATCACGATCTTGCCGAACATCTGGATGAACCGGCGGTAGGCGTCTCGCGCGAACCGGACGTCCCCGCCGGTCTGCTCCACGAGTCCTTGTACGGAGTGGGGGTTCAGCCCCAGGTTCAGGACCGTGTCCATCATGCCGGGCATCGAGAACTTCGCGCCGGAACGGACCGAGACGAGCAAGCGGGTCGTGCGGGTCGCCGAGGCGCTTGCCCATCGCGTCCTCGAGACGCGCGAGGTGCTCGGCGACCTCGTCCTCCTGCCCCTCCGGGAAGCCGCCGCGCTCGAGGTAGGAGAGACAGGCCTCGGTGGTGATCGTGAAACCGGGCGGGACCGGCAGCCCCATGTTGGTCATCTCCGCGAGGTTGGCGCCCTTGCCCCCGAGGAGGTCCTTCATCTCCTTGTTGCCTTCGGAGAAGTCGTACACGTACTTGGTCACAACGCAGCCTCCGGCACTTGGCGTTCGTTCGGAAAGCTCAGTCTACGGCGCGTCTGTGCTACACATCACTGTGTACAGCGCCCGGAGGTGCCACCGTGGGACGCAAGGTGCGGACCGAACATCGTGATCGACGAGGACCTGGTCACCGAGGTGATGCAGATCTACTCGCTGCGGAGCAAGCGGGCCGCCGTCGAGTTCGCACTCCGGGCGGTGCTGGGCAAGCACGAGCGGGTCGCCGATCCCTGGAAGGCGATGCTCGAGCTCGAAGGGATCTGGGCTGATATGACCGACGAAGAGGCGCGCGCGATCTACGACCCGGACGCGCAGCCCGAGGAGGAGAACAGGTGATCCTCGCGGACACGTCTGCGTGGATCGAGCTGTACCGCCGTACCGGGTCCTCCGTGCACCGGGTGATGTCCCGGCTGCTGCATGAACGATCCGAGCTCTGTATCACGGAGACGGTCGTGATGGAGATGCTCGCGAGCGCGCGGCCGGACGAGCACCTCGCGGAGGTCCGGCACCGCCTGCTCTCGTTCCCGATGCTCCAGGTCGGCGGGCTCGAAACCTTCGAGCGCGCGGCGATGATCCAGCGCGCCTGTCGCGCGGGCGGGGAGACCGTCCGCAGCATGACCGACTGCCTGGTCGCCGCGGTCGCGATCCGCGACGACGCGACGTTGCTGCACGCCGACCGTGACTTCGACGTGATCGCGCGGTACACACCGCTGCGGCTCGAACCGCCCGGTTGAGCGCGCTCAGGAGCCCACCGAGGCCACCGCGCCCCGCAACGCTGCCAGGGTCGTCGCGTCGGAGGCGAACCCCACGGTCACCCGCTCGCCCTTACGTACCGCGAACCCCGGCTGCCGCCCGAGCCACCGCGTCGTCGCGCCGGCGAAAGCCTGCGCGTCCGCGGTCGTCTCCCACGCGGTCGCCATCACGACGGCGACGTGCGCGCCGTCGGAGAACGCGCGGTACACGCCTCCGTTCCAACCGGCGGCGGCGGCGTTCGCGGTGGAGCTGTCGAGACGGAGCGAGAGCATCGCTGCGAGCCAGGCCTCCCCGACCTGCTCCGCATCGAGATCCCCCCACGATGGACCGAGCGCGTCGGTGAGGTCGGGGACGTCGACCCGCGCGCCCGGACGCGAGGACGGGTAGAGCTCCGGGTGCAGGATCTCCGCCGTCGTCGTGGGGAGGCGCTGGAGCGCGCCGTCGATCGCGTCGTTGCCGCCACGGAGCGCCAGCGCCGTCACGAAGGTCTGCCCGGCCGTGTACGGCCAGGTCTCGAGCGCCGTCACGAACGGCGGCACGCCTGCCGGCTGGGTCCCCTGCGAGCCGAGCGCGTCGATGAGCGCGCTCACGGCGTCGCCGAGGCTGAGCGAGGAGGATCCTGGACGATCGTCTGGATCGAGTCGTACTGCGCGGTCCCCTCCACCGCCCCGAGCGCGGCCATGTACCGCTCGTCCTGGCACCGACCCGCGACCGTGTCCAGCCGCGTCAGGTCGTAGTACTGGTCGTCGATCGCATGCGTGAGCTCGTGGGCGAGCGTGAATCCGCTCCGTCAAGGAGAGATCCCCGCCGTCGCCCAGGTACACGAGCTCCTTCGTCTCCTGGTCGTAGAAGCCGGCCACCTGACCGGTGAGGAACGTGCGCAGCGCCTCGCGGAGGTCGGCGTCGGGCGGGATCACGCCGATCGTGCGCCAGGCGAGCGTGCGCCGCGCGTAGTACTCGGCCGGATAGCTCTGGTCGAAGCTCGCCTCGATCTTGGACGCCATCTCCTGCTGGGTCACCGGCTCGGCGACGACCGGCCTGATGAAGGTGAGACCGGTCGCCCGCTCGACCTCCGACTCGATGGCGGCGATCTGCGGCGGGGTCGCGGCCGGCGAGGCGGACGCCGACGGCGTGTTGGTGGGGGTGACGGGCTGCGACGCGGCGCACAGGTCGCGGATCGCCGCGGCGGCGGTCGGCGCACCGCCGGGCTTCACATGCACCGCGAGCGACGGCGTCGTCGCGCTCGTCGGAGCCGATCCGGACGGGGCCACGCTCGAGGATCCGGTGAGCCCCGTGCACGCCGCGAGCAGGAGCGTCAGCGCGGCGGCCCCGAACCGAACGGCCTCCCGCCGCATCGTTCAGCCCCGCTTCGGCAGGAACAAGGCGGCCACCGCGAGGACGGCTGCGAGGACCGACAACGCGATCGACAGGTACAGGGGCGCCAGGGACTCCAGGAAGCTCCGCGCCGCCAGCGCGACCGCCAGCCCCGAGATCAGCAGCAGCACGAACGACGCGAGGTACAGGCTCGTCCAGCCGCGCGCCCGACGGGGTGCCGGGGCCCCGTCGGGGGCCTCGGCACCTTCGGGGGTCTCGGGGTCCGTGACCGGCTCCGGCTCCCCCACGACCGTGTCCTCCTGGGGGTCCGTGTCGCTCACAGCCGTTCCTGGAGGTAGGTGACGAGCTTGTCGATCGGCAGCCGTTCCTGGGTCATCGAATCGCGCTCGCGGACCGTCACCGCCCGATCCTCGAGCGAGTCGAAGTCCACCGTCACGCAGAACGGCGTCCCGACCTCGTCCTGGCGCCGGTAGCGGCGTCCGATCGAGCCCGCATCGTCGTAGTCGGCCATCCAGTGCGGCTTCACGATGTCGAACACCTCGCGCGCCGACGGCACCAGCTGGTCGTTCCGCGACAGCGGCAGCACGGCGACCTTCGTCGGCGCCAGGTCCTTGTGCAGCCGCAGGTACGTCCGCTTCTCGGTGCCGCCCTTCGCGGTCGGCGCCTCCTCGGTCCGGTACGCGTCGATCAGGAACGAGAGCAGCAGCCGGTCCACCCCGACCGCGGGCTCGACCACCCACGGGAGGAAGCGTTCGTCCTTGTCCTGGTCGTAGTAGGTGAGGTCCTGCCCGCTCGCTTCCTGGTGCGAACGCAGGTCGAAGTCGGTCCGGCTCGCGATCCCCTCGACCTCGGACCACCCGAACGGGAACTCGTACTCGATGTCGGAGGAGGCCTTCGCGTAGTGCGCGCGCTCCTCCTTCTCGTGCGGACGGATCCGGAGCTTCTCCTCGCGCATCCCGAGGTCGAGGTACCAGCGGAAGCGCTCCTGGATCCAGTACGGGAACCACTCGTCGTCGGTCCCGGGCGGGATGAAGTACTCCATCTCCATCTGCTCGAACTCGCGGGTGCGGAAGATGAAGTTCCCCGGCGTGATCTCGTTGCGGAACGACCGTCCGATCTGGGCGATCCCGAACGGGAGCTTCCTGCGCGAGACCGTCTGCACCTGGTCGAAGTCGACGAACATCCCCTGCGCCGTCTCTGGACGCAGGTAGGCCACCGAGTCGTCGTCCTCGATCGGCCCCATGTGCGTCTTGAACATCAGGTTGAACTGCTTGGTCTCGGTGAACGCCTTGTTGCCGCAGTTGGGGCACGTCCGGAGGCCGTCGGCACCCGGCTCGAGGTGATCCTCGCGGAAGCGCTGGTGACACGAGAGGCACTCGACCAGCGGGTCGTGGAACGTCGCGACGTGCCCGCTCGCCTCCCACACGCGAGGCGACATGATGATCGCCGCTTCGAGCCCGACCACGTCGTCGCGGAGCTGGACCATCGAGCGCCACCACGCGCTGCGGATGTTGCGGCGGAGCTCGACCCCGAGCGGACCGTAGTCCCACGAGGAGCGGAGGCCTCCGTACAGCTCGGAGGACTGGAAGGCGATCCCCCGGCGTTTTGCCAGGGACGTGATCTCATCCATCAGGTCGGGCATGGGCCCGCGTCTCCTTTCCCGGTCGCTGGCGACGGCCGCTGGCGTGGCGTCCATGCTACGAGGCCGGAGGACCCGGCACCGGGGCGATCCGTTGCGGGCAAGCGCGTCGTCACACAGGCTTCACACGCCACGTCCGTCTTTGCCTCCAGCCGCTGACCTGCGGCGTCGGCGCCACGGCCCGTGGCTCAGCGATCTTCGGCGAGGCCGCCGAAGCGCCGTTCGCGCTTCTGGAAGTCGCGGATCGCCTCGAACAGATGCTCGCGATCGAAGTCGGGCCAGAACACGGGTGTGAACCAGAGCTCCGAGTAGGCGACCTCCCACAGCAGGAAGTTCGAGATGCGCATCTCGCCGCTGGTGCGGATCAGGAGATCGGGGTCGGGCATGTCGGGCGAGTACATCCGCCGCGCGATCGCCTTGTCGTCGATCTTGGCGGGGTTCAAGGTGCCGGCCTTCGCCTCGGCGGCGAGCTCGCGCACCGCGTCGACGATCTCCTTACGGCCCCCGTAGTTGAACGCGATCGTGAGCGTCATCCCGGTGTTGTCGCGGGTCAGGTCCTCGGACAGCTGGATCTCCTTGAGGACGGAGCGCGGCACGCGCCAGTCGCGCCGCCCGACGAACCGGATCCGCACGTTCATCCGGTGCAGCTCCTCGCGCCGGCGCTGCAGCAGCCCGCGGTTGAAGTTCATCAAGAAGACGACCTCCGACGGCGGGCGCGACCAGTTCTCGGTGGAGAAGGCGTAGACCGTGAGCCACCGCACCCCCACCTCGACGGCGCCCTTGACCGTGTCCCAGAGCGCGGCCTCGCCGGCGGCATGGCCGTCGGTGCGCGGGAGCCCGCGCTGTTTGGCCCACCGGCCGTTGCCGTCCATCACGATCGCGACGTGCGCGGGCACGTTGGTGCGGTCGATGTCTGCGAGGTAGGAGCTCAAGACGTGGTCCTCACGAGCATCGGCACGGATCGCATCCGTCTTTCGAGGTGGTACTCGGTGAAGCCGAAGAGCAGGCCACGCGCCTCGCGCCGGACGCGATCGTCCCCCGCCGGGCCCCCGCCCGCCTCGGAGAGGTCGACGGCGGCCAGACGCGCGAGCAGCCCGAGCGCGCCGGAGGACACGGCGCCGGCGCCCGCGTCGGCACAGGAGGAACACACGGCGCCGCCCAACCCGGAGGACCAGAGCCGGACCTCGGGCGAGCCGCAGACCGCGCACCCCGTGAGGCTCGGGTGGAAGCCCGACAGCGAGAGCAGCTTCAGGACGAACGACTCGGCGAGGGAGGCCGGGTCGGCGGGGCGAGCGTCGAGCGCACGCAGCCCCGCGAGGAGCAGCACCACGAGCCGGACGTTCTTCTCGTGCTCCTCCGCGACCTTGTCGACGGCCTCGAGCATCGTCTCCCCCGCCGCGAACAGCCGCAGGTCGCTGCGGATGTTGAGGTGCGGGGCGAGGATCTCGGCCTGGGTCACGGTGTCGAGCGAGCCGCGGCCCCGGTAGAGCATCAGGTTGACGTGGGTGAACGGCTCGAGGCGCGCGCCGAACCGGGAGTTGGTCTTGCGCACACCCTTCGCGACCGCTCGGACCTTGCCCGACCCCTGGGTCAGCACGGTGACGATCTTGTCGGCCTCACCGAGCTTCACCGATCGCAGGACGACACCCTGCTCTTTGTAGGGGGGCATGGCGCGATGGTAGCGCCGGGACCCCCCCGGATGGTCTTGCGGAGCTGTGACGTTTCGGTAGCGGCCCGACAGACTCAGCCGGCGGCGTTCAGGGCTTCCACCAGCGCCCCCAGGAGCGACGACGCCCCGATCCGGAACCGCTCGGGGGTCCCCCAGTCCGGGCCCAGGTGCCTGGTCACGAGGTCGAGGAACCCGACCGCGTCCTGCACGGTCCGCACTCCCCCACTCACCTTGATGCCGGTCGCGGTGCCCGCGTCGCGGACGGCCTCGACCATCGCCAGCACGGCCTCGGGCGTCGCGCCCGGGTGGCCCTTGCCCGTGGAGGTCTTGAGGAAGTCGGCGCCGGCGTCGAGAGCGAGCGCGGCCGCGCTCCGCACGTGTGCGAGCGACGGCATGGCGCCGGTCTCCACGATCACCTTCATCGTGGCCTCGCCGCACGCCTCTCGCGAGGCGACGAGCTGCTCCAGGACCTCCGTCATCCGGCCCTCGACGACCGCGCGATGGTCGAGCACGGTGTCGATCTCCTCGGCGCCCGCCTCGAGCGCCGCCGCGATCTCCGCGAGCCGCTCCAACGTGCTCAGGCGCCCGCTGGGGAACGCGCCGGTCGCGCACGCGACGCGCACCCCGGTCCCGGCCAGGAGCGAGCGGGACTGCGCGACGAACGCCGGGTAGACGCACACCGCCGCGACCGGCGGCAGCGCCGGGCCCGGAGAAGCCGCGTCGCGGCAGAGCGCCTCGATCCGCTCGGGGGTGTCGTCGTCGTTCAACGAGGTGAGGTCGAGGCAGCGAAGCGCGACGAACAGGCGAGGATCCGGCACTCGCGGACCGTACCACCGAGGTGCGGCCGCGGTTCGCTACCCTGTGGGGCCATGCGCCGACCCCTGCTGCTCCTCCTGCTTGCCCTGCTGGCGTTGCCCGCCGCGTCGTGCTCGTCCAAGCAGGCCTCGTGCACGGATCCCACGACCACGACCTCCGTCGAGCTGTCGAGCTTCGACTACACGCCCGGGTGCGTCGCCGCGACCGCGACCGACACGCTCACGCTCACGAACGGCAGCGACACCGCCCACACCTTCACCGTGAAGGGCACCGACGTGAACGTCTCGCTCGAGGGCGGGAAGACGGCGGAGGTGACGCTGACCGGCGTGCAGCCGGGTACCTACACCGTGGTCTGTCAGTACCACCCGCAGATGGTCGGCGCGCTGAAGATCACCGGCTAGGAGCTAGAAGCCGAGCCGCTCGAGCGCCTTCGGATCGCGCTGCCATTCCTTCAGCACCTTCACCCGCAGGTCCAGGAAGACCTTCGTGCCGACCAGCGCCTCCATCTGCTCGCGTGCGCGGGTCCCGATCGTCTTGAGCGTCTCGCCGCCGCGGCCGATCACGATGCCCTTCTGTGAGTCGCGCTCGACGATCAGCGAGGCGTGGATCCGTACGAGGTCCTGGGTCTGCTCGAGCTCCTCGACGACGACCGCGATCGAGTGCGGGACCTCCTCGCGCGTGACCGCGAGCGCTTGCTCGCGCACGAGCTCCGCGAGCCGGACCTCGAGCGGTTGGTCGGTCACGTCCTCCTGCGGGTACAGGGGCGGTCCCTCGGGGATCCGCGCCACGATCAGCTCGCGCAGCAGGTCGAGGCCGTGGCCGGTCCTCGCCGACGCCGGGACGACCTCGGCGTAGTCGCCGATCGCGGCGGCGGCCGCGAGCTGCGGCACCTCCGCGCGTCCCCGCACCACGTCGAGCTTGTTGACGACGCAGAACGCCGGGGCGCCCGAGGGGGCAACCTGCTCCGCGTAGACGAACGCGTCCCCCCGGCCGACGCCCGCGCTCGCGTCGACCACGTGCAGCACGAGGTCGACCCCGGCGACCGCGTCGCCCACGAGCGCGTTCAGTCGCGTGCCGAGCAGCGTCTTCGGCTTGTGGTACCCGGGGGTGTCGGTGAAGGCCACCTGCGCCTCGGCGGTCGTCCAGATCGCGCGGATGTCGCTGCGCGTCGTCTGCGGCTTGTTCGACACGATCGCGACCTTCTCGCCGACCAGGGCGTTCACGAGCGTCGACTTGCCGACGTTCGGACGTCCGACGACGGCGACGATCCCGCTGCGGTACGCGCTCATGCGTGGAGGTCGCGCGGCCCGAACGCGTCGGGCAGGAGCTCGGCGAGCGACCAGCGCTTGCGTACACCGCCGGTCGTCGCGGCGATCACCGTGGATCCGGGGCCGAACTCCCACAGGACCTGCCGGCATCCGCCGCACGGGGGCGTCGGGCGTTCGGCCTCGGTCACGACCGCGACCGCCTCGAAGGAGCGGGACCCCGCGTCGACCAGCCGGCCGATCGCGTTGCGCTCCGCGCACACGGCGAGCGGATGGCTCGCGTTCTCGATGTTCTGGCCGGTGAAGATCCGCCCGTCGGCGAGGATCGCTGCTCCGACATGGAACCCGGAGTAGGGCGCGTAGGCGCGCGTCATCGCGTCGGCGGCCGCCGCGATCAGCTCCTCGAGCCGTTCGTCGACCTCAGCCACCGTTGAGCGCTCCGTTCCCGTCGGGGTCGGCTTCGTCGGGCAACCGCGTGATCACGACCGTCGCCACACGCCGGCCGACGACCTCCTCGGCCTTGAACGCGAGACCCCGGAAGAGCTGTTCCTCGCCCGCGTCCGGGATCTTGCCGAACAGGTCGAGCACGAGCCCGCCGACCGTGTCCCACTCTTCGTCGGGGAGCTCCATGTCGAGCTCCTCGTTCAGGTCGTCGATCGAGGTCTTGCCCGAGACGCGGTACACGCCGTCTGCCACCCGGACGATCGCGGGCTCCTCACGGTCGTACTCGTCGGTGATCTCGCCGACGAGCTCCTCGAGCAGGTCCTCGAGCGCCACGATCCCGGTGACCGAGCCGTACTCGTCGGCGACGACCGCCTGGTGGAACTTGTCGCGCTGCATCTCCTTGAGGAGGTCGGCGACCTTCTTCGACTCGGGGACGAACCGGGCCGGCCGCGCGATCCCCTCCAGCGGCGTGTCGGCCTTCCCGAGGTGCAGCGCCTTGAGGACGTCCTTCGCGAACACGACCCCGATCACGTCGTCGAGGTCCTCGTGGTAGACGGGGATCCGCGAGAAGCCATGCTCCACGACGAGCGCCATCACGTCCTGCAACGTCGAGTCGTCCTCGACGGCGATGATGTCGGGGCGCGGGACCATCACCTCGCGCACGATCGTGTCGCCGAACTCGAAGATCGAGTGGATCAGCTCCTTCTCCTCCTGCTCGATCGAGCCTTCCTCCGAGCCGACCTCGGCCATCGAGCGGATGTCGCCCTCCGACACGAACGGTCCTTCGCGCAGCCCCTTGCCCGGCAGCAGGACGTTGGCGAGGCTGATCAGCAGCTGCGTCGGGTATTGCAGCAGCCGCCCGAGGAAGAACACGACCGGCGCGAGGAGCAGCGCCGCACGGTCCGAGTGCTGGATGCCGTAGGTCTTGGCCATCGCCTCGACGAACACGAAGTACAGGAGCGTGAACACGAGCGAGGCGATCGAGACCCAGGTATCGCCCCACGTACGCTCGGCGAGCAGGGCGACCAGGATCGCCGAGCCGTTCTGCACGACCATCACCGAGAGGTACACGGAGTTCAGGAAGCGCGGCGGGTCGGTCTCCAGGCGCACGAGCAGGGCGGCGTTGCGCCGTCCCTCCTCGAGCAGCGCGAACGCGCGCACGCGCGTCATCCGCGTGAGCGAGGACTCGGCCATCGCGAGCACCGCGCCGAACAGCACGAGCAGTCCCGCGAGGATCCACGCCCAGATCACGGCGCGTTCACCCCGCTGTAGCGCTCCTGCCGCGCCCACATCTCGGCCCGCTCCTCGGCCTCCTCGTGATCGTAGCCGAGCAGGTGCAAGATCCCGTGGACCAGCAGCAGGCGGAGCTCGGCCTCGGGATCGGCCGGGTTGTTGCGCGCGGCGACCGAGGGAGCGATCACGACGTCGCCGACGATCCGCACACCGTCCTCGTCCTCGTCGTCGAGAGGGAAGCTGAGGACGTCGGTGGGGCCGGTCTCGTCCATGTAGCGCACGTGGAGGGCTTCGATCTCGGGCTCCTCGACGAAGCTCACCGACAGCTCGCTCCGCTCCACGCCTTCGGCGCGCAGCGTCTCCTGCGCGAGCGCGACGAGCGCGTCCTCGTCGATCGGCAGCGGTTGGCGGTTGGACACGAGGACGGCCGGGAGACCGCCGGGACTTGGAGGCGCGCCGGGGCTCACTGGTCCACCCCCAGCTGCTGCTGCCCGGCCCGCCCGTACGCCTCGACGATGTGCTGGACGATCTCGTGGCGTACCACGTCCTTGCCGCCGAGATGGACGAACGCGATCCCCTCGATGTCCGACAGGATCTCCTCGACCACGTGCAGCCCGCTGCGCTGTCCGCTCGGCAGGTCCACCTGGGTCGAGTCGCCGTTCACGACGGCCTTGGAACCGAACCCGAGGCGCGTCAGGAACATCTTCATCTGCTCGGGCGTCGTGTTCTGCGCCTCGTCCAAGATGATGAACGCATCATTCAGCGTTCTGCCACGCATGAAGGCCAGGGGCGCCACCTCGACCACCCCGCGCTCCATCAGGCGCGGCAGCGTGTCGGGACCGGTCATCTCGTACAGCGCGTCGTAGAGCGGGCGCATGTACGGATCGATCTTCTCGTAGAGGGTGCCGGGCAGGAACCCGAGCCGCTCGCCCGCCTCGACGGCCGGGCGCGTGAGGATCAGCCGCGACACCTGGCGCTCCTGGAGCGCGCGGACCGCGACCGCGACCGCCAGGTAGGTCTTGCCGGTCCCCGCCGGCCCGATCGCGAACGTCACGGTGTTGGCGCGGATCGCGTCGACGTACCGCTTCTGCCCCACCGTCCTCGGTGCGATCTTCTTGCCGCGGCTCGACAGCAGCTGGTCGCCGAGGACCTCGCTGACGCGCGGGAGCTCCTCGCCGGGCTCGCTCAGCCCGCCGGAGACCATCGCGATCGCCTGAGCGACCGACTCCTCGGTGAGGTCGTGCCCGCGCTCGAGCAGCTCGAGGAGCTCCTCGAAGATCCGTGCGACCCGCTCGGTCTCCTCGGGCGGCCCGCTGATCGTGATCTCGTTCCCACGGACCAAGACGTCCGACCGGAAGGCGGCCTCGATCAGCTTGAGGAACGCGTCGCGTTGCCCGAGCAGAGCCACCATCGGCTGGTGGCCGGGGACGAGGATCTTCACCTGGGTGGTGGCTGCTGCCACGTGGCGTGTCATCCGGGGCCGGGCCCCGTTCCCTCCTGCTCCGTCGGCTGATGCGATGCGAAGGGCCGCCCTTCGACGGCCCCTGCGATGTTACCCGACGAGGCGACCCAGGGGGCGACCTCCGAGCAGATGGAAGTGCAGGTGGAAGACGTGTTGGTTCGCGTCGCGACCCACGTTGGAGATCAGCCTCCACCCGGACTCGTCGATCCCCTCGGTGCGCGCCAGGTGGGTCGCGGACTGGACGAGGTCGGCCAAGACGTCCCCGTGGTGGTCGGCGACCTCGGCGAGCGACTCGAGGTGCTCCTTCGGGATCAGCAGGATGTGGACGGGCGCCTGCGGCGCGATGTCGCGGAAGGCGACGATCCGGTCGGTCTCGCGGAGGATCTCCGCGGGGACCTCGCGCGTCGCGATCTGGCAGAAGATGCAGGAGCTGTCGACCATGGCAGCCTGGAGCCTACCGGGCGGCGCCGGCGCTCAGAACTGCGGGCGCCGTAGCTGCCCCGCGACGGCGCCCTTGCGCGGCTCGTTGCGTAGCTCCGCGAGCCTCTCGACCAGCCGCTTCTCCTCCCGCGAGAGATCGCGAGGCGTGAGGACGTGCAGCGTGAGGAACAGGTCGCCGCGGCCGCGGCGGTTCACGTTCGGGATCCCCTTGCCCTTCAGCCGAACCACCGAGCCCGACTCGGTCCCCGACTCGACCTTGATCGTCTCGGTGCCGTCCAGCCCTTGGATCTCGACCTCGCCGCCGAGCGTCGCGAGGGTGAGCGGGATATCCAGGACCGTGTGGACGTCCTGGCCGCGCCGTTCGAACGCCGCCGACTCCTCGACGTCCAGGCGCACGAACAGGTCGCCCGGACCACCGCCCGCAACGCCCGCGTGACCGGCGCCCGCCACGCGCAGCTCCATCCCGTCGGCCACCCCGGCGGGGATCTCGACGGCGACCGACACCGGCTTGCGCACGCGTCCCTGCCCCATGCACGTGCCGCACGGGTCCGGGATCTCCTGGCCGGTCCCCTCGCAGGTCGGGCACGGGGTCGTGGTCATCAGCGTGCCGAACACGCTCCGCCGCACGCTCTGCACCTCGCCGGTGCCGTGACACGATCGGCACGCGACGGGGGCGGTCCCCGGCTCGGCGCCGTTGCCCAGGCACCGGTCGCACTCGACCATCCGCTCCAGCTCGAGGTCCCGCCGCACGCCGAAGGCCGCCTCCGCGAACGTGAGCCGCGCGCTCACCCCGACGTCCTCGCCGCGACGCGTCCGCGTGCGCGGCCCGCGCCTGCGTCCGCCCCCGAACCCCCCGAACCCGCCCTGGCCGAAGAACATGTCGAAGATGTCGGAGATGTCGGCGAACGGCTGGCCGGCCGGCCCGCCGGTCGCGCCGAAGGCGTCGTAGCGAGCGCGCTTCTCGGGGTCGGACAGGATCTCGTACGCGCCGGCGACCTCCTTGAACCGCTCCTCGGTGGCCGGGTCGCTGCTCACGTCGGGGTGGAGCTCTCGGGCGAGCCGGCGGTACGCGCGCTTGATCTCCTCGCCGGACGCGTCGCGCCGGATGCCGAGCACCTCGTACAGGTCGCGGGCGGGCGCCATCGCCTACTCGTCGAGCTCGGTCGCGAGCTCGCTCAGCCGCTCCGCGACGGCGCGCACGGACGCCATCGCCGAGAGGTAGTCCATCCGCGTCGGGCCGACGATCCCGATGGTGCCGACGGTGGTGTCGCCGGCGTGGAACGGAGCGGTCACGATCGAGGCCTCCCACTCGCGGGTCGAGGGATGCTCGCCGCCGATCGTCACGTGGACCTCCTCGGACGTGTCCGTCGCGATGTCCTGCAAGACCGCGAGCATCTCCTGCTCGCGCTCGAGGGTCTCGAACAGTCGCCGCAGGGTCTCGCGGCGCCAGGTCTGCGCCTCGTCCGCGAGGTTCGCGACGCCGCCGACGACCACGTGGGCCGACCGGGAGCCGAGCGTCGCCACCCGGAGCACGTCGGCAACCAGGAGCACGAGGTCGTGCTGGGCCGGCGGCGCCCCGGCCGCGAGCTTCAGCAGCTGCGCCTGCGCATCCGTGTAGGTGCGGCCCCGGACCTTGTCGATGCGGCGTTGCGTCGCCTCGATCGCGACGGTGTCGGCGCCCTCGGGGCGGTCGACGATCTGCTTGTCGACCCGCCCGTGCTGGCCCACGCCGAGCACCATCAGCGTCGGGCCCATGTCGATCACCTCGAGCCGCACGAGCTGCTCCTCCGACGCGCCCGGCGGCACCGCGAGCCCTGCGTACTGGGTCAGGCGCGACAGCAGCTGAACGGAGCCCTTGAGCACCTCCTCGAGGTCGAGGATCGCCTCGGCGAAGTGCGCCGCGACGAGCTTGCGCTGGGTGTCGGGCAGGCGGCCGTGCGCCGGCAGCGAGTCGACGTAATGGCGGTAGCCGGCGTCGGTCGGGATCCTGCCGGCGCTCGTGTGCGGGTGCGAGAGGTACCCGAGCTCCTCGAGGGCGGCCATCTCGTTGCGGATCGTGGCGCTCGATACGCCCAGACCGGTGCGCTCCGCGATCGTCTCGGAGCCGACCGGCTCGCCCGTCTGCACGTACGACTCGACGATCGCGTGCAGCACCGCGGACTTGCGCGGTCCGAGCTCCGGACGGTCGGCCATGCCTTGGATGATACCTAGCACTCCGAACCGGAGAGTGCTAAGGGGCGTCCGTCGTCAGCCCGAGCACGAGCTCGTTGAGGAGCAGCATCCCGCGCTCGGTCGGGACGAGTTGGCCGAGGTCCTCGTCGAGCAACCCGCTCGCGACGAACGGCTCGAAGCGCTGCGGCTCGAACCACGACGCCGGGACGCCCTCGAGGATCCGGAGCTTGAGGAAGACCTCTTCGAGATAGGCGTCGGAGGCGTCGAGCGACTCGCTCCCGCCGATCGGGAGCTCGCCGGCCTCGACCATCTCCAGATAGGTCTCGGGCGGGCGCACGTTCCACCAGCGGACGTCGTCGCGGTAGGCGTGCGCGCTGGCGCCGAGCCCGACGTAGGGCCGGCGCTCCCAGTAGCCGAGGTTGTGCCGGCACTCGAACCCGGGCTTCGCCCAGTTCGAGACCTCGTAGTGGCGATAACCGGCGCCGCGGAGCACGTCGCACGCGACGACGAACATGTCGGCCTGCAGGTCCGGGTCGGGCTCCGGCGTCCTGTCCGCTCGCGACCTTGCGCCCCAGCGGCGTCGCGGGCTCGATCGTGAGCGCGTACGCGCTGATGTGCTCGGGCCCGAGCGCGACCGTCTCGCGAAGGGTCCGCTCCCACGACTCGAGGGTCTCCCCCTCCGCACCGTAGATCAGGTCCAGGGACAGGTTCTCGTACCCGGCGCGACGGGCGGCTGCCACGGCCGCGCGCACCGCATCCGGCTTGTGCACGCGTTCGAGGGCCGCGAGCACCGCAAGGTCGAACGACTGGGCGCCGAGTGAGAGCCGCTCGTAGCCGGCGTCGAGGAGCGCCGCGAGGGATGCCTCGTCCACCGTGTCGGGGTTCGCCTCGGTCGTGATCTCGACGCCGGCGGCCAGCTCGAACCGGTCGCGCAGGTGCGCGAGCAGCGCGCACAGGTCGGCCGGCGCCATCGTCGTCGGGGTACCGCCTCCGAGGAACACGCTGACGAACGGCGTGCCCTCCCAGCCGGGTGCGGCGAGCGACGCCTCGTCGAGCAGCGCGCGGAGGTAGCGAGGCTTCAACCCGTCGAGACCGGCGTACGCGTTGAAGTCGCAGTACCCACATCGGGTGAGGCAGAACGGGATGTGGACGTAGATCCCGGCCGGCTGCTGCCCGTCCACGGCCGTCATCTCTTCGCGCCGGCCCGGGCACCGTCGTCGACGCGGAGCGCCGCGATGAACGCCTCCTGCGGCACGTCGACCCTGCCGATCCGGCGCATCCGCTCCTTCCCCTTCTTCTGGGTCTCGAGCAGCTTGCGCTTGCGGGTGATGTCCCCGCCGTAGCACTTGGCGAGCACGTCCTTGCGCTTGGCCTTCACGGTCTCGCGCGCGATGATCTTCGAACCGATCGAGGCCTGGACCGCGACGTCGAACAGCTGTCGCGGGATCAGCTCCTTCAGCCGTTCGGTCATCTGCTTGCCGTACTGATAGGCCTTGTCCCGGTGTACGACGCTCGAGAACGCGTCGACCGGCTCGCCGTGCAGCAGCACGTCGACGCGGACGAGCTTCGACTCCTGGAAGCCCCACGGCTCGTAGTCCAGGCTCGCGTAGCCCCGCGTCTTCGACTTCAGCTGGTCGAAGAAATCGAAGACGATCTCGGCGAGCGGCAGCACGTAGTGGACCTCGATGCGCTCGGGCGTCAGGTACTCCATGTCGACCATCTCGCCGCGACGCGTCTGGCAGAGCTCGAACACCGCGCCGAGGTAGTCGGCGGGCGTGATGATCGTCGCGTACACGATCGGCTCCTCGACGCGGTCGTAGTCGCCTCCCGGGGGCATCTCCGCCGGGTTGTGCACGACCGACTCGGTCGCCCTCCTTGAACACGTGGAACTCCACGTTGGGCGCGGTCGAGATCAGCTCGAGGTCGAACTCGCGCTCGAGACGCTCGCGGACGATGTCCATGTGCAGCAGGCCGAGGAACCCGACCCGGAACCCGAACCCGAGCGCCTGCGAGGTCTCCGGCTCGTAGTGCAGCGCCGAGTCCGAGAGCTTGAGCCTGTCGAGGGCCTCGCGGAGCTCGCTGTAGTCGCCGCCCTCCGCCGGGAACAGCCCCGACCACACCATCGGTTTGGGCTCGCGGTAGCCGGGCAGCGGCTCGGTCGCGCCGTGCTTGCCGGCGAGGGTGATCGTGTCGCCGACCTTGGCCTGGTGGACGTCCTTGAGCCCGGTGACGAGGTAGCCGACCTCGCCGGGGCCGAGCGCGTCGACCGGCGTGGCCTCCGGCGCCATCACCCCTGCCTCCTCGGCCTCCGACGTGACGCCGGTGGCGAACATCTTGATCCTCGCGTTGCTCGGGAGCGTGCCGTCCTTCACCCGGACGTAGGTGATCACGCCGCGGTAGGTGTCGAACGCCGAATCGAAGATCAGCGCGCGCAGTGGGGCCTTCGGGTCGCCCTGCGGATGCGGCACGTGCGCGACCACCGCCTCCAGCAGTTCGGCGACCCCGGCGCCGGTCTTGGCGCTCACGTGCAGGATGTCGGACGGGTCGCGGTCGAGCAGGTGCGCGAGCTCGGCGGCGCGCTTGTCCGGCTCGGCGGCCGGCAGATCGATCTTGTTCAGCACCGGCACGATCGTGAGTCCCGCGTCGCGCGCGAGGTGGAAGTTCGCGAGCGTCTGCGCCTCGAGACCCTGCGCCGCGTCGACCAGCAAGATCGCGCCCTCGCAGGCCTCGAGCGAGCGCGACACCTCGTAGGTGAAATCGACGTGGCCGGGGGTGTCGATCAGGTTCAGCTCGTAGCCGTCGTGGAACAGCCGCACGGCCTGGGCCTTGATCGTGATGCCGCGCTCGCGTTCGAGGTCCATGCGGTCCAGGTACTGCGCGCGCATGTCGCGGCTGTTCACGGTGTGGGTCAGCTCGAGCATCCGGTCGGCCAGCGTCGACTTGCCGTGGTCGATGTGCGCCACGATGCAGAAGTTGCGGATGCGGGAGATGTCCGTCGCCACGGGGTTCCATGGTACGGGCCCGGAGGCGCCGCGAACCCGCTGGTAGACTCCTGCTTCCGTATGGCGAACATCAAGTCACAGATCAAGCGCAACCGGACGAACGAGAAACGGCACGAGCGCAACACGGCGGTCCGGAGCAGCCTGAAGACCGCGACCAAGAAGGTCCACACGACCGTCGCCGAGGGCGACGCCGACGCCGCCACCGCGCGTCAGCGCGAGGCGGCCCGGGCCCTCGACAAGGCGGCCGCCAAGGGCGTGCTCCACAAGAAGACGGCCGCGCGCAAGAAGAGCCGCCTCGCGAAGGCCGCCAACGCGGTCTCGGCCTCGGCCTGAGCCCTCACCCGTGATCACCCGCGACCCCGCCGAGCCCGGTGGGGTTCGTCGCGTCCGGTGCTAGCGTCCGCGGCGTGCGCCGGACCCTGATCGGCTTCGCGATCCTCGTGGCGGTCGTGCTCGCGTTCACGCTCGTACGGCGGACGACGTCGCCTCCCGTGACGGCCGCCGCGACCCCCGACGGCGCCTGGAACGCCACGACCGAGTGCCGAGACCTGGCGTCGACGCCGCAGTACCGCGACGCGTGCGCGGCCGGCGACGGCGGCGCGGCGTTCGTCCTGAAGGTGAGGAACGACGCCGACGTGCGGATGCGGATCGACGCGTGCACCGTGCAGGCGCTCGACGCGAGCGGCGCGGACGTCGGCGCTCCGATCCGGGTCCCCGTGCAGCTGTCCTACGGCGCGCCGTACGTAGGTCCGTTCCCCGACCCGCACACGTCGTTCTCCTTCCGGTGGGTCGATGCGGGCGTGGCCCCGGGCGACGTCGCCCGCTTCAAGGCGTCGTGCGACGCGACCCCGTACGCGGGCCCGCTCCCCGTGTAGCCCTCAGGCCGCGATAGCCGCGATGAGGGTCGGCATGATCACGTCGGCCGTGCCACCGGACTTGAGCGCCCGGTCGGCCTCGGTGATCCGCTCGTGGAGCTCCACGAGCTGGGCGAGCGAGAAGTTGCGCGCCTGCTGCTGATAGCGCCGCGCCTGCCACTCGAACCGCAGGCCGGCAGCCTTCGCGAGCTGCGCCGGGGGCATCCGGTCGGGCAGCGACCGCACCTTGATCAGGTCGCGCAGCCGGCTCGCGATCCCTCCCAGGACCATCAGCGCGTCATCGCCGCCCTCCTCGATCGAGCGGAGCGAGCGGATCGCGCCCGGCAGATCCTTGGCGAACGCCTTGTCGCACAGATCCCACGTCTTCTGTTCGCCCAGACCGCGGAACTGGCCGTGGATCTCGCGGGGCCCGACGCGCTCGCCGGGGAACGCCGACGACAACTGCTGGACCGACGCCACGAGCTGGCCGAGGTCCTCCCCGATCGTGTCGACGAGCGCCCGGGCCGCGGGACCGGTGAGGTCGACGCCCGCCTGCTTGGCGCGTTGGGCGAGCCAACCCTCGAGATCCTTGCGCTGCACCTGTGCCTGGCGGATCTCTCCCACCGGCTCGACGAGCTTGAGCAGCGCCGCGGGTGGCTTGCCGCGTTCGGCGACCGTGCAGCACAGGACCAGGACGGCGTCGGGGTCCGGCGCGGCGAGGTAGGCGGCGAGCTCGGTCAACGCCTCCTTCGGAAGGCCCCGGCAGTCCGTCACGAGGAGCGCGCGCGCCTCGCCGAACAGCGACGGGGTCGCCAGGTCCTGCAGCTCGCTCCCCTGCCACTCGGCGCCGTCGACCTCGCGGGCACGGAGCTTCCCCAGGCGCGCGAGCGCCGTCTCGCGGAGCAGGAAGTCGTCCTCGCCCCACAGCAGCAGGACGGAGGGCTTCGGGGCGGTCATCGCTCGGACGCTACCACCGGGGTCGGACCGTCGAAGGTGACCGTGATCGTGCCCTGCCGGTCGTTGCGCCAGATCTGCGCGCCGGTCGCCTCCGCCTCGGCGAGCGCGGTCGGGTCGGGGTGCCCGTAGGGGTTCGGTTGCCCGACCTGGATCACGATCAGCTCGGGTCGGACCGCGGGGAAGAACTCGGCGAGCGAGGTGTCGCCGCCGTGGTGCGGCATCTTCAGCACGTCGACGTCGGGAAGCGCGCCGGCGTCGAGCATCACCTGCTGGGCCTCGCGCTCGGCGTCGCCGGACAGGAGCACGGTGTCGTCGAAGTACACCAGCTCCATCACGATCGAGTCGTTGTTCGGATCCGAGTGCGAGTCGACCCAGCAGCGGTCGGGGCTGAGGACCCGGAACGTGAGGTCGCCGACGACGATCGTGTCGCCGGCGTGGGCGCTGCGGACGGGGATGTCCTCGGCGAAGAGCTCCTGGTGCAGCGCGCTCTGCAGCTCGGTGTCGTCCGGGCAGCCCGGCTCGTAGAAGGCCGAGACCGCGAACCGGGCGACCACCTGCGAGAGCCCGGCGATGTGGTCCGCGTGCGGGTGCGACGCGAACACCGCGTCGAGCCGCTTCACGCCGTAGGACGCGAGCAGCTGGGCGTCGAGCTCCTCGTCGGGCCCGCCGTCGACGAGGACGGTGGCGCCGGCCGGGCTCGTGATCAAGATCGAGTCGCCCTGTCCGATGTCGAGGAACCGCACGGTGAGCGAGGACGGAGCGCCACCGTGCAGCGCCGTGGTCCAGATCACGAGCGGGAGACACACGATCGAGGCCACGATCGCGGTGCGCGGCGGTCGCCAGCCGCTGCGGAGCCACGCGGCCACCGCCCAGAACACGGCGAAGCCGACGAGCAGGACGAGCGGACCTCCCCGCGTGGTGATCCAGGCGACCGGCGCCTTCGCCAGGACGTTCGCGACGGTCTCGAGGTAGCGCATCGGGAGCAGGGCCGCGAACGCGACCACCCGCCCGACCGGGATCCACACGAGGCCGAGCGCCGATGCGGCGATCCCGAGCAGGAGCGCCGGCGAGACGGCGGGGAACGCCGCCAGGTTCGCGGCGATCGTGATGCCGGGGACCTCGTGGAAGTGGAACAGGAGCAGCGGCGTCACGCCGAACTGCGCGGCGATGGTGGTGCCGGCCGCCAGCGCCACCGCCTTGGGACAGAACCGTTGCAGCCGCTCGGAGATCGGCGAGGCGAGCGTCACCATGCCTGCGGTAGCGGCAACCGAGAGCTGGAACCCGATCGCGTGGACGAGCCACGGGTCCAGGACCAACAGCACGAGCACGGCGCCGGCGAGGACCACCCCGGTCGCCCGCGGCTTCCCGAGCAGGACGCCGAGCAGCGACATCGTGGCCATCGCGCCCGCCCGCAGCACCGACGGCTCGGCGCCGGTCAGCACCACGAAGAGCACCACGATCCCGAGGCCCAGCACGACCTTGCCGACACGCGCCAGCCGCAGCATCGACGCGAACGCGAGGACGGGCGCCAGCACCATCGCGACGTTCTCGCCGGACACCACGAGCAGGTGACCGAGCCCGGTCGTCTGGAAGTCTCGCGAGGTGACCGGGTCCAGCTGGGATGCGTCGCCGAGCGCGAGCCCGAGCAGCAGGCCCGCTTCGCGCGGCGGGAAGATCCGGTCGATCGTCCGCGCGACGAAGGCGCGGATCACCTGCGTGGCGTGGACGAACGGGTTCGGGTTCGGGCCGAGCAGCTCGACCGTGGTGACCCGGACGCTGACCGCGATGCCGCGGTGCCGCAGCGCCTCGGCGAACCCGGGGTCGTCGGGGAGCGCGAGCGAGCCGCGCAGCCGGACGGCGTCGCCGCGGACCGCGGACGGTGGGTCGCCCTTCCCGCCGACCCAGACCGTCTCGCGGACCGCGGCCGCGCCGCCCGACCACGACACCCGCGTGACGTCGACCACCGCCCGCCAGCCGTACGACGTCGGAGATGCGTCCTCCCGCAGGGTGCCTTCAACGGTGACACCACGTGGCGCGAGCCTTCCGAGCAGCGACGCCTCGCGGCGGACCTCGGCGAGCCCACCCCAGCCCACACCGAACGCCACGAGCGCGACGGTGAGCAGCGCGAGCGCGGCGAACGGCGCGCGAGACGTCTCGATTCGCGGATGCGCCACCGCGGCAACCACGGCCGGAGCAGGCGCGGTCAGCCGCGCGGCGGCGAGCGGGTCCGTCGTCCGCACGCGCGGGCTCGCGAGCCAGGCCACGCACAGCGCCACGGCTCCGAACAGGAGCCACACCCACCAGGCCCAGCCGCGGACGGCGGATGGACGCAGGTCCCAGCACAGCAGCCCGCACCAGAACGACCCTGCGCTGAGCGCGAGACCCCAGCCGCCCACCGAGGCTCACACCGTCACCTGGTCGCGGAGCTCCTCGAGCGTGGCGGGGCCGATCCCCGACACCGCGTCCAGCTGGTCGACGGACGCGAACGGGCCGTTCTCCTCCCGGTACTTGATGATCGCGGCCGCGGTCACCGGCCCGACCCCGCTCAGCGTCTCGAGCGTCGCCTCGTCGGCGGTGTTGATGTTGACCAGACCTCCGGACGTCCCGCCGACGCCGCCGGTGGTGCCGGTGCCGGCCGGCGTGAGGGTCTGACCTTTCTTGGGGACCAGCACCTGCTGCCCGTCGGTGAGCGGCGCCGCCAGGTTGAGGACCATGAGGTCGGCGCCTTCGCGCGCTCCCCCGGCACGTTCGACCGCGTCGACGATCCGCGCGCCGGGCTCGAACCGGTAGACACCCGGACGACGGACCCATCCCGCGACGTCGACCACCAGCTGGGTCGGCGCCACGGACGCGGAGGCCGACGCGGACGCGCCGACGGCGAACGGCTCACCCGAGACCGCCGGTCCCTCAGACGGGGCACTCGGAACCACCGCTGAGGGTGTCTCGGCCACCTGGATCGGCTTCGGCAGGGACCGCGTGTACCACAGGCCGACCCCGGCCAGCGTGACGAGGACGACCACCGCGAGCCCGGCGAGCTCGCCGCGGGACAAGGTGTCGAGGCGGTCCCGGAGCGACATGGGCCGACGCTAGAGCGCCGGCCGCCCGGCCCGCCGTGACCGCCGTCACTCCGCGGGGCTCATGCCTCCAGCGGGCGGAACCGCGCCTGGAAGAACCGCAGGTACTCGGGCTCGAACGCCATCTCGAGGCCGCGCGTCTCGCAGCGCGCGTCCGGCAACGTCGGCCACCGACCGCGCGGCGACCACCGCGAGCTGCCGCGACGTGTACACGCGTCGCGGGATCGTCACGCCGCACGAGCTCGAGCTTCGGGGTGACGATGCTCGCCCGTCTCCGGGTCGCGGCCGGCCGAGACGATCCCCCGTTCCATCGACCGCGTTCCCGAGTCCAGGAAGATCTCCGCCGCGAGCCGCTGCGCCGGGAACTCCTCCTGCGGGAGGTGCGGGTAGATCCGCGCGCGCGTCGAGGAACACCGCGTGGCCGCCGATCGGCTCGACGATCGGGACGCCGCGGTCCTCCAGCCGCTCCCCCAGCTCGCGCACCTGCAGGATCCGCGCCCGGATGTGGTCGTCGTCGACGGACTCCTCGATGCCCGACGCGCCATCGCCTCGAGGTCGCGCCCGGCGAGCCCGCCGTAGGTGTGCAGGCCCTCGTAGACCACGCAGAGGTTGCGCGCCTCCGCCGCCAGCTCGGGGTCGTTCAGGCGCGATCCAGCCGCCGATGTTGACCAGGCGAGTCCTTCTTCGCCGACATCGTGCAGCCGTCGGAGTAGCGTCGCACATCTCGCAGCAGGATGTCGCGCAACGGCTCCGTCGGCGAAGCCCGGCTCGCGCTCCTTGATGAAGTAACGCGTTCTCGATCGGCGCGCGTCGCGTCGAGGATCACGCGGATCCCGTACGGTCGGCGCAGTCGCGGACCGCCCGCATGGTTCGCCATCGAGATCGGCTGGCCGCCGGCCATGTTCACGGTCGCCGCGATCGACAGACGTACGGCACGCGCTCGGCGCCGACCTCGCGATCACCCTCTCGAGCTTCGTCGAGGTCGACGTTGCCCTTGAACGGATGCCGGCTCGCGGGGTCGTGCGCCTCGTCGACGATCACGTCGACGAACGTGCCGCCGGCCAGCTCCTGGTGCAGGCGGGTCGTCGTGAAGTACATGTTGCCCGGGACGTGTCGCCGGGCGCGATCAGCATCCGCGACACGATGTGCTCGGCGCCGCGGCCCTGGTGCGTCGGGATGACATGTTCGTAGCCGTAGTGCTCGGCGGACGGCCTCCTCGAGGTGGTAGAAGTTCCGGGCTCCCGGCGTAGGCCTCGTCGCCGAGCATGATCGCCGCCCACTGCCGGTCGCTCATGGCGTTGGTGCCCGAGTCGGTGAGCAGGTCGAACGTGACCTGCTCCGACTGCGGAGCAGGAACGTGTTCCATCCCGCCTCGTCGATCGCCTTCGGCGCTCGCTCGCGGCGTCGTGATCGGGATTCGCTCGACCACCTTGATCTTGTACGGCTCGAACCAGTCCGGCATCCCCTGCATCGCGGCGCTCCTCGCTGTCGTCACCCCTCCAGGGTCGCCGCGCGAACCCGCCGTGCGAGCGGTCGAACGGCCCAGCGGGCGAAGGCCGGACGGACGTGCAGATCGATCATGCCCCCGAGCCCGTGGTCGTCGACCTCCGAGACACCCGGCGGTGCCGGATCTCGAGGACCGACCCGATCCCGAGGCCGGCGAGCGATCCGAGGATCCACACGGATCCGAACACGATCAGGTCACCCACCACCGTGCCGAGCGTGTCGTAGGGGTCTGGCTGGCGGATGAGGTTTGCCCACACGGCCATCGCCCCCCAGCCGGCGAAGAAGCCGACGACGATGCCTGCGAAGAGGCCCACCAGGACCCGCCACGCGCCACGCACGAGGAGCCAGATCAGCGCGCCCGCGGCGGCCCCGATCGCAGCCGTCGGGAGCAGGTGCTGCCACTGCCCCTGCGGGATACCGAGCGCCGAGGCAATCGCGATCGTCACGAGCACGCCCGCGACGAGGCAGGTTGTGAGCCAGCCCCGTTCTCGGCGGGCGAGCCCGGCGGTCGGAGGGGATGACATCCTCGCTCCTTCGCTTCCAAGGCTAGGACGCAAGCCATGGGGCACAAGGTCCGAAGGACCCGTTCACGAGCGGTAGCGGTAGACCCGTCCGCCGACAAGCTCGTCGTCAGAGCGAAGCGTCCCAACCACGAACACGCCCGCAGACGTGGCGTCGACGTCGTGGCGATCGTAGGCCGAGGGCGGCATCCCGGACCCGACCCGAGCGCTCCATGCAAGGATCCCGTTCGGCCGGAAGGTGCGCAAGAGCGGCTTGCCGGAATGGTCGGCCACGAGCGAGATCGCTCCGGTCGGCGCGACCGCGACCTCCGCCCAGGACGCGGCCCATTTCCGCGTTGGGATCGCCCGCGTCCACGATCGTTTGCCTTCCGTCGTGAACCGAACCACGCGATGGGCACGAACCATCCGATTCAGGTTCCGGACGTCGGCGACGACCCCGAGGATCCCCGCGCTCAGATCGATCGAGAGCCCGCTTTCCAGGTGTGCCGTGCCTCCATCGCGGAGCATCGCCTTCCACCGGACCGCGCCGGTCGGGGTCAACGCCATCACGTAGGGGTCGGCGTTCGGGCGAACGACGTATCCGCCCTCATTCCCCCAGGAGCCCAGCTCGGCGGATCCTGTGACGAAGATCGTGCCCGAGGGACCGACCGTCACGCCTTCCACCGTGTCGTTCCACGCCCGGCGAGAGGGCTCGATATCGATCGTGCGACGGAGCCGGCCGTGCAGCGAGAACTTCAGCAGGATGGCGTCCCTGAACGGATCAGCGCAGCAACCGGTGCGGTATGCGGCGAGGAGGATCACGTCCTCAGTGACCGCGAGGCCGGTCACGAGTGTGGGGATCGAGGAGGCGTGGCAGCGGCGCCAACCCGGCATCGTCCGCGACCATCGGAGATCGCCTTTCGCGCTGTACAGGCGGACGAACCATCCTGGACACGGCGCTTCGGTGGAGACGGAGCCGGCGACGACGACCCTCCCGCCGGGCCCGAAGGCCGCCGAGGTCTCGTCCACGACGTAGGTCCTCGTGCTCGTGCCGCGCGCGGGGTGCCATCGTCGGTGCCAGAGTTCGTGCCCTCGGTTCGAGTATCGGGCTACCCAGAGCGCCACCTCCTCACGTCCCCACGGGATCGTTCCTGTGGTGACGAGTCCGGCGTGAGGCGTGGCGGCGACGGCGTCCAGGAACGCCGGCGATCCGCGCACCCAGGTGGGCTCCCGCAGCACGGCGTCCGCCTCCGCGGGCGTCAGCACGACGAGCAGCATGATGGCGAGCCCGAGAACGATCGATCGGCTCTTCATCCACCGACCACCCCAGTTCATCGTCCGCCGTGGGCGTCGGAAGTCCAGGGTCGATGGTCCGGCCGCGCGAAGGCCCCGGATCCGAAGATGCGAACCGCCTGAGAGGCACGGATCACCAGTCGGGAGTCGCATCGGCCCGTTCGCCCGGCCGGGTCACCTTGCGCGCCCCCTTGCCATCGGCTCCGATCGTCCAGATCGCCCGGTTGCGAGAGAACGCGATCCGACGACCGTCGGGGGACCATGCCGGCGTCTGGTCGACCGCCTTTCCGGTGGCGAGGTGGCGCAAACCGGTGCCGTCCGCCTTGACGAGCCAGATGTCCAGCTCCCATGTGAACGCCAGGCGTGCGCCGTTCGGAGACCAGGCGGGCTGGCTCGCATCCCCGGAAAGGACACGGCGTGCGCCGCGGCCGTTCGGCCGCATCACCCAGATGCCGTCAGTGCCGGTGAACGCGATCAGGCGCCCGTCGGGAGACCAGGCAGGGTCGAGCCCACCGCGCAGCCGCCGGAGATCGGATCCGTCGGTGCGCACGACGAAGATCACCGTCGGCGGGGTGGCCGCCTTGAAACGATCGAAGGCGATCCACACGCCGTTGGGAGACCAGCAAGGAGCCTGGTCGGCCGTCCCCGGATGGGTGACCTGACGCGGGCGCGAGCCGTCGGCGCGCATGATCCAGATAGCGTTGTCCCGACCGGTGAACGCGATCCGACGTCCGTCGGGAGACCATGCCGGGTACCAGCCCGCACCGGTGAACGTGAGCCTCTTGAGCCCGCTCCCGTTCGGGCGCACCGAGAAGATGTCACTCGTGGCGGCGGAGGACCAGCGCCCGAACACGATGCGGCCGTTCGAGCTCCTCCTCGTCGTCACCGACCCACCTCGAGGGGTCGAAGCGACGGCGCCCACGAACGCCGGCGCTCGCCACCCCGACGTCGGTTGCGGCGACGCGGCCCACCCCTCCGCGGCCGTCGATGCCACGAGCAGCGTCGCCGCGAAGGCCCGGATGCATGATCGACCCCTCATGCCTCCTCCCGGGCCCATCGTCCCGCCTCTGCGTCGTGTCCCACAGGGGCGATGGTCAGGTGGTCAAGAGGCCTCCGCTCGAATCAGACGACAGGTCAGCGAGCGCGGCGCGGCGGCCGTCCCTGACCAAAGGGGCCAGATGCCCTTCACCGACCCGTCGAGCATCCTCCATCCTCGCTCTTGGGAGGGACGATCATGAACCGACGCTTCACGCTCACCGATGCTCTTCGCTACGTCCGCCGCACGAGCGTCGGAGGCCCGATCGAGTATGCGGGACAACTCTTCGGAGGTCTCGCCCAGCCCGGACTGCTCCGATCCGGGGCGACGCCGGAAGAAGAGCAGCGGCCGCTCCCTGGCGATGAACTGGTCCCCGGCCCGATGTGGGAGGCGACCCGAGCCGTCACGATCGCCGGGCCTCCAACTGAGGTCTGGCCCTGGGTCGCTCAGATGGGATACGGACGGGGCGGATGGTACGGGTGGAACCCGTTGGAGCGAGCGGACACCGGCGTGGCGGAGATCCTGGCCGCAGAGGACGTCCCCCGGCAGGGCGACGTGTGGTTGGACGGTCCCGGGTGTGACGAGGGGACTGGAGCCTGGAAGGTGATCTCGGTCGACCCGCCCCGCACGCTGCTCCTGCATTCGATGCGGCATCCGGTCACAGGGCGAGAACTGGACCCGAAGCGGAACCCACCCGTGTTCATCGATATGGCGTGGGCCTTCTGCCTGAAGGAGATCGCTCCGGACAGGACCCGGCTGCTGGCCCGGACCCGCGTGTACGTGAAGCCGCGCTGGGCCGTCCTTCCCTTGAAGTGGATGGGAGGCGGCGACACCGTCATGC